>CAVPGK010000011.1:0-315016 GCA_963703955.1 Nitrospirota bacterium | reverse complement strand
TACTCCTCGCCGCCCTTGTTCTCTCCCTGGCGGCGGCGCCGGTCGCCCACGCCGTCGATACGATCAAACTCGCGGTGGATGCCGGCGCCGTGCGTCTCGAGTGTCTTCAGAACGACGACGCCGGGTGGGACTTCGACGTGACCGGTGCCCCATGCGTTACCGGACCCACGGGGGCCTCACCTATCAATACCTTGGGTGTGACCGCCCGTGGGATGCTCGACGCCTTCAATCTCACGCACAAAGCACCATTCAAGGCGTCAGCCGTGGCGACCGGCAACGCTCTGAAAGCGCTGCAGTTGACGCACGCTGCCTGCGCCACGCCCGCGGATTGGCCCGTCACCGCCAACGTGCTCTTCATGGTGGAGCTCTCCAAGAAGGCCGGTGCGAGCTACAAGACGGCGGCGAAGAATTGGTTCGCCTGTATCACCCAAGACCTCACTGGCAAAACCCGCGCGGATGAACGACTCGATCGCCGCATCAGCCAAGGAAACGACAACCTGGGCGCATGGGATGTCGCCTTCGACGTCCGGACCGCCCTGGCGATCGGCGGCCCCACGATGAAGGCCTATGCGCTGGCCGAGCTGGCACAGGTGTTCGCCCGGCAAGCGGACTGGGACAAGACCGCCCCTGCCGCCGGTACCTTTTGGGACGTCCTCAGCAAGGCGCATTTGCTGCTGGCGATGAAGCCGGTGGGAACCGCCACTCCCCTGATCAAGAGCAAGATCATCGAGTTCACGGTCGATCTGCTCGCGGCGCAGAATCCCGACGGCTCGTGGGGCGTGGGCGACGGCTCGACGCAGGTCACGGCATATGCCGTCCTCGGGCTCGACAGCCTCCCGCAGAACTCCCTCACCAAGGCCGCCGTCAAGGCCGGCGTGGCCTACCTGCTCTCGACGCAGTTTGTAAACGACGGGTTCGACGACGGTGCGGGTGGGGAAAACAGCGAGGTGAACTCAGAAGTCCTCCAGGCGCTGACGGCTGCCCATTAACTCGTAGGGCAGAGTAAGCGTCAGAGACTCCTGCGGTACGAAGGGCCGCCGCGCCCAACGGGGCTCGGCGGCTCTTCATGTGTCTTCGATCTCGAAGGTCTCGCGGGAGCCTGAGTGAGCGTAGGGGAAAAGTCTTGGGAGAGAGTGCCCTCGGCCGGGGCTGAAAAAGGCCTCTATGTCGCCGACGCGCTGCCCGTTCAGCGATCGCCGCGCGTCGTTCGAGGACCGGGTCTCATGAGCATCGCGAGGGCTCGCGGCAGGTCAGCTGGTTGGAGCCCATGGGCCGGATGCGTCTGAACGAGATGGGAGCGTAGGTCGCCCATGTCCGCGTGATCGTCGATGATCACGTAGCCGCTGACGGCATGTTCTGCGAGCCAGGCGGCAATCTCCTCTCCCCGGCTGGCGCCAGGGATGTCGCTCGGGGTCTTATCCAGAACGCAGCCGGCGAAACCCTCGACCTCCAGCATCTCCTGCAGCTCGGCGACCGTCTTGCCGTGCCGCCAGGTAGACGAAACGACGACATCGGCTCCGCCCGACGCCACGATTTCGTTCAGGACCTGAATGCACGCGGGGTCCAGATCCCCGTACCGATCCCAGCGGCGGATCGGCGCCACCACGCCGTCGATGTCGAGAAAGATGACTCGTTTTGACATGGGGGGCTCCGGGCGCCCCCCAAGCCCCCCACGAGCGCGCCGACGGCGGAGCCGCCGTCGCGCTCGAGTGCCCATCGTCCCCGAGTTCACGGCGCGTCGGCCGGCACTTCGGCGAGCAGGCGGCCGAAGGCCGGCAGGCGGTCGGCGCTGCTGAACGCGCGCAGCATCGCCCAGAACGACGCCTGATTCGTGGTCACCACGGGCTTCTTGAATTCCCGCTCCCAGGCGTCGACCGACGACATCGTCGGAAAATTGCCGCCGGGGACCACGAAGACCTCGATCTCCGGCCGATCGATCCGGGCGAACGCGTCGCGCGCGTTCTGCGGGCCGAGCTGCCCGATCGCGTACGCGTCGGTCGCGCCGAATCCTTCGAGCGCGACCGTGTCGAGCCCATGCGTCGTTTCGAAATAGTGGGCGGCACGTTTGTTGACCGCCTCCGAATAGGGCGACACGATGGCGATGCGGCGCGCGCCGAGGGCCCGAACGGCGCGGCCCACCGCCTGCGCCGACGTGATCGCGGGGACGCCGGCCCCGGCGCTCATCCGCTTCGTGACGACGTCGTCGTAGTCGTCGGCAAAGAGACTGGCCGACGTCTGGGCCAGGATCACCATCTCGACCTTGGCCGTGCCCAGCAGGCGCGATTGATAGTCGACGTCTTCATCGCGGCTCGGCGAGAAGCTCCCGCCACTCGACTTGAGCCGCCCCACGTGCGCCTGGTAGGTCGCGGGCAAGAGCCGGCACTCGATCTCGACCGTCGTGTTCGTGGAAGGAATCAGCACGCCGAAATGTCGGGTCATGGGTCCTCTCCGCGTGATCGAGCGAGTATACCGGAGTGCTGCTAGACTCCGCCCTCAAGCGCGATGGAGAGCCCGGAGCACGACGTCATCGTGGTGGGCGCCGGCAATGCGGCGCTCTGTGCCGCCCTGTCCGCGCGCGAGCATGGCGCCAGCGTGGTCGTGCTCGAGTGCGCCCCGGAAGCGGAGGCGGGGGGCAACAGCCGGTTCGCCGGCGGCGTCATGCGCTTCGCCTTCGACGGCGTCGACGATCTCCGGAAAGTCGCCGATCTCACCGAAGAGGAAATCGCCGGCGCCGACTTCGGCACCTACACGCGCGCCCAGTACTTCGACGACCTCTTCCGCCTGACCCAGTACCGCACCGATCCCACCCTCGTCGAGCTGCTCGTCACGCGGAGCCTCGACACCATGATCTGGCTCCGTGGCCAGGGGGCGCGATTCGTTCCGATCTACGGACGGCAGGCCGGCAAGGTCGGTGGACGATGGAAATTCTTCGGCGGCCTTCCCATCGAAGCCTCCGGCGGCGGCGCCGGGCTCGTCCAGTCACTGACGGCGGCGGCCCGTCGGCGCGAGGTCGAGATCCTCTACGAGACTCGGGCCCTGTCGCTCCTGTGGGACGGTGTGCGCGTGAACGGCGTGCGGGTACGCAGCGGTGGAAAGGTTCGTGATCTGACCGCGCGGGCGGTCGTGCTCGCCTGCGGCGGCTTCGAGGCCAACGCCGAGTGGCGGACGCGCTATCTCGGTCCGGGCTGGGAGCTGGCCAAGGTGCGCGGCACGCGCTTCAACACCGGCGACGGCCTGCGCATGGCCCTCGAGATCGGCGCCAACCCCTTCGGCAACTGGTCGGGCTGCCACGCCTGCGGCTGGGACCGGAACGCGCCCGAGTTCGGCGAGCTCGCCATCGGCGACCAGTTCGAGAAGCACAGCTATCCGCTCGGCATCCTCGTCAACGCCGACGGCCGGCGCTTCGTCGACGAGGGCGCCGATTTCCACAGCTTCACCTACGCGAAGTACGGCCGCGCGGTCCTCGAGCAGCCCGGGCAGTTCGCCTGGCAGGTCTTCGATGCGAAGGTGCTCCACCTGCTGCGCCCCGAGTACGGCATCCGCCGTGTCACCAAAGTGCGGGCGCAGACCCTCGAGGAGCTCGCCGCGAAGCTCGAAGACGTGAATCCCGAGGGCTTCCTTCGGACCGTGCGTGCCTTCAACGCGGCCGTGCGCGGCGACGTGCCCTTCGACCCGTACACGAGGGACGGCCGCGGCACCGTCGGCCTCGAGCCCGCGAAGTCGAACTGGGCCAACGCGATCGACCAGCCGCCCTTCGAGGCGTACGCGACGACGTGCGGGATCACCTTCACCTTCGGCGGTCTTCGCATCGACGCGGACGGCCAGGTGCTCGATCACGATGCCGCGAAGATCGCGGGGCTCTACGCCGCCGGCGAGATGGTCGGCGGGATCTTCTACTTCAACTACCCGAGCGGCGCCGGGCTCGTCTCGGGCGCCGTGTTCGGCCGCCTCGCCGGCGCGTCGGCCGCGCGGAGCCGGGGCGCAATCTGAAAGGGGGTGAGACGGTTCGGATGCTGAGCGACGGAGCGTAAGAGACATAGAGCTCGACTCTCGGGAAGGAGTCACGCCATGCGCTCGAGTCCTCTCGTGCTCGGAACGGCGGCCGCCCTGGCCCTCGCCCTCATCCTCTCCGACGTCACGACGGCAGACGCCCAGAAGCGCGGCGGCACGCTGCGCGTCTCGTACGGCAACGAGATCTCGAACCTCGATTTCCACACCGCGCCCGGCTACGAGCTGAACTGGGTCGCCATGAACATCGGCTGCGGGCTTCTCGGCATCACGCCCGACGGCAAGTTCGTCCCGGACGCCGCCGAATCGTGGCAGATCTCGCCCGACGCGCTCCTCTACACCTTCAAGCTCAGGAAGAACGTCCTGTTCCACGACGGCACCACGGTCGACGCGGCTGCCGTCAAGTTCAGCATCGATCGCCTCATGGATCCGGCGACCCGGTCCAGCATGCGGGTCTACTACGAACCGGTCGTGCACTCGGTCGAGGTGCTCGATCCGTCCACGGTGCAGATCCGGCTCAAGGAGCCGTACGGGTTCATGCTGCACATGCTGGCCGCGTACCGCATGGGACTCGTGTTCTACTCGCCGACCGCCACGCAGAAGTACACGCTCGAGGAGCGAAGGAGCGGAAAGCCGGAAGCCGTGGTGGGATGCGGGCCCTTCCGGCTCGTCGAGTGGGTGAAGGGCAGCCACCTGGTGATGGACCGCTTCGACAAGTACTGGGATCAGGGGTTCCCCTATCTCGATCGCGTCGTGATCCGCGTGATCAAGGACCCCGTCACGCAGATGGCCGCCTTCAAGGCCGGAGAGATCGACTTCATCGTCGACTTCTCGCCGGAGCACGTCGAGACGCTCAAGGCGCAGAGTCCCCGCGCCCGGATCATGACCGGCAAAGAGACGACCCCGATGGTGGCGATGATGAAGGTCACGGTCCCGAAGGACGCGAAGCCGATGTCGAAGGACCGCGCGCCGCATCCGATCTTCAGCGACATCAGGGTCCGCAAGGCGATCGGCTGCTACGGCATCGACCGCAAGGAGATCGTGAAGATCGCCTTCAAGGGCCAGGCGACCCCGTGGGTCGGCATCATCCCGCCGGGGACTCCGGACACCGCGGACGTCACCCACCTGTGCCCGTACGATCCGGCGAAAGCCAAGGCGCTGCTCGCCGAGGCCGGGTACGGTCCCCAGAAGCCGCTGACGTTCGAGCTGATGACGAACACCGAGAAGAGCGTGTTCAGCGTGATTGCCACCGTCATCAAGGAACAGGTCGCCCGGATCGGCGTGACGGTGAACATCAAGCTGGTCGACAAGGTGAGCTGGATGAACGTGGCCACGCTGGATGGGCCGTTCGACATGTACGTCGAGGACCTCGCGTCGCTGTTCACCCTGGACCAGAACACGCTCCTGTCGCACACCGCCGCGGGGTGGAACACCACGCGGCACACCGACACCAAGGTGGACGACTACTACGTCCGCTACGCGCGAGAGTTGGACCCGGCGAAGCGCAAGGCCATCGCCAAGGAGTTTCAGGAGTTCATGGCCGACAAGCTCTACTGGAACACGGTCTCCGGCTCCCCGTTCTACGAGGTCGCGCAACCGTGGATGAAGGACTACGTCTACAACGCCGAGTGGAAAGTCCTCTACAAGAAGGTCTGGCTGGACAAGTGAGGGACCTCTTTACCGTAGACCCACAACCCGCACCCGGTGATTCATCCCGTCGGCGATATACAGATGCCCCTGTGGGTCTATCCCGCAGCCGTGCGGACGCTCCAGGCCGGCGTGCGTGGCAGGTCCGCCGTCGCCATCGCCTCCCCGGTGCCCACCGGCGATCGTGGTCGCAATGCCGGTCACGGCATCGATGCGGCGGATCGCATGGTTCTCCGTATCCACGACGATGACGTTGTCCTGACGGTCGCACCGAATGGCCTTGGGCGCACCCCAGGTGGCGGCGAGGGCGGGGCCGCCGTCACCGCCGTACCCGCGCTCGCCGGTGCCGGCGAAGGTGGACATGATCCCGTTGGTGTCCACTTTCCGGACGCCGTTGCCCTCGCGCTCGCAGATGTAGGTGTTCCCCTTGCTGTCCATGCAGACCGCCCGGGCACCCATGATGGAGGCTTGCGTGGCGGGTTTCCCATCCCCGGTCCGTTGCTTCTCCCCGTTACCGGCGAAGGTCGTGATGATGCCGGTCTTCAGGTCCAGACGGCGTACCCGCTGGTCCTGAATATCCGCGATGAGCAGGCCGCCCTTGCCATCCAGGAAGCAATCGTTCGGCTCCCGCAACTGGGCCAACACTCCAGGGCCGCCGTCGCCACCGTAGCCAGGTGTGCCGGTCCCCGCCACCGTGGTGATGATGCCAGTGGCCGCGTCGACTTTGCGGATGGCGGCGTTCAGCCGGTCGACGATGTAGATATCGCCGTTGCGATCGACCTGGAGCGAGTACAGGTTATTCAGGGTCGCCTCGGTTGCCGGGCCGCCATCTCCGGAGTAGCCCTGACGTCCGCTGCCCGCGACGGTCGTGATGATGCCGGACTCCTTGTCGATGCGACGGACGGTGTGGTTGCGTCCGTCGCAGATATAGAGGTTGCCCTTGCTGTCGAAGTCACACCCGTAGGCTTCGCCAATGAGCGCCTGCGTCGCCGGGCCACCGTCGCCGGCGTAGCCTTCCTTCCCAGTCCCGACAACCGTGTGAATCTTGCCAATCTCGAGAACCATGCGCGTATGTCCCTCCGAGCTCAGGAGGTTCAGTAGGCGCGGCGGAGGCCGCCGTCGACGTGGATGCGCTCGCCGGTGATGTAGCGCGCTTTCGGCGAGCACAGAAACGCCACCAGATAGGCCATGTCCGAGGGATCGCCGAAGTAGCCCAGCGGGATCTGGCGGGCGAACTGCTCCCGGCTCTCGGGCGTGGGATGCAGGCGCTGATCGATCTGCTCGCTGTGGATCCGCCCCGGCGCGAGGCAGTTCACCGTGATGCCGTGGCGGCCCACGTCGCGTGACAGCCCCTTCGACCAGGCGTGCACGGCGGCCTTGGCCGGCCCCGCCGCGTTGGTGCCCGCGGGCTCCGACGATCCGGTCACGTTGATGATCCGGCCCCAGCGGCGCTCGATCATGCTGGGCAGGAGCCCCTGGGTGAGCCTGCGGACCGCGCTGAAGTTGATGGCGAACGACTCGTCCCACACGTCGTCGGGGGCGTCGACCGCGGTGGGCCGCGAGCCGCCGGCGTTGTTCACGAGGATGTCCACGCGTCCGAGCCGCGCGAGGGCCTCGTCACGGACGCGCGCGGGCGCCGCGCGGTCGGCGAGATCGATGGCCAGCGCGTGTGGGCGCACGCATCCTGCCGCCTCGATCTCGTCCTGCAGCGTCTTCAAGAGGTCCCCCCGTCGCGCGGTGACCAGAGTCGCCGCGCCCTCCGCAGCAAGGATGCGAGCAATCTCCCGCCCGATGCCGACGCTGCATCCGGTCACTACGGCCGTACGGCCACGAAGCTCGAGATCCA
Organism: Nitrospirota bacterium; assembly: GCA_963703955.1. Lineage (GTDB taxonomy): Bacteria > Nitrospirota > Nitrospiria > Nitrospirales > Nitrospiraceae > CAVPGK01. The sequence goes on along the minus strand of CAVPGK010000011.1, from coordinate 307,515 downwards.
TCTGTTCCTCCTGGTGATGCGCCGACGGCCGCCGAGCTCCGCTCGACGGCCGTCGGGATTGCGGCGTACGGCCTTCGCGTGATGCGGTCGGCGATCAGCCTCGACCGTTCTGATACCGGGCGTTGTGCAGCACGCGGCCCGGGTAGCTTCCCGTGTGCGTCCCCTTCTCGAGGAGCACCTCGCCGTTCACCACGGTGTAGTGGATGCCCTCGGCCAGCTCCCGCATCCGCCAGCCGTTGTTCGGGAAGTCGTGCACCACGTCTTCCGTGACCGGTTGCACGGTATCGGGATCGAAGATGACGAGGTCCGCCGCCATCCCCGGCTGCACGAGCCCGCGATCGTAGATGCCGAAGGCGGTCGCCGAGTCGAAGGTCAGCCGGCGCACCGCCAGCTCGAGCGGCATGATCTCCTTGTTCCTCACCCAGTGGCCGAGCAAGCGGGTGGAGTTCGACACGTTCGAGTGGAACTGCACGTGCGCGCCTCCGTCGGAGAGGCCGACGACGGCGTAGGGGCTTCCGAGGATCTGCGCGACCGCCTCGGTGTCGGTGTTGTTCTCCCCGAGCGTGAACACCGTGTTCAGGTCCTCCTCGACGACCAGGTCGAGGAACGCATCGAGCGGATGCTGTCCCCGGGCCTTCGCGATCTCCGCCACGCTCTGACCTTCGAGGCCGCGATTCTTCGGAAGCTGCGGCTCCTCCACGATCATCAGGTCCCAGCGCCTGGAGAAGCTCGGGTCCGGAGCCTGGGGGCCGTCGACCTCGACCCGGAGCTTCGCGCGGACCTCCGGATCGCGATAGGCGCGCATCTTCTCGGCATCGGAGCCCTGGAGGATCGGCAGCCAGGTGGGCATGCTCCGGAACACCTGGCAGTTCTTCATCGTGAACCGCTGCACGACGCTCCCGGGATTGCAGAGCGGCACCGCCCGGATGCCCTGGCGGGCCGTCTGCTCGACGTGCGACAGGTGCTGGCGCCACCGCCCGGGGTGACGCGCCTGCTCGACGAGGGTGTTGTACATCACCGGACGGCCGCAGGCCTGGGAGATCCGGCTCAGCAGGCGGTCTTTCAGCTCGGGGTTGGTCCCGCCGCCGCACTGGATCACGCCCGTGCCGACCTCGCGGAGCACGTCGGTCAGCGCGAACAGCTCCGACTCCGGCGCGCACGGCCGCGGGAATCCGCGTCCCCGCGATGTCGAAGTGGTTCATGTTGCGGGTGATCGAGAGCCCGAGGGCGCCCGCTTCGAGCGCCTCTCGCACCACGCGCCGCATCGTCTCGAGCTCGGCGTCCGTGGCCGGACGCTCCGAGCAGTCCTTGCCCATCGCGTAGAGCCTGACGGCGGAGTGGCCGACGAGCGTGCCGACGTTCACGCCGAGCCGCTGGCCGACGGCGCTCATGTACTCGGGGAACGTCTCCCACGTCCACGGCACGCCCGCGTCCAGCACGTCCATGGGAATCGCTTCGACGTAGGAGAGCATCCCGGCCAGCTTCTCGCGCTCGGCGGCCTTCACGGGCGCGAGGGCCAGCGAGCAGTTGCCGATGATGACGCTGGTGGCGCCGTGGTGGCACGAAAAGGTGCAGAGCGGATCCCAGAGGACCTGCGCGTCGTAGTGACAGTGGTTGTCCACGAACCCCGGCGAGACGACCCGCCCGTCGGCCTCGATGACCCGCCGCGCGGGTCCGTCGAGGCGCCCGAGCTCCACGATCTTTCCCTGGGCCACCCCGACGTCGCCGTGGAAGGCGGGCCGGCCCGAGCCGTCGATGATGCGGCCGTTCTTGATCAGCAGGTCGTAGGGCATGGGGTCCTCCTCCCGGGTCTGGTGACGTGGATCGTAGCTCTTTACGTGCGCAGCTCCCAGACGGTGCCGGCAGGGGTGTCGCGCAGCTCGATCCCGGCCGCGGCCAGACTGTTGCGCACGTCGTCCGCGATCTGCCACTGCTTGGCGGCTCGCAGATCCTTGCGGAGGGCGATGATGAGACAGAGCCTCAGGCTCGCGCAGCCACGATTGCGGTCAGTCCGGACACCCTGGTGATAACGGTGAACGGAAACGGATTTAAGGCGCTCGCCCTATCGCTCATCTCGATGAGCACCGTGAACTCATTGCTCACCTCGACGAGCACCGTGAACTCAGGGAGCGCGCCCGCGCCCTTCGTGTCGGCCGGCAGTAGTGGAGCCGGTGGCGCCGCCGCTGCGGCCAGCACGCCCACGCCGACTCTCACGACGGGGACCGGCAGCATCTTCAATCCATTTCCAACGGCGGGAGCAGCCGCACCGTTGGTCTCCAGCAATACGAGCGTCTTCAATCCCTTTCCCTTCACCGGTGCGGCCGCGCCGCTGATCTCGACAGGCACGGCGCCCGCGCCGTTCGTGTTAACGAGCGGTGGCTCGGTTAGTGTCTTTGCTTCGAACGGAGTCCTGATTCAAAATCCGGAACCTTCCTCAGCGATCCTGCTCTGCACGGGGCTGGCCTGGCTGATCCGAAAGAGATTCTTAAGAGCTGCCTGAGCCTCCTGCTCCAGATCTCGGCTTTCTCTTCAGATACCTCACATGGGCGGCCGACTAGCGAGCGTCTCTTCCGTCTCTAGATGGCGGAGAGGCCTTCTGCTATAGTGACGCCGTGATTAATCGAGTTATCCTCATCGTTCTTGATGGCCTCGGCGTCGGGGAATTGCCGGATGCCGCTGCTTACGGCGACATCGGCGCCAATACCCTGTCTCATGTCGCGGCTGCAGTCGGGGGTCTGGCGCTGCCGTCAATGGAAGCGCTTGGGTTGGGACACGTCGGAACGTTTACCGGGATACGTCGCGTCGGAAATCCGGACGGCTGCTTCGGGAAGATGGCCCAGTTGTCGACAGGAAAGGATTCGACGACCGGGCATTGGGAAATTGCTGGGCTGCTCCTGGCGAGCCCCTTTCCGACTTATCCGGATGGCTTTCCCCCTGAGGTGATCGACCCGTTTCAAGAGGCGATCGGCCGGAAGATTATCGGCAATCGGCGCGCGTCCGGAACCCACATTATTGAAGAACTGGGCGCGCAACACATGCGGACCGGTGCGCTGATCGTCTATACCAGCGCGGACAGCGTGTTTCAATTAGCGGCGCATGAGGAGGTGATTCCGGTCGAAGAGCTGTACGGCCTGTGCCGCGTCGCACGGAAATTACTGCGTCCGCCCCATCAGGTGAGCCGGGTCATCGCCCGTCCGTTTCGAGGAACCCCGGGCGCCTTCGTTCGGACGCCCGCCCGTCGTGATTTCTCGGTTGAGCCACCGGAACGCACGATGCTTGATGTCCTCTGGCGGGCCGGCCACCCAGTCGTCGGGATCGGTAAGATTGAGGATCTGTTCGCCGGTCGTGGGCTGACGCGTTCCATTCACACGACAAGCGATTCTGCTGCGGTGGACGAAACCATGAAGGTGCTGAAGCATGTCGCGCGGGGGTTGGTCTTTGTCAATTTGGTCGACCTCGACACTCTGTATGGCCATCAAAACGATGCGCCGGGATATGCGAAGGCCTTGCAGGCTTTTGACCGTCGACTTCCACACCTGTTGACCGCTTTGCGGCCGGGTGATGCCCTCATCCTGACGGCCGACCATGGCAACGATCCGACCACACCAGGCATGGATCATTCTCGTGAATACGTGCCCTTGCTCATCCACGGTCCCCGCCTTGCTCGCGGGGTGAATCTGGGAATCCGTCGGACCTTCTCCGATCTCGGCCAGACCATCACGGACGCATTAGGAGGCACCATGCTTTCGAACGGAGACAGTTTTCTCGACGCGCTCCTGTCCGGATAATGCGGGCTGATTATGAATCCGAGCCACACACCTTGATCGGACGAGGTTCTCGCGGCTATGTTGGATAAAGAGAAAGGGTCCGGCATATCGTTCGAACACGCGCTCACCCAACTTGGGATCACGCTGCCAGTGCCCCCCAAGCCCTTGGCCACGTATATTCCGGCAGTACAGGCCGGGGACCTGCTCTTTTTGAGTGGCATGATTCCGTTGCGGGACGGGCGCCTTCTGATGGTGGGTAAACTCGGCAAGGATCTGACCGTGGAGCAGGGCTATGAGGCGGCGAAGGTCGCTTTGCTCAACGCTCTCTCGGTCATCAAACAGGAATTGGGGACACTCGACCGGGTCAAGCAAGTAGTTCGGATGGTGGGACATGTTGCATCGGCGGAGGGATTTGTGCAGCATCCGGCGGTGCTCAACGGCGCGTCGGATCTACTCGTGAGGATTTTCGGCGAAGCTGGTCGCCACGCTCGTGTGGCTCTCGGCGCGGCCGAGTTACCGCTCAATGCCCCGATCGAAATCGAAATGATCGTTCAAGTCCGTCTCATCCCGGTTCCAGCGGTTGACAAGAAAAAAGAGCGCTTGTTATAGTGTCCTACGCCCTTCGCAACCGGTGATTCCTCGCTCTGATCTCTAGCCTCCATCCGTGTCAAAGGGATGTCACGTCTTCGCGTAGTGGTTATCCAGTCAGCTAGGAGTCGACAATGTGGTTCGCCGTCATAGTGTTCGTCGGATTGTCGGTCCCCGCGTTTGTCGCGTCGGGGTGGGCCGAGACCAGCCTGAATCCGAACTCGGCAGCCCCTGGGGCGACGGTCGGCATCGACGGGAAAGGCTTCGGCCCCTTTCGGTCAACTCAGGAAAATCGCGTGCTCTTCAATGGGACGCCCGCGCTGATCCAGCGATGGGAGCCCAATCTTATCGTGGTCAAGGTTCCGCTGCGGGCCACTACCGGACCGGTGGAAGTGCTGAGGGGAAAAAAGAAGATCGTCGGGGGGACCTTTACTCTTCAGCAGCCAACGATTGAAGCCGTGACGCCACCGACGGCCGAGCCTGGCGCGATTCTCCAGATTACCGGCTCCCATTTCGGTAATACGGCGGGGTCGAAAGACCCCAACACGATGTTCGGTGTTAATGATGTCTTGATCAGCGGCGTGCCGGCCAAGATTCGTCGATGGCGGAATGACAAGATCGAAGTGGAGGTTCCCGCCAATGCCGCATCGGGCGACATCGTCGTTCGGCTGGCCTCCTCCGATCCGCTGCCCGACGGGTCCTGTTGCGCACCGGTTGAGTACACCGTCAGTAATGCCGCCTCGGTAGATGTCATACCCGCCATTCGCGTCGATCCGACCTCAGGGCCGGCGGGGACGAAGGTCGTGTTGTTCGGCAAAAACTTCGGAGCGACACGGTCTCCCGGAGACACGATCTTGTTTAGTGACAAGCCCGCATCGATCGCGCAATGGACGGATGTGCTGATCGTGGCACACGTTCCGCTGAACGCGAGCAGCGGACCGCTGGTGCTGAGACGGGGGAAGAGCAGCCGAACACTGGGCGAATTCACAGTGCGCGAGCCGAAAGCGACCGGCCTGTCTCCCGCCAATGCTCCTATCGGAACCCTAGTCACAATTACCGGGGAGAACTTCGGTCTGTATTCCGAAAGCGGGTCCACGCCGTTTGCGTTTGTGGACTTCAATAAGGGAGAGAACGGGGTAGATTTCGGGGGCGTGCCGGCCATTATCTACCGGTGGCATGACAATCGGATTGATGTCTGGGTGCCCTACAGCGCGAAAAGTGGCCCGGTGGTCGTGCGGCGCGGAGCGACGACCCCGAAGCCGGACGGATCGTGTTGCGCCGAAACCGGCATTGTTTCGGCTGAAGCAGGGACCTTTACGGTGATCACCCCGAGGGTCGAGTCGTTCTCGCCCGCCTCCGCTGGGTTGGATGATATTGTGACGATCAAAGGGAGCAACTTCGGTAACTTCCTGAAAACGACGGAGGCTACGCAGCCGGGGCTCAACGAAGGGGGACATGATTTCGTACCGATCCAGTTGCGAGAGAATGTGTCCCGCAGCGAGGTGCTCTTCAATAGCGTGGCGGCGATCATCGTCTCGTGGACCGACACGGAGATCAAAGCAAAGGTCCCGCATCGTCATGCGTTCGGGATCGCCAAACAACATGAGTTTCTTGCCGATTCCATGACTGGGCCTTTGGTGGTGCGTCGAGGTTCGTGGGATCTATTGCCCGACGGGACGTGTTGTACACCCAAACGATGGGTGAGTGTGGAAGCGGGACAATTCACCGTTGAAGCCAAGGGGCTTCCGGAGCAGGGCTACTTCGATGATACCGCTCCGCTTCGGGTGGATTGATGATGTTCCTAAGATGGCGCCTGATCATGGCGGCTTTCACCTTCGGAGCGCTGATTCATATCGGAACGCTGGGCGAGGGATCCGCTGCTGAAGGGCCGACGCCTAGACCGGCTCTTCAAAAATCCGGGACCGAGGCTACGCTCCTGGGTGTGCATTTCTTCAATCCGCGCGCAGGCTGGGCGGTTGGCTCCGGTGGAAGCATTCTGAGGACCGTGGATGGAGGCAAACACTGGAAGTCGGTTTTGAGCGGAACCCAGGCATTGCTGACCGGAGTGTTCTTTGCCGACGAGCAGCGCGGTTGGGTGGTAGGGTCGAACGGCACTATCCTTTATTCCAAAGACGGCGGACAAACATGGGTACCGCAGGTGAGTGGAACCCAGTCCGCGCTCTATGGTGTCTTTTTCTTCAACCCCTCTTCTGGTTGGGTAGTTGGCGCGGGTGGGACGATTCTTCGCACGGAAGATGGAGGACTGAACTGGACTGATCAAAGCAGCGGAACGAACTCGATTCTGTACTCCATTCACTTTGTCGACGCAGAGCACGGCGGAGCGGTCGGAGCTTTGGGAACCATCCTCGTCACTGAAGACGGCGGTCGAACCTGGACGGGGCAGGATCTCATGACCGCGGCCACGTTTTTTGACGTTTTTTTCACAGATGCCATGAATGGATGGGCTGTGGGTAACGCCGGTGCCATGTTCCAGACCATCGACGGGGGTCAACGGTGGATCGATCGCACGATGCCCTGCCTTCAAACCTGCTCGAAACTGACCGATCTGCTGCGCGTTCGCTTCACCGACGCAAAGACAGGTTGGATTGTCGGGGAACATGGGGCCATTTTGCGAACCACTGACGGGGGAGGTCGATGGATCGAGCAGGAAAATCGGTTGAAAAATTCGCTCTTCGGGCTCTCGTTTCCCAATCCGACCCGCGGGTGGGCAAGTGGAGAGAAGGGAACGATTTTGCAGATCATCGCCGCGCAATAAAGCCATCAGCGTGTAACTACCAGCCTCGGCTTTCAAGATGCTGAAGGCCGGCTTTCTCCTCACAGCTCTCCCAGACGGCTCTGCAGGATACTCGCGGCGGCGATAGCGGCTGTTTCCGCTCGGAGCACACGTGTGCCGAGGGTAACCGGGATAAACCCGTGTTCTGCAGCATGATGAAGTTCTTCTTGTTCCCATCCGCCTTCAGGTCCCACCGCGAGAATAATGCTCTGGTCCGACCCAGCCGGCAGGATGATGGTCTGCAGGCTTTCTCCTGACTCTCGTTCCCTGAGAATGAGCCTCAGGCCGGTGGATGCGGATGTGGCAAAGAAGTCAGAAGCAGAGAGACAAGAAGAGATCACCGGAATATCCCATCGCTCGGCTTGCTGAGAGGCTTCCAATGCGATGCGCTGCCACCGCGCCTGCAGCGGTTTCAGCCGCTCCGACCTGGGACGCGTGATGACGCGAGCCGTAAGGAGCGGGACAAGGGCGGCTATCCCCAGTTCAGTCGCCTTTTGTACGACCCATTCCATGCGTTCGCCCTTCAGCATGGCCTGGCCCAGCGTGACGGTGGGACTGGTCCGGATAGGAGCGGTCTTCTGTTCAAGGATTTGACCGCATAATTCCCGGCGGTCGATGTGTTTGACACGGACGCGATAGCGTTGTCGCAGTCCGTCCATGACCCAGAGTTCTTCGCCGTCCTGCGTGCGAAGACTGGCTCGCAAGTGATCGAGGAGCGGCCCGGTGATGGTCACCGTTCCGTGTCGGATTGCGTCAGGAGAGATGAAGAAGACGGGCATGGAAGAGGGAAGATGGTGGTCGTTTGCGGGTTGCGACGGTCATTCAAAGAACGTCTTCATCTTATCAAAAAATCCATCCCCTTCACCATCCATGGACATCCCGCTTTCTTTGGCGAATTCGGTCAACAGCTCCTTCTGCTTGGGCGTCAACTTGGAGGGAAGCTGGATCTTCACCTTGAAGATCTGATCGCCGGTCTGGTGCCCCTTGAGGCTGGGTACCCCTAGACCTCTTAGACGCAAGGTCTTATCATGTTGCGTGCCGGGGGGCACTTTGATCACAGTGTTGCCCTTGAGAGTTGGGACTTCGACCTTTCCCCCCAGAATCGCCGTGACGAACGAGACCGGAACATCACAGACAATATCATTCGCTTTTCGCGTAAAGACGGGGTGGGGCTTGACCGTGATGGCGACGAACAGGTCTCCTGGAGGACCTCCGTTGATCCCGTGCTCTCCTTCATTGGAAAGACGCAGCCGCATGCCCGACTCGATTCCCGCCGGGATGTTCACTGAGAGAACCCGTTCGCGGTAGATGCGTTTCTTCGCCCGACAGGTCCCACAGGGGTCCGTAATGATCTGCCCGGCGCCCTCGCACGTGGTGCAGGGACGGCTGACGCTGAAGAATCCTTGCTGAAAGCGGAGCTGGCCCGCTCCCTTGCAGGTTGCGCATGCCTTGATGGCTGCCGATGAACGAGCGCCGGTCCCGTGGCAACTCTCACAGACTTCCCAGCGCGGGATCTTGAGCTTGGCTTCCTTTCCGTAGACGGCCTCCTCGAAGGACAGCTCGAGGTTGTACTGGAGGTCGGTTCCTCGCTCGACGCGCTGTCCGCTGCGTGCACCACCGCCGAAAAAGTCTTCAAAGATGTCATTGAATACATCGCCGAACCCGCCGCGGCCAAAATCGCTGTCGAACCCGCCGCCGCAATCCTTGCTGTCCCGCGGCATGTCCGAACAGGTCATATCGCCGGCGTTTCTCCTGGTCGCTGAGGACCTCGTAAGCTTCGTTGAGTTCCTTGAACTTCTCTTCCGCGGCCTTTTTCTGCTGCTCTCCGGTCTGAAGATCGGGATGGCATTGGCGGGCCAGCTTGCGAAACGCTTTCTTCAAGTCGTCGTCGGCCGCCTGACGATCAACGCCGAGGATCTCGTAGTAGTCGCGTTTAGCCACGTGTGCCATTTGGGATGAAGGTGAACGAACGCCGGGTCATGATGGGCATAACCCGGCGTTTTTCCAGCGACATTGTACCTTACTTTTTATCTTTGTCTACTTCTTCGAATTCCGCATCGACGACCTTTTCGTCAGTCTTCGCGGACCCGTCGACGTTGCCCTGGCCGTCTGCGCCGCCAGGCCCTGCGCTTTCGCCGGCCGACGTGGCCGACGCCTTCTTGTACATCTCCTCGGCCAACTTGTGTGAAGCGGTCGTGAGAGATTGCACGGCGGATTCAATTGCGCCCGGCTCATCACCTTCCATCGCCTTGCGGAGGACCGCGATCGCGTCTTTGATCTTGGTCTTGTCGTCTTCTCCGATCTTATCCCCGTGTTCGGTGAGATTCTTCTCCGTGCCATAGATCAAAGTATCGGCCTGATTGCGGGCCTCGGCCACTCGTCTCCGCTTCTTATCCTCTTCTGTATGCGACTGGCCTTCCTTAACCATCCGCTCGATCTCTTCCTTGCTGAGCCCACTGGAGGCGGTAATCTTGATAGATTGCTCCTTCTGCGTGCCGAGGTCTTTCGCGGCTACATGGACGATGCCGTTCGCATCGATGTCGAAGGTCACCTCTATCTGTGGCATGCCGCGAGGAGCAGGCGGAATACCGACAAGGTCGAACTGACCGAGCAATTTGTTGTCGTTCGCCATTTCCCGCTCGCCCTGGAAGACTCGGATCGTCACCGCACTTTGATTGTCGGCTGCGGTGGAGAAGATCTGGCTTTTCTTTGTCGGGATGGTCGTGTTGCGCTCGATCAAGTGCGTGAAGATACCGCCTAATGTCTCGATCCCGAGGGTCAACGGCGTGACATCCAGAAGCAGCACATCCTTCACGTCGCCCTTCAGCACGCCGCCTTGAATGCCGGCGCCAATCGCAACAACTTCGTCCGGATTGACCCCTTTGTGCGGCTCCTTGCTGAAGAAATCGCGGACCACCTGGATGACCTTCGGCATGCGGGTCATACCGCCTACGAGCACGACTTCTTCGATGTCGCGAGCGGTCACGCCGGCGTCCCCAAGCGCTTTCTTACACGGCTCGACGGTCCGCTGAATGAGGTCATCGACCAATTGTTCGAGCTTCGCGCGAGTCAGCTTGATGACCAGTGCTTGGGACCACTGGCGTCGGCCGTGATGAACGGAAGATTGATCTCGCTTTCCTGGGAAGAGGAGAGTTCGATCTTGGCCTTTTCGGCGGCCTCTTTCAGCCGCTGGAGAGCCATGCGGTCCTTGCGCAGATCGACTCCCTGATCCTTCCTAAACTCGTCACGAGCCAATCCATGATCCGTTGGTCGAAGTCGTCGCCACCGAGGATACGTATCGCCGTTAGTGGACTTTCACCTCGAACACACCCTCACCGACTTCGAGAACGGAAATATCGAAGGTTCCGCCGCCCAGGTCATAAGACGGCGATTCGTTCGTCCTTTTTCTTGTCGAGGCCGTAGGCCAGCGACGCCGCAGTCGGCTCGTTGATGATCCGCAACACGTTCAGCCCGGCGATCCGCCCGGCGTCCTTGGTCGCTTGCCGCTGGGAGTCATTGAAATAGGCCGGGACGGTGACGACCGCATCGGTAACTTTCTCGCCCAGATAATCTTCCGCCGTCTGTTTCATCTTCTGAAGAATCATAGCGGAGACTTCAGCAGGGCTGTATTGTTTCCCGCGGATTTCGACGTGAGCGTCGCCGTTGCTCGCCTCCGTCACCTTGTACGGAAGACGCTTGAGGGCTTCCTGCACCTGGCGGTTGTTGTACTTCCGCCCGATGAGCCGCTTGATCGAGAAGATCGTATTCTCCGGGTTGGTGATGGCTTGGCGTTTGGCAATCTGGCCGACGAGGCGCTCGCCTTTATCCGTGATTGCCACGACTGAGGGAGTCGTTCGACCGCCTTCCGCGTTGGCGATGACGATGGGATCTCCACCGCTCATGATCGAGACGCACGAGTTGGTCGTTCCTAAGTCGATACCGATGACTTTACCCATGATGCTCTCCTTCCTCAGTGCGCGGCATGCGGAGCCTCGCTTGGCGCGCCGTTCGATTCCGTCGGACCGGCTGCAACGGCGACCATTGCCGGCCGCAAGATCCGATCGTATAACAGGTATCCTTTTTGGTATTCCTCAACCACAGTGTTTTCAGCCGCTCCCGGTGATTTGACGTGGGCCACAGCCTGGTGTCGGGAGGGATCAAACCCATTCCCCACGCTCTGAATCGGTTTGACGCCGAACTTGCCCAGAGTCTCGATAAATTGCTTCAACGTCAATTCAACGCCTTGTATCAGTCCATCGCTGCCGGAACTGTTCTTGGAGTGTCCGATGGCCCGTTCGAGGTTATCGATCACGGGCAACAGCTCCTTCAACACCTGTTCATTGGCAAATTTGGCCTGCTCTCGCTGATCTCGCGCCGCGATCCGTTTGTAGTTATCGAACTCGGCCGCGAGACGTAGATACTTATCCTGAAGCGCCTGAATTTCTTCAGCCTTTGCGGAAAGAGCCTGTTCAACCTCAGCCGGTTCGGATAGGGGGGCCGATAAACCCTCACCCTCCTCGGCGGTTGACTCCGCGTTCTCTTCTTTGTCTAAGCCACTGATTATCCGATCGTTTTCTTGTCTCTTGTTCACGCAAGGCTCCTATTCTGGAGGGAGATAGCCACTTGGCTTCTAAAGTCAACCGCTTCCCGTGATTTTGTTTCGGCTTGAAGGAATTCGCGTATTAGCTCTCTCCGCGAGTTCTTCGGTAGAGCAGGTGCAGTCCTTCTAGCGTCAAGAACGGTCTGACTTCTTGAATGGTACGGGATTCAGGCGCGATGAGCGTCGCCAGTCCTCCCGTGGCAATCACTCTGGCTTTCTGACCCAGCTCGGCCTGGATGCGAGTCACCAGTTCATCCACGAGGCCCGCATAGCCGAAAATCAGACCCGACTGGATGCTGCTGACGGTATCTTTGCCAATGACGCTTTTGGGGCGGACGAGATCGACCTTAGGGAGTTTAGCGGTGCGAGAGCACAGCGCGTCGGCGGCGATGCCGAGCCCTGGCGCGATCACTCCGCCCAGATATTCCCCGGAATGACTGACCGTGCAAAAGGTCGTGGCTGTGCCGAAATCGACGATGATCAACGTGCCCTGGTAACGCGCATAGGCCGCCGCCGCATTGACGATTCGGTCGCTCCCGATTTCTCCAGGGTTTGGGTAGTTGAGCGTCAGGCCGGAATCCAGGTCGGCGGATACGATCAGGGGGAGTTGGTGAAAATAGGTTTCGACCATTTCCTCAAAGGTCGCGGTGAGGGAGGGCACTACACTGGCAAGAATTGCGCCGGTGATGAGCTCTGATCTGATCCCGGCGGTCTCGAGGAGCCCGAGGCACAAATGCCCATATTCATCAGCGGTTTTGGAGGAATCGGTCGCGATGCGCCAATGCCCCCTGAGTGCTTCCTTCTCGTAGATTCCCCAGAGAACGTTGGAGTTGCCGATATCGATGGCCAGCAGCATTGAAACCAATTATTCGTTAACCGCGAATCATATTGTGAACCCAGGCAGCTTCGCGACGAACGAAAAGTCGCTCACGATTCACGTCATACCGCCATTTACCGGAGATGCACGACATCTCCCGCTCGAACATCAACAATTTCCTCACCGTGTGGGCCGGCTGATGACCCGCCACGCACGATCTTGAGCGAGCCGTCCGCGGCGATGGACTCGGCCCATCCTTCGAGCGTGTCTTCCCCGACCAGGGAAATCCGAACCCGCCGGCCGAGTGTGGAACAACGCATCCGGTATTCGTCCACGAGGTCTGTGAAGTGTCCGGACACCAAGGTCTCATACCTGATTTCCAGTTCTGAAAGGAGAGCGCTCAAAACGCTTGTCCGATCAAACGGGCGGTTGGCTTCGATCGCCATGGACGTCGCCCGGTTCCGAAGCTCTTCGGGGAAGTCGTGTGCCCGAATATTGACATTCAAGCCGATGCCCACGACGACAAAGATACTGGGGGTTCCGGCGCCGCTGCTTTCGCAGAGGAGCCCGCCGACCTTGCGGGGACCAACAAAGATATCGTTCGGCCATTTCACGGAGGGATGGAGAGCGGCCACAACTTGGACGGTACGTGCGGCGGCAACAGCAGAGAGCAAGGGGATCCAGGAAAGCCACAATGGTAGCTGGCCGGGCAGTGGATGGGGGCGTAGAATGATTGAGCAGTAGAGGTTCTTTCCAGGTGGGGAGTGCCACAGACGCCCCAAGCGGCCTCGGCCGGCCGACTGTGCTTCTGCGACGATCACGGTTCCGTGCAGGGCGCCATCCTGGGCAAGACGGGCGGCCACGGTATTTGTCGAGGGGACTTCATCCAACAGATGAAGCATGCGTCCGAAGATATTCGTGGATAAGGCGGTACGGATCGCATGAGTGGTCAACGGTTGAAATGCGGGAACAACTGATTTCATGCGCGCGTCCGGACTCGGCGCGGTCTGCGTGATTTAATAGCCACGATGTCCATGCTCAGATCAGCGGCGGGGGCCGAATGCGTGAGCGTTCCGAGGGAGACGTAGTCGACCCCGGCCGCGGCCATGTCTCGGACCGTCTCCAGAGTGATGCCGCCCGATGCCTCCACTACCGCGCGTCCCTTAATCACCGCCAGGGCATCTCGGACCTGAGAGACCGTCATATTGTCCAGCAGGATGACGTCCGCGTGGCCGCGAACCGCCTCACGCACCTGATCCATTGATTGCGCTTCGACAATGACGCGGAGCCCATGCGGGCCGCATTCGCGGGCCAGGCGGCAGGCTTGCGCCGGCGAGATCCGCTGGCTGTTGAGTAGCGTGAGATGATTGTCTTTGATCAGAATGCCGTCTCCCAGCGAACTCCGATGGTTGCATCCGCCGCCGAGCCGCACCGCCCATTTTTCCAGGCGGCGGAGACCAGGCGTCGTTTTTCGCGTATCCAGGATACGGGTGCGGTAGCCGCGGACCGCCGCGCAAAAGCGCGCGGTGAGTGTGGCGACACCGGACAGACGTTGCAGAAAATTCAGCGCCACACGCTCCGCTGCCAGCAAAGACCGGCCGTCGCCTTCAATCGTCAACACGATTGTGTCCTTCTCCACGGCTTGGCCGTCTGTGAGGGCATGGATCACAACAATGTCGGGATCAACTTGAGCAAAAGCCTCCCGAGCGACCGCAATCCCCGCGATGGTCATGGTGTGACGCGCGACGATAGAGCCACGCGCTTGGACGGGTCTTGGGAACAAGGCCGCGGTTGTCGCATCACCGAGCGCCAGGTCCTCCGTCAGCGCGATTCGGACGGCCGCACAAATCTGGTCTTTTGGCACGAGGTTCATCTGATTCTCATGAGCGCGATCGCATCATGGCAATGAGCTGGGCCTCACTGCTCTTGAGCAGGTCCAGTTGGTGAGTCATCGTCTGAATACGTTGCTGATGGTCCTCGACGACCTCGGCCGGAGCTTTGGCGGTAAAATCGGCGTTGCTCAACTTTGCGGTCAAACGATTGGTTTCCGCTGCACCGTCCTTTTGTTGTTTCGTGATTCGTTCCAAGATCTTCTTCAAATCAATCTCTTGATCAACGAGCAGGCCCACGGTCATGCCTTCTTCCGCTAGACGGAGGACATCCTTCGAGGGCCATGAGTCTACTGGAGACAGGTGTACGACCCCGCGAGCCAAGTGTTCGATATGAGGCTTCAGCATCTTTAACGTGTCGAACTCGGTTTGATCCTTGACCGCGCCAAACATGGACAGGTTCTTCCCTGGCGGGTAACTCAAGAGGGCCCGACCGGTTCGAACCGCGGTGACGAATCGCTCAAGTGTGGCGAATTCTGCTTCCGTGTCCTTCGCTTCCCAATCCGCGATCGGCACCGGATAGGATTGAATCATGACGCTGTCACCTTGGCCGCTCTGCTGCGGGAGCGTCTGCCAGATCTCTTCGGAGATAAAGGGCATGAAGGGGTGAAGCAGTCGAAGGATCACCCCAAATGACCCGATGAGAGTATCCCGAGTCTTTCCGGCGTCAACGGAGGCCTTATCCGTGAGCGCGGGCTTGATCAGTTCAAGATACCAGTCGCAGTACTCGCGCCAGATGAATTGATAGAGCGATTTGGCGGCTTGGTCGAAGCGATAGTGGTCAAGCGCGCTCGCGACATCCCAAATTGCCCGATTCAGGCGACTGAGGATCCAGCGATCGGCGAATGAACGGTCCTGGGATGAAGCCTTCTCGCGTGGACCGTCGAGATTCATGAGGATAAACCGGGCAGCGTTCCAAATCTTATTCCCGAAGTTTCGATAGCCTTCAATGCGTTCCTCGGCGAGTTTGATGTCACGGCCGGGTGAGGCCATCGATGCCAAAGTAAAGCGGAGGGCATCCGTACCGTACTGATCCATCACGCTTAGTGGGTCGATCACGTTGCCTTTGGACTTGCTCATCTTCTGACCCTCAGCGTCGCGGACCAGAGCGTGGATGTACACATCGCGGAAGGGGACGTCGCCGGTGAACTTGAGTCCCATCATGACCATGCGGGCCACCCAGAAGAATAAGATGTCCAAGCCGGTGACAAGCGTGGACGTAGGATAAAAAGTCTTCAGGTCTGGCGTTCGGACGGGCCATCCCAGCGTTGAGAATGGCCAGAGGGCGGAGGAGAACCAGGTATCCAGCACATCCGGATCTCGGATAAATTCGTGCGTGCCGCAGCTCGGACAATGGGTCGGCGCGGTTCGTGCGACGATCGGCTTGGCCGTGGACGATATGGTCACGGATTTCGAGCCGTCGGCCGAAGGAAGAAACGCATCGCTCTGGCAACTCCGGCAATACCAGGCCGGGATCTGGTGTCCCCACCATATTTGGCGCGAAATGCACCAATCTTTGATCTCGCGCATCCATCCGAGATAATTATTCGTCCAGCCCTCGGGAATGAAGCGGATACGCCCTTCTTCGACCGCCTTGATGGCCGGATCGGCCAGGGGCTGAATCTTGACGAACCATTGGGGGGACAGATACGGTTCCACGACCGTCTTGCATCGATAGCACCCGCCGATGGCCATCTTGTGATCTTCGACTTTGACCAGAAGCCCCCGGGACTGAAGTTCCTGTTCGATTTTCGGCCTGGCTTTGATCACCGAGAGAAGTTGGACCTCTTTGATGACCGACTGGTCAACTGCCGCAGCCTGAAGACCACTCGGATCGAGGCGAGCCCGATGATCGAGGATTTTCAGTCGGGGGAGGCGATGCCGCTGGCCGGCCTCGAAGTCGTTGAAGTCATGCGCTGGCGTGATCTTGACCACGCCGGTGCCGAATTCCCGATCGACGAGGGTCGGATCGCCGACAATCGGAATCTCGCGGGAGGTCAGGGGGAGACGAACCGTTTTTCCGATCAAGTGGCGATAACGCGGATCTTCCGGATGCACGGCGACAGCCGTGTCCCCCAGCATGGTCTCGGGTCTGGTCGTCGCCACGGTCAGAAAAGTCGCTGGATCGTCAGTCAAAGGATAATGAATATGATAGAGCTTCCCCTTCATATCCTCGTGCTCGACCTCAATATCCGAGAGGGCAGTCAGGCAGCGAGGACACCAATTAATCAGACGTTCACCGCGGTAGATCAGCCCGTCTTCATAGAGGCGCACGAACACTTCTCGGACCGCGTCGGATAGTCCTTCGTCCATCGTGAAGCGAAGGCGATCCCAATCACAGGAGGCGCCCAATCGTTTGAGTTGCTCTAGGATGACCCCGCCGTATTTGGCTTTCCATTCCCAGACACGTGCGACAAAGGCGTCGCGGCCTAGCGCTTCGCGTGACGACCCATCGGCTATCAGTTGGCGCTCCACGACATTCTGGGTTGCAATGCCGGCATGATCCATTCCCGGCATCCAGAGCGCATTGCGGCCCTGCATGCGGCGCCAGCGGATCAAGATGTCCTGTAAGGTATAGGTCAGTGCATGTCCGATGTGGAGCGAGCCGGTAACATTGGGAGGAGGGATGACGATCGTGTAAGGTTCTCCTGAGTGATCGACGGAGGCGTGAAAATAGGCTCGCTCGGTCCAGAACCGGTACCAGCGTTCTTCGACCTGCTTGGGATCATACGTCTTCTCTAAGTGCCGAAGATTCATAGGTATTGGGGTCTCGAAATGCGTTGCATCTTAACATGCGCTCCGAGCGCTCGCAAGGAATCGGGGGAGATACAGTTTGCTTGTGCCCAGGAGGAGGGATGTGCTATACAGGCGCGCCTGATTTCCGTCGATTCTCAGAAGGAGGAGGCAATGGCGCGAGGACGTGAAAAAGATAAGAAGACGCGAAAAAAGCACCGTAAAAGTATCAACCGAAGAAAAGCTCTCGCCAAGGCCAGACGGGCGGCGGCCCCCAAAAGCAAACGCAAGTAAATTCGAACTCCGTTCCACCGTCAACTTTTGCGTGTTTGGGCTTGCCTGCCGCTCTGGGTCATGGCACAATTTCCTTCCTGAACTCCACATGATGACGCTCAATCAACAGCCCGTTCGGCAGGAACCATTGAGGCTTAGGGGCCACACCTTGCTGTGCCTTCAGGGGTTTCGTGGAGAAGGGTATAGCTCTCTGTTTGTTGAAAACCTCGCAGCGATTCATCGCCGCTTACATGACCATCCCGAGCAGCCGATTGAGGTGATCGATACTCCCGACGCTATCTGCGCGGCCTGTCCTCATCGAGCGCTGTCCGGTTGTACGTTGAACCATGAGCACTCGGAAGTCGATATGCAGGCGCAAGATCGCGATGTCCTTGCACGGCTCGGTCTGACCGCCGGAGCAGTGCTGTCGTGGCGTCAGGTGCTTGATCGCATCCGTGTCAACATCAGCGGTGATAGCTTGTTCGGCATCTGCGGCCAATGCCGTTGGTTACCGCTTGGATACTGCCGAGAGGGCATCGAACGCCTACGCTCAACCGACCAAGGCGTCAAGTCAACGCTGATTTCCCCCCGGACGCTCCGCTCAGACAGCTCATCCATGTCATGAACCGAATTAAGGTCATCTTCTTTGACGCTGCCGGCACGCTGTTTCACGTCAATGGCTCGGTCGCGGACATTTATCTCAGGTATGCCGAAAAGTACGGGGTGAGGCGAACTCCCGAGTCGCTCGCTGCCGTGAACGCCGCATTCACACGCGCCTTCCATGAGGCGCCTCCTCCGGTCTTTGCGGTGAGCGATTCCAAAGAAATCAGCCGCTGCGAACGGCTCTGGTGGTTCGACATTGTCCACAACGTCTTCTATCGAGTCGGAATGTTCGAGGGGTTCGATGATTACTTCGAAGAGGTCTTTCGCGCCTTTGACGGCCCCGACCACTGGGTCCTGTATCCTGAAACCGTGGCGGTTCTGAAAGAACTGAAGGGGCAGGGCTTGGAGTTGGGCATCATTTCGAACTTCGATTCGCGGCTGTTTCATGTGTTGCGGACCCTCGGCCTCGCAGAGTTTTTTGATACGGTGACGATCTCCAGCCTTGCCCACGCCGCTAAGCCGGCGCCAAGGATCTTTCAACTTGCTCTGGAGAAACACGCGATTGATTCGGATGAGGCCGTGCATATCGGCGACAGCCGTCGGGACGATGTGGAGGGCGCTCGTCAAGCCCAGATGCAGGGAATCTTACTCTCTCGCGAGCATGAAGGCCGGCCCGAGGATGGGCTGGTGATTCACACACTGGCTGAGCTTCCTTCCTTGGTGGATCGTGTGTCGACCGGCTAGCCGTTCAGTGGGGAGGTTATTGGTTGGAGTCGATCGTCGTTCGATGGTCTGGTCATCGCAGAAGTTCCGGGAGGATATCCTTCGCTCGGCCTTTCAGTAAGATGTCTACGATGCCGGAATTGGGCGTCGCATCCGGATTGATTTCGACGATAAATGCGCCGTGTGCTTTGGCGATCGAAGCGAAGGACGCCGCAGGATACACAATTCCCGATGTTCCGATGATGAGCAGGACTTCACACGATTCTAATGCATCGTAGCTCCGTTGCAGGTCGTCCGCTGCCAGCGATTCTCCAAACCACACGATATGCGGTCGGACCAGCGCCTTGCAGGTCGAGCAGTGGGGCAGCAGGGAAATCGGCACGTCGCGGTTCTCCGCAATCTTGCCGCATTTCGTGCATCGCACCATCCAAATGTTGCCGTGAATCTCCGACAGTCTTTCAGAGCCTGCGACGCGATGCAGGCCATCGACGTTTTGCGTAATCAGCCAAAACCGCTCGGCCTGTTGCTCCAATTTCACCAAGCCGTGATGCCCCGCATTCGGTTGCTTGGTGGCGATCAACTCGCGACGCCAGTTGTACCATTCCCAGACCAAGCGAGGATCGCGGACAAAGGCTTCGGGCGTGGCGAGGTCTTCGGCGCGAAAATTTCGCCAGAGGCCGTCGGCGCCACGAAACGTAGGAACTCCGCTGTCCGCGGAAATCCCCGCGCCCGTCAGGGCTGCGATCGCTCGGGCGCGTCGCAGTCGTGCTCTGATCTGTTGAAGGTTGGGGTCGGCCATGGCGCTGGCGTTCGGTGATTCTACAGGACTTTTGGCCGCAGTTCACGCGTGCTATAGTACGGCCCCGCGCTGAATTCCCGGAGAGGTCAATGACAAGCATCATGATCGTGGGTGCGGGCGCTGTCGGTGGGTTCTTCGGAGCCCATCTCGCTCAACATCATCCCGGGGTTTCCTTCTTGCTGAGGCCGAGGACGCTCCAAGCTGTTCGCGACCGCGGTCTGACGGTCCGCAGCGCAAAAGGCGCGTTCACGGTCAGGCCGCTTGCGGCCGGCGATCCGCGCGATCTGCCCGGTCCCAATCTCATCATCCTGTCGATGAAGGCCTACGACCTGGATGAAGTCATGGATCAGATCGAACCGGTGATCTCCGATCAGACGGTGATCTTGACACTCCAAAACGGTGTCGATCTGGAGGATCGGATTCTCGCGAGGCTGAAACGGAATTGCGTGGTGGGCGGCGTGGCCTTTATCTATTCAAAAATCGTCGAGCCCGGCGTGATTGAGCACTACAAGCGCGGCGCCGCGGCCATTGGGGAACTGAGCGGGGAGAAGAGCCATCGCGTCCTAGAAATCGCCAACCTGTTCGCTCAAGCTGGGCTGCCATGCCAGATCTCAGACGATATCCGCCGTAGCAAGTGGGAAAAGATGTGCTGGAACTGCGTCTTCAATCCACTGACAGTGATCATCGACGATCGTATTTCCAAGGCGCTCGATCATCCCGAAATGTTGCGCACCATCCATGAGATCGTCGGCGAGGTCGCGTCCGTCGCGTCGGGGCTCCACGTGCCCCTAGGCGCGGATATGGCCGACAAGGTGCTGCGGTGGTCTCAGGAGATTCGGGATATCCATACCTCTATGTATGATGACTGGAAGGCCGGGCGCCCGACTGAGATCGATTCGTTGAATGGATATGTGGTGAAGCGTGGGCGAGAACTCGGCATCCTGACACCAGTCAATGAGGCCCTGGTGGCCATGATCAAGGTCATTACGGGGCGAGAAAGGCATGGCCCGGAGGTCTTGAGAATCGACGGAGCCGTCCTGCGGCCGATCACACTGGACCGTGCGGGGCTGGCCAAGCTCCCGGCCGAGCATCAGGTGCAGAGTGTCAGCGCCCTGCTTCCCGGCATGCAGGGGCAGGGCATTCGCGTTAAGGGATTGCTTGAAATTCCTACGCTCGTCATCGGCGCCGACCATGTTACGTTCCATTCGCACGACGGTCGGTTTGCGGCGAGCCTCACGCTGCAACAGGCCCTTGACTATGGCATTGTAGTCTACCAAATGAAGGATGGGCCTCTTCCTCCACAGCAGGGCGGTCCGTATCGACTCATTACCCCAGGATTGGGCGACCTGTGTGCAAACGTGAAGGGCGTTGGTCGCATTGAGTTGACCTGTGGCCCAGGGTACGACACTCGTCCTTCAACCAGGAAACAAACAGCTTCCTGAGCCTTCACATCAGCCGGCGCTTGTCATCCTTTTTCCTCCTGCGCTGTAGGTAGGAGTCTGATTGAGCCCGCTCGTTGCTTGGTCTACACTATGCTCAAATCCCTCAAAGAAAAAGGGGATCGACAGATGCGCCAGGGGTCTGGGGAAAGACCAGAGAGGGGATTCGTTCATAATGCGTGAGGTACAAGAAGCTGAGAGATGGCCTGACTCGCGGGAGGATGAAGAGAGCGGTCGAGCGGATCTCGAGCAGGACAATCGACGCTTGCGAGATCGGCTGACCGTCCTCCAGCAACGTGTACAGAAAAGCGAGGAGCGGCGCCAAGCCTTGGTGCATCTCCTCAGCGATTTGAAAACGACCAACCAGCAACTGGCAGAGCAGCGTACGGCCATGCTCCGTCTTCTTGAAGAGCGCGAGAAGGACCGCGGTCTGTTGGCTCACCAGACCAAGCGGCTCGACAATTCACGTCGGGCGCTCCTCCACATTCTCCAAGACGTCCATATCTCGAAAGCTCGTCTCGAACAGAGCCGCAAGGCGATGATCCACATCATGGGCAATTTGCGTGAGACGACGGAGGAAATTCAACGCCGCGAACATGAACTTCGCGAGAAGCAACAGCAACTGGTCCAAGCGGGGAAGTTGGCGACGCTTGGCGAACTCACAACGGGTGTCGCCCATGAGCTCAACAATCCGCTGAACAACATCGGGCTCTTCGTTGGGAACGTCATCGATCATATCGAGATGAACCAGTTCGATCAGAATCAGATCGTGCGAGACCTGCGGAACGCCATGCAGCAGGTACGCAAGGCGACCGAGATTATTTCGCATCTTCGAACGTTCGGTCGCACGGCCCCGGTCATCCGAGCCTCCGTTGCCGTCAATCACGTGGTCAAACAAGCCCTGTCGCTCATCCAGGAGCAGTTCCGACTCCATCAAATTGATACGCAACTCGACCTGTCCCCGCGGACCCGGTTGTCCACGGCAATGCCATCCAGTTGGAACAGGTGTTTATCAACCTCCTCACCAACGCGCGCGATGCGGTCATCGGATCGCCGGCCAAATCCATCTTCATTCAGTCACTCGTGAAAGATGGGGCCGTTGTATTGACGTTCCAAGACTCGGGGCCCGGCATCCTGCCGGAACTTGAACAGCGGATTTTCGATCCGTTCTTCACCACGAAAGAAGTCGGAGCCGGAACGGGGTTGGGCTTGTCCATCACCTATGGGATTCTCAAAGAGCACCGAGGCACCATCGCCCTTTCCCCCTGGCGTCAGGGTGAGGGTGCGCGGTTCGTCATTCACCTTCCACTCGAATCCCAAGGGGAAACGGGTTCACCAGAGGTTCGGGCAGCAGAAAAAATCTAGTGATCCTTCCCCTCGTTTAGCGTAGCATCAATTGAACTGGTGCCCCCATCTCGACTTCTCTCGCTCTTTATGCGTGAGATCAGAGTAACCGAGGTGCGAGATGAGCGCTCGTGTCTTAATCGTAGATGATGATCCAGCTTTGCTGATCGCTCTGCCCGAAACGGTTCGGGCCAAGATGTTCGACGTGGTGGTTGACACATCGGTCACGGCAGAAGACGCCCTGAACCACATTGCCGTCACGGATTACGATGCGATCGTCAGTGACGTCAAAATGCCGGGCATGGATGGGCTGGTCCTTCTGCGGGAACTCCGCGCGCTTCGTCCCGACACCCCCACGCTTCTGATTACCGGTCATGGCGAGCATGATCTCGCCGTCAAGGCTCTGCGCGGGGGAGCCTATGACTTTATTCAAAAACCAATCGACCGCGATTATTTTATCGCCTCCCTGAACCGGGCGATCCAAGTCCGCCGGCTCAAACGACAGGTTGAAGAACAAAAGGAGGCGCTGGCTCGGCACGCGGATACCTTGGAGCAGTTGGTAGACGAACGCACGCGAGAACTCGTCGCAGCAAATCAACTCAAAGACCGATTTCTCGAAGCCCGAGATCAGGCATTGGCGCATGCGCAGGAAGAAATCGCTCAGCGCAAGCTTGCGGAAGAGGCGCTCCGCAAACTGAACGATGAGTTGGAGCACCGGGTTCTGGAACGGACGATCGAGTTGACCAAGGTTAATGCGGCGCTTCTGCAGGAAATCGGAGAGAGGAAGGAGGCGCAAGAAGCGCTGCACGCGAGCCGGGAGGAACTCCGTAGGCTGGCCGGAAAGCTCCTGACGGTTCAGGAGGAGGAACGGCGGAGAATTTCCTGCGACCTCCACGATGACCTGAACCAAAAGCTGGCCGTGCTGGTCATGAACGTGGAAGCGCTCGAGCGGCGGATCTCGCAGTCTCCGGACAAAAGCCGGGAGCAACTTCGGTCGCTTCGCAATGAAGTCATTCAAATCTCCGATGATGTCCGCCGGCTGGCCTACCAGCTCCATCCCTCGATCCTCGACCATCTCGGGCTCGCGGTGGCTCTGCAATCGCACGTTGAAGATTTCACCAAGCGGGAAGGTATCAAGGCGATGTTTATCCCGCGAAATCTTCCCGACTCGTTGCCGCAGGATATCTCTTCGTGCCTGTATCGGGTGGTCCAAGAGGCGCTTCGAAACGTCGTGAAGCACGCGCGCGCCTCCCAAGTCGTCGTAAGGCTGTCCCGCAGCGAGCGGTTTCTGCAACTCTCGGTCTTTGATTCAGGAATCGGCTTTAACGTGAAGTCAACCGATATCCCACAGGGACTCGGACTCATCAGTATGCAGGAACGGGTGCGGTCGGTGCAGGGACGACTATCGGTTCGCTCTCGTCCGGGGCGAGGGACGTATGTGTTCGTCAAGGTTCCGCTCGCCGAGAGTGACGTGACTGACACCTCCGCCTCCTGACAACAGCCGGTTTGTAGCACCCCGATGAACGCGTGTGAGTCAACCTCTCTTGATCCGTCGTCCGCGCATCACGACGTGCTCTGGACTTTTCCGTCCGCCCTGTGTAGGCTTCCTCCACAGTATGATCCGCGTTGAAACGGCCTCAGAGGCTTCTTCTCCGGCGATCCGGCTATCCAAATCAAAGTTCTTGTCCGGTCTGCAGTGCCATAAGCGACTTTATCTGCAAATTCATGCTCCCGAGCTTGCCTCAGAGCCGGATGATGCCACCCAAGCCATCCTGGATGCGGGAACCGAGATCGGCGCCCTGGCCAGACGGCGTTTTCCAGGCGGTGTCCTAGTAGAGGCCGGTCGTCGACATGCGGCCGATGCCTTGCAGCACACACAAGACCTCATCCAGGATCCGACCGTCTCCGCCATCTTTGAAGGGGCCTTTGCCTTTGATCAGGTCCTCGTGCGGGTCGACATTCTCGAGCGGGTGAACGGTTCGTCGGATGCAGGGGCAACATGGCGGCTGATTGAGGTGAAATCTTCGACCAAAGTCAAAGAGGTGTACGTGGATGACCTGGCGATCCAGACCCATGTGCTAGTAGGAACGGGTGTCGTTCTGGCCGAATCTTGCCTTATGCGCATCAACACTCAATACGTATTTACGGGAGGGGAGACTGATCTCGATCAACTGTTTGCCCTGCAAGACCTCACTGCCGTAGTGGCGGCCAGACAGCCGGCCCTGGTCGCCCGCCTGGGAGACATGAAAACCATGTTGGCCCGTCCTTGCGCTCCTGAGATTGAGCCGGACAGTCATTGCCATCAACCGTACGCCTGCCCATTCTGGGACCATTGCACCAAAGACAAGACCAAGCGCTGGGTCTACTATCTGCCTGGTGACGATCGCCTGTCACGACGCTTATTCCAGCAGGGAATCGAAACAATCGACGACATCCCGGCCGGTGTTAGTCTGTCCATTCCTCAACGCCGGATGCGGGACAATGTGGAATGGATCGGTCAGGGATTGAAGACAGCGCTGCAAAGCGTGCGCTACCCAGTGCACCATCTTGATTTTGAGACGTTCATGCCTGCTGTCCCGAAGTTTCCGATGACCCGACCTTACCAGACGATTCCCACGCAATGGTCGAACCATATTGAGATGGACGACGGACATGTGCGCCATGATGAGCATCTGTGCATGGAGCCCAGGGACGCCCGCGAGGAACTGGTCATCGAACTCCTGCGGTCGTTGGGTCAGGAAGGCAGCATCTGTGTGTATTCGGGCTACGAGCGATCCATCCTCGAACGATTAGCGGAGCTGTTCCCTTCGATGAAACAAGAGATCCAGCAGGTTGTGGGCCGGCTCTGGGATCTCTTTCTGGTTATTCGGGAACACTACTATCATCCGTCATTCGAGGGATCGTTCTCGATCAAGTCGGTCTTGCCGGCTGTTGTGCCGTCGCTCAGCTATGATGATCTCGAGATTCGAGAGGGCGGCCTTGCGGCCCGGGCGTATTACCGGATGGTCTTCGAAGAAATGGACCTGGTGGAGAAGCTCCGTCTCCGCGAAGCCCTGCTGAAGTACTGCGAACGAGATACACTCGCCATGCTGAAGCTGAGAAAGGCACTATCACTGAAGGATATGCCCTGGCAGCAGCAAAGAGAGCATGATTAGTTTGCGACTGCGAGCATGGCCTATCCGCCCTTGATTGCCTAGATATCCGGTCCTTCATCATTCGCATCGCCTCCTGGGCTGCTCTCGCATGCTACGAAGTTTTTCACAGGAAATTGATTATTTTCCTGATGGCCCAGGAGCGAGGTAAGTCTTTGGGTCGGATGTGAGACCCAAGGTCTTATCGGAACAGAGACGTTGAAATACCCGATTAGATACGAAACGCGCCTGGATGAGTTGAGCAAGTCCTTCTGCGCATTGAGTTACAGTGGGCGGGAGGGGAGGACGAACGGTTCAATAGTGATTATGCTTGCCGAGATGTGAGGAAGGGGCTACGTCCATGTTAGGCGTGGCTCTTTCTATTGAGGGCTTCGCCGTAGCCCATCCTTGGGTGGCACCCTTGCGGCAGGTACTTTACCCTCGCCGCGGAAGATGCCTTATGAGGCCTTGTCCGATTTGCCGATAAAACGGAGTGTTTGCTTCCCACTGAGATGCTCAGGTGTGACTGTGTAATCCCCATACATGCTGGGGACCCAGACGGACTGCGCGGCTTTCACGTTTCCTGCCGACACCGCATATGTGAGGCCCCCGACAATACCACCACCGAGTGCAAACGCCACCTTGATCGCACCATAGGGAAGCGTCAATAGCCACGCCGCGGCATGAAGCCCGGCTCCTGCTGGTGTGCCGGAACTTGGGGGTGAAGAGGCATAACTGGTCCCGACACCCCAGTCACCAGGGCCCAATGTAAACGAACAAAAGAGGAGTATCACCAGCACGGTCGTAGTCTTTAGCGAACCGCTTCGGGACTTCGATAGTATCTGCGTTGCGACACGAATGTTTCTCATAGTCTTCCTTACTAGGTGATGAGCACGATTCGATACTTTGACGCGAACAACGACAGTGTGCCAGCGGCATGGAGAGCTGTCAAGAAACTGCTCAGCCTTCGTCTCTTGCTCTTTGGTGCAAGAGGTAACGTGGAGAATCACTGCTATCCGGCCGCCACGATCACAGAGGAGGCCGGTACTACCAAGCTAAGTGATGACTCATGCCCGGGACCGGTAAGCCAAAATTATTTGACAACCACGGTCGAGAGGATCATGCTACGATCGAGCTTTTCCCGTAGAGGGACAGGAAACATATCGATTTCTGGCCTCGTTGATAACTGCCTTAGAAGGCAGTGGGGGGAACGTTCACAGTAATGGCAAGAAATCCCTTTCCTAGGAGGACACTATGAAACGAATGGTGGCCGGTCTGTGGAGTGTGCTGTGGGTCGTCATGCCATGTGTTGCTTGGGCGGAAGAGTCCCATGGATATTCACGAGGGAACGCATTCATCTATTTTGCTACCATCGCAGCGATTCTCATTTACGGCGTGCACGATGTGTTTCACAAGAAGCCAGTTACATGGGCGGCGGCCGTTGTGATCCCAATCACGTTGTACATGCTCTTGCCTGCCAAGTAGCTCGTCATTGTGCGTGATAGTTCGTCTGCCGCAGCCGGTGGCTGCCTTAGCCGCTGACTGAGTATAGAGGCAGCGAGCGGAACGCGTCTATCACCGGCCGCGAGCAGGGTGAGTGGTCCGGTGCTACGCTATGCAGGGGATTCACCAATCTCAGAACGATCTTTACTGCTGTAAGCAATTGGGCGGAGTCAATCTCGCGCGATGATCAAGGTTTTTTCCAGGAACAATGGTGTGACGGCAAGCGCCGACGCGGAAGTCCTGATAGACCCCGAACAGGCTCAGGGGCGACCTTCTTTACGAGTGGCCATTCCCCAGGCCGGACCACGCCCACGTGAGCCCGTGCCCCATCATGCCGCTCTCCCGCGCAGCCATGACGAGCGCGATAGTGGTCCGGGCGCCGTTCCGCCCGCGGGCGTTGGTCAGATGCGCCTTGACGGTTTGCACACTGATATGCAGGTGATCGGCCACTTCCTTCTGCACGAAGCCCTTGGCCAAGAGCTGGATAATGTCTCGTTCGCGATTTGTGAGTGTCATCGTTGACTCCAAATAACGCCTGTTGTCATCAGTAGAGGTTTCGCCGAAACAGGCTCAGGCCCACTATACCCGTCAGTAGCTGCCCGAGGTTCCCCAGCTCCGGCACACCTGGCAGTTGCGGGGCGAAATCCACGCGCAACCTCGTGGCGGCATACGCCCCATCGATGAAATCAAACGTCGCAAACTGCCACCTGCCCTAACGGCCGTTGTTTGCTCATCGCCATGCAGAAAGTCATAGTCCACTTGCGACAACCCCTGAGCGCTCCCACTTCAAACCCTAAGGAATCCACCATGAAGTTGGGAATGCGGACTAAGCAATAGAAACTCGTCCAACTGGCGGTCGTCCCGAGGGTGTTGAGAAGCAGGAGGAAGAGCACGATGAGGCGTCGCACGGTGCATTGCCTCGTTGCATGAGTAGTACAAAATACCTGTATCATGCGCACCATGATAGAAAGTGTCAAGAGGGCCTGAAAAATATATTACTGGTATTAGGCCGAAAGGATTATGGATGCGGCTATGGCGAGACCTAAGACAGTCTATAAGATGAGCACCTGCGGGAGGCCGCCGGAAAGGTCGGGCAGGCGCGAGGGGCGAAGCTGACCCCAGATGGGCGCTCCGCCAGCGAGCGGCATGCGGCCTTGCCCCGGTGGCGCTTTTCCCGATGACACAGAACCCATTGAAATTGCGTCACTCACGAACAGCCACACAAGTTATCATGGACGCTAAGAACATCACTCAATGACGGCGACCGGAGCCCCGCGTGTTCCCTCCAAAGGCGGCACACACTGAAACCCCAGCAGTCCGAATCTTTTCAAAACCGGGGCGCACATGCTACGCGTTTCTAACCTGATGATCAGCTTCTATGCCGAAGTGGAGGGCAGTGAGTGGAGGAGGGAGGGCTTACTCAAGCCGCGCTGTTCCTGAGCGGGAACCTGTTCTTCAGCTCACCGTTTTCTTCTCATCCCCTAGAAATCGGCGGCGCAGCGTTTCCACTACCGCCTCGTCCATCCCTGCAGGGAGAAACGCCTCGCCGAACGATCGCCCTGAGACCACGGCCAGCCGAATGGCGACCCCAATCGCGAGAATCGTGATCGTGATGTTGTGCCAGGAATCCAGTTCCCACCCGTAGGGAGTGTAATAGAAGGTATGACTGAACGGCCAAAAATATTGAATCGGCCACTGCACACCGCTCCCCAGCAGATCGCAGACGAGATGCAAATGGAAGGTCGTAAATGACAGGAGCATGACTTTCAGCCGATCGCGGGCGAGGAAGGTCAAGAAGACCGCCACAAGGACAGCCGTCAGCATCCCATGCGACAGGACGTGATGCCACTGGCCGTATGCCTCTATTCCGGCCAGTAGTGTGAGTCCATCAAGATCGGGGGCAACACCCGCCCATGTCACAAGACGCCGATCCCGTTGTTCCGGGAGTCCGTGGGCCATGACCCATGAGAGGATGAGGTGGGTGGGTGGATGCACTCCGCCAACTGTAGCCCAGGTCCAAGGAAGTGTCGATTAGCGCGTCTCGCCGGTCGACACTGTTGCAAATTCGGCATCTTGGGCCATGACTCAGATCAAATCGCCTATGCGGTGACCGTCCGCGCGTCGTCGCGTTTGATGATATTCCGGCAGGCATCGAAGCCACCATTGACCAGGTTCGTTCTAATGCGGGCCAATGGCGCTTTTCGGTTCGGGGGCAATGCTTCAGAGCGAAGGGCCCCAGCCCCTATAGTCCCTACTTCACGGCCTCCCGTGAATGACAATGACTATCGTAGGGCCAGGGAAGTCACAGAGGCGCGGCATTCCTTGCCGCCCTTATCGGGTTTAATCCACAGCCGGAGATGAGTGACCTGCTGTCCCGGTATGGTCCAGTCTTCTTGCTCAAACGTGGTGGTCGGCGGGCTAAAATTGTACTCCTGCCGCAGAAGTTCCCGGTAGGTCACCCCCCAATCAGTTGACAGCGACAACTGAAGTTCCTGGGTGCGACTGATTTCGTGCTCCTCAATCTCTAGATGAACCTGATGAATAGTTTGTGGGGTATCGAACGCGACAATGATGGCCTGCTCGCCTGGCTGACCTGCGATCCACCGTGTGGCTGCACGGCCCCGATTGCTGTCAAAGACATGATCGATTGGGTGGTCCTTTTCTTCTGAGCTGACGAAGACGGTCCCAATAGAGGAAATCGGGATTTCTGCCGCGTACGGGGGTGTTTCGTTCGGTCGAGCCAGTATGTACTTTCTCAGCATGATCAACCTCCTCGGATCTGCACCTATCACACACATTCATTGTAAACCTCTCGGAGCCGCCGGTCTGTAGGATGTGACTGAAATTCGTGTAGGTAGTGCCGGTCAATTTGCCAATAGTAGAAGCTTGTTCTGCAGACAACGGCCATTGGGACCGTGTCAAACAAGTAGGGTTTGAAGGAATGCTCTTTCACGACAACTCTTGAAACACATAGCGGGGAGGGTGGGAATTCGAAGTAGCGCGAGGGTATTGCGCTCTCGCGCTTCCGCGGAGGGGGGCCTAAAACTCTGCCGGCTCGCCGGTGTCCGCAAGGGTGACGCTCGTTCTTGCTCGCGTCGCGGACCCCCTCGCGTGCTCCCCATGAAGGGGGGAAAAACCAGGCCGCCTCACGAAGACACTGCCCGCTCACCGACTCGCGGGCGTGCGCAAACGTGAGGCTCCTTATTCGTCGCCTCGCGCACCTCGGCGGCGCGCACAGACGTGGTGCCACTTATTCGTGTCACCGTGCGCCCCTTCAGAACCCCCGTTCGAATCCCACCCTCTCGGTGTAACTCGATGACGCATTCCCGCTCCACTCATAGTCATACAGCAGGTGATGTCTGGCGGAGAGGGTGGGATTCGAACCCACGGTCCCTTGCGGGACAACGGTTTTCGAGACCGCCCGATTCGGCCGCTCTCGCACCTCTCCGCTCTTCCCAGAAGCATCGTATTTTTGCAAACTTGGACGCCAAGTGCAAGATTTGTTACAGAGCAGTCTAGCGAGTGCCGTTGTGAAAATAGTTGAGAAATAGCGACCCACCATATTACGGTGTCAAAGAAACATACTGGAAGGCACCGAATCGATGAGCCTTTTTCTAGTGCCTCAACGGATACTTCAACAACAATCCGGCCACCCACCAGAGTCCTTTCCTCTCCTGCCTGATCAGTGCCCTGAGTCTCCTGTCCTCGGCGATGAGCTACGCCGACTCGTTCACGATCAACGAAGGGGTTTTTATATTCAACCAGCAATTCGGTTTAGCCAGTTTTGCCGTCTCGGGCGAGGGTATCCAAGGCTCCGGTGGGAATGATACTCAGTTGGTGGATCGTCTAAGGCAACCGGTACCTCCTGGAGCGTCAATCTTTGCATGGAATGTGCAGGTTCAGGGCCCACTTGGCCCGGGGGGAGGGGCCCGTGGCAACTTCATCGTGAATGGCGAACCATTTCCGCTGGGACCATTCAGCTCTGGCTTCTTTCGCGTGGGAGTCAGCGCCCTTGGGCCGGTCATACTTCCCTCGACCCTCGAACCATTGGCCACGGTACAATTCCCCGTCGGGTTAGGTGGACTCCTTTTGTGTCGCATCGGCGAGCTGAACTGTCCCGCTACTGATCCCGTCGGTTTCGTGGGTGGTGGGTTTGGTCTCGCACATACGTTTGGTGGAGACGGGGTAGGCAGTCTCACGTTCCACGGCTCTGCAACGACCGGGCTGTACGGCGGGCCAGTAGAATTTAGAGCGGACTTTTTCCCCATTCCCGAGCCCACGTCCTTGCTATTGCTCGGGCCTGGCTTGGCCGGCCTAGGATTGCTGCGCCGCTGCATGCAGAAGCCATTTAATTCATCAGTCTCATAGCAGGTCCATTTCCGCCGTGGGTCACCTTACGGGGTGCGTTTGCACCGCCGCCCATTTCCATGGCCGCTCCACGATCAACAGCCATGCCACCAAGCCCACCATGACCACCGCCACGCATAGGTCCATGGATCGATCATGCCGGTTCCCTCAAAAAAGGTCGCGCCCGCCTCGCCTGGTGGAGGGGAGGAGTTCCCCTTGGAGGCAGGCGGAGCGGTTCTTTCAATCTTGTTCGATTACCAACAAATTTGTCAGATTTGGTTCGCCATACAATTCCTCCTGACTGAAAGATAAGAACAATCTCGCTGGCACCCTCGTTGCTTCACATGACCTTCATACTAACCACGATGGAGGTTCAAACATGAGCGCCACAACCATCGAGACACGACTTCTCGACATGCAAGGGCCGTCTGTCGAGGAATGGGTGCTCGGAAAATTACGAGAGCGAGGGCCTCAGACCCTCGATCAATTCGGAGCGTCCCTTCCTGAAGCCAACTGGGCGCAGTTGCTTCTCGCAATCGATCGGTTAAGCCGTCAGGGCGATATCTCCATGCGGATTCATTCCCAGGGAGATTACCTGATTGCGTTGACGCCTCGCGTACCCACTTGCGATCCAAGGCGCGCCGCGTAGCCAGTGCGCGGTACGTTCAGGAGCAGAGGCTGCCAAGATTAAGGCCGTATGCAACTGAGGCGTTCTGCGGCTTGGAGCCAAGTCTTAAAATGAATGAGCGTATGCGGCTTCAAACACTCTGTGCACGAGATAGGGTGGAAGCCGCCAAACAATGGGCGCGGTGGGCGGCCAGTCCAAAGAGCCTGCCTCGCCGGGAGGTCGATCAATGAGCCTGTTTGTGATACTGCGCGATGAACAAGACAAGGTCCAGCGGCTACGGGATGCACTGTCGGACCTCTTGGCTATGTGCCCGTTCGTCACAATGCCCGAAAATTGTGCTGAGCATAACTGGCAGCGGCGACGCGCCGCTGCCAAGGCCACCATGAAGTTGACGGAGACGAAGCACGCGGAGATTCTTAAAATGCATGAATGGCGCATTTATAACAATCGGCAATTTAGCCTTGTGTCTTATGAAAGCCGCCCTGGAGCTGGATGGATTGCCGCCGTCGATATTCGGGCATCCACTAAAGGCATGGTAACCATAACACCGATTCATGATGCGACTAGGCATTTTGCTAGTGAGGAAGAGGCGAATAATGCCGCATTGGCCATGGCGATAACATGGATGGACTCAAACTGACCACCGCCCCGTCGCACGCAGTTAGCTCAGGATGAATGATTCCTACCCAAGCTTCAGGGGATGATAGTGTCCGGCTCATCCTAGCGCCTTCCAGGCCCACCTACGCGGCGATCCTCATGACGCGGTCTATGCGATGAAACACGCTCGACGGATCGATCATGCCGTGCCCTCACACAAAAATGGTCTCGTCCTGGAGGCCGCCAGAAAACGAGCCTGCGCCCGCCCGGGGCAGTCCTCCAGGTTGTTTCCGGCGTCGAGACGAGCCACCGGCATGCTTGCCCCGGAGGGATGACTTCGGGCCATTCGACAAAAGCGTGGCGATAGATGCCTGGAGCGTGCGTTTTGAGAAATCTAATCTCGTCGGCGGCGGGGTTCGCTTTCTCGGTAATCCGGTAGACCCAGGCCGCGTTTCGCACGGCAGAATGCGCGAGGGTTTCGGTAGTGCCGTCGTCAGGGTTTCGCCTGCTAAAGGTTCGCCCACCTTTGTCGAGCTTCCAGCCACGTCGTGCCGTCAGGACATATCGCGCCAACTCGAACCATTGCGTTCGGAGCGTTTTAGCGCGACCGGCGACGGGAAGGCCGGGCGTTCCCCGCTGGGCTAGCTCCTCAAGTAGTTTGACGCCCTCATCGAGGGCCGCCTTGACCTCCTTTCGCACGTCAGCGTGACGGCCGCGAGTCTCAATCGTCAGATGGTTCGCCTTCCACTGTCAGCGCTTCGCGTTCAGCTTCTCGCCGCGCCTGTTGGATAAACGACTTTTTTTCTTCTGCGGAGAGGGTGAACTGAAGGACGAAGGAAACTTTCTTTGGCATGGCGCCCCTTCCTGTTGGGACTAGCCTCAACGACGATTGCCGAGCCGACTAAGGAAGTCTCCCACAACCTTCTCCGGCTGGTTGTAACACGATCCAGCATCGTAGATTTCAAATTCATTGATACCAAGGTCGATGAATCGACGACGCCTCTCATGCTCAACGGCGGCGGTCTCAGGCGGATGGAACGCCGATCCTTGGACATCCAGAATGCCGCTCCTTCCTCGATGGAACACAAGGAAATCCGGCTCACGATATACGCCAACGTCACCGAGGACCGCTACGGGGAGCGGACAGAAAAGAACACGGCGCCTTACGAGTGCATCGAAGATTTTGATTTCTGAGCGAGAGCGAAAAACGAGACCATGATGCTCGAAGGTCTCGGATTCAGGGAAGACAAACCGACCTTGATTCTTCGGTCCCGACAGGACTTCCATGGGTTCCCCCTCGATGCCGGACAGGCATCATAGTTGCGGATCGTTCCCGATCCATTGCTTTGCTGGGCAACATAACAAAATGTCGCGCTAGAGTATGGTTTGTGCAGCCTTCTTGGCGTCTTCCACCGAATCTAATGACACCTTTGCGCACCGCTCCAATTCCACTAATAGCGCCGGTATCTTGTGGAGTGCCAGGATTCGCATGCCACGTGAGGCTTGTAGGAGAGGCGTCGTATCGAGGAGAACTGTATTACTGTGAATACCCACATTGTGAGGGAGGTCACCTATATGCCGGGAGATGGCCAGACACCAACTGCCGCTCGGCGTGGAAGCGTTGCGGACCTTTGCATAGCCAAGCCGTGCCTTTACGACGTACATACCTGGCTTGAGCACATCTGCAACAGCTGGCTCGTCAAAAAACTGGACGTCAGTTTTGAGAGGAGGCTCCGGCAGCCATGCTTCGACACCGAGCCGCAACGTGGCGAGTTTTGCCTCTACCCGTCTGATTGTTTCATTGACATCATCAGAAGAGGCGTTGAGACGATTTGAGAGGTCTTCGAGGCGAGAAAATAGATTGGACATGGTGTACAACCTCCTCCTAACAGAGTTTATAAGCGCGCCCCACACAGGGCGCTGGTTCATTCCAGGGTCGCCTTTCCAGGCTGACCCTCCGAAGCATTCAACTTCTAAATGCGATAGTACTCCCGCTATCAGTAGTTGTCAACGAGCGAGGCCATTCGGCGCTTTACTACGTAGTTCCCGTGCTTCCGGTGTTTACCCCGGTTCATTCCCCGGCGCACACAGTTGGCTCAAGCTGAACGATCAGCGGATGAGGTAGGGGTAGGTACTGATGGCGTTCTCCCAGGCTCACACAAGAGGCAATCACGTAGAGCATACGTATTTTGACGTTGTTGTGAAAAGCGTTGTGAAATAAGTGGGGAAACCAGGGGAATCGGGAGGAAAGCAGGGGAGAGAGTCAACATCGCTTCTCCCCTGTATGCATGCGGCATTCGTAAACTTTCTGCGGGCTTTGACGACCGTGCTGCGCGGGTTTTCGAGACTGCCCGATTCGGCCACTCTCGCACCTCTCCATATCGTCAGTCATCCCTAGTGAACGGACGTTCAATATCAATTCGTGGCAAGGGCAGTCCGACTACCACTCCCCTAAAGCCCGGCCTGCTCCTCGATATCCTCCCGTAGGCCTCGAAAGAATGTCTGCATCAGGTCCTGGCATTCACGCTCCAAGATGCCGCCGCATACCGTGACCCGATGATTCAGGCGTCGCTCGTTCGGGAGATTGAAGACTGAGCCGCAGGCGCCAGCTTTAGGATCTTTGGCCCCGAAGACGAGCCGTGAAAGGCGGGCCTGGATGATCGCGCCCGCGCACATCGAGCACGGCTCGACGGTCACATACATGGTGGCGCCAGTCAGTCGCCACGTGCCCAGACGGTTGGCCACCTCGCGGATCGCAACTACTTCTGCATGGGCTGTCGGATCCTGCCGAACTTCCCGAAAGTTGTGAACCTGTGCCAACACCTTCCCCTCCATGACGATCACCGCCGCGATCGGCACCTCGCCGAGTGCGGGGGCAAGCCTGGCCTGGTCCAGCGCCATCTGCATGAATTCAATGTCTCGATCTGTAATGAATGTCATGGTTGCTCGCTTACTGGTATACGACATCAGCCCGAAGTCTAATAATCGGGCGGTATCTTACCACAGCCCATGCGCGGGAGTAAGCCCTTGTGACCATGAGGTTGGTTGCTTCACACTGGCAGGGTGTCCGCTCTACTGTCTTTTTACGAATTTCTCCAGCGCCCGTTTTGGCACATCAAAGGCGAACCTGAGCTGAACCGCTACGTATTGCTGAATGAGGGTGCCCGGCTTGTCTAACGGCAGGTCTTGCTCCCGGTACACGCTGAACTCCATATCGTGCCAGCGGAACGCAAGCCCGACGATCCAATCTAGCTCAGTGGGACTCAATACATTGCTCGCTTCGCGATCTGTGAAGAAATTCGTGTCGAAATACAGCACAACTTTGTTCTTATAGAGGTCCAAGTCCGCGTGGGCGACATACCTGAACAGGGCCCTTCCTGTATTATCAGGGCGCGCAAAGTAGTTACGGTTATGAAAGAGCCAGCCGCCGCCGGCATACGCCGTGAGATTCTGCGAAGGGAATGTTTGGCGCCACCATGCAGAATCCTGGGCGGCCACAAAACGACCGGTGAGGAGGGCATCGGCGTAGATCTGTTTCAACCCGCTTCTGTCGAGCGGTGCATCCCGCTCATATTGAATGCGCCAACCGATGCGATCGATTAGCCCCGTCAGGGCAAACGTGGCATCCCATTCGCTTAATATGATCCATCCGTTGGTCCGATCGGAGAAGAAATTTTGATCGGTATAGAAGGTGAGGTATTGCTTGTACAGGTCGGTTTCCAGGTGAAGCATATATCGAAGTCCGACCAAGCCGGTATTATCCGGACGAGCGGCGAATGTGGGATTATGCACGAAAGCCGCAGTGAGGAAGTAGCCGCCGAATAAGCTCTCTTCTGCTTCCCGCTCGACGGACTCCGGCTCTTCAAGAGACGGGAGCGGACGCCCATACTTCTCCAAAGCCAATCCGAAATCGGGATTGACCCAGAATAAGACGAGGCAGATCACACTGGGGACAAGCGGCTCGCTCCCCAGGAACAGACGGTTTTCAGTCAAGCTCCGGCCCAACATGCATCACCAATACAACAAGAACGTTACGATTGCATCAAGACCCCGAAGTCTTTGCCAGGGGAGGCGTTCAGGGTTCAGGGAAGGCAGGCAATGACCCATGAGCTAGTGAATCGGCGGATCGAGCTATTCAGACGGCTCGTTTTACGACTGACCACCGTCGTTTTCAGGACCAAGGCGCGCTATCGCTACTGAACGCAGGATTGGAAAATCTCCTCACATGGTTCGATGGTTTCCAGGTGGGCCGGCACAGGCTTGAACTCCACCCCTGTCACTTGACCGTCGGAAAGCATAACATGTGCCCAACAGCCTCCATGGATCAGTGGTTTGCTTTCTTTGGAACCGACGAACGACTCTGCGAGCATAGAGGTCTCTTTATAATAGCTCAGCACGGTACCATCGCCAACGTTGGTTTCCCGAAGGGGGATGCCCGCACAGGCCAAGAGTTCCTGGTTGCTTTTTCCGATCAACCTTTCGCCTAGCGGGTGGCGGACGACGGGCTCATGAGCCGTGCAGCCAATGAGCCATAAGGCGAACACTCCGTTGAGGGCGGCCAGGAGAGTCGTGGAATGAATACGCCGTAGAGACTGTACCGCCTGTTTCATGCTGAACTCTCACACATTCGGTACCATAACATACAAGCAAACAACGAAATAGGGGTTTGGCGAATTCTCGCGAGGCGGCTGATGGGGGAAAGCAGATCAAATCTGGCCGGCCAGATAAATGCTGCCGGTAGGTTGCGGTTGTCCTCCTTCTGGCTCCAGACTGACTGCGAACTTGGTGATTCGGGACCAATCCGGAAGGCTTCGGATAATCAATCGGCCTTTTTGACCATCGTCAGTGGTGAACACGCCGGCGCTCATGGGTTTATCGACGATGGCCCATAATTGGTAGGTCTTTCCAGGTGGAAGCGCCGGCATGTTGAACGCATAAAAAAAGGCCTTCTTGGTCTCGCGGTCGAATAGGAGGAAGGCGCCTGCGGACTTGGCGTTCTCTAATCCGGAAAGCGAGACGACCTTGACGTGGGCCGACCGCAAGAAGGTGAGCATTTCATCACGCTGCGCAAGGGCGCGCCGCAGGCCGGTCGTGTCCTTGTCGGCCTGAGCTACTTGCGCGCGCAATTGATCCACCTCGGTTTGACGCTCATGCAGCGCCGTTTCCATTTCACCGACATTGCCGGCCTGCCCGATCTCCTCTTTCATCGTGACAAGGGCCTGCTCTTTCTGGGCGACCTGCTGTTGCAACTGGGCCGTACGTGTCATGGCTTCTTGCAAGGCTGTTTCCGCCTGGTGTCGTTGTTCCGCCTCCGTCGCCATCTGCGAGTGAGTCACCCAGGCGTAGAATCCGGTGCCCGCCAGCAAGAGCAGTAAGGCCATGGTCGCGACCGGCTGGAACAGCCGGAGTGCAGAAGCGGGAAAGAGTCGATCAAACCACGAAACAGCCGTGCGCGGCTCAGATATGATGGCTTCATGTGGCCGCGCGGCCCTCTCAAAGGCTGTCTTGAGTGTCAGCTTTCTCAATTCGGGTGGAACGGAAGCGGGCTCAAGTCCGTAGGGCAGGATTCCGGCCACCGCATGGTAGTCCTTCAACGCGGCGTGACAGGGCGCGCATCCTGTCAACAGGTGCGCTTCCATCGCTTGTCGCTCGTGGCGGTCGAGCGCCCCGATGGCATAGAGAGAGAGGATCTCTTCGAACTGTTCGTGTCCCACGTTAGTCCCAACAGGAGCGCAGAGAGGTCTTCAGTTTCGTCATGCCAAGCTTGATCCGGGTCTTGATCGTTCCCACCGGCTGATTCAATCGCGCCGCAATCTCGGTATGCGAGAGCCCCTCGTAATAGGCAAGTTCCAGGGCCTCCTTTTGAGCATCCGGCAACTCGGACAAAGCCCTGGAGACCAGCGTGCGCAATTCTACGTCCACCTGCCGCTCAAACGGGGTCGGCTCCTGATCCCGCAATGTCGTCGCGATCGTGCTGTCGATCGGATCGGTCAGTCCGCGGCCTTTGGAGGCTCGGGAGCGAAGCCGATCGATCGCGCGGCTTCGTGTCAGAGTGACGAGCCAGGCAATAGGCGATCCGCGCCGGGCATCGTACCGGGAACCCTTGCACCATACTTCCGCATAGACCTCCTGCAGCAGCTCTTCGGCCTCCTCCTTATCGCCAAGAATGCGTAAGGCAAGCGCATAGAGCAAAGGTGAAGATTGATCGTAGAGCTGTCCGAACGCCCGCCGGTCCCCTTTGGCGACGAGGTCCAAGAGGTCCGGATCGATCACCGTTGATGAATGTCCCGAGGCTGATTCCATGCGCGTGATCCTCCCGGATGGAGGAACGGGCGCATCATACCATACCTACGTACCGTCGAGATAAAGGGATGTATTGATGAGCACCGCTGCCACGTTGCATTGGTAAGATGAATGCTCAGGCTCGCGAGCCTGACACATCCACTCGTTGACTTCTTCCGTAGGGACAACTAGGAGAGAGGAAATCTCACCAAGTAAGGGCACTTCCGTGACCGTATCTGTCACGTCATGAACGAGGGCACTATGCGTGTGCGACATCAAGACATATGGGGATGGGCTTTCGTCGGTCTGTTGGCCTTGGGAACGGGCTGTGCCAGTGAGGGTACCATGTCTGCCTCAGGCGGCGGAGCCGGCAAGGCTGTGACGACGTCACTCTATGACCGCCTGGGCAAGAAGGAAGCAATTACGGCGGTCGTGGATGACTTTGTCAATCGCGTCGCGAACGACAACCGTATCAATGGCAAGTTTGCGAATGCCAATATTCCCAGATTAAAGACTCTCCTAGTTGAGCAGATCTGCTCAGCGTCCGGCGGCCCGTGCACCTATACCGGTCGGGATATGAAGACGACCCATGCCGGCATGGGTATTACCAGCCAAGAGTTTGATGCCTTGGTCGGTGACCTGGTGGCGACGTTGAACAAGTTTAAGGTCCCCTCACGCGAACAGAATGAGCTGTTGAGTGTTCTTGGGCCGATGAAAAAGGACATCGTGGCAGCCATGTAAACGGCAGCGGCCTAACGTAGATAATTCATCAGGATGTCAGCTGCTTCCGATGCTCCGGTGGGAGGGGGGGCTGATTCACGAGGCCGAGGACAATTGTATGCGGCATCAAGCGCGTGATCCCAGCGGCCGGTCGCAAAGTGTTCGGCCGAAAGCTCGACGGCGCGGCCGTAGCGGTGGGCGTATTCGACCAGGCTGCTTTCATCCGCAAAATCATACCGGCGCACATACACCATAGGAGTCGCGGAGGCTACGGTTTCAGTGATCGTGCTGTAGCCGGGTTTTGTCACGACGAGATCGGAGGAGGCGAGCAGGGCGCGGAATGGCAAAGGAATCCCTATGTCCGAAACGACGCGCTTGTGCCCGTCGGGGACGGGCCCGCTGACAATGAACCGATAGCCGGCCATCGCCTCCAGTTGATCAAAGGGCAACGTTTCCAGAGCAATCCCGCCGAATCCGATCAACGCCACTCGTTCGTCACCAGATGCGCCAATATGCCCCCGTAAGAGGTTCCCGTCCTTGGCCAGCGGATCGGCGATGGGACCGACGTCGCGAATGTTCGGAAAGGCGGACAGAGGCAGTCCCGGCATCGGGCGAATCATCAGGTGCGCCCGGCGGTACGATCGCGACATGTCCTCAAGGATTCGGGCCTGTTCTGACTGCGTCGAGTCCAGGAAGGGTTCGAGGACCCGATCCCATGAGAGAGAGCAGAGGGCGACACACGGAATTTGCGCTCGATCTGCGGCCTCAATCGCCAGATAGGAGATGTTCGACAATACGAGATCGGGCGACCGCGATCGAATCGCACGCTCTTCCTCGAGAAGGCGCTTTTCCCACTTGTTATGAAACCGCATGTGCTCATTCCACGTCGCCTTCTGGTCGATGTGCAAGGGACCGCGCTGCACGCAGCCGATATCCTGCTCGGCTGGACTAAGCTCCCAAGCCGGAGTTAAACGTCCCTTGAAAAACCGGGCGGGGACGTTGGTGCGGAGAAGGATGGTGAGCCCCGCAATCCGGCGATGTAGTTCGTTCAGGACGGGAACGATCTGCGCCGCGTGTCCGAAGCCATGGGACGAGATCGAGCACCAGATCAGCGGCATCGGCACCCTTGATTCCTACTCAATCCGATTGTTGCCTTTCACCGTACTTTCGGGACCGATCCGCCTGCGCGTCCCGCTGGTTTTGGGCGCGCAATCCGGGCCGTAAACGAGCGATGCGCTCCAGGTCAAACGCGGACTGAGCCGCATCGTAATGCCGGCCGACCCGTACTGCGCGTTCAAGACAACACAGGGCCGATTGATTATCGCCGCGTTGCTCATACAAATCGGCCAGCAATCGCAGGGCGGCGGCTTCGCCGGTCGCATTGCCGAGCTTGATGAAGTGCTCGGACGCATTGTTCAAACACCGTTCCGCCTGCTGGGGGCTGCCGGCGAGGAGGAACGTCTTGCCCAGCTGACTATAGGTCACGGCTAGACTTTTCTCATCGCCGACACGCCGGTGCAACTCCAGAGCCTTTGTGAAATAACGGATTGACTCATCGAGGCGGGCGGCGGTTGCCTCTTGCAGGCCAAGATTGGAGTACAGCACACCGAGGGCACAATGATCGTCAAGCGGTTCCAGGATGTCCAGAGCCTCCAGATAATAGGCGCGGGCCTGCTCGGCATGCCCGGACTCCGCGTGCAGGTTGCCAAGATTGACCAAGGTCTGGCCGATCGCGGCCTGATTCCGTTGCTCACGCTGTAGCTCAAGCACTTCTCGATAACAGTGTGACGCTGTGTCCACGTCTCCCATCATGGCGCAGACATTCCCCAGGTTCCCCAACGTGTCCGACAAGGCCTGCGTGTCCTCGGACTCCCGGTCGGCGTCGAGGGCTCGCTCATAGCACAGACGAGCCTGGGGCAGATCGCCGCGATGGAGAAAAATGCGGGCTCGATGTTTGTCGTCATCCGACATGTCGGCCATCGTTGAGAATTCTTGCTCTCAGTCTCCCCCTTTGAACGTGTCCTGGGCGAAGTCATCGTCTTCTTCCTGGTCCAATCCCAGTCCGGCTCGGAATGAAGCGCGGAGTTCGTGAATCTGTCTTCCATGAACGTCGTCGACATTCCATTTGGTGAGATAACGATCACAGAGCTGCAGACCCTTTTTGAAGTGTGTGGGAATGGTTTCTTCCGTGACCTGCTGCCACGTGATGTAGATCAGGAATTGGTGGAACGCTCTCGCGTTCGGGTACCGGTCTCCCATGTGCTGCAACAGATGGTAGGCGGCCTTGGCTTCCTCTCCCGCGGTCGAAGAGAAGGTGTCCTCCGCCTTTTGGGCGGCGTCCGTATCTTCTCCGAGTTCTCTGGTCACCTGCGTCTGCATGAACGAGTGTTGGGCCGCTATCGAAGGGTCGAACCGCATGCGAATTCCCCCAGATGGTTGCTGCGAGAATACCGGCATCGTCGCCTCCGGTCAACTAGCTTGCCGGTCGATTTACTTTCAACAGGGGCGGCAGGTAGACTGGAAAGACGGTTGTCATTATGAGGGCACGCGAGAGATCAGACCGAGTGATAATGCAAGCGCCGGAGAAGGTAGGACCAGATCCGATCCTGCAGGTGATCGGCTACCACCAGCAGACGAAGCATCATTTCAATCGGTATGCCCGATCGTTGGGGTACATGGACTGGGCCAATCAGCCGAATCCCTTTCGACGATTCGAAGGCGCCCCACTCATCTCGTTGCCGATCTTGCGGCTCGAAGACGACCCGCTTTCGCCGCCGTATGATGATCTCTATTGTCCGGGGTCGATCACGAGCCAACCCGTAACGGTTCGAACGATCTCACGCTTTTTCGAGTATGCCCTTGCGCTCTCGGCCTGGAAAGAAGCGGGAGGCGCGCGCTGGGCCCTCCGAAGCAATCCATCCAGCGGCAATCTGCATCCCACTGAGGGGTATCTGCTCATCGACGGGCTTGTGGGATTGGGACCGACGCCGGGACTGTATCATTACGCTCCCAAAGAGCACGCCCTGGAACGGCGGACGGATCATAGACAAAGTTGGTTCAGTGACCTCATGAGCCCGTTTCCACCGCAGGCGTTCTTGTTCGCGTTGACGTCGATTCACTGGCGGGAATCCTGGAAGTATGGAGAGCGAGGCTATCGCTATTGTCAGCACGACGTTGGGCATGCCATCGCCACGGCTCGCATAGCTGCCGCGACGTTGGGATGGCAGATGGTTGTACTGGATGATGTCGGAGATGATCTGCTCGCAAACCTGTTGGGGCTCAACCGCAACGAAGACTTTGTTGGTGCTGAATCGGAGCACCCCGACTGTGTGGCCATGGTATGGCCGTCGCACTCTGTTTCAGTAGGTGAGAAGGTGGAGAAGCTCCGTTCGCTCCCGCTGTCGCTGCATGCTGAAGCGGTTCAGAGCCTCAGCGACGCGACCTGGTATGGCAAAGCTAACCGGCTCAGCCGAGATGCGCCTGATCCGTGGGAGATCATTGATGTCGTCGCGGCGGCTTCGTGGAAGCCATCGACGGATCGGGAGGCGGTTGAACTGGGTGTGCGGGGGAACCCGAGCGACGCTACTCGCGACCTCGCGAGTGATCGCGTAGGCGCCTCGCCTGAAAAACCGGTCGCAGGACGGATCATTCGTCAGCGGCGGAGCGCGCTGGGCTTCGACGGTAAGACAGGTCTCTCAGCCGGGGATTTTTTCGGGATGTTGTCTCGGGTCCTGCCGCGACATGAACGGCCGCTGTTGAGTCGCCCCATGCCCTGGGATGCGGTTCCATGGGATCCGGTGATCCACCTTGCCCTGTTTGTCCATCGAGTAGAAGGGTTGGAGCCAGGGCTCTACGTGCTCGTTCGTGACATGACGAAATGCGATGTGTTGCGTCATGCCATGCATGAGCATTTTGTCTGGGCCAAACCGCCGGCCTGTCCCGATGATCTCCCGCTGTTTCTACTGGAGGTGGGGGATGCACGGCGGCTTGCGGCCCAGGTGAGCTGTCATCAAGAGATCGCCGGCGACAGCGCCTTCTCCTTGGGAATGATTGCGGAATTCGAGCCGAGCTTGCGCCGGTATGGAGCGTGGTTTTACCGGCGGCTGTTCTGGGAGACCGGGGTACTCGGCCAGGTTCTCTATCTTGAGGCTGAGGCTGCTGAGCTTCGGGCGACAGGGATCGGCTGTTTCTTTGATGACCCGGTGCATCAGGTGTTCGGCTTCACGGACACAGCCTTTCAATCGCTCTATCATTTTACGACGGGCGGGCCTGTGGAGGATCCGCGCTTGACCACGCTCCCACCCTATCATCCTTCAAGTAGTGTATGAGCATTCTTATCCATGTATACAATTAAAAGGAAGAAGATAGCAGCGCCTGAAAAACGGCCTGTCTTGTATAACCTCATCGAAGACTATTCCGAATTTGATCCGCCTGGGAACGTCACGCTGTGCGCCATGACTGAGAAAGAAGATCTGGCGGCGCATGCGCACGTGCTGTCGGAAAGTTACGAGATTCCTCTCGACACGATGACTCATTTACTCAGCGATGGAGGAATCTACGCCTATCCCCAAACGAGACTGCTCGTCACCCAGGGCCTGTTTGCCTGCGTCGTG
The DNA here is from genome assembly GCA_963703955.1 of Nitrospirota bacterium. Taxonomy (GTDB): domain Bacteria; phylum Nitrospirota; class Nitrospiria; order Nitrospirales; family Nitrospiraceae; genus CAVPGK01. The sequence continues at coordinate 263,325 of CAVPGK010000011.1, read as the reverse complement.
GATCCATCCGGCCTCACGCCAAAACAGACATGGGTGCTGGATATCCAGCAATATGCCGAGGCGGAGCAAATCGCCAGTTCCTATCGGCTTCCTCTTGAAGAGTCGGCGTCCCGCGTCTTCTATCGCACCCTCCCGCCTGAGTTACAGACCCGCCTGAAGGAGAAGAACTTGGGGCTCGATTACTCGAAGTTGGATCGCGCAATCGCAAGGGGCGGCGACATCAAGTACATCGATTTCCGTAAGGATTGGTCTCCCCATTTTAAACGACTCTGCATTATGCCCGATGGGCGACTGGCCGAAACCGGAGGCGTCGGCGAATTTGCCGCCTTGCATCGGATCACGATCGCGCAGGCCAAAGAACTCATCGAGCAGGGAGGCACCTTGGAAGCGGACGGAGAGATCCTGGCCTGCCAAATCGTCAACGGGCAGCCGGCGGTCGCACGATTCAATCGCCAGCAGTACGACAGAGCCAAAGAGATGGTCGCTGCCAAAGGGCTCCACATCATGGATGCGCTGAGTGAAGTGGGACTCGGTGATCCTGTGATGATGAAGGCACTGAAACGTTTGGAACAGCGGATGGGGGGATAATTGCGTTGGATTCTACTATCGTTATATCTGAGGGAGACGCCGCGATCTCACTCAGCCTTGATTCCCGTTCATCCTGACAGGTGATCTTTGTCTGGGGTGTTCAATTCTGAACAAGACCGATCCTGCCGTCTCTTTTCCATTCCCGGAGAACTCTGATCTAATCAGCGGTGGGATAAGGGTTTTTTCTGATCAAGGAAGTTGGGTTACCGGGCATAGGAGTTGCGGCATGCCGACCTGACTGAGCCACAGAGGACAGGAGGATGCCATGAAGAAGCGAACCGTCATATGGGGGGCCACAGCCGCGCTCCTCGTGAGTCTCGTATCGGTCCTAGGTGTCACGAATCCCGCCCTATCGGAATATCGAGAACAGATCTTGGTCCCTGCCGCTCAACAACGCCAGAGTTCATCTGACGCGCTCTTGGCGTCTATCCTACAATCCCTCCCAATGGGCTCTTCCCCGGAATCCAGCCCGGACTCGTCCGGTCTGTTGACCGTATTGATGAAGCGCACCAAACGCGACAACTACGTCATCTTGTCCGTGTACTCGACCGAGTTCGACTATTGTCAAAGCAACAGCGTCTCGCGAAGCGTTGGGAAGGCACTGGGCATTGCCGGGAAGTTCTATGTGCTGCAAACGGGAGACTGCCCTGCTGAAGACAAGGTGGCCAGCCGTTCCTGACAACGTATGGCATCGCATGGCAGCCGAAGGGGGAATGTGGAAGCACAGTTCAATCCCGGTGTCTGTACGCTGAGAGCCCCGACGTTTCGCAGGATTTAGGCAAGGCAATGGGCCGTGCCAGCCAGCCTCATCGTCGAAATCTGAACGCAGACTCTCCAGACCTGACTACACTCCTCCGTGACGACCTCGCATCATGAACGGCCGATCCGTACCTAATGACGCTGCGCGCCTGCAGATTTTGTCAAAGGCCCGGCGGCTAACCGGCCCTCAATCGTTTCTTCCCACAGCTCCTGTTGCTCGGCGTTGAGGCCATGATTGGTTTCCACGTCGTATTGCACGTTGATCCGTGTGGCGACCGCGTTCAGCAGCGACAACATGGCGTGCGGATCGCCTCCCGTCTGAAGGGCAAGATTCGCTTCGCGCGTGAGCAAGCAACTGATCGCGAAGTGGACCTGCTCATGGCGCAGAAGCCGCTCGGATCGTCGCGTGTCCGGGGCGTTCACTACCTCGGGTCTCACCCATGAAAGATCAGGGTCGAATCTTGCATGAATCCGAGGGGGCTGGCTTTGGTCGAGGTGAAAACGAACTGCGGTTTCGGCGCCGCGTTTGCCCTGAGCCGATCGTTGTTGATAATCGTCCCACGAAAGAAGACGATCAGGCACGCAAGAGGGGTTGGCGGGAGTGTCATGTACCCAATGGAAGGTCGGCGCGCATCCCACCGCAAGCGGGAGGAGCACGAGCCATCTCAGCCATCCGCCCTTGATCTTTGCACCCCCGATGACGAGACCGGGCCGCCGACGGTCAATAGGTCCAGGTCACCATAAACATGACCACGTTCTTCGTGAAATCGTAGACGGGAATGTTCGAAATATTGCGGAGCCGCTGATATTGAGCCGTCAGCGTCAGATTATGAGCTATCGGTTTAATGATCTGCAGCAAATTGTTCTGCTCAATATCGCTGCGCTTGGAGAGAACGCCCTCATCATCGACGAACAATGTCTGGATATTCGTATAGTCCCTGAAATGGACATCGAAATCGTACCGGACGCTGAGCTGGTACCACGGAAGGGCTACCTGCAGGCCGGTCTGTAATCGGTTCCCGTTGTAGGAAAAGGAACTGCCTTCCGCAGCTTCGATATCGTATTGATACCCAAGCCTGAACAAGTAGCGATCGTTGTCGAATCGAAACAAGTGCAGGAATCCAAACATCGTGTTGTCCGCATCGCGCGCTTCCGATGGGAACCGAACGTCGGGCTCCCGGAAAAACTCCTTGTGCTGATACCTCAACACAGCCGTCGTCATGTTACCCACCTTGCCGACATACGGTAGGGTAAAGCTCGGTTCAGCGAGAGTCGCAGAAAATGACGGAGAGACGCGGGATAAGAATCCGTCCAGGTTCAGGAACAAGTAGTCATAGGTAAATTGGGGAGCCAGCTGATAGGGAAGATTCATCACGGTCCCGCGGTAAAAGCCGTTCAAACTGAATTGGTTGTCCCAGATATTGAATCGAGCGAGTCCGTCATTGAGGTTGAGGGTCTGATAGAAGGAATACGAGACGGTCCCTTCATATGGCCCTCGTCGATAGAAGGAGTAGTCGGCCAGAATGGAGGCCATCAGGCCGGGGGAGGCTGTGGTGCGAGACGCGAGCTCCTCGGCGACCTGGTTAGAGCTCGGATTGGGATTGATGGCCACGTTGTCGTCGTAGTATGCGCCCAAGGTAACCTGTGCTCGAAAACGCTTTTCCTCTTCCGCTGGCCGCGCGGTGCCGAGTCGTTGACCGATCCGAGCGGCAGCCTGGCCGAATGGGTCCACGGTCTGGGCACTTTGGATGTCTGTCAGTTCGGCTGCGGCCTCTTTCGAAAGCCCGAGCACCCCCAGCGAAAGCCCTCTGTAGAACTTCCCGAGATTACGAAGATCGGGATCACTGATGTTGGCCGTTTCAAAAGCGTCCGCGGCCTTCTTGTACTCTTTTTGTCGGTACCGTCCGAGCCCGACGTAGTACCCAAGATTCTCTCGGTCGGGTTGCTCCCGATAGACGTCTTCGAGCAAAGGGGTGGCCAGGTCGTAGTTTCCGGCGGTGAAATACGCCACCCCTAACTGATATTGGATATCGACATCTTTGGGACGAAGTTTGTTCGCCTTTTCCAGTGGGGCAATCGCCTGTTCGGGCTTCTTTAAGGCTGAATGGGTCAGCCCGATGTAGTACAAGGCGCGAGCATTCTCCGAGTCGAGGTTGAGCGCTCGCCTAAAGAGTTCCAGCGCTTCATCATACCGTTGGTCGTCGTAGGCGAGAACCCCACGGGCTACCAAGACGTCGGCTTCGGCCCGTTGTGCGGCCAGCCCGGAGTTCGTGAGCGACAGGACGGCGATGACGAGGATGATGACAAACATCGCAACGAGGGGTGATCTTTTGCAGAGGAGCACTTGACGGTCAAATATTGTTTGTGACAACCTTCCTCCATTCGCGGACATTCGGTCACGTCACCTGACCGGATCAGGCATCGGTTCCATGAACAGTCTTCTCGCCATTGCATGTCAAGGGTTGCGACTATGTACCTTCAGGGCTGCTGGGTGTCAAGACGATTTGTCTGGAGCCCAAAGACGATGCAGGCGATTCGAGGGCCTTTCACCCTTAACTTCCCGTCGAGGTAGCTGATGCACGCGTACGGACCATCATATGGCGGAATCATGCTGTTGGCGATCACACAACTGTTGGGGCCGGCCAGCCTGTGGGCGGCGGAAAGCCAGCGTGCCGCGAAAGGGGATAGCCCGCGCCGTGCGGTTGTATCAGGCTTGCGAGGAGAAGTTTTGCTGTCGCCTGCTGACACGACCAGAGAGGCTCAGCCGTTACGCTTTCACGATGGGGTCAGCTCCGGCGACCAAGTGACCACCGGTGCGGGAGGTGTTCTAGAGGTGCTGGTAGGCCGACACGCCTTAATCACGCTGGATGAGAATTCCTCGCTCCAATTTCTGGACGAGTCGCCGGGCCAGACGGTGCTGCAGTTGACGAGGGGAGAAGTCCGCCTGGCTGTGGCACGGGCTGAGGGTACAGTGACCGTGCACACCCCGACGGCGACGACGGTCACGCACGGAGGACTCATACGAATCAACATGATCGCCGGCAAACGGCAGGCGTTGCGACAGCCGGGCGACGGGGAGGCGCATGCGATGCCGGTCGTCTTCACGCCGATTCCGGCGGCGACAGGGCCCGGACAGCCGGGCCAGGTCGAAACCATTCAAGTCATGGAGGGAACGGTTCAGCTGAGGTCATCCGCGCCGGGCGCATCGGTGGTCAATGTCGAAGCCGGGCAGAATGTACAGGTAGTGGCCGGGCAGGCCGGCAAGCCCTTTCCCATCCCGTCGGCGTCGGGAGACAAGTATGCCCTCCCGGCTGCGGAACCACACGCCCGTATTCCGGACGCGGGAATGCAAAACCTCGTGGCCCAGCAGCGTACACAAGCGGAGGCCTTGCAACGTCTCTTGCTCGGCCCGACCGATATCAAGAATCCGCTTAAGGAGAATGCAGCCACCAGCGCGTTTCTTTCCACGGACGGGGTCATTATCTCGACCACGGGCGCGGGGCAGACTCTGAGCCAGCAAAACGTGACGCCGGCCTCACTGTTCGGGACGGGCTCTTTCTTCAGTGGCGCGACGTTGACGCCAAGGACCACAACCGCCACCGGTATTTTCGATGACAGCGATACCTTTCCAATTCAATTCCTCACGGGGACAGGAGCAGAAGGGAAGCCTTTTTCCGTGACAGGAGGCGGCGGGCTGGTTGTGTTCGACAAACACACCATTCAGGCGAAATCAGAACTGGTAATGGTGGATGGTGGTGCATCCAATCTTGCGCCCCATAATGGAGTACCTCCATCGTCGACGCTTTTTGTGACTCCAAGTCCTCTTCTTCCCGCACCGACCTCGGCGGACCCAAGGCCTCATACCGGTCTACCGATGCAGATTCCTGGGCCTGGGGGCATACAAAACCAAAACCGACAGGGTCAGATTGTGAATGACAACGCGGAAATTTTCAGCAGCAGTAGTCAGCCACAGTCGGCGTTGCTCCAATTCTCTCGGGATAATGGAAGTGTCCCGGATCCGCAAACGTTTAACAATTCACTGGTAGTCCGCACCATAACTGAGACCAATACCGGTGGCAATTTCATCGGATTCCAAAATCCAACCCTGAATGCAAAATCATCCAATGAACGGAGTCTCATAGATAGCGTGGTGCGCGCTCGAAGCGACGTGGCAGGAACAGTTGAAAATAGAACGGTCACACTGGCGGGCGGCGTCGTTCTCAACGACACCACATTGATCGCAGCCTTTTCCGAAAATCCTTCTTTTGATCGGGTGCTCCCCGCGGCGCTACAAGCACCGACTAACGCTACTCGCCAATACTTTATCGAAACCGGGCAATCGGAGGTCGTCAACGGCTCAATTGTTGCGGTAGTTGCGAAAAGAGACTCTCCGTCCACCATACGCCCTGCGTTTGTGGCATTATCGGACCGGGTCTTGGCGGTGCTGGACGGAAGTACAATCGGTCCAGATTCCTCAGCGACCAGGATTGGCCTTTTGAGCGTGTTAGACAGCCAACTCACCGGTCCGAAAACGATCCCTGGGAGCCGACTCGGCCAAAACGGGGGAAATCCTGGCGTCCCGCCTCTCCTTGAAATCATCAACAGCAATCCACCATTGTCGAACCCGAGCGTCGCCGGCGTCCAGGCGACATCGGCCATCGTCATACGGGCGACGGGCGCGCTCAACGGCGTCCTCCCCGTGGACCGCGCGCTCCTGGAAGCTTCGGCGCCTCTCCTCGTTCTCGTGAACAGTACGATGACGACCACCGGTCATTTTGCCGATCTCAGCGGTGCGGCTCCGGGGAATAGTCGTGGACTGCTGAGCGCGAATTTGGTTCCCGGCGACGCTCTGATCCGGTTGGACGCCAGCAGATTGACTGTCAACGGCAATCTCTTCAACCTCGCCAATGGAGCCAGCGCATCCGTGACAGGCCATCTCTTTTCGCTGACGAATGGGAGCACCTTGACCGTGAACGGAGTCCTGGTCAACCTGGCCGGCAACTCGGTCTTGAATCTGACGAGTACGGCATTCGGCGTGTTCGGCCCCGGCGCCAATGTCTTGACCATCAACAATAATTTTTGCGCAGCGGGGTGCACGAGCATTCCAGGCTTCCCGACGTTGCGGGTTTCGGGTGGTGGAACGGTGACGGTTCCTGCTGGGTTTACCCCCTTTGCATTGGGCCCCGGTGCCTCTGTTCCTCAGGTGAACATTGCGCCAGGCGCGGCCGTGCTTCAGGTGTCTCCACAAGCCCAACTGAATGTGTCTCTCCGGCGGTAGGTCCGGTGAACGGTTGAGGCTCTCGTGGGTCCGAGAGTAAGCCAAGACTGAGTCAACGAAAGCTGACATGGCCCACCGGCATAAGTCGTTAGGTGCGTGCGCGGTTATCCTTATTCTGACCTTCACGGTTGTCCTATTAGACGCTGCTCGCGCCGAGACGAACAACGACCTCATCATCGCCCACCTCGAATTTCTCGGTTACACGTGCGACGTGGTCGAACAGGGGATTCGAGCGCGGCATGGTTCGAAAATTCATCTCCTTCTGAGCCAGGCGCAGGGTGGAATTTTGCTTCAGACCGGATTTCCGGGTAAGCGGAGTTCCGGCGAGGAAGGAGCTCGCTATGCAGTCCTCAATACTGTCAATACTCGAGCCCGAGTCGCACGGGTGTTTTGGACACCGGATGGGAATCTGTTCGTGAGCGCCTGGATGCCCGGAACCTATGAGAAGGCCAGGTTCGCGGCCTTCATGGAGGCATGGGAGCAAGACGGGCAGGCCTTGCGGGACTTCTCCCTGGAGCTGAAACCCTACTTGGCGGAATGAAAGGACCGGCCACGATCTCTTCTACCCCGCGAATGATCGTTTTCATCCATCGTCGAGCTGTGGTGATCCAACCCACCAATCCTTTTAAAGGACACTGACGCATCGTGCCCCAGAAGCCTTTCCGTTATTGCCGCATTTTGCCACTCTCCCGGCGCATTCTTTCCGTCTGGTATGCCGATCGCACAGATAGTGAGGGGAAGAGAATCTTTTACTGTTTACCTGCCTCTATACAAGCGGATTCTTTCGCAAGGAGGTACGAATGAAACTCCATGAATGGTTACGACTGATCGCCGGGGGGTTCGTTCTGTTGGCTCTCGTTCTTGGCACGACCCTCCATCCATACTGGTACTACCTGGCGGCATTTGTGGCGGCTAATTTGATCCAATCTGCGTTCACCAGGTGGTGCCCAATGATGGCCTTGTTGAGAAAGCTGGGGGTTCAGGAGTAAGAAAGTTGGGCTGAATGGGGCTAGCCTCAGCGATGACACTGCCGACTCGCCGGCGTACGCAAACGTGAGGCTCCCTATTCATTCGTCGCGTCGCGCACCTCGCGCAGCGCACACGATAAGAATGTGCCCACTTCTGGAGAGAAAGCGTCTTGCCGCGCCTGGAGCGGGGGGTGAAAATATGCGCGCAATAGAGACCGGCCCCATCTAGCCCAACTGGGAGAGGGTAGAGTTGGCATGACGAAGCGAAGAGCATTATGAGTGTGACACGATTGTGGAGAAAGGTTCTTCCGAGTGGCCTCATCGCCTTCTTGTCGGTTACCGGATGCGGGCCTGGGGAAGAGGCGCCCTCCCGCGCGATCTCCGGCCCTACGCCACCCGTGGTGCAAGCCGCGGTGGTCGAGGTCCTGATCACTCCGATGCCGGTACGGGTGGAAGTGACGGGGCAGGTGGCGGCAGTCTCGCAGGCCACGCTCTCCAGCAAGATTCATGGCACCATCCAGGAGGTCCGTGTTCGGGAAGGATCGATCGTTTCAAAAGGGCAGACGCTAATCGTTCTCGATAGCCGTGACCTTCGTGCGAATCTGGCCCGCGCGGAGGCTGAGGTGGAAAACAGGCGTGTGCACCTGGACCGTATGCAACAGTTATTCAAGCTCGAGCGGGGATCGGTTGCCGAACAGGAATTGGACGACGCCACCAGGTCTTTCAGGGTGGCGCAGGCCGAGAAACAGGCGGCCGCGGCGCAGTTGAGTTACACCGTGATCACGGCGCCTTTCGCGGGTGTGATCACAGAGAAAAAGGTTGAAATCGGTGAATTGGCGTCTCCGGGGAGGCCGCTCTTGAAGCTTGAAGATCCCCACCACCTCAGGCTTGAGGCGACTGTTGCGGAGGGTGATTTGAAGTTGATTTCGCGCGGCGACAAGATTCCGATCCTCATCGACGCGCTGGGTCAAACGTCTCTCCCGGGCACTGTGTCCCAAATCCTTCCTGCGGGCGATCCACAGACGCACACGTTTCTGGTCAAGGTCGATCTCCCGCAAACAGCAGGATTGAAGAGTGGGATGTTCGGTCGGCTTCAGCTGGACAAGGGCGTCAGTCAAACCATCGTCCTGCCGCGGTCGGCTATGATCGAACGGGGGGAGTTGACCGGCGTCTTCGTGGTCGGAGAAGACCGCGTTGCCCGCCTGCGACTGGTCAGGGTTGGCCGGACCGTGGGCAACAGCGCGGAGATTCTCTCGGGCCTCAACGTCGGCGAACGCGTGTTGACGGATTCGAGCAAAGGCCAGGACGGGACCTCCATTCAAATTCTTGACGCGGTGGCGACGCCGCCAATCCCATGACTGCCATGCCAGAAATGACTCGATATAGGCCCGGCCTCAGCGGTCGGATTGCCGCGCTGTTTATCGGAAGCAAATTGACGCCGCTGATCATAGTCGGCTCGCTCCTGCTCGGGCTCTTTGCCGTCCTGCTCACTCCCCGCGAAGAGGAACCACAGATCGTTGTTCCCATGGCGGACGTGTGGCTCCCCTTCCCTGGCGCCTCGGCGAAGGTCGTCGAAGAACAGCTTACGAAACCGATTGAGCGCAAGCTCTCCGAGATCAAGACGATCGAATATCTCTATTCCATCTCACGCCCCGGTGGCGTGCTGATAATCGTCCGCTTCTATGTCGGTGAGCAGATGGAACGGAGCCTCGTGGATCTGTATGACAAGCTCATGTCGAATCAGGACCTGTTGCCGCCGGGCGCCGAACCGTTTCTGGTCAAACCGCGGGACATCAACGACGTCCCGATTGTAACGGTGACGCTTTCCAGTGACCGGTACAGCGAGTTTCAACTCCACCAACTCGCTCAACAGGTGTTGGAAGACGCCAAGAAGATTCCCGGCACGGCCGGTGGATTCATTGTCGGCGGAAGATCCCGTGAGCTGAGAGTCCAGATCGATCCGGCTCGGATGAAGGCGTATGGTCTGACGCCGCTGGAAGTCGCCGGCGTCATTCGAAGTGAAAACCTGGCGCTCCAGTCGGGCCGATTCGAAAGCCGGAATCAAAGCTTTCTGGTGGAGGCCGGGCGCTTCATTCGCTCGCGAGAAGATCTGGAATCTCTCGTCGTCGGAGCCTATCGATCGGAGACGCTGCTCGGCCGGGACCTCGCGACGACGGAAGCCGCAGGCGCTTCGCGCCCGGTCTACCTGCGGCAAGTAGCCGACGTCCTTGATGGACCAAGTGAGACCGCCCATTACGTCTGGTTCGGTTTATCCGAAACATCGCCCCGCCAAGACGCCGCAGCTACGGAAGCTCCAGGCGGTGGCCGTACCGAATCTCCTGCGGTGACCATCGCCATCGCGAAACAGGCGGGCATCAATGCCGTCACCGTGGCGAGCGGTGTGGTGCAGAAGGTTGAGGAAATGAAGGGGACCATCATCCCGACCGATGTTCGCGCGACGGTCACGCGGGATTACGGCGAGACGGCCAATGAGAAGGCGAATGAATTGCTATGGCACCTATTGATCGCAGTAGTGGCCGTGGTCGTCTTTCTGGGCCTTGCTCTGGGCCTGCGTCCCGCCCTCGTCGTGTCCGTGGCGATTCCGCTTACGCTCGCCTTGACCCTGTTCACCTCGATGCTGATCGGATACACGATCAACCGGGTCACGCTTTTTGCGCTCATCTTTTCCATCGGCATTCTGGTGGACGACGCCATTGTGGTTGTCGAAAATATGTATCGCCATCTCAGACTCCGCCTGCGTTCGCATCGGGAGGCGTCGATCTACGCCGTCGATGAGGTCGGCAATCCGACGATCCTGGCTACATTGACCGTGATTGGGGCGCTGTTACCCATGGCGTTCGTCTCCGGACTCATGGGGCCCTACATGCGGCCGATTCCGGTCAATGCGTCGATCGCCATGTTCTTTTCCCTCCTCGTAGCGTTTGTGGTCATCCCGTGGTTTTGCCAGACCTGTTACCGCCCGGGAGCAAGCATCACAGGCCTCGATCATGAAGACGGTGAGCAAGGATGGACCTATCGCCTCTACCAACGGCTCCTGTCGCCCCTGCTCGCGCACCCGCTCATCGCGTATGGGTTTCTCGCCGGGGTCGTCGTGTTGCTTGTCGCGTCAGTCGCGCTGTTCTACACGGGGAGCGTGGTCGTGAAGATGCTCCCGTTCGACAACAAGAGCGAACTGCAGCTCGTCATTGATATGCCCGAGGGCACCACGCTCGAGGAGACGGCCAGCGTCGCTCAGGCTCTCACACGCTATGTGCGGACCATCCCCGAGGTACGGGATTATCAAGCGTATGTCGGAACCGCCTCGCCGTTCAATTTCAACGGGCTCGTGCGCCACTACTATCTCCGCGATCAACCGCATGAGGCGGACATTCACATCAATCTGGTGTCGAAAGGCATGCGTCGTGCCCAGAGCCATGAAGTGGCGCGACGGGTCCGTCCGGAAGTGCAGCGAATTGCTCGTCAGTATGGGGCTAATGTCAAGGTTGTCGAGGTTCCACCGGGACCGCCCGTGCAGTCGGTCTTGGTGGCTGAAGTCTACGGACCGAATTACGACCGGCAGATTGCGTTGGCGCGGGACATTCGAGACCTGCTCGAATCCACCACTGGTGTGGTCGATGTGGATGATTATGTGGAAGCCGACCAGGTGAAGTATGTCTTCACGGTGGATCAGGTAAAAGCCGCGCTGGCCGGAATTTCTGCAGATGAAGTGGTCAAGACCCTCAACATGGCGCTGGAAGGGACCAAGATCGGCCTGGTCCATATTCCCCAGACAAAAAACCCTGTCCACATTGTTCTGCGGTTGCCCCTGGCCGAACGAAGCGGACTCGAGCACTTCGGTGAGATCGGGCTCAAGGGGAAGACCGGTGGAATGGTACAGCTTTCAGAACTGCTCACGATGGAACAGACCGTTCAAGAAAAATCCATCTATCACAAGAATCAGAAACCAGTGGTGTATGTCGTCGGCGATGTCGGCGGCCCTGGCGCGGAGAAAGCGGAAAGCCCGGTCTATGGCGTCCTGGGAGTCGGCAGGAAGCTGGACGCCTATCGGCCGCCGGAAGGCTATGCGATTGAGCAATACTATGCCTCACAGCCCTGGTCCGAGAGCAGGCTTTCGATGAAATGGGACGGCGAGTGGCACATCACCTACGAGACGTTCAGAGACATGGGGATCGCCTTCGCGGTGGCCATGCTCCTGATTTATCTGTTGATCGTCGGACAATTCCAATCATTCCTGACGCCGATCATCATCATGGCGCCGATTCCGCTCACCTTGATCGGCATCCTGCCCGGACACTGGCTCACCGGCTCCTATTTCACCGCGACGTCCATGATCGGCTTCATTGCTCTGGCCGGGATCATCGTAAGGAATTCGATCTTGTTGGTGGATTTCATCCAGTTGCAATTACAAGACGGCGTCCCTTTGCGGGAAGCAGTGGTTCGCGCCGGCGCAATCAGAACGCGTCCCATCCTGTTGACCGCCGCCGCCTTGATGGTCGGCGCCTTCGTCATCATTTTGGACCCGATCTTCCAAGGACTGGCGGTCTCGTTGCTGTTTGGGGTCGGTGCCGCCACCCTGCTCACCCTGGTCGTCATTCCGGTTCTGTATTACAGCCTGATCGGAGAGCGCCGGTATTCCGCCTCCCCTCCCTCTGTGTCGTCGGGGAATCGGCAGAACGAAGATCAGATAGCTGAAGAATTAATTAATGCCGGTCTCAGACAGTGAAGTGGTGGGCTCTGTCTTGCAATCAGGGAGTTCGTCGGTCGTGAGCAGAACATCTGTGCAGGGTTGGAAGAAAAGGTGTCATGCGCGGCTGCGTCAAGGTGAGGTCCAGGGGCGTGTCGTGCTTCAGATTGGAAAAGGTAGCTGATGAAGTTGCCGAGGAAGCAGGTCCTCCTGGCCATGGTGGGGGTGCCTGTGGTGGCCGGAGTCTATTTTGCGCTCGACCACTGGGTCTGGAACCGGGGTTTGCCAGAAGGACTGATTCAAGCAAACGGTCGTATAGAAGGTGATCATGTCACCGTTGCGAGTAAATTCCCTGGACGGATTCAGGAACTCTTGGTCCGGGAGGGGGCGACGGTTACCGCAGGCCAGGTGATGGTACGGATCGATGACACGCAAGCCCGCGCCAGGGTTGATCAGGCGCGGCATGGGTGGGAGGCGATTGAGGCACAAGTTCAGGCCGACCACACGGCATTGGCGGTGTTGAACCTCGAGGTGCCGCTGGCTATCGAGTCGGCTCAGTCCCACGTCGATCAGGCGCAGGCGGAGCTGGAGAAGGCGAAGACGGTTGAGCGAGAAGCCCGGCTCGATGAGCAGCGATTCCGCCGCCTGCTCCCCGACCAGGCGGTGGCGCGGCAACAGTATGACCAGGCGCGTTCGAGGTGGAGGGTGGCCAAGAACGACGTGGCGGCCACAGGGTCAGCGCTCGCGAAAACGACGAAGGAGCTAGCGCAAGCGGAATTGGGGTGGAAACGGATTCGCGCCAAGGAAGATGAGGTCGTCGCGCTGGAACGCCAGCGGGACCAGGCCGAAGCGGCCTTGAATGAAACCGAGAGCATTTTGGCTGATCTGACCATCCTTGCTCCGACGAACGGGACCATTACGACGCGAATGGTGGATGTCGGTGAAGTCGTGACCGCCGGTGCGCCACTTTTTGAGATCGTGGATCTGGATCGTCTGTATCTCAAAGTCTATGTTCCGGAGATCCAAATCGGAAAAATCCGATTGAACCTACCGGCCCGCATCCACACCGACGCCTTTCCCGATCAGCCGTTTGAGGCGACGGTTCGCTACATCGCGTCGAAGGCGGAATTCACCCCCAAAGAAGTCCAGACGCCCGACGAGCGGGTGAAACTGATCTATGCGACGAAGTTATACCTGAGTGCCAACCCAGACCATCGACTGACCCCGGGATTGCCAGCCGATGCCGTGATTCGATGGCGAGAGGATGTTGCATGGACACGACCGCGGCGCTGAGAAACAAGGTTGTGCCGACACATGGCGAGCCGCTCATTCGGGTCATAGGGTTCGAGAAACGGTATCGCAAGCAAGTCGCACTAGCGGGCGTCGCTCTGGAAATCCGTCGCGGTGAGGTTTACGGGCTGATCGGCCCGGACGGGGCCGGCAAGAGCAGCATGATGAAGGCGATCGCCGGTGTACTGTCCTATGAGGCTGGAGCGGTCGAGGTCTTCGGGGTCAAGGTCGACTCGGAGCCGGCTGCCGAGCGGATCAAGCACCGTATTGGATTTCTGCCGCAAGGGCTCGGCCTCAATCTGTATCCCGAGCTCTCGGTTGAGGAAAACGTCGACTTCTTCGCCCAGCTGCGGCTCGTGCCCGAACGAGACCTGGCTGACCGCAAAGCCCGCCTCTTGGCTATGACCCGCCTCGATCGGTTTCGGGATCGTCCCATGAAACACCTCTCCGGCGGCATGAAGCAGAAGCTCGGACTGATCTGCACGCTGATTCACGAACCGGAACTGGCGATTCTGGACGAACCCACCACGGGGGTCGATCCGGTGTCTCGTCGAGACTTCTGGGCCATTCTGACTGAGCTTGTGCAGGAACGCGGGATGACGGCATTAGTGTCCACCGCCTACATGGACGAAGCGTCGCGTTTCCATCGGCTTTCGTTCTTGTCGAACGGACGTGTTCTCGTCTCCGGCACGCCGTCGGAAGTGCAGACACTGGTCCCGGGCAGCGTGGTGACCTTCCACGCATCCCCGCAGCTCGAAGCGCTCACCAGATTAAAGAAAGTGTTTACCCAGGTCGAGGCGATGGGGCCGCTCATCCATGTCTTCACGGAAGAAATAGAGCATACCACGGCGAAGCAACGCGTTGCGGCCGGTCTCGGCGACATCACGGTGGGCGATGCCCGCGTGGATGACCCGGAACTCGAAGATGTGTTCGTGGCGCTCTTGCTTCGTCAGGGCCGCCCCAAGGAGGCTGGCGACGTGTTTCCTGCCTCGTCGGCAAGGTTGAATCGTGATGGGTTGGCGATCGAAGCGAGAGGGCTCGTCCGTGATTTCGGTTCGTTTCGGGCGGTCGACCGAGTCAGCTTCCAGGTCAAACAAGGAGAGATCTTCGGCCTGTTGGGATCCAACGGTGCAGGGAAAACGACGGTGATCAAAATGCTCACCGGCATCCTACCGCCGACGGTGGGTGAAGGCTGGGTCGCGGGCGCGGATATGCGCAAACCCGGAGGTGTCATCAAGGAACGGATCGGATACATGTCCCAAGCCTTCTCGCTTTACCTCGACCTCACGGTTGTTGAGAACATTCGGCTCTTCGCCGGCATCTACGGCCTCGGAAGGCGGGAGGCCGATGCGCGGCTGAAGTGGATCGTCGCAATGGCCGGGCTTGGCGGGTATGAGTCTCACCTCACCGGCCGGCTGCCGATGGGCGTGCGCCAGCGCCTGGCGCTGGGCTGCGCCCTGGTCCACCGTCCGCGCGTGCTGTTCCTGGACGAGCCGACTTCCGGCGTGGATCCGATCGGCCGTCGGCACTTCTGGGATATTTTGTCTCGACTCTCGCGGGAGGAGGGGGTGGCGATTCTGGTCACGACGCATTACATGAGTGAAGCCGAACACTGCGATCAGCTCGCACTGATGTATGCCGGCCGGGTTGTGGCTGAGGGTTCGCCGACTGACATGAAGCAACAGGTGGAACAGCAGGCCGGTCATCTGCTGGAGGTGGTGACCGATCAACCGGGACAGGCGCTCAGACAATTGGCTCGAGCCGGTTTTGATGGCGCAGCACTCTTCGGCACGAAGATCCATCTGCTCTCGCGCGATCCTTCCCGTGATGAGGCGAGACTTCAGGACGCGCTCGCGTCGGTCGGGATCACTGTTGACTGCGTGGGAACCCGGTCTCTCAGCCTTGAGGACGTGTTCGTATATCGGGTTATGTCACTGGAGCAAGAGGAGCGCGAAGCCGCAAAGGGAGCAGCGGTATGAATCTCCAAAGGATGGCCGCCGTGGCCTCCAAGGAATGGAGAGAGACTACTCGGGACCGGATGTTTTTTCTTCTCGCCTTCCTCCTGCCGATCCTATGGATGGTGGTCTTCGGCTACGGGCTTGTGCTGGATGTGGAGAACATCCCGTTCGCTGTGGTGGATCGGGATCGCAGTGCCCTGAGCCGTGATTATCTATATCGCTTTTTCGAGTCGCGCTATTTCAGTTTTCAGGGCTATCTGCCAAGTGAGAATGAGGCCGATGCCATGCTCCAGAGCGGCAAGATCAGGGCCGCCATCATTGTTCCCGAGAAATTCGAGGAACGCCTGCTGGCCGGGCAGCCGGTCAGCATCCAGACCCTGATTGATGGAACGTTTCCGCTCCGGACGGACATCACCAAGGGTTATGTGATCGCCATCAACAGCGCGCTGAGCGGAGTCTTGCTCGAGGGCTATATGGCAAGGACCCGCGGGATTCCCAGAGAATGGGCTCAGACGTTGGCCCAACCGATAAGGGTCGAGGTGCGATATCTCTACAACGAAGAGGTTCGAAGCACTTGGTCCATGGTGCCGGCGCTCGTGATGTTTGCTTTGATGCTCTCGTCTCCCTTGCTGACCGCACTGGGGATCGTCCGAGAGAAGGAGACCGGCTCCATCTACAACATTTACAGCTCAACGGTGACCCGGATCGAATTTCTCGCCGGCAAGCTGCTCCCCTATGTGCTGATTTCCTGGGTGAACGCCGTGGTCCTGTGGATCATGGCCACCCTGTGGTTCGGCGTGCCCTTCAAGGGAAATCCGCCGTTCTTCTTGCTGGCATCGTTGGTGTTCGTGCTGAGCAGCACCGGCATCGGCCTGCTCGTGTCGCTGCTGGTTCGCACTCAGATAGCCGCCCTGATCATCACAATCGTCGTCAGCATGGTCCCGACAATCCTGTACTCCGGCCTGATCGTTCCCGTCTCCTCCCTGAGCCCCAGCTCGCAGATCCAGGCCCACCTGTTCCCGGGCATGTACTACACCAACATCGTCCGCGGAACCTTTTTGAAAGGTGTAGGGCCTGAGGTGTTATGGGTGGATGTGCTAGCCCTGGCCCTGTACGCCGCCGTCTTGCAAATCGTCGGATATCGGCTCTTTACGAAAAGGCCACGATCATGAAGCCTGTGCTGCGACCCGGTTCACAACGCGCCGTCGTCTGGTGGCGTCGTTTGGTGGTCATGACCCGAAAGGAGATGCTTCAGTTGTTCCGGGACGTCCCGATCGTGCTGTTCCTCGTCTACGCCTTCACGCTGGCGGTGTATATCACAGGGAACGGTATCCAATCGCAACTGCATAATGCCAGTCTCCTGGTCTATGATGCCGACCACAGCTTCTCATCGCGTGAACTTATTCACAAGTTCCGTGCTCCTTTCTTTCGCCTGGAAGGGGAGATCGCCGATCCTCAAGAAGGTCTTCGCTGGCTGGACCGGGGCAAGGCGATGGCAGTCTTGGAGATCCCGCCACGTTTTCACGAGCAGCTCATGACGGGCGAGCCCACGGAGGTGCAATTGCTAGTGGACACGACCAACTCGCCGCAAGGCCTCTCCGCCGCGGGCTATGCCGCGCGCATCGTCGAGCGGTTCGGACAGGAGACTGCGCTCGCGCGAGTCGGGAACTCTGAGAAGTCGTCACAGAACCTGCCGATCATCGTGAGCGACCATCGAGTCTGGTACAACCCGGACCAGAATGACACCTGGTTCGAGTCGATCTCACACCTCCTCCGCCAGATTACGATCTTTGCGATTCTGCTTCCTGCGGCAGCCCTGGTTCGGGAGAAAGAACGGGGCACGGTGGAGCAACTATTGGTCTCGCCCTTGACGCCGTTTCAGATCATGGTCTCCAAGGTCCTCGCGATGACGATGGTGATTCTCTGCGCCACGGCGGTCGGCCTGTTCGGGGTCATGCAGCCAGTGTTCGGGGTACCGATCAAGGGAAGCGTCGTGTTGTTTTTCGGCCTCACGGCCCTGTTCGTCTTCACAACCGCCGGCATGGGGTTGGCTGCCGCGACGCTGACGAGGAATCAAGCGCAGGTGGGTATGATGACGCTGCTTGTGGTCGCTCCGATGTTATTGCTGTCGGGCCTCACGGCACCGATGGAGGCCATGCCGGCCTGGGTTCGTCATCTCATGGCGTTGTCTCCGCTTCGGTATTTCATCGAGATTACTCACGGCATCTTGCTGAAAGGTGCAGGTCTCGACACGCTCTGGAGGCCGATGCTGGCCATGGCGCTGCTGGGCGGGACGTTGTTCGGCTTCGGCATGTGGCGCTTCCGAAGACAGTTCGAATAGATGCCCATTTGCCATGAAGCAGTCCTTCAAGACAGGATTCAGCTTCGGGTTGACATCCGGCGTTATCACGACTCTGGGCCTCATGGTGGGGTTGCATTCCAGCACACATTCAAAGTCTGTGGTCATTGGCGGGATCTTAACGATCGCGGTTGCCGATGCCATGTCGGATGCCTTGGGCATGCACATTTCCCAAGAATCAGAAAATAGGAACACGACCGGTGAGGTCTGGGAATCGACCGTCGCAACGTTTTTAAGCAAATTCGGCTTTGCGCTCACGTTCGTGCTACCGGTTCTGCTGCTGCCTCTTTCAACCGCAATTGTGATTAGTATCGTCTGGGGGCTTTGTCTGCTGGCCGTGTTGAGCTTCTTTCTGGCGCGTACACAGAGGATCCCACCGTGGAAAGTCATCATGGAGCATCTTCTGATCGGGACCAGCGTGGTCGCTACCACGCACTATCTGGGGGATTGGATTCGAGTGACGTTGAGTTGACAGGAGCATGCCGCCATGAATGCTTCCTCAATTAAGACTCCCCTGGTTGCCTACTTCTCCATGGAGATCGGGCTTGAGCCCTCAGTGCCCACGTACGCGGGCGGGCTCGGCGTGCTGGCCGGCGATACGATCCGCTCGGCCGCCGACCTGGAAGTCCCGATGGTGGCGGTGACGCTCCTGCATCGTCGCGGCTACTTTTATCAGCGACTGGACGCGAACGGGTGGCAGTCGGAGGAGCCGGTGGTGTGGGTCCCGCAGGATTTTCTCGAACCTCTGGAGCCCCGGGCGACCATCGAACTGGACGGTCGGACGGTGCACATCCGCGCCTGGTGCTATCGCATCCGCGGCGTCTCGGGATTTGAAATCCCGGTGTATCTTCTGGACACGGACCTGCAGGAGAACACGCCGTGGGACCGGACGCTCACCGACGCGCTCTACGGCGGAGACCAGTCTTATCGATTCTGCCAGGAGAGCGTGCTCGGCATAGGGGGCGTTCGCGTGCTGGGTGCCCTGGGATATAAGGACGTCCCGTGGTTTCATATGAACGAGGGACATGCCGCCTTGCTCGTCGTCGCGCTGCTCGAAGAGCGATTGGGAACCGGTGCGCCCGACGTGGCGGTCACGCCGGAGGTTATGGAGGGCATTCGGGACCGGTGCGTCTTTACGACTCACACGCCGGTGCCGGCCGGCCATGACCAGTTTCCGGGTGATTTGGTCAAGCGGGTGCTGGGGGAGCAGCGCTGGCGACTGCTCAAAGCCTGTGGCCAGAATACCGTATTGAATATGACGGACTTGGCGCTGCGCGCTTCTCGGTACATCAATGGCGTCGCCATGAGGCATGGCGAGGTGTCGCAAAGCATGTTTCCCGGCTACCCGATCCACTCGATCACCAACGGCGTGCACGCAGTTACGTGGACGGCGCCATCGTTCCAGACGCTCTATGACCGGCACCTGCCGGATTGGCGGCGCGACTCGTTGTCGCTGCGGTACGCGATCAGCATTCCCGGATCGGAAATCTGGGATGCCCATCTGGCGGCCAAACGTGTCCTCATTGATTACGTGAATCACGAGGCGAATGCCGGGTTTGACTGGAAGGTCATGACCATCGGCTTTGCTCGGCGCGCCACGGCCTATAAGCGGGGGACCTCCTGTTTCATGATATCGAACGACTGAAGGCCATCGCCGAACGGTCGGGACCGTTTCAATTGGTCTTTGCGGGCAAGGCGCATCCTCAGGACCAGGACGGCAAGAACGTTATCCGTCGTATCACCGAGATGCGTGATGCGCTCCGGGGTCGTATCGCCATCGCGTATCTCCTCAATTACGACATGGCGCTGGCCAAGCTGCTGTGCGCAGGCGTTGATGTTTGGCTTAATACCCCGTTGCCGCCGATGGAGGCCTCCGGAACCAGCGGCATGAAAGCGGCGCTCAACGGCGTGCCCAGTCTCAGTATCTTGGACGGATGGTGGATCGAGGGCCATCTCGAAGGCGTCACCGGCTGGTCGATCGGTGATCGGATCGACGCCTGTCTCGAACCGAAATCTGGAATGGACGCCTGCCATGCAGAGGCGCTGTACGAGAAACTCGGTGATACAGTGCTCCCGTGTTTTTACAAGAACCGCGACCGCTTTATCGACATCATGCGGCATGCAATCGCCGTCAACAGCGCGTTCTTCAATTCTCATCGCATGGTCACTCAGTATCTCCACAATGCCTATCGGATGGTCGGCCGACACTTTCGCGAAGCCTACCATTCGTGAACGTTCATCCTCGTGTCCATGGGTTATGACGTGAGCGAGGGATGGTCATCGCCGCCGCGTTGGCCGTCCTCTTGGTCGGGAGTTCTATGACCTCTGCTTTTGGGGAAGACAAGGGAACCTTGGAGGCTGGACATCAGGCTGGAGGATCGAACCACCCCGGCCGTTGCCTTGCATGCTGTCCGGTGTCTTGTATGTGGCATCCTGCGCTGAGGTCCACATCGACACTGTGGACTTTCTCCCCAATCCGTTGGAAGGCCCCGCTCATCCTCCGCGAGGCTCTGTTGTGACTTCAAGCACTTCGGCGCGTTAGGCTGAGTGGCGAGTTAATCGCACAGGGAACAGAGGTATCGAGCTGAACGACGCAGATCCCATCATCGGTGCCCGGAAGCCCGGATAAGCCGGTAATGAGTCGTTCGAGGTAAAGCTTATGGCACGACCATGCTGTTTGCGTGGGCGCGCAGCAGGCAAGGGCATGGCTGCCGACGTGAGCCCGGCCATCATGGTCAAGCTTCCCTTGGCCTTAAAACAGATGGGGATGTCGGTTCACCGCGACTTCGACGCGCTCGCGGATGCGGTAGTTCAGGGTGGAGTCCGCCACAGGTCTCGAATCGTCTGTCCAGCATCACCAGCCGATGCACGACGTGCCATGATCTCTATCGATTGTCGGCAGGACGATACCGTCCAGATCACTCGCGAGTCGACTGACGTCATCTCTTCCCGGGTGGCGCCGGTTGCGAACTGAACACGGCTCTGTCCGGTGGGTGAATCCTTTGCATTGAGCTGGACTCTAAGATGGTGTCACCAAGGAAGCGATCAGTCATTAGCGTCAGCCTTCTCATTCAAAGCTGACGGCAGGGTTGATCGTTCAGATAAGGAGGTGGAGCCATGCGATGCAATGTAGGAGCAATGGAACGCGGCATTCGAATTGTCGTGGGCCTGATTTTCCTGTTCTTGGGGTCGTTTGCGGGACTCACGGGCTGGCAAGCGGCGCTGGCGGTCGGAGTCGGAGCAATCGCGCTCCTGACCGGCGCCGTCGGCTTTTGCCCGGCGTGGAAGGTGTTGGGTATCAACACGTGTGAAATGAAGCCAACCGGGAAGGCATAGAGAGAGCGGTCAGCCGTCAGCTTTCAGCCAGCAATATATCAGACTGAGAACTGAGCTCATCGCCGCATGGCCGTTTCTCTTGTTCGTTCAACTCAGTACTGGAGGACTAATGGCACACATTGCGATCATCGGCGCGTCGATCGGAGGCCTCCCCGCAGCCTATGAATGCCGGGCGATGTTGGACAAGAAACATTCGGTCACCGTGATCTCGAACGTGGACTATTTTCACTTCGTGCCGTCCAATCCATGGGTAGCTGTGGGGTGGAGGAAGCGAAAAGATATCAGCTTCCCTTTGGGGCCTGTCTTCGAAAAGAAGGGCGTCGGGTTCATTCACACGGCAGCAGAACGGATCGAACCGGAACAAAACCGCGTTATCACCGCGAAAGGCGAGGTGCCTTACGATTACCTTATTATCGCGACAGGGCCAAAATTGAACTTCCCTGCCGTGGGCGGCTTAGGGCCAAGCGGGTACACGCAGTCGGTCTGCACGCTGGATCACGCGGAACAAGCATGGGGCGCCTATCAAGCGTTCTTAAAGGATCCGGGCCCCATCGTGGTCGGCGCGGCACAAGGCGCCTCCTGCTTTGGGCCGGCGTATGAGATGGCCTTCATTTTGGATGCCGATCTACGCAAGAGAAAGCTGCGGCGCAAAGTGCCGATCTATTTCGTGACGCCGGAGCCCTACATCGGCCACATGGGACTGGCGGGCGTCGGCAAATCGCGCCGGCTCATGGAGGATGAATTCGCCGAGCACTCGATCAAACCCTTCACGAACGTCGCGATCAAAGAAGTGCAGCCCGGCAAGTTGATGCTGGAGGACGGGCAGGATATCTCCTTTCGCTACTCCATGTTTATCCCGCCCTTTGCGGGCGTGGACGCAGTCGCCGGAACGCCGGGGCTCTGCAATCCCAAGGGGTTTGTGAATATTGACTCCTACCAAGCCAATCCGAAATACAAGAACATTTACGCGGTGGGAGTCTGCGTGGCTATCCCGCCGGTGGAGCAAACGCCGATTCCGACGGGCGCGCCCAAGACGGGGTACATGATCGAATCAATGGTCTCGGCCACGGTGCACAACATCAAGGCCGATATTGAGAACAACCCGAAGCGCGACACGGCGACCTGGAATGCCATTTGCCTGGCTGATATGGGGGACACAGGAGTGGCCTTCGTCGCGCTTCCGCAAATGGCTCCACGGAATGTTACGTGGGCGAAGAAGGGAAAGTGGGTGCACCTCGCCAAAATCGGCCTGGAAAAATATTTTCTGCATAAGATGAAACGAGGCGTCAGCGAGCCCTATTACGAGAAAGCGATTCTGAAAGCGCTCGGAATCGCGAAGCTGGAACAGCAAGCTTGAGCGCTAAGGATCGCAAGCGAATTCATACGAGAGAGTAGGGATCGAGTCGGAGGTGGATGGCCGACAGATTCTTGCCTACCAACGAAAGCGAATGGGTTGAGCTAGTCCTCATGGAGGCGAGTCCATGACACGACATATTTCCGTCGCAGTTGCGTTGTTTGTCATTCTCTGCGCTTCCTTGGCAATCGCTCAGAATCGCTCCGGCAACCCAAAGCACGGGCAGGCTGTTTATGAGCAACTCTGTCTGCGGTGCCATGGACAGAAGCTGGATGGGAGAGGGCCGGAGGCAAAATTCTTGACCGTCCCCCCGGCTGACCTGCAGTCCTTGAGCTCACGCACGAAGAGCGATTGGGAGATGTTCATCACCATCGCGCATGGGGTCATGTTTACGCCGATGCACGGGTTTCGTGACGTCTTGAGCGAGCAGGACATCCGAGATGTCCTTTCTTATATTCGGATGGAGGCTCCGTTCAAACCTGTTGGATAGGAGCTTGAAAAAAGCTGCCGGTTTCGTCAGGGGGTATGTGAGAAGCCGGGCCTGTTCTTCACTTCCCCTGAGGCCACTGCCAAGATTGGCGCCTTCATTACAATCAGCATCGCTGTGTGCTTGATCGTGATTAATGCGACAAGACTTTTAGGAGGCCACTTAGGAGCCTCGCGCAGGAGCCAAAGGAGGCTGTGCCGGGTATCATCGGATTCATGGTGAGGCGACACAGTTGGCCCGGATCTTTTGAACGGCAAAGAACTGAACGATCTGACCAGTTGCATGTTAAGGCCTGAAGCGCACGAATTAGGCATCCAGTCGTGGAGGAAAGTGAACAAACTGATAACGCGGAAGGTGCCACCATGAATCTCACAGTTGCATTTCGAGGCGGGACCCGCTTTGACGTCACCAGCGGTGCGCACACCGTGGTGACGGATCAACCGACGGATGAAGGTGGCGCCGATACGGGGATGAGCCCGGTGGAACTCTTCGTCGGGTCGCTGGCGAGTTGCGTCGGGTATTTCGTGGGGCGTTACTGCGCGCGCCACAAGATTCCCAGCGAGGGGCTAACAATTGACGCGGAGTGGTCCATGGCTGAGCAGCCCCATCGCGTCGGTGCGGTAAAAGTGGTTGTTCATCTGCCTTCCGAGCTGACACAGGAATTGAAGGACCGGCTGTTGAAAGTGGCCAACGGCTGTACCGTCCATCAGACACTGGCCGTCCCACCCGAAGTGGATCTGTCGGTATTTGCAGGAAAGGGTGTGGAGCCACGTTCGTGACCCCAATGCAGAGGTCTCAACTCGCCGATGCGCTCCTTTGGACTTCGAGGTCGGACAGTACTTGAATCCTTACGATGCGACGTGTCTCTAAGAGTCAGAATGGTGAGCGGAGCGGTGCAGAACCAGCTCGAAAGCTCATCATCGTGAACCTCACTCTATCAATTAGGAGGCAGACATGGAATCGACTCTTCATCGTAGTGGGCTACTCGGTATCGTGAGTTTCGTGATGTGGGCATTCATGGTCATGCCGGCGGTTGGCGCTGAGCCGGCTTCTCCGGCAACCGGGTATGACATCCATGTGCAGGCCCCACACCTTCATCCAGATGGCACGGTTGGCGGGCCGTACCACCATTATTGCAAGGGGATTTCAGATAAGATTCTCCAGTGCCTGCTCTTCGAATCCACTGATCCTAAGGCGGCGCTGATCGGAATTGAATACTTCGTGGCAAAGGACCTTACCAGGAAACTCTCTCCCATTCAGTGGCATCGGTATTTCCACGATCACAAGGTTGAGATCGCGACCGGACGTGTGCAGGTCCTCGAGCCCGCTGACAAGGCCAAAGAAATCGCCGACGCGGCGTCCAAAACTGACGGCGTCATCTACCACCTCTGGCAAAAGGGTCTGGAGTTCCCCGATGGCTCGGTCTCTTTCCCTCAGTCGCTTGGGCACCAATTTCCCGGGCACGCAGAGAAATAGGGGTGAGAGGGAGAAACGAGCAGTAAAGAATAGGATCGAACGGGAGGCAATGGGTGCGGGTCTTGCGCCCGCCCATTGCTTTTGCTACCCAACGTTGCATTCGACGTGATGATGGTACGAGCGACGCTGTTCATTATGGCCGGGTTGGTGGGCTGGTTTCGGTGTCCCTCCTATGGCGCGGATGCCGAGGTGCTGATCCCGCGTGTGCCTACGGATCAGATAGCGGTTGCAAGAACGTGGGTCAATCCCATCCCGCCGAGTCCAGAGAACATCGAGAAGGGGAAGGCGCTGTTCCATGGCAAGGCTTTCTGCGCGACCTGTCACGGCCGCGATGGTAAAGGGTTGAGCGATATCCCCGGCTTGCGGGGCAGGCTTCCGAGGGATTTCACCAACAAAGTCTGGCAACAGGTCAGGACGGATGGCGAATTGATGTGGATTCTGAAGAACGGAAGTCCTGGCACCGATATGGCTTCATTCATTCCGTTGATCTTGACCGAGGAAGAAGCGTGGCACCTAGTCTTGTATGTGCGGGCGTTCGGGCAATAATGAACGATGGGGGCGACGCGAGGGGCAGGATGGGCCATGGCGGCCACTGTTTTTCTGATCGCGTGGCCTTGGCCTGCTCGCGCCGAATGGTCAGCAGTCGCTGAGCAGAGGGTGAGTTATACGACCGATGTCTTTCAGTTTTCATCGGCTCGACGCCTGGCGCTTAACGAGGACCCGTCCCAACCCACGATCGTTCCGCTCGGAAAACCTTCTGATGTGGTATGGGAGCCGAGCTTGGAGGTCATCAAATCATCCTCTCCCTGGCTCGGAAAGAACGAAATGTCTGTCGAGGCGCACGGGTTCATTTATACCGACAAGCCCATCTTCAATCATGGCGACTACCTGATTCAGGACCGGCAGTGGCTGAATCCCGATACCTCGGTGTTGCTGCGGTATCGATATGTGCCGAATGTCTTTCTGGGGCCCAACATCGAGCACCAGAGTGGAACGAATTCGATTCAAGAGGAACGGGTGACGTCGCATCACTGGAGACTTGAACTCCAGCGACGATTCAACCAAAACTGGAGCGGTACGTTCATTGGCCGTTACGGGGTTCGACTCTATAACGAGGCCTTCGCCGAACGCGATACCACCTTCTATACGATCGGTCCGCGCGCCGACTATCGACCGGCTTCCTGGATCACGTTCACGCTTGCCTACCTCTATGAACGTGGGTTGGCTGATGGGCGAGAGCAACCTGAAATCAAGGACGATGTGTCCTACTACCTCAATCTCGTCTCGTTCGGCGCGGAAGTGCGATTCCTTGAGCGGCTTGCACTGAATCTTGTCTACCTTCACTTGCGCAAGACCTTCACGAGTGAGGTGGTCGGGGATACACATATGGGCCGTCAGGACCTCACCAACCAAGGGCTGGCCGAGTTGAAGTATGCACTGACCCACGCGTCGGATGCCACCCTCAGCTTCCAGCGTACGCAGCGTTCCTCGACGGACGTTTCGCGGGACTTCAACGACACAATCGTCTCGCTGGGGGTACAGTATCGGTTTTGAGCGACCACGGAGATACGATCCACCCGATGTCTCGCATACGGGTCGTCCCGATATGACTGCGGTGGCAAGCTTTCGAGCCGCGACGGATCAGCGAATCAGGAGGAGCTCATGTTGAAGAGACGGGTTGCGATCGGTGCCTTTGTTGGTCTCGCGATATGGCTCGTGACTGTCCCACATATGCTGCTCGGCAGCGATGAGCAGGGGACGAAACAGGTTATCCAGAATACGTGCGCCTCCTGCCATCGCTTTGAAGGCACTCCGGAGTCGCGGTTCAACCTCAAGGCACCGGATCTCATGTGGGCCGGGAGTAAATATCAACGCGCGTGGCTGATCGGGTGGTTGACGGGCAAAGAACATCGTATCTACCCGAAAGGGTATCGCTGGGATCTTTCCCAGGAGCCGACCGAACATCCAATCGTCTCTGCATCGGAGGCCCAAGGCATCGCCGACTATTTTGAGCAGCATTACAAGGATCCTCGCGTAAGGATAGGAGCCTTCGATGTCTCGAAGGTAAGCGCCATCGAAGTTGAGTTCGGCCGGCAGGCCTATAAAGCCCATGCCTGCATCGGCTGCCACGTCATTGAGGAAAACGGCAGGGTCATCGGCGGGCCGCAGAGTGCCTCCCTGGTGGAATCCGGGCGCCGGTACACCACGGACTGGCTCTTCCGCTTCGGGCAGAATCCGCAGGATTTCACGCCACACAGTGGGGAGTTCCTGGCGGATGCCACCGACCCCCAGTTGCGGGCTGTCATCGGATTCCTGGCCGTGCAGGGCGTGAAGGATTTCAAATATTACGAACCGTGGACGAGCAAGGAATTTCAAAATGTGAGCGTTGATCGGGGCAAGCTGCTCTACAAGCAATACTGTTCGCAATGCCATGGAGCCAGCGGCAGAGGCGATGGACCGGCCGCGTCAGGTCTCGAGCCCAAACCGGCGGTGCACGCCAATATGGCGTTCGACAAGCTGCCGATGGAATATCTTTATAATGTGGTCAATCATGGCGGGCGCGCGGTCGGAAAATCCACCAGCATGCCCTATTGGGGGTTGACGATCGGGCAGCAAGGCGTCGCGGACGTCATTGCCTATTTGAGACAGACCTTCAAAGGTGCAGATGTCGCTGAAGCGACGGTGGGCCAAGCTGGCGGCGCCCTCGGTGTCTGCCCGCAACCGCGGACGACCCAGCAAGCTCCTGCGGATTTCTTGAACCGGACAAACCCCTTACCAACCTCCCCTGCTCATGTGCAAGCGGGCAAGACGCTCTTCATGGAAACGGCAAAGCCGCTGGCCTGTATGAATTGTCACGGACAGCGAGGAGACGGTAGCGGTCCGATCGGGGCGGCGTTAGTCCCGCCTCCGCGAAATTTTACTTGCGGTGCGACGATGAGAGAGATTCAGGATGGCCAATTGTTCTGGGTCATCAAGAACGGCTCACCCGGCACCGGCATGATGCCGTTTGCCGGATTGTCCGAGGACGAAGTGTGGCAGGTGATTCACTATCTCCGGACACTCGCCAAGTGACCATGGATGGCGAGGACGACAGGGTCGTCTCGCGCCGGCGATTCATGCAATGGGCTGCCGGCGGGCTGGCCTATGCCGTCACGGTGCTCTCTCTGGGGCGTGGGCAGGCCGAAAGAGCCGAGGTGGTCGACAAGCTGATCCCCAGAGTCAGCCGTCCCTACGATGCGGAAACGCCGGTCGAAGCTTTCACGTCGTGGATCACCCCGAACGACAGCTTTTTCGTCCGCAGCCATTTCGGGCCGCCTCCCTTAGAGCGGATCGATCCGGCGCACTGGAAACTGAGCGTGGGGGGGCTGGTGGACCGTGCGCTCAGTTTGAGTCTGCTTGATCTCAAACAATTCGAAGAAGTATCCGTCACGGCCGTCGTGCAATGCAGCGGCAACGGCCGTGCCTTCTATCAGCCGCGCGCCGGAGGGATTCAGTGGCGGAAGGGGGCGGTGGGCAACGCACTCTGGACGGGCGTGCGGCTGCGCGATGTGCTGGCGAAAGCCGGCATACAGACTAAAGCGAAGCATCTCCATCTGCTCGGCGCGGATCGGCCGGTTCATCCCAGCACCCCAATCTTTCTCCGGAGCATTCCACTCGAGAAGGCGCTGCACCCCGATACGATCCTGGCCTCTGGGATGAACGGAGAGCCGCTCCCGCTGTTACACGGCGCGCCCCTCCGACTGATCGCGCCGGGCTGGATGGCAGATGCCTGCGTCAAGTGGCTCACTGATCTGACGACCAGCGACCAAGAGCCTCCCGGCTATTACATGCAGACGGCGTATCGTCATCCGGTTCGACCCGTCCAGCCCGGCGAGCAGGTGGACCCTATGGACCTGCGACCCATCGAAACGATGATCGTGAAGTCTCTCATCACGAGTCCTCGTGACGGCGACACGGTGGACGGCAGCATCGTGGTGCAGGGGGTCGCGTGGACGGGGGAAGCGCGGATTGTCTCAGTGGAGGTGTCGGTCGACGAAGGGCGGACCTGGTCCCGGGCCGGGTTGACGGGGGACGATGTCCCCTATGCCTGGCGAATCTGGAAATATGACTGGCGCGCGATGCGTCCCGGATCTTATGTGCTGCTGTGCCGCGCGACGGATGACCGGGGGTACACGCAGCCCGAACGGTCTCCGTGGAATCCGGGCGGCTTTCTCTGGAACGGCTGGGACCGCGCGATGGTGACTGTGACGGCATGAGACGAATGGACGGAGTCCGCGTAGTGTTCGTGAGCGTGGTCGTGTTCGCGGCGTGGGCGATCGGGCACGCCGAGGACGCGAGCCAGGATCGTGCAAAGCTCGCGCTCAGGGCCAAAGGCCTGCTCCTGGCCCGCTGCGCCGTTTGCCATAGCACAGACCTCATCAGTCAACAGCGGTTGGACCGGGATCGCTGGGAGGCAACGATCCAAAAGATGATTCACTGGGGGGCCGACGTCTCGCCGGAGGAGGCGGTGCTACTGGTAAGTTACTTGTCTGCTCTCTACCATCCGACTGCGCCGGATCAGGAGCTGGTCAGGGACACGGGGGCCGTGGCGGAGCCACGGCGGGTGGAAGCGGCTGCGGCAGGCGGCCATCCCTCCGGCGTGGCGGGTCGCGGCGAAGGCCTGTACGTGCACAATTGTCAGGCGTGCCATGGCGGCGGCGCCAGCGGCGGCATGGGTCTCAAGCTGGCCGGCAATCCGATCCTGGGCGACGAGAGCCGGTTCTGGGACACCGTGCTGCACGGTCGTGGCGCCATGCCGCCCTGGGAGGCTGCGCTAAGCGCACAAGACATTGCGGATATCCGGGCCTGGCTCCAGGCGATCAGATGAAAAGCGACGCATGGCAGGTCGTGGTTGGAGCCCTGGTCGGTGCGCTTGCGCTCGGCAGCGCTGGCATATTGTCCGGGGCGGAGCGTCATGTGATGCCGCCGCGGGTGCCCACCGACAAACTGGAGGAAGCACGCGCCTTGAAGAGCCCGCTGGTGGACTCGCCTGACATCATCGAGAAGGGTAAGGCGCTCTACAGCGGGAAAGGAACATGTTTCAACTGCCATGGCAAAGACGGCATGGGCAACGGTCCAGCAGCGGTCGGACTCGATCCCTCACCGCGCAATTTTCATCATCACGGGTTATGGCGGCACCGGACAGAGGGCGAGATTTTCTGGGTGATCAAGCATGGCATCGCCGGCACGGCGATGATTCCGTTCGGCGGCATGCTTACGGACGATGAAATCTGGGCGATCATTCAATACGAGCGCAGTTTCGGCGGTGACAGCGGCCCAGGCCGTGGAATGGGTCCCCGAGAGGGAATGGGCCGTATGACACCACGCAGCGAAATGGGTGAGATGGGGTCACATGGTGCGAGGGGCGGGATGGGTCGAGGCGAAGGCGAGTGCTGCGACAAGCCTGAAGCCACACGGTAGGTCTTGGCATGATTACCACTCGGTGATCGGATGAAGGACATCGCGAAGCTATTGGCTGGGATCTGGTTGTGCTGGATGTTCCTCTGGACGTCGGGAACCTTGCTGGTGTCTGCTGAAACGAGTCAACCTCGCGCCGAAAATCGGCTGGACATCGAAAGCGGGATGCCGCTCAGCTTGCACGGGGAATTGGTTTTCCGAGTCACGGGCACGAAGACCTGCGGGACTGCCCGTGCATCATGACGAGGGAATCGTGAGGAAAGGGATCAGGGGGGCGGTTTTAGGTGTCCTGTCGCTCGCGCTCGCGGGTTCCATTGCATACGGGTGCGCGGAAGGAACCGGCCGTTCCGGTCAAGGGCTCCCCAGAGCCGTTCCCTTACCCGACACCAGAGCGCAAATCCCGTTGGCGCCCGAGAGCAGAACAGAGCATCGGGCCGTCATGCTTCAGCACTTGGAATCCGTGCAGCAGATCGTGGCTGCCTTGGGTCGGGAGGATTTCGAGAGGGCCCAACGATTGACCGAGACGCACTTGGGTTTCTTCATGCACCGACAGGCCATGTTGCGGCAGAAGCCGGAGGACTTTCCGCCGTCCTATCACGACTTGGCCATGGTCCATCATGAGGCGGCGGAAGGGTTGGCGCGCGTGATGCCGACGAAGGACTTCAAGCAGATCCTTCCGAAGCTCGACAACGTATTGAAGGCCTGCGTCGCGTGTCACCTCGAGTATAAGCTTGCGAAGAATCTTTGACGGGAGATCGGCGATGACAATTCCGCTGAATGTGGACGGCGCCTTCCTGAACGAAGCGTCACTGCGCGAGATGATCGCCATGCGAAAGGTCTGCTTCGATCACGATCCGTTTTACGTGATGGACGGGACCGGCGTGATGGCCCAGATCGGGTTTCAGTTGAATCTCTATGCGGGGTTTCAGGACCCGCACCACCTGCCGACGGGCGATGACGAGGAGCATCGGGAAATCGTGCGGGATCTCCAGCGGCTCTGCCGAGTCTTCTTCCAATCGCTTGATCTTCTCAAGCCGTGCGAATATCCAGATCCGCCGGTTCCTCGGGTGATCTATTCGCCGGAACGGCGACGGCGCGCTGAGGTCTGCCTGCAGGTGCCGATCTTCGATCGAGAGCGCTTCGGCGCGAAACCAGGGCGTCGGCTCAAGGAATTGCTAGCCACGGCTGAGTGCCTGCTGAAGGCCGTCGGCGCCAGGCCAGGAAAGTGGGAAGAGAACGAACCGCGAGTCCCTCTGTCTTCCGAGCCGTGCAAGGCCCATGTGCGAGCGGCAGAGGGGGCAGACTCGGAGGACGACCACTCGTGAAGCATGGAGTGGGCAGGGCTCCTTGATGCATCATCCTCCTGAGAAGGTCTCGGAAAGGGCGGGCGGTTGTGGCCCTCCGGCTGCAACCGTGTGAGACAACAGACCGAGCTAGGGTGTCGGTTCTTAGTCAGAGGCTATTCCGTCAGGCATCAGATTCCGACCGCGGGTTTCACGATCGACGTTGGCTGGACAATGGCCGAACAGCCCCATCGGGTGGGAGCGGTGGAGCTGTGCTTCACCTTCCGACAGACCTCGCGCCATCTCACCAAGAGAAGTTGCTGAAAGTTGACATGGATGCACGGTGCATCAGTCTTTGGTGGTTCCCCCGAAAGTCGCCATCCATGTCGGCTCGACCTCATAGGACCTTTTCGATGAGAACCATACGTGGTCATGCGACTGTCGCACTGTTCGCGCTTGTATTGGAATCAGCCTCTTCATCGGTTGCCGCTGAACGCCACCCGATGGCGCCCAGGGTGCCCCCTGATCGGATCGAGGAGGCCCGCGCCTTAATCAGTCCCTTGCCGGAGTCATCCGAGATCGTCGAAAAAGGCAAAGCCCTCTATCAGGGCAAAGGCACGTGCGCGAACTGTCATGGAGCGAGCGGACGAGGCGATGGTGCGGCCGCTATGGGCTTGGACCCCTCGCCGCGGGATTTCCGACATCATGGGTTCTGGCGGCATCGGACCGAAGGAGAAATCTTCTGGGTCATCAAGAACGGATCACCCGCTACCGGCATGATTGGATTCGGTACGTGCTGTCGGATGAAGAGATTTGGACCATCATTCAGTACGAGCGGAGCTTCGCTGGCGGTCATGGTCGGCCCGCATGGTCCCATGGGCGCGCGCGGGCGGATGGGCGGCATGGATCGAGAGGATTCCCACGAGTCAATGGGCATGCCGATGGAGAGGGAGAGCCAATGACAGACCATCCCCGGTTTGGCGGATTTGACGGTCGTCTGGCTGGCTCGCCGAAGCCGAACCGCCTCTCCTGACTCCTCATGCAAAGAAACGGTTAGGGAGAGGTGATCAAGTAAGAACGGCCTGCGAGGCATTGGCAGGCACCGTCATCCTTACACAGCGCGATGCTGCCTCACGTTCAGCGTCGTCAACGCCGGTCGGACAGCCCTTTGTCAGGATTCATGAAGAGGGAACTACTACGAGGATTCTGTCAGGAGTTGAGCGAGCCGATGTTGGTCGCTCGGACGCATCCGAATGAATTGGAGCCCGAAATGACCATTGTGTTCCCAGCGAACTTTCGCCAGATCAACTGCCAAGGGGGCGGTCTGATCAGGAATCAGGACCCGTAGTTCGAGGTAATCACCTTTTCGTAATACCTTAGAAGTCTTGATTGCACAGCCAGGCACCGAGAGGTTGACGACCACCCCTTCTCCGACAATGTGATCCCCTGAAAAAACAGTCGGGCACTGAACCGGAATGCGCGGGGAAGTTCGGAGGTCCATAGTGGCTCCTTCGAAGGCTGCGCTCTAGCCAAAATCTTGAAGTCGAACTCCTGCTCTCTATTCAGGATATCAACACTTCCTATCTGGTCAAGAAGCCTAACGATTCGGCAACTTATGCGCATGGGCGTAGAGACTTAAGACCTCCTTCGGGCTGGCCTTTTGAGACATCACGCGCTAGACTTGCCGCCGCATGCAGGCCCGAGTCCGATAGTCAAGTACGGTCAGTTCATCACAAAGAGTGAGGACCAGATGGAGTTACGCAAGTACCCTCGCTTTGCCGTGCAACTCCCTGTGTCTTTTTCAGGAGATCACTTTACCGGCGAAGGAATAGTCTTCAACCTCTCGAAGGAAGGTTGTGCGTTGGGCAGTGAGATCAGCGTCACGAAAGGGGCCTATGTGTCCCTCTCCATTCACTTGTCCGATGAGGGCTTGCCGGTCGAGGTGGAGTTGGCTGCGGTTCGCTGGCGTACTGATCAGAAATTCGGCGTTGAATTTATCCGTCTCAAGCCTGAAGCTCAGGAACGACTCCGTCAGGCAGCCAAAGGGCTCGAGGCGGGACTCACCAATGGGTGATGTTTCCAAGGCGCCCGACCCAGGCGAGAGGAGGTTGGGAACGAGGGTCACTTGATGGCCACCGACTTGACCTGTTTGTAGGTCGTGTGGCCCTGCAGTACCTTCTCGATCCCGTCCTGAACCAGGGTAGTCATGCCGTCGTCGAGAGCCTGCTTGAACAGGGCCTTAGTCCGGGCATTGGCTTGGATCATGGTTTTCATTTCCTCTGTGCCGAGCAGGATCTCGTGCAAGGCGATCCGGCCCTTATATCCCGCATGATTGCACGCCTCGCAGCCTTTCCCTCGGTACAGTTTCAAGTCGGTGTCGTATTCGATCCCCGTCCTCTTCCAATATTCAGCCCCATACCCGTGAACCAACTCCTCATACTCCTGCTTCGACGGCTGGTAGGGTTCCTTGCATGACTGGCATATTCGCTTACACAGCCGCTTGGCGATGATGCCCAACATCGCGTCGGCGAAGTTGAAGGAATCACACCCCAGATCCAAGAGGCGTGTGACGGTCTCAACCGAACTGTTCGTATGCAGCGTGCTGAGCACCAGATGACCGGTGAGCGAAGCTTCAATCGCAATGTCGGCGGTTTCCTTGTCGCGCATCTCCCCGATCATGATCACGTCAGGATCGGCCCGCAGGAAGGCGCGCAGGGCTGCGGCGAAGGTGAACCCGATTTTCGGGTGGACCTGGACCTGGCGGAGACCATCCTGCGTGATCTCAATCGGATCTTCAGCGGTCCAAATCTTCCGTTCATCCGTGTTGATCGAGTTCAGCAGGGCGTGCAAGGTTGTCGTCTTGCCGGAACCAGTCGGTCCCACGCACAAGATAATGCCGTACGGCTTCTCAACGACCCGCTTGAGTAGCTCAAGGCTCCGTCGGGAAAACTCCATCGCTTCAAGAGGCATCGGTTCCTTGGCCGTCAAGACTCGCATGGCCACGTCCTCGTTGTGCCCGGCGGTCGGAATCGTGGCCACTCGAAGCTCGACCTCATTGTCCCGGCCGAGCTTATACCTGATCTTGCCGTCCTGCGGCTTGCGACGTTCAGCTATATCGAGGTTGGCCATGATCTTAAGCCGGGAGACGATGGCGCGCCGGTAGCTTGCAGGGATCGTCATGTACTTGAAACAGGTCCCGTCCACCCGGAAGCGGACGACCGTTTCCTTCTTGTCGGAATAGGGCTCGATGTGTATATCTGAGACGTCAAGCCGGTACGCATCCGCAATGATCTGGTTGGCCAGACGGACAATGGCGCTGTCGTTCTCATCGATCGGTCCGTTGGCGATATCCAGCGGTTGATCCTGCTGAGCCTCATTGACCAGCTCGCCGAGAATCTCGGTAATGGAGGAGCCGTCCTCATGGCCCGTGGCTGCCACCAGGAACTTGAGAATGTCGCGGCGCAGGCCGACCGCGAACCGAATGCTCAGGCCGGGAAACGCCCTCCGGATATCCATGCCCTTGTCGATGTCATGGGGGTCGTCGATGAGAATATCGAGGATCTTGTGTTCACGTTTGAGGGGGATCCAACAATTCTTTTTGAGATAGTCCACGCTCAGGTTCTTCAATAGCTCAAGGTCGGGGAGCATGCGCTCGTTGTACCCAATGTAAGGGCATTGATAGAACTGGCTCAGCGAGGCTCCAAGTTCGCCTTTGGGAATGTTGTACTTCTCGATGAGGAGCGCTTCGAGATCTGCCCGCCCTCTGGATGCCTCGACAACCGCGTCGTTGAGGTCGGCCTGCGTGATCTGGTTTGTGGCCAACAGATAATCGAACGCGCCCAGCTCCGTTGTTTTTCTTAGAGTTTTCGGCATGGCTTCTGTGAAGAGGAGGGGTCGTTAGCGATAGCGGGCAGGTTTTCCCCTTGCTGAGATAATCGAGATTGCACCTCAAGTATAGGTCATCCGGGCTGATCGTCAATCAAAATGCACGCTCTTGCCCCGCGCTCGACGTTGTCTGCGAGTTACCTATAGACCAACCTACGGTTTCATGCGGCCAAGGCGACGGACGGAGCGGAGGCCAGTGAACGAAGGCTTGGAGCGCGCTTGCGTCCTGCGGTTGGGGGACGTGGAGTGAAGCAGTGGGGTGCGACCTACGAGGGTCTGAAGTGGTCTGGGTTAGGATGAGAGCTAATGTATAAATGTATAGATGTATGAACATGCGATGACTTATTGAAGTAATCGTCAGCCCGTATCTGGCCCTGTTCTCGAATCATGCGAGGTTAGGTCAACCCCTCGGCCCTGGCAGCTCGGTAGATCTCTTTCTTTGCAAGAAGAATCGCTCCCAGCCCAAATACGATCGCCAGAACCGTCACCACGGGCCCAAGAATGGGGACCAACGTCAGAAGAGAGTAGAGTAGGAGCCCGAAGAAAAAAGTCCAACCGTCTCCGACGCCCATCCATCTGAAGATCCTCTGGCTGGCGAAGGCGATGACAAAGATGCGAGACAGGTACAAGGCAATGAGGGACCAAGCCAACAGGATGACCATGAGAGGAAGCCCGATGACGGTCACGGCCAGCAACCCCGCGATGAGTGGAATGAGAATCAGCGCAAGCATTCCCAAGCCGAACGAGGTGAACGGCTCCTCCGCGAGGTGCGGCCAGAGCCTGCTGGGTGGAGATCGGGTAAAACCGAAAAAGGAGTAACCCAAGAATGAGGGTGGACACGAAACTTGCCGCGGTGACCGCCAGTTTTAAGCCGGCAAAGATGGCGAGTAGGTTCTGGATTGATCCCATGACATCTTCGGGGATTTCGCGCCGAATAGTCTTTCCCCGCACGCTCGCCTGGTCATCGATCGAGACGAGGTTGTGAGTCCAGTAGATCAGATTGCCGGCGACCACCGCTTTTGAAGTGAGACGAATCGTTCCAGCAGCGGCCGTCATGTTTCCTCCGATGCGATTCGAGACGATCACGGTGCCGGCGCCGATTTTCACATCGCGCTCGACCGGAGCTGCCAGTTCGACATGGCCGCCCCCGGCGACCGCGCTGCCTCGGATGACGGCAGATGGCGTCAGTTCGACATGGCCGCTCCCCACAGTCATATTCCCGCCGATCTGACCGCTGATGGTGACCTGTCCTCCTGCCACTCTCGCATCATGCGCCACAGTTCCCGAGATCGTCACCGTTCCGCCCGCCGCCAACAGATCCCCGTTGACGGTGCCGTCGACGACAACGTGAGCGCCGGCCGCATAGACATCCCCGTTCACCGTCCCTGAGATTTCGACGATCTCGCCGAACGCAAAATAATCACGGTTGATGACCTGCCCAGCAGGCACGATCACATGCCTTCGAAGAGGTCCGATCTCCGTCCTCTGATCTTGATCGTCCGCCCCCGTATCGGCGGGCATAGTGATCAGTAGAGAGGCGACCAGAATTCCTGCCGTCAATGACCACTTCATATTCACTCCTCTCGTTCAAGCCATCCGACTTCTCCATCCCCACAGGTCGGCTCGATATCTTACCTGGTCAGCCACTCGGGTCCGGCGATCAAGATGAGACTCAGTCCCAACATGACCGTCCCGCTCACAAGTTTGAGCCAGCGACCTTCGTGTTCCTGGAGCTTCCGCTGTCCCAGTGTCACCACTGCAATCGTCACCATGAGACTATCGTCAAGCACATAGGCCAGATTGTAGAGTCCGAGATAGCCATAGTATTCCCATTGCGGCAGGTGCCGCTGAGTAAGGATCTGAGTGTAGATCGCTGGGAATCCAGCCGTACAGAGCAGTTCAACGAGGTTGACGAGCGCAGCCAACACGATGACGCTTATAAGCGCGCCGGGGAGATGCTCGGCCTGCAGCACGCGACGTATCTGTGCATACAGTCCCGGCTTGACTGAGTCGGGAATCGAGAGGGAGATGCCCCGTTTGTAGGCAAAAAAATCTTTGACGTTTAGAGCACCGATGAGACCGGCGATCCCGCCGAGCGTCACCTGCGTTACCCTGGACAAGCCGATGAGGAGAAAGATGTTGAGCCAAGCTGCCATGAAGGCAAAATACACCAAGCCGCTCATGGCCACGAACGTTCCGGCGACGACCGCCATTTTCCACCGGTCGTGGAGGTTGGCTAGGAGCGAGAGCAAGAACAAAAGCACCCACATGGCACATGGATTGAAGCCGTCCAGGAGCCCGATGGCGATCGTGAAAGCCGGCAGGCCTAGCTCGCGCGCACTGACACGACCGAAGAACGGAATCGTAATAACATCGGTGTCCGGCCCTGCGCGATCAAAGGCTTGGCCGCACGGAGTGGCTGTTTCCGGACCACACGCTCCTTCTGGCATCGGCTTTCCCGGGCTTGTCATCGGTCTGTCCAACAAGGCCTTGATAGAGGCGCCGGTTGTGTCGGCGCCGGCGTAGCCGATGATCAACACGCCGCGCAGATGAAAGGCAGGGACCCCCATTACACGCACACCGTGCTGTGTAGCCAGTGTGCTCAACCTTGCAAGGGCAGTAGTGTCTTTTCCAATGTCATGGATGACGAGGCGAAGGCCGGGCCGCTCACGATGGAGGTCTTTGAGAAAGAGTTTGGCGGCGGAACAGTGAGGGCAACCCGTCCGGACGAAGACCTCGAGATCGGGTTGCGCGTCCTGCAGATCGGTCGCGTGTGCCGAGGCCGACCCGATATTCCCAAGTATCCAAAGCACCAGGATCCAGACGAGCCTCTGGGTTGGTCGTTGGCCATGCATGAAATCAGGCGGCACTAGTTTACGACGCGGGAGAGTCGGTCGAGTCAGCCACTTGATCGTCCGGAACAAGTCAGAGAGATGGGTAGAACGGCGCGAGCGTCCGAATGTAGCTGACCACCTCCAACATCTCGTCATCGGTGATCCGGCCCTGCCATCCATGCATGGGGCTGAAGGCGATCCCATACGCAATGGTCGTCAATAATTCGAAATCGGTCTTGGAACGGGACCGCGCCGTGTGGAAATTCGCGGGCGGCACGATCAAGGTGATGGCGTCAGGACCGTCTCCCTTGCCCGTCTCGCCATGGCAGCGCGCGCAGTGTTCCTCGTAGATGGCCTGCCCGATCCGGATCCGTCCTCCTTCTCCTTGCGCGGTGACCCACGCACTGCAGAGCATGATACCCAAAACACCGGCGACAACCGCAGTCTTTTTCATTACCCGGTCTCCTTTCCGTGACGCCAGCCTATCGAATCTGGGAATGACAGTATTGCAGAATCTTCCACGGTTAGCGCCCGCAAGCCCATGCGCCTGTGAACCGACCAAGACTCTTAAGATCGTCTGAGGCATGTGTCTGTCCGCCAAATCCATGGACGAGGCTCTTTGTCTTTTCGACAGCCACGACCGGCTATGGTTGGGCTTTTTTGAGGGCTTCCACACTCAGCATAATCACTTCAATTTCCTCAGTAATCTCTTCCTGGTGGAGGATGTTGCGCTTCCGTGCCAAATCCGACAGCTCTGTCTCCATACGCTGGATAGCAGTATCCATGTGTTGGAACCGACGGTGATTTTCGGCCATGAGCGAGCTGTAGAACAGCTCATGAAGGACCGCAAAAAGGTAGTGATCGACCAGCTCAGCCCAAAACGCGAGCGGCTCCAGATTCAAGAGAGGCGGGGAGGGAAATCGAATGGGCTCCTGCCTAGACGCTTCGAATGGCTGGAAAATCTGCACCGCACTTCCGTGCTCGTGTACATGGTGAGACAACACAGTCAGGGTCAAGGGACCAAAGGCCTTATGCTTGGCTTGCGTTTCGCTGAGAGTATCCATTAAGCGGATGAGAATTGGTTGGACCTCTTCAGCGACAGTTGGTCCCTCAAGGGAGGCAGCAACGCGCGCATTGCCTGCCAGTTTGACCGCAAGCTTGAGTCCGACAGTAATCAGGATAGGATTGGTATCGGACAGCTGTTCCAGATGGCTTTCTAACGTCTCCAGCAGGACCTCATTGAACTCCCCGCAAAACCCTCGTTCGGAACCAATCAAGAGGTACACATTTCTTGCGTTAGCAGGTCGGGCCCTCACATCTGGATGAAAGGCGAGGAAGTCAGCGGCAGCCAACTCGATGGTGGTTACTGCCCGATGTTGAGCGGATAGAAAGCGGTTCACTTTATGGGTTTCCATCAGCGCGAGGTTCTTCATCGCTCCCATAATCCCGCTCAGTTCGCGCAAGGTGCCCAGATGTCTCTCTAATTCATACCGCTTGCTCATGCTGCGGGTCTTTCCTTGAGCCACATAGACACGATCTGCGCCCACTGTTCATGACTCGCTTCAAGGGTGAGCGAACTGTCTTTTATATGGATAGCCAGTTGATCAAGCAGGGCGGGGATTTGGTCTATCTGCACTTTGTCGAAGAGGCCCTCGTTGAACCCCTCGAGCCAGGCCATCTGGAACTCGATTGGCAGCGGAGAGAGCCGCTCCTGCTTGAGAATCTCCCGCAGAACTCGGCCACGCCCGATCTTCGCCTCCATCGAGGCCTCCAGACGCGAACCAAAGCGGGTAAACACCTCCAGTTCTAGAAACTGCAGGTAGTCCAGCTTCATGCGGCCGGCCCTTTCCTTGATGCGAGGGTGCTGGCCTTTTCCGCCAACGCGCGACACCGACTTGGTCACATCAATGGCAGGGAGAAAGCCAGCGGCAAACAGGTGACGATCCAGGTAGATCTGACCATCGGTGATCGAAATCAGATTGGTGGGAATGTACGCAGCAATTTCACCTTCACTCGTCTCTACAATGGGTAAGGCAGTCATGCTGCCGCCGCCGTAGGCTGGTGCCAGACAAGTTGATCGCTCAAGCAAACGTGAATGCAGAAAAAAGATGTCCCCGGGGTAGGCTTCCCGGCCAGGGGGGCGCCGCAACAACAAAGACAGTTCCCGGTAGGCTTGCGCATGTGTGGTGAGATCGTCATACACCACCAGCGTATCCTTGCCTCGCCACATCCATTCTTCGGCCACGGCGCACCCGGCAAAGGGAGCGAGGTACTTGAGGCCGGGTAGGTTAGTGGCCTCCGCGACCACCACCGTCGAATAGTCCATCGCGCCATGGTCGCGCAGCGTTTCAATGGTGTTGACCACGGTCGAGCGTTTTTGGCCGATCATGATGTAGATACACCAGACACCCTTCCCTCGCTGGTTGATCACGGTGTCAATGGCTAGGGAACTTTTTCCTGTGCCATTGTCACCGATGATCAACTCTCGCTGCCCCTTCCCAATGGGAATCAACGTGTCAATGACCTTGATCCCTGTGTACAAAGGCTTATGGACGAAATCGCGCATCACAACAGGTGGCGAGAGAATGTTGAGGTCCCGTCGATCGGCACATTCCGGTGCGGCAAGTCCATCCAGTGGTGTGCCAAGCGGGTTGATCACACGGCCGAGCAAGGCATCTCCCACTGGAATGCTGAGATATTGACCGGAATGATGGACGACTGTGCCCGCTGTTAAGGCGTCAGTTTGGTGGAGGAGAATTCCACCGAGCTTGCCTTTTGCCAGGTGAAACACTAACGCCCGGCTTCCATCTTCAAGATACAGAATCTCATCCATCGCAGCGGATGGCAGACCCTTGATCCAGACAATCCCATCTCCCACAGACAGTACGCTTCCCTGTTCAGACATACGGAGTCCAAACCGATACCCATGAAGCCAAGCAGCTCGGCGAACCAGGCCAGAATCCTCGCGCCTCTCTTTAGTCGCCATGGAGTCCAACCTCGGTAAAGAATTTCAATTCATCTTGGAGGTTTGCACGCAACATCCAGGAACCGATGCTCACACGCAGGCCAGCCATAAGACGGTAGTCTTCCAGAAACTCACAGGGTCTTCGTTCTCCGACGGGTTTTTGGAGCGCTCCTGACAATGATTCGCGCAGGCTAGTGGTGAGTGGATAGGCACTGGTCACCCTAATCGGGCTTTCCGTCCCAGACAAGCCCGTTTGTATAGCCTGGAGTTTTTCAGCAGGGAGCTTCTGGAGATCTTGAAGAAACAGGTCAATGATGAGTGCTTCGAGCTGAGGACCAGCCAGTCGTGCCAGTAATCCGGTGACGAATTGGCCACTCTGAACGATGGCGGTTTCTTCGGCCCTCTGGAGGGCCTCTTTCACGCGACGTTCTACCAGTGCTCTGGCCTTTTCACGCTCCTCCTCGAGCGAGGTGCGAAGCAGTGACATGAGCCTGGTGCGTTCGGCATTGATGTCCTCGAGTAACTGGGACTTCGCTTGTTCTTTCTCCCGTTCCCACTCAGCGAGGCGAGCTTGCTGTTGTTTGCGAAGGACCTCCGCGTCGGTTCGAATTTGCTCGGCGGCGGACACGGCCTTCTCAATATTCGCCTTGCGTTCCCTGATCGAATTCAGAATTGGTTTGTAGAGAAAGCGGGTCAGGATCCAGATGAGGACGAGGAAGTTGATGATCTCAAGAATAAATGTTGACCAGTTGAGCTCCATGAGTCATCCGTTTAGATCGCGCGCAGCAATCAGGGTTGAACTATCGTTCGTTCCGCTCGTCGGGCTCCTTCTATTTCAATAGATACTCGAGCAGCGGGTTTCTAAACAGAATGATCAGCGCGATCACCAAACAGTAAATGGCCAGGGATTCGATCATGGCCAGGCCGATGAATAAGGTACGGGTGATAGACCTCTCTGCTTCAGGCTGCCGCGCCAAGGCTTCAAGGGCCTGGCTGATGGCACGTCCCATGGCCATAGCCGGAAACATGGTCCCGACGGCGATGGCCACTGCGGCAAACACAGTAGAGGCGAGGGCGAACCAAGTCATGTCGCGCATAAGTCATCCCTGCTCCTGTTGTCGCTTGACTTGTTGTGACTGGATGGCGCCGGCAATGTAGATCAGCGCCAGCATGCCGAAGATATATGCCTGGACCAGGGCCTCGATGATATGCAACATCAACA
The DNA here is from genome assembly GCA_963703955.1 of Nitrospirota bacterium. Taxonomy (GTDB): domain Bacteria; phylum Nitrospirota; class Nitrospiria; order Nitrospirales; family Nitrospiraceae; genus CAVPGK01. The sequence continues at coordinate 221,121 of CAVPGK010000011.1, read as the reverse complement.
GAGGAATCGGCGCCAGGAAGCCGGCCACAAGCAGGACCAAAAGAGCCGCCATTTCCAGGCTCATCATGTTGCCGAACAAGCGGATGGCCAGCGCGAGCGTGCGTGTGACTTCGCTGATAATGTGAAAAGGGAACAGGATCGGACTCGGAGTCAGGTAATGACGCAAGTAATTCTTGAGGCCATGCGCGCGAACGCCAAACCAGTGGACCGATAGAAACACCAAGATGGCCAAGGCTGCGGTCACCGACAGATTCGCAGTCGGGGTCTCGACACCGGGGATCAGACCGCTGAGGTTAGCAGTCACAATAAAAATCCATAGAGTGGCGATGAACGGTAATACCTGGAGTGACTGCTCAGGCAACACAGCCTGAATACCGTCGTCGATAGTGGCCACAATGCCTTCAATGACTACCTGTATCGGGCCCGGGTGAAGGCGTAAACGCCGTGTCATTCCCCAGCAGAGGAGACCCAATATCAGCATGATGCCCCACGTCGTGATCACGGCCTGTGTGACGCTGATCGGTCCGATATGGAACACGATTGTGTTACTAGTGATCGCTTGCCCCATCTGCTATTCCCCTATAAAAAGGTACACATTCACCGCCCCGACGATCACACCAAGAAAGATCATGCTCATGGTCCATAGGACGGAATAACCTTCAAACTGGCTGTCCAGCCAGTCCCCAAAATACGCCCCGGCGATAACGGGTAAGACAAACAGCAGACCGAGTGTCCCGATATATGCAGTTTGTGCGAGCAGGGTCGGGCGGTCTTTTTCCGCTTGCTTCATCCGCGCAACCTGCTTAGCCACCTGCTCTTTGAGTGCCTGATGGTTCTTCACAGTCCTGCGTCTCCTCCACGCTCAAGTTTCCTCAACCGTTTAAACATCCCCTCTTCCAGACGCCGCAAACTTTCTTTAATGCCGCGAAGAGTGGCTTCCTCAGCGAGGAGTTGTTCGTCTAATGCTAGGCTGATACGGCTGTAGTCGCTATCGCGGAGATACCGGCGGGTGCTGATCGAAAGTTCATTGTCGACGAAATACAGCAAGGCTCCCGGCAGCGCCAGGTATTCCCAGGGGGCATCCGTTATGCGGAAGCGTGCCAGACCAAACACAAGGGAGGTCATCATGCGCCCATGCTCCGCCAGGATTCCGAAACTGCCTGAATCATCCTCTCCTACAAAAGTGGTCACCCCTTCGATGCGCTCATAGTGCATGGCATCTTGTAAGTGCAGGACAAAGGATTTCACCCCTAGACCCCCATCATGGAGCCGCGCATGTAGCATCGTTCCTCCGGCAGCTCGTCGTACTCTCCCTTCAGAAAGGCCTCACAGTCTTGGAGTGTGACCTGAAGAGGCACAGAGACGCCCTTGATGCCCGTCAGCTCGGCCGTGACGTAGAACGGTTGAGTGAGATATCGCTGTAGCCTCCGCGCGCGAAGCACGATACGACGGTCAGTCGGAGAGAGTTCCTCGATGCCGAGCATGGTGATGATGTCTTCGAGCTCGTGATAGCGAGCCAGATGCTCACGGACCCGTTCGGCGATTGTGTAGTGCCGATCGCCAAGAACGTGACGATCCATCACTTTACTGCTGGACTGTAGAGGATCGACGGCTGGGTAGATCCCTTTGCTGGCCTGGGACCGAGTCAGAATGACCGTGGTATCGAGGTGACTCAGAATACTGCTGACCGCAGGATCGGTCATATCGTCCGCGGGAACGTACACAGCCTGCACGGAGGTGATCGCACCTTGGGTCGTCGAGACGATGCGGTCCTGCAATTCAGCGACCTCGGTCATTAAGGTCGGCTGGTAGCCCACAGTGGCGGGCATGCGCCCGAGCAGACCCGAGATTTCACTGCCTGCCTGCACGAACCGAAAGACATTGTCCATAAGAAACAGCACTTCCTTCCCCAAGGTATCTCGCAAATATTCCGCATAAGTTAAGGCGGTCAGCCCCACCCGGAACCGTACGCCAGGCGATTCGTCCATCTGTCCGAAGACCATCAGGGTGTGCGGCATGACCCCAGCCTTCTGCATGTCATGCCACAGTTCATGCCCCTCACGAATTCGTTCACCCACACCGGCAAACACTGAGACCCCCTGATGCAGCGCGACGATGGCATGCATAAACTCAGTAACGAGGACCGTCTTGCCGATCCCAGCACCACCAAACAAACCGGTCTTGCCGCCTTTGATGAAAGGACAGAGGAGATCGATCACCTTGATCCCTGTTTCCAGAATGCCACTGGCTCCGATGGCGTGATGCAGAGGGATAGGGGCTCCGAGAATGGTACGGAATTCCTGAGCATCGAGGGGGAGACCGGCATCCAGCGGCTCGCCAAATACATTCAGGAGGCGACCAAGGCATGCTGGTGAGACCGGGACTCGCAGTGGAGCTCCCGTGTCGAAGACGTGCGTCCCGCGTTGGAGCCCGGCAGTTGTATGCAACGTGATGGCACGTACGCGGTGTTCGTCCAAGTGCTGATACACTTCAAACGTGTAGGTCTCGCTGTTGAGAGCAGAGCACAATGCCTGGTGAAGTGGCGGCAAGTATTCGCACATGATGTCCACGACAGGCCCATGCACTTCCGCAATTGTGCCGATCAGATGTTCACGAATCTGTGGCTCTCCTGGGCTCATTTGCGCCAAGTCTGTTTCTTTTCGGCTCTTTGCCGGCATCAAACAGTTCCCTGAGGGCTACGGATGGAGGAAGATCTACTCAACGCATCCGTTTAGAGTGGCGAATTTGGGATCGTCGGCCTTAGGGATCGCGAAGAACAAAGTCTTGCGCATCGCTCCTCTCTCCTCGTTCGATACACGGCCTGTCGCTCGCGTGGTGCCACTCAGTGGCCGTTCGTGACGAATACGCCGTGTTGAACCGTGATATCCCTGAAGACCTGTCGCTTCTTGATGCGGTGCCGCTCTTCCGAGCTCAACAGTTCGGCCAGTGTCTTGACCGCCTCGATCACGTGTTCGCCCTTGTTCAGCATCACACATTCCGCCCGCTGCCCCATCGCCGCATCCGTGATCTCGGCGCGGGCGGGCATCCCGCGCTTGGCCAGGGTTTCAAGCACCTGGGTCGCCCAGATCACGGGAACGTGCGCGGCTTCGCAAAGACACAGGATGTCTTCCTGTACCAGAGACAGATTTTCAAACCCTACTTCGACCGCCAGATCCCCACGGGCGATCATGACCCCGAGCTTAGGGAGAGCCAGCCCGGCGAGCAGGAACTGAGCCAGCCGGTGGATCGCCTCCCTGGTCTCGATCTTCACCACGATGCCAAGGTCGGGGTGGCCCAACTCTTCCAGGGCCGCACGAAGATCGTCGAGATCCGCGGGACGATGCACGAAGGACAGGCCGACCGCGTTGGCGTGCTTGACGACGAACAGCAGGTCCTGTCGATCCTGAGGAGTCAGGGCCGGGAGCTCTATCGTCGAGTCAGGAAAATTCAAACCCTTTTCAGACCTCAGACGAATCGGAATACCCTGAGGGGCCGTGATTTCTAGCTCCAAGTACTCATCCTGAGCGGCCCGGACCAGCGCCGCGATCTTGCCGTCGTCAATGAATACGCGGTGGCCGGGACGGACATAGTCGAGCACCTGCGGCAGGGTGCAACTGATCCCTGCAGGGTTCTTTCCTTGTGCGCAATGGCCTAGCCGTTGTGGATCGCGGTAGAGATGCAGTAGGTCTCCGGCCTTCATCCGCACATCCACCGGCTGCGGGCTGACTGGGCCGACGCTAAATACCTTGCCGTACGCGGCGCGCAGTTCCATGCCCTCCTGCAAATAGGCCGTCCGCTCCAGGCTGACGCGAACCAGCACAGGACTCGTACGCTCGATCACGCGCATGATACGCGTGCGGTCGCGGGTATCCACAAGCCGGATCTCCTCACCCAGCGACAAGCTGGCAAGGCCGGACTGGCGCGGCAGGGCGATGACGAACTTAGGCGGTTCACCAGGAGGACGGATCAGGTGAGTTTCAGATGCATCACTGTCTAGGTATCCTTCCAGGACGCGGCTGGGCCTCCCACGAGCATCCTTCGGCACGGAGAGCTTCAGCGGGCGTGTCTGGAGTGTCAGAGGGCCGGTCCGAACCTTGGGACCGGCCAAGTCCATCAGGATCCGGCAGCGCCGACCGATGTCCTGTCCTCCCCGAGTGAGGCGCTCCTCGGCGTGGCGGATGGCATCAATGATCCTCTCCCACTCGCAAGACGTATCGTGCGCGCAATTGATGCGGGCGATATCCATGCCCTTCACAAGCAACTGTTCCAGGAGGTCGGGCTGGTGAATGGTATCGGCATCAAGCGTGACCATGATCCGGGTGCCGCGTCCCTCACGAGGGCGACCCAGGAGCGCCCGGCTTCGCTGCGCAAGAAGCGATCGGGCCTGCGCAAAGTCCGGCGCAGCCAGGCCGGAATCCGGCGGCAGGGCGCCGAGATGGCGCAGGACCCCTGTGAGGCTGCCGAGCACGCAGCCCTCAAGCCGGCCAAGCGAAGAGAGCCCCTGCTCGGCCAGTTCTACCTGCAGGTCTGACAGATCGTGCTCTCGCAAGACGAGATACGAGAGCAGGTTGTCACGGCTCCATTCGGCCTCTTTGCTGGAACAAGGGAAGGCCAGTCGGGCATGGCTGGCCCGCTCAACGATCTCTTCGTACAGGGTGCGAAGCTGTTGCATGAGCGCCATGTTTCGGTGCTCCGCTTTGTCCGCAGGACTCTGTCGCTCGCCCATCATGGGCCAGTTGCTCCTGCCTCGTGGCCCTCAGCAAGCGCCAGAAAGTACTCAATGCAGCCGTTGAGGGTGGCGAGCTTCGGATACTCCGCCTCGGGAATATCGACGAGCAGCGACTCGTGCAAGGCGATCACGAAATTGAGGAAATCCATCGAGTCGATGTCCAACTGTTCGCGAAAATTGACATCCGGCTTGAGAGATGAGAGATCGGCTTCCGGCGCGACCTCACCCAGGATGCGCAGGACCACCTGTCGAATCTCCCCAGCCTTGAGTTTGGAAGTCATAGGCGCGCCGGTTCCTGTATCAGCCGGTCCACCGCTGCGAGGAAGAGGCCGCCGCGATGTCCATCGGTGACTCGGTGATCAGCCGAGAGCGTCGCGGTGATGAGCGGCCTGGAGACCACTTGCTTCTCCACCACCCAGGGCCGTTCCACCACCTTGCCGAATCCCACCAGGGCAACTTGTGGCGGGTAGATGACCCCAAACACGGTCTCCACTCCCTGTTCGCCGAGGTTGGTCACCGTAATGGTAGGGTCGGAGAGTTCCGAGCTGCGCAAGGACCCTGCGCGCGCCCGTTTCACGAGATCCATTAGGTTTCCCATCAGCTCATCCCGGCTCAGTTGGTCCGTGTTGTGCAGAGCGGGAGCCACCAAGCCGCCTTGGCGGAGCGAGATCGCGACGCCGACGTGAATTGCTTGACTCTGGACCGCTTGCCCATCTTTCCACAGCGTATTCAGTTCCGGAACCTCCCTCAGAGCCAATGCAACAGCCTTGATCAGCAAGACCCCATAGAGCAGGCGGTCTGCGACGCTTCGTGTGAGGTTTTCTTGAGCCAGCCAGGTCATGGCTCGACTCATGTCGATGGTTGTACTCAGATAGTAGTGAGGGATTTCTCGTTTCGAACGAGTCATCGCTGCTGCGATGGCCTGTCGCATTCGTGTCTGCCGGTCGCCGATTGTCTCGGGCTGTGATGGGGCCGCAGCGGCGAGCTTTGCAGTTGCGGCCCGTTGAATATCCTCTCGCGTGATCGCGCCGCCTGGACCGGTGCCTAGGACCGTGACTGGAACTATTCCCAGCTCTACCGCCAGTTGCTTCGCGGACGGAGAAATGCGGAGGCGGCCGACTTCAACCGAGGGCTGCGCCTGCGGTGGGACAGGGACCGAGGAAGGAGTGACCGTTGCCGGTGAAGTGGTGAGGGGAGCTTTTGGAGGCGGTGCGGTCTGCGGAGTCGCTGCAGTTGGCTTGCCTTCTTCGCGGATGATCGCGAGGGCCGTTCCCACCGGCACCTTTTCCCCTGGCTGTACCATGATTTTCTCAATGACGCCGGTCGTGAATACCTCGACGTCAATCGCCGCCTTGTCGGTATCGACCTCGGCAATGATCTCGCCGCGCGTGACACGATCGCCGACCTTCTTGTGCCAGGCAACGAGCGTCCCGGCGCTCATGTCCGCTCCGAGCGTGGGCATGAGGAACTCAGCCACGGCACATCTCCTGGACGGCGTTAGCGATGGTGTGCGCCTGAGGAAGCGCGGCGTCTTCCAGGTGTTTTGGATAGGGAATGGGTACCTCGGCGCTGCAGACACGGCCCACCGGTGCGTCGAGGTCATAGAACGCGCCCTCCATAATCTGTGCGCTGACCTCCGCTGCAAAACTGCCGGTACGCCAAGCTTCGTCCACGATGAGGGCGCGGTGCGTCTTTTTCACCGATGCCAGAATGGTCGGCGTGTCGAGAGGGCGAAGCACGCGCAGGTCGATGACCTCGGCATCGACTCCATCACCGGCCAAACGCTCCGCAGCCTCCAGGGCTTTCCGCAATGAGCCACCATAGGTGATGACGGTGACATCATGCCCTGACCTTCGCACAGCGGCCTTCGAGATGTCCACCGGGCCGGTATTTTCCTCCAGCTCGCCTTCCATCGCATAGAGGTAGGCATGCTCGAAAATAAACACCGGGTCCGGCTCGCGGAGCGCTGTGAGCAGCATGCCTCTTGCGTCGGTCACCGTCGCCGGTGTCAGCACTGTGATGCCTGGAATATGGGCATACCAGCCTTCCAGGCTGTGCGAGTGCTGGGCCGCGACCTGTCGGCCGGCGCCCGTGGCCATGCGCACGATGAGGGGAATGCTGTACTGTCCCCCGGACATGTGCCGGATCGTGGCTGCGTTGTTGACAATCTGATCGAGGGCCAGCAGGCTGAAGTTGACGGTCATGACTTCAACGATCGGCTTCATGCCGTTGAGCGCTGCTCCAATGCCGGCGCCTACGAAGGTGGACTCCGAAAGCGGGGTGTCGCGAATTCGCTCAGGTCCGAATTCCTCCAGGAGTCCCTTGCTGCAGGCATACGTGCCACCGTAGCGTCCCACGTCCTCTCCCATGAGAAAAACACGCGGGTCGCTTTGCAACGCTTCGCGCAACCCGGCCCGCACCGCTTCGCGATAGGTGATCTTCTTCATGCCAATCGTTCCAGGAGCTTGCGCCCTCGGCTCTGCACGGCTGGGCTTCCAGTTGTCGTCAAACGCTTAATGAGCTTCGCCGCGTAGGGACGCAGCCGCCGATCACCTTCCGCAAGATCGGCCAGCGCCTGCATGGCGAAGGTCCGGACGATCCGGCTCTCATCCTTGAGATAAGCAAGCAGCGTCTTCACCACCCGGCCCCGGTTGTCTCGACTCAGCTCCAGCCGTGGGAGCATTTGCGCGAGATGCCAGCGGATCTCCGGAGCCGCGGCGCGCGCCGCGAGTGCGATCAGTCTGCGCGTGAACGGACCGAGATATTCTGGATGCCTGGCGGTGATCTTTTCGATTGCGTCCGCGGCCCGGAGGCGCACACGCGGGTCTTTACCCTCCAGCAACCCTGCCATAACCTCCTCGAAACGCGAGGGGTTCTTGAGTACATCGGCGACGACTTCATTCGCCCGCCCGATTGAACGTCGGTCGCCACCTGCCAGCTTCTGCAAGGGCTACCGCCTAATTCGGTGTCGACACATCTTTCAGGAGATCTTCGACCGGCTCCCAGGGACTGGCTTCGGCAAAAGCGATGGCCTCCTCGATCTCAGCCTCGATGCCCTCTTCCATCTTGGCGAGATCATCGGAAGTGAGGCATTTCCATTCCCTCAGGATCCCCTCGAAGGCCACGATGGGATCGCGTTCCTTCCACTGTTCAACTTCTTCTTTGCTTCGATACAGTTCGGAATCATACATGGAGTGAGCCCGAAACCGATAGGTTCGAAACTCCAGGAGGTATGGTCCTTCTCCACGGCGCACGACATCGACGGCCTGTCGCGTGGCCGCCGAGACAGCGAGGACGTCCATCCCGTCGACCGGTTCCGCCGGCAGGTTATACCCTCTGGCCTTGAAGGCGATGTCGGTCTGCGCTTGGTGTCGCGCAAGCGCAGTTCCCATTGCATAGAGGTTGTTCTCGCAGAGAAAGAGCACAGGGAGTTTCCAGAGCGCTGCAAGGTTGAGCGACTCGTGAAACTCACCCTCTGCGACCGCGCCGTCTCCAAAGAAACAGGCCGTGACGCGGGGGCGACCTTGCAACTTGTCGGCGAGTGCGAGCCCGACTGCGACGGGTAGCCCGCCAGCGACGATGGCCAACCCTCCGTAGAAACGTCGCGACGCATCGAAGAAGTGCATGGAGCCGCCACGACCACGGGCGCAGCCGTTGGCCTTTCCATAGAGTTCAGCCATCAAAGAGGCCATGGAAGTTCCGCGCACGAGCGCGTGCCCGTGCTCACGATACGTCGCGACGATGGAGTCGTCTGCCGTGAGCAATGGGATTGCCCCAACTGCCACCGCTTCCTCCCCGATATAGAGATGCAGAAAGCCACGGATCTTTCCAAGGCTGTAGAGCTCCGCGCACTGCTCCTCGAACCGTCGGACACGCAACATCTGGCGCAAGAATTCGAGGGCTTGCAAGCGATCGACCGCCATATCCATGCCGCAACCTCCTAACTGGCTTCCAGCGTTGAGGTATCCCCTTCGGGCAATCCAAGCTCTCGAGCCTTGAGCAGGCGACGCATGATCTTTCCACTCCGTGTTTTCGGCAAGGTCGGGAGGAACTCGATCTCTTTCGGCGCAACCACCGCGCCGAGTCGAGCGCGCGCAAGACCCAGCAGCTCGCGCTGAAGCGCGTGGGTCGGCTCGTAGCCGTCCTTGAGGGAAACGAAGGCTTTGACGACCTCCATGGCGACAGGGTCGGGTTTGCCAATGACCCCGGCCTCAGCCACAGCCTTGTGTTCCATCAGGACACTCTCAACCTCGAACGGACCAATCAAATGGCCGGAGGTTTTGATGACATCATCCACCCGTCCCACAAACCAAAAGTAGCCATCCGTGTCCCGCTTGGCGAGATCGCCGGTCAGGTACCACCCTTCGACGAAGCATTTCCTGTAACGTTCCGGCTCGTTCCAATAGGCACGGAACATCGAAGGCCATCCCGGGCGTAAGGCCAGCTCGCCTTGGACGTCGGGCTTGTCGATCACCTCAAGACACCCTTCTTTGTTCTTCTGCACAATCGCTGCATCAATACCCGGCAGTGGTCGGCCCATCGAGCCAGGTCGAATGTCCATGGCGGTGTAGTTGGCAATCATGATCCCGCCCGTCTCGGTCTGCCACCAGTTGTCGTGAAACGGCAAGCCAAAGGCATGCTGTCCCCAGATGACGCCTTCTGGATTGAGCGGTTCCCCCACGCTGGCAAGAAAACGAAGAGTTGGAAACTGGTATTGACGGAGCAGATTCGTACCGGCCTTCATCATCATGCGAATAGCCGTGGGGGCGGTGTACCAAACCGACACCTTCTGGTCCTGCAAAATGTGATACCAACGTTCGGCGTCGAAGTCGGCCTCGTCTACGATACTGGTCACGCCGTTGGTTAACGGGGCGATGATGCCGTACGACGTGCCTGTCACCCAGCCTGGGTCGGCCGTGCACCAAAAAATGTCTTCCTTGTGTAAATCCAAGGCGAGCTTCCCAGTGATGTAGTGAGCCACAACAGCCTCATGAACGTGAACTGCGCCCTTCGGAGTCCCGGTCGTCCCGCTGGTAAAGTGGAGAAGCGCCATGTCTTCGGGTTCGGTTCGTCCGATCACGAATTGATCACTGGCTTCGACCATCAATCGGTGATAGTCCAAAGTATGAGGCACATCGGTTGGCTTGTGATCATCCCCGATAAGGAGGATGTGTTGGAGGTGCGGCAGCGTTGAACGGAGTCCAACAACCTTCCGATGGTAGAGCGACTCCGTCGTCACCAGGACCTTCGCCTGACCTATTGCCAGGCGCGTTCGGATAGGCTCCGGTCCAAAGGCTGAAAAGAGAGGACAGAAGGCGCTCCGATTCTTGAAAGTACCGAGAGCGGTGATATAGAGCTCCGGAATGCGCCCGGTAAGCGCATAGACTCGATCGCCTTTCCCGACACCGACTGTCTGCAGGACGTTTGCAAACCGGTTCGTGAGACCCCGGAGCTGGGCATAGGTGTAGTCGCGGACCTCTCCATGTTTACCAAGCCAGCGGATCGCCAAGTGGTCACACCGACTACCGCCTGCGTGCCGGTCGACTGCTTCATGAGCGATATTGAGGCCCTGGTCCTCAGGAAGTCCTTCGAGCTCGCGGCGGGCTGTATCCCAGGAGTAGGCGGCTCGAACCTTCTCATAGTCATAGAGATTCGGAACGACCTCCCAGTCCCGCCGCGATTTAATGATCGTGTCCCAGGTCATGTGTGTCCTTATCCACTACTATTTCTGCAATGGATAGACCAACTGCCTGTCTCCCCCCTGTATGGAGAAGGCTAAGAAATCAGGCGGGTTGGGAGCGCTTTCTTACATCGAAACGGGTCTGCTGTAGCAGAATTCACCAGCGCATCCCCTGAATCCGTGGAGATTCGCGCCATATCCTTCGTCTTCGAAAAGGTAGTTCGACCGTCAACTCAGCCGGCTCTTGTCAGCTCGCTGCGATGGCATGCTTCTGTCCAGATATGGATGAGCATAGTTCTTGCCCTCAATATCGATGTCCTCCATGAATGGGAGGTATGATCTGGCCAGTTTGAGGCCGAGTTCAAACGTCAGAAGGAGATTAATCGAGGCTCGCTCGGTACCGAAAAGGAAACGCCCCCAACTTCAACGGGTCAGATCGTGATTCTGGTCGGTGATGGGATTGCAACCGGGGCGACTTTTTATGCCTCACTGGCAGCGCTCCGCTGGTTACTGTGCGTCATCTGACGACTGTGGTACCAACGTGAGCGCGTCGTTCAGCCAGACTTGAAGTGAAAGGAGATTGCAAGCGTATCACGCTTCCACTCGAGGAATCAGACCCTAGCGTGTTGAGAGGACCAAAGAAAAGGAGGGGCCTCATGCGTATTCTGGTGGCGGTGGATGGATCGGCTCATTCGCATGAAGCGGTTCGCGCTCTCTCGCATGTGGCCGGTGCGGAGGCTTTGATCATGGTATATGCGCTCGATGTCCCGACGCTGGCCTATCCCATGGTGGTGCCTGAGATCGCACACGATCTCTCTATGACTGTGGAAAGCAGGATGCGCGAAGAAGGCGAGCGTATCCTCAAGACGGCCGTTTCGCTGCTTCCGTTACAGTCATGGCCTGTCTCCAAACGGATCGAGATCGGTAGGCCCACTGACGTGATTCTGTCGATTGCGGAACAAGAACGGGTGGACCTCATTACCATGGGATCGCGGGGCGTCGGAGCGGTGCGTGAGCTTATTCTGGGTAGTATCACCCACCGGGTCGTGACCCATGCCCCGTGTTCAACATTGGTTGTCGCGACGCCGTCCCGACCCATACGGAACCTGGTCCTAGCGCTGGAGGACCGGGATGACGCCGACACCGTCTTCAATTTTTTATCGAAGCAACCATTTACAGGCCCCTGCGATGCCACAGTCCTGACCGTGATCCCGTTTGCCAATCCGGCATGGCCTGTTGGTGCGATGATTCCGGAATCGCTTCGGAAGGAGATGCTGGCGTATGCCATGGGCTTCGTCGAAGGGACGGCGTCACGTCTTTCGGCAATTGGATACCGTGCGGTCGGTGTCGTCGTCGACGGAGCGCCTGCAAGCAAGATTCTGGCTGAGGCCTCCAAACGCAATGCGGATGTGATAGTGATGGGATCCCGGCATCGAGGTATTGGTCGACTGTTGGGTAGCGTCTCCCATACGGTGCTGCACCGAACGAGCTGTTCCGTGTTGGTTGTGCGGATCCGATGATTCTCATGAGACGCCGTTTCATGGAGCCGTGAATGGCCGGGTTGAGATGCCCAGAGTCCGTCATGCGCACTCGCCTGTGAGCGACGCCAGAAAGCGATGAAGATCGGGTTGACGGGAGATGTGATGCTGGGACGGCTCGTGGATCACTCTGTGATTAGGAATGCCTCTCTGCCGCCGGAGATCGTATGGGGAGATGTCCTAACGTTGCTCCTAGCTGCGGATCTGAGATTAGTCAATCTCGAATGTGTCATTAGCAGCCGAGGGTTCGCCTGGAAGCCTGAGACTAAAGTCTTTCACTTTCGGGCCCATCCTCGGGCCATCGATGTCCTCCGAGCCGCTCGGATCGATTGTGTTAGCCTGGCCAATAATCACACTTTGGATTACGGGGTTGAGGCATTGTCGGAGTGCCTCGCGCTGTTGGATCGCGCCGGCATTCGGCATGCCGGCGCAGGCCTTCATCTTGACGAGGCTTTGGCGCCGGCCCTCCTCGAATTGCCGGAGGCACGTCTAGCGGTCATCTCGCTGACGGACAATGAGCCCGAATGGGAAGCGACCGAGGGGACCCCGGGCGTGAATTACATCGCGTACGACTCACAGGGACTGGTTGAGCCCTACCGGGCCCGTCTCACCAAGGCGATCGGCCGAGCGCGCAGTCACGCCCACTTCGTGATCGTCAGCGCCCATGTAGGTCCTAATTGGGGGCCGCCCTCCGCGGCTCTGCGCGCCTTGGCCCATGAGCTCCTTGACCTCGGCGCCGATCTCTATTGGGGGCATTCGAACCATTCTCCACAGGGCATCGAGCTCTACAAGGGCAAGGTCATTCTGTACTCGACCGGCGACTTTGTGGACGACTACGCCGTCGATCCCCAGGAGCGCAATGATCTATCCTTCCTGTTCATGCTCGAAATAGAACAGAGTCGCATCGCTTGTCTCCGGCTCCACCCGGTGGCGATCGAGAACTTGGGGGTTCGGCTGGCACGAGGGCCGGAAGTGGCTTTTCTTCAAGAGCGCATGCGCGCGAAGTGCGCCGTCTTCGGCAGCAAGGTCGAATTTCAGGAGGGCGTGGGTATCCTGCCGATGGGATGATGCGCGAGAGCCTTTCTCAACGTCGGAGGTAGAGTCTACCTCGCCGATCTGGAATCTCTTCACCGCCCGAACTTCCCCATGAGCTGGGCTTCTGCCAGCACGTGGCCCTTGCTTGCTTCGAGTACGTGCGCCTTGGTCACGCGTGGCTTTAGATCGAGGACCTTATCCAGAGCATAAAGTTTGAAATAGTAGCGGTGGGGCTTCCCGGGCGGCGGGCAGGGGCCGCCATACCCGACGCGTTTGAAGTCATTCAGGCCTTGTCGCGCACCGTTCGGGAGAGTGTCCTGCGCCGGCACCCCTTCGGGCAACTCGCGCGCATCTGCGGGAAGATTAAAGATGACCCAATGCACCCACGTGCCGACCGGGGCATCGGGATCGTCGGCAATGAGGGTAAAGCTCCGAGTTCCCTGCGGCGGATTTCCCCAACGCAAGAGAGGCGATGCATCAGGCCCCTCGCATGTGTATTTTTTGGGAATAACCTCTCCTTCTTTAAAGGCAGAACTCGTCAATTCGAAAGCCATAAGTTCCTCCCTTCCAATTGCCTGAGCAGTGCTGAGGACTGAGTGCTGAGGGTTGAGCGACCAATTCCGTTGCGGCTCCAGTTCTTCTGTTTGCATTCGAGGACCTCAGTCCTCAGACCTCAATACTCAGTCCTTATTAGCTGTTCCAACGGCTTGATCATAACGATCAGAAGACGGCAATCGGGGCGATCCTTAACCCGTCGGGTGAATCCTTCCCCCCTTCAACCAATGGCCGTACCGACGATCTTGACAAATCGAGGAGTGACGTCATCTTTTTTGTTTCGTGAAGGACAGAGCACACTATCGGCTTCTGCTTTCTGACCTCATACCCGTTTCCAAATCGACCTACTTGCGAACCCCGCGAGTCCTGCTAGCCCGGAGGCCAGAAGGAAGAGGGTTGATGGTTCGGGTGTGTGCACCATCTGGATGGTCAGCAGTGATGAGACGCCTGCCGCCAAAGGCGCATAAGTGATGTGGAATGCATCCTCGTGCACGCGACCATGATCAGCAGATCCAACCAGGCCGGGGAACAGGGCACCCGGGACTACATTAAAAAGGCCCGGCGGCGACTTCAAGACCAGATTCGGCGCCTGCTCCAGCAACGCAGGGTCTGGTGCTATATTGTGAAATAGTTCGAACTGGATATCGTTATTCACTCCTGCCGCGTCGAAGGTGCTCTGTTGAATCACGGCGCTCCAATTTCCGCTGAAGCCTTGAAGGTCTGTCCCGCCGAGCACGATGGCGGAAGCAGTCAGGCCAATGTTCTCAACGTTTGCTTCAAATCGCAGCGGCTTGTTATCGATGATGAGCGGATTGATAAGATCTGCACGAACATGCTCAGAGCTAAGGCCAAGAAATAGCAGACCACCGAGGCAAGTCGCCATCTTCGAAAGAAGCATCTTCATCTCTGAACTCCTTTCGATGCAAGAAAGCCAATGCGTCTAAGCTGGTGGGTAGTCGGTTGATGTGTGCACCGACTTTCCGCTCAGATACCTGTATACTCCAAACCCGGCATCATTGAAAATCCCTTAATCGGCTCAACTTACCTGATAAGCGAGGTCAGGAGAACCGATATCACGTCGGGCATGAACACAAGGCGAGCCGGCAGTTCCTAGCCCCCAATCTCCCTAGTACAATATGATATGTATGATATGAATGGTACTGGAGGAGGCACCCTTTCGATGAGCAGTACCGTGGCCGGAGCGTTCCCGACCAAATACTGGCACGCACTCGACGATGGACGCGTTCAGTGTGACCTCTGCCCCCGGTTCTGCAAGTTGCAGGAAGGACAGCAAGGCCTGTGCTTTGTGCGCGCCCGCCGGAATGGCCAGATCGTCTTAACCTCGTATGGGCGCTCTAGCGGCTTCTGTGTCGACCCGATCGAGAAGAAGCCGCTGAATCACTTTCTGCCGGGGACGGCGGTGCTGTCGTTCGGTACGGCGGGCTGCAACCTGGCCTGCAAGTTTTGCCAGAATTGGGACATCAGCAAGTCCCGTGAAACGGACACACTCGCCGATGAAGCTCAACCGGAGACGATCGCGCGCGCCGCTCTGGAGTTGGGATGCCGCAGTGTCGCCTTCACGTATAATGACCCGGTGATCTTCCACGAATACGCCATCGATGTGGCCCAGGCCTGCCATGAGCGCGGTCTCAAGTCCGTGGCGGTGACGGCCGGCTATGTGTGTGAGGAGCCACGCGCCGAGTTCTACCGGTACATGGATGCCGCCAATGTCGATCTCAAGGGGTTCAGCGAGCGCTTCTACAGACAGGTTTGCGCGGGGAGTTTGCAACCCGTGCTTGACACGTTGATGTATCTCAAGCACCAGACGAACGTCTGGCTGGAAATCACGACGCTCTTGATTCCCGGAGAAAATGACTCTGAACGGGAGATCGAAGAGATGACGCAGTGGGTTGTTGACCGCCTCGGTCCGGCTGTACCCCTCCACTTCACGGCGTTCCATCCGGACTGGAAGATGATCGATAAACCACCGACACCGCCGGCCACGCTCTCCATGGCGCGGCGCATCGCAACGAAGAACGGGTTGCGTTATGCCTACACGGGCAATGTCCATGACGAGCCAGGCGGCAGCACCTACTGCTACCAGTGCGGCGAACAACTGATCGGCCGTGACTGGTATGAGTTGACCAAGTGGAATCTGACGGACGCCGGGTGGTGCCCAGCCTGTGGGATGGCCTGCGCGGGACTCTTCACTGGCGCACCAGGGCGATGGGGAGCGCGTCGCGTGCCGATCCGGCTGACGCAGGTTAACAAAACGGACTCCCACCGTCGTTCTTCAATGGAAAGATGAGCCTGATCATTCATACGCCTTGCCGGTCTTGGCTAGCTCGAGGTGGGCGGGTGAACTGACGGCCGCAGTAAGAATCACCCAGTTGCCTCCTCCGAATGATCGACGTTGATATACTGCGGGCTGGTAGCCTATCCCGATCGGTGGAACAGGACGAGCTCTTGAAGAAGTGTTGGATGTGCCAGTGCACTTGCCTCCCAGTCGAGTGTTGAAGTTATCAGCATGGGAAGTGCGCAGTTGAGTGCTCATCCATTAGACCTCGTTAGTTATGTTAACGCGCTCAGCTCGGTTCGGAGTAGGTGATCCGGCAGCCAACAGGTCGTCCGAGTGGCTGGTGTTGTGGTCGTCCAGCAGCAGTGATGTCTACGTTGCCGCCCGAACGCTGGGCGGACTGCTGAAGGTAAGTCTGCATGAGAGCGGAAAGTGCCATGTCAGAGCCCCTGATTTTCAAAAGTGGTTATCCCCCGGGACACCACCGAGGTTTCTCGACACTTGGACGATCGATCCCCAAAGTCGCTACGAGTTTCCTTTCGGTGTGATCATTCCAACCTCAGAACTGAGGCCGGGCCCCTGGTCGCAGCACAAGAGCAAGGGAACTCTATGGCTCCCGGCTAAGCCGAACTCAGCTGTGGAGATTGGCGTTTTCTTGACGAGAACTCACCCGATATTAATGAGCCAACTGACGTCTGCAGGGTGGCATACCACGATTGTAAGCGAGCAGCTTCCGGATGGAAGGACTCTTTGGGTATTGGCAGGGGATGCCTCACTACCCGACGACAGGCGGGCTGAATTAAATGCCATAAAGACGTGCGCCAGGCGCGTTGCTCGGAAATCCCATGCCAAAGGGCAAACCCTTCGCCTACTCCTTTTCGCCAACAACGACTACGGTACACGCCGATTCATTGAGGCGGCACTATCGCCATGAGGCCTTAACAACGGCATCGAGGGATGCTCCGCGCCACTCATGCAGGCGCCTCTGCCTTTCGAAGGATGAACCATACCTTCGGCCAATTCCCTTGAAGCATGCCTTTTCTATATGTTGATCCCTAGCTGCGTCGAAGCTTGGCAATCTAGGACAAGGATCCTCTCAGGCTGGAGGAAACATGCCCATCGTCACCCAAATCATCTGTGATGGCTGTCAGGCGGTGAAGAAGGAAGTGAACCACTGGTATGCGCTAACCACGACTGAACAGGGTGCGTATCTTCAGCCATTAGAGGTCGCTCTCCAAAGCCATCCAGACGGGTCTGCCGCAGCGGAACCGCAGTATCTGTGCGGACGGTCGTGCGCAATAGAAGCACTGGCGAATTGGATGGATAAACCACAATCGCTTGCACCAATCGTCGACAGAGCGGTTCAGAAGTAAAGACAGCCATTTGATTACCCGCTTCTCATCTATAGACCCGCCGTCGTTGCTGCCAATTTGATCCACAAGCTGGAGGGGTCAAACGATGTTCTATGGCTTCTAGCCGAGAGAGTCTCCTGCTCTGGCCCCCTCAAAGCTCCTTCTGGTTTCAATCCCAACTACTCCATCAGTTGAATGAGCCCCGGCGTCCCTCTTGTACCGTCCGTCAAACCGCGCTTCGTCGCCGAGCAGACGGGACTGATCCCGATCCGAATGGATGTGGCGGGTGTCAATCAACGGCTGGATGATTTCCCTATAATCTCACGAAGCGCCGGCTCTATGGAGGAGTACTTGAAGACGTACCCGCCGCGCAGGGCCACGGTCGGCTCCACGCATTGGCCGGTCGTCAAAATTGTGGCCAGTTCGCCAAGCGCAAGCCGCAAGGCAGGCTCTGGCACCGGCAACCAGGAAGGCCGCCTCAGGACATGCCCTAACGTTCGGCAAAATTCTCGCATGGTGACGGGTTGTGGTGCCACGGCATTCAGAGGTCCGTGGACTTGTTGATTGGCGAGTATCCACCGAATCAGGCCGAGGACATCTTGCTCATGAATCCATGACATCCATTGATGACCGGGCGCGATTGGACCGCCCAGAAAAAAGTAAAATGGAAGCAACATCCGGGGTAAAGCGCCGCCGTTTTTTCCAAGGACGATTCCCGTCCGAAGCCGAATGACACGTATGCCCAAGCTTTCGGCCTGCGTCGCCTCCCGTTCCCAATCTATACAGAGCTTGGCCAGGAAATCTGACCCAGATTGACTCTCTTCAGTGACCGGGGTCGCATCACGAGGTCCGTAATAGCCGATGGCGGAAGCATTGATCAGGGTCCGAGGCCGGGTCGAGACACGAGAGAGAGCCTGGACGATTGCCCGGGTGGTGCCGATCCGACTATCACGAAGAACCTGCTTACGATCTTGTGACCACCGCTTGTCCGCAATCGCTTCTCCGGTTAAGTTGATGATCACGTCGGCCGTATCGAGAGTTTGTTCCCAGCCTTCCGGGATATGCCCATCCCATTCGATGATGTCGATACGGGAATCGAGAAGGTCTTTGGTTGCCGCCGCACTTCGTGACAGAACTGTGACCTGGTGCTGGTCTTGAAGAAGAGCCTGACACAGGGGGCGTCCGATGAAGCCTGACCCTCCAGCGACAACGATCTTCATGGTGTCCTCCTACCAAGTAACAAACAGACATGCAGGATGGTATCAATTCCGCTTGTGTTCTTGCATCCTGGCTCGATCAGAGTGAGTGTCTGACCAGGATGCCCTTATTTGACAGCTTCTTCCTCACTCACTAGAATGCACGACGCTTATGAACGATCGTTTTCTCAAGGCCTGTCGTCGTGAACCGGTGGACTGCACCCCCGTGTGGTTCATGCGCCAGGCTGGCCGCTATATGAATGAATATCAGATCGTTCGCGCGAAGCATTCCATCTTGGATGTGTGCAAGACGCCTGAGTTGGCGGCCCAGGTGACGCTTCAGCCGATCGACAGGTTTGCGTTGGATGCGGCCATTATTTTCGCCGACATTCTACTGCCGCTCGTGCCCATGGGCATTCAGGTGGAATTCGTGGAGGCCGAAGGTCCCGTGATCCGGAATCCCGTGCGCAACCGCGCGGCGGTCGATGGCCTGCGTCCGGTGGAGGGTGACGAGCTCGGCTACGTGTACGATGCCATCGGAGTCGCCGCCCGCGCCCTGCGAGACAGAGTGCCGCTCATCGGATTTGCCGGCGCCCCGTTCACGCTGGCCAGTTATGCGATCGAGGGCGGAGGCTCGAGAAATTACATTGAGACGAAACAGTTCATGTATCGGGAGCCGGAAGCATGGCACCGGCTGATGGACAAGCTCGCGAGAGTCGTGACCGGGTACCTCCGCCGACAGATTCACGCCGGGGCTCAGGCGGTTCAGTTGTTCGATAGTTGGGTGGGTTGCCTTTCGCCGGGTGATTACTCCGAATATGTCCTGCCGCACGTCCAATTGATCTTCAACGGCTTGAAGCGTGAGGGCGTGCCTCTGATTCATTTCGGCACCGGCACCGCGGCCCTGCTATCCCTGATGCGCGAAGCTGGCGGGGATGTCATCGGGGTGGATTGGCGGGTTCATCTGGATGACGCCTGGGCGACGTTGGGTCATGACGTGGCGATTCAGGGGAACCTCGATCCCGTCGCGCTCTTTGCGCCTCTGCATGAGATCGAGCGGAGAATTGAAGATATTCTTCAGCGAGTAGGCGGGCGAGCCGGCCACATCTTTAATCTCGGCCACGGGATCCTACCCAACACTCCGGTCGAATCCGTGGCGGCGGCCGTGGATCTTGTCCACAAGCTCAGCCAGCGCTAGGCAGAATGCTAAAAAAGGCCTCCAACTTCGTTCTCGACTCGAAAAAATCCTTAACGTAGCCCAGAGGCTACGCTTGCGGTTTTTTCTCGTCTGCGGCCTTGTTGGAAGACCTTTTTAAGCATTCTGGAGAGGCAGGATACCAACAGGGGAGAGAGATGCCTGGGTCGATGAAGCCGGTGGCGGTGCTGTTGATGGCCATGGGAGGGCCTGACAGCCTGGACAATGTGGAGCCCTATCTACAAGACGTTCGGGGAGGGCGGCCGACGCCTCCGGACCTCCTGCACGAAATTCGCGAACGGTATCGAGCGACGGGAGGCAGCTCGCCGGTGCTGGGTATTACTCGCGAAGTCGCGCGGCGGCTTGAACAGAAACTAAACGGACCGGGCGGGGAGGGGTTTCGTGTCTATGTCGGGCTCCGCCATTGGCATCCCTACATCAAACAGGCCTACGCCGAGCTTCTGGACGATCAACCCGAACGGCTGGTTGGGCTCTGTATGGCGCCACAATATTCATCCCTCAGCATCGGCGCCTATGTCAAGAAGGTGGAGGAGGCCAGAGCGGAGTTAGGCGGTGATTTTCCGATCAGTTTCGTTCAGAGCTGGCATCGCCATCCGGGTCTCACGAAGGCAGTCGCTGAAAACATTACCACGAGCTTGAACAAGTTCCCGGCCGACGTTCGCGCGGATGTCCCTATCATCTTTACCGCTCATAGTCTGCCCGAACGGATTCTCGAGATGAAGGATCCTTACCCGGAGGAAGTCCGTGTGACGATGGCGGCGGTATGCGAGCGTCTGGGGCACGTGTCCGCGCGATTTGCGTATCAAAGTCAGGGCCTAACCGGGGAAAAGTGGCTGGGGCCGACCGTCGAGGAGACGATCGACGCGTTGCACCGTGACGGCCACCGGGCCGTCCTCATCGCGCCCATCGGATTTATTTCCGATCATCTTGAGGTGCTCTACGATGTGGACATCGAGTTCAAACGCCTGGCTGAATCCAAGGGCATGCAGCTCGAACGGATTCCCATGTTGAATGCCGGTGCGCCGTTGATCGAGACACTCGCGTCAGTTTTGGAGGAACACCTCTCCTCTACGGTCCGGTAACACTCCGTGGCAGTCTCTCCCAAACATGTGGCCATTGTCGGCGGCGGGATTGCTGGGCTGGCGACGGCTTTCGCGCTCCACGTTCGCGCGGCTGCGGCGGGTCTCCCGCTGACCTGTAGCGTGATCGAAGCGGGGCGCGCGTGGGGTGGAAAGATCGTGACCCATACGGTCGGCGGCCTGGTGATTGAAGCCGGGCCCGACTCGTTCCTGTCCCAGAAGCCGTGGGCGCTGGATCTGTGCCGGGAACTGGGCTTGGGTGATCAGTTGATCAACACCAATCCGCTTGAGAACAAGGCCTTTGTTTTTTCGCGAGGGCGACTTCGACCGCTTCCCGAGGGACTGGTCATGATGGTTCCGACAGAGATCGGTCCGTTTCTTCGAAGCGGGCTCTTATCGTGGTCGGGGAAAGCTCGCATGGCAATGGACCTGGCGATTCCGCGGAGGCGGGTGGCGGGCGACGATGAATCGCTCGCCTCGTTTTTTCGGCGACGGCTCGGACGCGAGGCGTTTGAACGGATCATCGAGCCGTTGATGGCCGGCATCTACGCCGGCGATGCGGAACGGATGAGCCTTCGCGCGACCTTCCCGCGATTTCATGACATGGAGCGACAGCACGGTAGCCTCATCCGCGGACTCTTGGCAGGTCGAGAGGAAATGAGACCGTCGAGTAATCCTGGTTCGGAACGCCGGACGATGTTCGTCACGCTCCGCGACGGCTTGAATACAATGACCAACACCACAATTACCCGCCTTGAAAAAGCGGGAACCCAGTTGAGGCTGGGCCAGCGAGTCACCACGATCAGAGCGCGCTCCACTCAGACCGGCGAGCCAGCCTATGCGCTCTTGTTCGACGCCCACCCGGTCGTTTCCACGGACGCGGTCGTTCTGGCCACGCCGGCTTATGTGTCCGGTGAGCTGATTCGTGACCTATCTCCTGGAGCGGCGGATATCCTAGGCGCCATCCCCTATGCCTCCACCGCCACGGTATCCTTGGCCTATGGCCGCACCGATCTGGGCCCGTGGGTGAAAGGGTTCGGGTTCGTCGTGCCTCGTGTTGAACAGCGGGATCTATTGGCCGCGACCTGGACGTCACAGAAGTGGAGCCACCGATCCCCGCTTTCGCAGAGCCTGGTTCGTTGCTACGTTGGCGGGGTCGGGCGCGAGGAGATCCTCGCGGTTGATGACCGCACGTTGACGCAACGGGTCAAGAACGAATTAAAGGAGATCGCGGGAATTACCGAGTCCCCGATCTACGTGGAAGTGAATCGGTGGGAGCGAGGCATGCCCCAGTACACCTTGGGTCATCTCGAGCGACTTCAGAAGATTCAAGACGCGCTGCAAGCATTTCCAGGAATGTATGTGACCGGGGCGGGGTATCGGGGAATCGGTATCCCCGACTGCATCCGCGATGGGACCGAGACGGCCGAGCGCGTCATTCGCCATCTATTGGGGTCCCGGTCCTGAAAGCGCTTGCCAAGGACCAAGGGGCGACTTATAGTGCGTCGTCGAGGTGCGTATGGAAGGAGTGCTCTGGGTCCTTTGTCTCTCCGCGTTGGCCATCGGCCTATTCGTCTTGCGACGGACCTTCAGGTTGACCAAAGAACTGAAACAACTCAAGCGCGACCAATACTATACTGACAACCGGGTGAAGCGATTTCCGGAAGAACTTCACGAGGCCGTTCAACCACTGCGCCTCCAACTGGCCACGGTGGTTGAGGGCAGGCCTGTTTCTCCGGATCTGATTCTCAATGGGCGTTTGTATACGGACGTCTCGGCTGAGGAAGCGCAACGGATCATCGAGCAGGAGAGAGGGCCGCAGTCCGATCATGTTCTGCTGGTGGATGTCAGAACCTCCAGGGAATACATGGTGAAACACGCGGCTGGCGCCAAACTGGTCCCTTTCGAAGAGCTCGAGGCCCGGTACAAGAGCGATATTCCGGAGATGGTGGACAAGATCTTTGTCTATTGCATGAACGGGGATCGGAGCAGGTTGGCCTGCGACTTCTTGAGCCGCAAGGGGTATACGAATCTCTACAATGTTCAGGACGGCTTGCGGGGGTGGCGAGGACCAACCGAAGGAGAAGGTGAGGTGAAATTTGTTCAGTTTGAACGAAGACGATAGAGTCCGAAACGAGTCGCAAACTTGATCTCCGAGGACGGAGCCGCCTGTCTTGTACGTGCAGATATCCGTTCAGTCTATTCCCATGAAAAACCCATTTACGATCCTGAACGTCAGTGGTCCCTACCGAGAGCCGCGCGAATTGGTGCTCTCCTACGATTACTCGGTCCAACGAGCCCAGTGGCCCACGCCGCATGCAGTGCGAGTGAAGGTCGCCATCTCTGACGAATTGGATTATTGCAAGAAGAAGCTGTTGGACATCGAGGGCGGAAGCCCTGGTCAACAACTGCTCATCAATCAACTGTTGTCCCGGCGGATTGCCGATCACAAGCTTCAGATTGCCAACGAGGAAGCAATGTTCTTGGAACGGTACGACGTCATGGTCGGCCCGTTCACCGGCCCGCTAGCCCACCTCTTCCCACGATTGGAAACGTGGATGAATGAAAATAAGCCGTCGTTACGGCAGGAAATCCTCGGTAAAGTTGATTTGAAACTGCGAGGCCCATCCTAACCTCACCTCCCTTCTCGGATTTTCATCTCAGGATTCGGTCAGGCAGTCCGTGGGTACTGGTTCTTGGTCAAATTCCGCATCCCCAGAATCTGTGGACAAGTGTGTGAATAACCCAGAGGCTGTAGGATAATAGCCCACACTGGACTCTCAACGAACGACCTGCACAAGTTTTAAGCATTGTATTCGAGACGGCAGCACCCCCAAGATATAGTTGACGGAGAGAGTTACGAGCCAACTTTGCAGGAAGGAAATGGATCAGTCGGCAAGGCTGGGAAGAAATTGTGTACAAGATTGATATTGACCCGAATTTTCACGAATACCCTACTGACCGGGACCATGGGAAGAAAGCCGGTCCTGGCTGGCTTGGGGTGGGCGGGTGAAAACAATGAAGAACCTCTCTTGGTAGGCTCAGGCAATGGGAAGGCGCGTCCCGGCGTGCTTGGGACCGGGAGGGTGAAGGAGCCGGTGAAACGACCTCTGGAGAGGGTGTCCTAAAGAATCCGGGTTACGTGCCAAACAAGCGCCGGTATTGTTTCGAGTGAACACCGGATTCATCAGCGAATCCCAAGGAGGCCCGATCGGGGTTTCCCGTATCGTTAAGATCGATCCGATAGTGACCGCGCACCTGTTCCATCGCGACCTCGAACGGGATGGCTTGAGGATAGAGTTCGCCGGGAACGTGGGCTCCCCGGGCGAGCACGCGAACCGCATCCGGAGCAGCATATTTGGGATCGGAAAAGATGTAAATGTCTGCGATGGCGTGCGTACCTAGTTTGTGACCGAGCGTAGTGGGAGGCACTAGCTCGGACAGTGTGTTGTTGAGACGCGCTTGGCGGAAGCGCTTTAAGAGACCGACAATCTGGCTAGTGGTGGTTTGTTGCGGGACGACGATACTGACGGCGTTGACGTCAGAGATCGTGGCCACCACACGAAACATCACGGGAGCCGCATCGGGTTCTTCAGCGACTTTCTGAACGTTTTCAGGATTCTCGGGCACGGTGCCCTGCCGATCCCGTTTGGGACCTGGAAGAAAGACGACAATGAGCAACCACAGCCCGATGATAACGCCGAAGATCACGACGAAGGGGTGGGCCCCGGCTCTCTTACCTTCCTCGTACGGATGCTCTTCGTTGTCCATCAGGTTCGTGTCTCAATCCAACGTCTTATGTTTGGCTTCCTCCCACAGGGCATCCATTTCCGTCAGCGTCATCTCTTCGAGTGTTCGACCGGAGGCGGTCGCCTGCGCTTCGATAAATTCAAATCGATGTGAAAAGCGGGTAATGGTCTTCCGGAGGGCTTCTTCCGGATTGACCTTCAGAAAGCGTGCGACGTTGACCAAGGTGAACAGGACATCCCCGAGCTCCGCCTCAATCTGTGTCCGGGATGTCTGACGCGACTCGGACGAGGTGGGGATTGATGGAACTGCCATGGCCTCGCGAAGTTCCTGCAATTCCTCCTCAAGCTTTTGGAGCACCGGTTCGATCCCTGGCCAATCAAAGCCCACTCGGGACGCGCGGGCTTGCACCTGGTACGCGCGAAGAAGAGCGGGGAGGGTCTTCGGAACGCCGTCCAGCGCCGAGCCTCTCTGACCGGTGCCCGTTCGTTCATCGCGCTTGATTTGCTCCCACCGGACCTTGACCTCCTCGGGGTTGAGGGTACCTGCCTTCTGTTCAAGGGTACCGAAGACATGAGGATGGCGACGAATCAATTTGTCCGTCAGCGATTGCATGACCTGTTCGAGCGTAAAGGTCCCCTGCTCGGAGCCGATTTGCCCATGGAAAAGCACCTGTAGGAGCAGATCGCCCAGCTCTTCCCGAAGCTTGGGCGGATCATTCTGGTCAATGCTCTCGAGAACCTCGTATGCTTCCTCGATGAGATAGGGTTTCAGTGATTCATGGGTTTGCTTACGATCCCACGGACAGCCGTCGGGGGCTCGGAGCTTGGCCATCAATTGTACGAGATCATCGAACCGTTTAGACATTGCTTGTTGATCCCCGGAGGTCTGTGGCCGGCTTATCGATCACGCGAGGTTCGCGCCATTATCATGGATTTCTCGGTGCGATTCAATCGGGCGATGGCTTGCATGAATACACGAAAGTGTGTAATATTTCACAGCGATACACCCGTCGGATGCGTCATGACTGAAGAAGACAGCAAATCCTTCGTCATTCGAGATCGCCGGGGGCGGGGTGATGAGCACGCCGAGTCATCCGCCGCGGGGTCTTCAGCCTCATCGGCGACTCAGGCTGAATTTTCGCGTTCCGCCGCCGCGGAACCGGCTCATGACCAGGAACCTCGCCAGCCTGTTACGTTCTCTTCCTTTATCTTCTCGCTCGGCACGTCGGCCTTGATGCTTATGGGAGAACAACTCGATCCGCAGCAGGGACGGATGCCGGTGAATCTGTCGCAAGCGAAGGAAATCATCGATATCCTCTCTATGTTGGAAGGTAAGACCAAGGGGAATCTCATGGCCGAGGAGCAAAGCGTACTGACCGATATGCTCTATGCGTTGCGGATGAAGTACGTGGATCTCGCCTCGGCGAAGCCGGCGACGAAATCGCCCTAGGCCCGCGTCGGCCATTGTCTTCCTTCCTCTGTGCATTGCCCCAACCTGTGTCATCGTCTTTCATGTTCGCTCGTCGTACCCTTTGTGTGGCAGATGAGGGCGGGGATCCTTGATGAACCTTGAAGCGCGTCGGTGGACCGTTATCTCACTCGGGCTCCTCGTTCTCATCGGAGGATGGGGAGTCGTGTGGAAGATCCATGATCGCGGAGAGATCGGCGGCGAAGTGTCCACCGCCGTCATGACCCCGGCGATCCCATCGGGCACTCCGCAAACGACCGTCCATGGTCGGTTGATGGACGATCAATCCTCGAAGACCAAGGTCGGGCCTGAGTCGGTCGCTCCTGAGAAAAGTCGGCCCAACCCCTATCCGATGGCATCACGAGCGGAAGCCGCGTGGGGGTTCATTCAATCCGGCGAATTCGACCGGGCGGCACTGGCCTTCACTGAGGCAACCCGTCTATTCCCCAATGAGCCGTCCTTATTGATGGGGTTGGGACTCAGCCGGTACCGGCTCGGTCAGCATGATCTCGCGATTGCGGCGTTGGCCCGGGCGCTTGAGCTCGATGCGGACGTCCAACACGTCCACGCGCTGTTGGGCGAGCTGTACTTCAAGCGCGACGAATTGGAAGCCTCCGTCAGGCACTACGAAGCGGCCGCTCGGCAGGATCCCAACGATCTAACCGTGCAAGACGGCCTCTTTACCGCGCGTCGGGCTTCTCAGGAAGAGGCGCACCTGTCCCGGATCCTGAGCCCTCATTTTGTTCTGAAATTTGAGATCGGCCAACGTCGAATCGCGAACGACGTAATCGCTCGCCTCGAACGGCTCTACGAGGTCGTCGGTCGACAGCTGGGGTGGAATTCCGATGACGTCATGATCGTCATTCTCTACTCTGCCGATCGATTCAAGAGACTGACGGGAAGCCCGGATTGGGTCGGCGGCCTCTACGACGGCAAGATCCATCTAGCCACTGGAACGGTGTTGAAAAGGGGCCACGATGCCGACGCAGCCCTTGCCCATGAATACACGCATGCGATCGTCCACCGGCTGAGCCGGGGACACGCGCCCACCTGGCTGCAGGAAGGCTTGGCACTCTATTTTGAGGGCCGTCCAGTCACCTGGGGCCGAGACATCCTCGCGCGCCGTCGGGGTGAACTGATCCCGCTACACGCGCTCCATGGAAGCTTCGTGGACCTTCCACCACGGGACGTCCAACTCGCCTATGCCGAAGGCTATAGCGCCACGCGGACGATCGTCGATCTTTACGGTTTGACCAAAGTCCGGCGCCTGATCGAGACTCTTGCAATGACACCGGAGTTTGCCGCGGCATTTGAAATCGTCTTTCAAACGACGTATCGTGACTTTGAAGCCGCCTGGGTATCTAGGCAGACCAGTCGGAGTGCGTGATGGCCGACCTCTTTCGCTCTACCAGTGACGTGCCAAAGCGTCCAAGCAGGCCAGACACATCTGTTGAGGGATCGGCCCTAAGCTCCGCGCAAGGGATCGGCCGAAGGGCTCTTCCCCAAGCCCCTGAGCTCGACGAGCGGTCATTGGTGCAGCAGGAGCCGTTGCCTCGCCAACCTGAAGAGACGGCTGTCGAAGGCGATCGACGAGGGCCGCATTTGCGCCCAGTTTGGATCGTTCTCCTGTTTTTGATTCCGTGCCTGGTCCTGACGATTTACTATTCGCACTATGCGCTGCCCGGCGGGGTGGAGAACGATTCCCTGATGCCCGGCGCAGGGTATGCTTTCGTTCTGCTCCTGATCAATCTGGACCTGATCGGCTTGGTCGTCCTTAGTCTATTGCTGTCCAGAAACCTGATCAAAGCCTATTTTGAACGCCGGCATCGCCTGTTGGGATCGGGGTTCCGCACGAAGCTAGTGGCGGCCTTTATCGGCTTCTCCCTCGTTCCAACAGTATTGCTGGCCATTGTGCTCAGCGGGCTGGTCAACAAAGCGGTGGACGTCTGGTTCAACGACCAAATCGAGGCGGTGCTCAAAGACGCCTACGATGTGGCCCGCATGAACCGTGAAGGTCATATTAGCTTGGCCGTGAACAGCGCGCGCGCCATCGGCAGAGAGATCTTTCGTGAGGATATGATGACCGCCGAACAGCGGGATCTCTTGGTGGCCACCATGTCCCGCAAGCGGGCGGAGCACAATGTCGCCGGTGTGGAAGTCTTCTCTTCCAAGATGGAAACCCTCACCAAGACCGTGGATCCCAACGTGCCGGCTATGGTGCTGGATCTTCCCGTGGGACAGCTCGTGCTCCAAGTCTTGAACGGGAACCGTGAATTGACGTCCGAGCAGGAGTCGCTGAATGGGAAGCTCATCCGTGCCGGTGTTCCCATCCTTTCCAACATGAAACAAGGGGCGGTGGCGGGCGTCGTCGTGGTTGACAACTACGTTCCCGGATCGCTTCTGACCAAATGGGCGGAAATCTCCAATCAATATACGGAGTACAAGAAAGTCAAGGCGATGAAAAACCCGATCAAGGCAGGTGCCTACTTGTTCGTCGGGGTGATCACCGTCTTGATCCTCTTCGGCGCCACATGGTTCGGATTCTATGTGGCTCGCGGCATTACCGTTCCGATCCAGCGGCTGGCGGAGGCCACCGTGGCCATCGCCCGAGGCAACCTCAATGTCAGGATTGTCGCCAAGGCCACCGATGAAATCGGAACGCTCGTGGAATCCTTCAATCGGATGACCCGTGATTTGAAAATCAATAAGTCCAAATTGGAAGAAGTGAACAACTCGCTCCGCCAATCGAACCTCGAACTGGACGATCGGCGGGCCTATACCGAAGCCGTGGTGGACACGATCGCCGCCGGCGTGTTATCGATCGACCGGGCAGGCATCATCACGACGTTCAACCCCTCGGCGGAACGCATCCTGGGAGTGTGGGGCGATCGGCTTCGCGGGCGTCCGGTCAGCGAGGCGTTCAAAGATCTCGGCCTGGACCTGTTTCAGACGGCCTATGATCGCATTCTGGCCGATGGGCGGGAGAGTCACTCGCTGGAAGGGCCCATGGAGGTTCAGGGTAAGTTTTTGACGGTCGGCTTGAATCTATCCCGGATGCGGAGCGAGGGCGGCCAGGATTTGGGCTTCGTGCTCGTCTTTGAGGATCTGACCGAGTTGATCAAGGCGCAGAAGGTCGCTGCCTGGCAGGAGGTGGCGCGGCGGGTGGCCCACGAGATCAAGAATCCGCTAACGCCCATCCAACTTTCCGCCCAGCGGCTCCGCAAAAAATTCTATGAGAAGTCGTCCGACTTCGAAAGCATTTTTGACGAGTCAACCGACGTGATCGTCAATGAGGTCAACAGTCTCAAACACATGATCGATGAATTCTCAAAGTTCGCGCGGATGCCTCTGCCGCAGATGGCGCGGCAATCCATTCACGACGTGATTCGGGAAGTCGTCACGCTCTACGGCGGGGCTCACAAAGATATCGAATTTGTCGTGGATCTGGAGGAGGCACTTCCGTTGCTGAATTTCGATCGCGAGCAATTCAAGCGGGTGTTCGTGAACCTGTTCGATAATGCGGTCCAGGCGATGAACCAAAAGGGCCGTCTGTGGGTCTCGACGAAGCACGATTACAAGCGGCACCGGGCTGTGGTGAGCGTGGCCGATGAAGGGATGGGCATCAATCCGGAAGACCAGGAACGCTTGTTTGTCCCCTACTTTTCGCGCAAGAAGACCGGCACCGGCCTGGGCCTTGCCATTGTCCATCGGATCATCACGGATCACGATGGCCATATCCGGGCCGCCAATAATCAACCCAAAGGTGCGGTCTTTACCTTTGAATTACCAGTGTAGCGACAACAATCCATTGATCAGCGTTCAACGTTCAGCTTTGAGTCACTAATCAGAAGTCGACGCCGACGCCTGATCTCTGAAACCTTTGCATAAGGTGCCCATGGCGGAGTCAATTCTGATCGTCGACGATGAGGAACCCATCCTCAATTCCCTGAGCCGCGTGCTGGAGGACGAAGGCTATGGGGTCACCGTAGCCAAGAGTGGGGGAGAGGCGCTGAAAGTGATGGCGGCGGACCCGCCCGATCTGTTGCTGCTGGACATCTGGATGCCTGAGATGGATGGCTTGCAAACCCTCAAGCGCGCGCGCGAGCAGTTCCCGCGATTGCAAGTGATGATGATGTCGGGGCACGGGTCCATCGAGACGGCGGTCAAAGCCATTAAACTAGGCGCGTATGACTACATCGAGAAACCGCTGTCGCTGGAAAACGTCACGCTGCGTGTGCGCCATGCGCTTGACCAACATCGGTTGGAGGAAGAGAATCTCACGCTGCGCGCAAAGGTCGAACGGCGCTTTGAGCTGGTCGGGACGTCTCCGGCCATGCAGCGACTCCGCCAGTTGATCGCAACGGCTGGACCTACCAACGGCCGCGTCCTCGTCTCAGGAGAGAACGGAACGGGAAAGGAATTAGTCGCCCGCGCTATTCATCAGCAGAGTCCCCGGCGGGACAAACCCTTCGTGGCGGTCAATTGCGCAGCCATCCCGGAAAATTTGATCGAAAGCGAATTGCTCGGGCACGAACGCGGCGCGTTTACAGGGGCCACGGTTCAGAAGCGGGGCCAATTCGAGCAGGCGGACGGCGGTACGTTGTTTCTGGATGAAATCGGGGACATGAGCCTCAACACACAGGCAAAGGTGTTACGGGTGTTGCAGGAGCAGCAATTCATGCGGGTGGGCGGCATCAAGGTGATCAAGGTGGATGTGCGCGTCATCGCGGCGTCGAACAAGAACCTCGCGCAGGAAATCGAAAAGGGACATTTTCGCGACGATCTGTTCTACCGCCTGAACGTGCTGCCGATGGAGGTGCCGCCGCTTCGCGACCGGCGTGAGGATATCCCATTGCTGGTCCGGCATTTCCTGCAAACCCACGCGGAGGAACAGGGGTTGAAGGTCAAAGAGGTCACGCCGGAAGCGATGGAGGTTCTGAAACAATACGACTGGCCGGGGAATATTCGAGAGCTTCGCAACCTAATCGAGCGTTTGATGATCATGGTCCCCGGGGCCGTGATCGAAGCCTCGCATGCCGCGATGTTTCTGCAGTCTCGCGTTGGGGTGCCCATGGGAGCATCCTCCGGCACGTCCAGCATGAGCGTGCTGGCGGCCAAGCACTATGAGTCTCTGCGCGACGCGCGGAACGCCTTTGAACGGGAATACATCAGCCGCAAGTTGCGCGAGCACAGTTGGAACGTCTCGCGCACAGCCGATGATCTGCAGATCGAGCGCAGCCACCTCCACCGGAAGATAAAATTACTCAATATTGAACTGCGTCCGGAAAGTTAGGAAAGAGGGTGTGCCAGGGCTCGACGCTCCCGCGCCTCCGGAGCGGCCCACTGAGGCTTCGTCGAGGGAAGCCTTCGGAAATTCCCTCGAAGACTCGGTCAGTTTCCGTTTTCCTTCTCCATGAAAACTTCGTGAAATACAGCCGCAATGGTACTGAAATAATTTTCGATTGGGCCGAGGCATTGCCCTCCTCGAGACGAAATACTACCTCATTTGTTCTTTAGGGTGCTTGCCAGACGACCTTACCAGTTTCGTTCATGAGGACGAAGGAGCAGATGCCTTTCTCGATGACCGAGAGGGTGGCTCGGTTGGTGTTGCTGCCGTCGAAGAGGCTGAGGCCCGACAGGCCGTCTTCTCCCGCGATCAGTCCTACTCGATGCTGACCCGCTCGATCGCAGAGCAGGAGCGCGGAGCCGTTGTCTTGGCCGGTGAGCACCACCTGTTCTTTCCCATCCATGCTCGAAAGAGCCAATTTGGAAAAGCTCTGAGCGTCGAGTCCCAAGAAAGTCCGCGGATTCTCCGCATTGTCCAGAAAGAGAAGCGCCGGCCCATTGTCGGCGTGCACCCTGAAGGTAGCGCGCTTCTTTCCCTCCTGGTTGAAGAAAACGAGCTGAGGCAAGCCGGCCTGTGTGCTGAGTTCAGCGCAAATCCTGCCCTTCTCGTCCGTCAGCAGGAACTGCTCGGCCTGCAGTGTCCGATGTCGTGGAACCGCGGCCTCAGCGTTGCCTTGCGCGGACCCCATCGCCGCCGTCACCCGCCAAGCCACCAAGGCCGACACAACGGCTGCGATGCCGGTGGAGAGGAGAACCATGCTGGTCATGCTGTATCCTTTCTGCGAAGGGGAAGTGGGACGATGAAGGTGAGAGTGTTCAGTATAGGCGAAGGAACTATGGACGGCAAATGGAAAAGCGCATTCCGAGACGCAAACCCAGGCACCTCGAGCTACGCGCCGGCGCCGGGGTAGAGTTTGGCGCAGCATTCGGAGCAAAGGTCGTAACTGAACTTGGCTTTAGAGTGGGCTTGGATGTATTCCTCGAGTGGCTGCCACGAAGTCTGGTCTGTGCGGATCTTCTTGCATGACGAACAGATCGGGATAATTCCCTGGAACGCCTCGGCCTGTCGGAGTGAGTGAGTCAAGTCCTGGATGTTCTTTGTCAATTGAGCCTCCCAGGCCTTGCGGCGGTCCGTTTCCTGCTTCAGCCTCCATGCTGATCGGACGCGCGCCATCAGTTCGACCTTATCGATGGGTTTGCTGATGTAGTCCATCGCCCCCGCTTCAAACGCCGCTTCCAGAAATTGGGTCTTGTCCTTGACCGTAACCATGAGGATGGGAATATCCTTGTAGCGGTCATCGGCCTTGATCCGCCGGCAGGCTTCGATCCCGTCCATATCGGGCATCCTGATGTCCAGCAAAATGAGGTCAACCGTCGCCTCGCGGGTTGCAGGAGTTTTTACGCCAAGTAATTCCAGGGCGTGACCAGCCGATGTGGCGCTGAGTAACTCTCCACACCCCGCATCCTTGAGAATACGGTGAATCAACAATCGTTCATCTGAGGAGTCATCGACAATCAAGATACGCATGGGGCGTCCATAATGACCATGGAATCAGCGCCGTGAAGTGTATAATGCTCCGTGATGTGCCTCGTCGGCGATTGGTGATCGTCAGCGCTTCTCGTCGGGGCAAGGCTGCCAACTGCTGTCTCTGTCAGGGCAATAGCCAGGACCTAAGCCGCTGCCTAGTTGCGGCTGATGTAGTTGGTTCTACAGGATCAGATGTTCTTTGGCAAGCAATCGTTGTTGGGTGCGCATGATGCTCATGGCTGAACAGGAACCCACGGTGACAATCGAAAAGCTGGTGCAGGGAGGACGGGGCCTGGCCCGTCTTGGCTCGCAGATCTTGTTTGTGCGGGGAGCGATCCCGTCGGAGACGGTGTCGGTTGCAGGTGGGGCCATCCACAAGGGTGTTCAGGACGCCGCGGTTACTCGCGTGCTGGTTTCCTCGCCGGACCGCGTCGCGCCGCCCTGTTCGGTGTACGAAGTCTGCGGTGGCTGTCAGTTCCAGCACATTCGATATGAGGCTCAGCTTGCTCAGAAGCGGGAGATTCTTAGAGAAACCCTGGCGCGTGTGGGCAAGCTCCGGATTGAGGAGATCCCTCCGGTCGTTGCGTCTCCAAGTCCATATGGGTATCGCAGCACCATCCGATTTGCGGTCTTCCGTCAAGGCGCGGGCTTTGCGCTGGGACTTCACGAACAGCGCACCCATCAACCGGTGGAGGCTTCGTCCTGCCTGCTGGTGCCCGAGGCGACCCGCGGGATCGTTCAAGAGGTCACCAGACGTTTGGCGGAACAACATCGGCTTCCACTTCGGATTGACGCGCTCGAGGTTCGGCGGTCGGTCTCGTTTGGCTCGACACTGCTCGCACTCCGGACCGGTCCTGCCACCCGTGAACAGGCGCGTGCGCTCCTCGGGCTCTTTCGTGATATCCCGGATATCGTGGGCCTAGTAATCACCGCCGGTAAACCTGGACGGTGGCAACGATGGGTTGAGGGACAGGACTGGATTGCCGACAGATTGGATGAGCTGATTTTCCGCATCAGCGACCGGTCGTTCATGCAAGCGAACTGGCTGTTGAACGAGACGCTTGCGCGGACGGTTACCGGCTGGGTTGCGCCTGCCCCGGGCCTTCGCGTGCTCGAGTTGTATGCGGGGATCGGCTCATTCGGCCTTCCCCTGGCGCGGCGCGGCGCTCTGGTGACTGAAGTCGAATCGAATCCCTATGCCCTGGCGGATGCGCGTTATGCGGCGAAAACAAACCATATCGGACGTTGCCGGTTTCGGCCTCTGCAGGCGGAGACCATGCTGGAGTCAGTCCACAACGGGGAGTATGATGTTGCGCTGGTCGATCCACCGCGAGCTGGCTTGGACCGGGAATGCCTACAAGCCCTCGGCCGGTTGGACATCCCACGAATCCTCTACCTCTCCTGCGATGCTCCCACGCTCGCCCGTGACCTCGGCCGGCTCTCTGGCGACGGCTACCGCCTGTCCCGGTGCCAGCCCTTTGATATGTTTCCGCAGACCGCGCATGTAGAAACGCTGGTCGAGCTGGCACGTTGACCTATCCCGACAGGCTCCGGTAAGATGCCGCGCCGATGGCGACTTATAAACAAGCTGGAGTCGATATCGAAGCCGGCAACGAATTCGTGCGCCGGATTACCCCCTTGGTGCGATCCACCTTCCGACCGGAAGTACTCACCGACCTAGGTGGGTTCGGGGGTCTCTTCCGGTTCGAGGCGTCACGGTATTCAGATCCCGTCCTCGTCTCAGGGACCGATGGGGTCGGGACGAAGCTCAAAATCGCCTTCCTGATGGACAAGCACGACACGGTGGGCATCGATCTGGTCGCGATGTGCGTGAACGACGTCGCGGTCAGTGGGGCAGAGCCACTCTTTTTTCTGGACTATCTGGCGACGGGGAAACTGTCCGTCCCTAAGGGAGAAGCAATCGTCAAAGGCATTGCCGAAGGCTGTCGGCAAGCCGGATGCGCGTTGATCGGCGGCGAGACCGCGGAAATGCCGTCTTTCTACGCTGACGGCGAATATGACCTTGCGGGCTTTGCCGTCGGG
This sequence comes from Nitrospirota bacterium, assembly GCA_963703955.1. Taxonomy (GTDB): domain Bacteria; phylum Nitrospirota; class Nitrospiria; order Nitrospirales; family Nitrospiraceae; genus CAVPGK01. The sequence goes on along the minus strand of CAVPGK010000011.1, from coordinate 186,311 downwards.
GTGGTAGATCGAGCGAAGATTATCGACGGGCACGAGATCCGCCCAGGTGACGCCGTCATTGGGCTGGCCTCCACCGGCCTACACAGCAACGGCTATTCCTTAGCCCGGCGGGTATTGCTCGAGGAGGCCGGCCTCACGGTCGACAGCCGGCTCTCTGAATTGGATCGATCCATGGGCGAGGCGCTCCTGACGCCGACCAGGATTTACGCCAAACAGATTCTCTCGTTAGCCGCCGCGTTTCCGATCAAAGGCATAGCGCATATTACGGGCGGGGGCTTGACGGAAAATATTCCAAGGGTCCTCCCGAAACACTGTGTGGCCAAGCTGTATCGAGGGACATGGCCGGTACCGCCGATTCTCACTGTTCTCGAACAGCGCGGCCGTATTCATAAAGACGAGATGCACCGGGTCTTCAACATGGGAATCGGTCTTGTGCTCACCGTCGCGGCTGATCATGTAGCCGGAGTCATCGCGCGCGCGGCTGAGTTGGGAGACCAGGCCTACCGGATCGGCGAGATTGTGGCCGGGGAGGGGGATGCGCGAGTGGAGTACGTTGGGGCTCATGCGAACCGGTAAGCTTCGCATCGGCGTGCTGGCGTCGGGCCGCGGGTCGAACCTTCAGGCGATCATTGACGCCATTGAATCCGGCGCGCTCACGGCCGAGATTGCGGTGGTCGTCAGCAACAAGAAGGACGCCCAGGCGCTTGAACGGGCCCGCAAGCACGGCCTCACCGGCGTGTTCCTCGATCCCAAGCCCTATACCGCTCGGGCCGACAGCCGTGAGGCGTACGATCGCGCGATCCTGGAAGTCCTAAGAAAGCATGAGGTCGAGCTTGTCCTGCTCGCTGGCTACATGAAGATTGTGACGAAGGTTCTGATCGGCGCATTTCCGAACCGCATGATGAATATCCATCCGTCGCTCCTACCGGCTTTTCCGGGATTGGATGTGCAAGGGAAAGCTCTGGACTGGGGGGTGAAGCTCGCCGGGTGCACCGTGCATTTTGTGACGGAAGGAGTTGACGAAGGGCCGATCATCATTCAAGCGGCCGTACCCGTTCTCAACGACGATACCGCCGAGACCCTATCAGCACGAATTCTGATCGAGGAGCACAAGATCTATCCGAAGGCGGTTCAACTGTACGCCGACGGTAGTTTGCGAGTAGACGGACGGCGGGTTCTTCTCACGGGGGTTCCTGAAATGGCGGAGGGTTCCCTGATGAGTCCAGGTGAGTCGTCACAATGATCAGCCCCGAAGAGGTTCGTGATGAACAGGTGCGGATGACCCAAGTGCGCCTGCTTGCGGACCTGACGTCGTACCGACTTCGCTACACGGCCATGAGCCGCCAAGAAGCCTTGGCGGTCATTGAGCATGCGCGCGAGATCATCGTTGAACTATGTCCGACCAAAGGCGACGTGTTCGACCTGATCCTGCGCGCCCGTTTCATGCGACTCCTGAATGAGCGAGCTCTGGCGACCTGGGGTGTGATGGATTCCATCAATTAGTAGAGTCTGCGAATAGGCTGGTATATAATCTTCTTCTCGTCTCCTTCGCGGCCAACGGCTGGAGGTAATTCCGCCGGCATTCCCGCGCTCAAGAAGGTGACGCTCGGATCACGGCAGGGTGGGGGGCTAGCTCAGTTGGGAGAGCACGACGTTCGCAACGTCGGGGTCGGGGGTTCAAATCCCCTGCCCTCCACCACTTTCGTTGACAACCTTCACGCGGGTCAGTAAACGGTCGAAGGTCCCTGTGGCCGTGAACCGATAACCTCGTTTCCCGCCTTCCAAGATCGGCTCGCAGACGATGTGCCCGTCCAGAAGCTTCCTAAGCATCTGGCGGGCTAGAGGTACGTGGCGAGCGAAGAGGGCGGGGATGTCTCCCAGACGGCTTCGAAGTTCCTTGGCTAGACGCTTCTCGTCCAGGGAAACCACTTGGGCGAGGTTATCGAGTCTCGAAAGTTCGTCCACCAAGACCTTCTTCCGTGTTTCCTCCTCATGCAGCGATGCGACTACCGAATCAGTCCCCTTGCCGTTGGCGACAAGTTCCACGAGATGATGTAGGCGCGTCTGAATCAATGAAAGCTCCCGTTCAAGAGCCCCGCGTTGATCCGGGAACTTCTTCTGCTCATTCCTGATCCGTTCCAGGGCAGCTGCAACCGAGGCTTCGAGGACTCGTTCATCGAGAGCCTCGTTCATGGCGTGGAGGATAGCCGAGTCGAGGATATCCAATCCTCTTCGCCATTCTCAAGTCGGTCAAGGATTCGGGCATACGATCGTTAGAGGATGACTTCGCAGGGTTGAAGGAATACTTTGAGCGGGATCTCAAGGCCACGGTACCCGTGAACATGCCTGGTATGGATCTCCCTCACGGCGTTCAGCACCTGTGTCATGTGAATGTGATCATCTTCGAGCGCGACCATGAACAGCTTATTTCGATCGGTCCAGCCGCCGGTCCCGGATACCGTTCCGGTCTGACCACTGCCTCCCACGCCCGAAATGACCGTATAGCCTTTGATTCCCAGGTCCTTAAACACGGCGAGGATCTCCTCTTCAAGCTTCTCCCCGCAGACAATGGTCAGCATCTTCATGATCGCTCTCCTGGCCCCGATTTGAGACCAATTCTCTTTCTGTGAAGAATGTCAATTACCGAAGATAACCCAAGACATCCTCTTCACGAACCAGCACCAACTCTTCGTCGTTGCCCTCCACTTCTCTGGCAGCGTATTTTTTTGTACAGGACATGCTCGCCCGGCTTGAGGGTGGTCTTCACAAATGTCTTCTTCTTGATTTTCTCCTTAGAGTAGACCGCTATGATGACTGCTAGCGCCGCTCCTGCGATTACCTTCAAGAGCTGCCATTTTCTCCTTTGTCATATAGCTCATCTCCTCCAGCGAAACAGAACGTCACCCAGAAACAAGTCGGCTTGCGACAAATGTCATATTGCCCTCCTTGGTGAGCAGGGCAGCATCCAAGTAAGCTTTTTGGACACTGCTGTCAAGAGACGAGATAGTTACCCCTTGCTTTTGCCAATCCTATGCAAGCCAGAAATGGGACCCAAGCTGATGCCCGGTGGGGGGTGTGCCCATCGTTACGGGGCAGGTAGGTTGCGGCTGGGTCGCGGCCCCTTCCTCCCGGACTCGCGCTCGTGCGACCACCTTGCTCCCACTCGCCTCCGCTCGCTGAACCTCCAACTGATCCGATATGGAATTGATGGTTCAGGTCGGGAAATAACGCCTGACCAGTGCGGGGTGTTCCGGGCCATGTGGGGCAAACCGGAGGAACGAACGTCTTCATCACCCAAAGAATAGCCTGCTGAATTTTCCTTGTTGGTTATATTGACTCTTCTTATTTACGTATTATGATCTACTAACGATCACCCCCGGTTCAAAAGGGGTCCTGCTGACTGGGTGAAGATGGAACGGAAGCATGAGATCAGTGAGTTTCTTGTCGCGACGAACCGGCTCATCCATCTTCTGACCGTTGACACTCCGCTTGACTGTTCAGACAGGGCGGATCTTGACGATGCTATCAAGCATCTTCGCTCATCTTTGTTTGTATATGACGCTCGCCGAATTAGCCTTAATCCGAAAATAAATTAGGTCACCAAGGCATGGGAGACTTGCGAGTACAGCGCCTCCGTAGCCGGATTGCTGGTCATTCGCAGCACCTGGTGGTCGGCGATCCGCGTCAGTCGGCCAGCCCGGTTGATGAACAGGAAACGCAAGGTCCGCATACTCTGCAAGACATAGGCGTAGGTGCGCTTGCGTGTTCGGGGTTTCAGCGTCGCCAGCGTGTGGAGCTGGAAGCTCCGCAGCAGGTTATGGCCCAGCACGCTGAGCTGCTGCCAGGCACTGTTGGCGCCGTAGTGGTTCGTGGGGACCACGTCCAGCGCGAATTCGCCCTTGAGTTCCGCCAACGTCTTCTCCTGGGCCCCGCGGCCGGCCATGAAGGCCCAGAGCGACGGGCCGCTGAGCGCCTTGTTGGTCGTCACCGCCGAGTACTCGAAGTGTCCGTCATCGGGGGAGAAGAGATCGAGTTGGAAATTCTTGCGGGTCTCGTGGCGGACCTGCTTGCGATAGAGGACGACCCGCAATGTCAGGCCCCAGGGCTCAACGGGGACCTTGGCCTCACAGCAACTCACTTGGTCGTCGACACGGTCCCAGCGGGTCTGAGCGGCGACCCGTGCCTTGAGGTCCAGCCAGGTCCAGAAGCCGACCTTGATGGCGTACTCGCAGCCCTCCCGGACCAGCAGCGCCAGGATCTCCTGCTGGAAGAAGGCCGCGTCCATACGGAATTCCAGCGGGAGGGCACGCCCGAACCGGCCGCGCAGTTCACGGACCAGGTCCCGCACAAAGGTGACGGCGCCCCGACTGTCATGCACGTTGCCCGGCCGGTTGCGCAGGCGCAGGATCTGGCCGGTCTGCGCCAGATGCGCCAGCAGCGGATAGTAACTGGGATCTTTGCGATGATGGGGGTTGAAGCCCCGAAAGGCCCACGCGACCGCGCCGCCAGTCCGCACGACCGTGCCATCCACATCAATGGTCAGTCGGCTCAAGCCCAGCCGCTCGATTTGCTCGATAGAGCAGTGCGCTATTGAGGGTGATCAGCGCCTGCAGGGCCTCCTGGGTAAACTGCTTGAGCCAGTTGACGACCGTACGATCCGAGGGAATCCGTGCGAGGCCACACAGTCGCCCCACGAGCGGATCATGGGCGATATAGCGCAGATGCTCCAGCCGGCGCGCGCCGACGACGAGCAGGGCGATGATCAGCAGGACCAGGCGCCCACACCCATAGTCGCCGGCGAGTCCGTAGGCGCTGAAGGCCTGTCGGATGCGGCGATGCAAATCGAGCAAGGCAAAGTACCGGCGCAGCAGTTCCAATCCACTGTACGAGGTCAACTCCTGGCGGACGAATTCCACGCGGAGATCACCTTTGACAATGCGGCGTAGGCTTGCTAGTCTCAAGCGCATTTTCGGGGCCTCCTGCGTTGAGAGTCGTGCGTTGGCGCGCCCGCTCTCTTTACCACACAGGAGGCCTTTTTTGTTGATCCGGTTCAGCAAAAACCCGAATTTTTTATTTTCGGATTAAGGTTAGTTGCCTTCATTGACTACAAAGTGGCTAATGCTCTCCAAAGTCTTTTTTTTCATTCCAAAACAATCTATCGTAAAATACTGTACGCCTCTGTACCCTACCGGTGCCTGACGACCACCTTGCTACCGTAACAAGGGTGCCACCCGGGTAGTGTTATTACGGTGTTAGCGAGAGAGGTAAATTAAGGAAAGAAGCGGCAAAGTGAGGTAAAGAGAGGTTAAAGTATTGAAGGGTGTTGAACAACGCTGATGCATCAGTAAATACGGGCCATCCCCGCATCAGCTGGAATTGAGGAGATCGATTTCGGAGGGATGATAGAGAAGTATTCTTGGGATACTGATTTTCTGATGGACCCCGAAACGATGCTAGACTTAACCACGGAACAGAAGGCGGCGCTAGCCATGTCCCAAGAGACATTCGGACTAACACAAGGGCTAATTCCGCATCCTCAAGAATTAGAAATTAAGATCGTTCCAGAAGAGGAAAATGACCGAGTTCCCAGTCCTTCGATGCACAGGCCTTCGCGAAAATATCCTTTCTAACCGTCTAAAGCCACTGGGCCACCTGTCCTGATCGGCCGGCGATAGCCTTCCAGGGCCCACTGCGGCCGGGTTTCTCTCTCATCGCGATTCTCACGGCCGTTCAGAGATCAGTCCGGCGCTTGGCGCAACGGCACCTCATTCGGTCTCAATGACCTTGAGGCTCCGGTGACCGTTGCACATGAAGCCAAAGAATGGATTGCCGCTCATGTCTTGAAGCGCTGAACCGCTTCAAGCGGTATTACAAGAGGATTACGCGGCAGGAAACAATTTTTGATACCTGTCAACTACATAAAAGTATTTCTAGCGGCTACTCAAGGGGTTCAGGTATCCAAAGCCAATTAATTTGTAGGGCAGGATCGTATTGCTCTACCCGGTCCAGGTTTGTGGTTTTGGGTCAACCGGCACTAGTGAGAACCATGCTTTGCGTACACGTTCAGAGGTCTCTCGACGTCAAGCGGTGGGGCGCAAGAGAGCAGGGGGGAGTGTCGAAACACCACCTCTCTATGCTATACAGCAAGTGTTCGCTCTCACCTGCATAGAAGCGACATGCCTGATTATGGAGGGGGTCATGCGCATTTTGCTCGCCGTAGATGGATCGGAGGAAGCCCGAGAAGCCGCACGCTCCCTCAGCTACTTGGCCCCCATGCAATCAGTGACGGTCCTGCACGTATTGGATATTCCAACGTGGACGTACCCGACGATTGTCCCAGAGATCTCTTCAGGGCTGTATACCACGTTGGAGCAACAGCGTCAGGAAGACGGCGAACACCTGATCCAACAAATGCAATCCCTCCTGCCCTCTACTGTCCAGGCGGTTTCAACCCGTGTAGAGAAGGGCACGGCTGCTGAAGTCATTCTTGCCACGGCGGCAAAAGAACGGTCGAATTTGATCGTCCTGGGCAGTCGGGGGCTTGGTTCACTCAAGGAACTGGTACTGGGGAGTGTTACCCACAACGTCATCTTACACTCTCACTGCCCGGTCTGGATGGTCAATAGGCCCATGCAAGGACTTCGTCGTCTTGTCATCGCGCTGAGCGGGGTGGCAGATGCTGAGGCAGTGTTCAAGTTTCTGACTGCCAAACCGTTTCCCGAGGCTGTCGAGATCACGGCCCTGACCGTCGTGCTCTTCCCTCTCTTATGGCCGGTGGGGATCGAGACAGCGGACAGCGTCAACAAGAAGATCGTAGAGGTGGCCCGGCAATTCGTCGATGAGGTGGTCTCGCGGCTGAGGAAGATCGGTTATCGTGCCACCAGCGTCGTAACGGTGGGCAGACCGGAGGTGGCCATCTCTGGATGGGCGGCTGAAACCGCGGCGGATCTGATTCTCGTAGGGACTCGGCGTCCGGGCAAAGTGGAACGGCTCTTGCTCGGCAGCGTCTCTCACGCCGTTCTGCATCAGGCTCCCTGTCCCATTATCGTGGTTCCCTGAGAGAACTGTACTTTCCCGCTTAATCACCCCGACCCCCGAGACAGGACAGATCGCGGATCCAGGAAGACCCTCGCTTCAAAATTTCATATCGAGCCTGCGGGCAAGGATGCGTTTAAGCGCTCCATTCCGATGCAGACTCCAATGCTTGAAACGAATGAAGAATTTCTTGTGATCCGAGCGAAGTATCGTCCAGTTCTTTTGATTCAGCCTGTCGATGAGACAAGAGACAGGTTCAAAGCCGGACGGGACAGATCAAACTTGGCATAGTCGCTGGTTTGCTTCTGCGGGGTGATTCCAAACACCTTTTGATAGAACTCCACTGATTCTGGGACGCTACGGACGTCGAGGGACAGATGTAGTCTCATGGCGGTCTCCTTATCTTTGTTTCGAGTGAAGGCCCCATTGCCTTCGTTTCTATAGACGGAGATCGGTCGAAAAGGATGCAGAATCCGAAATGACGCGATTTTACACATCAACTATTATTGATGTGTAAGATGCTCTATGGTGACCATCAGTATCAAGCATCCTGAGAAGGCCGCCCGATTGTTTCACGCCTTGTCCGATGAGACTCGCCTTCTCATTTTCCAGCGCTTAAGGTTAGGTCTGGATTCTCGTTAAGAAAAGTTCCGAAATCGTTCGCGCACTCACGCCAACTTCCTTTTCAGCAGTTTCTTTTGAATCGGGCGCGAGCAGCGGAGAACAGCTGCGTGACGCAACGTGGGTACTGGTGGAAGAAGCCAAGAGCGGCGCGTGGGGTATCGGCGGGAAACCATTTTGGTCTCCCAGCGCGGCCGAGACGACACTAGCTCCCCACACTCGTTTCTTTCCACGTTTTCCTGCCCGGTGGATTGAAGGGTTAGGTCAGGAGCGAAATGGTTGAACATCACCTGACTTCCGCAACATCTTGTTCGCCTCGTCAAGGTGCAGCTCTTCGCTGACGATCATCTCTCGTGCATATTCTTCCAACAGCACGGACTTTCCTTCGGAGACTTTCAGGAGTTCGTAATAGGAGGCGATGGCAGCCTTCTCGTGCTCCAAGCTTTCCTCGAGGATGTCTCCCACATCATGCTTCTCAGTTTCCAAGAGTGCCCCAATTCTCAGCGACGGGTGGCCGCCTAGCAAGGTGACCAGTTCTCCGGCTTTATGTGCATGTGCAAAGCTCTCGTCGGCATTACTTTTCAGCCAAGACACGATCGGAATGCGATTATAGCCATAGATCATGAGGGAGTAATGCATATACCGTACGACTCCTGCCAACTCATGCTCCATAATGTGGTTGAGAATCCCAACCGCACGTTGTGTGTCTTGATCGTTCATCTCGTGCCTCCTAGTTATACGAATACGCATCTGCCTCAAGAAGTTACGAACGGCATCGCAACTGGCACGTCGGCTACGGTCGGCCTTTGCAGCATGGCCCACCAGAGTCCGCCATTCGTTGGGAGGTCAGTCTACTGGAAAGCCCAATGCGTATCCACCGCGTGCTGTGCTAAGAAGTATGCAAGACTTTGATAGTCACCGAGCCACCGTCCCGTGATCTACCCCCAGCTGTGAGGCCACCGTTCAGGTGCCCTGGTGCCGACGATTGATCCTGGGAACAGGAGACCGCCTGCCACCGTGAGTCAGGGAACGGTCTTGACTGAACGGGGCCGCTCCACCGATTGATTTCTCGCGACGGACGGTTATCTTATAAGTGAGCGGAGGACTCGGGGAGAGGAACACTCAAGGGAATCGAGGTCAAGCGCAGGGGCGGTGAGCAGGCCCGCCAGGATGAGCGGGAAGCCTAAAACCCCTCCAAGACTTCCACAATCGACACAGAGCTCTCTGGACTGGCCTCCGCTTCGTTTTTTTATTATCCTCCTCGCGAATTCCCTCGATCATAATCATGTGGTGTTGCTTTTATGAGACCCATATGTCGTTATTCGCTGTAGGGGATAATTCTGCAGGCTCTCATGAAGATGGAGAAAGTGCGAGGAAGGAACCATGCGGTCACACACAAAACGGCCCGCCCTTGTGTGGAACACCGGGGCTGCCATCCGAACGGGGCCAGGTCCAGCAATCCTTCAGTCGCCTAAGGCTGATTGCCCCACGCTTCACTTTTGGTTCAGACTCGCATCTACGGCTGCACCTAGCGGCACCGACGATCGAGAGCGTGTACCTTGAACCCACCCCGCCACTGAAGCAGAAGCGATGCCCTATGCACGCTGGCTACACAAAGGTGGGTCAAACTCAAACGCCTCAACTCTCACTCCACCTCCTTCAGTTCTTAGATAATCATTCTCTCCTCGAAATCAACGAGCCCGAGACAGCCAGGCGTGGTAGACAATCGCTCACGCAGTCGCAGGGGTGGGAGGGGAAGCACCCCTCATCGTTGAGAACTTTGAGCGCCTTTCAAGCTGCCGTGGTTGTCTCGTCTAGGGACCTGCCCAAAACACGAAACGTAGGCCAGCGGCACCTTGAGGAACTGCCCCGTGTGGTGCCTGACTCACATGGCGGCTGGTCTAGCCACAGGGGGTAGTTCATTCCTCTATGGCAGGCTCTGGCCGGTTGGGCACATAGGCTCACGCTCGTGCTATGCCCCTTTCCTCAATCCGGCCTCAGACTGCACCATACCCGTAACAGGAGAAGTCGCGCGCGTCGAATGTTCGAATCACAGATGGGCACGGACCCACTGCACGATGTCCTGCGCGCCGAGGGCCCCGGATTGCCGCGCCACTTCATGCCCTCCGCGAAGCAATATCACGGTCGGGATACTTTGAATGCCGAAGCGGGCCCCAAGCGCCTGTTCCTCTTCCGTGTTCACCTTGGCCAGGCGAAGGTGTGGCTCCAGAATCTTGGCAGCCTGCTCATACGCTGGAGCCATCATTCGGCAGGGCCCGCACCACGGCGCCCAAAAATCCACGACCAGCGGAATGTCGCTTCGGGTGGCGTGCATGTCGAAGTCCGCCGCCGTCAGCGCAATCGGGTGTCCGGTGAACAGCCGCTCGTGGCACTGGCCACATTTAGGGCGATCCGCGAAGCGTGCTGCCGGGACGCGATTGATGGTGTAGCACCGGGGGCACAGAACACGCATCATATCACTCATGGCTCATGTCCGTAAGAGTGCCGATCATTAAATCGCCAACGGCTGCCCAGGTGCCAGAAGCAGGCAACGGCAGTGACCTAAGAGCGGCACGACGAGTCAGCTCCCCCCGCGTCCCTTGTGCTGCAGACCTATTCCACATCCAGGCCGGCCCGCTTCAGCCGAGCGCGCAACTGTTCGATCTGATCGAGCAGATCGAGCATCACTGCGGCCGCATCGAGACTGGCATTAAAATCCCGTTGGAGGCGGGCCACTCGGCGGGCACAGGTAAGATCCGTCGCACGGAATCGCCAGCGCGAGGTCTCCGTACCTTGCGGCTCCAGCACCCCCACGGCCACCAATTCGATGATCCACTGCGCCTCCGCGCTACAGGCTCTCGCCAACTCCTCGATCGACAGCACACCCTCATCACCGATCACGCTTCCTGTCAGAAGCTCCTCCTCCCTATCCATAATTAGACCCCCAGTGCTTGGCGCGGATTGAAGGCCAGTTCCCGCGCCATGGTTTGATAGATCTGTTGTGCCTGCTCCGTGTCCGCTGTCGGAAGGACCACTTCCAGGACAAGATAGAGATCGCCCGCCGGTTCGCCGGGGATGCCGCGTCCCTTAAGTCTTAGCTTTCGCCCGCTCTGCGAGCCCGGGGGAATTTTAACTTCAACCACACCGGTTGGGGTCGGCGCTTTGACCGTGGCCCCGAGGGCCGCTTCCCACGGTGCAAGCGGCAATGAGAGAGACAGGTCGCGGCCTTGTAACTGGTACAGGGGGTGGGGGTGAAAACAGATCTCGAGATAGAGGTCACCCGCGGGCATTCCGTTGGCTCCCGGCGCGCCTTGCCGCGTCAGTCGGATATGCTGGCCTTCACGGATGCCTTTGGGAATCTGTATGTTGAGCGACCGCTCCTGCAGCACCAGCTGACCTTGCTCATTCACCTGAGGTGAACGCAGGGTAATCGTGTGTGTTCCGCCGTGAAACGCAACCTCGAGTGCAATGAAGATCTTGGCATGATGGTCCTCGCCATGAGCACGGGTGGATGTGCTGTGACGGGAGAAGTTGCCGAACAGGGCGGAGAAGAAGTCGCTATAGTCTGTGGCATCCGCCGCGGAAGCGCCGCTGGGGGTGAACTCGAAGCCCGCAGCCCAGTCCGGCGGAGGGGTAAATTCTTGCCCCGCCCGCCAGCGATTGCCGAGTTGGTCGTAGGCGGCGCGCTTCTCCGGGTCCTGAAGCACTTCGAAGGCTTCGCCGATTTCCTTAAAGCGCGCTTCCGCTTGCGGCTCTTTACTCACGTCCGGATGATATTTTCGCGCCAGCTTGCGGTATGCGCTTTTGATGTCGTCGGCCGTCGCCGTGCGCTCAATCTCGAGAAGCTTGTAGTAGTCCTTGAATTCCATGTCACTTCGTTTCTAGCTGTTCAATCGACCACGTCGGGGGTTGTTGATGCCATTACGATATCGAGCGTAGCGATGAACCTACCTCTGTCATCTCCGCACAGACTGTTCTAGTTCCAGGATCATGGCGGTGGTTTTCATCACCGCGTCGGGATTGAGCGAGATGCTATCAATGCCCTGCTCAACCAAAAACTTCGCGAAGTCCGGATAGTCACTGGGGACCTGACCACAGATCCCGATCTTTCTCCCCTTCGCCTTCGCAACTTTGATGACGCTGGCAACCACGCACCCTGGACGACATTTTCCCCCAACCCATAGGACGCATTGATCAAGACGGCATCCTTGAATCCCGTTTCGGTATCGATGGAAAACATAATGCCTGACGTCGCCAGATCGGAGCGCACCATCCGTTGCACGCCGATTGACAGCGCGATCTTCAGATGGTCGAACTCCTTGTCCACTCGGTACGAAATGGCGCGATCGGTAAACAGCGAGGCAAAGCACGGTTTGCACGCTTCCAACAACGCCTGATGTCCTTGAACATTGAGGTAGGTCTCTTGCTGGCCGGCAAAGCTCGCGTCAGGGAAATCTTCCGCCGTCGCGCTGCTCCGAACCGCCACGTCCACAAGATCGTGAACTGCCGTCGCTTAGCCGATCGTAGGCTTCGGTGATCGCGGATGTGCTATGGCAAGGGGTCGGACCCTGGTCCGGATTCGACGGACGCCTGCACCGTTCTTGTTCGACGGAGCGCTGGCGCTGCTTGCAGCGCTCCTGATGGCCTTCTGGCTCGAGATGTCCATGACGAAGCTGGCCACAATGGCTGCCCATACATCGCGAGGCAAACTGCGTATCGGAGCTGAACACTCGGATGTTTGTGCGACTGTGTCCGTCAACTGTACTCAGTAACCGAGCATCTCTTCCGGTGCATCTTGCTTTCTTTACGCAACTTGGGCCCGACCTGTCGGTATCACCACGATCTTCCCGTCTTTGAGCTCCACATGAGCCGTACCGCCGTCCCGTAGCTCACCCCTCACGAGTACATAACCGATTGGTGTTTCGAGATCCTGCTGGATCAATCGCTTGAGTGGCCGCGCGCCGTACACAGGATCATAGCCGCGTTGAGCGAGGTCAGCCTTCGCCTGAGCAGTGAGTTCAAGAGAAATCCTCCGCTCGGCCAGACGCTCTTCCAGACGAGTCAACTGGATGTCCACAATCCTGACCAACTGCGCCGTGGAGAGCGGATGGAACACCACCGTCTCATCAACGCGGTTCAAAAACTCTGGCCGGAAGTGCCGGCGGAGGTCAGTCATGGCCACCTTCTTCATCTCTTCATACGGCACCTGTCGCTGCTGGGCCTCCAAGATGTCCTGACTTCCGATATTCGAGGTCATGATCAACACCGTATTTTTGAAGTCCACGGTGCGACCATGCGAGTCGGTGAGTCGGCCGTCATCCATCACCTGGAGCAACACATTGAACACGTCATGGTGGGCCTTCTCGATTTCATCGAACAGAATCACGGAAAACGGACGACGCCGGACCGCCTCTGTGAGTTGGCCGCCTTCCTCATACCCCACATAGCCGGGCGGAGCGCCGATGAGCCGAGCGACGGTGTGTTTCTCCATATATTCCGACATATCAATGCGAATGAGATTCGCTTCATCATCGAAGAGTGTTGCAGCTAAGGCACGTGCGAGCTCTGTTTTCCCAACGCCCGTTGGACCAAGGAACAGGAATGAGCCGATCGGCCGGGAGGGATCCTTGATTCCCGACCGAGCGCGTATCACAGCATCTGCAACGGCCCGAACCGCCTCCTCCTGACCGACCACACGCTTGTGCAAGAGGTCCTGCAGATGCAGCAGCTTCTCCATCTCACCTTGCACCAGGCGAGCGACGGGAATGCCCGTCCAGCGGCTGACGACCTCCGCAATGTCATCTTCATCCACTTCCTCCTTCAGCAACCGATGTCCGTTTTGCTTCTTCACCAGGTGCTGTTCCTCTGCGGCGAGTTGCCGCTCCAACTTGGGCAATTCGCCATACCGCAACTCCGAGACCCGATTCAGGTCGTAGGCCCGTTCGGCCCGTTCCATCTCCTGTTTCATGGCTTCGATCTGTTGACGAAACTTATGCAGACGACCAACAGACACTTTCTCTGTTTCCCAGTGGGTCTTCAGCACATCCCGATCGCGTACCTTTTCGGCCAACTCCTCTTCTAGCGCCGCTAATCGTGTGCGGCTGGCGGGGTCGCTTTCCTTGCGGAGCGCTTCGCGCTCAATCTCCAACTGCAGCACCTTCCGCGAGATCTCGTCCAGCTCTGCCGGTAGACTGTCGATCTCAGTCCGGAGACGGGCGGCTCCCTCATCCACCAGATCAATGGCCTTGTCCGGTAAGAAGCGGTCCGCGATGTATCGGTGCGATAGTTTGGCGGCTGCGATCAGTGCGGCATCCTTGATACGCACACCGTGGTGGATTTCGTATCGTTCTTTGAGTCCTCGTAGGATCGAGATCGTGTCCTCAACCGTCGGTTCACCGATGATGACAGGCTGAAACCTGCGTTCGAGCGCAGCATCCTTTTCAATATGCTTGCGGTACTCATCGAGTGTGGTTGCCCCAATCATGTGCAGTTCGCCGCGGGCCAGCAAGGGCTTGAGCATGTTGGCCGCATCCATCGCTCCTTCAGCCGCACCCGCGCCAACTACTGTATGCAACTCATCGATGAACATCAGAATCTGCCCATGTCCCGACTGGACTTCCTTGAGGACCGCCTTAAGGCGGTCCTCGAATTCGCCACGATACTTGGCTCCAGCGATCAAGGCTCCCATGTCGAGCACGATGAGGCGTTTGTGCTTCAGGCCTTCGGGCACATCTCCTTTGACAATTCGCTGGGCTAATCCCTCCACGATCGCCGTCTTCCCTACGCCGGGCTCACCGATGAGTACCGGATTATTTTTCGTCCGTCGGGACAGGATCTGAATCACCCGTCTGATTTCTTCGTCCCGTCCCACGACCGGGTCCAGCTTACCTTGCCCGGCTAGTCTGGTCAGATCACGACCGTACTTCTCAAGCGCTTGATAGGTGCTTTCGGGGTCCTGACTTGTCACCCGTTGGTTCCCCCGTATTTGTTGAAGCGCGGACAACAGACGATCGCGGGTTAATCCGAGCTGTCTAAAAATACCCCCTTCTACCACCATCGCGAGAAGGACATGCTCCACGCTCACATATTCATCGTGCAGTCCTCGCATCTCCTGTTCGGCCTGGGTCAGCACGTACGACAAGCGCTGGGTCACATAGACCTGTCCAGGCGCTGATCCGGGCCCCTCCACCTGTGGAAGCCTGTCTAAGGCCGCCTCGGCGGCCTTCTGTACCGCGGCCGCAGAGACCCCCGCCTGTTCAAACAGCGGACCGGTCAGACCTGCTTCTTGTTCCATCAGCGCCAGCAGCAGGTGCTCGATGTCAATGCCTTGATGGCTTCGGCGCATCGCGTGGGCTGAGGCAGCCTGCAGTGCCTCTTGAAGCTTCAGCGTCACGCGGTTCATGTCCATACATCCCCCCTACGCTACTCTCTCTCGTTATCCGGAATGAGCTCCTCCGCTTCCAGCCAGTCAAGGGAAGGCTACTTCGTCACATACCTACAGGGAGTCAAACGGTGTCGACCCTAATGCGAACGGAATTTCTTCCACACGTCATTGAGCGCGCGTCCTTCCAGTCATGCGATTTCCTCCTTATCAACCAGCACCTGCCCATGGTCGGGCCGGTCAGGCTATCATGTGTTTCAATCACACACTTGTTCCGTCGCCGCTGAGACCAACGACCGTGGTGACCTTTCCGCGCAGGATCTTTAGGTTCAGCCCCTTACAACATCTCCTGTGCAGCAAAAGCCTTTTCAACTCCGTCGAGACGAATGACTGGCGCAGATATATCCATGTCGTGCCCGATCCGCTTCGGTGCTTAGTTACAATAGTATGATCAACTTGAGACTCCCATTAGTCTTTTTTCTCATCACGCCGCAACATTTCCGTTTCGGCGTTTAGACACACTTGTTCATGATTAAGCATGCCCGGTGCCAGATGATAGCCGGAGAGGACCAGATGGGATATTTGTGGACTTCCAAGAGATTCTGAAGAAAGGACGAATACCAGCAGGTTTGGGCCGGCGAGGTTATTGAGGCAGATAGGGGCAGATCAGCCGCCGAAGACCGGCTCCAGTGTTTTCAAGACCTTCCGCTTCTCCCTTGCTTATTGCATAGGTTGCGGCTGGGAGCTTTCTCTATGGAGTTAGGCTGACGTATAGGGGGCCACTCAAGGCCAATGGAGGCAAGGAAGATAAGCATAAAATAATACTGTATCTGGATCCGCAGTTACGACAGCTCTGGATGTATCCACCGATTCAGGGTTACAAAGCTATTGGCTTGAATCCATTTTTAGAAACGGTCAACGTAAATGGCCAGGATCTCTTACCACTTATCAGATCAGAAACCTCCCTTCTCGCTGAACTGCACATAGTCTTTCTAAGTCGTGAGCCGCCACGCACTAAGCAATGTGGAATTAGAGGACAGAGCCTCGCTTTTCCATGACCCATAATGCCACAGGCTCTTTGCCGGTGTTCCATGCCGCTGAGTACGGCCTTTACTCATGATTCCAAGGGATTGGGGCGCGCTGCACGTCCGCTGTAGGCTGGCATTCCACATGCAGATTCACGATTCGGTAGGACTCTCCCTTACAGAATTATCAGATCTTTCACACGATGAAGGGAAGGAGCTGCCATGTCCACGTCCCATCTTCCCCGGGACACCAAAAAAAAAGATCGATCGGGTGCCTGGTCTGATGCCCCGCTACTCCCATCTGCTCACACAAAGAGTGGCGGAGAAGTCAAGGCGAGTAGGCCGATGGCACGCAAACGAACCACGCCGTTTCATCCCAAGACGTTCCTCACACAAGTCGGCAGCGGAAAAACGACCCTGCCAGGTCCGAAAGAAGCAGATTCTCTTTTCGCAAGGGGATGCGGCGGAAGCCGTGTTCTATATCCAGGCGGGCACGGTCAAGCTGACCGTGGTCTCGCAACAGGGCAAAGAAGCTGTCGTCGCGATTCTGGAACCGGGTGCCTTTTTTGGAGAATCCTGCCTCGCCGGGCAGACGGTTCGGACGGCCACCGCGACCGCCCTGGAAGACTCCAAGATCGTGGGCATCGACAAAGACGCCATGATCCGCGCGCTTCACGAGGAGCCCACGTTCGCCGAGCTGTTTATGTCCTATCTGCTGGCGAACAATATTCGCATCCAAGAGGACTTGGTGGATCAACTCTTTAATTCAGCCGAGAAGCGGCTGGCGCGGATCCTCCTACTGCTGGCCCACTTTGGGAAAGAAGGTAAGCCGGAGCCGGTCATTGCGAAGGTCAGTCAAGAAACGCTGGCTGAGATGATCGGCACCACGCGGTCCCGCGTCAGTTTCTTCATGAATAGGTTCCGTAAACTTGGCTTCCTGGACTACAATGGTGGCTTCCATGTGCACAGCTCCCTCCTCAACGTCGTTCTGCACGACTAATTTCACGGTCTGCACCGCTTCTGCGCCAGCGTGTCCGTGTTCGACGACGAGGTCTGGATCGTGTTCATGCGTTTCGACCGTCGTGAGGAGGCGGAGCGGTCTGCGATTCCATCACCCATAACCAAGGAGCACATGATGAATCAGGAACAGTTCGGACAGTTCTGGACCCAACTCAAAGCGCTCCTCAAGGCAAAGTGGGAGAAGATTACGGATGAGGATCTTCTCGAGATCGAGGGCAATCTCGCCACGTTTGGCAGCGTGCTTCAGAAACGGTATGGCGAGGCACAGAAGGATGAGGTCATGACCTGGGTTAACCGTCGGTATGCCCACTGGGCCGGAAGCTATGTGGGTGCGGGATACCAAGATGCCGAACCAAAGGCCTCGTGAACGCGTCATACCGCCTTCGTGAGCCGAGTAATGGAATCGGTGATTGAGAGATTACTTATGTTCTTTTTGTTCGTTTCAGAAAATTTCTGTTATTGAAACACTGTATGACGCTAAACCCTACCGGTGGGAGGCCGAGAAAACGGGTGCTCGAGGCATTGCGGGCCACGTTCCGACCGGAGTTCTTGACCGCATCGATGCCGCCATCGTCTTTAAGCGGCTCGATGCGCGGCGAATCCGCGAGATCGTGGATATCCAGATGCGGAGCATGGCGCGGTTGATCGCCCAGCGCGACCTGGAGATCGAGCTGACGGAGTCCGCCAAAGACTTCCTAGCGAAGGTGGGGTACGAGCCGGCGTTCGGCGCGCGTCCGCTGCGACGGACGATCCAAGAGCATGTCCTTGAGCCGCTCTCCGAGAAGATCATTGCAGGCGAGATCCGGCCCGGGCAGCGGGTGGTTGTGGACCGCGGCAGTGATGGTCTCACGATGGGAGGTGTTCCGCGCCCGGAACTCACGGCCGCCATGCAGGGCGCATGATCATAGCAGCAGCCTTGGTCTCGAGGGAGGCAGCCAGGATCAGCCTGTAGGAACGTATGTCGGATCCAGGAGGATAGAGCATCCGGTACCATATCGAGGTGTGGGGAACAATATAAAAGTATAAAGGAGGTCGCCATGAATCTGTTGCGTTTGGATCCATCTCGGGAGCTTGAGGAAATGAGCGAGCGGTTCACCCGCCTACTCGGTCGATTACCGGCACGGCAGGAGGGTAGCAAGGAGACACTGACCGTGGCGGACTGGTCTCCAGCCGTGGATATCAGCGAAGACGCCAAAGAATATGTGATCAAAGCCGAACTGCCCGAAGTGAAGAAGGAAGACGTGAAAGTCACGGTGCAGGACGGGGTGTTGACCATCCAGGGCGAACGAAAGCAAGAGAAGGAGGAAAAAGGGAAGAAGTATCACCGGATCGAGCGGACATATGGAACATTCGTGAGGAGCTTCACCGTGCCGGACGATGCCGACGACATGAAGGTCATGGCGGAGTTCACAGATGGCGTGCTGCATGTCCACCTACCGAAGTCCGAAAAGGCGAAACCGAAAGCGATCGAGGTGAAAGTGGCATAGCCGAGATGCGGGCGAGACCTGTCACCTCCCATGCCATGTCAGATGCCGAAGGAGCGATGCAATGGGTTCGCGCACTGTCGAGTTCTGGAACGGACTTCCTCCAACCGAGTCCTTCTCTCTCATAATAGTTGGCTTGGTCGCACTCGCGATGGCCGCAGGAGTGTTCTGGTCGCTGAAGGAAGAGCCGGAGGGGGTCAGACGGCGGCGATCGCGATCCGAGACCGATCGAGAACCGGCTGGCGCGACGGTTCAGCCAATCTAGTGGGCCGGGATCGATTCCAAACGGCGGTCGTGAGGTGACCGGATTGGTCCGTACACCGTTGGGCTCGACGTGACGCATAGAGCGCAGACAGCGCTCCATGGGTGGGCCGGCAACTCCTGTTGGGAGAGCAGATGCCGGAAGGCGAAACATTCGACGCTGATGGATAATGACTGGAAGGATAACCATGAGTACGACCAGGATTGAGACAGGTTGCAGAGCCATCTAAGCCGAGCTGGTCCATTGCGCGGATGAGGCTATCGGCAAGTTGCTGTCTCTGAAGGACTACCGGATGAACGGATCGCTTGCGAGGGTTGATGAGGCTAGGTTGCTGCAAGAGCCAGGCGTCAATGCTATCGAGTAGTAGCTTGGTTTTGACCGCGACATTGATGATGGCGTGCTGTTGAGTCGAAACCTGTTCAAGTCCGCCCAGGTCAGAGACCAGTTGATCCCCAACGGTCGAGCGCCTTCCCAAGGCTGGTTCTGCGGTCTATTGCCCGTGTACCGTGCTCCCTCAGGGCACGTTTCATCGGGTAAGCCCATGCTTGGGTATTGCGGGGATTGGGCTTCTGGCTCGATTCTCAAGGATGTGAACGCATCGTTTTGACCCACACTGCGCTCACGGTGATGTTTAGGAAGAATGGGATAACTGCATGGCCCCCTTGGGAAATATCCCGTTGGGGATTTGAACCCGTATTGCCTCTATCAAGCTCAGGCAGCAATCGCAGTGCCCTTCAGTTCAAAAGAAAGTGATGTTGCCAACCACGGGCGTAACACCTGCCCTCCACCAAACTTATTTTGACCCAGGACGAGCCGGATCAGCCCCGCATAATCCCCGGACAATTCCGCCGTCAGATACCGCTCCGTGCCGTGGGTGGTCGGGTGTAACGGAATCTGCTTCCCCACCAAGTCCCGAAGAATCCCACGCGCCTTATCGACCTGCTTCTGCGTCACGGTGGACAGATTCTCGACGAGCGTCTTGAATCGCGCCACCGCGTTGGGGAGGACGTCGGCCACCTTGTCGAGCGTCTGGCGCTGCCCGTGGATCGTGGTCTGTAGCCGGGCGCGTTCCCGTTCCGCCTCCTCTAACTCTTGCTTGAGCGTGTCGGATCGGAAGCCCTCCTTGATCGCCGCCAGCATGTGTGCAATCTGCTGCTCCACCTGCGCGAGGCGGGCCTTGGCCTGCACGAGATCAGGCGTCTGCGCCTGTCGCCGCTCTGCTAATAATCGGGCCGTCTCCTGCTTGAAGAGGGCGAGCGCCTCGTCGGTGAAGAGGTCGCGCTGGATGGACTCCAGGAGCAACGTCTCGACCAATGTCCGTGAGACCTTCACCGTATTGGCGCACACCGACTCGCCGCGATAGAGCCAGGTGCTACAGCCGTAGCGATGCGGTTCGGTAATGACGTACTTCCCGCCGCACGCCCCACAGATGAGCAGCCCGGAGAAGAGATACTTCGGCCCGCGCCCGGTCCGGGCGTTGACGTGCAACGCCTCACGGATCGCCGCACTGCTGTGTCTGATCTCCCGCTGGCGCGCCTTGACGCGCTCCCAGAGATCGTCGGTCACGATGCGCAGATGCGGGGCCGGGGTGACCACCCACTCGCTCCGGTCGCGCAGGAAGCGTTCTTGCGCTTGGTGTCGGGGTCTTTCTCCCACCGCGACCGGTTCCAGATCGACTGCCCGATGTACAGCGGGTTATTGAGCAAGCCCGTGCCTTGATTCAGATCGCCGTGCAGCGCACTGGCGCACCAGGAGGGGCGTCGCGTGGACGTGCGGCGATAGGCGGCGCCAGGCGGAGGAATCGCCTTGCGGTTGAGTTCGTTGACGATCTTCAGCGGCGACCAGCCGTCCGCATACTGTTGGAAAATCCACCGGACCCATCGCGCCTGCTCCGGATGGATCGCCAGCCGAGAGCCGAGAATCGCCGATCGTGCCTGATCGGGCTTGCTCGCATCATAGTCGGATTTGAGCGTGTAGCCATATGACCGCCCGCCGCAGTGATAGCCCTTCAGGGCTTGCCCCACCATCCCGCGACTGACTTTGTCCTTCAGATCGTCGAGGAAGACTTCATTCATGATCCCCTTGAACCCGGAGAGCAGCTTGTGCCCCTTGGCGGCGGTATCGATGCCGTCGGAGACGCCGATCAGCCGCACCTTCCAGTGCACCATCCGTCGTCGGGCTTGCTCCGTCTCGACCTGATCACGCGAGAGGCGCGAGAAGTCGTCGATCAACAGCGCGTCGAACCGATGCGCCTGCGCATCTTTCAGCATCTGCTGATAGCCGGGACGCTCGGCCGTCGCCCCGGAGATCGCCTTGTCCTCGTAGCGATGCGTGACGGTCCAGCCTTGGCGCGCTGCGTATTGCTCGCAGTTCCGAAACTGGTCGGTAATGGAGGTCTCCCGTTGGTGTTCACTGCTGAATCGAGCGTACAGGGCGACGTTCATGGTCAATCCTCCCTTAATGAGGGTTTCCCGCTAACAGCGCGCCGACGGTCTGGAAGATGATGCCGGCAGCCGTGAATCCCAATCCCAACCAAAATGCTACGTCAGACCGTTTCAGCAAGCGAGCCCGCTCAATCTCCTTAGGACTTCCTGGTTCGAGTCCGAAGAGAAGAAGGCCCCTACGGGCTGCTCCCACCTCTGCAATCATGCGAGTCGAGACGAAGGCCAGTCCTAGTCCGATGAGCATCATGATGGCTCCGATGAGGATCAGCCAGTTGTCAAGCGTCATGATGCCTCCGATGCGAATCAGCCAGTCGGCGAGTGCCATCGCTCACTCCTCCTTCTTGAGTCTCCGTTCTTTCAGTAGTCGCTCGCCCCGCTGGCAGCACGATTCACAGAGAAACACCCCGCTGAGGTCGGTGCGTCCGGCCCAGGCCTTCTGCCCGCAAAAGGCGCAGCGCTTCGGGTCGCGACCACTCACGCGTCTCGTGTTCGAGATTGTGGCGATGTTCTTTCGGCTCTTCCGCCAAAACACTTTTGTGGTCCTCACGGACAGTTGCCCGCCCATCCACTTCCTCGATCACCCGCACGACCAGGCCCCGGAGGGTCATCAGCCTCATGTGCCGCTGCCCATACCACGCGGCCCCCCGACAGTGGGACGAACAGAATCGCGCTCTGGGGTGTTTCGGCTCAAAGTCTGTGTGGCACTGCTCACACCGCCTCATCGTGTCTCCTGCGTGCGTTTAGACGTACCTACGATACAGAAAAAGGGGGCACCTCGGATAGAGATGGACCCCCGGTCCCGTCCTCGATTCGTCTGCGCTACATCACATCGTTGAGTTGCTTCGGCAATTTAATATCGTTACATGACGATATTTGTTTGTGCGTGCGCCCGCGTCCTTGTCGTTACTTCGTCTCGGAGCGTCCCTTACGGTTTCCGCCGTCGCGTCCGTGCCCACGGCAGCACGATGACCAGGGCCCAGAGGAGCAAGCTGACCCCGACCAGCACGATGTATGCCGGAAAGCGGACACCCTCCTGTTTTGACAGCATGTCATGGCATAAGTACCTACACTAGCCTCCTATTTTGCCAGATAAGGAAAATGAGCGATATGTTACGTAGTGTGGTACCCTGCACCACTACTTAACCATTAGGATGTCTAAGCAATGACGATACGCGAGTTTCTACCATACTACACGAGTGGCCATATCAATAAGCTCAAGCGACCAGGACCATACGCGAAAGCAATCCAAAACCATAGAGCCTGCCTCGCCGGGGAGGTTGATGAATGAGCCTGTTTGAGATACTGAGCGATGAACAAGACAAGGTCCAGCGGCTTATGACCGCACTCGTCCCACCCTTGACAGCCGTTCAAGGCGTGAGTTGGGACAGTCCGCTGTTCGGTCGTTTGGAAGGTGTCTTTCTCGAACCAGTGGGGAGACGGCAGATCCGGGTGCATCATCCCTTGACCGGGCAACAGGCGGTGATTCCGGCGAGCTGGCTGCTCCATGATGAAAGGAAGAAACCATGACGGAAACCCCAACGCACCCATCAACCCTTGAAGTGGGCAGAGACGAAGCACGTGGAGATTCTTCAAATGCATGAATGGGTCATTTATAACAATCGTCGATTTCGCCTTGTGTCTTATGAACGCCCTGGAGTTGGCTGGATTCCTGCGGCTCAGATTCGGGAATCCACTGATGAACGCATAGAAACCATAACCCCGATTTATGGCGACACTACTAAGCCTTTTGCTTCCAACGAAGAGGCGAATGATGCTGCATTGGCCATGGCGATAACATGGATGAACTCAAACTGACCACCGCCCCGTCGCATGCAGTTAGCTCAAGGTGATTGATCCTACCCCAAACTTCAGGGGATGATAGCGTCCGGCTCGTCCTAGCGCCTTCCAGGCCCACCTCACGGCGATTCCTCATGACGCGCTCTATGCAAATGAACACGCTCGACAGATCGCTCATGCCGTACCCCTGACACACACGGTCGTGCCGCTCAGATTCCCCCCACCCACGGGCGCTTCCAGCGACGATCTCCCAACTCCCGACTCCTGACATGGGTAGGAGAGAAAAGAGGTCGCGCCCGCTCACCCGGTCGATTGCGGGAGGTACCGATTGGAGGCAGGTGAGCGGTTGGGTCGCACAACGCACGACGGCGACCACGCCGTGCGGGCTCCTCCACTTGATCCGTTCTGGGTGCGCCACGTAATCACCGGGGGCGCGCAGCCCAGATCGTCGGCGCCGAATCCCGCACCGTCTGTTGGCCCCCGGCTGTCACAGCAATCCCTGCTCGCGAAACATCTGTCGGGTCTCGTGCCAGTGCGGGCTGCCATACGTCAAGATGAAATGACTCAACGGATATTGAAATCTGGCCCGGTCCGCGTCGTTCAGTTGCCCGAGGTCGCACAGCTGCCGATACCACTCCCCGAGGCATCGACGCGTTCGGCCACCTCATCCAGCGGGGCGCACGCCTCATGGAACAGCTCACGCAGCCTCGGCAGATGAATATCCAAGAACATCTGTTTTGCGTCGGCTCGCGCCTGTGCGAGTCGGGCGCGGGCCAGCGCGACGGCCTCTTCGGCCTGCTCGAATTCGTCTAGTAAACTCGTGCGCCGCTTGAGCGCGAGTCTTTTCTCCTCTGCCGACGACAAGCGTCTCGACGAGGAGGTCGGGATGTCCGTCCTGAGCGTCTCCTGCACCGTCGCCCATTCGGCAGAGAGCCTCTCTTGCTGTTCAATCGCGGCCTGCAAGCCCTCTCGCGCCGTGATGACGTCCGGGTATTGATCGATCGGGACCTCGAGGTCCGGCATCGTGGCGGGCCCATTCTTACTCCTCAACATGACGCCTCCCTTCTGACGTGTTGGTATCGGCCTGACTCACAGTGGCCACAGCCGTAGCGACGGGTCAAAGTCCTGAAGCCCTTCGATGTAATAGAGCTTAATAGGCCGCCGCGCCTCCTCGATCGCCCGCTGCTGTGCGCGTCTCAACACCGGTTCCAGTAGGCGGATCGCCTCGCGGCGGGCCATGCTTTTGCGTTGGTTCTCGAAGATTTCCTCCCGAAGACTGTTGCTCGTTTCATGGGTCAGGTCAGAGAGATCACTCATCGGCAGTCCCTCCTGTGGTGTGATCCGTCGTTTAATCGACGCGTCCTCGGATGGCATTGATGGCCGCATGGACCTCGTGCGCAATGAGGTCGTACGTATATCGTTCGAGTCGTGAGGCGAGCGTTTTGGCCGCCTCCCGCATGACGGCCGGATCGACTCGGTAGATGGGTTCGTTCTGTGCGAGGCCCCGCCGCATCACCCCCTCCATGCGCTCCCCAATGTGCTGCCGGGTGCGGTCATCACGTAGATGCAACGGGTCGTCAATGATGCGGACCCGGGTGTCGTCGTCCGCAAACATGAAGGCGGGAAAATTCGACCAGTTCGCTCTTCAGGATGTTGACCCCGCCGAGCCGGTTCGGCTCATGCTCCTGGACGGTCAGGCCCACACTCGCACTCAAGAAATTTTGGTCGAATGCGTTCTTGACACGGCTCGCCCACTCATCCCCTTCCAGCCAGCGAAACGAGCAACTGGCCTATGCCCATACCCTCACCTTACTGGTGGACGCGTGGCACCAGGATCACCCGACCACAACCCCTGCGACCAGCGAACAAACAAACCCGCAGGTCATCATTCCCGCGCCTTCGGCGGCTGACTGGCATGACTGCCAGCTTTTGCGTGCTGACCTCTTGCAATCCTTCGAGATCCCTGAGAAGATCGGACAGGAGGCTCGTGGTTCTTGAAAACTGAGCAATTTTAACCTGACTGCATTGGCTCAGAGGTATACCCTCTAGCTGTATTTCCAGGCGATCCTGACTCACGTTTGATTACAAGGGCCATCGTCGAATAGAGTTAGAACGCCCATAAGGAGACGTTCCATGACACCTGAGGAGCAGATCAAAAAAATGACAAAGGCGATTAATCAGGCCATCAAAGTAATGGAAGACCGATTCGGATCGACCGAGGGTGACGTCGCGAGAGCCATTCAAGAATTGAAGGCATCCATGCAGACGTCCACTGCATCCGCCGTGGCAGCGATGCCTCAGTCCCCGCCCAAGTAATACAGCGGCACTTGTGTCTTCCTCGCCCTGGCTCGCGGATCAATCTTGCGCTACTTTTGCTCGTTGACGGCCGCGCTGTGAGCGCGCAACGGAATGCGAATTGCCGGTCTCAATAAATCATTTATCGGCTGCCCTCCACCAAAAAAAGATGAATAAGATTTGAACCCCCGACCGGGGGTTACGAAGGGGGTGAGCCCCCTTCGCGGGGAGCATGCGAGGGGGCTGGCCCCTTTGTAAGAGCAGGCGAGGCAAGTTTCAGAGCCGAGCCCGCGAGGGAGGGGGTTCGACTCCCGTACCCTCCACCATACCAAACTTCGTTTGAACCGCTCGCCTATTCTATTGAGCGAGCGGAGAGAAATCCCTCCAGGAATTCTAATCTCCTTCCCCGCTTGACGTGTACTGACCGCCTAATGATTAGGGCGGGAGGATAAGTCTTCAGTAGCTGGACCGTACGTACATCTTTCCAATGCCCAATTCTGACGATGAGAATGATCATCTTTGTCCTTGATGTTTTAGCCTTCTCGGATGCGGTAGAAATTCTCCGGGTCAGTGAGCTTCTGGATCCCGCGCGGGCGCGGATTGTCCTCTAGCATCCGAAGGCAACGAACGATCCTCTGTCGGGCAGGTTTGTCGAGAGCTCCGAGTTGAGCTCAGCGGTGGGGGCGAGATGAACCGAATAAGCCAAGCGGGTAAGCCTTAGAGACCAAGTTCCTTCATGATGACCTCAAGGATCTTATTGGCCTCGGCGAGTGAGGCGCGTGCGTCGGCCAGGTTAATAGGGTCTTCCAAGGCCTCAAGCAATCGCAGATCTTCAATCGGAATCAAAGCCGCGATCTCCTTCCCGCGGCGCACAAGGACGACTCGCTGCCTTCCATGGGCAACTCGATTCAGGGTATCCGAGAGATCCTGCCTGACTTTACTTGCAGCAATGTGGGTCATACGTTTGCCTCTCTTCATTTTGTACAAAACGCTAAATTTGATCAAAAGATGCCGATGGTGAAATTACCAAGCGTGCGTGATCACAACGTCATGGAGTCCACCCACAAGGGAAGAAGACGATGTCATAGGATTTCCTGCTCCGCCTGAGACGTTTTGTTGGAATTGTGGGATCGAGAAACGACCGTCGGGTTGAAACAATCGAGAATCATGACCAGTACGAGCAGTCCGGGAAACACGATCGTGCAGAAGGTTACGAGCCAAGTCATTTCACAATACTCCTTGCATGAGCCGTATAACCTGCTAGGCGACTCTAGTGAGGCTAGTTGCCTCCTTCTCTTCACGACCCGCCCTGGCCGATCGATTCGCAATACCCTTCGCCACGCCGTGCTCAAGAAATTGATGAGCGTCCAATTCCGAATGTTCGGGCCGTCGATAACTCCACTCCGCAGGGATGCGTCTCACGGCACGCCGTGTCATGCCAAGGAGCAGCCACGACACTGACGGGAAAACCAACCCGAGGATACCCGCGACATACGACCAGGCAGCGAAATGGAAAAGCAGGAGCACGGTGGACACATCGGTGTGGCCGAGCGCCCGGTTCCCCAATAGCGTCAGTCCCGCGCTGATGAAGAGCAACATGATGGCACTTCCAACAAGCCACCCTATCCCTCGGAACACACCGTTCCCTGGATTCATGCTATTCATAGGATCACCTCCGGCATACTCTTACGGAAAGGGTATACCATGAGAGATTGCCACCATAGACACGAGGAAGCACTACGAATTCCGAACATTCGCCACAGGAGTTAATCACAAGTGGATGCGGCCTGCTCACCGCATTACCCCAGGGATCGCTCCGTTAGGAGTGAAGCATGCACATGGAGCACCGCTGCTCCCCGGTTGCATCAGTGGACAGCTCCCGTATTGTGTAGAACAGGTCGTTGCTCCAGTCTGGGCCCGGCTGTTGGAATTCTGAGCAACTGGTGTCTTTGTCAGGGTCTGCGTAAGCGTCTGCGCCATCTGACTCATCGCATTGACCGTTTCGTCGGGCACCTTGTAGCTGGTGCACATGTTATCGATCTGGTCCACAGTGAATCCCTTGTCCTTCATGTCCACCATTTCCTTGCCGCTACATGTGTGATGGGCACAGGCAACAGGGACTAGCAAGAGACATATGCAACCAATCGTTGTAAGTGAGTTCTTCATGGCAGCCTCCTGGAATTCTAGAGTGCTCTGTAATCCTAATTACTTTGTACTATGAGCAAAGAACGCACCCGTGTTGACGTTCGCGATCGATGAAAGCCAACGTGTTGAAGAAGCGCGATTAACAAGGAAATGGTGGATGTTTCTCGTGTGAAAGCATCGTATCGAAAAGGATAATGTCGCGTATCTCATTAGTGAACCGCGCAGCGATCAAGGTCGGTATGACCGCCAGAAAAAATCCATATACAAGTAAGTGTTGGTGGCATGGTGATCACCTTCTACCCCAATGTGGCAGTTATCCTCACGATAATGCCTAAGTAGGATAATCAACGGCTTCTGACATTCATCCGGCTCTCTTTCACGCTCAATGACGTATCAGTCTTGCCCACTTAAGATTGGGACGCGTCCAAGTCCATTGACTCGGTGAAGGATTTGTGGCAAGAGGAACTGTCGGATTATTCCCGAGCGTGTACTGGGCTCACTCCAGTCACTCCCCCGGGTCCGGTCAGTACCAAGAGCGACTAGCCTTGAAGTGCCAGATGACTGTTCAATCTAGCGATGTAGCTGAGGCCACGGTTCTGATTGTGGATGACGACGCAGACATTTGTCGTGCGCTATCGGATCTACTCGAACACGAGGGCTATCGGGTCCACTATGTTGGGACAGGGACCGAGGCAATTACCAAGGCTAAGGCTACTCGGTTTACTGCAGTCATCTTGGACCTTGGCTTGCCGGATATTGACGGTGCCTCGGTGCTCCGAACTCTGACCGACTTGGATTCCCACCTGCCCGTTATTATTCTCACAGCATTTACCGCTGAGGAGAAGACCACTGGGTTGTTGCGCCAAGGAGCGTATGCCTATTTGACGAAACCTTATAACAAGGAGCAGCTCAAAGCGACGCTGGCGCGCGCTGTTGGGGTCAAATCCCTTTCACTGAAGGCCGAGCAGATCGAACGCGCGTTGAGCGACAGTGAGCAACGGTTCCAATCGGTCATGGAGGCTGCCACCGATGCGATCATGCTGGCTGATCAGCGGGGCTACATTGTGTCATGGAATCAAGCCGCACGGCAGCTCTTTGGCTATACCGACGATGAGGTGATCGGCAAGCCGTTCAGCCTGCTGTTCCCCGGCCGGTATCGGCGGGGGGGCCAGGATAGTCTCGATCAGGTAGCGGGAATCCTCGAACGTCGCTTCGTGGGACGAACAGTTGAACTGCACGGCTTGCGGAAAGATGGAACGGAGTTTCCGGCGGAGTTTTGCTTGGGATTCTGGAAGTCTAGCGAAGGAACCTTCTACAGCGGGTTCATCCGAGACATCACGGAACGTAGGGAGGCGCAGGCTCGACTCCAAGAAAGCGAGGAACGACTTCGGCTCGCGCTGATGGCGGCGAATATGGGTACTTGGGACTGGGAAGTGGCGAGTGACCGAGTCATGTGGTCGGAACACGTCTGTCGTCTGTTCGGGGTGCCTCAAGACGCTTTCCGGGGAACTTCCGCCGCGTTTTTGGACCTGATCCATCCTGAAGATCGTAGCTCGGTGGAGACGGCCATTGCTCATGTTTTGAAGAAAGGAATGGAGTACGAGATCGAACACCGCATCATCTGGCCAAATGGAGAGGTTCGATGGCTCGGCTGTAAAGGTCGTGTAGTGCGTGGCGCAGGCGAGCGAGCCATCCGTCTGTTGGGAACTGTGCAGGACATTACCGAACGGAAGCGAGCCGAGGCGCAGCTTTCCCAGCGGCAGATCGAGCAGCAGGTCTTGCTGGACCTCATGCCGGCCATGGTCTGGTACAAGGACTGCCACAACAGAATCATCCGAACCAACCGGCTGGCGGCGCAATCGATCAACCGAACCATCGCCGAAGTGGAAGGGCAATCCACGTATGATCTTTATCCGGAAGAAGCCGAGAAGTACTACCAGGATGATCTGGCGGTCATCACGTCAGGGAAGCCAAAGCTCGGCATCATGGAGTTGTACCAAACGGCATCCGGAGAAAAGCGGTGGGTCCAGACAGACAAGGTCCCATACCGTGATGCCCAAGGCACCGTGGTAGGGGTGTTGGTTTTTGCGCAGGACATCACGGAGCGTCGGGAGGCCGAGGAGGCCTTGCAGGCGAGTGAGGCACGCTTTCGTGCCTTCATGGACAATAGCCCGGCTCTCGCCTTCATCAAAGATGAGGAGGGTCATTACCTCTACGTCAATAGAACGTGGGAACGGCACTTTAACAGGACTCACACTGAGTGGATGGGAAGGACAGATGAAGAACTCTGGCCTCCGGATACCGCCGCGACGTGTCGCCAAAGTGATCGGCAGGTGTTAGAGACCAATGGTCCGGTGGAAGGAGTGGAAATGGCTCCTGATGCTCAGGGGGATCTCCGGTTTGCCTGGCTCGTCAAGTTTCCAATCAAGAGCGCGGGGGGACAGCGGTGCATCGGCGGTATCGCCCAGGACATTACCGAGCTCAAGCGGGCGGAGGAGGCGTTGCACCACAGCGAACAGTGGCTCCAATCGATTCTCGATCTCTGCCCTGCCGTGATTCAGGTCAAAGACCTTCATGGGCGTTATCTGCTCGTCAACAGTCGATGGGAGACGTTATTTCACCGTTCCCGTCGTGACATCTCCGGCGTGTCGGTTCACGACGTATTCCCCAAGGGGATCGCGGATATCTTGCGAGGCAACGATCTGCGAGTAATCGAAAGTCGGCGGCCGTTGGAGATTGAAGAAGTAGTCTTGCTGGACGATGGCGAACATACCTTTCGCTCCTTGAAGTTCCCCCTGGTCGATGCTTCTGGAAAGGCTTACGCCGTATGCGGGATTGCCATCGACATTACAGAGAGTAAGGAGGCGCACCAACGCGCTTCGTAGAGGGCGTTTGGAAGGGGGGCAGATTGGGCAGCCGACGTTGAATTGAGCGATTTTTGGGGCAAGGAGCTTCGATGATGGCTGATCTGTACTACCGCGGAGTCTGGCTCATCGAATCGACCACGCGCACACGATTCCGGCCATCTTGTTTTGCTCGAAACAGCGCTTCGTCGGCGGCGGCAATGAGCGCGGCGGGTGACGCATTCAGATCCGGGAAACTGGTCGCGACGCCCAGGCTCAAGGTCACTCCTATTTCCAACTCTTCGACCGTCTTGCGGAGTGTCTCGGCGACGCGCGTGGCGCCCTCGGCAGGCGTCCCAGGGAGCCCTACCACAAATTCATCTCCTCCATAACGAGCCACCAGATCGCCCGCACGATTGAGCGTCCCTTTCGCTGCAGTGGCCACTCGTTTCAAACACTCGTCGCCGGTTAGGTGTCCATAGGTGTCGTTGAATTTCTTGAAAAAATCGATGTCGAAAAGAATCAACGAAAAAGGGATGAGTTCCCGCGCTGCCCGTTTCCACTCCGTTTGGAAAAACTCATCGAACCGGCGACGATTGCTGATTTCCGTCAGCCCATCGAGGCTAGACATCTGCCGCAGCCGATGGTTCGCGGCTTCCAATTGTTGCGTCACCTCCACGAGTTCTTGCTCGCGGGCCTTCCGTCGCACGATCTCCTGAGCCAATTTCAGCACGGAGCGGACCCGGGCCAAAAGCTCGGCTTTAATCACCGGTTTTCTGATGTAGTCGATGGCGCCTTCCGCGAATGCCAGTTGCAGGTTGCCGGGATCGGTTTGCACGCTGATCATGATGATGGGGATATCCCGAAGCCGCTCAATGGCTTTGATTCGCCTGCACGCCTGAATACCGGTGGTCCCCGGCATCAGGACATCCAGCAAAATCAAATCGATTTTCGTAGATACGTTGGAGGGATCATATTTGCTCAGGTGCTGAAAGCCTGCGTCAAACGATTCGGCGACGATGGTTTCCCGATAGCCCGCCGATTCCAGAATGGATTGCAGCAGGAGACAATCGTCCCTGGAGTCATCAATAATCAAAATGCTCATGCTGTTCCTATGGCAGATTGTCCATGAATAACATCCGGTTACTAATGTATATCAGCGGTCTACAAGTTGGTCAAATAGAGGGCGGAAAAGCGCATGGAGGTCGGACAGAAATTCACCGGGAGGTGTTAGCCAAGCTTCGATCGAACAAGGTCGCTGATCTGTTTGCCGTCCACAAGTTGGCCTGCCAATCTGCTCAGCACGATTTTCATCACTTGCCCCATGTCCTTGAGCGTGGTGGCGCCGCTTTCGCGGATGACCACCTCCACGAGCCGCGTGACTTCCTCCGGCGAGAGCGCCTTAGGCAGGTACCCTTCGATGATGCCAATCTCTTGTAATTCCCTTCCGGCAAGGTCGTTGCGGTTGGCTTTCTGGTACTGTTCAGCAGCCTCTCTGCGCTGTTTGACGAGTATGGTCATGACGCGGCCCATCTCCGCGTCATCCAGCTCCTTCTTGAGCTCCAACTCCTTGTTCAATAAGGCGGCTTTGATCATGCGGATGACATCCATCCGGAGTTGGTCCCTTGCCTTCGTGGCGTCTTTCAGTTCCTGGGTGAGCCGCTCATGGAGGGACATCATCGGCTTCCTGGTCGAGTGGGTAGGATTGCGCCGTGAGGATAGCCTTGGACAGATGGTGAGTCAAGGGCTGCGCGCCCGCTGTGGTTTTTACCGCGCCGGTGGAGTAAGATCATTGACACGAGGCAGCCGAATCGGAGCATGGCACTCAAGCAGGATGTCGCGATGCGGTGCTGGAACGGGGCAGAAAACGTGCGATTACTTCTGGCTCTCGCTGTCGTTGCGGGCGGAATGGTCCTCCTGGGCTGTGCCGCGGATCGTCCGACCTCCTCAGCACCCACCCAGAAGGAAGTCAGGGGAAATTCGGACCGGTTCTTCGATAAGATGAAGCAGGAAGAGCGTGAGCAAGGGACAAGCTCGGTCGCGCCGGCACCATAACCGCCCCAACCCAGACCTTCGTCACCACACGATCCTGAGGAGCAAGGAGCGGGTTGCTTCGGTCGGTTGGTGTGCGGTAGCGTGTAAAGAGGGTTCGCAGTGTTAAGACCTCTTGTTTTGGAGAAGTGGAGGTGCACGATGAACCGTCAAAGGGAGAGCGTGCGTCCGTGCCGAGTGTTGGTCAAAGCCGGTTTGGCGTTGTTCTTTCTTGTAGGCGGATGGACCACGAACGGGCTTGTCGGGGCCCGGGAACTGTTGCCTCAAAAGGAGCAAGGGGTGACGGAGTATGACGAGACCAAGTTGCCATCTCTGGACTCCCAGAAACGGGGAATTCCCCAGGCCTTGTTCGTATGGATACAGATGGCGAAAGGCTATGAGGTCGAGTGGGACAGTTTCGGTCGTCAAGGATGGTATACGCAGGATCCTAGAGTCAAAGCGATCGAACCCGGGACCACGGTTTTCGCCCCGGACACGCCGGCCATTTACATCGTCTTTGAGGCTGCGCCCCAGGAAGACCCGGGGCAGTTCAGCGCCCAATGGTTCCTGGAGGATGAAAAGGGAAAAATTTCAGAGTCTCCCATGGGGCGGGACGTGCTGGAATTGCCAGGCCACAGTCGATGGGGCTTTTTGGAACTGAAGAGTCCACCGGAAGGATGGCCGAAAGGCAACTATCTGGTCAAGATTTTCGTCACACCGCTGGGACAACAGGCGTTCCATGCCGTGAACCAGGTCGGGACGATGCAATTTAGGATCGTCGATCAACCGATGGCCTCAGGGACTTCGACGGCGAAGTAGAGTCGACTCCGCTCTTGGCTCTCGAGATACGATAGACATGCCGATCTACGAGTACGTGACAACACGCTGTCACCGAGAGCCGCCTTGTTCATGCCGAAAGGAATATCTACAGTCATTGTCGGAACCGGCCCTGACGGCCTGCAGGGAGTGTGGCGCGCCGCTCAGAAAAATCCTCTCATCGTTTGCCGCTCGTTCCGGTGAGGTCGGTGCCTCTTCCCCTGATCCTACGCCGCTGAATATTACCGGCATGCCGCCGCCCACCGGGATGACAGGGTTTTCGGGCGGGGAGGGTGGATGCAGCGACGGCCACGGACATTAGCTAATTGGGTGCGGTGAGGAAGGATGAACGAAACCGATCCGGCGAAACTTGCCCTGCTATATGAGCGGTTCAAAGATGTGTGTCTGATTGAGAAAGAGATCTGGCATGAAATCTTCCTGCCGCGGGATGCCGGGAAGGGCATGGTCTTGACGCGTGTCCAAGACCGCTACGAGGTTGTGATCGATGATCAAGACGTGGAGGAGGCTCTCGAAGTGAACATTCCACTGGGCTCAAACGCCCTGGCTGCAGCCATTGAGGAGTATCGTGCTCACATCAATTTCGTGAAGAAAAGCTGATGAAGGCATAGCATCGTGGGTTAGTTCTTCGCTAGCGTGCGCTCGACGTCCCGCACAATATCTTCGGAAAGCGGCTTGGCGCGATGATGGTACCGGGCGACCACATTCCCGGTCCGGTCCACCAAATACTTCTGGAAATTCCATTCAACCTCGCCCGGGAAGGGGCTCTGTTCGGTCAGATACCGATAGAGCGGGTGCTTGTCGTCGCCCTTGACGCTGATCTTGCTGAAGAGCGGGAAGGTCAAACTATACTTGGTGTAGCAAAAGCTCTTAATCTCTTCGTTGGTTCCCGGCTCCTGCCGACCGAAGTTGTTGGCTGGAAAAGCCAGAATCTCAAAGCCCTGATCCCGATAGCGTTCATACATCGTCTGAAGGTCGGCATACTGCGGCGTGTTGCCGCAGAAACTGGCCGTGTTGACCACCAGCAGGGCTTTTCCACGGAACTGGCTGAGCGACACGGGTTTTCCGTCGATGTCGTCCAAGGTAAATTGGTAAATAGTTCCCGATTGCGAGGCCATCCTGACTCCCTCCGACTGAACAGGTGTTCGCGTTTCGTCCGCTTGGGCATCGGGAGGACTCCAGAAGTAACCCGGGGAGCAACCAGCGATGATGCCCAGCGCTACTACAGTGGTGAATGCGCCTTTGAGAAGTCTCATGGTTCCCTCCGTGAATGTGACTTCAGAGGCGTTGAAGAGCCGCAACGCGCTCGTCGATCGGCGGATGCGTCGCAAAAACATGGAACACACCCCTGGTCTTACCGGAAATCTTCATGGTCGCTAGCGGGTCTTGTGTGCTGTATTCAACCTGCGCCCGGTTGATCCAGCGATCTATCGCCTGCAAGGCCGAAATCATGGCATTCTTTCCATAGACACGCGCGGAGAACGCGTCGGCTGCGAACTCCCGACGGCGCGAAAACCAACTGATCGGAATCATCGCCAGGAACGACAGCAGGATCTGGAGGATCATGTACACCGCGAACGCGAGCGCCTCATTCCGTTCTTGCAGGTTACGGTAGACCCAGCGGCTGATGAAGTATACGAACGTGTTCATGAGGCCGGCCAAAACGGTTGTGGTGAACATATCGCCGTTATAGACGTGCCCCATCTCGTGAGCCAGCACGGCCCGCACTTCTTCCTCGTTCAGATTGTTCAGTAGACCCGTGGAGACCGCCACCATGGAGTTATTCTTACTCGGACCCGTTGCAAAGGCATTCGGATCCGGAGATTCATACACCCAGACTTCCGGCATCTTGATTTTGAGTCGCCGGGCAATTTCCTGCACGGCTCCATAAATGACATGTTCGGCTTGCGTGCGGGGCTGCGTGATTTGAGAACAATCCAACATCGATCTCGCCATCTGTTTGGAAAAAGCCAAACTGATGAACGCGCCACCAAATCCGAGGACCATCGCCCAGACCAAATCTTGCTGATTCACTGCGCCGCGCACGTCGATTCCCAACGCGGGCAGAACAAAATTCACGAGTATATTGAACGTAATCGATAGGGTTACGAAGATCAGGACATTGGCGATCAGCAGTAACCCGATACCCTTCAGCGATTTCATCTGCGTTCTCCTTTTTCGCCACGGTTGCCTGGCGTGTATCCGCCGGAGATATTATACAATCCTCTGGCAGAAAAATCATTGATGGTTCAAAGCACGAACGACATGCAGATAGCCATCTTCCGTCAAGGGTCAAGAGTCTAGCGGCCTCGAAGAATTGCGGGGTTATCATTGACGAGCCATGTCGCTTCTGATAGAAGGAGTCCCATGCGATTCTTCATGTCCAGCCCGAGCATGTTAACGTGTTGCGGGCTGCTTGCGACGACGGTGTTCGCCGGCGATCAGCCCACAACGGCGCCTCCTGTTGTCCTGGAAGCCGGCGCGGATGGTGTGCAACGCGCCGCCATAACGCTGGACAGTTATGCCTATGCGCCCAACCATCTGATCGTCCAGGTTGGAAAGCCGGTGGAGTTAACTCTCACCAGCGTGACGGTCCTCACGCCGCATAACTTTGTCATAAAGGAGCCGGCCGCGGGACTCATGGTGGACCAGAATGTCAGTGCCGGGAAAAGCCTGACGATTCGTTTCACACCGGAGCAAATCGGCGTCTTTACCTTCTATTGTGATAAGAAGCTGCTCTTCTTTGCGAGCCATCGGGAAAAGGGCATGGAAGGCCGCTTAGAAGTTCGGCAGTGACTCCCATCGACCACACCGTTTCCACACACTCCTACTTGCTTGAAGACATTCTCAAGCAGGTCTCCCGCTCGTTTTATCTGACCCTGACTGTGATCCCATTCGGGATAAGACGACAGGTCGGATTGGCCTATCTCTTTGCCAGAGCTGCCGATACAATTGCTGACACCGACCTCATTGATCGCAACCGCCGGCTGGGGTTTCTCACGCGGTTCAAAGCGCAATTCTCCGGGCGCATCAATTGGTCCGACATTCGTGCGATCAAGGAAGCGCTTGCGCCGCACCAGACCGACACGGGCGAGCGCAGGTTGTTGGAAAGTTTGGACGACTGCTTCCGTCACTATCTCAGCTTGGACGCCGGTGATCGGCTGCGCATCGGCCAGCTTATGCAAACCCTCACCAATGGGATGGATATGGATCTGACGGTCTTCCCAGGTGATACGGTATACGACCTGACCGCACTTCAGACCTTTGCCGATCTCGACCGCTATACCTATTTTGTCGCCGGATGCGTGGGAGAGTTTTGGACTGAAATGGTCCATGCCCATCTTCCATCATTGGCGAATTGGCAAGTGAAAGAGATGGCCACGATCGGGGTGCGATTCGGGAAGGGACTCCAGCTCACCAACGTGTTGAAAGATATGGCCAGGGATTTACAGAGAGGGCGCTGCTATGTTCCGAGCGCGCTGCTGCATGAAGCGGGCTTGAAGCCGAGCGATCTCCTCAACCCAAACAACCGTCACGCGTTTCAACCGATCCTCACTAGATTGATCGTTGTCGCTCGAGATCATCTGGATCAAGGCTGGCTCTATACCATGGCGATTCCCAGGCGGGAGTTACGGCTCCGGCTGGCCTGTATGTGGCCGATTCTGTTCGCCGGCGAAACCCTTCGCCTCGTGGCCGCTTCTCCTGATCTGCTGGCTCCCTCCGTTAACGTCAAGATATCGAAGCGCCGAGTCTATGTCATTATGGCCTTGACGACCCTGACTGGAGGTTGCGGGTATGTGGCGACAGCGTACTGGGGGCGGGTGCGGAAGTCTCTCGGAGGCTGCTGAAAAAGGTCCCAAATTCGCTCTCGGCTCCACAAATCCCCTACGTAGCCCTTAGCTACGCTAGAAGTTTTGTCTTCCCTGTGGCCTCGCGAGGGAAGGAGCGCGTCCGGCAAAGCGCCGCCCTTGGTCGGCGCGGGGTGGGCGGGTGAAAGAACGCTTTGGGTGGGCGGATGCAGTAGATACTTTCCTGAGCGGAGTAGCTTGCCTAGATTGTTTTTGTTTGCGGCTCAAGCAGCTTGTCGCCCTTGCGGAAGACGGCATAGATGGCTTGGGCGGGACAGGCATCGAGGCAGAGTCGGCACGTCTCGAGGCAGCGGGATGAATCAAATTTGAACGGGGGCGTGGAGAGCCATGCGCCGGTCGGACAGACGGGGATGCACACGGCATTGTGGGTGCAGCGATCGGGATGGCGAACCAGGTGATCTCGTGACACCATCATGGGTTTGACTCCCTCAAACAGCGCTTGGGAAAACATCTCCAACATGTTCACAGTCGGCGATCCTCACTTCCAATTTTTGACGAGCTCACGGAGCCGGTCTTTCAACTCCGGGATCTGCTCCAGATTGTTCTGAATCGCTCCGAGTATCTTCTCCAACCTGGCGGCGCGTAACGCCTCCTTATCCGTTCGGACCAACCGGTCATACTCCGCGTAGGCTTCACGGTGCTTGGATTCGAGGACCCCGCGCGCGACGATCAATCCCTCCGTCAATTCCCATGGTTCGGGCGCCAGGGGAGGAGCCACCGTAAACGAGCCGTCCGAGAAAACCAACACGGCTGCTCCCGGCTTGGACGGGAGTGCAGCCACGGTCTCGATGGTCTTGCCATGCAGCCGCTCCCACACCAGCGTCAACCCGGGAAATTGTTTCATGAAGGCTACCTTCGCCTGGTTAGCCTTCCATTTTTCTTCGACCGGCATGCTGTCCTCTAGATTCGCGAGTGTGAGGGATCAGGCTTTCTGACCCGGTGGGTGGCCCGGCATCAACAGTCGCTCGACGATTTCACCGGCCTTGACATGGCGCTCCATGATCTCCGTGACGTCCGCTTCGGATCCGACCCAGTACCAGGTGCCTTCGGGGTAGATCACCACGCTGGGGCCATACTCACAATGGTCCAAGCATCCGGCCTTGTTTGCCCGCACGGTCCCCTTCAGTCCTAGCCGCTCCACTTCCTTCTTGAAGAACGCTTGGAGGCGTTCCGATCCGTTATCGGCGCAACAGCCGCGGGGATCGCCTTTCGGCCGTTGGTTCACGCACACAAAGATGTGATGGGTGAAAGTCGACACGGTATGGTCAAAATGGTGGTGATCCGGCGGCCGACGGCGAACTCGACAGGGTCTGCATGCGATGGATCAGCGCGCTCACATCGGCCAACTCGATCAGGCGTGAACCTCCCGCATGAGCGGATAAGAGCGTCGTGATCTCTCGAAGACGGATCTGTGCGCGTTGGAGCTGATCGGGGTTGGAAAGTTCGGAAGCTTGCCCCCCGCCAAGCTTGTCCAATTCAGCCCTGATGTCCCGGAAGTCGCGTTGAAGGTTCTTGTGCAAAGAGCAATGTTCACAATACCACTTGGGACTCTGATCGGAGGAAGGGGAGAGACGGTCGTAGGATCGACCGAAAAAATCTCTTCCCATCGACAACTTCATCAGCGGCCCTCGCCCTGTTCCGCAGCCGTCGCAGTGGCCTGCAGAAAACGCCGGTTCGACATCGGCTGACGTCATCGTCATGTCCTCGGTTCAGATTTCCGATCTTACACCATTGATTTGCGGACTGTCCAGCTTGGGCGGCGTCGCGCCTGTGATGGGCGGTGGAACGGCGGATGGTGACACGCAGCACGCCGCAGCAAAAGTGGGTATAATGCGAAGAGGCAACCAATCCAGAAAGAGGCTGCGTCATGATCATCGGCGTGCCCAAAGAAATGAAGGACCACGAATATCGCGTGAGCATGACGCCGGATGGCGTGCGGACGTTGTGCGGCACCGGCCACACCGTGTGGCTTGAGTCTGCGGCGGGAGAGCGGAGCGGGTTCTCCAACGAGGACTATCGTAAGGCCGGCGCGCACATCGCGGAATCACATGCGCAGATCTTTGAGGAAGCCGAAATGATCGTCAAAGTCAAGGAACCGCAGATGTCGGAGTGTCGCCTGTTTCGCCCGAGGCAAACCCTCTTTACCTACCTCCATTTGGCGTCGTCGGACGAACTCACGCGCGCGCTGATCGATGCACAGATCACCGCGATCGCGTATGAGACGACGGAGTCGGACGATCGCAGTCTGCCGATGCTTTGGCCGATGAGCGAAATCGCCGGGCGTATGTCGATACAGATCGGCGCGCGGTACCTCGAATCGCCTCAGGGAGGACGTGGCGTGCTGCTGGCCGGAGTCCCCGGTGTCGCGCCGGCAAACGTCGTCATCCTTGGCGCGGGGGTCGTGGGGAGCGCGGCTGCAAAGGTTGCAGTCGGCATGGGCGCCCAGGTGACCGTCTTCAACCTGGATCTCGAGCGCCTTCGCCGTTTGGACGATCTGTACGGGGGCCGCATTATCACGCAAGCGCCAAATCAAGCGTGGATAGATCGGAAAGTGGAAGACGCCGATCTGGTGATCGGGGCGGTGCTGGCACGCGGAGCTCGGGCGCCGCGTTTGGTGTCTCGCGAAGTCGTCTCCCGCATGCGGCCGGGATCGGTCGTCGTGGACGTGTCTGTCGATCAGGGCGGATGTTTGGAAACAACCCGCCCCACCAGTCATTCTGATCCGGTCTATCAGGTGAACGGCGTGCTACATTATGGCGTCGCCAACATGCCGGGGATCGTCCCACGCACTTCGACTTTTGCCTTGACCAACGCCACGCTTCCATTTATAGTCCGATTAGCCTCGGCTGGTGTGCAGCAGGCAATCCATTCCGACCCCGGCCTCGCGAAGGGCGTAAATGTGAGCAACGGACGTGTTACATGCAAGGCCGTCGCCGAGGCACATGGTCTGCGGTATGAACCGCTGGACCCATGAGAAGACAGACGATCGGGGCGTAGCGCAGCCTGGTAGCGCACCGCGTTCGGGACGCGGGAGTCGGAGGTTCAAATCCTCTCGCCCCGACCAGACCACGCTAGCGAGTACCGAGCGCCCATGAATTTGAGGCGCTCGGATAAAAACCTCAAGCGTCTTTACTTGATTTTAGCTAGTAATGGCGGACTCCTAATTATTCGTCTGAACAGGACCTCGAGCAGCATCCGGCGAACTGAGTTGATCGTGCCAGTCACTTCTCACCTGTGGCTGATTTCAATGGTGGTAGGAGGTTCGAAGCTTCTCTCAATGTCTGTACCTTCGAGCTCCTATTCGTTCTTTCCGTATAGTCACATTCGCCTTGTCCCCTGGAGCCCCGCATGATGAGGTGCTGATGGCGCATGACCTTCCCGCAAGGGCGTGCATTCGGGTCAGCGGTCGTGTGCAGGGAGTGGCGTACCGTGCATTTACACAGAAGAGAGCGTCACAGTATGGATTGAGCGGCGGCGTGCGAAATCTTTCCGATGGGAGAGTGGAGGTCGAGGTGGAAGGGGAAAAGCGAGCGATCGAAGGGCTTATCCTGTCGCTTCGAACCGGTCCTCCCTTGGCTCGAGTCGACAATCTCGAGGTCCGATGGGTAACCGCTACGGGTCGGGACTCAGGGTTTCACATCTGGTTTGACTGATCAATTCCCTATTCAGGAGTAGTCATGGCTCGCGATGACGATGATCTGAACGAATCGATCGGCACTGGCGCGGAAGAGGACGAGAAAGACGAAGACGAGGTTTCCCTCGGCGAGTCCTCGGAGTTCGATTCGCCCCATCGAGAAAGCCGGGACTCCAAAGACACTCGCTATGAAGGCCTGGATGCCGTCAAGAGTTACCTCAAAGATATCCGCAAATCGACTCTCCTGAACTTCGAGCAAGAGCAGGAGCTCGGCAAGCGGATTGCCGAGGGCGACTTCCGCGCACGCGAGCAAATGATCGAATCCAATCTGAGACTCGTCGTCAGTATCGGCAAGCGCTATATGAATCGGGGGCTCCCGTTTTCGGATATTGTGGAGGAAGGGAATATCGGGCTAATCAAGGCAGTCGAGAAATTCAACTACCAGCGAGGGTTCCGGTTCAGCACCTATGCCTCCTGGTGGATCCGGCAATTCATCGAGCGGGCGATCATCAATCAAGCGAAGATTATCCGGTTGCCCGTCCATGTAGTGGAACGCCTAAACAAATACCTCTCAGAACTCGAGCAACTGGTCCAGGAACTTGGACGAGAACCGAAGGTCCATGAAATTGCAGAGCGTCTAAAGCTCTCGGAACGGGAGGTGACCGATCTCAAGCAATTGATCCGGACAACCTATTCGTTGGATAGTCCGATCAGCGAGCGGACCGGAACCTTTTTGCGAGACGTCATCGAAGATCCAGTAGGCGTCTCTCCCGCGATGACGGCGGAAGGCGTGCGGCGGCGCGAAAATCTGATGGAATGGATTCATGAATTGCCGGAAAAAGAGAAGACCGTGATTGTGCTCCGGTTTGGGTTGGACGGCGGCGAGGCGCACACGCTGGAAGAGATCGGTCAAACCTTGGGATTGACGCGTGAACGCGTCCGGCAGATCGAGACGGCCGCCCTGGTGAAGCTGCGCGCGACCATAGAGAAAAAGACGATGAAACAGGACGACTTGTTGTAACCAGCATCACCGAGAGATGGTGGATGGATTACAAATCGCTGATTCGTGAGGTTCCTGACTTTCCCAAGCCCGGTATCCTCTTTTATGACATTACGACCCTATTGAAAGACGCTCCTGCATTTCGGTCAATCGTGGACGAGCTGACCTTCCGGTACCGGGAGAAACGTATCGCCAAGGTCATCGGGATCGAGTCGCGCGGGTTTATTTTTGGTGCGCCGTTAGCCTACCGTCTCGGGGCAGGATTCATTCCGGTTCGCAAGCCCGGCAAGCTTCCGGCCCATACCTTTGAGGTTCAGTACAACTTGGAATATGGCTCAAACTCGCTTACGATCCACCGTGACGCGATTGAAGAGGGAGAACAGGTCTTGATCGTCGATGACCTTCTGGCCACCGGTGGAACCGCTGCGGCGACGGTCAAGCTGGTCCGCCAACTCGGAGGCCAGATGGTGGGACTCGTCTTTCTCGTTGAGCTCGCCGCTCTAAAGGGGCGGGAGAAACTCAATGGCTGCGACATTCACTCCCTCGTTACGTATTCCTAGCCCCTCCGCACTCTCCTGTCAATCGCTCGTCACCTGACCTCGGGGGTACGGTCCAAAGGTTTCCAGAACCCTTGTCAAAAGGGATCCTCCGTGTTTAGAATACGCGACTTTCTTATCATGTTTATCAGCAGATGGAGCGAATCAGAGACATGACGGACAAGGTCAAGAAACAAACCACGTCGGACAGAAAAACCGCTTCGAAAGCCAGATCGAGCGCGACCACGGCTGACGGAACGCATACCGAGGCCGCCGGCTCGAGAAAGTCCGGGCCGGACAGCAGGGGAAAAAGCGGCGACTCGGTTCAAGCCAAGCGCCGCGAGGCCTTGCATTTGATGTTGACGAAGAAACGCCAAGAGATTCTTGCTCAGATCAAAGATATCCTGGGACAGTCGGTGACGGATGATGAGCAACGTCGCTCGGAATCCTCGAAGGATGTGGGCGATCAGGCTATGATAGATCTAGAACGGGAGTTGGGGATTTCCTTGCTGGAGATGCAGAACCGAAAGCGACAGCTCATCGACGAAGCGCTCACGCGCGTGGCAGAAGGCAGTTATGGTGTCTGCGCGGAGTGCGGGGCCGAAATCAGCGAACGACGCTTGGAGGCGGTGCCGTTCGCGAAACTTTGCGTGGAGTGCCAATCCCAGCAAGAATTGATTGAGAAGATTGAGAAAGGTGAGGAAAGGGATTGATGAGGAGCGGAAGGGCTAGCCAGTGCTCCCGGAGCGCGTACGATAAGACTGTGCTCACTCGACGGCCGCAGTTGGCTAGCCCCACCACCCCTCATCTGTGATCGGGGATAGATGGCCAGGGTGTGCCAAGAATGGTAACCCACCCGTCCTCCTCACCTGAGAGAGTAAGATGAAGGCGGTGGTGCTGGCTAGTGGGGGATTGGATTCTACGGTCACCGCAGCCGTGGCTAGGCAAGAGGGATGTGTCCTGTATTTGCTGACCGTTGCGTACGGGCAGCGGCATGGAATCGAGGTGAGACGCGCCAGTGAGATCGCGGCGGATTTGGGGGCAGTCAAACATCTCGTGTTGGAAGTGGACTTGCGGGCCATCGGTGGTTCTGCGCTCACGGCGGACCAGGAGGTCCCCAAGGATCGCTCCGATCATCAGCGGCGGGAAGGCATTCCCGGAACGTATGTCCCGGCACGCAACACGGTCTTTCTGTCGCTGGCTCTGGCCTATGCCGAGAGTGAGGGCGCCTCACGTATCTACATTGGAGCTAATATCGTGGACTACTCCGGGTATCCCGATTGCCGGCCGGAATACCTGGCGGCCTTCGAACACATGGCGCGGCTCGGTACTCGCGCCGGAGTCATGGGCCAGGGAGTGGAAATTCGAGCGCCGTTGCTCCGTCTGTCGAAAGCCGAGATCATTCAGCTCGGGGCGTCCCTGGGCGCGCCATTTCACCTCACGCATAGTTGTTATGATCCGACGACAGCGGCCTGCGGGCGATGCGATAGTTGCCGAATTCGCCTTGAAGGCTTCGAGGCGGCGGGCATTCAAGATCCCATCGCATATGTCGGCAGATAGGAGTTCATGAAGTGTCCTCGGAAGAATTTTTCATGTACCTGATTATTGCGTTGATCGTGATGGTACCGATCTCCGCACGGATCTACCGGTACCTTACGATGAAACAGGTGAAACACATGCTCCACGAGCAGTTTCATCAGCAGGAAGACGGCGAGAAGGCGAAGGACGTCGAATCGAGGACATGATGTCGAGAACCTCTGTCGGAAGCGCCCGCTTCCGATTGATA
Source organism: Nitrospirota bacterium (assembly GCA_963703955.1). GTDB lineage: Bacteria > Nitrospirota > Nitrospiria > Nitrospirales > Nitrospiraceae > CAVPGK01. The sequence goes on along the minus strand of CAVPGK010000011.1, from coordinate 142,269 downwards.
AACATTGGCCTGGTCGGGTTCGCGGTCATGTTGATTGCAGTCGTGGAAGGCGTGGCAAAACAGGAGTCCGCCAAAGCGCCGATGGAATTTCAGCAAGGCGAAGCTAAATTCAACACGAATTGTGCTCGGTGTCATGGTCAGCAAGCGACGGGGACCGCGCAGGGGCCGCCACTGGTGCACAAGATCTATGAACCGAATCATCATGGGGATTTTGCATTTCAGCGCGCGGCTGCGAACGGCGTCCGCGCCCATCATTGGCAGTTCGGCGATATGCCCAAAATTGAAGGCGTGACTCCTACCGATGTGGAACAGATCATCCAGTACGTCAGGTGGTTACAACGCCAGGCGGGAATCATGTGACCCGACGCGAAAAGAGTACTCAGTCGAACCTCCCCCCATCGCATCCCTCACTCGCTTCGACCCATTTGCCCCCGCCCAGAGGTGTTCTAAGTGTCTGATTCTCCTCTGAGAGATCGCAGATTTGACACCCCTGCGCAGTTCCTCATAAGCTGAATCAAGATCTACGCTATTACTCGATCCGTAGAATATCTGAGAAGGATGGCCATCGGCTCAATGGGCCCCTGAGGCGGGCCAGTTAAACCTGGAGGTACACATGATACGCGCAAGACGGGGATTTTCAGTAATCGTGGGAGCGCTCGGACTTCTGACGACAGGCTGTATCCTGCCGGGGATCGATGCCGGCCACGAAGGGGTGCTGGTGGCTAAACCGCTTATATTCGGCCATGGCGGCGTGGACCCGGAGCCAGCCAAGACCGGACGTGCCTTCGTATCATTCACAACCGAGGTGATCGATGTGGACGTCCGTCCGATTCAGCACTCCGAGCATTTCGATATCATTTCGGCGGAAAACGCGCCGGTTTCGTTCGATGCCTTTATGATCGCCAATGCCATCGAAGGGCGAACGCCGGAACTGGTCAGCAAGTTTGGTCCCAACTGGTATATGAATAACGTCAAGGAAGCCTTCCGGACGTTCGTCAGGGAAGAGGTGCAGAAGTACCCGCTGTTTGAACTGACCACCAGGCCGGCTACGCGGGCCAAACTTCAGGAGACTGTCGAGCAGGAGGTGAAGACCAAGGTCATTGAAAAACAGGCTATCCCTGTCAAAGTCAATCGGGTCGTCATCGGCAGCATTTTACCGCCGAAGGGCGTACTGGAGCAGACCGCCCAGACGATTATTCAGGAGCAGCGGAAACTCACAATGGTCGAGGCTCAAAAAGCCGAGGAAGCCAGAGAGAAGGCTGAAAAGCAGCGGGGTATTGCCGATCGGGCGTATCGGGAGCACCTGGGATTGACCGCACCCGAGTTTGTCGATCTCAGGCGGGTGGAAGTCCAGCTAGAAATCGTCAAACACGCTCCGTCGGCTTTGACCATCATCATGGGAATGGAAAAGATTGGGATCAACCTTCCACCGATATCGGCCGCCAGCCAGTGACGGCAGCAGTCTAGGGAGCCTCTACGCGGGGAGATCTTCTAGTTAGAGAGGCTCCCGTCCGATAAATTGTTCGAGAATGATCTGAAGTTGTCGTAGCAACTCTCTGGCCCGTTGCACGGCATCCTCTGCTCGTTCTTGCGGCTTCAGCCGGTTCTCCGGTCCGAGATCCGGTCGATCCAGGTAACTAAAACGCTCTCGCCCGAGAGTGGTCTGCTCTTTTTCCATCTTGATTTTGAGGAGCTCGTCGCGAGCGTCTTTCCAGTCTTTGTCTATCCGCGTGAACTGCTCACGCAGGCCGCGGAGCGTGGCTTCCAGCTCGGCAACACGGAACCGTAATTCCTTGTTACTCGTGATCAACTCCTGAGCGAGCCGTTGTTCGCTTTGAAGCCGCAACTCGACGTTCCGCACCGCCTGTTCATGAGTCCCGCTGGCCACGCACCCCATGGTTGAGGCTGTTACCACCCCTCCGACCAATATGAAGATTGTGAACCGTGTGACCTGCCTGTTCATGGCCACCTCCTCCACCCCGTGATGATTACCTGTCTGGCAGACCTGCCTATGGGCGATTGTACTCCAATCATTCGTTGCGCTGCCATCTTCCGGGTCGCCTTCTTGTGGTTTTTTGCCAACGGGTCTACCACAGTGGATATTTGCGGATATCCAGGATAGACTCACCTCATGTCCTCGCCGCCCGCACAGGCAAGGCTTGACGAGTTGTCAGACCGTTTCGGCATTGTCTCCGACTATCACGACATTTTTGGGCAACGCCATGTGACCAGCGCGGACACCAAGCGCGCGATTCTTGGGGCTATGGGCGTAAAGGTTGAGACCGAGGAGGATGTTGCTCGCGAGTTGGCGGAGTCTCAGGATGCGGTCTGGCGGACTCCCTGCGATCCTGTCTTGGTCTGCCGGATGGAAGAAGAGCGGGCTAAGACGTGGTCATTCCGCATGCCGGCTAAGGCCGACGAGGATCAGGCCCTACGGATCGAGTGGACAATCCAGGATGAGAATGGTGGCTGTCGGGTTACGGAAGAAGCCGGGCTGAACCTCATTCCAGTGGAAACACATGTCATCAACAACGAACGTTATGTTCGGTTCGAACTTCCGCTCCCGACAGGTTTGGAGATTGGCTATTACGATCTGACCGCAACCGGGTCGGCTCCTTCGCGGTGTGTCGAAGGCAGACTGCGCCTTATCTTGACCCCCACACAATGTTATATGCCCCCCCGCTTGGATGAGGGCGTTCGTACGTGGGGCCTCTCCTTGCAGCTCTATTCGCTTCGGTCTTCGACCAATTGGGGGGTGGGTGATTTCGGCGACCTGGCGGACTGCGTAGAGTGGGCCGCGACGGACCTCGGAGCCGGGATGATCGGAATCAATCCTCTCCATGCGTTGAAAAATTCACGGCCCTTCCATATCAGCCCCTACTCTCCGGACAGCCGGTTGTGGCTCAACATGCTCTACCTCGCTATAGAGCGGATTCCGGAATGGTCCGAATGCCCCGAGGCTCAGCAACTCCTGGAAGACGAGCCATTTCGTTCTAGGCTGGAGGTATTGCGGGAGCAGGAAACCGTGAACTATGAACAGGTGTGCGCCGTGAAGCGCAAGGTCCTCAAGACGCTCTTTGGGACTTTTCAGGAGCGACACTGCGGGGTGCAGGGCGACACACTAGAGCCTCGCACATCACGGGGCCGCGCCTTCGAACATTATGTACGGCAGCAGGGAGACCTACTGGAAACGTTTGCCGTGTTTCAGGCGCTATCCGAAACGCTGTCTCAGGAAGGAACGGGTCACCGGGTCTGGCAGGAATGGCCTGAGCAATATCGCGATGCCCGTTCGCCGGCCGTTGGAGCCTATCGAACTGCCCATCGGCCGCTCATCCGATTTCATCAGTATGTGCAATGGGTGGCGTCGGAGCAGCTCCAGGCCGTATCCCGGCGGGCCGAAGAACTCGAGATGCCCCTCGGGCTCTATCATGACCTAGCTCTCGGCAGTGATCGCACGGGCAGTGATGCTTGGATGTTTCAAGATGTGCTGGCGCTGAGCGCCGAATGCGGCGCGCCTCCAGACGACTTCGCGCTCGAAGGGCAAAACTGGGGGCTGCCCCCGGTGATTCCACACCGCCTCCGCCACGATGGGTACCGGATGTTTATCCACCTACTGCGAAACAATTTAACCAACGGTGGCGCGCTGAGAATCGATCATGTCTTGGCGCTATTTCGTCTGTTCTGGGTGCCTCGCGGGATGCCGGCGTCGGCCGGCGCCTACGTGCGGTACCCGTGGGAGGACCTTCTGGGTATCCTGGCGCTTGAAAGTGTCCGGCATCGCACCGTCATCGTGGGAGAGGATCTGGGAACCGTGCCGGATTTCGTCCGCGAAAAGTTGGCTGCTTATCGAGTGCTGTCGTACCGCGTGTTTTATTTCGAGCGACAACAGGACGGAGAATGGAAAACGGTGCGTGAGTATCCCCAAGATGCCCTGGCGGTGGTGTCCACTCATGACCTGCCGACCCTGGCAGGCTACTGGGCGACAGAGGACATCGAACTCCGGCAGAAGCTCGGTCTGTATGCCGAGGAGGGGGCGTATCGGGCCGCGTTGGATGAACGGCGAAGGGACAAGGCGCGCATCCTGCAGGCGTTGCTGACTGAAGGGGTGTTGGCCGGCGACAGCAAGACATGGTCGGATTCGTTCGACTGGTCTCTGGAGCTCGCTGAGGCTGTCCATGCGTATGTCGCGCGAACGCCGTCCCGTCTGCTGTTGGTGAGTCTCGAAGATATGCTCGGTGAGCGGGCTCAGGTCAACCTTCCCGGCACCGTGGACGCCTATCCGAACTGGTCTCTTAAGATTCCTCTTGCGCTGGATGCGCTGCGAGTCGATCCGCGTCCTCAGCGATTGGCGGCCGTACTTCGGAACATTCGTCCTCAGCAGGGTTCATCTCCATCGTAGTGGCGCTCCTCTGCTGTTACATGGACATCGATCACTGAGAAACATGGCATGGTTCCCCTGGCCTTCTAGGCGAAAAGCCGGGCCGCACAGCCACCTGCTGGTCTTGACGATCGCCGCGTTTCTCATGCTGGCGATCGTTCTCATCGAAGTCGGCGCCCCGGCAAACGTGGTGGTGGCCTACGGGTATGTCCTTCCGATCCTTCTTGTGGCGACAACTAGAAATCGCCGGCTCATGGTCCTGACAGTGGTGCTGTGCATGGCAGCCACCTATGCAGGCTTGCTGAGTCCCACCAAACCCGGACGATTCGTGGCCGCCGTCATCAACCGAAGCGTCGTCGCCGGTGTGCTGCTCGGCGTCGCATATTTCGCCATGACCCGGGAGGAGCGAAAGGCTCGTGAGGAAGCGGCTCGAGCGGAGCTGTTGCAGGCCAATGCTCAACTAGTCGAGGTCAAAGATGCCTTGAATCGATCGGAGCGACTCGCCGCGTTGGGTCTTCTCGCATCATCGGTCGCGCACGAAGTAGGGACGCCGCTGCACTCGATCGCTTGGCAGGTGCAGTCGCTGTCTGAAGACATCCATCTGACGCCGGAAATGCGGAAGACCATCGAGATCATCGAGTCGGAACTCAATCGGGTCGTTCGCATCATCAGGGAAAAGCTCTCGCTCACCCGCCAGCCCAAACCGACCCATTCGCCTCTGCAGCTTGACCAGTTGGTCCAATCCGTTGTGACGCTTATGCGGCCCTCTTTCGCGGGCAAGGGGGTGGCGCTTAAAATAGACCTCGGGAATCAAGCCGTGGCCGTTCTAGGCAATGTGGAGCAGCTCCGACAGGTGCTGGTCAATCTCCTGACGAACGCGCTGACGGCAACGGAGCCCGGCGGTGAAGTGGTGATTATCGTAGGACGCCGTGCGGCGACGCTCGCAGAATTAGAAGAACGCCGCGGGACCGGTGAACTTCTGCTCGAGACCATGGTCACGCTGACTGTGCGTGATACGGGTTGTGGAATGGCCGACGAGGATCTCGGACGGGCCTTTGAGCCGTTCTTCACGACGAAAGCCGTCGGGGACGGGACCGGCTTGGGCCTGTTTCTGAGCCGTGAAATCATCGTCGCCCATGGCGGCTCTCTGTCGATCGACAGCGTGGTTGGAAAGGGAACGATGGTTGAGATTGCCCTGCCGAGCGACACCACGACGCATGGGAAGGACGGAGCCGATGAACAATCCGGGTAGGATTCTTGTGGTCGAGGACCACGAGAATGCGCGGCGGTCGCTCGCAGATATGCTGCGCAAGGAAGGTTATGAGGTCGAGGAAGCCGCTGGCGGTGACGAAGCCATCGAGCTCGGCCGGCAAAAGCCATTTGACGTCGTGCTGACGGATCTGCGCATGGGCGATGTCGACGGCCTGGCCGTTCTGCGTGACTTCAAGCAGCGCAGCCCGGACACGTCGGTCGTGCTCTTGACCGCCTTCGGTTCGATGGAAGGCGCCATCGAGGCGATCAAGCAGGGCGCTTATGATTATCTGGCCAAACCCTTCAAGCCGGATGATGCCAGGTTAGTGGTCCGTCGCAGCTTAGAGCACAGTCGGTTGATCCGTGAGAATGCCCGATTCCGGGACGAGCTGCGGGACCACCACGATCAATCCCGTCTGGTCGGCAACACTCCGCCCATGCTGGAGGTGTACAAGCTTATCGCTCGCGTCTCATCCGGTAAGAGCACAGTGCTGATCGAAGGTGAGAGCGGGACGGGCAAGGAGCTCGTGGCCCGGGCGATTCACTCGAACGGCCCTCGGCGTGATCGGTCGTTTGTTCCGGTCAACTGCGCAGCCCTACCGGACACGCTCTTGGAGTCCGAGCTCTTCGGGCACGAAAAAGGGGCCTTCACCGGCGCCATCGTCGCCAAGAAGGGGCTGTTTGAAAGCGCGCACGAAGGGACGTTGTTTCTGGACGAGATCGGAGATATCGGTCCCGCGCTTCAAGTCAAGCTGCTCCGCGTCATCCAAGAACAGGAAGTCCGGCGAGTGGGAGGAACAACCTCCACGAAGGTCGATGTTCGCCTGATCGCCGCGACGAACAAGGATATGGCCCAGCTCGTGAAGGAAGGGAAATTTCGAGAGGATCTGTTCTACCGGTTAAACGTTGTGCGCATCGTGCTCCCGGCCTTGCGCAAGCGGCAGGATGACATTCCCATGCTGGCTCACTATTTTTTGCAAAAGGTCTCGTCGGCGAATCCGCAGCCGATCAGAGGTTTTGTGCCCGAGACGATGACGCTTTTTCAGCAGTATCACTGGCCGGGAAACGTCCGCGAGCTCGAAAACGTCATCGAGCGCGCCGTGTCCCTCGCCGCCGGTCCCCTGATCTTCCCGGAAGATCTGCCGGATGAGTTCAAGCAGGGCAAGAAGGAAGACCTGACTCGAGCGGTCGGGGACTTGGAAGGGCATGATCACGATCTGGTCCCGCTCGATGAAATGGAAAAGCGCTACCTGGTCAGAGTGTTGCGGGAAACCGGTGGCAACAAGGTGCGGGCCGCGAAAATCCTGGGGATCGATCGCCGCACGCTGTATCGCATGGCCGAACGCTTCGGATTGGCATTAGGGGAGGAGATATCTGAATGAATCTTGAATGAGCCTTGGGGTAGTTTACACAACCCGAACTCAAGACTGATCACTCACAACGGCCCTTACAAGAGGCCGAGAACGTTCTTGACCTGTCGGACCTGTGTGGCGGGGTTGCGGGCGAGTGCGGCCGGGTCCTCCTCTTGCCAGGAGGACCAGAAATGCGATCTGGCTTCGTAGGTGACCTGAATACTCAGCCGTGTGTGGGTCTGATCTTCAGCCGTGAGGCTGGCATCCACCCGGCTGCGATCGACGCCAAAACACGTAGACCAGGAGTCGATCCCAGATACCGTTGATTTCCTCTCGATAGTCCGTGCTGATCACCCGTTCCTGGTTCGGCGCTGCTGCGAATGGAGTATCCATCCTCTGTCAGAACTTGAATCACCGCCGCCCGGACTTCATCCTCAGGTGACGGGAGGAGAACATCGATTGACTCAGGCGTTCGCTCGCCGTTTCCTGTCGCGCACCCGAACAGAAGGACGAGGAAAAACACTGCTCCTTGGACTGCATAGTGCAAGGCATGTCGCACGTGCGTCATCTCGCCCGCTATTATTTTTTGAGTCGATAGACCAAATGGGTGTCGGTCTGTGCGACTCCCTCAATTGCGTGGATCTTTGCCAAGACCAGCGTCGAGAGCGCATCCTGATCAGCCACCTCGACGAGGGTGAACAGGTCAGGCTTGCCCCAACAGGGGTCAATGGTTTTGATCTCCTTGATCTCAGCAAGGGCCTTCACGACATTTACGGTCTGTCCCGGCAAAACATTAATCAAGACATAGGCACGATCGGGCATCTGCTTCTCCGTTGTCAGGATTCGTTGACCGGCTTTTTCCAAAGCGGAAGGAGAACCTAACGAAATCCGTCCAGTATGTCAACACTGCGGCTAGACTGATCACGGACCGGCGGCCCCCGGGAGGTTGGAAACAGGGGCGGGCCGTGCTTGCTGGTACAAGGCCATGGCCTCAGGCATCCATTCCTGCATCTGCTTGATGCGCGTCTCATGGCCAGGGTGAGTAGAGAAATACTCAGACGGTTGTTCTCCTCCCGCCGCTTGCATTCGTTGCCACACTCGGACTGCTTCTTGGGGATCATAACCTGCCTCGGCGGCAAAGAGTAGGCCGATATAGTCGGCTTCCGATTCGTGCTTGCGGCTGAAGGGAAGCAACACACCCACTTGGGCGCCCAATCCAAGCGCTTGCATGGCTGCCTGGCCGGAGTACCCGTCGATGCCGGAGGCCCCCAATCCTATCGCGGCGCCAATCATAGCGACTTTGGTGGCCAAGTCCCTGACTCATGCGCTCGGCTCCGTGGCGAGCGAGGGCATGAACCACCTCATGCCCCATAATGGCCGCCAATCCGGCTTCATTGCGAGCGATCGGGAAAATGCCGGTGTAGACAGCAATCTTGCCGCCGGGCAGCGCGAACGCGTTTTTCGTCTGATCATCTTTGATGACGCTCACGTCCCATTCGAAGGCATTGGCCGTCTCCGCGTACTTCGACTGTTTGGCAACCTGGACAATCCGGTCGGCGACGCGTCTGACCGGTTCCACCTCTCGGGGATCATTGGAGATCTTGATTTTAGGGTCACTCAGAACCTGCGCGTAGGCTTCAGTGCCCATACTGTTTTCGTAGCTTTTCGGGACGGCCACAAACTGCCAGCGCCTCGTGTAAGGATTGACGGCGCACCCACTGGTCTCAATAAGAACCACGACGACAAGCACGGCTTGAAGAAGCAGCGAGGATCGTCGGTGTCGCATGCCGGTCTCCCCAAGGCTCTCTCTCGTCGTATCATACCTAGTTCGACCCACGTGTGAATAGAGGGTTTTGTCGGAGGTCATGGGAGACTGGAGCGGCTTGCCGTTCATCGGCGTTCATGCTACATGTAACGGTCATCCTGGCCGTTATGCCGCTACTGAAGACCCCCGCCATTACACTCAAGAGCCGCAAGTGGGGCGACGCTGACCGGATCGTCACCTTCTACACGCTCCGGTTCGGAAAGCTACGGGGAGTGGCACGCGGTGCCCGCCGGCTCAGGAGCCGGTTCGGGAGCGCGCTCGAACCGTTCGTCCATTGCGACCTCAACCTGTTCGAGAAACGTCATGATCCGATGTATCGGGTCACGCAGGCGGACATTCTGGAGACCTTCTCCGGTCTACGCGAGGATCTGATGCTGATGTCGGGAGCTGGGCGGCTGGTGAATCTGGTGGCGGCCGTGACGGCGGAGGGCGATCCCGGCCCGCGGATTTTTGACACCCTTCTGCAAGGCCTCCGCACGTTGCGAGAGAGTCGGGAGCCTTCCCTGACAACGCTTCTCTTTCAGATCCGTCTTCTGGGACAGACCGGCTTTCGGCCGCAAACCGACCACTGTGTCGCCTGTGGTAAGGAGGCGGGGAGCGCAGCCGCCGGAAGGTCGACCCCATTCTCTCCTCAATCAGGTGGGATCGTCTGTGTGTCGTGTGTGGGTCGCCATCCTGACCGGTGCCTTCCCTTGTCACCCGGCAGCCTGAGCCTCCTTCAACACACCCTGCAATGGACATCGGAGGCGCTCACCCGTCTGAAAGCGACCGGTCAAGTCCGCGCAGAGCTGGAAACCGCGATCGAGGCGTATGTCACGGTCGTGGCGGGGAGGCGCCTGCCCCCGGTTGATTTTCTCGCGGCTGAGCTGAAAGAACCCGTGTACGGAATCAGAAAGTGACTCCGTTCACGAAACCTGCAAAGATCTAGACTCGCAAGCATTCGAAAGAGCGAGTTGCCGAAGGAAGCTTTCCGTCATCGGAAAATCAGATACCAACTGGCCATCAATTGGACTCAGTGTTACTTTGACCGCCAGGCTGTGGACTGTTGCGGTCCAATCACGCTTGTGAAGGTTCCCTCCCTTCTGTTAGAGTTCACGAAACGTATCGTAAGAGAATTGGAAACATGGCGACAACTGTTCTCGAACCCAAAGACATGGAGTGGATCGACAAGGGGGTGCTCGGGATCGAATGGTCCGACGGGCACAAGGGCGTTTATCCCGTCCGTTATTTGCGCCAGCATTGCCCGTGCGCGGCGTGCACGGACGAGTGGACAGGCGAACTGCGCATCAAGCCCGACGATATTCCCTTGCTCATTCGGCTTGACGATATTGAGGCGGTCGGCCGGTACGCATTCAAGATCACGTGGAGCGACGGCCACGACACCGGTTTGTACTCGTACACGATCCTGCGGCGGATGTGCCAATGCGATATCTGTGTACCGGTGAAACCGGAACAGCCGAAATCGAGGAGGTTGTTGTGATGCAAGGCCCGCGACCATGGGTGAATTCTCTGTTGGTCTTTGCCTCCGTCGTGTTGGCACTCTCGCTCACCGCGTGCAAGACCGCCCCTACTATCGAGGAGCAAAAAGGTCGCATTTTGAGCGGAGACCTTCGCACACGGACGTTGACAACTCGCGCTTTTCTGGAGACCTGGGGGCAGCCGACCTATCAGGTCCGGGAGCGTATGCAGTTCTATCCAGTAAAGAACGGCAACTATGTGCCGAGATTTCGAGTCCCCATCGGCGAGGCGCCGACCGACTGGGACTCCACGGTCGTTTCGGACGACTCCCTGTTCTTCGGGTACGCCGATCGTGGCGAATTGCTCGGCTTCATCAACGACCGATTGGTCTACAGCGAGGCCATGTCCGCCGAAGAGGTCCACGCTATCGGAAACATGTGGAAGCGGGAGTCCCTGTTCAAGACCCCGATGGAGAAAAACCTCCCATCGCCTTCGGCTCCCTAATGCCTGCACCGGTCCATTCCTCAACGACTCCTTTGAAGATTCTCCTTGTGACGCCCGAAGCGGTCCCCTTCGCCAAGACCGGTGGGCTTGCCGATGTGGCTGGGGCGCTTCCACGGGAACTTGCGCGCATGGGGCATGACGTCCGGGTCGTCCTCCCGCACTATCGCGCAATTGATGGGGCGGCGCATGGCTTCAAGCTATGGACGGCGGTTCACGTGCCGACCCTGTCGGGCCCTCTGCTCGCAAGTTTGCAAGAGACGCGCCTTTTCGAGGGGCGCGTTCAAGCGCTGGCCGTGCGATACGATCCATACTTCGACCGGGAGGGTCTGTATCAGGAAGCAGGGGTGGATTATCCCGACAATCTGGAACGATTCGCGTTCTTTTGCCGAGCCGTGATGGAACTCCTCTCCGTACTGAAGGCATCGTCCGATTGGTCGCCGGATATTCTTCATGCGCATGACTGGCAGACAGCTTTGTGTCCCATCTACATGCGGACGCTGTACGCCGCCCATCCGACCGTTGCCGAAATGAGAAGCCTGTTCACCGTCCATAATCTGGGATACCAGGGTATTTTTCCTGCCTCGGAATATCCGAAGACCGGACTCGGTCCCGGTCTGTTCACGCCGGCAGCCCTGGAATTTTTCGGCTCGTGCAATCTGTTGAAGGGCGGACTGATATTCGCCGATATGTTGAATACGGTGAGCCCTACGTACAGCCGGGAAATTCAAACCACCGAATTCGGATTCGGGCTTGATGGCGTGATTAAGGAACGAGGGGATCGGTGGGCGGGTGTGGTCAATGGGATCGATACGGATACATGGAACCCGGCGACTGATCCTCACTTGCCGGCGCGGTATACCGCCGATGATCTGTCCGGTAAGACGGAATGTAAGCAGGCCTTGCAACGTGAGATGAAACTTCCTGTTCGTGCCGGGCCAATCTTGGGTGTTGTCTCAAGGTTGGACTTTCAAAAGGGTCTTGATCTCGTCGCTGAGATTCTCCCTGAATTGATGATGCTCGACGTACAGGTCGTGCTCTTAGGGACCGGCGATCCGTCGGCTGAAGAGTCCTTTCGCTCGCTGCAGGCGAAGTATCCCAAGAAGATCGGCCTCCGGATCGGATTCGACGAAGGCCTGGCCCACCGGATCGAAGCCGGAAGCGACCTGTTTCTCATGCCGTCCCGTTATGAACCCTGCGGATTGAGTCAGATGTATAGTCTTCGATATGGGACCGTTCCCATCGTGAGGCGTACCGGAGGGCTTGCGGATACCGTTGTCGGTTATTCGCCACGCGCCATTGCTGAGGAGCGTGCGACGGGATTTTTCTTCGGCGAGGCGACGCCTGAATCGCTTCTCACGACGGCGCTTCTGGCGCTGCGCATCTATCGAGACAAGCCGGAGTGGCGCTCGCTCATGTTGGCAGGGATGCGCACCGATGTGTCCTGGACACGATCGGCGAAATCCTACGAGACTCTCTATCGGAGACTATTGGAATACTAGCCTGATCTCCGACTTGACGGACTGCGGGAAGTCGCTGAGGAACGGATGGCCGTTATTTGCCCACAGGCGCGGTGGACAGAGAGACGTATCGAGGCGCCGGCAGCGGAAACTGAAGAGAGACCTGACTTGTGGAACTGAGCTGGGAAAGCCCTGCCCGAGCTTGTTCAACATAGTATGAGAGTGTGTCCGCGGGATTCTTCAGCACGATTCGAAACATTTCGTCGGCTACATCAGGACGCCCCACCTCGAGAGCAGTGTGCCCCGTGTGAAGAGTGCAGGCCGCAGCCATGGCCTTGGGATCAACGGCAAGACGGGCAGGCGGCTCGGACACCCACCGTTCAATAGCCCTCGGTAGGTGGAAATCAGCTTTCGTCACGGCCGCCTCGTAGGCTTGCTTCTGGAGATGCCGAGCGGCGGAACGCATGGCCTCAAGATCGGTACCACTTTCGCAGCTTCTATAGGTGTTCCATAAAGTCATGAAACCGGTATTGTCGAACCCCGAATACTTCTCAACTGACTGGGCCGTCTGGCATCCTGCCAAAAGTAACCCCAGACCCACAATGATTAGTGATGTTCTCATCGAATCTACCATGCCCTCTGCTGCAATAGAGTAAGTGCAGGAGAAGATACGATGAGCAAAAGGAATGCCGAATCCAGGTCAACACAAGTGGTTAATATTATGGGCTCTCTGAGCCGGTGACAAAAAGTCTCGGGTTAAACCGTTGCAAAATTTACAACCGCTGTGACTTTTTTCAAACACGAGTTTGGTAAGAAGTAAGAACAGGTCCTCTAACCCATCGCGATGCTCCCGCCATGTAGGTCCTGAACACTTCCGAACATGGTCGGTTTTCCAGGAAAACGCCAGCAATGGGGAGTGATTTCAAGGAGCTGGCCTTTGTGGCTGAATACGTTTCCCAGCGGGATGTGAATCGTATCTTTTTCGACCAAATTAGCCTCGAGGATCAGACTCCCGGTTTCATTATCGAGCACCTTCACACATGCCGGAAACGTAAAGAGGGAGGCTGAGACCGGGCTGGTGCGGACTTCATATCGGTTCTTCGCGTTGAATGCCCACGCGTTTCTTCGCAGATGGGCGACGTGGTCCCCGCTCGAATCATAGAGGTCCATCGTCAGCAACAGGCGGTTGTCCTCGGCCTGAATCTGGAGAACGACCTGTTCTTTTTCCTGCACCTTGAGCACCCCGTTTGCATTCCGATAGACATTCGATCCGATGTGGAGTTCCATCCTAAGCTCCGAGCGCACGTGTTCTCCTCTCAGTCATGACCTCCTCATTCATCGCGACCGCAGAGTTTCATCCTCGTAGTGGGCATAGAGGCGCTTGGTTTCCGGATGAAGCGGGGCAGCCGCTCCCTGTGGAATCTCTACCGATCGAAAGAGCGGCGCTAGTTTCCCGTTGGGATGGAGGTAGCCCGCACGCAGCGGGACGGAACGGCGATGGTGCCGGACCAAATGGCAGGGAGTCGGTCGAATACTGGTCAACCAGTCCGCGATATCTTGGGGATTTCCGATCGACGCCGAAAGCAGCAACAGCCGAGCCTGCGCCGGGCAGAAGATGATGGTTTCTTCCCACACCACCCCGCGTTCCGGATCGGCGATGTATTGGGATTCGTCCATGATCACCAATCCCAGCGTGTCCAGGCGGACATCAATCTCTCCGCCCGCCGCATCGTAGAGCAGGTTTCTGAGAATCTCCGTTGTCATGATGAGGAGAGGGGCATGGGGGTTATCCCGCCGGTCGCCCGTCAAAATCCCCACGGAGTCGGGGCCGAATAGTTTGGAGAACTCTGTAAATTTTGTATTGGAGAGAGCTTTCAGCGGAGAGGTATAAATGACCGTGCGATCGGCGTCAATGGCTCGCTTTGTGGCCTCGATGGCGACGTAGGTCTTCCCGCTGCCAGTCGGGACACTGACGATCACGTCCGTCGTAGCCAAGTGAGCGAGCGCATCTTCTTGCCAGGCGTCGGGAACAAAAGGCTGGGGAGGGGGAATCCCGATCCCCGATAGGAAGGCGGTGAGGTCGGCTTCCGCCGGATCTCCTGCGATGCGACCGGATAGGTGGCGTTCGAGGTGCCGTTCGTGCTTCTGAAATTCTGGTTTCCGGCGATGTGGGGATTCATCCCGTTTCGGCTCGTCGCGCATCAAAGCGGAGAGGTCCGATTCCAGCCCAGCGCGGTTTTCTGATGCATGCCTTAACAGCGCTTCTATCAGACGCCGCTTCCCGAGCCGGAAGTGCCGACGGATACGACCTCTTGCGAGCCGGTGCAAACGCCCGACGGGCTGCTCGGCAAGGATTTTCTCGAGTTCGTCGGTAGTCATGGCCTGACAAAGTTTTAATTCTCAGCCATCAGCTACTTGCGGGATGACTGAGGGTTTCCATCAGGGTAATTCCTCAAGCACGCCCCGCCGCAGATTCTTAATCGCTCGACTTGCAATCTCCGCCAGTCCCGGATGGGTTTCATACAATTGATGGATCTGGGACAGGTACTCGAGCGTTCGAGCCAACAACCGGTAGATATCACCTTCCGCCATCGTCGTGGTGCGGCACAGGCCGATCCACGTGAGCGTCGGATCCCCGATCCAACGTTCCGTCAGACTGGCCACATCCGCCCTGAGCAATGGCGGGTCCTCGTGCGGCGCCAACGATTCCGCAAGCTGCCTGACTTGCCCTAGCAGTGAGGCAAGCCCCGGACTGATGCGAGGAAAGGCACCCGGGCGATCGTCGTCGTGCGCGATACTCGCCATGACGCCGGCCAGACCCTGCGGTTCGATTCCGGTGAAGGCGTCGGCCCGGATGAGTTCGGTGATGAGGAGCGAATGGTCGATGCGGATGAGCCGTGCCCATTCGCCGTCTTCCGTGAGATGACAGGTCGGCGTCAAATAGCCGAACTGCTGGAGCGCCTCGGCACGGGCCTGGAATCGGTGCCACAGCCCCGTCCGGAGCGCCAGGATCGTTTTGGTGTGCCGATGAATCTCCTGTCGCAAACGCAATGCTATGGCATGATCCTTCTGGCATGCCGGGCGAGAAGGGCAGGTGGGGCAGGGGAATTCGTCGGTCAGGGTATGCGCTATCTCGCTTTCTTCAAGCTCTGGTTGAACCAGGATCGGCAACACGGGGATTCGCGGAGGGAGATCCGTCAGGTGCTGGAGCAAATCATCCAAGCTTTTCGGCGTGCACCAGGGATAGACCGCTGCTTCAGCCACCTCATAGGCGCGGTCGAAGATTTGCGTCACTATGGCCGCCGGGCATTCCGTAATCGCGCCGTCCGGGCGGAGGACCGTGATCATGGGAGCTCGCTGACCGCGACTGCGGTACTGTCGGAGAACGATCCCCCGTGCTTTCGGCAATCCCACGACGCGTCCGGGTGTGAGGAAGTGGAGGCGCGCAGTCAGCTCGGGCGTCTCACGGCGTTTGACCTGAACGCGATGGGCTTTTTGCTTTCTGGCATGGTCGAAGACCTGCCATTGCGTGATCCAGTCCGTGCAGACGCGGGGCCCGTAGGGTTGCATCTGCATGTGAAGCGCGTCCAATTTTCCTTCCAGCGATTCGGCGCGTCGATTGAGCTGAAACTGCGCAAAGCTCTTCGCCAAAATCGCCTGTATGTGCTCGAGTGGGTGTGCCTTGAGGAGGTTCAAGACCATCGGATAGGAAATGACAAACTGGCTGTCGATCGGCTCCGGTTGTCCGGTAAGCCCGCGGGTGATCACCCCCAGGTCGATATATGGAGAAGGCGTCACCACGGCGAAACCGACGAGGTCTTTGCCGCGCCGGCCAGCTCGGCCGGCGAGTTGCTGGACCTCGCCGATCGTCAGGTCGGTAAAATCCCGGGTCTTGCGGACACTCGATTGGGTGAGGACCACCGTCCGCGCGGGGAAATCTACGCCGGCCGCCAGCGTGGTCGTGGCAAAGACCGCATCTAAACAGCCCTGCCGCATCAATTCCTCGATGGCAATTTTCCATGACGGGAGATGGCCGGCGTGATGAGCCGCGACCCCCACGTGGGTCACGGTGGGCAGAAGGGGATGCTCGCCGATACTGGGGTATTGAGCGACCAGACGGTCCAGAACGGACGCAATGGCGCGCTGGCGGGCGGCAGGTAGGACGGCCTGGCTTCGTTGAAAGGCTTGGATCGCCTCGTCGCAAGCGCGACGCGATGTCAGAAAGACGATGGCCGGTGTGAGATGCTTGTGGCGAAGGGCACCGATCAGATCAACCGGATGGATGGAGGGAGGCATGTACCTTCATCCCCTTGGAAATGGTCACCAACCCCGAATCGGATACCGTGAAGCGACGGCGATCAGCTTCTATGTCGTATCCGATCTCCGTATGCGGCGGAATCATGACATCCTTATCGATGATGGCGCGCCTAATTTGAGCATATTCGCCGATGATGACGTTTTCCATGACGACCGACTCTCTGACCTCGGCATGATCCTGCACGACGACGTTCGGGGATAGAACGGAGTTCTGCACCCGACCACCTGAAATAATGCATCCGCCGCAAACAATCGAATCCAAGGCCACTCCCATACGGCCGCCCTGGTAGTCCTGGGCGAAGACGAATTTGGCCGGAGGAAACTGGCCCTGGTAGGTTCGGACTGGCCAGTCCTGGTCATACAGATTGAACAGGGGATCGACGGCCACCAGGTCCATGTTGGCTTCCCAGTAGGCGTCCAGTGTCCCAATGTCCCGCCAGTATTTGACGGATTTTCGGTTCTCGTCCTGAAACTTGAACGCGAACACCCGATGACTCTGGATCATGCTCGGAATAATGTTCCGCCCGAAGTCGTGACTGGTCTCCCGCGCGGCATCCTCGGTCAGACGCTCGCGAATGACATCAGTCTTGAATAGATAGATCCCCATCGAAACGAAGGCTTGGGTTGGATCGCTCGGCACCGGCATGGGATTCTTGGGCTTCTCATCGAATCGCAATATCTGGCACTCTTCATCCACTCCGATGACGCCGAAGCGACTGGCCTCGGCCAGCGGAAACTCGATGGCGCCGACCACCGCATCCGCTTTCTTCGCGATGAGAAAATCCACCATCTCGGCATAGTTCATCTTATAGATGTGATCGCCCGCCAAGACCAGGAGGTATTTCGGTTGCTCGTTGTCGAGAAGAAACAGGTTTTGATAGACCGCGTCCGCAGTGCCCTTGTACCAATCTTCGCCGAGGCGTTGCTGCGCAGGAATGGATGCGATGTATTCGCCGAGCTCGCCGTTCAACATGTTCCAACCCAGGCGGATATGGCGGTCCAGCGAATGCGATTTATATTGGATCAAGACCGCGATCTTCCTTAGACCGGAGTTCAGACAATTGCTGAGGGTGAAATCGATGATGCGATACTTCCCCCCGAAGGGGACGGCCGGCTTGGCCCGATACTGGGTCAGCGGATTGAGGCGCTCACCCTTTCCCCCAGCCAGAACCATCGTCATAATATTTTGCATGGGGTGGATTCTAGCAGGATAAGGACCAAATAGAAAGGTTGACACTGCAGTCGATGATGAGGATACTAGCCACAGAAATCGATCCCGTTCATCCTACGGTCGCCAAGGAGGACCAGATGCCAAGGGGCCCGCTCACGAAATCGGCTCGAGTGCAGAAGAACGGCCAAGTGCTCGTCGGATTCGAAAACCTGCTCTGGCGGCTTGATCGTCTCGAGCGGCAGGTGCAGAAGCTTTCGGAACTCGTTCGGGATCACGCTGAGGATGAAGATCGCCTGGTGAAGATCGTGGCGGAGGACAGGGAAGTCCTCCGTCGTGAGCTCCTGCGTCAGCATCAAGCCAAGCTTCGCATCAGGAAGCGGACCCGCACCGATTCATTCGGCTCGGGGTCGTGAGCCATATCCGTTCATCGTATCCACGAATGACCGAGAGAGGGTGACGACCGGCGCCTTCTCGTTCACGTGTCACGATTAGCCATTCGTGATCGATTCCAGCGTCGAAATACGAGATCTCGTCAAGTATCACGGCGCAACGCTTGCGGTAGACCACTGTTCTTTCGCGGTTCGGAAAGCGGAGTTCTTCTCACTCCTCGGCCCGAGCGGTTCCGGAAAGACCTCCATCCTCCGCCTGCTAGCCGGATTTGAGCGCCCCGATCAGGGAGAGATTCTGATCGAAGGGCGTGGAATGCAACACATTCCCCCCCATCGGCGGCCCGTCAATCTGGTCTTTCAGAACTACGCCTTGTTTCCACACCTGACTGTGCGCGGTAACGTCGCGTTTGGCCTCGAAATGCGTCACCTTCCGAAACCCGAGATCGCCACACGAGTCCGGGCTGCGCTCGATATGGTGAAGCTGGGGGATAAGCGGGACCGGCTGCCGGAGCAGTTATCGGGAGGTGAGCAACAACGGGTGGCCTTGGCTCGCGCCCTGGTCAATCGTCCGGCCGTTGTGCTGCTCGACGAGCCATTGGGCGCGCTCGACCAACAACTGCGTCTGGACATGCAGGTCGAACTCAAAGCCATCCAGGAGCACGTGGGGCTGACGTTTGTGTATGTGACACATAACCAGGAAGAAGCGCTCGCGATGTCGGATCGGGTCGCCGTCCTGAACCAGGGGCGTGTCCTGCAGATAGGCTCTCCGCAGGAAATCTATGAATCTCCGACTTCCCTCTTTGTCGCAAATTTCATCGGTGTGTCCAATTATCTGACCGGCCGCGTGTCGGCCGTCAACGGGACTCAGTGTATCGTCACCGCGCCCGATCTTCCCGATGTGTACGCGCCTCGCCCGGCCGGCGTCCAAGAAACCGCCCAGATGACACTGGTGCTGCGTCCGGAGCGACTGCACGTGTCGCGGGAGCGGAAGCCGAATGGGTACGAAAACGCCGTTCCGGCTCGAATCGACAAGGCCATTTACAACGGCAGTGAGATGCACTATTGGGTTCGCGTTTCCGACCGCGTGCAATGGAAGGTCCATGTGCCGAACGCCAAAGCCGACGAGAAGCGATTTCGGGCAGGTGAGGCGGTATGTGTCCAGTGGCATGTCCTAGATGGAGTGGTCCTCCCCGAGTGAGTTCAAACGGATCGCCTTGGACCGCATCAGATCATTCCTCGGTCTTCCGCGCATCACAGTGGCCGCTCGTGCCGGCGATCCTGTGGATGCTCGCCTTTTTTTTCCTTCCTCTGCTGTTGGTGTTCGTGATCAGCTTTGCCGCACGTGGCACGTATGGCGGTGTCCAGTGGACCTTCAGCCTGTCGAACTACACCGAAATTTTCCATCCACTCTACATGTGGGTCTATCTTCGCTCCTTTCTCCTGGCCCTCGGGACTACGGGACTCTGTCTTGGGCTCGGATTTCCCTTGGCCTATTTCATCGCTCGCTGTCCGACTCGTTGGCAGGGGGCGTGGCTGCTCTTGGTGATGATTCCGTTCTGGACCAATTTCCTCGTTCGGACCTACGCGTGGATCTTCATCCTTCGTACGGAAGGCTTGCTGAATACGACGCTGACGCAACTCGGGCTCATCTCATCTCCCATTGAGATTCTCTACTCGGACTTTGCGATCCTGATCGGGCTCGTCTATGGGTATCTTCCGTTTATGGCGCTGCCGCTGTATGCCGCGCTTGCGCGGCTGGATCTGTCTGTGGTCGAGGCCGCCTGGGATCTTTACGCGACCGGATGGCCGGTCTTCTGGCGCGTGATTCTGCCCCTGACCAAACCGGGGGTGATCGCCGGGTGTCTGCTCGTGTTCATTCCGTCGGTTGGGGCCTTCCTTACGCCCGATCTATTGGGCGGAGCCAGGACCATGATGGTCGGCAATCTGATCCAGCATGAATACTTGGTCGTGAGGGACTGGCCGTTCGGCTCGGCCATATCGTTCGTTTTAATGGCACTCGTGCTCGCGGGGGTGGTGGGCTATATCCGATCAGGCGCGACGCTCCTCGGCATCGAGCAACGGCGATGAAGACTCCGCGCGGGTGGCTGCTCGGTGTCAGCCTGGCCAACCTCTTGTTTCTCTATGCCCCCATCGCAATCTTGGTGGCGTTTTCCTTCAACGCCTCGCGTGTCTCCGCGACCTGGACCGGGTTTACGCTGCAATGGTATCGGGAATTGGGTTCCGATCAGTCGCTGCTGGCGGCGGTGCACAACAGCCTGGTCGTGGCGATGGCTTCCACGGTGATTGCAACCGTGCTGGGCATCGCGGCGGCCGTAGGCGTCGAGCGTCTTTCGGTCCGCGGCCAGCAACTGGTTGAAGTCGGCTTAGTCCTGCCGCTCGTGGTGCCGGAAATCATGCTCGGCGTCGCATTGATGCTGTTTTTTGTGACCATCAAGCTGCCGCTGAGTCTAGTAACCGTGACGATCGGCCATGCCGCGTTCAACCTGCCGGTCGTCATGGTGATCATCCGGGCGCGACTCCGAAAGATGGACCCTCGACTCGAGGAGGCGGCGTACGATCTAGGGGCGACCCCCTGGCAAGCGTTCAGGCGTGTGACTCTTCCTCTTTTGAGCCCAGCGATCATCGGAGGCATCTTGATGGCGTTTGCGATCTCCCTCGATGATTTCATTGTGACATTCTTCACTGGCGGACCCGGTTCCACCACGCTGCCGTTGAAGGTCTATTCGATGATCAAGTCCGGCATATCTCCCGTGATCAATGCCTTGTCTGCCGTGTTGGTCCTGGTCTCAATGGGACTCATCGGTTTGTCGATGATGTTTCAAAGGAAGGACGTGAACTGAAAATTGTTGATTTATTGACCTGATGATCGGCTGATTTTCCGACTCCTAAAGCAAACCGTAAATTAATAAATCAACAAATCACCAAATTCGCCTCCGAAACTGGCCGCATGACACAATCACCGCATCCGACATTCCTCACGTTGTGCCTGACGATCAGCCTGTTTGCCTGCCAGCAAGCACCTGAAGATGGGCCCAAGCCGACTCCCCAGGCCGAGACGCCTAGGCTCCTGTATTACTTCACCTGGTCGGACTATGTCGGACCGGAGGTCATCGACGAGTTCGAAAAGGTCCAGGGTGTCAAGGTCGTGGTAGACACCTTCGGCAGCAACGAAGAATTGCTCGCCAAATTACAAAGTGGCGCCACGGGGTACGACGTGGCAGCCCCATCCGATTTCATGGTCTCGATTATGGCACGGCAAGGACTTCTGGCGGACCTGGATTTGACGATGATTCCGAACATGGCCTATGTGATCGGGCAGCTTCAACACTTGCCGTTTGACCCCGACAACCGGTATTCCGTCCCCTACCTCTGGGGCACAGTGGGAATCGGGTATGACTCCGAGAAGCTGCCGACTCCGCCGGACAGTTGGGCGATCCTCTGGGACCCTCGGTATAAGGGGAAGATCAGCATGCTGAACGATCAGCGGGAAGTGATGGGGGTCGCGCTGCGGGCGATCGGCGAGTCGCTGAACGCCAGTGATCCGGCGACGATCGAAGCGGCAAAACGGAGGTTGTTCGATCAGAAGCCGTTAGTCAAGGTCTACACCAGTGAAAACTACACCCAACTTCTCGTATCCGGAGAAGTCATGCTGGCCCATGGGTGGGGAGGTGCCGTGGCACGCGCGACGGCCGAGCGGCCATCCATCAAATATGTCATTCCTAAAGAAGGAGGCACCATCTGGTCCGACTGTCTCGTTGTGCTCAAATCTTCACGGAACAAGGATCTGGCCATGCGGTTCATCAACTATCTGCTGGATCGGGAGGTCTCCGCGCGAACGACCAATCGTCTGTTCTTCGCCTCCTCGAACCGAGCGGCCAAGGAGCTGCTCTCGGCACAAATCCAAAGCAATCCGGCGATCTATCCTCCGGATTCCGCGTTTGAGAGACTCGAATGGATGCGTGACGTGGGGGAGGCTATCCGGCTCTACGATCGGGCGTGGACCGAGCTCAAACTTCACTAGCGCGGGACACGGAAACAGGTCCCGCGGAATCCTCTATGCGTCGGGCCTCACCCCTCGAACAGTAGATTAAAATACTGCCAATACAATCGGTATCATGATAAGATGATGCTGACCCCCATGGCCGCTCGAACCCGAGACCGATTCTGTGTGATGATCGCCAGTCTGACGGCGTGGGTCTGGCTTGCTTCTGGAACAGCGTTCGCGGCCGGTCCCGAGGGGCCGAAGACCGCGATTCCTGCGCCGTCTATCCTCCGTCTCAGCCTCAACGAGGCCCTCGCGCTGTTTCTCCGACAGAACCTCGACTTGATCATGACCGGATTCGGGATCGACTATGCTCGCGGACAACAAATTACCGCGAGGCTGTTTCCAAATCCCGTCTTTTCCCTCGGCACCGTGGCATCGTTTACGCAAGGCCGCACACTAACGAACAGCGCGCAAATCTACCCCAACGTGCAACAACTCTTTGAGATGGCGGGCAAGCGAGGCTATCGGATCGAGAGCGCTGCGTTCGGCGCGCAATCGTCGGAAGGAAATTTCGAGAACGCCATCCGCCAGTTGGGGGTCACCGTCAAGGACGCTTACTTTCGCGTTCAATTGGCACAGCGTCGATTAGCCCTTGCTGAAGAAAATCGTGATCGATTCGCCAGGATTCTGGAGGTGAACTCGATTCGGTTCAAGAAAGGTTATATCGCCGAAGTCGATCTCATCCGGATACGTCTGCAGGTCGTCGATTTTCAATCGCAAGTCATCCAGGCCATTCAAGAGTCGGATACGGCTCGGAACGATCTTCGCGTCCTGTTGGGGCTGACGCCGGCCACCGACCTTCTTCTCACGACGGAACTGGACTATCATCGAGTGGAACCGGATGTGGAGCACCTCCAGACCGTCGCCTTGGAGGCCAGACCGGACATTCGCGTGAAACGTTTGACCCAATCGCAACGGTTGGCCGACCTGAAGTTGGCCAAAGCCTACCGCTACCCCGATGTGACGCTGGGAGGCGGGTTTGCGGTCCAGGGTGCGATAGGCCCGGACAATCCCCAGCAGTATGGGCTGAGCGTGGGAGTGCCGCTTCCCTTCTTCAATCGTAATCAGGGAGGCATTGCGCAAGCGGAAGTGTCCATGAAGGTAGCGGAGGCCGACCTCAAGAAAACGTTGATCGAGGTGGAAAGCCAGGTTGATATCGCGTACCGCAATCTCATTCAGAGCCGCCGCCTAGTGGAAGCCTATCGGGCTGGCGTGTTGGAGGATGCACGGTTGACGCTGACGATCGTCGAAAAGGCGTATGAGCGTGGAGGCGCCACCATCATCGAATTGCTGGACGCGGCGCGAACATCCAAGACGATCCAACAAAATTACATCGAGACGCTCTTCAATTACCAGCGAAACGTCTTTCTCCTTGAAAGCGCGGTTGGGCGGGAGATCGGATCGTGAACCTGTGGCTGAAAACAGCGCTGATCGTGGGCGCTTGCGCCAGTCTGACCGCCTGCGGTCGGACCGAAGAGCCGGTCGCCTCGAACGCCGCCACGCCCGCGATCAGCCAGGTGCCGAATCAGACCACAGAACTCGCAAGCCGGATCGAAACCGCCACTGTGTCCGCGGCTCCGGGAAAGCCTGTCCTGAGTCTGGCCGGGAAAGTCGCCTACGGTGAAGATCGCTATTCAAGGGTGTCCTCTCCAGTGCAGGGGCGGGTCCTGGAAGTCCGGGCCAGATTGGGCGATCGTGTGAAGGTCGGAGAAATTCTCTTGGTGGTGGACAGCCCCGATATCGCGCAAGCCTATTCCGAATTCATGAAAGAACATTCCGAACTGACCTATGTCACACGAGCCTACGAACTGGCGAAGGATCTGTACGAAAGCAAGGCTCTGTCTCAAAAGGATCTGAAGCAAGCGGAAAATGATGCCATCAAGGCGCAGGCCGAATTCCGTCGCGCCAAGGAGCGCCTGCTGTCCCTCAGAGTGCCGGCCGCTGAATTGGAAAAGCCGCTGGCCGAGCAGAAGATCACCTCTCGCTTCGAAATGAGAAGTCCCCTCACCGGCACGGTCGTCGAACGAACGGTCACGCCAGGGCAGTCGGTTGGAGGAGACCCAGGACAAGTGCTCTTCACCGTGGCGGATTTGGATGTGTTACAGGTCGTGGCGGACGTCTATGAGCGCGATCTCGGTCTGGTGCATGGAGGCCAGGTGGCCACCGTCACCGTCGAGGCCTACCCAGGGGTTATCTTTCCCGGCGCGGTTGCCGCTATCGGTGATGTCGTGGATCCGAATACTCGAACCATCAAAGTCCGCGCCTGGGTCAATAATGAGGAGCACAAATTGAAGCCGGAGATGTTTGCCAGGCTGAACATTGACCTCGGTGACGGAGCTTCCTTCATCGCTGTTCCAAAGGAGGCAGTCCTGGAGATCGACGGAAAAGAATACGTCTATGTGGTGGAAGGAGAAGATCGGTACGTGAAACATGAGGTCAAAGTCGGGACCGCCTCGGCTGATCTCGTGCGGATTCTGGAAGGCTTGAAACCGGGAGAGCGGGTCGTCACCAAGGGCGCCATCTTGCTCAAGGCCAAGGAAGCGAAGGGGTGACCTATCGGCCGCTGAAAAAGGCCCCCGCTTGGTTGTCAGTCGTGTGGAGGTCTCAACGCACGCACACTGCACGGCTTGATTTCCAAACTCCCAGAGCCTTGCTCGGGAAGGGACACGCCCGTGGGAGAACAGCCTATCTTGGCAGGTGTCGCGTGGGTTGGGTGACTATCGCCTGGGGTGAGTGGGTGTAATCGGGAAGGCCCGCGTCCGGGGGAAAACAGCCTGTCTTGGCAGGCGTAGGGCGGGTTGGGTGAGGTGTCGCCTGGGGTGGGCGGGCGTGATGACGCACCTCTTTGAGCAGGCTTCTCGTATCCGTATCCTGGTTGTCCCTTTTTCCATCATCCATGTTTTGACACCAGAAAATAGTTTGCGGCATCCTAGACGATGATTGCCCGCCTGGTCGAGTTTGCCCTCATCCAACAGGTGCTCATATTCATTCTGACCCTTCTTGTCAGCGGCCTGTACGCCTTCTTTCTGTCCCGATCAAATTCAGCGTGAGGAGTCGTGATTTGGAAAGCACAGTCCTGGTTGCGGTAGGCCTTGATCTCGAAACGGCGATCTCGAAAGGCGCGGAGTCTCGCATGTGCCTGGTGCTCATGACCGCGGTAGCGACCGGGATCGGATCTCAGTCTCAGCAGCCGCTGGCCCGCGTGGTGGTGGCCGGCATGGTCACGTCGGCGGTGCTGATTCTCGTGGTCCTCCCCGTGCTCTATGCCCTCCTGCACGGAGGAAGGGGCGGTCAGCGTGTGACGGCTGAGAAGGTGACGCGGTGATCGTCCGATTGGTCGAATTTGCATTGCTGCAGCGGATCCTCGTCTGCACATTGGGCGTAATTTTGTTGTTCGGCGGTCTGTACGCGTTTCACATTTTGAACGTGGAAGCGTACCCGGACCCGTCCCCACCCATGGTCGAAGTCATTACCCAATACCCAGGGTGGTCGGCTGAAGAAATCGAACGCCATATCACGATTCCCGTCGAGGTGACGCTCACGGGGATGCCGGGTTTGACGGCGATCCGCTCACTGTCGATCTTCGGGCTCAACGACATCAAGATTTACTTTGATTTCGGGACCCGCTATTTCATCGATCGCCAGGAGGTCCTGAACCGCCTGGCGATGATGACGTTTCCCGAACAGGTCCAGCCCACGCTGTCCCCCTGGTGGGCGCTGGCCGAGATCTATCGATATGAACTCGTCGGCGATGGGCAGAGCCTGACGGATCTGAAGACGATCCAGGATTGGCAGCTGAAGCGCGAGTTCAAGCGGGTGCCCGGCGTGATCGACGTGACCGGATTCGGGGGCACGACCAAGCAATACCATGTCGACCTCAACCCCGGGGCCCTGCTGAGCTATGGCGTGACCTTGTCGCAAGTGTTGACGGCCGTGGGCAACAGTAACGCCAATGTGGGCGGAAATTATCTGACCGTCGGGGCTCAGAATTACAACGTGCGGGGCGTGGGCCTGATCGACAGCCTGGACGACATTGAAACGATCATGGTCGCTGAAAAGGGCGGCACTCCGGTCTTCGTCAGGAATCTGGGGCGTGTCAGCGTCGGCCATCAGGTGCGCCTTGGAAAGGTCGGGATCGACGATCGCGACGATGTGGTGGAAGGAGTAGTACTGCTTCAACGGGGAGCCCAGGCGCTCCCTGTGCTCGAACAGGTCAAGCGTAAGGTGGAAGACCTCAACACTTGGAAGCTTCCCAAAGGCGTGCAGGTTAAGACCGTTTACGATCGAACGCTTCTACTCCGCACGACCATCGAGACGGTCACGGATATTCTGATCAGCGGGATGGTGTTGGTGTTTGTGATCCTCTTCGCCTTTTTGGGAAACCTACGTGCCGCGCTGATTGTGGCGGTGACAATTCCCCTCTCGCTCCTATTCACCTTTTCGATGATGGTGATGATCGGGCAGTCCGCGAATCTCATTTCGTTGGGGGCAATCGACTTCGGCATCATCGTGGATGCGGCGCTGATCATGGTTGAAAGTATCTTCTTTCACATCAGCCACCATCTGGGCGCGGCCTTGACAGCCCCGCAACACATCGTTCGGGCGGCGCGGCAGGTCGGTCGGCCGATTTTCTTTTCGACGGCCATCATCGTCGTCGCATTCATCCCGCTGTTCACGATGACCGGCGTCCCCGGTAAAATCTTCGCCCCCATGTCAATCACGTACGGATTTGCCTTGCTCGGGGCCCTCATTATCGCGTTTACCCTGGCGCCGGCCATGTGCGCCTATTTGCTGAAAGGACCTCTTGCCGAAAATGATACCGCGATCGTTCGGGTTATCCGGCGCGTGTACATGGCCGTTCTTCACAAGGCGTTGAAGCGCCAGACAGTGGTTGTCGGCGGGGCCTTGGCGCTGCTTGTGGTGGCTCTGGTGGCGATGCAGTTCATCGGCGGCGAATTCATGCCGGCCCTCGAGGAAGGGAATTTATGGGTTCGGGCCACGATGCCGGTGGACATCTCGTTCGAGCAGGCGAGTGGGTTGACGACGGAGGTCAAGGATATCTTTCGCCGGTTTCCCGAGGTGGTCAACGTGGTTTCCCAGCTCGGCCGGCCGGATGACGGGACCGATCCGACCAGCTTTTTCAACGCCGAATTCCTCGTCGGCCTGAAACCCCGTAAGGAATGGCGACCGGAGGTCACAACCAAGGATGCGCTGATCGAAGACATCGAGAAATTGCTCGTCAAGATTCCGGGTGTGACGTTCAACTTCTCCCAGGTGATCCAGGACAACGTCGAGGAAGCCATGTCCGGCGTCAAGGGGGAAAATTCCATTAAACTGTTTGGTCCTGATCTGAAGGTATTGGAAGCAAAAGCAAGAGAAATCGAAACGATGATGAAACAGGTCGTGGGTGTCAAGGATCTCGGAATTTTTCATCTGATGGGACAGCCCAACCTCCTGATCCAAGTTGATCGCCAGGCTTGTGCCCGCTACGGGTTGCTCGTGTCCGATGTCAATGCCGTGGTGCAGGCGGCGGTCGGGGGGCAGGCCGTCAGTCGCGTGTTCGAAGGGGAGCGGTCGTTCGACCTTGTCGTGCGCTTTTTGCCGGAGTTTCGACAGGACCTACAGGCGATCGGGAATATTCTGGTGAACACGCCGGATGGGGCGAGAATCCCGCTGAAACAGCTCGCGACTATCACGACGCAAACCGGAGCCTTCATCATCTATCGGGAAAACAATGAGCGGTACATCCCAATCAAGTTCAGCGTAAGAGGGAGAGACTTGGCGAGCACGGTGGAAGAAGCGCAAGCCCGCCTGGCTCAGGAAATCAAGCTGCCGGAGCGGTATCGCATCGAATGGGCGGGACAATACGATCAGCTCAAGCGCGAACAGAAGCGCCTCACCATCATCGTTCCGCTAAGCCTGTTGGTCATCCTCTTCTTGCTGTACACTACATTTTCCTCGCTGCGCGACGCCCTGCTCGTCTTGGCCACGGTCCCCTTCGCATTGATCGGGGGGGTTCTGTCGCTGGTGATTACCGGCACGCCGTTCAGCATCTCCGCCGCGGTGGGCGTCATTTCGACGCTCGGCGTGGCGATCTTGGGAGGCGTCCTCTTGATTTCTCGCATCGGCGAGTTTCGTGCCGCCGGGATGCCGTTAACGGAAGCCATCGTAAAAGGCGCCGATGTCCAGATGCGGCCTGTCTTGATGGCTACTTTGGGGGCGGCGATCGGCCTGCTGCCCGCAGCCGTCGCCACCGGCATCGGATCGCAAGCGCAGCAGCCGCTGGCGCGTGTGGTCGTCGGAGGGATGCTGACGGCCGCGGTGTTGATTCTCGTCGTGTTTCCCGTCCTGTATCAGGTGGTCCATCGCCACGGATCATACAGAGAGGGCGACAAGCATTAGCCGACAGAAGAAAGGATTTCCATGACGCACAAGGTTCGACACCTTCTCTGGGGAGGGCTTGTTGGTATCAGCCTGACGGCCGGCTGGTGGGCCTCTGTGGTCGTTCTGGCGGAACGAGGGTCGGTGACGCTCGCGCAGCTACCTTACGAGGCGCCTCCCAAGTCCCAACCGGTTCCCGATACCTCGATCCCGCCGTCTTCAAAACCGCTGGATCCGGAAGAGCTCAAGAGGGCTGAGGCGCTGCTACCGCTGCTCGAAGGCAAACAGGAATTCTGGGCTATGGGCGAGTTTGTCCATCTGGGTCCGCCGGCAGTCCCAGTTTTGGTGAAGGCATTGACGATGCCCAGTCCGCGCATTCGATACAACGCGATTGAAACCATGATCATAATCAAGGACCCTGCCGCGGCGCCCGCGTTGATCGACGCCGCCAAGCAAACGAATGAAATGCCACGGATCCGTGAGCATGCGTTGCGCGGGGCGGTACGGCTGGATCCGAATGTGGCCCCCACAGCCATCGAGTCGATGGCGAAGGATCCTAACGCCAGTATCAGAAAATCCGCCGCCTTTGAAGCGCGCTATGTGCGCCAAAAGTCGGTCGTGCCGGTCCTGATTGATCTCTTGCCCGATGAGGAACGATTTGTATCGATCACCGCGATCAATTCCCTGTGGCTGCTCACCAGACACGAGAGTGAAATGCACGACTGGGATAGCTCGACGAAACAGGAACGAGCCGAGTGGGCGCAAGAATGGATCGACTGGTGGAATGCGAATAAGGAGACCCTGGAATTGCCTGAGCCCCGGCGATCGAGGAAGACTTTCCAATAGGGCTCGCAACGGATGCGCACCCCGGCCTCGGTTGCGAGGTCGGGAACGGCTGTGTTATTTTAATGTGTTGCTCTCATGAACGTATCCACCCGAGGTTGCTGTGGCTCTTTTGACCATCGCGAAATTAGGAAATCCGAGCCTTCGAAAAATAGCGGATCCTGTGCCCCAGAGCGAAATCAACGATCGGGTAGTGCAGGAACTCATCGACGATATGTTTGAGACGATGACTGATGCAGAAGGCATCGGCTTGGCGGCGCCGCAGGTGTCCCGCTCACAACAGATCGTCGTGATGGAATACCGCGGGGAGGGTGGTTTTCCCCAAACCGTGCTTATCAATCCCGTCATCGTGTACTACGGGCCGCAGCAGGTCGAGAATTGGGAAGGGTGCCTGAGTGTGGACGGTTTGCGAGGGAAAGTGAGCCGTCCCTCGATGATTCGAGCGCAGGCGCTTGATCGCCACGGAGCGCAGCTGGATTTCGAAGCGAGCGGGCTCCTTGCAGTCTGTATCCAGCACGAATTGGATCACTTGATGGGCAAGGTGTTTCTGGATCGCATGACCGACCTCTCTACTCTGACTCAACTTGATGAGTTTGACCAGTTCTGGCGGAAGGAACATGCCGCTGTTATTTAACCGTAGGTTCTCAGTTTTGAGTTGTGAGTTCTTCGTGCAATTCAAAATTCAGAACTCAACATTTAAAACTGAGCCTGAGTGAAGCCTCTCCTGCGCATCCTCCGATACGTTCAACCCTATCGATTGCTGGCTCTGACGACGTTGTTCTGCGCGGGGCTCACGACCGCCATTGAACTGGTGCCGCCATGGTTGACCAAAGTCGTTATTGACGATGTCATCCACGCAAGCCGTCCTGGCCTGTTGCCCTGGGTGATCGGAGGGCTCTTGGTGGCGTATGCCCTCAAGAATGTCTTCGCCTCGTTGCGAATCCGGTTGAACAATACGCTTGAGCAGCGCGTCGTGTTCGATCTGCGGGAGCAGGTGTTCAGCGCTTTGCAGCGACTATCGCTCAGCTATTACGAGAACCGTTCGACCGGAGAGATCATGTCCCGGGTCAATAACGATACCGAGCATGTCGAGCGCATTTTTATCGACGGAGTGGAAGGGTTGCTCACCGCATCACTGACACTGATCGCTATTACCATCCTGCTGTTTGCCTTGAACTGGAAGCTCGCCCTGCTGTCGCTCATTCCGATTCCGCTTTTGATCGTCTCCGCGCTGGTGTTCACGAAGCGCGTCCATCGATACTACCATGACATCAGGCGGAGCGCCGCTGAGTTGAATGCTTATCTGCAGGACGCGCTCTCCGGCATTCGGGAAACCATCGGATTCAATCGCCAGAAATACGAGCGGGATCGCTTTAACGTCCTGAGCCGACGCTACAGTGATAGTAATCTCAACGCCATGTGCCTCTGGTCCGTCTATTCACCGAGCATGATTTTTGTGGGAAGCCTCGGAACGGTCCTCATCCTGTGGCATGGGGCTCACGAGGTGCAGGCCGGCGCGCTGACGGTAGGCGAGTTGGTCATGTTTCTCGGGTACCTCGCCCTGTTCTATGTGCCCATCAATCAGATCCACTCTGTCAATCACATGCTGCAGCATGCCCTGGCGGCTAGCGAACGAGTCTTCGAGGTCCTCGATGCGGTGCCGGAGGTGCAGGACTATCCTGGGGTTCTCAGAACGACCGCACGGCTCATCGGTGCAGTGCGGTTTGACGGCGTGGGATTTCATTACCGGTCGGATGTGCCGGTCCTTACGAATGTCACGCTTGCCGTAAGGCCGGGGGAACGACTTGCACTGGTCGGTCCCAGCGGCGCGGGTAAGAGCACCATGCTCAAGTTGCTGATGAGGTTTTACGATGTGCAAGCCGGCGCGATTACCATCGACGGGTACGATCTTCGAAACCTGCCGCTGGCATTTCTCCGCGACCATATCGGTTTGGTTCAGCAGGAGCCGTTCCTGTTCAACGGCACGGTGCGGGAGAATCTCGCGTACGGCGATCTGACGGCAGACCAGGCGCGGATCCAAGAAGTGGCGATGGCGGCTCGTGCGCATGACTTCATCATGGATCTGCCCGATGGCTATGACACGTGGATCGGCGAACGGGGCGTCAAACTGTCGGTAGGGCAAAAGCAACGGGTGTCCATCGCGCGCGTGCTGCTGAAGGACCCGCCGATCGTGATTTTTGATGAAGCGACCTCCAACATCGATACAGAGACGGAGGTCAAGATTCGAGAGGCGTTGGTCGCACTGACGCAAGGGCGCACAACCTTCATCATTGCCCACCGGCTCTCGACCTTGCATGACGTCGACAGGATCGTGGTGGTGGACCGCGGCCGGGTCGTTGAAGAAGGTCTTCATGAGACTCTTCTTGCGCGTGGAGGGGTCTATGCGGGGCTGTACGAGGCGCAGTTCCAGATCTGAGAATAGGAGTGCTTGAAACAGGGTCTGGTCCGGTCTCTGCGCCCGCGCGCAACGCGCCCGATCGTCGTGCGCATATTTCAGCTGTTGAGTTGACCACTTGGAGAAGATTGTCATGACGAGGGATGGGTGGGGCGACACTTGTTTGGTTAGGAGTGGCCATGGTGCTCAAGTTCGAATACGATCCTCTGGACCATGAGCATGCCGGCGGCCACTGGTATCATGTCTGCCAGGGCCGGGTGGAAGAGAAAGAAATGTCGGTGCCGCCGCCTGACCAGCCTTTCGAATGCCCGCGATGCGGGATCGAGTTGGAGACCGAGGATTTTTGGGTGGCTCAGCAGAAAGGCTCGGTCTGAGATAATCGTTCAACCTTCATTCGGAAGGGGCGAAGAGACCAGCCTGACGATTCATAAATAATGGGATGGTAAAATGCTAGGTAGCCAGGGACGAAAAACGGTTTCCGTGATGCGCGGCTTCATGATGCTCTGTGACACCTGTTATGACCACGTCATTACTGATAAGCTAGTGGATGCGCGCAATTATGTGGCTGACCACGAAGCCTTGTTTGATGCGATCTGTCCGGGTTGCACGGACATCAATCGACCGCTGATTGATGACATGCTCGGCAGTTCGGAATAACCCGGTGAGTCGCCGCTACTGACCCTCCAGATCATCGTTATTTGCAGGTCTTTCCGTCAAACTGCTTGCAGGAAGACTCTCCACCTGCCACTTTCCATCTTTTCAGTAGGGGAGTGGTGCCAGGCCTGACTTCCACGACCATATCGATCATACCGGAGACCGGAAGTTTCTCCAGGTGAGGTTTCGCGTTTTCATCGACTTCAACGGCAAAGACTTTTCCGTCCGACGAGACGACGATGTAACCTTTTTCCTTGTCGACGTGAATGATCGGGCTGAAGATGCTCTTGTCCTCAGCGGAGGCCGCTCCATGCGCTGTGACCAAGATGAGTCCCAGCACCAACAACATTCGCCGTTGAACGGTCCGCATGCGATTCTCCTCTACCCTGGGGGCGTCATTATGGCACCGTTGGCGTCGGTGGTCCAGCCCATTTTGGACGTTCTTTGAACGATGAAGAGGCTTCCGATAACGATCGATCAAATGGCTTGGAAAACGGCCGGGACGACGCTGCGGTCCCTAATCCAGTAAGCCTGGATGTCCGGCTTTGTCTTGTCTTCAAAGGAAATGATGATGTAGGCGGCGTCCGGATAGTAGGCTAGGCCGATATCGGTGGTCGATGGGTAGGCGGGCGAGTGGGTGTGCGAATGATAGATCACGGTCAATTCGGTCTGTCGCTCCCGCATGTCCTTGAAGGCCGCCAGCATCTCCTTGGGATCCATAAAATAGGCGACCTCCGCGCGGCTTCTCTCTGATAGATGACCCAACTGCTTAACGTTGGCTTGCTCGAACACCTGCATTGCCTGGCGGTCTTTGGCGACGGTATTGGTAATCCGGTACTGATGCGTTACCGTACCTTGGATTCCGGCAAGCAGGCCACAGCATTCGGACGGATCGAGCTCGCGCGCATGGACGATCATGTCATCGAGGATTGACTGGGGAATACTCAAGACGGGCGCAGGCGTCGACACGTCAAATCGCGCACGTGACCGCGTAGTCACCGCTGAGGTCTCGGATGGTCGGATTTGCTCCGCAAAGAGGACAGTCGGGAGCCTTGGGACGGGAGACCTTTCGAAATTTCATCTCGAGCGCGTCATAGATCAACAGTCGGTCGGCAAGCGTGTCGCCGATGCCCAGGATTTCTTTGATCGCCTCGGCTGCCTGAAGGACGCCGATGGTGCCCGCCAAGACGCCCAGGACACCCGCCTCCTGACAGTTCGGCACGAGGCCGGCCGGAGGCGGTTCGGGATACAAGCACCGATAACAAGGATAGCCTTCGTGAGGCTTAATGGTGGTGAGCTGACCTTCGAACCGGAAAATGCTGCCCGAGATGAGCGTTTTCTTGGCAAAATAACAGGCGTCATTAACCAGAAACCGCGTCGAGAAGTTGTCAGACCCGTCCAGAATAATGTCATACTCTAGTAATAACCGCATGATGTTGTCGGCCGCCACATTCTCCTGGTAAGTCTTGATGGTCACGTCGGGATTCAACGCCGCCAACGTCTGCCGGCCGGATTCAACTTTTGGTGTTCCGACACTCGCGGTCGTATGAAGAATCTGCCGTTGGAGATTAGACAGGTCGACCACATCGCCGTCCACCAAGCCCAGCGTTCCGATGCCGGCCGCGGCAAGGTAGAGGGCGGCGGGTGACCCCAACCCTCCCGCGCCGATCACCAGGACCTTGGAGGAGAACAGTTTCTTCTGCCCCTTGCCTCCGACTTCCGACAAGATGATATGCCGGCTATAGCGCTCAATCTGCGTATCGGTGAAGTCCATTTTCGTGAAGCTATCGGCGTTGGATCATGACATGTCCCCAAGCTGATGGGCTGATCGCTGAAAGCTCCCCTTCATTCGACGACGTTCAACTCGATGGGGTCCACCAAGACCCCTTTCTTGCGCATGCCCTCGACGGCGCGCTCGATTTCGGAGGTTTCCCCGGTCAGTTCAACGTCCATCCATCCGGTGGTCTCCCGGACATCAGCGCGGCGGACGTTGGTGACGACCTTATACTCATGGCCGATCTGGTAGATGATCGGTTCCTTGATTTTTTCCTCAGGGAAACGGATGTGAAATCGTAAACTGGTCACGACCCCCCTCCTGCAATGGCGGGGACGATTGATACCTCGTCCCCATCTTTCAGGAGAGTTTCTTTCCCCTTGAGAAACCGAATATCTTCTTCATTTACATAGACGTTGACAAAACGACGCAACTCACCGTTTTCATCGCAGAGCCGATCTTTCAGACCGGGATGGGACGTATCGAGGTTGTCGATCATCTCCGCCACGCTGGCACCCTTGATCTCGACCTCGCCCTGCCCTTTCGTCAAGGGCCGCAGGGGCGTGGGAATTCGAACCTTGATCATGCGTCGCCGCCTCCGTTCTTGCCCATCTTGAACGTTTTCTGGAAGCTCACCAAGCTCGGCTGGATACGGACCGGACGACCCACGGCGTCGATCACCGCCTCCTGGGTTTTCAACCCATTGCCCGTAATGTAGGCCACAGTCACGTCGCCTTTCTTGATGATGCTCTGCTTGACGAGCTTTCGCAAGACGCCGATCGTGACACCGCCGGCGGTCTCCGCAAAAATTCCTTCGGTCTGGGCGAGGAGCTTGATGCCTTCAACCACTTCATCGTCGGACACCATGTCCATCGCGCCCCGGCTCTCGGCCGTCGTCTTTAACGCATAGTACCCGTCGGCTGGGTTACCGATGGCCAAGGATTTCGCGATGGTTTTCGGCTTGACCGGCTTGAAGAAGTCACGGCCTTCCTTGTACGCAGTAGCGATCGGCGAACAACCTTCAGCCTGTGCCCCATTGATTTTGGTCCGTACCTGGTCGATCAGGCCCACGGTGCGCAGCTCGTTGAGGCCTTTCCAAATCTTAGTGAGCAACGAACCGGACGCCATCGGGATGACAACCTGGTCGGGGGTACGCCACCCAAGTTGCTCAACCGTCTCGAACGCGAGGGTCTTGGAGCCCTCGGCGTAGTAGGGACGGATGTTGATGTTCACGAAGGCCCAGCGGTGCTCGGCCGCAATTTCGCTGCAGAGGCGGTTGACATCGTCGTAATTTCCCTCGACCTCGACGACATTCGGACGGTAAATCAAATTTCCCAGGACCTTTGCTGCCTCAAGGTCGCCCGGAATGAAGACGTAACATTGCATTCCGGACGCGGCCGCATGCGCGGCGACGGAGTTCGCCAGATTTCCAGTTGAAGCGCAGGCGACGGTTTCATAGCCGAGTTCGCGGGCGCGGGTGAGCGCGATAGCGACGACTCGGTCTTTAAACGAGAGGGTCGGGTGATTCACCGTGTCGTTTTTGATGTACAGCTCATCGAGCCCCAGATAGGCGCCCAAATTCCTGGCCCGGACCAAGGGCGTGAAGCCTGCGTGCGGTCCGACGGTGGCCGGCCCTTCAATCGGGAGGAGATCAATGTAGCGCCACATGCTGTTCGGCCCGTCTTGGATCTTCCGACGCGAGATGGTCGTTTTGATCTCATCGTAGTTGTACTTGACCTCCAAGGGCCCAAAGCACATTTCACACACATGAATGGCTTTGGTTGGATATTCCTTGCCACATTCCCGGCACGTGAGCGCCTTCATCTTCGTCATCGCATCACCATTCTTGGATCTGAGTCACAGGGCCTGAGGTCTGAGATTCTAAGGATCAATCAAGGGGCTTTGCCTCTCAGTCCTCAGCACTCAGTCTTCAGTCCTGAGCGGCCGCTGCAGGCTTCAGGTCGCACGACTCAGGCTCGTGGTCAAACAGTTCCGTAATCGTCGGAGCGTCTCCGCACAACGGGCAGCGTGCATTCCGCCTGGTCTTGATCTCCCGAAAGACTGTCCGCCTAGCGTCGAAGTCGAGCATGCGGTCGGTCAACGGCTGACCGATCTTCAAGACAAGCTTGAGCGCTTCCGTCGCCTGAATGGTTCCGATGATGCCGGCGAGCACGCCGATCACCCCGGCTTCCTGGCAACTCGCAACCAGACCGGGAGGCGGCGGGTTCTTGAAGACACATCGATAGCAGGCCGACCGTTTTGGAACAATCGTCATGACTCGTCCGTCAAAACGAAGGATCCCTCCGTGCACCAACGGCTTGTCCGCAAAGAAACAGGCATCGTTGATCAAGAATTTTGCAGGGAAGTTATCGACGCCGTCGATGACGACGTCATATCCACGGATGATATCCAAGGCATTGTCGGCGACCAGGCGATCCGGGTGCATCACCACGTTGACGTCGGGATTGATCGCGGCAATCTTCTCCTGAGCAGACACCACTTTGGGACGCCCCAGATCCGGTGTGTGGTGGATAACCTGGCGCTGGAGATTCGAGAGGTCCACCACGTCGCTGTCGATAAGGCCGATCGTGCCGACACCTGCCGCCGCCAAATATAATGCCGCAGGCGAGCCCAGGCCGCCGGCGCCTACGATTAAGATTCTCGCCTGGGCAATCTTTTTCTGCCCCTTACCGCCGACTTCGGGCAGCAGGATGTGCCGGCTGTAGCGGGTGATCTGGTCGTCCGTAAATTCCATTTCAGTAGGTGTCTGTTTGCAAGCAAAGAGGCTGGTCAAAATGGCCAGCAATCACACCCGCCTCCCCAGGCGCGCCGAGACGCACCTCTTCCCGAGCAAGGCCGCAGGCGAGAAAAAACCGGAGGCGTACCCTCTGGGGTACGTTGAGGATTCTTTCGAGCCGAGAACGAAGTTGGGGGCCATTTTCAGCAGCCCTAGATATTAAAATACTTCTCGATGCTAATATACCGTTCGCCGGTGTCACAGAGGATCGTGACCACATTCTTCCCGGGTCCGAGTTCCTCCGCCACCTTCTGGGCGGCAAACACATTGGCGCCCGCAGAAATACCGACCAGAAGTCCTTCCTTCTTGGCCAGCAGCTTCGAAGTCTGATAAGCCTCGTCGTCGGTCACCGTCATCACTCGGTCGAGGATCGACCGATTCAAAACCTTTGGAATGAACCCGGCGCCGATGCCCTGAATCTTGTGCGGGCCGGGGTCTCCGCCGGAGAGAACCGGCGAGCCGGCGGGTTCAACCGCAATAACCTTGACGTGGGGATTGCGTTCCTTAAAGACCTCTCCGCAGCCGGTAATCGTTCCGCCTGTCCCAACCGCCGCGACGAAGGCGTCGATCTTGCCATTCAGCGCTTCCCAAATCTCCACTGCCGTGGTCTGTCTGTGGATGGCCGGATTGGCTGGGTTTGAGAACTGATCGGGCATAAAATACGATGGGTTCTGGGCGACAATGCTCTCGGCCTCTTTGATCGAGCCTTTCATCCCTTCCCATGCCGCAGTTAACACCAACTGCGCGCCGTAGGAGGAGAGCAAACTCGCGCGTTCCATGCTCATGCTTTCGGGCATGACCAGGATCAATTTGTATCCGCGAACGGCCGCCACCAACGCAAGGCCGATCCCCGTGTTGCCGCTGGTGGGTTCCACGATGGTGCCGCCGGGTTTGAGGCGACCCTGGCGCTCCGCCTCATTGATCATGTTCAGGCAGATCCGATCTTTGACGCTCCCGCCGGGGTTGAACGATTCGACCTTCGCATGAATCGTCGCCGATCCGTCTTTGGATAGTCGGTTCAAGCGGACCAGGGGTGTGCCGCCGATGAGCTCCGTAATTTCCTTGTGGGCCGATGCGGTCACCCGCCACCCCCCATGTAGAAGAGAAATTCCAACTGGTCGCCCTCCTTCACCGCGGTGGTCGCAAGATGGTCACGCTCCACCATTTTCGAGTTCAATTCGACCGCCACCATGTGCGGATCGATGCTCTTCGCGCTGAGGAGATCAAGGACGGTCGCCCCGTGGACCTCCTCGGGCTTTCCATTGATTTTCACGACCATCGAGGTCTCCCTAAGTATGCTTTCGGAAACGAGAATTCTAAACGCTAACAAACTGCGCTCGACCTTGTCAAGAAGATGGCTCGAGTGTTCGATGTCACACTAATTGGGAACCTCTTTGACACCGACACTTCTCAGATTCTCAGGCTCTTGACATTGCCCGTGCTTCCCCTCCAGTATGCCGACTCCTTGCGCAAGACTGAGCCGGAACGCGTTCCAACCACCGTACCCCTGCTGACCGTCAGTTTCATCTAAGGACGACCATGTGGAATCAGAATTTCATGTTTCGGTTTCAGGATAACGCGCCCTTGCCGCAATCGGAAAACGAATTGTTTCATGACACCGATCCGGCCCTGGACAGCGAAGGGTTGAAGCTGGAAAAGTTCATCTCGGTCTGGATTCAAGGGGATGAAACGCAAGGAACCCCGACCGCGTACACCAATATCTATGTCAGAACCGCCACACTGGATTTCAACAAACGCGCGGGATTTCTTCAGCCCATGCAAGGCCGCTCCCATCAGATCAAACAGATTCTGACTCCTGGCCAGAAAGCGTACCTTCGTGACTGGCTGAGTAAAACCTCTCCGCAGGCGTGGGATGCCGCTGAGGATCATTTTAAGGCGGTGTTCGAGGCCGACTAGGACGATTTGGGATGGCGCTCATGGTTGCGCGTGGCATATTGGTGCTGTGTTGTGTCGTCGGTCTCGGTTGGGTCGTGCCGGCGACCGAAGCCGGGACCATCGAGATTTATTATGCCCCGGACGATCTGCCAGGTGACAAACTGGTGTCGATTTATGACGGAGCCCGTCGATATATCTTCGTCGCCATCTACGGGATTACGTTTCCGCCGGCCGTGAAGGCGTTGGTATCAGCGAAGAAGCGCGGGATCGATGTGCGCATCATCACAGACCGAGAGAAATTAAACGATCCCAAGCAACTGGCTGCGTTGAGCACGTTGCGATTAGCGGGTATTCCTATCCGGGTCAACCAACACGAAGGCCTCATGCACATGAAGCAGGTCGTCATCGATGACGTGATCAACACGTCCGGCTCTATGAACCTCACCACGAGCGGGCATCGCTATAACGACGAACGCTTGGATGTCATCACCGATCCCGTGACCAGCGCCAAAGCGCGCGACAAATTCTTATTGATGTGGCGAGATCAGGTCCGATACCAGACATGGCAATGACCATGGGGCTGCGCTGATGGAACATACCGATGTCGTCATTGTCGGAGCTGGAGGTGGAGGCGCGGTGCTCGGCCTCGCGCTGGCTCAAAAGGGTGTCAGCGTCGTTGTCCTCGAACAGGCTCCGGGGCCTCCCACCGGCTTGCGCGGCGAGATCCTGCAGCCGAACGGGCAGCAGGTCTTGGACCGTTTGGGGATCCTTGGAAAACTTCCCGCCGACGCCGTGCGGCCCGTCCGGCATTTTCACTTTTGTCGCGCGGGTGGAGCAGAGGCGGGTCACATGGGAACAAGACTGGTCACAGCCAGTTCAAAGCGGGTGGGTGATATAACGCCTGGCATGAGTGGGTCCAATCGTTTGTGCACCGTCGATTATGGGATGTTACCGCCGCCATACAACCGCGCGATCGTCACACTGCCCAACGCGGCGCATCACGTCATCCTCAAGGCTCTGGACGATCAGGCGCCCGGCGCGCTTCGTTATGGAGCCGAGTTCAAGAAAGTCTTGCGGGAAGGCAATCGGGTTGTCGGCGTGGAGGCTGCACAGGCCGGCCGTCAGATGACCATTTCGGCGAAGGTCGTCGTGGGCGCTGACGGCGCGCTGTCGAAGGTTCGTGACGCGCTTCGCATTCCCACTCGCCTGCACCGATATCCGGAAGCCTACCTGATCGCCATCCTCGAGGGCCAGAATGAAAGGACGGAGGCCCGGTACTTCGTCGGCCGTCGTACCATCCTCGGTATCTTTCCTACGGCCGGACGAAAGGTGTACCTGTTTTACATGATCCCGGCCGACTCCATGCCCCGGGTGAAGGCTGCCGGACTCGCGGTCTTACGGGAGCAATGGGCGAAAATTGTTCCCGATCTTGCCTCGACGTTCGAAAATCTCGTTGACTGGAGCCAGACAGCTTATATGCCGACGGGCAGGGTCCACACGGACACCTGGGTTGCGGACGGCGCAGCGTTGATCGGCGATGCCGCCCACGCAATGAATCCGCACGCCTCGCAAGGTCGCATGCAGGCGATGGTTGACGCGATCGCCCTTGCGGATCTGATCCCGACCTGCTTGGAACGCAACGATTGTTCCGCATCCGCGCTGGCGTCGTTCGAACGGGCCCGCAGGCCTCATGTGGAGATGTTGCAGCGGCTCGCGGATGAACAAGCCCTTTTCTGGAATACCGCCAATCCCCTCGTCGGCTACCTGCGAGACCGCGTGTTCAAGACGCTCGACCGAAACCGGCGACTCCGTTATCAGGTGTTGTCGGCCACGGCGGGGCTTCGAGCCCAGCCCCCATTCCGATTGGTCGACCGCTTCATCGCCGCGGGGCTATTGCCGGACCTGCATGCCGATCGCTTGCCTCCTGAAGCGGTGATCCAACCCGGTTGAACTTTCATGACCATTCGACTGAGCGAACGGATTCCCCCTGATCTTCCAGAGGACGTCCGTGAGACGCTTCGCAAGTATGTGAAAGAAGTCACCAGTGTCTTCGGCGCCGCTTTGGAAGGAGTGATCCTTTACGGAAGCGCAGCCCGAGGAGAATTTCTCGAGGGGAGATCCAATCTCAACCTGGTGTTCCTACTTGGGCAGCACGATCTGGATCTGCTCCAACGATACGCAAAGACCCACCGGCGCTGGGCTTCGGAAAAATTGGTTGTCCCGCTCTTTCTGACAGAGAATGAAATCGAGAATTCACAGAAGTTCTTTCCACTAGAGTGCGTGGAGATTCAAGAGTCCCACGTACTGTTGGTAGGGCACGACCCGTTTCCGTCTCTTCGAATCGACAGGGGAAACCTGGCCGCACAATGCGGACAGGAGATCATGGGCAATCTCATGAGGCTCCGACAGCGCTTTGTGGAAGGTGCAGCGAAGTCTGAGGCCCTCGCCATCTTGCTTCCCCTTTCCTTGACAACCTTGCTTCCTAGTCTGCGGGGGCAGTATCGTGTGAGGGAACTGCAGATACCTCCCTCGACGGATGCTTTACTCAAAGACCTTCCGGCACGCTTTGGGATCGATGCAACCGTCCTTCAAGAGGTGTGGAACTTGAAACGAGGTGTGGTGACTCCAGGACCGGTCGAAATGCCTCGACTGTTTGAACGCTACGTTGCGTGTTTGCAGACGCTCTCCGAATGGAGTACTCACCCGAGCACGGCGAAACATCCGTGAGGCGCGTCGATTCCAACTGTGGCCTTCGCTCTGTCCGCTGCCTCATCGTATCGGCATGCGTGCTTCTGCCGCTAGCGGCCGAAAGCACCGGCCCGGATCGACGCCCATTGCCGGAACCGCTGGGTTATGTGAGCGATTTTGCGGGCAAGGTAGAACCGGATTGGAGAGATCGCATCCGATCCGTCTGTCAGGATCTCGAACGCAAAACCGGCGTAGAAATGGTGGTGGTCGCAGTTCATTCCGTGGCCCCCTACAAGACTGCTAATGAATATGCGACAGCCATCTATGAACGCTGGGGGGTGGGCACGGCGTCGCGCGATCACGGCATGCTGATCCTAGCGGTTCTCGACAACCGCCAAGCTGCCGTGTCCGTGGGACGAGGGTTGACCGCGGTTGTGACCCCGCAAGCGGTTGAGGATATCGGTCGCCTGTACATTCAGCCGGCGTTCCGCGCCGGCCATTACGGCGAGGGACTCTATCGGGCAACCGTCTCTTTCGCGTCCGTTATGCAGCAGATTCGGGTGGGGGACCCGCCGCGATCTCATCTGAAAGGCGTGGGCATCGTGCTCACGCTCTTCACCGGGGCCGGAGCTTTGGCGTTCTTGTGGTGGATCAGCCGTCCCGACCTTCGCCATCCGTTTCAGCGACTCCATCGCGACGAATTTTGGGGAAGCGGCCAGGGCGGATTTAGCGGAAACTTCGGGGGGTTCGGGGGAGGAACCAGCGGCGAAGGGCTGTAGCACCCATTTAGAATAAAGTGCCCTTGCTTTTGAGGCACATCGAGATGCGTCACCAAAAGGGTTTTCCAGCGTTCATCCTTATGGCTATAACTGATGAAGACAGGTCGTTTTTTTATCGTTTGGACGCTCTATGGTGTTCTGTCCCGAGCAATAGCTGTAATAAACCTTATTTTTGTAACTTGGCAACTTGATCCCTAATGAGGACGGTCGCCTGACTATGGAGGCTCTCTTCTTGTACACAAAGGTAGCAAGCTCTGCTAAGGAGAATCTAGTGTAGTGCGTCTAACGCTTCTTTACATTGGGCGACTTTGGTCAAGATATTCCCCACCGAGGCGGTCCACACGAATACCCGGGGGCTCTGATTGTGATGGTCCAGGTACTGTGTGATCGCAGCGATCAATTCCCGCACATGCTGGAAGCTGCCCCGCCGGATGCGCTTGTCGGTGAGATCGCGGAACCAGCGCTCGACCAGGTTCAGCCAGGAACTGGAGGTTGGGATAAAGTGCAGATGGACCCGCGGATGCCGCCGGAGCCAAGCTTTCACCCGTGGGTGCTTGTGCGTCCCGTAATTGTCCACGATCAGATGCAACGCGAGCTCGGACGGGGTTTCGGCCTCGATCTTTGCGAGGAAGCGAATGAACTCCTGATGTCGATGCCGCGGCATGCAGTCGCCGATCACCTGGCCGTCGAGCATGCTCAGGGCTGCGAACAAGGTGGTCGTGCCATGGCGTTTGTAATCGTGCGTCATCGTGCCACAACGGCCCTTCTTCAACGGAAGGCCCGGCTGGGTGCGGTCGAGGGCTTGGACCTGACTTTTCTCGTCGACGCACAGGACCAAGGACTTGTCCGGGGGATTGAGATAGAGCCCCACGACATCGTAGAGCTTCTCGACAAACTGCTTGTCCCGGCTGAGCTTGAAGGTCCTGATGAGATGGGGCTTGAGGTGGTATCGCCTCCAGATCCGCCGCACCGTCGCTTCGCTGAGGCCTTGGGCCTTCGCCATACTCCTGGTGCTCCAGTGGGTCGCAGCCGGTGGGGTCGTGTGCAGTGTCGCCTCGACGACGGCCCGCACTTTGCGTTCGGGGATGCGTGGCAGACGACCGGGACGTGGCGCATCCTTTTCGAGCCCTGCCAAGCGCAGAGCCAGAAACCGCTCCCGCCAAAGCTGCACCGTGGGTCTGGAGATGGTCAATGTTCGGGCGATTCCCTGATTGCTGACGCCATCGGCCGCCAACTGGACGATCCGCGCTCGCTGCACCAGGCGAAAGGGGACACGCCGACCCTGGGCCCATGTCCTCAGGGCCGAGCGCTCCATAGGGGACAGCTGGATAGGGGCCGCGGTTCTCATGCTCCAGAAGATAGAGAGGTCTGGACATATACGTCAAGTTATTTATGACGCACTACACTAGAAGACTATAGATGTTCTGCCAATGGACGGCGGAGGTACTGCACTCCTGTCACATCATAGAGAAAGAAGATTTTCTGCCGCGAATTCCTAGGGTCGTCCTGAACATCGATTTCCAGAAAAACTCGTGATCCATTTTGTCGACTAAATTGAATGGGAACCCTCTGGCGTCTTGCCGATGGCTGATGAAGCATAGACATGAGGGCCTCAAGCCCGTCTTTCGAGACGGGAACCACTCGATCCCATTGTCCACCAACGATCTCCAGTGTTGTTTTTCCTAACGCGCGCCGCCCCCATTGATTCATGAAGGTTACCCGTCCGTTAGTATCGGTCAAAAATGCGCCCACCTGCAGTTGATCCAAAATAACAAGTAAATCATCCCGAGCTTTTTCACTCTCCCTTAATCGTTCTTCCAGAAGGCCCTGCCGTTGTAGCTGGAGACTCTTTTCCCTGGCTTCTTGAAGACGGGAACGAATCTGCGGGCTTAGTTTCCTAATCACTAGAACCTTGTTCGTCCCAATAGCAAGAGCCATCGCTTCTAGATCGTATGTTTCACCCTTGAGCGTCG
The DNA here is from genome assembly GCA_963703955.1 of Nitrospirota bacterium. Taxonomy (GTDB): domain Bacteria; phylum Nitrospirota; class Nitrospiria; order Nitrospirales; family Nitrospiraceae; genus CAVPGK01. Next base: position 97,900 of record CAVPGK010000011.1, on the reverse strand, counting down.
GTTCCTCCCATGGACCAGATTCCAATTGACCGCTTTGATTCTCGTCCCAAAATCTCTTGGCTCTCCGTAAAAAGTGCTGCAGAAAACAAGATTGCTCCAAGAATTGAGAAGGATCCCAGCGCTCTGAAAGCTGGCCTTTAAGAGAGTGAACCCAATCCGGCGGAGAACCCATAAGCTGAAAATCTGCGTTCTCCTCGGAGCGTCGAAAAACCAGGGTGTCTAGGGCTGGGAACAACTGATATGAGATGCTGCTATTCATGTCAGGAACGGCAGGTCGACTCCAAGAAGATCACACCCTTAGGAATCACCGTGCCTTGAAGCGACCAGTTAAGGGCATGTGATTGATCAGAAACACAGACATTCCCCAATTCAAACTTCATCTTGACCAGCGGTTGAACGATTAACTTCTCGGAGATCTCTGAACATGGATAACGGTTGTGCCTACCGTCTAAGAATATCATCACCAATCCCTCTGACGTGATCAGAAAAGTCAGGTTCCTTTGTTGTTTGAATGCTCTTATCCCCTTCGACTCTCATCGTTTCTCCTCCTCCTTTTTCCTTGATCTCATCTATCTCAAGCATTTTTCTGGCTAGAATCTGAAAGGCCTCGGGGACATTCTTGCCCGTCTTAGCACTCGTCTCGTACGCCGTCCATCCTTCTTGAGACAATTTGTTCGAAATCCCTCGGCTCAACGCCCATCTCCCCTCCAAATCGCGCTTATTGAGAACGACGACAAATGGCACCGCTTCAACAAGAATGTCCTGCGCGAGTTGCTGAAGGCTCCTTGCGACATCCAATGTCTCTGGGCGTGTCCCATCTACCACTAACACATACCCATGGGCACCCGGTATATAATCCTTTCTATATTCATCGAGAGGATCATCATACCCCTCAAGGTCCCACATAGTGAGCTTCACTACCTGACCATCCACAGTTACATCCATCCGTTCTACATTCACTCCAATAGTCGTCTTGTATTCTTTATCAAACATTCCATACACATATTGCCTAACAAGGGACGTCTTGCCAGCAGCCGTGGCTCCTAGCATGCATACCTTCTTACTGCGTTGAGTTTCTGTGGAGTTCATCGATCGGCCAGTCATGGGGTCTGCACGATGACATGCAGCGAAACACGTCGATTCGTCGATAGGGTTTCATCCTTCTTCTCAGGTAACAAGGGGCGACTTGACCTCGCTCCTAAAGGAAGAATCTGTGTCATCTTGAGATCCTTGGTATTAAGAGCAGTAAATAGGGTTTGAGCTCTCGCAAGACCTAAACGCCTGTTGAGTTCAAAAGACCCTTCCTTGCTCGTATGCCCATAGACTTCAATCCGGACCCGTCTGTCCAGTTCTCGAGCCAACCTATCGATCTTTCCAATGGTCGTTGAGAGAATGGCTATCTCTTCCTTTGTCTCCGACGAAAGAGCCGAGCTTCCTTGTTCGAATGTAAACTGATGCGCTTCAATTTCCCTCTTCATCTCTTCAAACGCGATCAAGCTATTATCGTGCAAATCGTTTTCTTTGATTTCACCGACTCCCGGAATAACTAGAGCAATTTCCCGAAATCGCGTGATCCACTCACGAGAAGCAGATCCTGTCGCCACCAAGGTGGTTTTACTGTTTTCCTGATGGACAGAGATCGTCACGGAATCAGGAGGGTGAAGAACCGATATCGCTCGCTTCTTGATGATGTCGGGTGTAAGAGCCTGATACGGTTCAAGCTCGAAGACAAGCGAGTCAAGTGTGAGACCAACTTGTTGGGCCAAGCTGTCAGGCTGAGAGGACAATGGATCCCGAAACCCGCGGACAACAGATTTGCCGTTCTCTTTCTGTACCGACGTAATAACGACGCCAGGCTCATTCCCGGCCAATTCAAAAAAGTTCTTCCAACGCAGATGATCTAGATAGGCGAAAATCGCCCAGACGAGGAGACCAGACAAAACAGCCATGGCCAGCCACACAGCCGGAGAAGTTTTGGATAAAATACTGCGTGACCCCACTGAAGTCTTGGCCCTTCCTTCTTCCAGACACCTGGTGAGGTGGTCATCAACTGCTTCAAATGCACTTGAATCACCTCGAAAGTTGTGGAGGGCTTCATTCATCTCGACATGAATGGTATCTAGAACGTCCTGGAATACAGACCGTAATTGTGCAGGGGGTATTCCCCGGATGACTCCAGCTAGAATTGCCTTTGGACCAGGTTCGACCCACACTAACAGACCTCCGTGTGTCTCAAAGGACTTCCACGTGTCTTCTTTGGAAACACGGAACGAATCGCCCACAAACTTCTGCACGGCGGTCTTAATCGCGGTGAACACGCTGGCTATATGATCTTCGTCGCGGCCTGCAGGAGCCTGCACCTTCGGATGGTAGAGATGGCGCAGAAGGATGCCGCTTTCCCTCTGAATCAGAAATACCTCCTCAACCCGAAATTGGAGCGTGTGCAGCAAGACCACTTCGCCGAAGGATTTCCCAGTGCGCCGGGCCTCAAGTCGCCATTGCAAACCTTGCCATGACAAACTGTGTTCGAGGGTTTCGTTGAGCGACTGCACCATCCCCTGAATGGCCGTAATGATGGCCTTTCTGATCGCCGGCCCCAAGATGGGGTAAATGGCATCGACTATCAGTTGAGGGGAGCCTTTAATGGCCCGAACGAAGGTGTCACCGATAATGGGCGCTAGGGAGCTAGCTAGATGTTGATCCTGCTTGGACCGATGGCGAATTGCATCCGGCAATACCTGGGCTACTGTCTTGGCATCTACGATATGTAATCTCTCCAGACGTTCCTCCAGCTTTCCCAATTTGGCCTGCTCGGGTGCCAGAAGCAACCGGCGAAGATTCTCAAGATCTCTTTCGGCATGCTGCGGAGTGGTGGAGGACTCTTGGGGAACTGACCCACGGTAAGAATCAGACATTGCCCGGCTCCTCACGTTAGAGCTAAGCAGTGTTGCAAGGAGAGTCAATCAGACCTATACAAACTCTCGATGGTCATCAAACCAGTCAAGGTTTGGGACTATTGTAGAGAAAACAAGAAAAAGTCCATTGTTCGGTCATTTGTTGCCGGCAATCTTTAGTTCATCGTTCAGGCACATAGCAGATTTTACTAATAGATCCGCGAGCAGTGTCCGATTCACTTTTTCATCACGGAGTTCTTGAACAGCCTGACCAAGAGCCTGTGTTAATGTCTCATTCTTCTGTTGGATTTCATCGAACAAGGTCTTGTGCTGATCCAAGATTCGTTGACGTAACTCACGGTGTTCCTTATTAGCTTGGTCATCGAGCTGAGTTACTTTCTTCTCAACGATTTTGCTTAGATCCTTCAATTCTCGCATCAGCTCTTTAACCGACTCTGCCCGTTCATCATGCTCAACTTTTATTCGATTGGTTAACGATTCGACCTCCTTCTCAAGATAGGATTCCAGAGACTCAAACCGCGCCTTCAAATCATTCTTCAGTTCCGACGATCTTTGGATGAGACTTTCTTCAAGGCGGGAGAGTCGTTTGTCATATTCCCGAGACTGAGATCCGAAGAGAATGTCTCTTACCTTGTCAAGGCTCTCAGCATTTTCCGGCCCCGCTTGCATGGTCGGATTCTTCTTGTCTTCGCGGGGCGAACTCCCCTTAGGCCCTTGAGTCCCTGCCCTCATTTCTTGGGTGTCATCTGCTGGGTTCATAGCCTCGTCTCCTTAGTTTCCGCTTGGAAGCCGCAGGAGCCATCCTAGCAATCCTATGTGATGACCTGTTTGGATCAGACGATACTGACCAAACATACTAGCAGTCTACTTGTAACCACAACAACCATGCAACGAGACTCTGAGCGGCGACCTTGCGAGCAGGGCTGGCAATTATCGATCATTCGCCCGATGCGAACGTATCCGGCCATTACCTTTTACGCTCCGTGGTTACTAGGTCTCAGGCCCATTACAGCATCTTGTGATTCTCAAACATCAGGGATTTGACGACGACCTCCCCACTCTCATAAGAGATGATCCGACGCGTGGCCGGCAGATCTGAAGAGGCTACCCGAGTATGGGAGTCGGTGAAACTCTCGACGTTGGTCAGCTTCCCGTCCTTCGGCGAGAAATAGTACACGGTATACCGGGTTGTGAGGAATTTACCCTCTTGTGTGACGGTGCTCTCCTCGACATTGATCGTGAACGCCATGTGAGGCATGGTCCGGTTAATCTGAGTGATCCGGTCACCCTTGACCCTGTAGAACGAATGCATGCCGTCGCCGTGAATATTCAAACGAGGCCCAAGCGGATGGTCGGTATCGTCTCCCAGGGTTAAGGAGTATTTTCCATCGGAATCTTCAAAACTTCGCGGCCCTCGATGTACAACGATCATACCGATCTGACCTTCCGCCCATTTCTCCAACTCGGGGTCCCCGAGCGAAACCTTCACGTCACGCGGGCCTTTTGCGGTTACGGTTCCTCTCAATTCTTTGCCGTTCACGTTAACCTTCAGGTCGGACGTAAAGCCTTTGAAGTCTGTTTGCCATCGCGCTGTCTTTTCAAACGCTTGCCGAAGCAGTGACCGGGCCTTCGCGTCATCCTGAACCTCTGTTCCGGTCTTTTCACGGGCATACATCTCCATTGATGGACTCCTTTGCTGCGGACTTCGGTTGATGGTCAAGGATTTGTGCGGTGATTATAAGCGGGCTTCAGCGTGAGCACAACTTCAGGGATAGATGGTGACCTGAGATCAGTGATCTCAAAGCGGCAAGCCAACCTACCAACTAGTGGATGCGGTAGGGCGGTTCTTCGGCGGTCAGGTGGAGGCACTACACGATAAGGACAAATTGTCCCTCGTGCCTTTTTACGCACGAAAAGAGCTGATGCCTTGAAATCTGTGTGGAGTCAATATGTTAAATGGTGAGACGCAGTGATCTTTCCGGTCCATTGGGTAGGGATAGAGCCTGTTATTCCTAAATCTCTAGAAAAATGCCAAATTTTGGTGTACAATCAACTCGTTTTGGGGTCGGACAAACCATCTCACCCAGATGGAGAAAGGTGTGCGCATGGAACGTCGAGCGGCTTCTCATACTGAAGAAGAAGAAATGAACCAGCGACGACGCCTCCTCAACTTGGCGAGAAAAGGGGACCCAAAAGCCATTAATCGGCTGTTCGAGCTCTACCAGGTGAGGGTCTACAGTGGAGAGTCACTGTCCAAAGCTAAACGGCTGCCGACCCTTCCGACCATGCATGAGAAGTCCGGAAAAGCCCCGGCAAGCAAACGGGTTAGTTTGAGATCATCTCGTACATCCCGACGTCTTGCGGCCAGGAGACCAGGCCGAAAGATAGCCCATCGGTAATATTCATCGCAAGTCCCCGGGTGTTGAGGTGTAAACCTCTCCTCAGGCCCGGGGGCTACTGCACTGTAACCCGCAACCCGCCCGATATCAGTTTTTTCGCAATGTCCTCCGCGGTCTTCCATTCACCCGAGTAGACGATTGCGTTGCCTTCATGGTCGATGCGCCAAGCCAATTCAAAAGCGCGGTTTGGATTCATGCCGGGGATCGTTTGGCAAAACAAGGTAATCACTTGCTGATAGGTGTGGCAATTGCAGTTATAGACTGTGACTCGAGCTTCGAGGCCATCGCCTGTGCTGGTCGCCTGATCCTCGATTGTGCTGGGTATGGTGACGGCTGACCGTGAGTCAGACATAGAGATCATCTTACAGCCTGGACCTACCGAGTGCCAAGCTGCGCCTGGACCCAGGCTTTCTTCGCCGGCTGGCTCAGTAACCCTCTCGTTCCAGGACCCGATTGCGAAGGTCCACGTCGTCCCTGAGGCAGGTGCGTGCGAGCAACCGATAATGCACTTGGGAGTCGGTGACTGCCTCTAGACCATGCTGCAGACAGAGTTGAATCGTATAAGCCAGTGATGCGGATGTCTTGACCATGGCCAAACCGTATTCATACGCATATCCATCGTCCATGCTTGTTCGCTTCCTGCTGAGACTGCGGAGCGTCTCCACAGACCAGGGTTCATGAGCACGGAACACCTCTGTCAGGCGCAACAGGGCGGCCGGACCGGGGACCATAGTCGTTCCGATCATCACGCCGTGTGAGAGGTCGAACAAGCCGCGTTGAAACCGTCGATCTTCTATGAGGGCATCGTGGAGCAGAAAGCGCCAGGTGGGATCAGCGAGGTCACGGTCAATCGCAGCGATCATCGAGGAATTCAGCGGACCACTGACCGAATGCCCATGAACGATTCGGCCACCTCGCAATAGATCGGCATGGTAGTCTCCCATCCGGTCCGCGAACGCTGTGGTTCCACTCATCGCCGTCAATTGCAGCGCCATGTAGTCCCGGAAGTGCACCGATGTATATTCGGTCAGTATGAGGTCGAGCGTTCGTTCGTGACACAGATGAAAGGGATAGTACAGGGCATGTGGTTTGGAAAGTGAACTCATCGACAACTCACAAACCTCTATGGTACGGTGCGCTCATGGCGCGATGGCCTCCGGCCGTGAAACCTATTCATGCCCTCCTGGTGTTTCTCCCCATTGCACTAGCTCTTGAGTTTGGTCACGCCGATCCGCTGTTTGTTTTCATCACCTCCGCTCTGGCCATTGTTCCTCTTGCCGGTTTGATGGGTGAAGCGACGGAGCATCTGGCGAGTCGTGTCGGCGCCGGCCTGGGGGGGGTACTCAACGCGTCTTTTGGGAACGCAGCGGAGCTTATTATCGCCATTATGGCCTTGCAAGAGGGGCTACACAATGTGGTCAAGGCCTCCATTACCGGGTCCATCATCGGCAACATTCTTCTGGTGCTCGGCCTGTCGATGGTCGCGGGAGGCCTCCGGTACAAACGCCAGCGGTTTAACCTTACGGCAGCCGGGATGGGGGCCAGCCTTCTTCTCCTGTCCGCGGTGGGATTGGTTGTCCCCGCGCTGTTTCATCTGACCGCCTCTCAGCAAGGTGTCGAGGTGGAACGGGAGCTGAGTCTGGAAATCTCCATCGTTCTGTTTGCCATCTATGTGTTGAGCCTGGTCTTCTCATTGAAAACCCACTGGCATCTCTTCGCCGGAGATGCTGATTCCCACCCCATGGGTGAGCGGCCCTGGAGCCGGCGGCGGGCGACCATCGTGTTGCTCATCGCGACGATTCTGATCGCCGTCATGAGTGAACTGCTGGTCGGCGCCGTACAACCGGCGGCGGCTCGGCTCGGGCTGACGCAGGTTTTCGTCGGCGTGATTTTGGTGGCGCTGGTGGGCAACGCGGCTGAACATTCGACGGCGGTCCTGGTCGCAATGAAAAACCACATGGACCTGGCCTTCAATATTGCCGTCGGGTCCAGCCTGCAAATCGCCCTGTTCGTCGCCCCCATTCTGGTGTTTGTCAGCTATGTCGTCGGCCCGCCGCTCGACCTGATCTTTACCCCGTTTGAGGTGGCTGCGGTGACAGTCTCGGTCCTGATCGTAGGGTTCGTCGCGATGGACGGGGAATCTCACTGGATGGAAGGCGTCATGCTGGTCGGAGTCTATGTGATCCTAGCGATCGCCTTTTTTTTCCTGCCGGCCTGATTGCTGCTGAAGGTGAAACAAACTCTTACAGTGGTTGGAAGAATACTTGAGGTATTGAAGATCCGACATATTGATCACACGTAAGAAATTTGTCACCAGGTGTCCATGTCGATCACCTCGGTCGCGTCCCACAGATTTTTCAACTCGGCATCGGCCAGAGATTTCTGACGATCCTCCTCGCTCTCTTCGCCGAACGGCTTCGACTCCGCCTGGTTGGAGCCGTGGAGATTGGAGTCGGTCTCTGACTCGCCGGCGGAAGGTTCGGCTTTCCTTCGACGTTTCTTCGGGTCCATGTTGATAGGCATAATGACCTCTCACGACTGACACACCCCTTGTCTTTCCTACAACCACATCCAAAGGTTTGTCAAGAGAAACGGACTTTTGGCCCCGGATGCCGGCGTTGACTGTCAGAGGGTTGGTTGATAGAGTCTTGCGCGCTTGCTCCGGGAGAAGACCATGACCACCGTCCATGCGCCGTGGTACTTGAGCGCGAAGGTTCTCTGGCCACTGTTTCCCCTCCTGCTGTTGATTGTTGTGGCTTCCTTGACGTGGGCGTTGGTCCATGTCGTTCGTCGCGAGAGCGGAACGACCGCGGTCTGGTTACAAGGCGCGGCGCTGGGATGCTACCTCTTGGCGGCGGTGGCGGCAGTCGCCAGTGAGCGCGGTGGAATGTCCGCGAACGTCCATCGTCCTTTTTCCCTTCTGACCCAGGTTGCCATCGCGCTGGCGCTGTTCCACGTGTGGCGCAAGGATCGCTCGCTGGTCGTGCTCAATATGACGGCGTGGGCGGCCATTCTGGCCGATACGGCGTTGCACTTCCTGCTGACCCGCTGATCGGTGACCGAGAAGATTGACATGAGTGCAACAAAACCATCGCTCACCGCGCTCTTGGTGTGCGATATGGTGATCGATGATCGGTCCACTAACAAGAAGAGTCTGATCGGAACCTTTACCCATATCTGGGCGCACAGCTTTCCATGCGTGCATCACAAGATGGGTGTGTATTTCTGCCTGACCGATGCGGAAGGCCAGTACGACATGGTGCTCCGACTGGTCCACTCCGAATCTGACAGCCTGGTGGTGGAGGCGGGCTTGTCCGCGGTTATTGGCGACAGGCTGTCCATCAGCGATTTCGGGATCAATATCCCCGTCGTGCAATTTCCGGCTCCGGGACGATATGAAATTCAGCTCTATGCCAACAAGGAGTTTCTCGGAAGGACAGAATTTCGGGTGACGACACTGGAGCGAGCTGAATCGTGACGACTCAGTTAGAGCAGGGCAACGGCCACTGAGTCAGCGAACCGCCGCCCCATTTCGGTGAGCCTGATCCGGCCCGTGCGCTGTTCCACGAAGCCCTCACCAATCATCCGTTTGAGTTCTTCATACCATCCAGGATCATCCGCCTGGGCGTGAAGACCCATGGCCTCGGGATCAATACCCTCGGTGAGGCGTAAACCGAACACGATGGTCTCCCGCCAACGCTGCTCCGGGCTCAGGTGATCGATCTGGGCGACAGGTAGCCGTCCGGCGCCGAGGGTCGTCTGGTAGCCTTCTAGATTGCCGATGTTACCGAAGCGGCGCCCATTCAGGTAAGACTGTGCACTGGGCCCCAGCCCCAGGTAATCTCCACCAGTCCAATAAAGAAGGTTGTGTCGGCACGCAAATCCTGGTCGGCAAAAATTGGAGATCTCGTAGTGCTGAAACCCGGCGGTGGCCAACTGTCGTGTCGCTTCCTTCTCCATCGCGAATTGTAGCGTGCTGTCAGCCTCGGCCCATTCGCCGAGATGAAGTCCTCGTTCCAAGCGCGTTCCTTCTTCAACGGTTAGCGCGTAGCAAGAGATATGCGTAGGATTCAGCGCGATGGTTGCTTCCAAGGTTGCTCGCCAGCTTGACAATTCCTGACCGGGCAAACCGTATATCAGGTCGAGATTGATATTCTCAAAGCCCGCCGTGCGGGCTTCACCAACAGCAGTGCGGACTCTAGCCGGCAACGTCCAGCGCCCGATCCGGATTAATTCTTTTCCATCCATCGTCTCAACTCCCAAGCTGATCCGATTAAACCCAGCTTGTCGGAGGTCAACAAGACCTTCTACAGTCACCGTGTCCGGATGAGCCTCGAGCGTGATCTCCGCTTGCTCAGACAAGCCGAAATGGTCTCGAACAGATTCCAGAATCATGGAAAGGTGAGCAGGCTTTAAGGTGGTCGGGGTGCCGCCTCCGAAGTAGACAGTATCCAGCGGACGACCCTCAAGGCTGTTCTGAGCTGCATGGAGGCGAATCTCCTGCGAGAGGGCGTTCAAATACGCGTGTGCATGATTGGTGCGGTAGATCAGAAGATAGAACGCGCAGAAGTGACAGCGTGCCCGACAGAAGGGGACATGAATGTATGACCCGACGCTCATAATAAGAATGTCACCCCCGGAGTGCCAGAACATACCCCTTCCCGATGCAACGAGGCCGCAGGCGAGAAACGAAATTGAGGGAGGTTCAGCATCCTGTTACAATCTGAGTGGTTTGATCGGCGCAAGCACCGCCGACGGGTTCTGCTTCCAGAGCGCCGGATCGGCATCGACGTACAGCTCGACTTCATTGCCGTCTGGATCGGCCAGATATAGACTTTGGCTCACCGTGTGATCGCTCATGCCCGTGATGGCGATGCCGGATCGTTCGAGATCCGCCTTTGCCTCGCGAAGCTCGCTCAGTGAATCGCCGATCTTAATGCCGATATGGTATAGACCCAGGCGCCGGCCGGAGGGAGGAGCCGGGGCCGCGCCAACTTCGATCAACAGCAGTTCATGATGCGTGCGGCCTGATGTGAGCGCAGCCGCGGCTCCCCCGAATGCTCGCCCGACCTCATGAAAACCCAACAGATCCCGATAGAACGCGAGAGAGCGTTCCAAGTCCTTCACATAAAAGACGACGTGACCGAGATAGGAAGCTTTCATGGAACCCGATCCTCCTGCATCATGAGACCAGAATCAAGATAGGACTAGGTCGACCGCGATGGATCCTGAGACACCCTCTTCTCCATGGCAATCTCAATTTCATCGAGCGGGGAAAGCCCGCGGTTCCGAACATGAGCGGTCCAGGTCGGATGCTGCCGGAGAGACCCAAAGATTACCTTAATGACCTCCGGCTTGATTCGTCTCTCCCAATCCTGTACCCAGACGTGATTATCCTCGTCGCCATCGTAGTCTTCGGGAAAATTGGCCTCGAGGCTGAATCGAACGGTGAAGGTCTTCTCTTCTTGAAACATGCCTGCCTCCGCTCCCCCGACATCGTTGCGATGCGCTGGTTGCAGCCTTATAATAGAATCAATAGTCAAGGAGGACTCATGCCCATCTTCGAATACATTTGTCGGGAATGCAACCATCGCTTTGAGACGATCGTTCATGGATCAACCGTTCCGGCCTGTCCCTCCTGCAAAGCCACAGCACTGGACAAACAGTTCTCCGCGTTCGGCGTGGGAGGAACCAGTCCGTGGCATTCTTCCGGTGGGATGGGACCCTGCGGCACATGCGGAGATCCTCGCGGGCCAGGTTCCTGCTCAACCAACTAGCGCAGGGATGACCGACGCGAGCTTGCAGTCTGTCGATCAAGCCGTCAAGAGGCTTTCTTTGACGGATCCCATCGTCAAGCTTCTGCACGAAGTCAAGCTTGGCCGTATGAAGCCGACCGACGCCGGCTTATGCGCCATTACCGAATCCTGGTTGGAAACCTACCGGCAGGTCCTGGAAACGGCTAACAACCTCGATCAGACTTCCGTCCGCCGCCTGGATCCCTCGCCACGTCTGGATGTCCTTATCGATGCCGGCGTCCTGACCACGGAACACCCTTCCGTCCATGCGGTACGCGCCGCATTTGAGCGGAGGCTGACCGAGAGCACAAAGGGGCGAGGCTGATCCGTCGCCGATGCGGTCAATCGATGCGAACGTTGATTCTGGTCGTTGTGATCTGTTGGCTAGCGTCGCCGACACGCCCAGTGTTCGGCAAAGACGAGATCGGGGTGCGTCCCTTGGTGAAGAGTGACCACGCCGGCCCATGGTGGGTTCTTCCTCAAAATACCCTGCTGCTTGACGATCCTGTTTCAATTGAACAATTTCTGGGATCATTGGACCGCGAGCCCCCGGATTGGAGGAGTCTCTATGGTGCGGATGGCAGTGGCCATGATGAGCGGCTGTTTACCCTGAATCGGACGCGAGACCGGACGCGTCTGACCGATGGTCCGATGACCCTGCTGACCTTCTTGTGGTCCGGAGAATTGTCCGAGTACGATCCACGCAGCGGTGGCTTTTCCGTCGCAGTCGGGCCAAAGGTAGTGGAAACTCAATGGGGATTGGTCCGATTCAAACCCGATGGTCTGCCGTCGAACCTCGTGGCTGTTCCCCCTCCATCACTTCGAAAGACGTTGCGGGAACGAGTAGGAAGAGGGGAACGGATTGCTATCGACGTGGTCATGACCGGCCGGCTCGTGGCCGAGGAATGCGTCATCTACGACTTCGCGCATGAAGAGCCAGGGCGCGGTATGGTGATGCCGGTCGTGCGCATCGAGAGATTGGACTACGTCATGTTCCCGTGACACGCTTCTTCAATCCGCAAGCGCGCGCGATGCCGTCTCTATACCGTAACCACAAGCGCAATGATTTCGTTAGGCAGGCGACCACCTGGCTTTGCTGCCCTGGTCCCATGGCATGGTTGACGATCATGTGATACGCGTCGTGGCGGTGTCCTGCTTCGACCATCTGATGAGCGCGGACGAGGTCCATACGGTCCGGGGACAGTCCGTAATGTTGGACGAGGGGATGTCTCTTGACAACGTCCTCGACCTCAGCCGGTTTTTTAGGCGATGAGGGGGTAAGGATTTCCTGGCGGTCATTGATGCTGCCTTCGACAAAAATCGTCAGAGCCGCTGCACCGACCACCCAATCCTTATTGGCGGAGACGCGATCCAGCCACTGTCTGTACAAGCGGCTGGCCGGAAACATGGTGATGTTTTGAAAGTCTTCCGGAGCGTACCCTAATCCTTCCATCATCATCAAAAAAAGGTCAGGGTGAGAACGTCCTACTGAAAGCCCGCCGGTATCCTCTTCGTAAATGTTCTCGGCGAGCATCCGCCGGACGTCAGGAGGAGGATTCTGTCCATGGATGCGAGCAAGGAACACGGGAAAGTCGCGCACGTAGACAACATACTCCTGCTGAAAATGGATTCTTAGTTGGGCTTTGGTGAGCGCGTTACCGCCGAAATAGGACCAAGCCCAATGATGTTTGTGATCCATGATGCGAAGGAGCCGTTCCCTGAAAGGGTTCGTCTTTTGGTTCTTCACGGTGATACCTTGCTTTCCCTCATTGGCCATCGATACAATCCGCTCGAAGTTGGAGGCTTTGCATGGACCCCATTACTATTCAGCAATCAGAGGACATTTTGAATCTGCTCGCGGATATCTCTCTCCGAGGCAAGGGCTTCACCACGGACTGCCTGTTGGACTATGTCCTCGACGAAGGGTTTACGGAACCCATCCACCTCAATGCATCCGGCGAGGATCCGGACGCGCTGTACAAGGGGCAACCGAACGCGTGGGCCATCTATCAGGTGCGAGAGTGGAAGCGGGTCCTGACGGTTTCGGGAGGTCCCGGGAAAGAGCGCCGGGTCCAGATCACCGAAACTCCCTGATCGTCCCTTCTCGATCCAATCTCTGCCTTCAACCGTCCTGGACGCGACGCCCACTGTATGCACCATTCGGAAGAAAATCAACGCAGCGCCTGACCCATCGATTGCGGAACTCTTCGTCATCCCCGTAGAATGATACCAGTCTTGCGAGAGATGACAAGGGTGCGCGCTTGAGTGGCAAGATCATGACCGCCTTCGGCCTTTTGTTGCTGGGCATCATCGGCGTGTCAGCAGTGTTGCTGCGGCAATGGCCGATGATCAACGTAGTCGAGACGGGACGCACACCGGAATATTCCGATATCACCCCGCACGTCTATCGCGCGACGACGACCCGGGTCTTCGACGCAGCTCTGCATGTAGTCAACCGCTTGCCGCGATGGTCGCTGGTGAAGTATACGGAGGAGCAGGGTGAGATTCGTGCCGAAGCCAGGACCTTGGTTCTTCGGTTTGTGGACGATGTCCTGATCCGAATCGCAGAGCAGTCGGAAAGAACGATCGTTCATGTCCGGTCGGCCTCCCGGGTAGGGCGGGGTGATTTCGGTCAGAATGCCCGCAATATTCGAATCTTCTTCGATGAACTTGACCGGCAGATGAGCGAATCCTCCGTTCCCTAAAGGGTCATATGGGATTGGCCAAGCTGATTGAACCGAAGGACACGGGGGAACTGGTGTTAATGAAAAGCCTCCTGGATGGGAGCAACATCCCCTACTTTGTCCAGAACGAGCACTTCGGCAGTTTGTACGGCGGCATAACCTGCGTCGTCATGGTCCATGAATCTGATCTTGACCGAGCTCGAACCTTGGTAGGCGAGATTCTGAAGGGTGCAATAGCGGATACGCGTCGTCGCGACCGCTAATTTTCCAGCTCTTTGAGAGCCTTGGGGTCGTGAAAAGAGCGTTTCGGCGGAGCAGCTTTCTTCCCGGGATCGGAAGAATAGTACCAGCCGCCGATGAGCGTGCCCTCTTCAAAGTACAGATACCGGTGCTTCACATCCGACGGGCTTTCCCAGTCTTCGTAGATCCACTCCTCGCGACGAATCCCGTCGTTGGTATGCGAGACGTTCATCGTGTACGGCGAGCCCCACGCCTTTAGCACCTGCTGACGGCTCATCCCGACCATCACCCGTTTCTCAGCGATGTGTTTCTCAAACGTGGGGTCCAGCCATCCAGGAATGTATCGCCAACCAATCATGAACAGGAGCACGAGGGCGAGAAAAATATAGATCCCAATGCGAACCGGGCGGCGACACAAAAAGGGCTTCGGTGCGGGCTGAAAGATATTGTCCGAATCCGCGGACGTGTCAGGGGTGACCCCAATGGACGCAAGACCCGCATGTGGGGGAGTGTTCTGTGTCGGACTTTGTGGTGCCATTGGGTTGAGGGCAATTACTCTAGCAGCGGCGTAACGCCGCAGTCAAGAAGGGGAAGAGAGGGAAAGCCTGAACTGCCCTTTTACGCTTGCGTGACGGAACCTACCTCTCTGAGAGATAGAATGAAGGGAGATACCGTTTTCTTGGTCCGAAAGCAAGGCTGAGATCCGATGCTGGTTGAAGTTGAAAGCAATTCGAATTGTGAGCAGGGAGTCTTCGCTCGGTTTCACGAGATCGGACCGGCTCGGCAGATCATTCAAGTCAAGAGTCATGAGCGCAGCGCACAAGGCGAATGGTGTTGGGTGACAGGATGGAGTGACGATCCCGAGAATCCGTGCTGTCCAGCCCTTGCTCAACTCGTCGAGGATTCCGGAGCCGGCCTAACTCACCTGGTCTATGGTGGCATCTGGGGAATTCGTCTAAAGCCTGTCTCACTGGCGGAAGATTGGGACATAGAGAGCCCAAATCAATGGGGCGAGCCCTATCTCTCTCTGGGGGATTCGACAGATATCAGATACGACGATGGATAGATCCGTGCTCGTGCGGCTAGAGCCAGGCGACTATTCGCCAAGATTCTCGACAGAAACGCGCTCCGCCAGGACAAAGTGAATGGAGGCGAAGTGAAAAAAGTCGGATCGGCGCTAGTCGGCGTATTTCGGCACGGGAATTTTCTTAGTCGTCGGCGCAGGGGACGGGCGCTGGGCGAATTCCAAGGAAAATGGATTCATGATAGGCTCATGCGTCAAACGCTGGCGTTCCCGAATCAGTTGAATACTCTGGGCGCTGATCTCCATTCGATCAATCGGCACTCTGGCCGTCAAAAACTCAGGTAGCCCTTGCATTGAAAACATTTGATACGCCAGCGACCAGTCCAGATTCTCTCTGCCCCGCTCCAGTACAATTTCCCGCGCATTGGGTGATGGCGGCCCCTTAAATACAAGGACCCAAATGTTCGACCGAAAGGCCGGGGCGGTCGGCTCCGCCGGCGGGCGGAACTCCGGGACAATGGCCGGAATTCGCTCCAAGGGCACGGATGGCGAGAACTCAATGTCAACCAGTTTGACGTGAAGCGTGGGCGACTCGCTCGAGTCATTTGGATCAAGTGCATAGCCGAATGAATACCGTATATCAATCCCATCTCGTTTATACTTGTAGACATCCTCTCCATTCTGAGGAGCGACCAGCTTCTTGTAATACGCTTCCCAGTCATTAAATGAATAGTAATTGAATACGCGCAACGCGGCCTTACGGTCGCGAACCGCCTGGGGCGGCCCGAGTTTTTCGCGCAACTCGCTTTGCGCCAACCCGATAAATCCATCTTCAAAGTAGGGTTCAGCGACGGCCCAGGTCGGGACAAAAATGTAAGCGTGAAGGAGAACGCTCGAGAAAAGGTATGGGATAATGAAAGAGGAAGGAACATGTCTCAATCGTTGATCCAACACTGTGCAAGCATCGTATCGGCGGGTCAAAGTAATGTCAAGACAGCGCGGCCGGCTCTGAATGGCTTACCTTGCGAGGTCGGCAATCGATCCAGTATAGTCACCAGGCCGATGGTATCTAATCTATGGATAGAAAAATGGACAAGGATGTCGATCACTTAGAGCGGATATTGTCCGAGCGTATCGCAATCATCGATGGGGCGATGGGGACCATGATCCAGAGCCATCGTCTGGATGAGTCCGGATACCGCGGGAAGCAATTCGCCAATCATCCCAGCGATCTCAAAGGCTGTAACGATCTCCTCTGCCTCACCCGGCCGGATCTGATCGAGCAGATCCATCGCCAATTTCTTGAGGCGGGGGCCGACATCATTGAAACCAATACATTTAATTCCACGTCTATCTCGATGGCCGATTACAAGTTGGAGGATCAGGTCTACAACCTCAATCTCGCTGGAGCGACCGTTGCCCGCCGGGCGGTCGAAGCAGTACAGGCCAAAGATCCAACGCGCTTTTGTTTCGTGGCCGGGGCCATCGGACCGACGAATCGTACGGCCTCCATGTCGCCCGATGTCAACAATCCGGCCTTTCGGGCGGTGACCTACGACCAGTTGGTGGCAGCGTATTCCGAACAGGTCCGTGGGCTGATGGATGGAGACGTCGATCTCTTATTGACTGAAACCGTCTTCGACACTCTGAACCTTAAAGCGGCGCTGTTCGCCATCGAGGACTATTTTCATACGCACGGCCGGCGTGTCCCAGTGATGGTGTCTGTCACGATCACCGACCGAAGCGGCCGGACCCTGTCGGGACAGACCATCGAAGCCTTCTGGAATTCCATTTCGCATGCACCTCTGTTAAGCGTGGGGATCAACTGCGCGCTCGGGGCGAAACAGATGCGCCCGTACATCGAAGAACTGGCGCAGATTGCACCCGTCTATATCAGCTGCTATCCCAATGCGGGATTGCCCAACCCTTTCGGCGGCTTCGACGAAACGCCCGACATTATGGCGGCGGACCTCCAAGATTTCGCGGACAAACGGGTGGTTGAACATCGTCGGCGGGTGTTGCGGGACGACGCCGGCGCATATCCAGGCCATCGCGAAGGTGGTGCGGGACTCCGACCCCGCGTGCGGTCTTGTCCTGAACCCTATACCCGGCTAAGCGGTCTGGAGCCCTTGACGATTCGTCCAAACTCAAACTTCGTCAACGTCGGCGAGCGCACGAATGTCACGGGATCGCCGAAGTTCTCCAAGCTGATCCTGAGCGGTGATTTTGAAGCGGCATTGGCCATTGCGCGACAGCAGGTCGAGGGCGGTGCGCAGATCATCGACGTGAACATGGACGAAGGCATGCTGGATTCTGCGGAGGCGATGGCGACGTTTCTTAAATCTGATCGCGTCCGAGCCGGACATTGCGCGCGTGCCGATCATGATCGACAGCTCGAAGTGGTCGGTGATTGAAGCGGGATTGAAATGCGTTCAGGGCAAGCCCGTCGTCAACTCCATCAGCCTGAAGGAGGGCGAAGAAGCGTTTCGTGAATCACGCGCGACTGATCAGGCGATATGGCGCGGCGGTCGTCGTCATGGCGTTTGACGAAGCAGGGCAGGCCGACACGATAGAACGCAAGATCGAGATCTGCACCCGCGCCTATCGGATTCTTGACTCGAGGAGGTCGGGTTTGCCCCGCAGGACATTATCTTCGATCCCAATATCCTGACCGTGGCCACCGGGATGGAGGAGCACAATAACTACGCCGTCGAATTTCATCGAGGCGACGCGCCGGATCAAAGCAAGCTTGCCGCACTGCAAAGTCAGCGGCGGGGTCAGCAACATCTCGTTCTCGTTTCGCGGAAACAACGTCGTGCGCGAGGCCATGCACTCGGCCTTTCTCTACCATGCCATCCAAGCCGGGCTGGACATGGGGATCGTCAATGCCGGTCAACTGGCGGTCTACGAAGAGATTCCCAAAGACCTGCTTGAACTGCGTCGAGGATGTGCTGCTGAATCGTCGCCCCGATGCAACCGAACGGCTGGTTGACGTTTGCCGAAACCGTCAAAGCGCAAGGACAAGGCCGTTGATCAGGAAGATGCCTGGCGCAGTGGCTCTGTCGAAGAGCGTCTGTCACATGCGCTGGTCAAAGGCATCGTGGATTACATCGAAGCGGATGTGGAAGAGGCCCGCACAACGATACCAGAGCCGCTGCACGATTATCGAAGGTCCGTTGATGGCCGGCATGAACGTGGTCGGGCGATCTGTTCGGCTCGGGGAAGATGTTTCTGCCGCAGGTCGTGAAGAGCGCGCGCGTGATGAAAAAAGCCGTGGCCTATCTGCTGCCCTTTATGGAGGCGGAGAAGCAGGCGTCCGACCAGCACAAGGCCCAGGGACGAATCCTATTGGCCACGGTCAAGGGAGATGTCCATGATATCGGCAAAAACATCGTGGGCGTGGTGCTGGGGTGCAACAACTATGAAGTCATTGATCTCGGCGTCATGGTGCCGTGCGAGAAGATTCTTGAAACCGCGCGCGCGAGAAGAAGGTGGATATGATCGGCCTCAGCGGCCTGATCACGCCGTCACTGGACGAGATGGTGCATGTGGCGCGCGAGATGAAGCGCGAAGGCATTTCAGGTCCCTCTCCTGATCGGCGGCGCGACGACGAGCAAGGCCCATACGGCCGTTAAAATCGCTCCTGCCTACGCCCAACCGGTGATTCATGTCTTGGATGCATCGCGGGCGGTCGGGGTCGTGAGCCACCTGATTAACCCTGAGTTGAAGCCTGCATTCACGGAAAAAAATCGTCTCGATCAGGATCACGTACGGCAGGTGCACCGGGATCGCGGGCCAAAAACACTGTTGACCTTGGCTCAGGCGCGCGAGCGGAAGACGCCGATAGATTGGAAAGCCGGAGATCTTCCTCGGCCCGCATTCATCGGCGTGCGTGTTCTTGACAGGGTTCCGCTCGACCAGCTTGTCCCCTTCATTGACTGGACCCCGTTCTTTCATGCGTGGGAACTGCGGGGTCGATATCCCAGTATTCTTGAAGACTCTGCCATCGGCGAAAAGGCTAGAGAACTTTTTGCAGATGCGCCAAGAGCTGTTACAGGGTATTGTGGGCCACGGGTCGCTGACGGCCCGAGGCGTATACGGGTTCTATCCGGCCAATAGCGTGGGCGATGATATTGAAGTGTACGCCGACGAATCCCGGACGAAAGTTCTGACCACGTTTCATACTCTGCGTCAGCAAATGGAAAAGCCAGCCGGTCAGTTCAATCAGGCGTTGGCCGATTTTGTTGCGCCTCGTTCAACAGGGCTGGCTGATCATCTGGGAGGGTTTGCCGTGACAGCGGGCGTTGGGATTGAGGCCTTGTGTGAGCGATTCGAAAAGGATCATGATGATTACAATTCCATTATGGCTAAAGCGTTGGCGGATCGTCTGGTGGAAGCGTTCGCAGAATTTCTACACAAACGAGCGCGCGAGGACTGGGGATATGGTGCTCAGGAGCAGTTAAGCTATGACGATCTCATTCGCGAACGGTACCGCGGTATTCGTCCCGCGCCAGGGTACCCGGCATGTCCGGACCACACGGAGAAACGGTTGCTCTTCAATCTATTGGAGGTCGAGAAACATACGAGCATCCACTTGACCGAGAGCTTTGCGATGTATCCCGCAAGCTCCGTGAGCGGGTGGTATTTCGCACATCCCGAATCGAGATATTTTGCGGTGGGTAAAATCGGGCGCGATCAAACGGTTGATTACCAATTGCGAAAGCAGATGGATCTTCGCACCATCGAGCGGTGGCTGGCGCCAAACTTGAACTATGAGCCGGACTGAGCGCAGGCTAGAGGAAGAGGAGGGTCCCCAGGAGCAGATCTGCTCCTGGGGGGACCCATCACCTTGAGTCAGCAGAACACCTCGAAATCAGATCCTACCGCTCAGATCCAGAAGCCTAACAATTAGATGCCGGCGACAAGAGATGGTGCAGGCACTCCGACCCCGGTGGATTTCAACGCGTCGACCACCCACCGATAGCGCTCTTCAGCCCACTTGTTAAATGCCTCGGCGTCCGAAAAGACGAGGTCCCAGGCCCTTGTGGAGTCCAGCAACAGGAGTTGATGAGGTTGATTTTCGCCGGGGAAGTACACCACCAAGACTGCCGAATTACTGATTAGGCTGATGTCGGTGAAAATGTGGATCATTGAAGAGAGCGGGAGGTCCACTGACCGTGTGGCGGCTTCAACGAGCGGGCTGTAGATCCGATGGAGAAACTGATAGATGGCTTCGTAGGGGGCCTTGGTCTCGTGGAGCCGTGGGTTTGGTGACTCGCTGAATAGATTCTTGATGAGATATTCAGTCGCTTCCCATGCCGGCATGGCTCCGGAAGTGACCAACGCTTCGGTGATATATGCAATCCAGTTACGTGTGACGCTTGACGTGCTCATCCTATACACCCCTTTTTGCTCTAAACGTGACAGTCGACGGACTGGGCTCGAGGTACCAACCTGATGTGAGTAAACCGGATGCAGTACCTGGCAGGAATACCTGAGGACTCACCGGCATGCGCGGCCATTACTGTAACCGCACTCCCTCTCGATTGTCAAATGTAATCTTGAACGCATGACACTTTACGCATCCGAATATTGGTTGCGAATCGTCAGTACTTCGTCCATTTCGTTGAGAAATATATCCAGTAAATCGGGGTCAAAGTCCTTGCCCCGACGTTTGTGCATGATGTCGATGGCCTGGTCAATGGGGAAGGCGGGTTTATAGACGCGCTTGCTTGTCAAGGCATCGAACGTATCGGCAATGGCAGCAATCCGACCTTCCAGAGGGATGACTTCACCGCACAGTCCCCGCGGGTAGCCGCTGCCATCGAACTTTTCGTGGTGGGTCCAGGCAATCGTCGCGGCGAGCTTAAGCAATTCGGCGCCTGAGCCTGACAGGATACGGTAACCGATTTCTGGATGAAGGGCGATGGCTTTAAATTCATCCGGTGTGAATTTGCCCGGTTTCAGCAAAATATGGTCCGGTGTGCCGATCTTTCCGATGTCGTGCATGGGGCTGGCAATACGAATGAGTTCGCACTGATGCGAATCCAAGCCGTACCGGCGAGCCAGCAGACTGCAATAGTGGCTCATCCTCTGAATATGCTGAGCCGTGGCTCCATCCCGATATTCGGCTGCGATTGCCAGGCGCTGGATGGTTTCTTCTCGTGACAACCGCAGTTCCTTTTCAGCGCGCTCCAGACTGTCGATTGCGTGCCGAAGGGCTGCGGTGCGTTCGAGGACCGTCAGTTCCAATTTCTCCCGGTGAGCCTTGTTTTCAATCTCAAGGCGTCGCCGCCGCAAGGCGTTGGCGACGTTGATCAGGATTTCATTGGATTCAAAGGGCTTGAGGACGTACCCATAGGCGCCGATTTCAAGTGCGGTACCGGCGAGTTGGGGATTGTCGAGACCGGTGACCATCACAGCGGCAGTATGCGGGTATTCCTGGAGGACATGCTTGACCAAGTCAAGCCCGGACTCGCCCGGCATGTTGACGTCGCACAGGATGAGGGCGAACTCCTTTTCATCCAGGCGAAGGCGGGCTTCCTTGGGGTTACAGGCGAGTGTGCAGGAGTACCCGTACTGCTCGAGCAACCGGCCCAACATCCGTTGGATCGGAAGTTCATCATCGACAATGAGAATGTTGGTGTTTTCCATAGGCGGGCCACTCTAACATCGATGATTTTTGCTGATGTGTCAACCGAAGAAGAGGTTGTGTGGGCAATTTTTGTACCGACTCGATTTTTCTTGATCAGTTTCCCAAGAAGAGCTCGCAACTTGCTGTGGACAAAGAAGTTTTTTTTCTTGTCGACTAGGATCCCCAGCCTGATCACAGACTAGACTTGCGTACAAATTTGTGCGGCGGTGGTCCAATAATCGATTGGCTGTATTCAAAATGCAAGTCATCCTGGAGTGGCATCCCATAATCTCCAGACCCTATAATCTTCAGACGGTCGGGTCCATGGAGTGCGGCATGCCTTATCTATTCCCCTATGAAAACGTATTCGTTGTTGCGGTCGGCGCTCTTATTATTGGATTGCTGTTAGTACGTATGTATCTAGGCCATCAACGCCGGCAACGTGGCACGGGAGACTCGGGAGAGGACCAAGAGTCATCCCGCCCACCCTCATTGAATTGATCTTTCCCTCTCCCTTCTCTATAATGCCAAATTTCCTGATCACAGAGGAGATTTTCATGAATCGTGGTGCGCCTCTTGTGCGCGGAGATGGGCGCCGTAGGGATCAGATCAGGCCGCTGAAGATCACTCGGGATTTCATCAAGTATGCCGAAGGCTCAGTACTCATCGAAATGGGAGGGACAAAAGTCATTTGCACCGCTTCAGTCGAAGAAAAAGTTCCGCCATTTCTGAAAGATAAGGGGCGTGGGTGGGTGACAGCCGAATATGCCATGCTGCCGCGTGCAACTCACGATCGCACGCAACGCGAGGCCGTCAAAGGAAAACAGGGCGGCCGTACTCTTGAGATTCAACGATTGGTCGGAAGGTCATTACGAGCTGTTACCGATACCGCTGAAATGGGGGAACGCACCATCTGGATCGATTGTGACGTCATTCAAGCAGATGGAGGGACCAGGACGGCTTCAATCACAGGCTCGTTCGTCGCCCTGGCAGACGCCTTTACCGTCCTTAAGCAGAAGAAGTTGATCAAGAAGCGGCCGCTCACGGATTATCTTGCGGCCATAAGTGTGGGAAAGGTCGGAGGAGAAGTGATCGTGGATTTGGCGTATGAAGAAGATTCTCTGGCCGAGGTCGACATGAATTTGGTTATGACAGGCCGAGGGAGATTTGTAGAGGTGCAGGGAACGGCTGAACACGTCCCGTTTGAAAAAAAAGATCTGGAAGAGTTTTTGGGGCTGGGTTGGGAGGCCATCCAAAATCTAATCGCCCTGCAAAAGGATTTAATTGGGAGTCTTGAGTGAGGAGGAATGAAGAGGGCGGACCGCTGGCTGCGCTCACGCAGTTGGAACGTGCCCGGCGCATGCGTGCTTTAAAAAATAAGGTGGTTCCTCTTTTGTGGTGTTGGGTAACGGCATGCCGCTGATCAAGGAAATCGTGTTGGCCACGCGAAATGTTCATAAGGGTACCGAGATTGCGGCTCTTCTGAGCGACCTTGGGATCAAGGTCCGGACATTGGCAGAATTTCCGAATGCTCCGAGGGTGATCGAAGATGGTAATACTTGTGAGGCCAATGCCGTGAAGAAGGCCGTAACCATTGCCGACTACACGGGACTACCGACGGTAGCCGATGACACCGAGTTGGCTGTAGATGCGCTCGGCGGACGTCCAGGAATCTACGCCGCGCGTTATGCGGGCGAGCAGGCAAGCTATGAAGACAATTGGCGTAAATTGCTTCGTGAGCTAGAAGGAGTGCCGGCCGCTCGGCGAACCGCGCGCTTCACGACGGTGACCGCGGTCGCCAGGCCATCAACCCCAGAAGTCGATGTCGCAAGGGGTATTCTTAATGGAGTGATTGCTGAATTGCCGGCCGGTACAGATGGGTTCGGATACGACCCGGTGTTCGTTGTCCCTGACCTGGGGAAGACATTGGCGCAACTGACTACAGCCGAGAAGAATCGTATCAGTCACAGAGCGAAGGCGTTCGCACAATTAAAGGAAATGATTCGGAGTGTAGAATGGAAATAGGGACGTGGCGTAGCACAGCTTGGTAGGCGCACCTGCTTTGGGAGCAGCTATAGGGTGATTGCTTAAGTAGTGAATGCTTGGGCAATCCCCTTGTTATTTCTAGAGTAAGGCCGACTTACTCATTGATCTCTCCTTTCCTCATTTTGTCGCATTCCAGCCTGATTTGTGCGTCTTTCTAACAGTGGAATAACAGTTACCCCCCCCCCCCCGAAAATTTCGGGCTCGCTAACAAAACCTCGTTGAACTACAGCCAGTCAATAAGGCGATGCGCGATTGCGGTAGTGGATGATGACTTCCGCATCGAAGGTCTGGTCGATCATCTGCGGGGTGTTCGCCACGCCCTCAGTGAGAATCCACAACCGTATGCGATCGATCGGAGAGCAGTGCACCCCTCACGACTTGGGTGCTGGTGGAATAGGTCGCCGGCCGTGGGGAAACGGAGGCGAATCAGGAGGACACTGACCCACTTGTTCAAGCAGCGTCACGAATCGTCTGAGTCGCGCCGCGTCTGCTGGCCGCATCTCGATGATTCTGATGCCGAAGGCGCGCGCCTGGACCCATCGGACGATCGCTTTCTCGACCATGAGGGGGACGCTTTCACCTGGGAATGACACGGCCAACATCAAGATCATCCCTGGCGTGACAATATGATTTCCTTCGACCCGCCAACCACTGCGGGACAGGTTCCGCACGATGCCTTTCCCGACGCAATCAGGGCTTCGGTAATCGACGGGACACTGGACCGGAAACCGGCGATACGAGCGAATGGTAAATCCGGTCGACACGGGATCCTCCTCCATTGACCTGGACTGACATCAAGTCTACCAGAGGATGACACCCTCGCAAGAATCCACAGGTTCGACGACGGGAGGAGACGATACGTACTGCGCGTGTCCATTGATAACAATTGAATGCCAGCTGCTTTCTAACCCCACCCGGTATCCCAACAAATTCTGAGCCATGTTGGACGGTCGTCGTTTCGATTCACCAACCTGGTATAGCAGCCATCACGCCACCTCAAGACCTTGCTTAGTCCAATTAGGTCTTGTGAACGGATCCTAAGTGAACACAACAGAATGAGTCCACCTGATCACCAGATACTTGACTCTGTGGCTTCTTCCGGGCTCGCCCACTCTACTTGATCACCGTTCAGTCTCCTCGTCGCTGCTCCATCCTGCCCTAATGATGTGCTCCAAGACATTGCGCACCTCAACAAAAATTTCGTTGCCTTTGAGACAAAAATTGGGCGGGTTTCTGGACCGGCAATTAGTTGTCGTTGCACAACTCTGGACATGACCCTCCAAAGCCCTTTTTCAAAACACTTATGAAACGTGGAAGAAAGCGGTAAGGGCATGAGAAATGCTCAATAAGGCATTCCGGGGAGTGGCATTGTGCTCGGCACGTTGAAATGCCGGTTAATCAAGTTGCTCTGGACCCATCGTATGCTGCCGAGATGCAACAGCGGCTTGTTCGGCAAAGTGCCGCCAGTATGCGACGCTGAAAGGAGGAACCTCATGCGCACACAAGCCTTTTCAAAGCCTGGGATGAATCTCCTCTACGTAGTTCTGATCGGATTCCTCATGCTGTGTCCACAACAGGCTATTGCGGCCGTCGATCCTGTGCCTATTCCCGAACTGGCCCTGTGGGAGACCCACATGACGGACTTTGGAAAGCAACATTGCGGGGTCATGAACGCCGGGACAGGTACTTCTACTGAGCGCCTGGCCAACACAGACTATGATGCGGAACGGGTGTACTATCAAATGGCGATGTACACCAGTGATCCGTCATGGAAGTTCTGCGCCAATCTAGCTGAAACAGCTTATCGAGACGGATTTGTGTTACCGAAGAACGGTAATGTGCCCGGCGACCGGCTACATACCATGGGACTCAAGATGGATTACAGCCAGACGACTGACGAATCGTCCAAAAGGGCGGTCGGGCTACTCTCCCAAAATAGCATCTATGCGCGTGGCAACTTCTCCGACGTTCTCACTCAATCGTACCGTGTGAGCCTTGAGGTGGCGTACGCGCTCATGACCCTTATCGACGCAGAGGATCTGGGTGAGCCTAGAAAGATGAAGTATGACACCTACGTCACGCAGGCGCTGGGTCATATTGATCAGTGGTATACCCAACGCCTGTGGGAGACCCCGGGCCAATATCCGCATCAGCCGTTTATGGTTGGATTGACACTGCAGGCGCTCATTCAAGCCCATGCCCATCAATCAGATCCCCGGATCCCGCCAAAGATCAAATTGGCACTCGACGGACTATGGGATACGGCTTGGCGTTCGAATGAGCAAGCCTTCTATCTGAATAACGAAAATGCGTCGGATCGAGGGGAACCTAGTCACAACCTACTGATCGCGCCAGCCTACGCTTGGTACTATCTCGAAACAGGAGATACCCTCTATCGCGACCGAGGAGACCAGATCTTTGCAGGTGGAGTGAAAGGCGCATCGTTAACTGAAGCCAGGCAATTCAATGAAAACTACATGGGGAGTTTCGATTATGTCATCTGGCGGCAGGCGGCAAATGCGAAATACGGACCGCCCCCGCCTCCGCCAACTGAACCATCCGATATCTCGCCGAAGCTGAAACGCATCGCCAATAAGCTTCTGCACGTGGCCGAGCGGTTCACCGTCAAGTCGGAACGCCTATCAGAGCGTGCCGATAACCTGGCTGACAAGAAACCTAAGAAAGCGGAACGCTTGGAAAACAAAGCCGAGCGGCTCATGGAGGTAGCGGAACACTTGGCCGGATGGGCCAACGCGATCCTGGAAGGTACATGGACGAAAGTGAAGGAGTGCTTCCATAGTGTCAAGTAAAGAGCCTGGCCGGTGGAACGATTGCTGTCAGTAAAGATGTAACTCTAGCGCGACCCCAGAAAGGCGGGTGCTCGGTCTCTGACTCGGTACCCGCCTTTCTTTTACTTGTGCCCATCAACCCTATCCGCCAGGCCGTCCTAAACCCTCTGGCTTCTGATCCTCGTTCTCTGTCCCACTAAAAGCAACATGAACCAGCGCACGCCACGGTTGTACGGTACGATGCTCGCTCCGCTCTATGCCCTGACTGAGACCTTCCCCCGTTTTGATTCCCCAATGTTTGCAAGGTCAAAAAACTGGTGCGCAAATGTTCCTGACGCAGGTTACGTTTTTGCGGGGGCTTGGGAAGCCGCCTCAAATTTAAGACGCGCCTACTGTCAGGTCGAGAGCCGAGCCCATCAGTTGTAAGGGTTCAAGCGACAACATTCCGGCAATGGGCCGAGACCTATCTCCAACTCGAATAGGTGAGGAGGTTAGGGTTACAAGGATAGGAAGCTAAAGGTCGAGAACCTGGTCGAGTTCTTCAGTGACAAAACACTCCTGTCGACAGTCCGTAGGATGTGGCGGACTACCGCGCTCAACGGGTACAGCACAAACGGATCCCCTTTACTCAGTGCAACACAGTGTGACCCTAGCAGCGTGTCAGAAGTGCGGATGGCAGCGAAAGGATAGCGGGTTGCCGGTGACAACTCAAACGATCAACCACGACCATACCGTGTTAACGCACATGCTCAATGTGGCTCGAAGCCCGAGATTTACGCTCCTGCAGGATAATCCTGCCAGCCATGTTGAGAAGCCGGATCCAAAGAATGAGCGCGACCGGATTGCCAGCATGGACGAATGGCTTCGGCTCAAGGCGACAGCAGCGCCTCATTTGCGAAGGCTTTAGATTGTTGCTCATGCTGTCGGGCCACGTCGAGGGGAGCTGTTGAAGCTGGAGTGGCGGACGTGGATATGCGCCGGAAGGAGTTCACCTTACGGAAGACCAAGAACTGCGATACATGGGTGGTTTCGATGACTGACGAGGTTTGCGAGATATTCGTCGAGCTATGGCGCGAGCGACGCCTAGACACCAATCATGTGTTTCTGTATAAGAGAAGTTTGGAAGAACCAGACGACCGCGTTTGCCGCCGCCTGCCGAGGAGCTGGAATTAGCAATTGGCGCCTCCACGACTTTCGCCACACCGCGAGTACCAATTTGCGCAAGGCAGGGGTTGATACGACTACGGCCATGAGGATCGTCAGGCATAAGAGTGAGTAGATGCATCGGCGGTACAGCACGATTGAGCCCGAGGACCCTTCACGCGGCAGCAGCCAAGCTCCAGGAGTACACACAGTCTAATAACAGTTGCAGATTCTCCTGCGGTAGGGCATTCTGTAAGTGGTTGGAATTCAAGCGTCGGGGCGTAGCGCAGCCTGGTAGCGCACCTGCTTTGGGAGCAGGGTGTCGGAGGTTCAAATCCTCTCGCCCCGACCAAACCCCAAGCCAGTTTGTTCTGACGGACCTCAGTTCATGACCATCGGATCGTTCCGCAATGAATCATTTCCTAGGATGGTTTGTAAGACTGGGTTCTTGCAAATGCCACTCGTGGTTCGTTCCACTGGCTAGCTGAACCAACTCCTCGCGCCCGTAGCTCAGTTGGATAGAGCACCAGCCTTCTAAGCTGGTTGTCGCAGGTTCGATTCCTGCCGGGCGCACCAACCTCCACTCTTCATCTTGTCATCATTCTTATCCTTCCTGTTGCGCTGTTGTGCCATTGATTGATGCAATAGTCCATGCCTCGGCATCAGGGGTTTGGCAGGTTCCATAACTTCATTGGGACAAGGGGGAAACTCCTACGCGCTATGTTATTCATATTTGATCACTGTCTCATCGTGTATCACTGGGAATTTCAGTGAGACGGTTTCCTAGATGATGGATGTTCAGCGCCCTAAGCCCTTCCTGTTCGTGCTCTTGCTCTGGCCGGCAAGGGGTTGATTTCATTCAGAGGCATGGGAGTTCATCAAGTGGAATTGCCAATACCCTGGGTGGCATGTTAGATGCGTGCCTTCTCACAGGGCTAGTTCGGTTGCTCTCCGTTAAGAGGTTCTCGATGAAACCTCAGCCACCCGATTTCCACGAACAAGACGCCAATTCTGGGCACGATAGCTTCAGTATTAAAGAACTCGTAGATGCCAGCCCGGCCGTGATTTCCCTCATTGATACACAACAGTGGCAGGTTCGGTTCCAGAATGCGTCAGGGTGCGCGATGTTCGGTGACATCGTCGGGAAAAGTTGCCATGAGAACATTGCCCAGGCCCCTGAGCGTTGTTCTTTCTGTAAGGCAGGTGAGGCGCTCGAAACGGGACGAGTGACAAGTTCTGAGGTCTCGCTACCCGACGGTCGGTCAATGTTGATTCAGTGGGCTCCGATTCGCAGCGGTCAGAAGGTCTTGGCGGTGGAAACCATAACCGATATCACAGAGGGGAAACGGCGTGAGGATGAGTATCGCCGTTTGAAGGAGTTGTTTGAGCATCAGGCTACAGTGGATCCACTCACCGAACTTCTAAACCGCAGAGGCTGGAGCGTACTGGCGGAGCGCATTTGGTGGCGGGCGGTTCAGGCGCATGAGATGGTGGAGGTGCTCCTGATTGATCTCGATCACTTTAAAAAGGTGAATGACGAATGGGGGCATTCTATCGGGGATCAGGTGCTGAGACATGTGGCCGGAATACTTCGGCAGCAAACTCGTCCGGGCGATCTACTAGGTCGCTGGGGGGAGGAATTCATTCTACTGTTGCATCCTCCTGTTACGGATCCGCGGACGGTGGCCGAGAGAATTCGTCTAGCAGTCGAGTCTTCGCCAGTTATTATTGAAGAGCTCTCAGGTTCAGTCTCAGTCACGATAAGTGTCGGCGGCACAACATTCAACCCAGTTGATGACCCAGGCGGCCTCGACATTGCGATGACTGGTGCAGACAGAAATCTCTACAAAGCGAAAAGAGATGGTCGCAATCGTGTGTGTCTGTAGACTGCTTCTCCGTGCCCATCCATCGTTGCTGATCAAACTTCAGTTTCATCCTCCAAGATTTATCCCCTTGCCTGCGCATCCGGAGTTCAACTTCTCGCCATGACCCTTTGAGCGTGCCTCTACTGAGTTGAAAACGGACCCTAACTTGATCGGGACCCCAAGTCGAATCCGTTCTTCGATCAGGTTTACGTCTCTGATTCAAATGAGTCCGCTCATTTCTGCGTGATGCGATCACAGGAGTCGGATTGCATTTCATGTCACCCCCTCCTACAATGGTGCCACGGAATCCATCGATGTCTCGGAAACAATCCGCTTTACAACAACCTCACTCCAATCCCAAATCGAGAAAGCCCGCAGTGTCGGTAGACGCCGCTACGAAGAGGCGCTTTCAGACCCGGTTGTTGAAGTGGTATCGGCAGTTCGGGAGGGATCTTCCGTGGCGCAAGACGTCAGATCCTTACAAAATCCTGGTTTCCGAAGTGATGCTTCAACAAACCCAGGTTGAGAGGGTGATACCCAAATATCACGAATTCCTGGAGCGCTATCCCAGCCTTGCGGTTCTCGCGCAGGCGGCACCTGAAGAAGTTAGGAAGACGTGGTATCCCCTCGGGTACAACATTCGTCCGCATCGTTTGCATGGCATCGCCCGCGAGACGATGGCGCGCTACGGCGGTGCGCTGCCAAAGGACCCGGTCGAACTGCTGTCATTCAAGGGGATCGGCCGCTACACGGCCGGGGCAATTCGGGCGTTTGCGTTTAATGAAGATGCGCCCATCTTGGACACTAATGTCATGCGTCTCCTGCACCGAGTATTTATCGGCACCGGCGATCCCAAAACACAGAAGACTCGGCTTTGGTCCTTGTCGGAGGCGCTTATTCCCAAAGGCAAGGGGTATGATTTCAACCAGGCACTGATGGACTTCGGGGCGACCGTGTGCAGCGCCCGAGACCCTTATTGTCTGCTCTGTCCGCTGAAGGATATGTGCAAGACCTATCCATTTGAGCGCAAACGTTAGCTCCATTCTTCGCCGGTCCCCATGCCAGATAGCCACCCTGTACAAGTTGTAGCCGGCCTCATCCGACAGGCGGGTCGCTATTTGATCACCCGAAGAAGGGTGGGTGTCCATTTGGAAGGCCTGTGGGAATTTCCGGGAGGGAAGCGTGAACCGGGTGAAACTATGGAAGATTGTTTGCGCCGCGAGCTTCGAGAGGAACTGGGCATTGAGATTGCCTTACCACTTCCCTACCGGGTAGTGCGTTACGCCTACCCGGAGAAGCTAGTCGAATTGTATTTTTTCTTCTGCTCGATTGAAAAGGGCCAGCCGCAACCACTTGGTTGTGAAGAATGCCGATGGGTGACAGCGGAAGAGCTAATCAATTTTGAATTTCCTGTTGCGGACCAACCGGTCATTGAAGCGTTGAGAGGTCCTCGTATCGACACGTGAGGTCCTTGCAATTCCCGATCATCGCCAGGTTGAAAGACGGGACGCCGATTCGGCTTCTACTGGCCGACCAGCATGACGTGGAGCCGTTGCGCCGGTTGTACCGGGCGATTGTCGAAGAAGGAACGTCCTATCCGCACGATCGCTTTCCGGACCATGACGATTTCATGGAGTATTGGTTCCGCGGAAAGAGCACGGTTGCGGCGTATTTGCTAGACCGCACGCTTGACGCAGGCATGCTCGGTGCCTTCTTATTTGAAGCCGAACTGGCCAGGGCGGGCTCGACAGGTGGCCAATGCCGGCTTCATCGTAGCTCATGAGTGGCGCAACAGGGGCTTAGGATGGCTCTTGGGCGCTACAATGCTGCAATACGCCAGGGAATTGGGTTATCGAAGCGTCATCTACAATCTCGTCTTCTCTGAAAACCAGCCGGCGCGGCGTCTCTGGAAGAGCCTGGGGTTTGTAGAATTGGGGGTCATTCCGGGCGCCGTTCGAAAGGATGATGGAACCTATCAGGATGCCAGTATCATGTGGAGGTCGCTGGTTGAGGAAGGCTCCTAGCCGTCAGTGCTTTCCAGGCCGATGATAAGTCGCTGGGATTTAATCCTATGAAGGTAGCGCTCGACATTGAAACAGTCCAGGCGCCGCGCGAAGAATGGGCGAGAATTGTGGGTCTGACCCCATCGGCTGCTTGCACGGAAGAGCAGAATGCGGAGGATTTGTTTACCCGGGCGGAAGCGGATGAACGGAGGCGGAGCGAAGACGAACTCTATGAAAAATCATCCTTCGATGGCACGTTCAGCCGCATTGTTTGCATCGGCTTGATCATGTTCTCGGATGCGATGGATCCCCAGGGCGCCATTTCATGGTACGGACCCAATGAGAAAGAATTGCTGCGTCAGTTCTGGGCCAGACTGGCGCAGCTTCGTCCGTCTCTCTATATTACCCATAACGGACTAGGGTTCGATCTGCCCTTCATCAGGAAACGGTCGACCATTCAACAGATCAGGCCCAGTTGTGAGATTCCCTTGGTCAAGTTTCGGACTGAACCGGTCTATGACACCATGGCGCTCTGGAGCAATTGGGAGACCCGCGGCTGGGTAAAGTTAGATGTGTTGGCGAGGGCCCTCAACGTCGAAACGAAATCGGGGAGTGGAAAACAGGTGGCCGAGATGTGGGCGAAGGGTCAAGGGAAGGATATCGCCGACTATTGCCTGCAGGACACCTATGTGACGTATGCCTGCTACTGCCGGATGAACTACCGCGAGCCCCTCTCCAGTCATTTAGTGCTGCTGCATCGGGAACTCATCGAAGTCCTCTGAGAACCTTGTATCTCCGACCCACTATTCCTGTGCCTTCGGCGTGGGCTTGCCCTTCCGCTTCGTCTGATTTTGAAGCTCCGCTTCGCGTTCCGATAACTGACGCTGCGTGTTGCGGAGCTCCTTCTTCAAGGCCTCCAGCTCCATATCCTTCTTGATCACGAGATCCTTCAGCAACTGAACCTCTTCGGAATCCGACGGCGATTTCTCGGCCGATTTGGCCGGCGGGCTCGCGACCAACGCGGCAGCCTCTTCTTTTGCCTGAAGCTGCGCGGACGTTTCACTCATTGAAACCGGGGCAAAGCCGGGTGTTAGTCCGACCGGAAGTTTCGCCAGGAGTTGATAATCGATCACAACGGTTTTCGACTGTGGCTGGCCAAATAGCCCCTGTGGATTTGTAGATGTCGGGGCGTTCCGCTGTCCGTGGGACGAAAGCAATCTCGCGCGAATCAAATCCCGTCCGGTCTGGATAGTACCGATTGGGACCGCCGATGGTGTCGGCGCTGGTCGGTCCGTACTGAAACTCCTTGAGTGTCAGGTGAACCGACAAGCCATTGACGTACAAAGCACCCACTGTAGTCTGTGTCTGCGGACTGGTTGGGAACGGGGCCGTTGAGCCCACGGCGGCCCCGCCACCGGCCGGATACGAAATAGGACTGACCGCATAAAGAAGACGGAAGCCGACCTGCTGGTCCGGCCTAGCCTGCAAAAACGCTTTTGCAACCTGAGGAGCGACGAAAGCGGCATCCTCATCGGAGAAAGCTCGGGCCGTCTTCGCTTCGCTGCCGAACAGCGATTGAAGTGTGATCCTGTCAGCCACCACCAGGACACCGCGAAAGATTCGAGTGATCAGACCCTCATCCAGCGAGATGGGGTGGGTTGCTTGCACAGCCCGGTCGGCGATTCGCTCAAGATACACGGCCCCCCTCGGACTCTCATGAATCATGACTTCGGGGCGAGGGGAGGACGTACATGCTGAGAGCAACCCCTCAGTGCGATTGCAATGATTGATCGTTTCGAGAACAACGCTGGACGACCTCACCAGATGCGGCGCTAGTCTAGCACAACAAGAGAAGAAACCGGGAGTGAAAACGATATTGACGGCGTGCAAGGTAGACTTCCAAGTTCGGCATGATTGGGACCACTAGTGGACTGTAACGAATATTCGGTAGTGTTCGATTCTGCATATACAAATAGAAGCCACACGCGTAAGCGAAGTACGCTAATCCCCGGCATCGCGTTTACTCTCGATTTTGTTGTTACAGTCCACTAGTACCATCAGAATCTGTTCTGAACCCACCACGACGACTGCTTCCATAAGCAATTATCCAGACGGTACGATGTGGTAACCCTTGACATTAGGAAAGAGATCAGACTATAAGCGCGCAGCTGTGCAATGGGGGAGAGGAGGACAACGGAGTCCTTCTCTTCGGGGCACGGCTTAAACATTGGGACAATGACGTCCTTTTGGTTCAGGGAATGGACCGGGAGGGCGTTTTTTTTCGCCCTGAGGTCCAGCCGCACACAACACTTCGTCTGACACAACGGAGGCATCGGATGAGGACATGTAGGAAAAAGAGCGAGAGCCTCGTATTGCTTGTCCTTGGAGTAGTTCTGGGGCTGAATTCGACGTACCCCATCCGGTCGGTTCTCGCACAGGAACCGGCGGGCCAGGAGGAAGGAGGCGGTCGGGTTATACGACAGCAGAAGGAGGAATTCGGTGAGATCACGCCTAAGGAAAAAGCTGAGCAGATGAAACAGGTCGGTGAGGAGGTGGGCGAGACGGGTGTCGTCACCCCTAAGGCGAGCGAGGCGGAAGGAGCTGGCCGGGTGACCCGGCAGCAGCAGGTCCCGACTCCGGCGGAGAGCCCCAAGGGCAGCATCACGCCGTATGGACGGGTCGAGCTAGATGCCATTTACAGCAACCGAAACATGAACCCCCTCGATCCAGGACAGTTCAATGGATACGCCACAGCGGCCGGTCAGAGCAGCAATTCTTCAAGCACCCTTAACCCTCGATACAGCGTCCTTGGTATTCGCGCGGCTCGAACGGACGACGTGCATACTTTGAAAGGCGTCGTCGAAATCGACTTCTACGGACAGACGACAACGCCGGAACCTCCCGCCACGTCTTCGTCTGGCAAACGCCTCATACGCCTACAAACGTACGAGTCTGACCGTCGGCCAAGACTGGACGCCGGTCATGGCGCTGCACCCGGACCTCATCGACTTCTCAATCATGGGGTACGGTGGAAATCTGTGGCAGCGCCTTCCACGAGGTCACCGTTCGCCATAGTTTCACGGACAATATTGAAGGGACTGCTGACCGCATTTCGGTTTGAGCGCGGTCTGTCGGCCATCAATCCCTACACGCAGCGGCAACCGTTTACCGGCCATGGCGCCGGCGCCTTCAGCGGTACGTGCAGTGGTCAACCTTCCAACTTTACTTGCTCGGAGAACGCGTTCAATGATCCGGTCAAGATGCCGTACGCCGGCGCTCGGCTAGCCTACGGGAGGAACGGGATCATTGCAAGGGTTTTCGATAGCTGTCAGTGCGGCCTACCGGTACTACCGTTCTGCTCCGGTTTCACCGGCTGCAACATCTCTGACCGGCGTTCCGCTCCTTCCGTCAGGCAACGACATCAATTCGTATGTCGTCGGCGGGGAGCTGGTTGTTCCGATTACGAAGAAGGTGAAGTTCTCCGGAGAGATCGCTTATGGCCAGGCGCTCGATGTGGAGTTCTTTCGCTATGCGCAAAGCCTGAACCTGATCACCGGGCTGCCGGTTCGCACCATGGTTGGCCGGCGCGCAGTTCAGCTACGCCCATTCATCAGACTTTACGTTCCTCGCCGGCTATGGTTTCGACAATCCTCTCAATTCGGATTTGGCAGGCGCTGCCGCAGGAGGCATCCCGGCGGACCAACAATATTTGATTAACCAACGAACCTATCTGTCGGGAATATATCATGTGTGGGCGGACTTCTACACCGGACTCGAATGGAACTATGTATGGACTGAATGGTCGAACGGGCAGAAGTTTGCTGGAGATAACTATATGCTCTCCTTCTGGTACAACTTCTTGACAAGATGCTAAAAACGGCCTCCAACTTCGTTCTCGGCTCGGCAAAATCCTCAACGTACCCCCGAGGTACGCCTCCGGTTTTGACTCCGCCTGCGGCCTCGTTGGTAGGTGCGTCTTGAGCATCTTGTAATCTGTAGACAAGAAAGGGACAAGACAATGAAACCGATTGGATCAAACAGTATCCCGAAGGAAGAAAACGACAGCAATCAATCGCGGCGCCAGTTTTTGACAAACAGCACGAAGGCCGCCGCCGGGTTCGGTGTGGCGGCTCTCCTAGGCAACCTCGGCAATTGGGCACTTTCGTATGCGGCCGACAAGGACCCGATCAAGATCGGCGTCTTGCATTCCTTGAGCGGCACCATGGCGATCAGCGAGGTGTCCTTGCGCGATGTCGTGCTGATGGCGGTCGAAGAGATCAACGCAAAAGGCGGCGCTACTGGGCCGCAAGATCCAACCGGTGGTAGTGGATCCCGCGTCGAATTGGGACCTGTTTGCCGAAAAGGCCAAGCAGCTGTTGCTTCAGGACAAGGTGGCGGTCGTCTTCGGCTGCTGGACCTCGGTCAGCCGGAAGTCTGTGCTCCCGGTCTTCGAGAAGAACAACGGCCTGCTGTTCTACCCCGTCCAGTACGAAGGCGAGGAATGCTCACGCAATGTCTTCTATACCGGCGCGGCGGTAAACCAGCAGGCCGTCCCGGCGGTGGAGTATCTCATGAGCAAGGAGGGCGGCGGACCACAAGAAGTTCTATCTGTTGGGGACCGACTATGTCTATCCCAGGCACGACGAACAAGATTCTGCGAGCGATGCTGCTGGCGAAGAAAGTGCCGGAGGCCAACATCATGGAGGAGTACACGCCGTTCCATCATCAGGATTATCAAACAATCGTCGGCAAGATCAAGAAATTCGCAGCCGGCGGCGGCGCGTGTGTGATCAGCACGATTAACGGCGACAGCAATGTGCCGTTCTACAAGGAGTTCGCCAACCAAGGGTTGCGCGCCGAAGACGCGCCCATCATGGCCTTCAGCGTGGCTGAGGACGAATTGCGGGGCATGGATACGACCGCGCTGGTCGGACATCTGGCCGCCTGGAACTATTACCAAAGCGTCGATACGCCGCAGAACAAACAGTTCGTCGCCAACTTCAAAGCCTATTGCAAGAAAAGTAACCTGCCGGACGGCGAAAAGCGCGTGACAGACGATCCGATTGAAGCGGCGTATTTTGGCGTCTACGTGTGGAAGCAGGCTGTGGAGAAAGCCGGCAAGACCGATGTGGATGCGGTTCGGAAGGCGGTATACGGACAGGAATTTCTCGCGCCGGGCGGAAAGATCAAGATGGATGAGGCCAATCACCACACCCATAAGCCGGTGCTGATCGGCGAAATTCTCAAAGACGGCCAATTCAAAGTGGTGTCGCGATCGAAAGGATTGGTAAAGCCTGAACCATGGAGTGAGTACACGAACCCAGACAAAGGGTGCGATTGGATTAAGCACCAGGGAACGTATCAGAAGAAGGCGTAGGCGGGGACGACCGCACTGCCCCCTGTGCTCGCGCACCCTCGGGGATATAGAAGCATCAGCCAATCCCAATGAGACATGTCTTATTGGCCTCAGTGGTCTTCGCTTCGACGCTCGTGGGCGCGAGCAATGTTATCGCGGCGGAGGGGGCTATTGCGTCCCCTCCGCCGTCCTCGGTAGAGCGAGCCCTGGCGAATCTGTCGAGTGATGATCCCGCAATTCAAGAAGCGGCGATCAACAGCTTGATCGTCGCTGATGATCCCAATCTGCTGCCGAGACTCGAAGAGTTTCGTGCCAATGCGGACCGAAGCGTCCGCGTCCTGATGAAGCCGGTCATCGACCTTCTCAGGAACAAGGTCAAGCTCACCGGCGCGGATGCCGATCAACGCCGTTCGGCCGCTACGGATCTCGGTACGTTAGGCAAGCCGGTCGCCGTCCCGTGGCTGGAAGCGGCCCTTCAGCATGAGTCGGATCGCTGGGCGCGCTATACGATCGAAGAATCCATCAACCTCATTAACCTGTCGAGTGACGACCGCGCCATGAAGGCGGCGGCGGCCGCCAAACTCGGGGAACTTCACAGTCAAAATGCAATCCCCGCGCTCAAAGAGTTGGCAGCAACCAAAGATCATGGAGAGGATCAGTCCGCACAGCTTGTCACCCAGGCAGCGCGCGAAGCGATTGAGCGGATCGAAGTCTGGGGAACCTGGACCGGCGCGATCGAGACCGTGTTCCGGGGAATCAGTCTCAGCTCCATTCTCTTGCTTATGGCCTTGGGCTTGGCCATCGTTTTCGGTCTAATGGGCGTAATCAACATGGCACATGGCGAACTGATGATGGTGGGCGCCTATGCCACCTTCCTGACGCAGGAGGTATTTAAGGCGCATTTTCAGCCCAGCCTCTTCGATTACTACTTCCTTGCGGCCATGCCCTGCTCATTTCTGGCGGCGGGTCTGTTCGGACTTCTGCTCG
Organism: Nitrospirota bacterium; assembly: GCA_963703955.1. Classification (GTDB taxonomy): domain Bacteria; phylum Nitrospirota; class Nitrospiria; order Nitrospirales; family Nitrospiraceae; genus CAVPGK01. Next base: position 60,020 of record CAVPGK010000011.1, on the reverse strand, counting down.
AAGCGACGATCATTCGGTTTCTTTACGGCCGCCCCTTAGAAACGATGCTTGCCACCTGGGGAGTGAGCTTGATTCTGATCCAGGCGGCCCGGGTCTGGTTCGGAGACCTCACCTCGGTTGCCGCGCCCAGTTGGTTAAGCGGGGGGGCGCAGGTCATGGTTGGGGTGCAGCTCCCGTATAACCGGCTTTTCATCATCGGGCTGGCGGTGATTTGCGTCGTCGGAATCTATTTACTTCTCTTTCGATCGCGTGTCGGGCTCCGGGTGCGGGCGGTCATGCAGAACCGAGATATGAGCGCCTGCCTGGGTATTGCAACCCGTCGAGTGGACGCATATACCTTTGCCTTCGGTTCAGGGTTGGCGGGGTTGGCCGGTTGCGCCCTCACGCTGGTCGGGAATGTCGAACCCGGTCTTGGCCAGAACTACATTGTGGATTCCTTCATGGTCGTCGTCACCGGCGGCGTCGGCAAGCTGGCGGGCACTATCGTGGCGTCGTTAGGTATCGGTGGGTTGAACAAGCTTCTGGAGCCGAGCTTCGGCGCCGTCTATGGGAAGGTGCTGATCTTGATCCTTGTGATCCTTTTCCTCCAACGCCGTCCATCCGGACTCTTTGCCATCAAAGGGCGTCATGCCGAGGGGTAGTAAGGCTCTGCCTGAGCACAATCTTGCTCAAGCTCAACCTCAGCCTGAACCTCAACATCAGAGCGTAAGTATTTAAGAATGAACGTCTGGCGAGATAACGGGCATGGCGGTGAGCGAGGCGAAAGTCTTACCTTCTGGGTGGTCGGCTTGGTTCTTCTCATGGGCATGCCGCTCCTTAACGTCATGCCCTCGCCGGACTCCTGGCTCCATGTTTCCGATTTTACGTTGAACCGATTCGGGAAGTTTCTCGCCTTTGCCATCTTGGCGCTGGGACTCGATCTGATCTGGGGCTACACGGGGATCCTGAGCCTCGGCCACGGAGTTTTTTTCGGGTTGGGCGCCTATGCAATCGGCATGCATCTCATGTTGTCGATCGGAACCGAAAGTGTGTATGGAAGCGCCCTGCCGGATTTCATGGTATGGAATCAAGTCAAGAAGCTCCCGTTTTTTTGGAAACCCTTTTATAGCTTTGGGTTCTCTCTTGCCGCGGCGATCCTGATCCCCACGCTCTTTGCGACGATCTTTGGATTCCTCGCCTTCCGCAGTCGGATCAAAGGGGTCTACTTCGCCATTATCACTCAAGCATTGGCGCTGTCCGCCTGGCTGGTCTTCAATCGAAATGAGACCAACCTAGGCGGCACGAACGGGCTGACCGATTTCAAAACCATACTCGGCTTCCGCCTGAGCGACTCGGGCACTCAACGTACACTCTACGTCGTGACCGTCCTCTGCCTGGGAATGGCTTATTTCGTGTGCCGCTGGATTACTCGGTCGCGCGCCGGAAAGGTTCTGGTGGCCATCCGGGACAGCGAGCAGCGGGTGCTCTTTTCAGGGTACTCTCCTTCCAATTACAAGCTCTTCGTCTTTGTCGTCTCAGCCGCGTTGGCCGGTTTGGCCGGCGCGCTCTATGTGCCTCAGGTCGGCATCATCACCCCGAGTCAGATCGGCGTGCTCCCATCACTGGAAATGGTCATCTGGGTCGCGGTCGGCGGCCGCGGGACCCTTGTCGGCGCGGTGTTCGGGGCCATTGGAGTCAATTGGGCGCGAAGCGTGTTGACCAATCATTTCCCCGACCTGTGGCCCTTCTTCCTCGGAGGACTCTTTGTGGCGGTGGTGCTCCTCTTTCCCGAGGGGTTTGTTGGCCTCGTTCGAAAGCTCAGCGGCGGTCGGCAGTTCCGTTGGCCGGGTCTTTCCAAGAAGGTGGCAACCTCGTGACCGGTTCTACGGAACGCGGCTCAATAATCTACCTGGAAGGCGTCACCGTCGATTTTGACGGGTTCAAGGCCCTCCGTAATCTGAACTTCATCGTCGATTATCGTGAACTCCGGGTCGTGATCGGACCCAACGGCGCCGGTAAAACCACGCTGCTGGATGTGATCTCCGGAAAGGTGATGCCTGTCGCCGGTCGGGTGATCTTCGGCAAGGATACGGATCTGATCGGACGCCCGGAGCATGAGATCGCGACGCTGGGCATCGGTCGGAAGTTTCAGACGCCTTCGGTCTACACCAACCTGACTGTCTGGGAGAATCTGGACCTGTCGCTCCGCCGGACCAGCAAGGGGGTGCTTGCCACGTTGCGGTCGAAGCCAACCGCGGAGGAAGCGCAACAGATCAGCTCGATGATGGAGACAATCGGCCTTTCGGACAAGGCGATGGTACGGGCCGGAGCGCTCTCTCACGGGGAGAAACAGTGGCTGGAAATCGGGATGGTGTTGCTGCAGGATCCGGCCCTGCTCCTGGTCGATGAACCGGTCGCCGGGATGACCGACCGCGAGACCGAGCAGACAGGCCTGCTGCTGCAGTCGCTGGCTGACCGCCATTCCATCATCGTGATTGAACACGACATGGAGTTTGTGCGACAGATTGCCCGTACGATCACGGTGCTGCACGAAGGCATGGTCCTGTGTGAAGGGCCGGTGGACACGATTCAGTCCGATCCGCGCGTGGTCGAGATTTATCTGGGGCGGCAAAGGGTGGCGGATGCTGCGGCTCGATAACCTGAATGTGTACTATGGCGAAAGCCACATTCTCAGGAATGTGACGTTTGAAGTCGAGCCGGGGCAGGTGCTCTGCCTCATGGGTCGGAACGGTGTCGGCAAGACCACCCTGCTTAAGACCATCATGGGACTCCTGCGATCACGGACAGGAACAATCGAATTCAACGGCGCCGATATCTCACACGAAACGCCCGATCGTCGAATCCGCCGTGGCCTGGCGTATGTGCCGCAAGGGCGAGAAATTTTTCCCCATCTGACCGTGCGGGAGAATCTGCAGCTTGGCCTTGAGGCCAGACCGCCGTCGGGGAATCACGTTTCTGAAAAGGCGGCCTTTGAGGAAGTGTTTGTACTCTTTCCCAGGTTGACGGTGCTGCTGGAACGCCCGGGCGGGGTGCTGAGCGGAGGTGAGCAACAGCAATTGGCGATCGCCCGGGCGCTGCTAGCGAAACCAAAGCTATTGTTGCTCGATGAGCCGACGGAAGGCATCCAACCCTCGATCGTGGATCACATCGAGGAAGTCATCATCGGGTTCAAGACCCAGCGACAGTTCGCGATCCTGCTGGTGGAACAGGGCATTCAATTCGCCGCGCGACTCGCGGACACCTACGTGATTATGGCCAAAGGGGCGGTGGTGGCAACGGGCAAGACATCGGAGTTAAGCGCGGAGCAAGTGAAGCAGCATTTGGTGGTTTGAAGACAGGATAGTCGGAGACGGAGCGACTGGGTCAGACTCCGTGCTCGCGCAACGCGCGGCCTCAGAAGGCCCTCGTTGGACGCGCGCAGTAGAGCCTGACCCAGCCACTCCGTCAAAAATAGGTGCCTTGCCCGTTGTGAGTGATGGAGAACTGAGGAAAAGAACAAGAGAAGAGCGGTGGTGGCGACGGGCAAGACATCGGAATTGAGCGCGGAACAGGTGAAACAGCATTTGATCGTCTAGGACATGGGATAGCCAGGTCGGTCTCAGTTGCTCGCAGAACGCGCACGCTCGCAGGGTGCTCGCCTTGGGAGAGGCTCGTCTCGGCGAGCCCATGGTGGGCGGGTGAAGAAAAAAGGGGCACGTCCCACGGGAAGAAAGCCTGTCTTGGCAGGCTTGGGGTGGGTGGGTGTAATGGACGCGCGCAGTAGGGCCTCACCTAGAGCAAAGTGAAGCTAGAAAAACGGAGCTAGTGGTACAGTGCAGACAGGAGATTGGTGAACCGAGCTATTGCGGGAGGGAGGCCTTTGGGCTGCTGCCGGTTTCAAAGACACCGAGTTAGGTGTATGGATGAAACCGGAGGTGAGCCATGGAGCGACGGAAGTTTACGCGGGAGTTCAAAGTTGAGGCCGTCAAGCTGATCAGGGAACGCGGGGTGACCGTGGCGCAAGCCGCGCGCGATTTGGGCGTGCATAGCACGGTGTTGGCGCTGGGTGCAGAGATGCAGCCGATCCGCAGCATGCCTTCCCTGGCCAGGGGCAGATGAAGCCCGATCAGCTTGAGATCGCGCGGCTCCGCCGCGAAGTGCCCAAGCTCAAGGCCGAGCGGGACATCTTGAAAAAAAGCCGCGGCCTACTTCGCGAAGGAGTCGCTGTGAAGTTCGCCTTCATCGCGAAGCACCGGGGGATCTGGCCGGCCGGCGTGGTTGTGCGAGGCGCTCGGTGTCTCGCGGGGGGGCTTCTATGCCTGGCTGACTCGTCCGCCCAGTCCTCGCGCTCGCCCGACGAGCGCTGCGGCGCCAGAGTCCGGGCCAGCTTCCTCACCAGCGACCGCACCTACGGCGGCTCGACGTGTCTGGCACGACCTGCTCGCGGAGGGAATCGCCTGCGGCCTTCATCGGATCGAGCGGCTGATGCGGCAACGGCCTTGCGCGCACGTCCTAGACGGCGTCGGGTGCCCGCCGAGACGGCCGTGCACTCGACGAACGCCCTGGCCGCCGAATGTGCTCAACCGGTCCTTTGACGCCTCGTCCGCCGAACCGCAAATGGGTTGCGGACTTCACCTATCTCTGGACCGCCGAAGGGTGGCTCTACGTCGCCGCCGTCATCGATCTCTTTTCGCGACGGGTGGTCGGCTGGTCCATGAGTGCGACAATGACCGCGCAACTCGTCACCGATGCGCTCGTGATGGCGCTCTGGCGGCGGGGGAAGCCCGAGACCGGGCTGCATCACTCTGATCCAGGCAGCCAGTACACGAGTGAGCCTTTCCAGCGGCTCTTGGCCGACCACGGCGTCACCTGTAGCATGAGCCGGGCCGGCAACGCCTGGGACAATGCGGCAATGGAGAGCTTCTTCTCCTCACTAAAAACCGAACGCACGGCAGCTAAGACATACCGCACGCGAGCCCAGGCGAGGGCCGACGTGTTCGATTACATCGAACGTTTCTACAATCCGACGCGGCGGCACTCCACGCTGGGGTATCTCAGCCCGATGGAGTTCGAAATGAAGGCCGGAGTAGCGTAAGCGGGTGTCAACCACACCGGCAGCAGCCCACTTTGAACGCCATCAATCGAAGGATAGCCGATCTTGCCTTTCATATAGATACAAACCGAATTAATGCGCGTGGCACCCTCGAAAACATGAATAGGTTGGAAAAGTGGCATGATGATGAGGTGATTTCAATCGAGATGTCCCAGCCAGCACTAAACGAGGCGACCAGTGGTAACGATGCTCACCGGAGTTCCAAAGCGCTCAGAGTATATCTACTCTTCTCCGCTTGCCACGACGGAAAACGAACGACAAGAACTTCAAGAAATAGAAAGAATTCTATTCCCCAACGGCGCAAAGTCAGAGTCGGAACGCAACGATGCTAGTATAGTCTTCACGGCAGGAAAGTATCAGACAATCCTTGTGACCAATGATGGGGGATCAAAGCGTCAACCAGGTGGAATTATTGGTAAGAGGGAAGAGCTGAAGCGCAGGGGTATCCAGATAATGACAGACGGCGAAGCCGTTGCGTACGTTGTGAGCCGCATTCAACAACGTGATCGTTTGGCGAAGGAACGGGCTGTTAAGTTTGGACAGGACTTGCCGTGGTGGGTCGGCAGAGACTAAAGCTCTCTACGGTATATCGGAATCCTCCAAGTTCGTCTCTTGCGCGCTAAGGATTCCTGAAAGTTCTTTAGCATTCTGCGGGAGGAGTAAAAACGCGTTCCACTCCTGGCCATTGGCGGAAATCATGTTGCTTAATGGGATGATCCTGAGGCTAGGAAGATGCCTGTCACGCTTCGACTGGTCCAGTTAAGCCTAATTCTCTTGCTGCAGAGTTGCGCGACCACACGGTATCAGCCGTTGGACGAGGCGCCTGCTGAGCAGATCACTCAACTGAAAGAGGATACCTTTCGGGTCGAATATCGCGTGAGTCCTTTTACTTCACAGACGGCGCTTGATGAGTTTCTGCACAGGCGCTGCGCGGAGGTCACCCTCCGAGAGGGTTACGATTCCTTTGTGATGGGGCAGAGATTTGATGCGCTGACGTATCAGCGAAGCGTGTCGGTGACGCTTCTGCTGTTCAAGGGACGGAAGTCCTCGGACGGGTTGATGTACTATGATGCGAGAGAAGTCCTAGGCATTCCATGAAGTGATCGACGGACGGCGTTGATCATGCTCACTCGCTCGCACGGCAAGGAGCTGACCGCTGCATAGGACTGTTCCGTTCCCTGCCAGTCCAATTCTCTTAGCCGTTATCCTTTCGGTTTCAATTGCCCATATCCATGATGCGCTCGCCGAGGAAGAGCCGGCCACGGTTGCTGGCGAGCAGGAGCACGTCTCGCTTCGTCACAAGGCGGCTGAGAAAGCCGTCGAGGGGCGGCCTCTGTCTGAATCCCTCGGTCTTCGGTTCTACGGATATCTCGAAGGCTCCTACACGCAGAACTTCAACAATCCCTCCAACCGGATCAATCAGCTCCGCATCTTTGACGTAAATTCGAACGAGTTTCGGCCGAATCTTGCCCAATTTGTCCTTGAAAGGGAGGCGAAGCCCGCCGGTGATTGGCTGAATCGAACCGGGTTTAAAGTCAAATTCAATGCCGGGAAAGATTCCGCCTTTATCGGCGGCGTCAATCTGAGCCCCTATGCGGACTTTCAGGAGTTCTATATTCACCACATCGCTCCCATCGGTAACGGATTGGACGTGACACTCGGCCAGGTGAATGGCCTGGTTGGGTACGAAGTCATCGAGGGCCCGCGCAACCCAAACTATTCCCGTTCGTGGCTGTTTGGCCTTGGTCAGCCCTTCACGACGCGTGGGGCGCGCGCATCCTATGCATTCAATGAGCACGTCTCCCTGTCCGTAGGAGCGATCGGCTATATCAACTCGGCTCAAGCCAATACCCAATATGACCCGCTTCTGGAATCGGCTCTGACGATCACGCCATCGGACAAGGTGAGACTCACGCTGTATGGCCTGGCAGGAACCAGGCCGGGCGCACCCGGAACCAATGGTGGCACCATCATTCTTGTCGGCGGGTTTCTCAGCTTCCACCTGACTGAGCAGGCATCAGCAGTCCTAGAGTCCTACTACGCCAACCAACCGAACAGTAGTGTGATCAGTTCGGCCGGAAATGCGCGTTGGAACGGTGTCGCGACCTATGTGATGTATGACTTCAATCACCAATGGGGAGTCAGGCTTCGAGGCGAGATATTTGAAGATGCCGGAGGCTTTACGACCTGCGGCGGGACGACCGCCTATCAGCCCAGGGCCAATGTCTGCTTCGGGGCCACTTCCACCGCCCCAGCTCCGCCGGTCGCACAGACATTATGGGAGGTCACCGCCACCCTGCAGTTCAAACCCATCTCCACCATCACGACCCGCCTTGAATATCGCTATGACAAGTCCGACAAGAACGTGTTCCAGGTCGGCGGACGAGCCACCAACTACCAGCCGACGCTCTCCTTGGAAGTGACTTATCTCTTCTGACTCGCCTTATACCGCGCCAGATTATCCTCCGGGGTGGTCGCCTCTGCCGGTGGAATGGAGACCAACGCTGTAAAGCCTTTTTCCGCCAACAGCATCAGCCACGTCACGAAGACGAAGGCGGAGGTCAGCACCGGCATGCCGGTTGGTTCTAGAAAAATGCCGAGGGACGCCCAGACTCGGGCTGTGACCAGGACGCCGATCAGGGTATAGACGATTCCAGGTAAGGTGAGCAGAGAGAACAGTCCGCCGAGGGCCATCGCGGTCAGCGCGGCATTGTAGCCGAACAACCCGTCGCGGATGGCCTCATCATGCGCGCCGTACGTGACGGCCACCGCGACGGCGACCGTGGAGCCCATGAGCGCCATGAGCGCGCCAACCCGCGTATTGATGGCAATCCCGATCAACATGATTACTCCGGTCACCCAGTTGTCCTGAAAGAAGATCTCTGCGATGCCCATCGTAATTCCGTGAAACCAGGTGATCCAGGTGTAGTCCGGTCTCGGACCGGTAAAGTCTGAAGGGGAGGTCGGCTTGAGGGCGTCGGACACATCAATGGTGCCGAACTGCAGCAACGCGCCCAGAAAGAACCAGGTGGCCAATACAAAAGGCATAGTGAGTCCTGGTACTTTATGAGGCCCCAGAATAGCTCCAAAGGCAGGAACTAGAACCGACGTAAATGCCGCGCTCAACACGATGTAGAGCCAGAGGTACCCATTGGGCAGATTACCGTGCGTGAAGTCTTTGCTCGTGTAGGCGACGAGGGCGATCGCAATCAGCGCGCCGTTGAACCCGAACAGCCCGTCCTTGATCATCCCCTTGTCGGCCTTCAACCAAAGGGCAGTCAACGTGCTGATGACGGTTCCGAACAGACACACAATCCCGTAGATCCACGAGTTGTAAAAGATCGCTCCCAAAATTACCCCGCCCGAGATCGGGTTGTTCTGAAACACCACCTGTCCGATTCCTCTCAGCACCCAGTCCGCGAACCCGAATGTAGGATGATCTCGAAACTGATCCTTGAGCGCCACGGTAGCCAAGCGAGGCCTCCCTTCGCGGGAGTGGGTGGTTGACAAGCGGCGAAATCCTAGACTAACATTCGCCCCCCTGCAACAGAATTCTGGGGGGGGCGTTAGGAAAAAGTACATTCGCGCCACTTCTTTCTCCCCTTAACAATGAGACCTGGAACGAGGTCAACCTAAGAGAGGAGGACCCATGCATCTGACGCCCAGGGAACAGGAAAAGCTGTTGATCTATACGGCGGCGCAGCTTGCCACAGACCGCAAGAGGCGCGGGCTCAAACTCAACCATCCTGAAGCTGTCGCCTACCTGACCGCCGCCGTCCTCGAAGGCATTCGTGACGGCAGGTCTGTGTCCGATCTGATGACCTACGGGACCACGTTGCTGTCGCGCAAAGACGTGATGCCGGGCGTGCCGGAAATGATTCACGAGTTTCAGGTCGAAGGAACGTTCCCGGACGGGACCAAGCTGGTGACCGTCCACGACCCGATCCGCTAACCAGTCTCTCAAATCCCGCAACCTCATTCTCTGTCTAGTTAGGGGGGTATATGCCGACAAAGATCAAACGAGCCCCGGCCGAGGCTCACAAGGCTCCTCCAAAAAAAAGGAGGTTCCCTGGCCGCTGCGATCAGAGCAGAGTTGTCAAAGCCCGTCGTGCCCGGCGAAGTCCTCTTTGGCGCGGGAGACGTGGAGGCATTCAAAGGGCGCGCGACCAAAGAACTCACGGTCAAGAATACGGCCGATCGACCCATTCAGGTCGGTTCGCACTGTCATTTTTTCGAGTCCAATCACGCGCTCAAGTTTGACCGGGAGCAAGCGTTCGGATTCAAACTCTGCATTCCGGCCGGGACTGCGGTCCGGTTCGAACCGGGCGAGGAGAAGCGTGTGACCCTCGTAGCCCTGGCAGGTAAGCGGGTGGCGCACGGCATCAACGGATTGACCGATGGATCGTTGGATGACCCACAGGTGAAGGCAAGAGCCCTTGCTCGCGCGGCCGAGTGTGGATTCTCTGGGAAAGGAGGGGCCCGGTGAAAATTCCAAGAAAACAATATGCGGATCTCTTCGGCCCCACTGTGGGCGATCGTGTCCGGCTCGCCGATACGGAACTTGTCATCGAAGTTGAAAAGGATTTTACGTCATACGGGGACGAGGCTGTCTTCGGCGGCGGCAAGGTGCTGCGGGACGGCATGGGGCAGTCACCCCGGGCGACCAGCGCGAGCGGCGCGCTCGACACGGTCATCACGAACGCGCTGATTCTCGATTACTGGGGCGTCGTCAAGGCGGACATCGGCGTCAAGGACGGGCGCATCGTCGGCATCGGCAAGGCCGGCAATCCCGATCTGATGCCGAACGTCACGCGGGGGATGGAGGTAGGCGCGGGGACAGAAGCCATCTCCGCCGAAGGCTGCATCGTGACGGCCGGCGGCGTCGAGACCCACATTCACTTTATTTGTCCGCAACAGTATTGGGAAGCCCTCTCCGCCGGCATCACGACGATGATCGGCGGCGGGACCGGTCCGGCTACCGGCACCAACGCGACGACCTGCACCCCCGGCCCTTGGAACATCTACCGGATGTTGGAGGCCTCGGATGGGATTCCCATGAATCTCGGGTTCTTGGGAAAGGGCAACTCGTCGCTGCCGGAAGGCTTGAACGAGCAGATCGAGGCGGGCGCCATCGGGTTGAAGCTGCATGAAGACTGGGGTACGACGCCGGCCGCGATCGACACCTGCTTGAGCGTCGCGGAACGATACGACGTGCAGGTGGCGATCCACACGGACACCTTGAACGAAGCCGGATTCGTCGAGGACACAATCAAGGCCTTCAAGGGACGGACGATTCACTCCTTCCACACGGAAGGGGCGGGCGGCGGCCACGCGCCGGACATCATCAAGGTCTGCGGCGAGCCGAATGTCCTGCCGTCCTCGACCAACCCGACGATGCCGTTCACGGTCAACACCATGGACGAGCATTTGGACATGCTCATCGTGTGCCACCATCTGAACAAGCGGGTGCCGGAAGACGTGGCGTTTGCCGAATCGAGGATCCGGCGTGAAACCATCGCGGCGGAAGATGTGCTGCACGACATTGGCGCGATCAGCATGATGTCTTCCGACTCGCAGGCGATGGGGCGGTTGGGAGAAGTGATCATCCGGACCTGGCAGACGGCCCATAAGATGAAAGTGCAACGAGGACACCTCTCGCCGGGCGGTGGGAAGGATTCGTCCCAGCACGACAACTTCCGGGCCAAGCGCTACGTGGCCAAATACACGATCAACCCGGCGCTCACGCACGGGATCGCACACGAGGTCGGGTCTATCGAAGTCGGAAAGATCGCGGACCTGGTGATCTGGAAGCCGGCCTTCTTCGGCGTGAAACCGGAGATGGTGCTCAAGAGCGGGTTCATCGCCCAGGCGCAGATGGGTGACCCGAACGCCTCGATCCCGACGCCGGAGCCAATCATCACACGGCCGATGTTTGGGGCATTCGGGCGGGCTCTATGCAGCACCAGCTTCACCTTCCTGTCGCAGGCGGGGCTGGATCGGGAGATTCCGAAGAAGCTCGGTTTGCAGAAGCGCATCGCGGCGGTGAAACAATGCCGCAGCGTAAAGAAGCGCGATCTGAAACTGAACGATGCGCTGCCGAAGATCGAGGTGGATCCAGAAACCTATGTGGTGACGGCTGATGGTGTGCACCTCACCTGCGAGCCGATCGTGGTGCAGCCGATGGCGCAGCGGTATTTTCTTTTCTAGCGTGAAGGATTAGGAATGATGTACAACAATCTAGAAAGAATAGCAATTCGTAATTGCAGGTGATGGGTTCTATCGACCAATGGACACACGTGCGCTGCTGCAAGGATTACGCTTTATCGACAGCTTTTTCCCTTCCGGTGGATACGCGTTTTCTTCCGGATTGGAGGCTGCGGTACAAGATGGTGCGGTCCGGAATGCCACTGAGTTGTCCCGCTATGTCGAAGATCTCTTGCGTGGAGGGGTGGGCAGACGTGAGGCGGTCGCGGTGAAACTCGCTCACCGGGCTGCTACCTCGGGCAGGCTGCACACTGCGCTGACGGCCGATCATGAGCTTGATGCGATGAAGATCGGTCGCGACTCGCGTCTGGCCAGTCGCCAAATGGGACGTCAGATCATTAAGATCGCCGCTGAACAGATCGAAGGACGGAAGATCCTCAGGGACTACCGAACTGCAATAGAGACTGAGCAGACGCCCGGCCACTTGGCGGTCGTCCTGGGATTGACGCTCGGCGCATCTGGCTGGAAGCGTGAAGAGGCCATCGCAGCCTTTCTGTACCACACGGCGGTCGGATTTGTCTCCGCTGCCCTGAAGCTGCTACCCATCGGTCAGCGTGAAGGACAGCGTCTGCTGGAAAGGTGGCTGCCACTGATGGACAGAATCAGCCATGAAGCCGGGGCGACGATCCGAATGAGTTCCTGGTCTCCAATCCAGGATATTTACGGGATGCGTCATGGGCGCTTAGAATGGAGGCTCTTCCGATCATAAAAGAGAAGAGACGAGGTAGCTCGGCGGTTTCCGCACGAGGAGATGCGTAGATGCATGACCACGACCATCATCACGGCGGCGAGAAGCCGACGCAGGCGAAAGCCAAGGGCATTCCGGTTATCGGAGTCGGAGGGCCGGTCGGCTCGGGCAAGACGGCTTTGGTCGAAGGTCTCTGCCGGACACTGCGGGATCGGTACAGTCTAGCGGTCGTCACCAATGATATCTTTACGAAGATCGATGCGGAGATTCTCATGCAGCATGGCGCCTTGCCGCACGACCGCATTCTCGGCGTGGAGACCGGGGGTTGTCCCCACACCGCGATCCGCGAAGATGCCTCGCACAATCAGGAGGCGATCGATGATCTCGTTCGGCGCCATCCGGACATAGAATTGATCTTTGTCGAAAGCGGAGGTGACAATCTAGCGGCCACGTTCAGCCCCGAACTCGTCGATCATGTGATCTATGTGATTGACGTGGCCGAGGGAGACAAAATTCCTCGGAAGGGTGGGCCCGGAATCACTCGCTCGGATCTCTTGGTGATCAACAAAATGGACCTCGCGCCTTATGTGAGGGCGGACCTCTCCATTATGGAACGGGATAGCCGCCGCATGCGCGCCGACCTCCCGTTTGTCTTTACGAATCTGCTGACCGGCGAAGGACTTGAGCGCGTCGTGGAATGGGTCGAACACGCATTCCCCAGCGGGCGCGGTCGCATAAAGGTACCTGAATCCTACAGCCGTGCCGCCGTCGTGTTGGGTCTTCTCACGCTTTCTGCTCCCGCCGCAGCCGAGTGGTCGGTTCAGGCTGGTGCGCGGGCTTCATACACAACGAACATTTTTCAGTTTTCATCTGCTGCGCGCCTCGCCCTCGATCAGAATATCAGTCAGCCGATCGCTCACCAGCTCGAGTCTCCGGAGGACGTGGTCTGGCAGTTCTCGCTTCAAGCGGCGAACTCTGATCTATCGGTATACGCCGAATCAGTTCCTCGGACCCGGCCGGATTACGTCACGATCAAACGAGTTTGCCGACCTCATATCCGCCTCTCACATTGGGGCCGCCGAGTTTCGGCGACAGTTGAGCGAGACTTGGACGGCGACGCTGATCTGGCGCTATGGGCTGGCTGTATGATCCACCCTTCACCGAGCGCGACACCAACTTCTGGAGCGCCGGCCTGAAAGTGAAATGGACTGTCAAGCAGTGGCTTGCCATCACCCCCGCGTTTGTCTATGAGCGTGGATTGGCCGAAGGTCGCAACGACCTTCAAACGGATCTCGACGTCTCCCATCGTCTGTACTACGTATCCCTGGGAGCGGAGCTTCGCCTCGCTCAACCCTTACGCCTGAACTTGATCTATAACTTCCGGTATCGGGAATGGACTAGCGATCTCGCGGGTAACGTTGAGTTGGGGCGAAAGGATCAAATCCATCAGGGGACCGCCGAGCTTCGGTATATCGCAACGGAAGCCCTGAATCTGACCTTGGGGTTTACCGAAACTCGACAAAGCTCCACACGGACGAGTCGTAGCTTCAATTCGTCCATTTTGAGCCGCTGAAGGAGAGGAGAGGAAATCTCCCACAATTTCTGATAGCGTCACCTACACGGAAATCCCGCGATCGTTCATGGGCAAGCATCCGATACCACACCTGGGCCGACGATGTCCGACCCACCTCGTGCACGAATTGGCAAGTTTCGCATCGAGTACGTCCGCCAAGACGATAAGACGATCATCGCTCGCACTCACTGTCGATTCCCTGGCATCTGCTTCCGCCCGATCTATCTCGACGAGACAGGGTCCGCCTATACGCTTCTTTTGAATCCATCCGGTGGGCTTGTGGGTGGGGACCATCTATCCCTCGACATCAGGCTGCGACCGAAGGCGCATGCGATTATTTCCACCCCCGGCGCCAACCGGGTGTATCGATCGCTGTCCGAAACGTCGGTTCAAGTCGCCCGCATTACCGTTGGAGACCGGCGGAGTCCTAGAGTGGGTCCCCGAACTGACGATTCCCTTTGCTGGCTCCCGCTTCCGTCAGGTTATTCACGTGACTCTGGCTCGCGGAGCGACGGCTTTTCCTTTGGGACGCCATGGCCTCGGGCCGAGTGGCAAGAGGGGAACGATGGGTGTTCCATATCCTTGAAAATGAAGTTCGCATCACGACTGGGTCGAGAAAATTTCTGCTCGAGCGCTATGAGCTGACCCCAGGACGAGATGCCAAAGAGGTCGGGCTGGCGAGCGAATGGGACTATATCGGGTCGTTCTATATGATCAGCGAGGCCATCGATGAAGAACGGTGGAAACGTCTGGAAGAGAGTGTCGGAGAGATCTTGGATGGATGCCGGGACCGGGTATTGGCGGGAGTGTCGGAGCCGTCGGTGCAAGGCCGCGTCGTTAGGCTGCTAACAAAATCGGCCCCAGACCTTTCTACTATTCTGCAATCACTTTGGGCGGCGGCTCGGGCACAACTCTTGGGTCTTCCGGTCCCGGCACTTCGTCGCTACTAGCGGCTTTCCTTACCAGATGCCAAGGCCCATCATCACCATTCCGATGACGAGCCAGCCAAAGACACCAGCAGCAATCAAGCTTTCTAAACTCATCGAAGGGCCCTACTGTGAATAACCGCTGGAACTGGTCAAACTCTGTGCAAAGCCGATGCCGAATCAGTCTCAAGAGGAATCAAAAGCGATTCGCTGTGTTGATGCGGTAATCGTGTCTCGCGGCGGAAATTGAAAGGGTAAACTTGAGTTCAAAATTGTGCACTCGGTGGCGTGTTTTGTCTCCACTCCTGTGACCGTCAATTCCGAAGGTCATGCCGAGGGGACCGGAAAGGAGAGATGATCCGAGAGGCTAGTGTGTGAAGTGAGGATGGCCTATGAGGGTCGTGACCGAGGCGTTTGAAACATTGATCAAGACAAGGTCGCCTGGTTGAACGGATAAGGCGTTCTTAGACCAGACCACCGTAATGTTTCCGTCGGTTCTTCCCATCCATTGAGCGGAAGATTTTTTCGCGTCGCCTTCCACCAACACCTGAACTCTTTGGCCGATAACCTCACGATTTTTCTGAAGCGAGATTTGCTTTTGGAGATTGACGACCCGGCTGACACGGTCCGACTTGATCGACTCCGGCACATCATCCGGATATTTGCGGCCGGCGATCGTGTTCTTTCGCTCCGAATATTTGAACACGAAGGCTGCATGGTACCCCACCTCCCGCACCGTCCGATAGGTATCCAGGAATTCCGCCTCAGTTTCCGAACAGAATCCGCAGATGATGTCCGTGGTCAAGACAATATCCGGCCGTCGCCGGCGTATGTTGTCCACCAGGGTCAAGTAGTCCTTCCGACTGTAGGTTCGATTCATCAACTGTAGGACACGATCATTGCCTGACTGTAACGGCAGATGGATGTGCTTGCAGATCTTCGGATGGTCGGCAACGGCGTCCAGCAAGGGGGGTGGGAAGTCCTTGGGATGAGGGGACGTGAATCGCACCCGCTCGATGCCGGGGACGTCTGCTACAGCAGTGATCAGGCGGGCGAAGTCCCAATCGTTATCACGGTAGGAATTGACATTTTGGCCGAGCAGGGTGACCTGCTTATAGCCGTGCGCGGCGAGGTGCTCAACTTCACGAATGATGCCTTCGTGATCCCGGGAGCGTTCGCGTCCTCGGGTATAGGGCACCACGCAGAACGTGCAGAAGTTATCGCAGCCACGCATCACGGCCACCCACGCATTGATCCCTTCCGTCCTCTCCGGCAAGATGTCGTCGTAGGTTTCATACTCGGACAAGTCCACAGCGATGCCCTTACATGAGAGACCCTGCTCCTGGGATTCGATGGCTCGGGAGATCAAGCCGGGTAGGCGACGGTAGGCATCCGGCCCGACCAGCACATCCACGATGGATTCGGATTCCACCAGCTCCTGCTTGAGGTTTTGTGCCATGCAGCCCAAGACTCCCACGACGAGGTTTCGCTGTCGTTTCAGGGCCTTCAAGTCGGCAAGGTGTCCGTAAACCTTGTTGTGAGCGTTCTCCCGAATTGCGCAGGTATTCATCAGCACCACATCCGCGCATTCTCTGTCCGTGGTAAAGGAGAATCCTTCGGCTTTGAGCAAGGAACGCACAAGCTCGGTGTCGTATTCGTTCATCTGACACCCGAACGTCTCGATGTGAACCCGATAGGGGGATCCCGTGTTCATCATGCTTGGGCCTCGACCAGGTCTCCGACGGCAAGTCCGTCCATCACACCGGTGACGATAACGTCACGAATCACGTTCGTCAGATCGGCAGAACAGGTCACACCGACACGGAGATAGTTGTCCGTACAACCACACCAAAATGATCGATCGTCACGCGTTTCGAACAGAACACGGACCTTTTGCCCCGTATACCGTTGATAAAAAGCCAATCGCTTCATTCGAGAGAGATCCGACAAAGCTTGGCTGCGAGACTTCACCGTCGCCGGGTGAACCGGATTGTTGAGACGAGCGGCAGCGGTGCCCGGCCGCTTGGAGTAACTGAAGACGTGAAAATACGAGAAGGGGAGATCGGCTGCAAGCCTGCGGGTATTCTCGAATTCGCGGGCGCCTTCACCTGGAAACCCGACCATGAGGTCGGTGCCAAGCCCCAGATCGGGCACGCGTCGCACGATCTTCTCGATCAAAGCTCCATAGTCCCTCGTCGTGTACCGGCGATTCATGGCGCGAAGGATCGTATCGTCGCCACTTTGAAGCGGGATGTGCAGGTAACGGCACAGCTTGCCGGAGGCGGCCATGTGGTCGAGTAATTCGTCGGAAATCGTGGTGGGCTCGATCGAGGAGATCCGGATTCTTTCCAAGCCGTCGATGGACTCTACGCGCCGAATCAGTTCCACGAGAGAGAGCCCTTCATGACGGTGCTGCCCGATATTGACCCCGGTCAGCACCAACTCCCGGTGCCCCTTCTCGACCAACTGCTGCGCCTCGCGGAGCACGTCGTCGAGTCGGCGACTACGCTCGTGACCCCGGGCGAACGGGATAATGCAGAACGAGCACATGAAATTGCACCCGTCCTGAATTTTCAGATTCGCCCGCGTGGCCACCGTTTCCCCGACGCCGTCCAGGACGAAGTCGTCACGATCGATGGTTCTGGTGTGGAGAAGCAGAGGGGCAGGCTGCTTACGCAGGACCTGAGGCGCCGGAAGATATTCCGGAAGGTTCATCTTGTATTGAGCGCCGACAATGAGATCGACGCCCGGCATGCGGCGCAGCGCCTCAGCCCCAGTTTGGGCGTAACAGCCGGTGACGGCCACAAAAGCGTGAGGCGAATGACGCAGCGTTCGCCGAACGTCGTAACGGCAGGCCTTCTCGGCTTCTTCCGTGACGGAGCATGTGTTCAGCACCAGGAGGTCCGTCGGCTGACCGAATTCGACGAGCTGATACCCATCCTTCCTCAATCGATCCGCAAGCAATGCCGTTTCGGCCTGATTGAGACGGCAACCGATCGTATGGAGCGAGGCTCGCATGAGGCCGCATTATAGGTGACGCGTTGATGCGTCGGCAAGCGGAGAACCCGGTTGCTTCGAACAAGCAGAATTCGAGGAGAGCGTTGACACGGTCCTCACGACTCGTGCTATATTCAAAAAAAGTTGCACATCCGCGCCATTGCTGAGGGGTCACGATGAGCGTACGAGCCGCGCTGCTGAGCTTGGTAACTGCCTTGGCATTCTTCATTCCAGATGGGGGATGGACGAAAGAAACGCTCCCCGTCGAACCTGACGAAAATTCACGGGTTGATGAACAGTATGACCATGAAGCGCGGATGTTTCTGATGCTGTATTCGTTGAAGGGCAACGGAGAAGTGGACTACGTCACCGGTCGAATGGTGCAGGAATACACACGGAGCCATTACGGAAACCCAGTCTACTACACCGAGCAATTTCCTCTCTTCTATTGGTGGAACCACACTATGTGGAATGACCCCGAGCAAGACGGGGTAAACGGGAATGAGCGCGTCTATCAGGAGAACATCGAGTTCGATCAGTCGCGCTTCAAACCCTGTGTTTTTAACGGTCAGCGCTGTTAACTCGGCGGTCTGACACTTGCGTTCTGCTCAGGTCGAGTCGCCCGAATGGGCGAGTCGACGACTCTCCTATCTGCTGCAATCCAATCTTGTTCTCCGAGAACGACATAGAGCGGACCTGTCGGTTTGGGCATAATGCACCGCCACCGTTCTGCGAGGCCAGGTGAAACCTCCAACCTTCTTCGATATTTTCACCAATCGCCGCGTCGGCGTCATGTTGCCGTTGGGATTCGCGTCAGGACTACCTCTGGCGCTGACGGGGGGCACCCTTCAGGCATGGCTGACCGTCGCCGGAGTTGATTTACGGACGATCGGGATTTTCACCCTCGTGGGACTTCCATACACGCTTAAGTTTCTGTGGGCGCCTCTGATGGACCGGTTCGTGCCGCCTTGGTTGGGCCGCCGCCGAGGCTGGATCATGGCGGCCCAACTCGGGCTGATCGCCGGGATCACGGCGATGGCCACGACCGATCCGACACAAGTGCCGTGGTTGCTGGCGACGTTGGCTCTTGCTGTGGCGTTCACGTCCGCGTCACAGGACATTGCGTTTGATGCCTACCGCGCCGATGTGCTGAGACCGCAGGAGCGCGGCTTCGGCGCAGCCGTGTCGGTCACGGGGTACCGCATCGCCATGCTGATCTCCGGCGCCGTCGCCCTAATTATTTCCGAACAGATCGGTTGGCATGCCACCTATTGGCTCATCGCGTCACTGATGGTTCTCGGCGTGGGCGCGACGCTGCTCAGCCCGGAGCCATCCTCAATGGTCACTGTGCCGCGGAGTCTCAACGAAGCGGTGTGGGGACCGGTTCGGGAGTTCTTTTCCCGATCTCCTGCGATCGGTCTATTGCTGCTCATCGTGCTGTACAAGGTCGGTGACGCCTTCGCCGGCTCGCTCACGACCGCCTTCCTGATCCGCGGTGTTGGCTTTTCTCCGTCCGAGGTGGGAGTGGTGAACAAGGGCATGGGGTTGGTCGCCACAATCTTGGGAGCGCTGGTCGGAGGGGCACTGATGGCGAAGATGGGACTATTCCGGTCTCTGCTCGTCTTCGGCGTGCTTCAGGCCGTCTCGAATTTTTCCTTTATGGTCTTGGCCTGGACCGGCAAGAGCTATCCGATGATGGTGTCAGCTGTGGCGATCGAAAACGTTGCCGGCGGCATGGGAACCGCGGCGTTCGTCGCGCTGATGATGTCCCTCTGCGATCACCGCTATACCGCAACTCAATACGCCGCGCTCTCGGCCTTGGCGGCGGTAGGCAGGGTCTTTGTCGGACCGCCGTCGGGATACGTCGTCGAGGCCGTCGGGTGGGTCACGTTCTTTTTCATCACCTTTCTTGCCGCATTGCCGGGTCTGTGGCTTTTATGGCAACTCCGAGCGCATCTGATGAACGACCGTCCAAACGGAGCGCAGGACGGATCATAGCGGCCAAATGACTTGGATGACAATTATCCCTTTCGACGTCGCTGTAAGACCAAGACAAAGATCATCAGCGTGGGCAGGGGAGCGAACAAGAAGGGAAGGAACCAGATAGCAAGACTCTTCCCACGGACTCGTGCCTGATCGAACATCCAGACGAAGAGCCAGATCATCAGACCGATGTAATTCAGGAGAATCCAGCGGATCGTGTGAAGTTTCAGCGTGCTGGTCTCGTTCCCGGAGTCTTGAATGAGAAACAACGCCATTAAGATCGTGAAGGCGGTCAGCAATCCAATGACGATGCGCTTGCTCCAGACGTACATAGCAGCCTCCTTTTCGGATTGTCTTGGAGTCCCGTCGCCGGTGGGCGAAGAACATAGGCAACCGTATGAGAATTGTCAAACGAAGGCGCTGCACCGTTTCGGAACGACAGGCAGATGACCATGAAGGCAGGGCTTCAGGATGAGTAATCGAACGCTCCTGATCATCGTGATCCTCTTGAGCGCGTGCGTCGCGCTGGCTGCGACCAACCCGACTACACCGGAATACGGGATCTTCTTGCAGGCGGCGTTGAGTCAGGCGCTCCACCGCATGGACGAAACTGAGCCGACGAATCAGCGAAAAGTCATTCGTGATCTTCTCAAACAACAGGGCAAACGCGTCATTGAATCTCTGATTCGTTCGAACACCGTCAGAAGGAATTATGGGTTATTTAGTATTTTTGAAACTCACGCGTTCGATGTGCGAGTTGTGGTCGTGGGAGTCGGCATGAATTTTTTCCCTGTCGATGGGCAGGAAGAAATTGCAAGAAAACTTGGACAGCTGGTGCTCTAGCCTGAATAATCTCTCTCAATCCTGTTGATAAGATCGGTCTGATCCCCCGCCTTTCCGCCTCAATACCGGCGTTTTCGTTATCCCCAGACTCTTCCGAGCTATCCACAGGCCACCACAACATTTTGTGTTGACAAAAGATAGGAAGAGCTATATATGGGACCATCTGAGCATTTCAAGCTCATCTGCCATCGGATCACATCACTTACAGCGAATCGAGGGGGAGGGATGACGTGAGAATCGAACGCAGATTCACACGGAAGGGACAGAGCCCGTACGAGGGCATCACGTTCTCGAAGCGATCTTCTGAAATCAGGAATCCAGACGGCTCGACGGTCTTTAAGCTGGAGAATATCGACGCGCCGAGCCAGTGGTCGCAGCTTGCGGTGGATATCCTGGCGCAGAAGTATTTTCGGAAGGCGGGCGTCCCTCAGGTCGGTCCCGACGGGAATCCTCTGACCGAACCGGATGGTCGGCCAGTGCTGGCCGGTGAAAGCGATGCCCGGCAGGTCTTTCATCGGCTCGCCGGCTGTTGGACCGATTGGGGAAAGCGCCACGGCTATTTCAATACGGAAGAAGACTCGTCGGCCTTTTACGACGAGCTATGTCACATGCTGGCGCGCCAGATGGCTGCGCCGAATTCTCCGCAGTGGTTCAACACCGGCTTGCACTACGCTTACGGCCTCTCCGGTCCTTCACAGGGACACCACTATGTCGATCCTCAAACTCATGATCTGGTCAAAGCAACCAACGCCTTTGAGCACCCACAACCACATGCATGCCAGCCGTATCATGCGCGCATTGCCACGCCTCAAGGTCCAGTGCTCATCGGGGACATCGTGACGAAAAATCTCATCGGCCTTGCAGTCTATGACGGTCGAGAGCAAGGCGCGGGGATCACCCGCGTCGTTGCAGTCAAGGCAAACGGCAAAAAGCCGGTCTTCCGCATCAGGCTCAAGAACGGAGCGTGCGTTGAGGCGACCGGCGATCACATGGTTCATGCTCTGGATAGGCGACGTTCAATCGGCGTTTGGCGTCGTGTGGATGAGCTTGTGTCCGGGATGCGTCTTCAGCTTTCGACGCGGACCTCCGTCACAACGAAGTCGGAACAACAGACTGTTGACGAAGCTGCTCTGGTCGGGTGGCTCCAGGCTGACGGATTCGTGGGACAAGTGGGTGTGGAAGGGGCGCCTCCGGGGTACCCTTCCACTTGTGATGAACAAGGAACGAACGGCGGTCTGACCATTGAGTTCAACACCATCGACAAGGATGAATACAATTTTGTGGTGGAACGGGTGCAACGAGTTTTTCCATGGATGCAGTGCCACGTGCGTTTCCTTGAGACGAGGGAGCCGGACCTTGATGTTCGCCGGGTACGCCTCCATGGAGAAGACCTTCGGCCGTTTGCTGGCCGGTATCAACTTCTACGAAGTACTCTTGATCTCTCAATGCCGGATGCTATTCGCACGGCAGGGGTGCAGGCCCAAGCGGCATACCTGTCCGCGCTCTTTCAGCTCGATGGGAGAGTACGCCTGCGGTCCCGCGCTTCGCGTATCGCTGATGTTGTGCTGACAACGACCTCAGAACCTTGGGCACACGATGTCCAAGCGCTCCTACTGAACCTTGGAATCTATGCCCGAATCCAGCGGGGAATAGTGACCCGGGAGAATCGCAGCGCACCGTATTCTGTTTCGATCGGCCACGCGGATTCACGCGCTCGTTTCCGTGACCTGATCGGGTTCGTATCCGAGGACAAGCGCCAAAAGCTTGAGGTCGCCTGCTCCGATCAATTCGCCGGAAAACTGCTACCTGGTCTACGGGAAGAGGCGATCGTACGGGTCGAAGCGATGGGTGTGCAGCCGGTTTACGATATTCAAACCGAGAGTGGCCAATACCTTTCCAATAACGTCGTGGTTCACAACTGCTTCATCCAGTCCATCGAGGATGATCTGGTCAATGAAGGTGGGATCATGGACCTATGGATCCGCGAAGCCCGCCTGTTCAAGTATGGCTCGGGAACGGGGACCAACTTTTCTAAATTGCGCGGTGAAAACGAGTCCCTTTCGGGTGGCGGGAAATCATCCGGCCTGATGTCCTTCCTCCGGATCGGCGATCGGGCTGCCGGCGCGATCAAGTCCGGCGGGACGACCAGGCGCGCCGCGAAGATGGTGTGCTTGGACCTCGACCACCCCGATGTAGAGGAATTTATCGATTGGAAGGTGATCGAGGAGCAGAAGGTGGCGGCCATGGTCACCGGCTCGAAGGTCTGTGCCCAGCGGCTCAATGCGGTCTTGAAAGCCTGTCATGTGCCGGACGGCGCGGATGGTCGGACCAGCATCGAGACCAATCCTCAGAATAATCCGGCGCTCAAGGACGCGATTAGGGCGGCTCGCCAGGCGGCTGTCCCGGAGGCCTATGTCCAGAGGATGTTTGCCTATGCGCAGGAAGGTTTCACACATTTTGTCTTCCACGAGTACGACACGAACTGGGACGGGAAGGCGTACCAAACCGTTGCGGGTCAAAACTCCAACAACAGCCTGCGTATCCCGAACGGGTTTTTCGAGGTCTTGGAACAGGATGGTGATTGGCCGCTCACGCGCCGGACGGACGGCAAGGTCACGAAGGTCATCAAGGCGCGCGAGCTGTGGGACAAGATCGCATGGGCGGCGTGGATCTGCGCGGATCCCGGCACCCAGTACGACACCACGATCAATGAATGGCACACCTGTCCGGAGGACGGCCGCATCAACGCGTCCAATCCCTGTGTGACCGGCGACACCCTGGTCGCGACGAGCGAGGGCTGGCAGCGCATCGACGAACTCGTCGGAAAGTCGGTTCGCATCATCGGCGCAGACAGCCAGCCGCATGTGGTCACCCGGATTTTCCCCACCGGCCGCAAACCGACCTTCCGGTTGACGACCCGGTCGGGCTATCAAGTCCGCATCACCGGCGATCACCGAGTGCTGACGGACGGGCGTGGTGACGTTGCCGTGAAGGACCTCACCCCGGATGATCGACTGTTCCTCCAGGGCCCAGGGTTCGGTCGCCGGACGTTACCGGCGAATCTGGCGCTGGGCATCGGCGTGTCCATGGGGGATCGTTGCCTCAATAGATCGGTAACCTGTGGCACCGGGGCCCTTGTCGTCCTGACCATGCACGCCAACGAGACGCTCGTCCTGACTTCCATCGCCGAAGCGGTCAATACACACAGAGCGGCGCTGAGGGCGGTGGGCTCAGAGGCACACAACGACGGCGCTCAGGTGACCTATGGGGTGACGGGGGCCAGGCTTACGATCGGCTCCAAGCCGGTGGTTGATCTGTTCCGGCAGTTCGCGGTGTCGGACGAAGGCCCGGAGGGAAAACGATTCACCGCTGCGGCGTACGATCTGGATCGTCCGGCGCTGGCGGGAGTCCTTCGGGGTCTGTTCACGGCGGACGGAACGGTCGTGAAAGAAGGGGAACAGTGCCGGTCTATCGCCTTGGATTCCAGTTCGCGGGAATTGCTGGAGCAGGTGCAATTGCTGCTGCTGGCCTTCGGCATCAAGTCCGTGCTGGACGACAGCCGAGTAGACTGGGGGAGCGATTTGACTCCGAAGAACCGGTGGTCGCTTCGAATCAGTGGGTCGTCCCGGTTCATCTTCGAGCGGGAGATCGGGTTCCATCCGCAAAGTCAAAAGGCCGCGGCTCTTGCGCATCTGAATGCGGAGGTGGCGTGGTATCTGGATGAGTTGACTGATGAGGTGGCGTCCATCGAGCCTACGGGCCATGCGGACGTATTTGATCTCACCGAGGAGGCGACACATCATTTCGTAGCCTCCGGACTCGTGGTGCACAACTGCAGCGAGTACATGTTCTTGGATGATACCGCCTGCAACCTGGCGTCGTTGAATCTCGGTGAGTTTTTCGCGTCGAATGGTCAATTCAACCTCGAAGACTTCCGCCATGCGGTCCGACTCTGGACGATCGTGCTCGAGATCAGCGTGCTGATGGCCTCGTTCCCGAGCCGCTCCATCGCGCAAAAGAGTTTCGTGTTCCGGACGCTGGGATTGGGCTATGCGAACCTAGGAACGGTCTTGCTGCGTCAGGGTATTCCGTATGACTCGCCGCAGGCCTTGGCTTTGTGTGGCGCGGTCACGGCGATCCTGACCGGTGAATCCTATGCCGCCTCGGCCGAGATGGCCGCCGAGCTCGGTCCCTTTGAGGGGTATGCGCGGAATCGCGAGCCGATGTTGCGGGTCATCCGCAACCATCGGAGAGCAGCCTACAATGCGCCTCCAGAAGAATACGAAGGACTCACCATCACTCCCAAGGGTATTCAGCCCCTACATTGTCCGCCGGATCTGCTGCTGGCGGCGCGGAGATCGTGGGACCGCGCCCTCGAGCTGGGGACGGCGTACGGATTCCGAAACGCCCAGACCACCGTGATCGCTCCAACCGGAACAATCGGGTTGGTCATGGATTGCGACACCACCGGCATCGAGCCGGATTTTGCGCTAGTGAAATTCAAGAAGCTGGCCGGCGGCGGCTATTTTAAGATCATCAACCAAAGCCTGCCGCCCGCGCTGATGACGCTGGGATACACGGAGGCACAGATCCAGGACATCGTGACGTATTGCACGGGCCGATGGACCCTGAACGGCGCGCCGTTCATCAATCACGAAGCATTGCAAGCCAAAGGCTTTGACGGCGCGGCCCTGGACCGTCTGGAGGCGGCATTAGCCCAGGCCTTCGAGATTCAGTTCGCTTTCAACAAGTGGACCTTAGGCGAGGCGTTCTGTCGCGAGAAGATCGGGCTTACCGATGCCCAATTGAACGAACCGAATTTCAATATGCTCAAGGCGTTAGGGTTCACCCAGGAGCAGATCGCGGCAGCGAACGATTACTGCTGCGGCACCATGACGGTCGAAGGGGCTCCGCATCTCAAGGCGGAGCATTTGCCGGTGTTTGACTGCGCCAATCGGTGCGGACGGAGCGGCCAGCGGTTCATCCCGGTGGATGCGCATATCCGTATGATGGCCGCGGCTCAGCCTTTTATCAGCGGCGCGATCAGCAAGACGATCAACATGCCGTCCGACACGACGGTGGAGGAGGTGATGGCCTCGTACCTGTTGGCCTGGCGCAGCATGCTCAAGGCGGTCGCGCTGTATCGGGACGGCTCAAAACTGAGCCAGCCGCTCAACGCCTCCACGGAATCCGGAGAAGCGGAGGCCGCGGCCAACGGCGACATCATGAAAATGGCCGAGAAGATCACCGAGCGCGTGATGGTCCGCTATATCGGCCGGAGACGTCGCATGCCGGAGCGGCGGAACGGCTACACGCAAAAGGCGATCGTCGGCGGACACAAGATTTATCTCAGAACAGGCGAGTACAGCGATGGAACGCTGGGGGAAATCTTCCTGGACATGCACAAGGAAGGAGCGGCATTCCGCAGCTTAATGAACTGCTTTGCCATCGCGATTTCGTTGGGATTGCAACACGGCGTGCCGTTGGAGGAGTTCGTCGAAGCGTTTGTCTTCACGCGGTTCGAGCCGAACGGGCCCGTCAGACTCAACGAGCAGATCAAGATGTCCACCTCGATCATCGACTACATCTTCCGCGAGTTGGCCATCACCTACCTGGACCGCCACGATCTAGCGCAGGTCGTGCCGGACGATCTGCGGATGGATACGGTGAAGAAAGACGACCAAGACCCCGAATGTGCTGACAGCGAGCCGGCTGATCCGCAGACGCTGGCCGCCCAGTCCATCAGCACGGAGGTCTTCCCGGCGCGGCGCGGCAACGGGAACGGCCACAGCAATATGTCGCACAAGCTGGAGTTGAAGCGGGAAACGCTGACACTGACCGCCACCGCTATCCAGATCGCCAGACAGAAAGGCTACGAAGGCGATCCGTGTCAGCAGTGCAGAGAGTTCATGCTCGTCCGCAACGGAAACTGTCTGAAGTGCATGAATTGCGGCTCGACCAGCGGCTGTTCATAGGAAGGAGGACAAAGCAAGGAAACCGGCTGGTTAATTGATCAAAGGCAACAAATCCTTGATGGTTCACTTACGGAGGCGGAATGGATGCAATGATCGGTGCGGACAGCGTCAATTGTCATGACGAGATCGTGAATCTGGTAGCGCAGCGTTGGGCGAACACCATGCACTGTCAGGTGACGGTCAACACGTCGAAGAAAAATGCGTGGAAGACAGCGGACAGAAAATATCCCGATCTTGTCGGATGGCAACTCAACACGGAACGCAACACGGTTGAGTGGATCGCTGAAGTCGAAACGGAAGAGTCCTTCTCGGAGTTGGATGCCCACGGCCGATGGCAGGATTACATGGCACTGGGGTTGCAGTTCTACCTCTTTGTGCCGAAGGGGTACGGCGCGACGGCCCAATTCTTTGCGTCACGCGCCGGTGTGCACATCAATCGCATCTTCGAGTACACATTCGTGAACGAGAAGTTTCAGTTGTCGTAGGAGGGACGGAACAAGGGACAGCGACTCTTCGCTAAGACGCCCCATCCCGGCACCCCGCCACTCAGGAGTGGAAACGTTAGGTATTACCATCGCCGTGGTCTTCGACTGTGGTACGGCGGTCAGGAAGGTGTTCCTTGCAGGTTTTTAAGAGGAAGCTGAACACAATCGCCTCAGTCCAAAATGAGTCACATGTTGACTCCGTTGTTTTACGAAGAGGAGGAATCAATATGGTTAGCTTCGGAGGGAATCAGTTCATCAACTGCTCCGTTCCATTGGCTTTCGAGGGGCGATATTTCATCATTGAGCAAAGTGGCCAAGATCCTTTAATTAGCGTTGTTCTGGAACACAAAGGCAAGCCCGTTTTCGAAGTCCGAAAGAATCTTCCGGTCGAAAACGTATTTTCGGACGTCTTAAAGTCACCTCCCGGCATTGTGACAGCAACAGAGCGCACCTCAGGCAGATTTCTTTATAAAGTCCGTCCTGGTTCAGCAACGAGTGTTGTCTTTGGCACGATAAGAGGTCAAGAGGTGACGGCGTCTGTGACAGACCGCAAGATCAATGTTGGAGGATTGGAGCTTAAAAATGGCTTATTTGACGGTGTGGGGGCAGGAGTGGTCGTGGATAAGGATGGCACTATTGGAATTGGTGCCCCAGTACCGCAAGGCCTGATCAACCTTTTCAGGCAGCGTAGCGATGATCCATCAAGTAATTGAGTGAGGAAAGTTTCAGTCAAGCAAGGTGAAGAGCTTCTAATTTGACTCAGCTATCATCTATTCCTACCCATATCGGGACGCCACTACCGTCCGAATTGATCAAGTGCTGAAGCAAAATGACGATGAGTCGGCCGGACACTGAGCATGATTGGCGCCCGCGGCTTCACGTGCAGTCTGTGGGTCGATCCGCCGGGGCGGCAGTGGATTGACTCGGTCCATTCGATGGACGATGCGCTGATGGTGCTGGAAGGAGAACTCGAGTTGGAAATGCAGGGCCGGATATTTCGGACTCGGCAGCGGGAAGAGGTGTTGATTCCGGCGCATGTGCGCCATACGATACGAAATGTAGGGGGAACAACGGCCCGCTGGCTGTATAGATACAAGAGTGAATGATCGCTCTGGACGGAGATGACCTCGCAGATTGGTTCTCCCGCATAGTGGACATCACATTCCGAACATGTGTTTGAGCTGATCGATGAACCCAGGGCTGTGCACCTCGCAGAAGATGGTGGGTTCAGTCCCCTCGATGAAGATTTCCTCGCGCGCTTCCGGACAATAGGAAGTCGCAAGCTGCGTGGTTTGCGGATCGATCATACGCGAGACAATTCCGGCCGGGACCGGAAAGTCATTTATCGATATGGCGATCGCCTTCTGAAAAAACTCAACCCAAATGGGAAGCGCCGCCTGGGCTCCGGTCAATTTGAGTGTTGCGCCATCGTCGTATCCGACCCAGACACCGATGACGATATCGGGCGTATACCCGATGAACCACGCGTCGCGATGGTCGTCGGTCGTTCCGGTCTTGCCGGCGACCGGAGCCGTGAGCCCCATCGCCTTCGCCTGCGCCGCCGTGCCTCGATCCACCACGCCCTTCAGGGTTGATGTCACGAGGTAAGCGGATTGGGGTGAAAAGACCTGAGCCGGCTCCGGCGCCGCTTCCATCAGGAACTCTCCAGGTCGGTCTCCGGCAAGCGCCTTCACACCCGTTGGGGGAACAAAGCGGCCTTCTTGGGCTAAGGCAGCGAACGCGCCGGTCATCTCCAATAGTGAGACGTCCGAGGTGCCCAAGGCGAACGAGAGATCTTCGTCCATCGGTCCTTTGACGCCGAGTCGACGTATCATCTCGATGATTCGGGGAACCCCCACGGTCTGCGCGACCCGGACGGCAGGAATATTGAGGGACTGCTCTAAGGCGGTGCGGACCGTGACCTGGCCGTGGAACTTCCGATCATAGTTTTGCGGAGACCAGGGAGTCTCCCCGTTGGCGAAGCTGATCGGCGAGTCGTCGAGCAACGTGGCAGGGGTGATGACTGGGTCTTTCGATTCGACACTGCGCTCAAAAGCGGCGAGATAAACGAACGGCTTGAATAACGATCCGGCCTGACGTTTGGCCTGCACGGCGTGGTTGAACTGGCTGACCCGGTAGTCCCGTCCCCCCACCATGGCTCGGACACTGCCTGTCTTGGGATCGAGCGCCACCAGCGCGCCCTGCAATTCCCCGCTCCTCGATGTGAGGAAGCGATACCGAGACTCCAGCCGTGTGAGACCGGCGCTCACCGTTTCTTCCGCGATGCGTTGCAGCTCAGGATCGAGCGTGGTGAAGATTCGCAACCCGGCTTGCGCATCGCTCTGTGCGGCGTCTTCCAATTGAGAGAGGAGATAATCCACAAAGTATGGCGCATCCGTCAGTCCTTTTTGGAGGGTGGCTGCCCGGATGGGCGTGCTGACGGCGGCCTGGTACTGCTTGTCTGTGAGCTTGCCTTCCTGTTTCAGACGAAGCAGCACCACATCCCGCCGCTTTTTGGCGCGCGCCGGATCCTTGACGGGCGCATAGGTATTCGGCCCCTTGATCATGCCGGCCAGCAGCGCGGCTTCCGGGATCGTCAGCTCCTGAAGCGATTTTCCGAAGTAGTAGTGAGCGCCCTCGCCCACGCCGTAGACGGCGACCGATCCGGATTGCCCCAGATAGATTTCGTTCAAGTAACTTTCCAGAATGGCTTCCTTCGAATACTTGGTTTCTAGAACGAGCGCTGCGATCGACTCGCGAATCTTACGAACGAAGGTGCGTTGATGGGTGTAGAATAGATTTTTTGCGAGCTGCTGCGTGATCGTGCTCCCCCCTTGCCGTACCCCCCCTCCCTTCATGTTCTCCCAGGCTGCGCGCATGATTGCCAGCGGATCGACCCCGATGTGTTGATAGAAGCGGTGATCCTCGACGGCGAGCACCGCATCCAGGAAGTGCTGTGGAATTTTTTCGAATGAAATCCACTCCCGCACCTGCCGAGAGGTGGCGAGCAACCCGCCCACCAGCGGCGGCTCCAAGCTGACCGGCTCGGCCTCCTTCTCATCGGGGAGCCGGAGGATATGTGAGACCTGACCGTCCTGGATGACCAGTCGTACGGGATGACCCTTCATCCGGCCTTCCGGATACACGAATTCTCCAGATACAGTTCCCACGAGGATTCGTCCGAGCGATATTCGCCCGGCCATCGGAGTTTGCGCGACACCCGCCGGTACCCCAGATGGTCAAGACGGTTTTGAAGCCGGGCCTTGTCGCACCCGTAGCCCGGGACTGAGCGGGTAGGGTGCGCCGTAAATCCGAATTGGCTGCCGGTTCTCACCGCGTGGAAGTGTGAGGGTGACGGAGAGGTAGAGACTATACAGACCTAAGAAGCCGAGCAGGAGGACAATCCCACCCAGACCTCTCATCCCCCAACGGAGCGATCGTCGCATCTGACCCTTAAACCAGTGTTTTCACGGAGAACATTGGACGAAAACCTCGTACTGCTCTATACTAACCGCTCAGCCGTTTATTGTGGAGAACAGCCGACGGGGTGAGCTTAAACCGATTCCAGATATTTGACCAGTCAGGAGGCAGGAGAAAGCGATGCCCACGACAACACAGCTAGTGATTACGGAACAGAGTAAGCCCGGTACATTGGCGCACGTCGCCTCCGTGCTCGGTAGGGCGGGAGTGGATATCAAAGCGTTCAGCGCGCCGGAAGTAAGCGGCACCGGTAAACTTCGAAAAGGGATGCTGCGTCTCATCGTCGCCGATCTTGATCGCGCGCGAGTTACCCTAAAGGCTGCAAAAATTCGCTTTCGGGAGGAGACGGCCTTGGTCTTAGGGCTGGAAAACAAACCGGGCGCTCTCAGCGTGGTAGCTGAGCATCTGAAAGAGGCGCGGGTCAACATTATCTCTGGTTACTATACCCCATCGCGTGAGGGAGGAAAGGCCATTGTCGTGCTGACGGTGTCCAATACGAAGAAGGCAATGGATATCCTCCGCGAGGAGTCACTGGACGCTTTTTGAGAATGCCAAGAAAAGCGCCCCCCTTCCTTTTCGATCGTCTGCCGTTCTCGCAACCTCCTGAGAGGACGCTCGGAGCTTCGGACTTCACGCAGCCGCGTTGGATCACCTTCTTGTATTTCCTCATAGGCATGAGCGTGGCTGTTGGGTGCGGCGGATCCCAAAACGTCCAACGATTCCCTTCCGGCTATCCGATCGGGTATGAGGAGCGGGGCATGGCCTCCTGGTATGGGCCTGGATTTCACGGGAACCGGACTGCGAGCGGGGAGCGGTTTGACAAGAATGGCTTGACCGCCGCCCACCGGACCCTGCCGATGGGGTCAGTGGTGCGTGTCCGATCCGTTCGGAATGGCCAACAGGTGACCGTGCGCATTAACGACCGGGGTCCGTTTGCGAGAGGCCGAATCATCGATCTCTCCGAGGCCGCGGCGCGCGAACTAGGCATGACCAGTACCGGGACCGATGAGGTCATCCTGAGAGTCACGGAGTACGAAGGCCACACGGACGCATTTGGAGTCTTGCGGGTTCAGGTCGCCTCATTTGCAGAAGAAGCGCTTGCAAAGGCACTGGTTGAAAGATTGAGGGAACACTATCATGACACCCGTATAGTGACGGTGGATCTCCCGGTCGGAAGACGCTATCGAGTTCAGGTCGGACGGTTTTCCTCAGAAGGGCAGGCGGCCGCTGTTGCGAAGGACCTAAGTGCTCGGTTTGAAATTGAGTCTATCGTGGTCCGGGATGACGTCTAGCCGGCTACATAAGATGTCCTCGCATAGAAACTCATAACAAATTGATTTTAAAGACAGTTTTCTCTATTTGGTTGCTTGATAACCACGGGTGTGATACAAGTAAAGCCTCATGGATGACGGTGGACCCATAGGATCTCTTTCGTTCGATTTGTTCCGCCTCTCTCTGATCGTTCTGCTTTTCAAGCTCGCCATGGGCCTCCGCGGGATCAATTTCGGACATCCCACACAGCCTGTTCTTGCGTAATTGTCCATGGACGTTCTGATACTGTTCAGTCTCATATTCTTGTCGGCTGTTATTTCGGCGGCCGAAATTGGGTTTTTTTCGGTCAACGAGACGCGGCTCCGAGCGCTGGCTGAGGCCGGCGGCAGGCGGGCTGCTATGGCCCTGCACTTGCGTAGCAATCCGCAACGCCTGCTCTCGACCATTATGATCGGGGACCGGCTGGTGGATACCGGCGCGGCCTCCTATGCGACGATCCTGGCGATTCGTCTGTTCGGGTCCGAAGCCGTGGCCATCGCGATCGGGGTGCTGACGTTTGTCTTGTTGATCTTCGGCGACATCGTGCCTAAGACGCTTGCAGCCAAACATGCCGTTCCTGTGGTACTCACGATGGCGTACCCCGTGTATGGCATCCAACAGATCCTAAGGCCCATCCTATTTGTGTTGGAGCCGATGATCGACAAGATCACCGGAGGGAAAGGGCTCACTGTACCCTTTGTGACTGAGGAAGAACTCAAGATCATGCTGGATGTGGGAGGGAAGGCCGGGATGATCGAGACGGAAGAAGTCAAAATGATCAAGAACGTCTTTCAGTTGAAAGACATCACAGCCGAAGATTCCATGACGCCTCGCATCTACGTTTTTGCACTGGAAGGGCACTTTCGTCTCAAAGAGGCCCAAGAGCAGATCTTCCAATCCAAGTACTCACGGATTCCGGTCTATGACAGCACACTGGACAATATCACGGGGGTGCTCTATCGAGACAGAGCGCTCATGGAGTTGGCCCAGGGTCGTTACGATGTGCGGCTGAAGGACATTGCGAATCCGGCCCTGTTCGTCCCTCGCGGGAAGACGGCGGACGACCTGATGAAGCAGTTTCAGCGAGAAAAGCGTCATATGGCGATCGTGGTCAACGAATTCGGCGGTGTCATGGGGCTGGTCACGCTGGAAGATCTGCTTGAAGAGGTCGTCGGTGAAATCATGGATGAGACCGATATCAGCGAGGA
The DNA here is from genome assembly GCA_963703955.1 of Nitrospirota bacterium. Lineage (GTDB taxonomy): Bacteria > Nitrospirota > Nitrospiria > Nitrospirales > Nitrospiraceae > CAVPGK01. The sequence continues at coordinate 27,195 of CAVPGK010000011.1, read as the reverse complement.
GCTGATCAAGCGGATCGGCAAGAATCAGATCTTGGTCCACGGTCGGACCGAAGTGCGTCGGATCAATGACTTCCTTAAGGTGGATTTGGGAGAAGAATCGAACACGATCAGCGGGCTAATTCAGGATCAGCTTGGCCGTATTCCTGCGGTCGGCGAGCAGATCCACGTCGACCATTGCCGGCTCATCGTACACGAAGCCGACCACAAGTCCATTAAGAGCGTGCAGATCGTGAAGGAAGAGAAAGTGACAGCCCCTGCTGACTCAACCGGGGTCGGGTCTCCCGGATAAGCCCAGTCGTTTTGCATCATACATGCGTTTGTCGGCCACTCGCAGGAGCTCGGCGGCGGATGTGACGGGAGGAAAGCCGGGCACTGTTGCACAACCGAGGCTGAGCGACACATCGACCTGGCCATGCGATGTGGCCAGATGCAGGCTCTTGAGCGCCTCACGGAGCTTCTCCGAAACCTGTGCGCAGTGTTCCGTATCCGTCCGAGGCAGCAGTGCAGCAAACTCGTCTCCTCCGACGCGCGCAATGAGGTCGCTCTCTCGTAAGTTCGCACGCAACGCCGTACCCACCTGCTGAAGCCCCCGGTCTCCGGTTTCGTGCCCGTGCTCATCGTTGATGGCCTTGAAGGCATCCACATCCATAATGATGACCGTGAACGCTTCACCGCTTCTCTGGAACTGCTGCCACTCCCGGGTGAGGGCTTCATCGAAAAAGCGCCGGTTGTACAGGCCCGTCAATGGATCGCGGATGGCCATCTGGTCCAACTCTCGGTTCTTGGCCGTGAGTTCATTGAGGTGCTGTTCGTGCTCCTGCTGGGCGAACTTTTCAGACGTCACGTCCTGAGACGTAATCAGAATGCTCCGTACTGTCCCATCCTCGTTGAGATCCGGATAGTAGTCAGAGTGCAGGAACCGCGTGCCTCCCGCCACCCGGCTGTCCGGAATCGCCTCTTCCACCCGGCGGTGAGGCTTGCCGGTTTGGAAGACCTGCTCAAAAATCGGCCTCAATCGCGCCCAGCGTTCCGACGGAATCAGGTTTGGAAGCCACTGACCGATGTGATCTTCTACGGAACGCCCGTGCAGTTCTGCGACGAGGTGGCTCACACGTTCGACAACCAGATCGGACGTGACGGACATCAGGCCGATGGGAATCGTATCGTATAGCGCATCGAGGCGATTGCGAGCCCGTTCGGTCTCCGCCAGAACCTCGTGGAGCTGCTCTTCCATTCCTATGCGCTCGGTAATGTCGACATGAGAAATGATCGCTCCGCCAGCGCTCCTGTGTAATGGGGTGACGGACAGAAGAAACCAACGGGAATCCTTCGAGAGTGGACAGAGGTATTCGAGTGTGAACCTGGGCACTGCATCCTTCAAGACCGCCTGGATCCCGGCCACCGCCTCTTCGGCGTGGTTCCCATACCCTTTGCCCGGTTTCCGGCAGGCGTCAAAATAATTGATGATGCCGCCGCCTGCCGCAGGGAAGAGATCCCCTTCCTCCTTCGAGAACCGTTCCCAAGCGGCATTCACGGCAAGAAGCTGTCCTTCCCTATCCAACAGGGCCGTCTGGGTCATCAATGAACCCAAGATCGCACGATTGAATTCCTCGCTCTCTTGAAGCGCCGCGTTCATTTGCGAGAACGTTTCGGTCAGGGCGCTGATTTCATCGGAGGATGATCCCGAGCGCCCGGCCACAAGGGGGATGCCTGGCGAGGTACGCACCGCCTCGGCCAGTGCCGTGAGGGGGTGGACGAGGCCACGGATCGCAATCCAGAACATGACGAGCAAGACCGAAAACGTCACGCCATTGACAAAGAGCAGGTAACGAAGATTGGAACGAACAAGCCCGTCCATGACCGAGAGATCCGTTCCGATCAGCATGGTTCCCTTGATTTGAGCCTTCTGGGGAATGGCCCCGGGCGCGGCCGCGATCGGATGAAGCAGGAAGCGGACTCGGCCGGTGTCTCTGGTCTCCACCCAAGTGATGTACGAGTCGGATTCATCCAGTGCCTCACGTACGGCATCGAGGTGCAAGGTGAGTCGTCCTCCCACACCTTGGTCAGCCGAATCAGCGACGATGATGCCTTGGGCGTCGATCACCGTGACGGACTTGATGCCCGGGATGAGGAGGGTCTGAGCCACGATCGGCTTTAGCGCACATGATGGGCGGCAGGCCCATATTCAAGCCGGAGCCGGCATTGTGGCCGACTCCCGACCGGAACTGGAGTACGAGGAGACCTGTAACAAGGCCCGAGCCATGATGCGAGCCATCGAGCTCGCCGAAAAAGGGCTGGAGTGAGGGAGAAGGGATGGCAGACTGCCCTTCGTGCTCGTGTAGCGTGCAAGTCGGATGTGTTCGCTCTGAAAGGGCGTGTCCTGAGAGCAAAGACCCTGTCTTAGCAGGCTCAGAGCGAGTTTCGTGAAATAAGCCGTGAGCGAACGCCCCTCTGCCATCCCTCAAGTGAGTGAGCAAGCCATGTTGCTGATGATCGATAATTACGACTCGTTCACCTATAACCTCGTGCAGTACTTCGGCGAGCTCGGGGAGGATGTCAGGGTCCATCGCAACGACAAGATCACGATTGAGGATATCGAGTCGTTGCGTCCTCAGCGCTTAGTCATTTCTCCCGGTCCATGCACACCGAAGGAGGCAGGTGTGTCGGTGGAGGCGATCCGGCACTTTGCCGGACGTCTGCCCGTTCTCGGCGTCTGCCTGGGCCATCAGTCGTTGGCGGTGGCATTCGGCGGAGAAGTGATTCGAGCCGAGCGGTTGATGCACGGTAAGACCTCGATGATCCGTCATGATGGGAAGACGATCTATCAGAACCTGCCGAATCCGTTCGAGGCGACCCGCTATCACTCGTTGCTGGTGAACCGCGCGACTGTTCCGGCTTGCTTTGAAATCTCAGCCGAGACTGCGGAAGGCGAGATAATGGGGCTACGGCATCGTACGCTGGGAGTGGAAGGCGTCCAGTTTCACCCTGAATCCATTCTGACCACGGCGGGTAAGAACCTACTGCGGAATTTCCTTAACCTCTGATCCTCCTCCTCGCGAGCTTCCAGGAGAGAGAAATTAGCCGCGAGCGGTGGAGTCCTCGGCGGGTCTGATAACGGTCGACCATCTTACTTGATGGCTACGGCCTTGACCTGCTTATAGCTCGTGTGGCCCTGGAGCACTTTCAAAATGCCATCTTGGACCAGGGTGGTCATACTTTCTTCGAGGGCGACCTTGAGCATCTCTTCCGTTTTGGCTTTGGATTGAATCAGCCGTTTCATTCGGTCTGTGCCGAGTAAGAGTTCGTGCAGGGCGATTCGGCCTTTGAATCCTGTCTTTATTGCAGGCCTCGCATCCCCTTCCACGAGAAAGCTTGAAGCTGGGGCCATACGTTACGCCCAAATTCCCCCAGTACTCTGCTCCATAACCATGCATCAGTACGCGTCATACTCCTCCTGCGAGGGGTGATAGTCCTCTTTGCAGTCCTTGCAAATCCGTTTGCAAAGCCGTTGAGCCAGCACGCCCAACATGGCATCCGCAAAGCTGAAGGGATCGCACTCCATATCCAGCAGTCGGGTAATTGTTTCAACGGAACTGTTGGTGTGGAGCGTGCTGAAGACAAGGTGACCCGTCAATGACGCTTCAATACCCGTATCCGCGGTCTCTTTGTCTCGCATCTCTCCTACCATGATTACATCCGGGTCGGCGCGAAGGAAGGCGCGCATAGCAATCGCAAAGGTAAACCCGATCTTCGGCTGCACCTGAACCTGCCGCAGGCCGTACTGCGTGATCTCAACCGGATCCTCTGCGGTCCAGATCTTTCGCTCGGGCCTATTGATATAGCCGAGAGCCGCGTGTAGGGTGGTAGTCTTGCCGGATCCGGTCGGTCCGACGCAGAGGATGATGCCGTAGGGCTTTTCGGTGATGTTCTTGAATTCGCGCAGATTGCGATCACTGAACGCCATTTTCTCCAGCGGCAAGGGTTCGCTGGCGGATAAGATCCGCATGACCACATCCTCGTTGTATCCGGCGGTCGGGACCGTGGCGACACGAAGCTCGATCTCTTTCCCTTCACCGACCTTGAACTTGATCTTGCCGTCCTGAGGCTTGCGCCGCTCGGCGATGTCCATGCTCGCCATGATCTTCAGGCGAGATACGATGGCTCGCCGATAACTGGAGGGAATTTTCATATATTCTGAACATGACCCATCGACACGGAAGCGAACCAAGGTTTCGCGCTTTTCGCCGTACGGCTCGATGTGAATATCGGACACGCCGGTACGATAGGCATCAGCGATGATCTTATTGGCCAGCCTGACGATCGCATTGTCGTTCTCATCTACCCCCGATGACGCAGCCTCAGCCTGTTGTTCCTGCTGCGATTCATTAACCAACTCGCCAAGAATGTCGCTAATCGACCCCGAATCGATCGTCGCTGACGCCGAAGGGTGTCCGGTCGCGACTCGGAGGAACTGAGCGATGTCACGGCGCAAGCCGACCGCGAACCGGATACTCTGACCGGGAAACATCCGTTGGATATCCTGAACTCGGTCAAGGTCGTTGGGATCGTCGATCAGAATCTCGATAGTGTTCTTATTTCGCTTAAACGGAATCCAGAAGCTCTTTTTCAGGTAGTCAACGTTGAGATTTCTCAGCAATTCAGGATCGATGATGATCCGGTCATCATATTCAACGTGCGGACATTGATGAAATTGACTCAAGGACTTGCCGATGTCCGATTTGGGGACCTTATATTTTTCGATTAAGAGTGATTCGATATCCGACTGACCCTTCCGAGCTTCAGCGATGGCGGCATCCAGCTCCTTTTGAGTGATGCGGTTGCTTGCCACGAGATAGTCAAATTTCGTGAGGGTCTTTTTCGCAAGCTTCCGCAGGTTGAAAAACGCGATGCCGAGGCTTTTCGCAATTTCCGCAACCCATTCCTCTTCTTTCTTCGTAAAGCGGCCGCCGCTCTTTCTGTTGAGCAGCTGCACGACACCCATTAAATACTTATTTTCAGCTACGATAGGGTAGGTCAAGACCTGCTTGGTCTGAAAACCGGTCTTCTTATCCCATGCGCTGTCGTGCTGCAGGGCGGGATGTATACGGCTGAGCTCCGCCTTATTGTAGGCATCACTGATGTTGACCGGACGGAGGTATTTAGCGGTAAAACCGGCAAGGCTCTGCTCACTGATGGGAACACGAAGCTCTTCGACCGCATCGAGATGTGGAACTTTGGAGAAAATTTCTTTTCTGTCCGGGTCGACGGCGTAGAGAGTGAGATCCTCGGCGTCGAAGAGACCCAGAATGTCCTTATTGAGGTCCAGGAGAATTTGATCTAGGTCTTTTGCGGCGTGAATTTGATTGGAGATCCGTTTGACTTCCTCGGCGTGCGCAATTTTCTGCTGAAGTTCTTGAACATTCTCAGGTAAGGCCTTTCCTTCCATGCTTCCTCCACCACACACGCCACCAATATCAAAGCGTCAAAAACGATAGCACAAAACCCTCGAAAATCAAGGCGCTGCCTCACTGACGAATGAAGGAGGCAACGGAGACTTCACTCCTTTTCAGTCGTGGATGACCTCCAAAGGGTTGAAATCTGTTACTGCACGCAATGCACGAGGGTTTTAACATTTTTCGTTGTCGGCGGTCGCAAAATGTTCGCGATCCATTTCCCTGGCCAGGTCGGTTTCAACTATCTTGTCGGCCCTTTCAAATATTCTTTGCGGACTTTACACGATAAATCACCTCGTTCTGAAGGCGGACGTGTGGGATGAGATGAAGGCTCTCGATGGCATCGGCGTTGCTCAGCTGTAAGTACGTGTAAATAACTATATGCTCGCGCCTTACGGCTCTCTCAGGCGAAACGGCAAACGTGAGCGAAGGCCTTCTTGGGTAATGGAAATCCTGACACGTGAAAATCCACATGCAAGGGGATTGGTTGATCAGGCAGCTATGTGCCTACGTAGTGTTCCTTTTCAGTCTACTTTCACCGCACCTGAAGCCTGCTGCACATGATTTCCTGAATTTGAAGACATTGTCCACGTCTGACTCGATCTCTCTTTTGAACCGATTTCAGGATATCTCTTTGAAAACGGTCTTTCAGCCTCAGCCGTTTACATCTGACCCACTGAACAACATGTTCTACGGAGTCGTAGAGAAGCCGACCTTGAGCGTCCTCATGCACACCTCTTTGTGGTCGGGCCGTGTGAAGGGCGAAGGCGAAATCGCCGATAGTCGGCCGTCCGGACCGGGGACTCCGGATAGCGGGACTTCCCTGCAATACCGTCTGATCCGATTCGGGTTGACCGGAGCGCACGGCCGCTTCACATATGGCGCAAGTTATCGAGTCGCAGGGGAGGGGTATGCAGTGCTGAAGGACCAGGCTTTCAAAGAAATATGGAGCGAATGGAACAAGGGGGTGGTTCGAGTTAGAACGGCCTTGACCGAACACTGGGACAACGTGGACAAAGACCCGCGGCGGCCGCGCATATCCGGGACACAAGAAAGGGCCACGCTTGCCGTTGCGCCGAGAGCTTGGCCTGAAATGACGGTCACATACGCCCGCAACTCGTCGTGGAGTTCGTTAGAACCCGTTGGGGTGTCGCCTCAGCGCAATCTGACGGATAGCGTGGAGGCGGCGCTGTCTTACGCCAGACCCAAATGGCAAGCTCGACTCTTCTCCATTTACTCAGTCAACAGCGATCGGTTGCGTATCGATGGAGAGACCATTGGCATCACACACGCTGTCAGTGGCTCGTTTCAAACCAGCAACCGTGTCACGATCGCTCCTACCTTGAGCATGAGAGCCGATCAACAGCGTTGGTCGGGAGCGAGACTTGAAACCCCTTCGGCTTCTCTGTCGCTGAGCTATGCCCCCAGCACTGCATTCAAGATGGCAGCGTTCGGTTCCTACAGCAAGACACGGAGCAGCGACGGACTCGTGGACAGCAGCATCTCGACATTGACAAGCGTCTTCTCGTGGATCTACTGCCACACTCCAAGACTTCGCACGACCATCTCCATCGATACCACCTACACCGCGTGGCTCGACAACGTCCAACCATTCCAGTCGACTGAAGACCTCTCCGGGTTGGTGCGCCTTCAACTTGCCGGTCTCTGACATCATTACTGGGCGATCACCTTGCCGACCGTATTGAGCAGGTGCCAGCCATTTCATCCTGGCGTTGTAGGGTAAAGGCCCAGGAAGGTGAGGGCCTCAACGAGAGGAAGAGCGACCTGTGTGGGACGGATGCCGGACGATTGAAAAATCCTGTGTTCTCAAACAGCGACATCTTGTCCGACTCATGCAGCGTGTCTTTGTGTGATCGCGGCAAACCCGGACCTCCTGTTCCATAGGTCGTTGTTTACGTAATAAGGGTTGAGTAACGGTGGGTATATCGAGTATGACAGTGCCAGCAGAATGTACACAGAGGAAAATGATTCCTGTAACGTTATCTTTCAGCCGGCTGGGTGCCTTGCTGGCGTTCCTCGCCGTAGCAGGGGGTGCCTTTGGGGCACACTCTCTCAAGGCGGTCCTCTCATCAGAGCTGCTCACGGTTTTCGAAACGGCCGTTCGTTACCAGATGTACCACGCTCTCGCCCTCCTGGTAATTGGTCAATCAATGGATCGCGGCGCGAACACGTGGCTTCACTGGGCGGGGTGGTGCTTTCTGCTGGGGGTAGTCCTGTTTTCAGGAAGCCTCTATGCACTCGTGTTTTCGGGCACACGATGGCTTGGCGCAATCACTCCTCTCGGAGGCGTGGCATTCCTTATCGGTTGGGGGCTGGTTGCGTGGGGGGCAGGGAAGCGGGTACGAGGTTGAGCTGTAGGCGCCCGTCTTCTGCTCGAGGAGAAGTTCGACCGGTAGGATGGCTTGAATCGGTGTATCGGTCGTTTCAGAGAGAATGCCCGTAGAAGAGAGCCGATTCTCTATTTTCCGCAGGCGACGACTCGCTTGCCGGTGATCGACCCCCACGCACCGGCGGAATTGGTGAAACTGCCCTCCAGACGCTGCCCTTCCCCGGTGAACAATAGGCTGTCTTCTTGATACCCTCCTTGAAATTCCCAGCGTAAATACACGCCGTCACCCAATATTGTAATTTTCGCTGGTCGAGCCTTGACCGGCGCTGCGCCGTCGGGTGGAGGAAAGACCATCATCATCTTATGATCCTGGTGATTTTGATGGTTGTGCACCGTCCATTGCCAGGTTCCGCAGAGGCGGGCCAATCCCCGCATCTCCCTGCGCTTTTCCAGCCAGGTTTGCAACGTCACCCAGTCCGTGCGCACTCGCGCTTCAGCCTCTGCTTCGGCTCGGATGGTAAGGGCCACGAGATGCGCCGTCAACACGGGACGGAGACGAGCCTGAAAGTAGTGGACGGCCATGGTTTCTCGCAGATTCTCTTCTGCCTGTCCGCGGCCGTCCGAACCCGCAGCATCGGCTTGATCCCAAAACGACATGAGGTGGCGCCGAATCCCATCGGCGGCTTCCTGTTCCGCGGTGACGAGCCATGAATCGTCGGATCTCGCCAACCGAGGATATGTCCGGTCGAGATAATCGGAGTATTCCCCATACTGTGATGGAATATGTGTCGACTCCGGCATGCGAAACGAAGACAAGACGGAAGCGAGATTAGTCGCATGGCGAAGAAATGAGGTCTCTTGCGCCTTGAGCAGCCAGTCGCGTTGGGGTTCGCTTTGATCCAGGACGACTTGAATCTCTCTTGGTCCTTGGGTGTCGGCCGCTTGCTTCATGGCTGAGGCGAATCGCCAACTCGCGAGGTTGGCCGTGACGCGAATTACTACTTCAGAGGGATCAAGCGAATCAGAGGATTGAGCGAAAGTTGCCGAGGGCTGAGCGTTCACCTTCGTCGACTCCGCCGAAAGTCTGTCTTTCAGATCAACTGGTGGGGCGAGGTGCGAGACGAAAAAGGTTTTCGCTTGAGCCTCAGATGTGACCGCGACGAGTTGGTCGCCGTATGTGCGAAGAATCTCTTGGAAGTCCGGTTGATCGTGGACCGTGCCCCAGCCTGGTTGGGGGACAACCTGCTCCATGCAGAGAATCAATGTGGCCATAAGAGCGGCGATGAGTCGTCGAGTCATGACATGATTCTGCGTGAGGCCGACCAAAATCTCAAGGGTCGCCGGCAATCAACCAGAAAAGTAGCGGCGATCAGCCGTCCTCGCTACTTGAGATCGTCCTGAAAGCACCCGTTCAGAAAGGCGATGGTGGATTTCCAAGACACGCGCGCCGCGTTCGAATCATAGGAATCCTGGCGGGTTTCATTACAGAAGGCAGACGGAGCGCCTTCGTATGTCTGGATATCGACCTTTTTTCCGGACTCCTTCCCGGCTTCAACGAGCAACCCGATCTGCTCATCCGTCACGGACGAGTCCCCACCAGCTCGGTGATAGAGGAGGGGGCAACACAGGGTCTTCAAGATATCCGGAGCGGTGGTGATTGTCGCATAGAAAGCGACGGCGGCACGGAGGCGCTTTCGCTGGCAGGCGAACCTGATGGCGAGGGATCCTCCCATGCCGAATCCGATCACTCCATGCACGTTTCGTTTGACGATATCGCGTGTGTTGAGAAACTCACAGCTCGAGGTAAGATCCTGAAGAAGCTCGTGTTCCTTGACACGACCAGCTAAGGCTTCGGCAACTTCGGCGTTGGCGGTGACCATCCCGCCTTGTCTCCCGTAAAGATTCGGAACCATGACGGCGTATCCTTCACAGGCGAGTCGGTGGGCGAGGTTCTTGATCTGAGAGGTCAGTCCCCACGCCTCGTGGAGCACGACCAGCCCCGGGTATTTGCCACTTTCCTGGGGCCAAAACTGGATACCTTCGACCTGCGCTTCTTTCGGAACACGCGTTCGAAAGTAGGGATCGGTCGACGCGTCCATCATGGTGGGAATCGGAACCCCACTGGAAAATCTGAATGAGCCGGTTCCGATTTGTTGAGCTGAAAATGGAGTCGTACGTTCCGGCATGATGTCCTGTGAGAGTCGTTATGGGAACACGCCTAGCAATACAGAGGAGTCGTACTATAGCGACGCGCCGAATCGGTGTCAATTTTGCGCGGTTGACCGGGTCTTCCCCACTGACTAGAATGCCTTCGTGTACGGCGGATACGAAGAGAGGGGTGAACAGGATGAAGCCGGTCGGTATCGGTTTAATCGGGATGGGGCGACATGGAATGCGGTATGCGCAGCATCTACTGGACCCTTTGCCTCAGGCCCGGTTGGTGGCCGTGTGCCGACGCGATGCGACCCGAGGTCTGGCGTTTGCGGCTCAACACTCGCTCCAATTTTTTCATGACTATCGGGATCTCCTTGCCGCGGACGCCGTGCAGGCCGTCGTCGTGGTGACCCCGCCCTCCATGACCTATCCCATCTGTGCGGAAGCAGTCAAGGCCGGCAAACCGCTTCTAATCGAGAAACCGCTGGCATGTTCAGCAACAGAGGCACGAGAAATGGTCCGCCTGGCAGAACACTCCGGAGTGCCCCTGATGACTGCTCAGACATTGCGGTTTGATGCGGCGGTTCTTGCATTAAAGGCAAAACTGACCGACGTCGGACCGCGGCGGTACCTCATACTGACCAACCGAGTCGAGCCCAGACCGGAGTCGTGGAAGAATGCATCGGACTATGCAGGACGTGGAGTGCTCTTGGAGATCGGTATTCATCTCTTGGATCTGGTCCGGTTTCTCACGGGTGAAGAGATTGCGGATGTCCGTTGTGAGATGGAACGAGCCATGCCGGGGGAACCCGAGTGCCGAGCACTGGTCAATCTTCGTACGACCGGTAATTTCGCCTGCATACTGGATGCTTCCCGCGTCAGCGCGGGTCGCACGGGTCGCGCAGAATGGATGGGCGAAGACGGACAGTTGGTCGTCGATTGGGTCGAGCACCGCGCGCATCGGCTGTCCTGGGAGGGTGCCAAGGAAGAATGGACCATCCCGGTTCAGCCGACCATCGTCTCCACACTGTCCGCTTTCGTGGACGCGCTGCTGCGTGGAACGTCCATGCCCATTTCAGGGAGGGACGGACTGAAAGCTGTGGAAGCCGCGGACGCTTGCTATGAATCTGCAGCGAGCGGGCAGTCTGTTCGGCTCAATCATGAGATCCGCAATCCGTGTCCGTCCTGAATGGACGATTGCGAGCTAGGAATCTGCGACGATGTGGGTATCCGTTTCTTCGACTCCGTCGATCGTATGAATTTTGGTTATGACGACCTCAGACAAAGACTTTTCATCCTGAACACTAACGAAGCTGAAAATGTCCGGTTGGCCGAAGCACGGATGAACCTGCTCGATACCAGCCACCTTCTTTAGGGCTTTCACGACGTCCTTGGTCCTGCCGGCTTTTACTTTGATCAAGATATAGGCTCTCGTAGCCATGGCGATCTCCTTTCTCCGACCACTGCCCTCGCAGTGCGCAAGTGTGCCTTCACAAACCGGCGCCGGGCATATCACGGCGTCGCGACGCGTAAACTGCGTGTAGATTCTGTCCTCTTGCCGCCAGTTGAGTCCGGGCAGCGCGAAATGTCTGCGCAAGCAGATTAAAGTCGCCTCGGCTGAGGTTGTAGTGGCGAAACCCTTCTTCCAAACGGACATCCGACCAGGTCGTCCCGTTACCGGCAAACTCAATCACGGCTTCCAAGGTCTCCGACGTCCATCCATCGGAACGGAATCGATCCACCGCTGCCTCCGCACGATCGCCTAGTTTGGACGTCAGGGCTTGAGCCAGCAGTTGTCTGACCGCCGGATTGTCGCTTTTCATGAACGCTGCTTGGAATTGGATGAGGGCCTTGATCACCCGGTTTGCCTCCGGGCTGGATTCAGGGGGCAATACCTCAGCATACTGAAAGGTGGCGAGAAGAGCCATCACGGCTCCAACCTGTTTGGCTGACGCCTGGCCGCTCCTTGCATCCCTTCCGTTCGGGGGCGCGAACATTTCGTTGACATTACTGTACGAACCCCCCGGCGTGGGGCCTCCCCCGATCACATAGAGCCGATGGTTGATGACGGCTGATCCCAATCCATGGCGGGCGGTCGGCATGGGGGCCATCCTGACCCATCGATCCTGATGCGAGGCATAGGCTTCGTTGGTCGGATAGGTCCCTTCCGGTGATTCCCCTCCGAGGACGTAAATTGTGCCGTCGATCACGCCGGCCGTGATACCGCTACGCGCGGTCGGCAAATCGGCGACACGTGTCCAGCGGTCTGCGGCCGGGTCGTAGGCTTCGGTAATCGCCAGATTGTGGCCATAGTCTCTGTTAAGACGACCCCCGATTGCATAGACGCGCTCGCCAACCGTCGCTGCTGCGAGATGATCGCGAGGCGTTGGGAGCGCGGCGCGAGCGGTCCAAGTATTGGTGGCCGGATCATACTCCTCCACTGCGGCCGAATTTCCGGCTCCGTCATACCCGCCGATCGCGAGAAACTTGCCGCCGATCTGCGCGACGGCCAAGGCTCCGCGCATGGTCGGCATCGGCGCCCGTTCCAACCAGGTGTCGGTCTCGCGGTTGTATTGATAGACCGCGGCGGTCGGCCCCCAGACCGACAGAAATGACTTCGTAAAACCGCCGATCACATACAGTTCAGTGCCCACAACACCGATGCCGGCGTGATGGATTCCCACGGGCAGCGGGTTCTTGGTGGTCCATCGGTCGGTCGAAGGATCGTATTCCTCGACGGTCGTGCTGATCGTGAGATCCATTAGATTGCTGAGACTGGGCTCGTTGAACCCCCCGATGACGTAGATCTTGCCGTCGACCGCCGCCGCTGAAACCTCGGTGCGTTTGGTGGGAGCGGGCGACATAGGTTTCCATGCGCCCAGCAGGACGTCTTCTCCAAAAGCTGGTAGATGGAATAGGAGCTGGTAGACTATGACAACGGGAGCCAGGGACCGTGAGACGCCACGCATGCTCGGGAATGTTACGAGAGTTCGTGAAAAAAAGTGAGACGGAGACAATGAAGACATGATCCGATAGCCAATGGATACCCGTTCCACCAAAACCGGTTCAGATCGCATGGTGGCGAATTATACGACAGGCGATCAACGCAATCTAGAGACGGATTCTCTGCACGTAGGCCAGACCATTCTCAAGGCACGGCAATGGTGGGACCATGTTGAAAAGCTTGAAGGGTGACGCCTATAATCCCGCCTCTTACGCAAGGGAAAGGGAAAAGAGGATCTGTGTCTTGCTTTTGACTTTATGCTTTTACCTGTGATGGAGGTCGTGTGCTCGCCAAGGTCTTGAGCGCGGTCATAACGGGCTTGGATGCCCATCTGGTGGAGGTCGAAGTTGATATCGGGGGCGGCCTGCCGCAGTTTTCCGTCGTCGGCCTTCCGGACGCGACGGTCCGCGAGAGCCGGGATCGTGTCCGGTCCGCGCTGAAAAATACCGGCTTCACCTTCCCGGTGAAAAAGATTACCGTGAACCTTGCCCCGGCCGATATAAAAAAAGAGGGATCCGGACTGGACTTCGCCATCGCTGTTGGCATTTTGGTCGCCGGAGATGTTGTGCCGGCTGAAGCTGTGGCAGATCGAGTCTTAGTCGGTGAGCTGTCTCTGGACGGCCGGATCAAACCGGTCGCCGGCGCCTTGTCGATCGGTGTGACCTGTAGGAAAAAACGCGCCGTCCTCCTGCCCGTGGAAAATGCGGCGGAGGCGGCTGCGGTCGAGGGCGTACAGGCCTATCCCGTGCATACGCTCCCCGAAGCGGTTGAATTCCTAACCGGGAGGCGCATGATTCCCGTTGCGGTAGCTGATCCCGTGATGAGTTCCTTAGCTCAGTCCGGCGACGATGACGACTTCGCCGAAGTCAAAGGGCAAGAGCATGCGAAGCGGGCGCTTGAAGTCGCTGCAGCCGGCGGGCATAACATCCTTATGATCGGGCCGCCGGGATCGGGCAAGACCATGCTGGCCCGTCGACTGCCCGGTATCCTCCCTCCTCTGACGCATGAAGAGGCGATTGAAAGCGCCCGTGTGCAGAGTGTGGCGGGCCTGCTGACAGGCGGGCGTCCCCTCAGCACCGTGCGCCCCTTTCGAGCCCCGCATCACAGCATTTCCGATGCGGGACTCATCGGAGGAGGAGCCGTGCCTCGGCCCGGTGAAGTTTCTCTGGCACATCACGGGGTGCTGTTTCTGGACGAGATTGCCGAATTCCAACGGCACGTACTCGATGGCCTCCGGCAACCGCTGGAAGATGGAACGGTCATGCTGACCCGAGTGAGCGCTTCCTTGCGGTATCCGGCCCGGTGTATGTTGGTGGCGGCGATGAATCCGTGCCCGTGCGGGCACTACGGCGATCGCATGCGGGAATGTCTCTGTACCCCTCACCAGATTCGACGGTACCGTGGCCGGCTACCAGGGCCGCTGCTGGATCGTCTGGATATCCACATCGACGTACCACCCGTGCCCGTGCGTGAGTTGGGAGGGGAAGGACAGCAGGAACGGTCTGCCGCGATACGCGGTCGAGTGGTGGCGGCCAGAACACGTCAATCGGCCCGCTATCTGAACGATGGGATCTATAGCAACGCGCAGCTCAAGCCCAGGCACGTCAAGAAGTATTGCGCGATCGACTCGACCGGTCAGGACCTCATCGAGCGGGCGATGGCGCGGCTCGGATTGTCCGCCCGCGCCTACGGGCGCATCCTGCGGGTCGCGCGCACCATTGCCGATCTGGTAGGGTCCGACCGAATCGAGACGCCTCATCTGGCAGAGGCGATACAATATCGCAGTTTGGATCGCCACGGCGACATGTAAACGACAGAATGCTGAAGAACCCGTCCAACTTCGTTCTCGGTCGTTCGCACCCACTGGTTTGAACAATGCCATCAGCTATCTCCGTCGTGACTTTACTGACTGATTTCGGCGATCGCGACCATTTCGTGGCGAGCATGAAGGGCGTGATCCTCGGGATTAACCCGCAGGCTCGCATCGTCGATCTGTCCCACCACGTGGCGCCACAACAGATCGAAGAAGCGGCCTATGTGTTGAAGTCCGCCTACCACTACTTTCCCGACGGCACGATTCATGTGGCCGTGGTCGATCCCGGCGTTGGCAGCGCGCGGCGCCCGCTCCTGGTGACGACGTCACGGCACTTTTTCCTTGCGCCCGATAACGGCCTCTTGACGCATATTTATCAGAGCGAATTATCGGTGGAAGTGCGTCAGCTCGAGAACCGCCAATACCGGCTGGACTCGGAAGGATCGACCTTTGATGGGCGAGACGTCTTCGCCCCAGCGGCGGCCTGGCTGACTCGAGGACAAGCGCCCGGCTCGTTCGGACGGCTGATCCGGGATTTTGTCACGCTTCCGGCGCACGAGCCGGGGTGGCAGGATCAGGTCTTCGTCGGTCGGATCGTCTACGTGGACCGGTTCGGCAATCTCATCTCCAACATGACCTCGTTACATCTCAAGGAAGTAGCAGGCGTCACCAAACGGTCCGACGTCAAGATCCGGCTCGCCGGCGCGACCATCGAAGGACTCACGTCCTGTTACGCCGACGGGGCACCAGGCGCACCGCAAGCCCTGATCAACAGCAATGGCGAATTAGAAATCTTCGTCAGGGACGGCAGCGCCGCTGAACTGATCAAGGCCGGACGAGGAGAACGAATCGAACTATCCTGATCACTTATCAGTCGTCAATTCACTCGACCGTTCGGACACCACGACGTTGTCATCGCTACCGAAAACTACATTGTCCTCGGGCTTATCGGAGTCGTTGTGAAGAAACTGACAACCCTCCTTCCGAAATTGCCGGAGTGTACAAAAGAACTTCTCGTTTGCTTTTTGCGGATTGATTTGTTACCTTGTATTTGCTTCATTGGCTATGGCCTGGTGATGAAGCATCCAACAGCAGGCCGAAATCGATGTTGTTTTGCCCGGGAATCTGATCGGAAGTTAGACCCAAGCCGCTTCAATGTTGCGTCTTCGGCCCGTTCCTTCCCTTCGTAGCTTCGTTCTCGAGTCCAAGACAATATCACAAATGTAAGGAGGGACCCCCATGGGTTCAAAGATTTATGTCGGTGGTTTACCCTATTCAGCAACCGAGCAACAACTCAGCGATCTGTTTTCGCCGCACGGCTCGGTTCAATCCGCACGGGTAATCACGGACAAGTTTACGGGACAGTCGCGAGGCTTCGGCTTTGTCGAAATGGGTTCTGAGGATGAAGCCAAGAAAGCCATTGCGGCTCTCAATGGGACTCAGATGGACGGCCGGACGTTGACGGTCAACGAAGCGAAACCCCAGGAACCCCGGTCCGGCGGTGGCGGCGGACGCGGCGGCTTCGGCGGTGGCGGCGGCAAGCGCGATCGCTGGTAATCCTCGAACGCCACTGTTAACTCATGGCGGGGCCGCTTCATGGCGGCTCCGCTGAACCTCCAGTAGAGCACACTCCTCGAGTAGAGCGGAGCGTTCACCACCGCTGCGTTCCCGCAGGCCTCTTCCGGAGAAGAACGTTTTTGTAAAGGAACAGAATGAACACGTTTGCCAATTTTCAGCTCTCTCCCTATGTCGCCCAGCGTCTGATGCAAGCTGGGCTGACGATTCCGACTCCCATTCAACTGGCAGCTATCTCTCCGGCTCTGGACGGCCGCGACATCTTGGCCCAAGCCAAGACCGGCAGCGGGAAGACGTTGGCGTTTCTCATCCCGCTCATCGAGAAGGCCTTACGGCCAGCGTCCTCGCAAACAGCGGGACAGCGAACCGATCAGCCAGCGCGGTCTGAACAGTCGCATTCGTACGGCGAGACGGGCGGGCCAAGCGCCTTGATCCTAGCTCCCACCCGTGAGCTTGCGCTTCAGATCGAGACGGAACTTCGCAAGTATGCACCGCCTGCGTTGACCTCTTTGTCCGTCTATGGCGGCACTCCGATCGAGCGGCACTACCGCGCGCTGCGACGGCCGCCCATGGTGGTCGTCGGCACGCCGGGACGCTTATTGGATCTGCTCGGGACAGGCCATCTTCGTCTTACCGATGTGCAGTTCCTCGTGATGGACGAAGCGGACCAGATGCTGGATCGCGGCTTTCTTCGAGACATCCAGCGCATTCTAGGTTACCTTCCGAAACAGCGTCAGACGCTGCTCTTCTCCGCCACGTTTGCCCCCGATATTCAAGCCTTGGCTCAGACCATGCTCAAGAACCCGGTGGAGGCCCGTGTCGATGCGGGCATCAGTGCACCGGAGAAAATCTCTCACGGCTACTACGTGGTCCCTGGCGAGGACTCGCGCGTTCGGCTGGTGCACACCTTGTTACGCGGTCTTCCGGCCGGCGCACGCAGCATGGTTTTCTGCGAGCAAAAGTATAAGGTGCGGAAACTGACAGAACGCCTTGGCGGTGAACCGGCGTCGGTCGGGTCGATCACAGGGAATCACACGCAGGCCAAACGCGAACGGACCTTATCGGCCTTTCGCGCCGGTCGATTGACCTCTCTCGTCGCGACCGACGTGGCTGCCCGCGGGTTGGACATTCCGGATGTCGCGCAGGTTATTCATTATGAACTTCCGGGCACACCGACGTCCTACATTCATCGAGCCGGGCGGACCGGGCGCGCCGAAAAAGAAGGGCGTACGGTCTTGATCCTCTCACCGTACGAAGAACGGCAGTACTTGGACATGGTCCGGCGCCTCCGCATCGAGACCCAGAAGCTTCACATGACTGAATTGGCACCGCTTCCCAAGCCCTATGTCTCGGTCGATGAAGAGGAACGGCCGCCACGCAACGCTCAGCGGCAGCGCTCGCGCCATGCTCTTCCCTCCCATGCGGATACTCGCCGGAATGAGCATGGGAGACGTCCCCATGCCAAGCCATCCACAGGACGACGATCCGGCTTCATTCCACATCATCGTTCTTCTCAAACTTAACGCGAGCCTGTCCCAACTATTTTCGCGAAGCTGAGAGGGCCAACGGGCAGATCGGTTTCTCAACGGCCTCCGTGTGGTGCATACCATCGTCTCGGTGAGAAGAGTTAGACCGGTGCCGTCTACTCGGTTACAAGAAAGCTTAACGGTTATGTAACGGTCGCTTGATATCTCTGCAACACGAACAGTGTAGAGAGTCCTGCCATGACGCTGGAGATCGTGGAGATTATCGAGGATGAGCCGGCTCATGCTGTCCTCATGGACCACGCGCTGCGTAAGGCACGCTATCGAACCCATGTGGCTCAAGACGGAAGTAGTGGGATTGATGATGCCAAGCGCCTAAATCCGGCTCTCATCCTGCTTGACGTGATGTTGCCGGGCATGGATGGGCACGAGGTGTGCCGGCGACTGCGAGACGATCCTCAGACACGAACCATTCCGATCATCATCGTCTCGGCGTTGGGGACGCTCGATGTCAATCGTGTGGCCGGTCTGGATCTCGGTGTCGATGATTATGTCGCCAAGCCCTTCAGCCCTCGTGAAATCGTGGCGCGCGTGAAGGCGGTGCTGCGACGTAGCCGATCTTGCTATGTGAAAAGTGAAGACCATCTCCAGGGCCAGTTTGTTCTGGAAGACAGCTTCTGTGTCGTCTCCTTTCGAGGTAAACGACTCCAATTGACGGGTCGGGAATGGTGGACTCTCCGGCGGCTGGCTCGGAAGCCCCGGGGAGATCGTGACATGGGAGGAGCTGACGGCGCTCCTATGGGGCTAGGACGATCTGGTTCACGAGCACGAACTGGATCGGCTGATTCGGTCGCTTGAGTGCAAGTTGGGCGAAGAAGTGAGCGACTGGGGAGCCATCGCCGTGATTCCAGAAGGCGGATGTGTGCTCAAGCTTCTTCCTGCATGAACCGATGAACCCATTTCGTGATCTCGTCTCGCACTCGCCGAAACGCTGCCTGGCGAAATTCAATCGACCCTTGCGCACCCGCCGGATCGTCAATGCTCCAGTGTAAGGTGGATGAGGCACCCGGAAAGAGAGGGCAGGTCTCCTTCGCCCGGTCACATACAGTGATCACATAGTCAAAGTGTTGATTCAGATATTCATTCGTACTCTTTGATCTATGGTTTGAAATATCGATGGCGACTTCCTGCATCGCGCGCACCGCCAGAAGGTTCAAGCCTACCGGATGCGTGCCCGCACTGGCGACCTCAAAGGCGTCGCCGGCCAAATGTCGCAACAAGCCTTCCGCCATTTGACTGCGCGCGGAATTGCCGGTGCATAGGAACAGAACACGCCGCTTCATGCTCTGCCCTCTACAGAAAACCAGTGCCGGGTTCGATTACAGACAGAACACACTGAGAGCATAACGGGCACCTCGACCAAGACACCGACCACTGTGGCTAATGCAGCACCCGAGCCGGGACCGAAGAGGGCGATGGCAGTTGCCACGGCGAGTTCGAAAAAATTGCTGGCCCCGATCAAGGCGCCCGGAGCGGCGACTGCGTACGGAACGTTGAAGGCCTTCATCAGCCCATACGCCAATGAAGAGTTGAGGTAGACCTGCAACAAGATCGGAACGGCGATCAAGACCACGTGAAAAAATCTTCCGATGATGTTCTCGGCCTGGAAGGCGAA
Organism: Nitrospirota bacterium; assembly: GCA_963703955.1. Taxonomy (GTDB): domain Bacteria; phylum Nitrospirota; class Nitrospiria; order Nitrospirales; family Nitrospiraceae; genus CAVPGK01. Next base: position 7,687 of record CAVPGK010000011.1, on the reverse strand, counting down.
GATGAAGATAAGCGTTGTGAGAAGGGCCAGGATGGTCAAGGGACCCAGGCGCGGCAACAGGCTCTGCTCGAACCAGGTTCGCCCATGCCGGCGAACGAACCACATGCGGAGAAGGACACCGATAGTGAGTGGAGTGACGATGAAGGCCAGCACCGAATAGAGCAAGACATGAAATGGAACCGTGAGCGAAGAAGCGCCGCTGACCAGGAAGGCGACAATCGGCGCAAAGAGAACCAGCATGATCAAGTCATTGACCGAGACCTGCACGAGTGTGTAGGCCGGATCGCCATCCGTCAAATAACTCCAGACGAATACCATGGCCGTGCAGGGCGCCGCGGCCAGAATAATCGTGCCGGCAATGTACTGGTCGGCCTCGGCAGGACCGATCCAGGGCGCAAAGACGTATCGGAAAAACAGCCAGGCAAGAAGCGCCATCGAAAAGGGCTTGACCAGCCAGTTAATGAAGAGGGTGACGAAGAGTCCCATCGGCCTTTTTCCGACGTTGCGGACCGACGCGAAGTCCACCTTCATCATCATGGGAATGATCATGAGCCAGATCAGCACGGCGATCGGAAGGTTGATCTGGCTACCGCGAGCCAGTTCGAGGTCGCGGAGCGCATGAACGGCTTCGGGCGCCCATTTGCCGAGAGCGACTCCAGCGACCATGCAGAGCCCGACCCAGACGGTCAGATAGCGCTCAAACAGATTGAGCCGTTTGTCCGACGCATGCGTGGGAAGCGCTTCGATGGCGATTTCCATTCGTGTCCCTCCCTTTTCTCTTCTCTTCCTTCAGGATAACTACTCGCAGATCATCACTCGGCACTCGTCGCTGGCTTTCGCGCACGGATGAACGCGCTCATGAACTTTTCATCCACTTGGGGAGCGATCTCATTCACGTTCAGTCCGGAGCCAGCAAGGAAGTCCCGCGCATCATCGACCCGGTAGATGCGAATCGCTTCGATCTCGATCGCCTCAAAGCCGGCTTTGGCCAGCTTGTCCCTGTACTCCGATTCCTCCAATGCGCCGGCGACACAGCCAATCCACAGCTCGATGCTCGGGCGGATCTCCGGTGGGATCGATCCACGGACGACGATGTCTGAGATTGCGAGGCGCCCGCCGGGCCTCAACACACGGAACGCCTCCGCCAGCACGCGGTCCTTGTCGGGAGACAGATTCACGACGCAATTGGAAATGATCACGTCCACGGACCGATCGGGCAGGGGAATGTCTTCGATCTCTCCTCGTAAAAACTCGACATTTTCGATGCCCGCCTGTCGCTGATTCTCTCGCGCCAGCGCCAGCATCTCATCCGTCATATCCAGGCCGTAGACTTTCCCGTTCGGGCCGACCCGTTTGGCCGAAAGCAGGACATCGATACCTCCACCGGACCCGAGGTCGAGCACGGTTTCTCCGGGGTTTAGATGGGCCAGCGCCGTCGGATTGCCGCATCCGAGGGAAGCCGCCAATGCCGTCTCCGGAAGCAATGCCGTCTCCTGAGAGGTGTAGAGATTGCCCGTAATCGGGCTCACGTTGGTACAAGATGTGGGCCCACAACAGGAGCTGCCGCCGCGTTTGGCTTGCAGCGCAGCCTGTCGATACTCATCCTTCACCATACGTTTGATCTCTTGAGGATTCATCTCAGCCTCCGTCAGGATTGATCAACAAACTTTGATGAATGAAGGCAAAAAAATTCACTCGCACGGTCGGGAGCTGATGGGGATTTCCGAGCCTTCCTTTATCGTGGCCACGACTTGGTGCAGTTCCTCAATGGTCTCCGGATTGAGCGAATAGTAAACCCAGCGTCCCTCGCGCCGGTCCTGCACGATGCCCGCGTCCTTGAGCGTCTTGAGATGAAACGATAGTCGTGACTGTCCCGTGTGAAGCAGGTCGGTCAGGTCGCAGACACACCGTTCACCCTCACTCAGGCAATGAATGATGCACAGCCGAGTCTCGTCCCCCAATGCGTGGAACCAGCGGGCGGCTCGCTCGAGATTCCTTGTCTTGGTGGTGACCACGGTCTGACTGTATCAACAAACATTGATGGATGCAAGGGCTCACATCCGACGGCGAGCCCGGGCTAGTTTTCCCACTTTAGCCGGTGCCGACCGTTATGATAGGATGAGCGTCGTTTGCGAGGTACTGTCATGGAATGCATTCTCTTCAGGCATGGGATCGCCGTCGACCGCGAGGAGTGGGAGGGTCAGGAGGACCACAGGCCTCTCACACCGAAGGGCGTTGAGAAGACAAGAGAGGCGGCGGTAGGCCTTTCCTGTTCGGATGTGGTACCGAGCCACCTCGTTTCTAGCCCGTTCGTGCGGGCGCTCGATACTGCCAAGATTCTGCGCGAAGTCTTCAAGTTTCACGATGATGTGCAATTGTGCGACGCGCTACTCCCGGATGCTTCTCCGGACCAGTTGGTCACGTGGCTGGCCGGTCTTCCAAAGGACGCCTGCGCGCTCTGCGTGGGGCACGAGCCGAATTTGGGGGAGGCAGCCGGCTTCATGTTGTCCGGATCGACGGCTTCGGGCTTCTCCCTAAAAAAGGCGGGCGCGGGCGCGATTTGGTTTGATGAGAAACCGAAGCCGGGAGAAGGCGTGCTGCGTTGGTGGCTGATGCCGTCTCAGCTCAGGATGATGGGGAAGAACGAACGCGGTCGCCGTCGGAAAGGTGGTCGGTAACCAGAGTCTCTCCGCTCAAGGGCGCGATCACCTCCGGCTCATTCTTGAGAATCGGCTGGATTTTATCGCGAAGCGCCTCCTGAATCTCCTCCGGCGATTTGCGCGCATCGATAACTTGGAAATGAAACTCCTCCGTCATCTTGTCGAATTCTTCGATCAAGAGCCCCTGATATTTCTTGAAGCTGTCGTAGAGATCCGCACCTAGCCTGAGATCCATGCCGGATTCCCAATAGTTCATCCCTTTGCTTTCAATCACCCGCAGCGCCAACGTGTCGACATCGATCCGTAGGTAGCAGACCAGGTCAGGCAGAACGGCAAACCCGAAGACATTTCGAATCCAGTTCCGGTCCCCGCTGCGCACGAGATCGCGCGCAAACGCGGTGTAGATGTATCGATCGGCCAGCACGATGAAGCCCGAGCGGAGAGCGGGAATGATCTGATGTTCCAGACGGTCGGCAAAATCCGTTGCGTAGAGCAAACTGAACGACCATCGATCCAGAATGTTCCCTTGCTTGGCCACCTCGATCGTCTTTGACATCAAGCTGGACCTGGTCCAGCCGGTCGTGATGACGCCGTACCCTTGGACCTCCAGCCATTCCTGCAGGAGCTCGATGTGCGTGGAACGGCCGACCCCGTCCGTGCCTTCGATCGCGATGAGCTTGCCCTTCGAGATCATTCGGATTTAGGTAGGTCAAACCGTCGCCAAAATAGCCGTCTCGCCATGGGTGCCTCGCTTCGGTTTGTAGTGCTCGAGCGACTGGGACACCATCCGCCGCATGGCGTTCTGCTGTGCTTCGATGTCCTTCGTCGCGTCCATCGTGATCAGCCCGTATTCGTCCACGATCTTGTCATATTCGGCCAGGATGCGGGATTGAAAGATGCGAAAGCTTTCGTTCAGGTCCTGGCTGAGGCCCATGTCCATGCCGGCCTCGTAATACTTGAACTGCGCACGCGTACCCCCCAGGAGCCGGTCGATCGCCACTTCCATGGGAACCTTGAAGTAGAAGGCCATGTCCGGGCGGACCGCGAAGTTGTACAGCTTCCGCACCCACGACGGCGACACGCCCCCGCACGGCGTCGCGGCGAAGGCGGTGTAGACGTAGCGATCCGCCAGCACCAGCATGCCGGCCTTGAGCGGCGGCAGAATATCGTGATAGAGCCGGTTGGCGAAATCCGTCGCGTGGAGGAGGCTGAAGGTGGTCGGCGTCAGCGCCTTATTTTCTTTTCCCGCGCCGGGTCGTCTCACGGACCAGTTCCGACGAGTTCCATTCGGTAAAGAAAACGTTGAATCCCTTGACTCCAGCCATTTCTGGAGCAGCAACAATTGGGTGCTCTTGCCGGACCCGTCGATCCCCTCGACGATGATCAGCTTGCCGGGAAACGAGTGCGGTTGCTCGAACGTCAGCACCGTGGGGTCATGCGGACCCTTCTAGGAGAAATTTCGCTCGGTGACAATCTGTCAAAAAAGGAGGCATCCTCTCATGCAACAGGGCGGGTCTCAAACCGCACCGCACAGTTGAAGACCTTTTCGAAGAGATCGGCGCGGTTGCGGGCGGCCCACAGTTCGAGCTCCGGATCTCCGGATGTGCGGACAAGGATGAGCACCGGCTTGCCCAATTGGACTTCCAGATCCTGAACCACGGAAAAGTGGCTGCGATCCAGTCCGTCGGCGATACGGAGCATGGCGCTCAGCATATTCAGCGTACGCCGGTTTCGAGCCGACAGAATCTCGAGGGTGGCGTGGCGGTCATGCGGAATTGCGCGACGATGGTAACGGGCGATCTGGGCGATCATCTCGATTTCTTCCGCAGTGAACCCTGCGAGGTAGCTGTGCTTGATGAGGTAGTAGGCATGCTTGTGGTGTTGCCGCACGTTGATCAGGTACCCCACGTCATGCAGGATTGCGGCATATTCTAGCCACTCTCGGGCTCGCTCGTCGAGCCCATGCAGCGGTTTGGTCTGATCGAACAGACGCGTGGCAAGCTTTGCCACATGCTGGGTGTGGGTTTCAGGGGAATGGCAGCGCCGGGCCAGAAAGACGACATTTCGGCGCCGCACGTTGGGAATTTCCTGCTCGACGCGGAGACCGTCGCGATGTCGTTGGATGAAGTCGTAGATCAGCCCTTCCCGAATGGCTTTGTCGCTGATGGTCAGCTCATGATGATCCGTGCGCTCCATCAGACTGCGAAGGACGATGGTCGCCGGCAGGAGTGTATCGGCCCGTTTCGGGTCCAGCCCGGGAATGGCCAGCCGGTCTTTGAAGCTGGCGTGCATCAACAAATTTTCAATCGTGTGGATTTCCTTCAAACTCACGGTGGCGAGATTCAACTGGGGCACCGGCTTCCCGGTGCGGCGCAGATAGATGATCTCGGTGAGATTGCCCGCCATGCCTGAGGTCGCCACAATCCGATCAAACGTCCTGGCCTTGAATCGCTGCAGGGCTGACTTGAGCTGGACATCAATCGCCTTCTGCATGTCCTGGAGCATCGACTTCGTCGGCGGATCGGTCTTCAGATAGAGATCCTTCAGCCGGATGGCCCCGAGCTTGAGGCTTTGGCCATGGGCCATCGCGCTTCGGTTGCCCACGATCAGCTCAACTGACCCTCCTCCCACATCTACAACCAGGGTGGGACGATCGGCCAGGTTCATACTGTGGCGCACGCCCAGGTAAATCAGACGCGCTTCTTCCTGCCCGGTGACGACACGAACCGTCAATCCCGCCTGCCGCAAGACCTCCCCGATGAACTCACCGCCGTTCCTGGCTTCCCGGACGGCGCTGGTGGCCACGGCCTCGATGCGGTCATAGCCCCTGTTGCGGGCCAGCGTGGCGAGGTTCCGAATCACTTCAAGACCGCGGGCCATGGCCGCTTCCGACAGACGGCGGTTCTTGAATGCACCGTCCCCCAGGCGCGTCATATCCTTGAAGCGATCCAGGATCTTGTAGGAAAAGTCCGGCTCGACTTCCGCCAAGACCATGTGGATCGAGTTTGTTCCGATGTCCAGAATGGCCAGTTTCGTCATAACAAAGAAGTGAAAGCCCGCAGAAAAAGCTCCCCCACGCGTGTTCCCGGTCGCGTGAGGACCGAACGCCTCGCGCACTCGGCGGCGTGCGCCGATATTCGTGGCGCTATTCACCATCAACGTACACGAAAGTACGTCTCGCGATCCACACGTTAGCCCGGATTATTCGTGAATGCCGTCGCGAGGCGGCTGAGACCGAAGGCCACCGGGGCTTCTCGCAAGTGAAGCCGACGCAGGCGTGCTTGCAGTCCGTCGAGGAGGGTGAACGAGAAAAGCCCCGCTGGTCGAGAGGATCGGCAGCCGCAGTAGGCGTTCGTGAATAATCCGGGCTAGGGTGTCGTGTCGGCAATCGGTTCAAGTGGTGACGGAAGGCGTGGTGTGGCGAATGATCTTGCCTTCGACCATGTAGACCACCAATTCGGCGATGTTCGTGGCATGGTCCGCGATACGCTCAACGTATTTCCCGATGAAGGTCAGCCGGATCGCTCTAGTGATCGTCTTGGGATTTTCGAGCATGAATGAGAGCAGCTCTCGAAACAACTGCTCGGTCACATCATCGACGAAATCATCGTCCGCAATCACCTTACGGGCTAGCGCGGCATCGGAGCCGACGAACGCGTCCAGGCTTTCTTTGACCATGCGCATGGTCCAATTCGCCATCCGCGGAAGATCGATATAGGGCTTAAGCTGAGGTTCTTCGTTCAGCTCGATGGCGCGCTCCGCGATGTTCTCCGAGAGATCGCTCATGCGTTCGAGCTCCGTGGAGATTTTCATGGCGGTCGTGACGAACCGGAGATCGCGGGCCGTGGGCTGTTGGAGGGCCAGGAGCCGGATGCAGTTCTCGTCCACCTCCACGTCCATTGAATTGACCTGCCGGTCGTTTGCAATGATGACCTGGGCCAGGTCTGAATCGCGCTCAATCAAGGCGTCCATGGCGCCTCGGAGTTGTTGCTCCACGAGTCCGCCCATGCGCAAGATCTGCTCTTTCAGATAATCCAGTTCATCATCGAAATGCCGCTGCATGTGAGCCCCCAGTGTTTAGTGTTCAGCTATGAGCTGAATGCTGACGGCTGACTGCTTCCCGCTATGATCAGCCGAATCGCCCCGTAACGTAATCTTCCGTTCGCCGGTCTTGCGGATTGGTGAAGATCGTCTTCGTCTCTCCGTACTCGACGAGTTCCCCAAGGAGAAAAAACCCGCAGCGGTCTGAGACCCTCGCCGCCTGTTGCATGTTGTGCGTCACGATAACGACAGTGTAGCGGTTTTTGAGAGTGAAGATGAGTTCCTCGATCCGGGCGGTCGCAATGGGGTCGAGAGCCGAACAGGGTTCATCCATCAGGATTACGTCCGGTTGGACTGCCAGTGCCCGAGCGATACAGAGTCGCTGTTGCTGCCCTCCTGAGAGACCCAGCGCGCTCTGGGCAAGACGGTCCTTCACTTCATCCCAGAGCCCTGCGCCGTCCAGGCCTTCCTCGACGAGCCGGTCCAAGACCTGCTTGTCCCGGAGCCCTTGCATGCGCGGACCGTACGCGATGTTATCATAGATGGATTTGGGGAACGGATTGGATTTTTGGAATACCATCCCGACACGCTTCCGCAATTCGGTCACGTCCACGCGCGGGTCGTAGATGCTGGTCCCATCCAGTTCCACGCGTCCTTCGACCCTGGCGCCTTCGATGAGATCATTGAGACGGTTCAAGCATCGCAATAGGGTGGATTTGCCGCAACCGGACGGGCCGATGAAGGCCGTAACCTGATTCGACCGAATGGCGAGGTTGACGTTGAATAAGGCTTGCGTCGCGCCGTAGTAGAATTTCAGGTCGGCAACAGTGATTTTTACCACAGATTCAGCCGCCGGCGTTTGGTCACTCTGCTCGTTGGATTTCTGTGAATGACCCGAAGGAGGGAATGCATGGACGGGCCGCAGCTTGTCGGGAATGAATGACGCCAATTCCTGGCTCTGCATAGTTTTTATCCTCAAATGGCCG
>CAVPGK010000010.1:0-301968 GCA_963703955.1 Nitrospirota bacterium | reverse complement strand
ACCCCGTATCTTTTGAGATACGCTCCGTTTTGAAACGCGACTCCGACAAGGGACTGACCTTCACCTAAAATCCTTCCATTTCCAGCTTCTCTCTCACACCATCGGCGCAAAGCCCACGAGTGGCGCCGCCACTCACAGATTCGGTGGCAGTGGAAGCCGCTCCGAAATCGTCCCGGTAGTCCGCGCCACCCGTCCTGCTTCACTGGCTTGCATGAGACTCGCTTCCACCGGTCATGATCCACAACCTGCCATCCAGTCAGTCGAAACGATCGGAGTCACCCGGCCTGCCGACGGCAGCCGGCGCAGCGCCACGATCTCGGTTGCCTGCGTGAGCGAGGAGGTCGCGTTCGTCCCCTCTGGAGCCCCGCGCCCCGCGTCAGCGCCGAGCAGCGCCAGCGGGCTCGCCAACCACCCACCCGGCTCCGTCGGCAAGCCGTAGCGCCCGGCCACCACGAAGCTGCTGAACTCCCCGGCTGCCATCGCCGCACAACGCTGGCTGAGCAGCGGGGCGGTCTCCAGCGGGGTCTTGGACAGCGGCACGATCTTGCCGGCCGCGGGGGCATTCGGCGATTGAACCCGCACGGTCCCATTGACCCCAAACTGCGACGACGCGTCCACCAGGCTTCTGGCATCCGAGACCAAGGCAATGGTTGTGATGGCGATGTTCCCGCCCTGACCCTGCGTCGCCTGGGCGAGAATCTGGCTGTTCTGCAAAATCACAAACTGCGGGTCAATGGTGATGTTGCCGCCCGCGGTGGTCGTGGATCCTTGCACCGACGCGTTGATCTGGCTGTTCGTCAGCTGAATCAGACCGGGTGCGGTTACCGTGATATTGCCGCCGCTGGCATGGCTCGCTGCAGTGGTCAGCGCACTGTTGGTGCTGAGCACTTCCTCCCCTGCCGTGAGGGTGATGTTGCCCGCATTCCCCAAACCGGTGCTCTGCACGGAGATCACCGATCCGCCGGTGAGTATGATGCGGTTATCCGCCGACAGCGTGATATGGCCGCCCGGTTGGCTGCCGCCGGTGACGGCGGCCGAAATGGTGGAGTCAGTCAGCAGAATGTCCGTCGCGGAGGCCAGCGCGATGGACCCGCCGGTGCCGGCGTTCGCTTCCGTTGCGATGTCGGTCTGGTTGAGCGTCACGGCCGTCGGGAGCGAGCCGGCCCCAGCGACGCCTTGAATGGTGATCCTCCCGGCGTTGCCCGCGTTGGCGGCGGCACTGGTACTACTGCTCGAAAAGTTCGTGTTGCTGGTCGACAACGTATCCACGTTGAGCACAACGTTCCCCGCGGGCGCACCGCCGGAGGAGGACGCCAGAATCCCCGTTCGGAACCCAAGGTCATTGGTGCGGATGCTCCCGCTGAAGGTGAGGGTGTGCGCCGTGATCGTGACCACCGACGGGACCGTGGCCGCCGTCCCGCCGGCAATACCGGTATTGAGGGAGAAGTTGCTGAGGGACACCAAGGTGGCGGCATCTGTCGGTCCCGGGCCCGGCCCCGAAATGGTTATGGTCCCGGCCGGGCCGGCGGTGCTATCTCGGCTTTGACTAAAGGTGCCGAGGAACCCATAGCCGTGGCCCATTGGCGTCCCATCCGGGTTCACATTCGCCCGCAGCGTGTCGACGTGGAACGCAATATGCCCTGCGGGCGCGGCACCCGCCGAGGCCGCAAAAATCCCGGATTCGGCATTTAACTCGTTAAATAAGCGAGACCCTATTTCAGAACTGAGGGCCAGGGTGTCGGCCGTGATCGTGATCGCCGCCGGAGGTGTGGCGGCGGTGCCACCGAGCACCGACGTGTTGATCCCAATCTTATCGAGGGCGACCAGCGCAGCGACATCCGTAGGCTCCGGGCCCGGTCCCGAGATGGTGATGGTCCCCGCCGGGCCGGCTGTGCTGTCGCGGCTTTGGCTTCCTGTGAAGAGGAACGCCCCGCCTGCACCTTTGATCGGCGTGCCATCTGGGTGCACATTCGTCCGCAGCGTGTTGACGTGAAAGGCAATGTTCCCCGCAGGCGCGGAGCCGGCGGACGCCGCCTCAATGACTGATTTAAAATTTCCAAGGTCTACTGAGGTGCCGAGGTCCACCGAGTCCGCTGTACCGAGAGCCACCGAGTCCGCAGTGATGGTGATCGAGGCTGGCGTGGTCGCGGGCGTCCCCCCAAACACCTTCGTGGCAAGTGTGGTATCGTCGAGGCTCACGCTCCTTGCCGCACTTCCTGGACCATTGATGCCTTGGATGGCGATCTGGCCCGCTTTCCCCGCGCTAGCATCGAGACTCCTGCTATTGCTCTCAATCAGCACCCCGGTCAGTGTGAACGTCCCAGGCCCGGGGTTTTCTGGGTGTGATTCTATGCGATTCGGCCCTCCGGTTGTGGTCAGAGTACCCACGTTGAAGGTGATGTCCCCAGCGGGAGCCGCACCAGAGGTGTCGGCCGTAATGTGTGTCCCGTTGGCCAAGGTCACCGTATCCGCCGTAAACGAGATGGCTCCCGGCGTGCTGGCCGCGCTGCCGCCGCTGATCGTCGTCCGGACCGTGGCATTGTCCAGGGACACGGTTTTCGCCGCCGTTCCTCCGAACCCCTGGATCCTGATCGTCCCCGCACTGCCGATCTCCCCCGCCGTGCTCTCTACCATCGCCGTCTCCAGCCGCACCGTCGGCGCCGAGAGGGTGATACTGCCTCGCTGGCCCGTGCTGTCGGTGGACGTCAAGACGCCGGTCGGCCCCGCCTGCCCCACGCCCGACACGACGATCGACTCGCGCCCGGTCAGCTCAATGGGCGCCCCCTTGGTGATCAGTCGCCCCCCCACGATGCTGATCGCTCCACCCACCAGCGCCAACCCCTTCCCCTCCGGCATCTGCAGCGTGCTGTGATCGACCGTGATCGGACCCGACCGCGGCCCTAAGAACCCAAAGGACGCCACCGGGGCGACGCTCAGCAGCGCGTCGGCCGCCGCATTGGGCGCGGCGTGAAAGACCGTCCCGTCGGCCAGTTTCAGCGAATCCGCCGTCGTGAAGGTCGCCATCCCACCAATGTTCAACGTCGCATTGGGGCCGAAGAGGATGCCGGCCGGGTTCATCAGAAACAGATTGGCGTTCCCAAAGCCGCTGGTCTGAATCGTGCCGAAGATGTTCGAGGGATTCCCCCCGGTCACCCGGCCGAGGATGTTGGAAGTCGGCAGCGCCGTCTCGTTGAGGAAGTTCGCGATGTTGGCGGTGGGCACCCCAAACTGCCCGAAGCTGTGAAAGAGATTGGGGCCCGCCCCGGGTCGCGTCCCGCCGGTGATGGTGTACTGAGTTCCGCCAGGAACAGTGATCGGCCCGCTGACCCGTGTGTTCAGGCCGGACGATGTGATCGGCGGCGTGCCTTGAGCACGGGCACCGTCCGGCGCACAGAGCAGCGAGAGCACCAGCCCGGCCGGCAGCCAAGCGAGGAAACGGAAGACGTGACCATGCCGGAAATGGCTTGAGGCCATGCTGCGCATGCTTCACCCTCTTTACACGTATCGGATGAATTCCCAGAGACACCCCCTAGATAAGGCCCTGGATTCGGTTCGTCAAGATGGTTGACAGTTCCAGAGACCTTAGGTTCGTCCCTGAATCCTTCGGAATGCTTCATCACGTTGGTCGTCCGCACCACCATTGAAACTCGCTTCCACCGGTCATGATCCACAACCTGCCATCCAGTCCGTCGAAAAGATCGGGGTCACCGGCCCGCCGACGGCAGCCGGCGCAGCGCGACGATCTCGGTTGCCTGCGTGAACGAGGAGGCCGCCTCACGCCCCGCGTCGGTGCCCAGCCCGCCAGCGGGCTGGCCAGCCACCCGCCCGGCTCCGTCGGCAAGCCGTAGCGTCCCGCCACCACGAAGCTGCTGTACTGGCCGCCCACCACGGCCGCACAGCGCTCCCCGAGGAGCGCCGTCGCCGCGAGCGGGCTCTTGGACAGCGGCACGATCTTGCCGGCTGCTGGAGCATTCGGCGATTGAATCCGCACGGTGCCGCTTATCCCCGTCTGGGAGGAGGCGTCCACCAGGCTCGTGGCATCCGGGACCAAGGCATTGGTCGTAATGGAAATGTTCCCGCCCTGGCCCTGGGTGGCCTGGGCGATAATCTGGCTGTTCTGCAAAATCACAAACTGCGGATCGATCGTGACGTCGCCGCCGACGGTCGTCGTGGAACCTTCCACCGAGGCATTGATCTGGCTATTCGTCAGCTGAATCACACCGGGGCTGTCACCGTGATATTGCCGCCGCTGGCCTGCTCGGCTCCGTGGTGACCGAACTATTCGTGCTGCTGTAACTTTGGCCGGCATTGATGACAATGTTGCCGGCATTGGCCGGTCCGGTGCTGCTGGCGGTAATGGACGAATCATTTAGCGTCACCGACTGACCGGCCGAAATCGCGATGCTGCCGCCGGTCGCGGTCGGAGCGGTCCCCGAAGTTGACGCCGAAAGGCTGCCGCCATTCTGAAGTGTCACCGATTGCGCCGTCAGATGATATTGCCGCCTGCTCCCGTGCCGGTGGTATCAGTATGGATCTCGCTGCCGGCCCCGTTGATCAGGACCAATGTGGCCGGGCTGGCCACGCCCTGCACGGTCACGGTGCCCGCGTTGCCCGGGCCGCTACTGCCGGCAGAAATAGAACCGCCGGTGTTGAGTGCGAGCTGCCCGGTCGAGATCGTGATGCTGCCGCCGGTCGCGCTGGGAGCGATCCCGGACGTGGAGGCTGAGATAATCCCCCCATTCTGGATGGTCACGGATTGCGCCGAGACGTTAGTATTGCCGCCTGCGCCCGTGCCCACAGTGTCCGTAATGATTCCACTGCCAGCGCCATCGATCACCACTGAGGCAGCCGGACTTGCCAGGCCTTGGATGGTGATGGTTCCTCCCGCGCCGGAAGGGATCACGGCCGTTCCAGTCAGAGGATCGAGCCCTAGGGTGCTCCCGCTCCTGATTTGACCTCCGGCGGTGAGCTCCAGATTTTCCGCAAAAATATTCAGACGTCCGCCGGGCCCGGAACTCTTCGATTCAGTGCTTAGGAAACCACCCCCGGTGATGCTGATGTCATGGGCGGTGATATTCATATCAGCCGCAGCGAGAGCCGGCCCCCGTGCGACCGTTTCAATTCTGGCGTCACCGGCGACACGTAAGGTGCCTGAGACATTCACCGTGAGGTTGCCTGGCACCTGCGGGTTAAAAAGTGCTCCCCGGCGATCCTCAGATTGATTCAGGAGAAAGTAGGTTGTTGGCAGTGACCTGAACCGCGCCGCCACTGCCTCCAACCGCGCCAGGCCCGAAGATGGAGCTGAAAAACGTCGAACCACCGTCCAGAAGGACATCTCCACGTGGCGCGCTCACCGTGACGGTGCCTGCATTTCCAGGACTCTGAATTGTCTGAGAGGTGGCCGCGCTACTCGTCATGGAGATGTTTCCATTCGTGCTTATCAGGCTAATATTCCCCGCATTTCCTGAAGTGAACGGCTGGGCAATGGACAGGATAGCCGCCACCATGTTCATTTCAAGGTTCTGATTCGTGGTCAGGCTGATATTGCCTGCGTTACCGGTGGCCGGTGGGCCCGTTGGCCCAGTCGGGGACGGTGGGGCTCCGGTTGTCATCGTTTGAATGGTAGCAAATTGCCTCAGCAGGATGGAATTGGCGACCAAGGTGATATCGCCGCTGTTTCCTCCTCCACTGGTTTCGGAGCGGATGCCTGTGAACGGGATCGGCGGCGGAGGATTCGGCGGCGGCAGGAAAGGTGGAGGAGGAACTCCGACAATCTCGATGTGGTCAGCCGTGACGCGCACGCCACCGGAGCCAATTCCGGGAGCCACATCCGGGGAAACGTTTGTTTCGAGAACGCCTGTATTCTGGATCATCACATCCTGCGCAACCTGAATGTCAATGCCGGCTCCGGGCGGGCCAACCAGCGGGCCCACGGCCGGACCCGTGGTATTGGCGGAGATCGTCGAGTCATCCAAGATGAAGCGACCACCACGAATACGACGGTCGCCGCCGCCATTGCCGCTCGCGTCAATGACGGACTTCTGCAACACCTGGACCGTGCCCAGTGCTCCAAAGGACTGACCGTTGATATTGGGCGCCTGGTCCAAGGTTCCCGCCATGATTTCTCCGGGAGAGGCGACGCTCGCCAGATGGATCCGGCCACCGGGTGCGGAGAGCTGAGCAGACTGCGCGCTCCCGTTCTCCAATACCCCATTCTGAACCGTGATATTCCCTCCAACCAGCGCAATCCCTTGACCGTTTGCTACCGAGAGCTGACTGCCTTGGACAGTAATGGCTCCGGGATTTGAGCCCAGAAATCCAAAAGCTGCGACCGGGGCCGTACTCAGAAGCGCATCTGCCGCGGGGGTTGGCGTGGCGCGGAAGAGTTTCTCATCGGCCAATCGAAGGTAATCCGCCGTGGTGAAGGTCGCCATCCCGCCCACGTTCACGGCGGCCGTAGGTCCAAACAAAAACCCGGCCGGGTTCATCAGGAACAGATTGGCATTGCCGAAGCCGGTGGTTTGAATCGTTCCAAAGATGTTCGATGCGTTTCCACTGGTCACGCGGCCGAGGATGTTGGAAGTCGGCAGTGCAGTCTCGTTGAGGAAGTTCGCAATGTTGGTGGTGGGAACACCAAATTGACCGAAGCTGTGAAAGAGATTGGGACCCGCACCAGGTCGAGTCCCGCCGGTGATGTTGTACTGAGTCCCGCCGGGAATGACGATCGGCGCGCTGATCTGTGTGTTCAATCCGGAAGGTGTAATGGGAGGTACTTGCGCCAGCCCGAACGAAATCCAGATTCCTGGCAGGCACAGGGCCAGAAACAAGATGACAAAAACCCTAAACCGGGACTTACGAGCCGTTCTGGCAAACGCAACACCCATCTTGACTCCCGTCGTCTCCAATCGAATTTGGTTGTTCTCAACCCTGGAATCTGCACTGGTCGGCGAGCAGTCGGAGAATCTTTGACGCTTGACTGCTCGCCTCAGATCACCGTCTGATCCTTATTTCTCTTCTCCCACTATCTGGAAAGCCAAGGTCAGACCCTAAATGTTTTTCTCATCAAAACGAATGGGTTCAAACTTCAGACCTTTCCCGGCATTGCCAAGCAGACTCAGAGCCAGCTTGTCGAGAAGACATTTCCGTCCCGTCGCCAGTTCCATGACTCGCTGAGTGACATTTGATTCGGTGAAAGTCGACGACAAAACCGCAGGAACAGGAGTGAGGCCAGGCGTACCAGAGTCGGTCGTTGCATTCGACGCACCGTCCTCTGAACCACAGTAGGGGCACCGGCCTCCTCCTGGATCCGTGTAGCCAGGACAGGTACACCACCCCCAATAGCACATACCACAGCCGCAGCACCACGCATTTGCCTGACCGGGCAAAAGCAGAGCCTGACCAGCGAGCAGGAAGAAGAATAAGAAAGCAGGGACTAGCCTGAGCTTCCGCATCATAGCACCTCCTTCACATGATCAAACGATCTAACTGCGATCACCATAAGACCAAAGACCAATGCTACTTCATTAGTTTTTTTGGTAGCTCCGCAGGCGCCGTTCTCTTAAGAAGGTTGATAGGGCCGGTTGACGTGGGGTCATTTTCCAAATGGACGTCTGAATTCTTTTTTATGTCTGATGTGTCACCGTCGATCTTAAATTTGTAGGTCCCGGTATCGTTTCTGTCACCGCACGGCTTTTCCGTCGGCTTCGAGTTGTGATCTTTGCAATTTTTCTTAACATCTGCTTTGGTCTTCTCCGCGACCTTGCCTTCGAACACGCCCTGTCCTATCACGTTAGTGATTTCAAGCCTGTAATAACACTTGACCGTCGAATGCTTATCCGGAGTAGGGCATTCGACATATTCATCGGCGGCTTCAGCGACGCTAGCACCAGTCAGCAAAGCTGAAAAAATAAAAAATGCAAACAGTCTAAGCGCGATCATCATCACACCTCCCTGAAATAGGATTTGTTGCGCTCACGAGGTTTCTGAATAGTACAAACTCTTAACCGTCAGTTTCCACCAGAAAATGACCAAGGGACAAGGCGCTGCTGCTCTGAAACGAAACCGGGGAGTCTTGGTTCAGCACTACTCGGAGGAACAAAAATCATCGCCGAAAGGGACGCGGAGAAGCTCACGAGGAGGCGAACGCGTTGTGGGAGTAATGCGTGCTGAGAACAGAAGCGAGCGCTTTTCAATATCTTCGGGCGCATAGAAGTTGATCTGTGCCCGACCACTAGCCGCCTCCTCTGTTGTTTGATGCGGCGCAGCCTTTATCGCACGTTCTTTCGATTAAGTCAATACACGTATTTTTATCTGCCAAAGGGGCATCATGGCACACGGTGTTGTAGAATACCTGAGGCGCAGTGATGGAATCTGATGCTGGGCAAGTGAAGAGCGGTGACTGTCCAAACACTCCTTGATCGGTGGCAGTGGAAGCCCCTTCGACATTGTCCCGGCAGGTTTGTGCTTGTGACCGAAGACAAGTTCATGTCACTGACCAGCCTTCTGGAATCAGACTGCCAGGTCCAAACATTTATGAGTGCCGCTGCGACCGATCCCGTGATCGTCGTTCAGCTCGAGGGCGGTGGGCTCATTTCTTATGCGCGCCCGGATGGAAGTTTCGTCCACACGCTGAATACATCCGAGGGTTTTACGCGCAAGCTGGTTCAGCTAGGCATCACGCTGCGTGCAGCTCATGACCATTTAGAAGGCCAATTGTGACGGCACCGTGGCGACGCGGTGGCCGGTGGTGCTATAACACCTACAGTGTGCATATGGAAATATTGCTGCGGACCCACGAGAGGAGACGAGCATGACTGACGCGCAAGCCATCCCGCCTCACGGGAAGCAAGTTGCCACGCTGGCCGGCGGCTGCTTCTGGTGCCTGGAGGCGGTCTATGACCAGATGAAGGGCGTGGAGTCGGTCGAGTCCGGCTATATGGGCGGCCAGGTTCCGAATCCGTCCTACGAGGCGGTATGCAGCGGCCGCACCGGCCATGCCGAAGCGGTGCAGATCACCTTCGATCCGAACGTGGTTTCCTTCCGGGAAATTCTCGAGGTCTTTTTTGCGATCCACGATCCGACCACGCTCAACCGCCAGGGCAACGACGTCGGCACCCAATACCGGTCAGCGATCTTCTCTCACTCGCCGGATCAGAAGGCCATCGCCGAGGACGTGATCACCACGTTCACGAAGGACAAAGTCTTCGACCGTCCGATCGTCACCGAGGTGGTCCCCGCCGGACCGTTCTACATCGCCGAGGACTACCACCAGGAATATTTTGCCAGAAACCCGGCGCAGGGGTACTGTGTCTACGTGGTCAATCCCAAGGTCGCCAAGTTCCGGAAGCAGTTCGCCGAAAAGTTGAAGAAGTAACGCTTGTCCAGGTTCCTCATCGCTCGATCCAGAATCTTTTTTTTGCCGCTCTCAGGATGACTGCTCGTTCTCCTTCTCCTTGCTCGCCTGCATCCCAATCGTCAACTATAGGCAGAGAGCTGAAGCCTGGCCTCGCGGAGTTGGTTGGTGTATAAGACGCAGCCAACCCGGATGAATGGTCGGCATGGAAAGGAGAGAAGATCTCTCAATGACAGAACGTGATGGCGACGTGGCGACTGGTGCGGGTCATTTGGTCACCACGAATATTCCTCAACGCATGGACCGCTTGCCGTGGTCGCGTTGGCACTGGCTGATTGTCGCCGCGCTTGGCATAACCTGGATTCTCGATGGTCTCGAAGTCACCATCGTGGGCGCCTTGGGCGCGGTGCTTACCGCCCCCACGACGCTGAACCTGACCGAAGCCGAGGTCGGACTGACGGCGTCGGCGTATCTCGCCGGTTCCGTCACGGGGGCCTTCGTGTTCTCCTACCTCACCGACCGGCAAGGGCGCAAGAAATGGTTCATCCTCACGCTCCTCCTGTACCTGGTCGCGACGGTCCTGACGGCCTTCTCGTGGAACCTCTGGAGCTTCATGGTATTTCGTTTTCTCGCGGGCGCCGGGATCGGCGGCGAATACTCGGCGATCAACTCGGCCATCGACGAGCTGATCCCAGCGCGGGCTGCGCGGGCACACCGACCTGGCGATCAACGGCAGCTGGTGGGCTGGGCACGGTGATGGGTGCGCTCCTCGACGATCCCGCTGCTCAACCCCGAATGTGATCGCCGCAAAACCTCGGATGGCGATTCTGCTTCGCGCTGGGTGGAATTCTTGGTCTCGGCATCCTGCTGATTCGCCGATTACGTTCCGGAAAGCCCGCGCTGGCTGATGACCCACGGCCGGGTACGACGAGGCGGAGGCAGGTCGTTTGCCAGATCGAGGAGACGGTAACAGCGAGACGAAGGCCTCGAGACAGTTGCCCGCGCCGGAGGGCCGATCACCCTGCCGCCCACTTCCCCCTGCGACATTCGGCATTGGTCGCGCGGGAACTGTTTCGAACCTATCCGACCCGCACGGTGCTCGGGCTCAGCCTTGATGATGGCGCAGTCGTTCCTGTACAACGCGATCTTCTTTACCTATGCCCTCGTGCTCACGAAGTTCTACGAAGTGCCGGCCGGTCGCGTCGGGCTGTATATCCTGTCCTTCGCGATCGGCAACTTCTTCGGGCCGCTCCTGCTGGGGCGGTTCTTCGACACAATCGGACGCAAACCGATGATCACGCTGACCTACGCGGCTCTCGGGCGTATTGCTGGCCGGCACGGGCTACTTGTTCTGGCAGGGGTACTTGACCGCGCTGACTCAGACCATTGCGTGGTCGATCATCTTCTTCTTCGCCTCCGCCGGCGCAAGCTCGGCGTACCTGACCGTAAGCGAGGTCTTTCCGATGGAGATCCGCGGCATGGCCATCGCCTTCTTCTTCGTCGTCGCTCAGGGCGCGGGCATCCTCGCGCCATGGCTGTTTGCGCAACTGATTCAGAGCTCGGCTGCAAGCGTCTTCTGGGGGAATCTCGTCGGCGCAGGGCTCATGCTCATCGCCGCTGTCGTCGAAATGGTCTATGGAGTGAAGGCTGAGCGACAGTCGCTGGAGCACATCGCGACGCCGCTGTCAGCTAAGGACGCCTAGGCGTACCATTCCGCCAATCGGACCGGCGGACAGAACGGAAACTCCATCTTGGTCTTCCCCTGCACCTCTGCGACGAGCGAACTCTCCGGTCGGTCGGAAGGCCGCCGGATGATGATCAATCTACCGGCCAGGTTCGACCACCTATCACCTCGCGCTCCATCGGCATGAAGGCTGTTTCTTGCAACTCCTTAGATGCCCTCTTATACTGAGTTGAAATTGTCTCCCTGGGGGCGTCACTGGGATATGAGGTCCCTGTGCTTGAGACTCATCTGAAGGTCCTGCCTGCTTACACGGGAGCAATGTCCCTCGAACAGGCCCTTGCTGATCCGAGAGGGCAACGGTTGCTGTGGTTGGAAATTCTCGTCAACGACCGGTTGGACCTTTCTCGGTGGTGTCAGCACGCTGCTGTTCAGGAGGCATATCAGAAGGCCTGCCGATGGTTTACCGCCTACCGCAGTGTGATCACCGAGTTCGTTCCTCGCCAACCACTCCCTGCTGACATGGGACCGATTGATTATCGAGAGTACCGGACTGTGATGGAGGCCCTCCACTTTGTCGGCGCTCACCACTGACCGGCTTCTTGCCCTTCTCGCCGACTATGTGGACGCGACCGGTTCCGCCATCGATTTGATCCTGGTCGGAGGACTTGCCCTTCAGGCCTATGGAGACCGGGATCGAGCCACTCATGACGTGGATGGAGAGTTGATCGGCGAGCTCAGTCCGTTGGTCCAATTCCTGGCTGATCATCACATTCCGGCGGACCTCGGCGCGAACATTTCCGGATGGTCGGTTATAGCCATGCCTCCGGGCTATCGCGAGCGGACCTCCACCTTGATCGACCGTGCGAAATTACGCGTACGCCTGCTCGCCCCGACCGACTTCATCATTGCCAAGTTACGCCGAGGAACAGAATTGGATCTGGAAGATGCAGACTCGGTTGCGAAGCGGTTTCGGGTCTCGCCGGAGGATGTCAGGGCGGCAGCCGATGCTGCCGTGGCAGCCTCTCCCCAAGACACAGCACTGTTCATCTTTCGGAAAACGGTTGATCTCTTCTGCCGACGGTTTGCGCACGACTAAGTGTCGCTGCCCCGAACGAGCGCTTCTCGCAGACGTCAGGAATTCGAGTCTGTTATTGGTGGGGTGAGCTCGGTCTCGTCGGCTTGAGTTGCTGCCCGCAGAGCGTGGAAATCGAACAGCGTGCGGTCCATGAGGAATGGCGGTGAGACGTTTGCGAGCGCCGCGAAGATGCTCTCGTCGCACCCGGAGAACCGCTGCTCCCAGTCGCGCAGTAGCGCCTTGACCTGCTTGCGTTTCAAGTTCTCCTGCGAGCCGCACAGGTCGCACGGAATGATCGGGAACTCCCGTAGCTCCGCGTAGCGCGCGAGATCGGCCTCCTTCACATAAGCCAGCGGACGAATCACGAGATGCCTCCCATCCTTTGAACGGAGCTTGGGAGGCATGGCCTTGAGCTTCCCTCCATAGAATCAGATTCAGGAACAGGGTTTCGAGGATGTCGTCGCGGTGATGACCCAGGGCGATCTTGGTCGCCCGCAACTCGGAGGCGATGCGGTAGAGGTGTCCCCGCCGGAGCCGCGAACACAATGAGCAGGTGGTCTGGCCCTCTGGGATAAGACGCTTCACAATTGAATAGGTATCCCGTTCTTCGATGCGGAAGGGCACGCCGAGTCCCGTCAAGTACTCGGGAAGCACGTGAGCAGGAAAGCCGGGCTGCTTCTGATCGAGGTTGACCGCAACGAGATCGAAACGAATCGGAGCGCGACTCTGCAGGGCCACGAGGATGTCCAGCAGGCCGTAGCTGTCTTTTCCGCCTGACAGGCAGACCATGATCTTGTCGCCGTCTTCGATCATTCGGTAGTCGGCGATGGCCTGCCCGACCAGCCGGCACAAGCGCGTCCGCAGCCTGTCCGTTTCTTCGCCGAGTTTGCCGGCCGCCTTCCCGATCACTGGTTTCTGTGTTGCAGTCGTGGTCATAGCGGCTCATTGTACCGTCTTCAGAAAGAAAAAGGGATAGTCCTGCCGCCATCAGCAACACCTACTATGATAAAGAAAGGAAGATTCAGGGCAGGATGAGTAGCTCTCAGCCCGTGAAAAACATTCTGTTCATCTGCACCGGCAACATTTTTCGGAGCATGGTGGCCGAATACGCGGTAAAGGCGCACCTCCGGCATGACTCACGCTATGTGATCGGCTCGGCCGGGATCGAAGTGATGACACCCGCTCCTCAGTCGGTGCATCCTTTCATTCGCGACTATCTGAAAGCAAAAGGCGTAGACCTCTCACAGCATGTTCAGCGCAGACTCACGCAAGCACTGCTTGACAGCGCCGATCTTCCGGTGGCGATGGGTTTGGATCATCGGGAGTTCATTCGCCGGCAATTTCACCGGGAAGTGTTCCTGTTCAACGAGATTTGCTTTCAGAAGCCCGACCCCATTCTGGATCTCCACGAGGCCGTTCCGGATTGGCACACGAACCTCCGGGCCTCGCGCGACTACGTCGTGTCCGTCATCGACCATATCTGGCGGGCCATGCCGGCTTTTCTGGCCAAGCTTCCGCATGTCTGATGGTACCTCGACTCAATCTCTCATTCCTCGTTTCTGTTGCCGAACCAGCGCTCGGACCTCTGCCGCGGCTCGCAGGCCGCTTTCAACGGCGCCATTCATGTACCCCTGCCACCTGAAGCTCGTGTGCTCCCCCGCAAAGAGCACGCGACCATGAGGTCGTCCTAGCCAGCCGCGCAGCGCCGGATCGAAGAGCGGATCGAAGTAAGCGTACCCCCCACGCGCCCACGGGTCATCCTCCCAACAGACCTGGCGTGAGGCCAGCACAGGAACGCCTGCCGCACCCAGCCATTCAAGCGAGTCCACCAGTCCCTCGATGCCGCGTTCGGTGATGACCCTCGTCTCTTCGCTTGCTGATCCCCCGGCGAGCAGCGACAGGATACCTTCCCTGCCGGGCTGTTCCTCATTGCCGTCCCAGAGTGCGCCGATCGGGAGCATTGTCCCGAAGGCCTTCGGCCACCCGCCCTTCCGCCAGAACCGGCGCTTGAACTGCAACAGGGTTCTGGTCGCGCGACCGTACCGCAGTTGCCGGATGGCCTCGCGCTGTCGCGGCGGCAGCGGCGGCTCAAAGGCAATATCTCGCAATGTGGTTGCCGGAAGGGTGAGGATCACATAATCCGCGGTCATCAGGCTCTGCGCACCGTCGGTCGAGCGAACAGTTGCCCGTACCGTATCGGGTGTCTGCGAGACTCCGAGCAACTCTGTCCGTCGGTGCACGCGGGCGCCGAGGATGGCAGCCAGGCCCGATACGAGCCGATCGTTGCCGCCTTTGATCCGGTGCATCCTTCCGCGTCCGGGGACCTCGGAGGCCAATTGATCCACGAGCGCCAGTAATGAGAGATCGCGTGGATCGGCCAGGAAGAACCCTCTCAAGCCCAACACGCGCGCGCGCAATTCCCCGCCGGCCTTTACCTGATCGAGCCACTCCGCCACAGAAACCTGAGCCAGGGTTTTTGCAATCACGCTGTCCCATTGCTGTTCGGCCAAACAAAAGTCCCGGACCCATGACTCGAGCAGCTCGCTGAGCTTTTTCCACGGTCCGCCGCCCGGCCCGATACGTGGGCGTGGGCGACCGTCGGGACCACGCCCAACAAAGGAGAACCCTCGCCGGAGGATGGGGGCCAGCTCAAGCCCGAGCTTGACGGCCAGCCGTCGGATTTCCTCCTGCCCTTCTTCGATGAGATCGCCGCCGGCCTCGGCATGCTGCCCCGCGACAAAGCCGTCACGCAGCGTCCACACGCGTCCCCCGATCCGGTCGCGCGCCTCGAACACGATCACCCGTGCGCCATTCTCACGGAGATCGACGGCGGCCGCTAGCCCCGCCAGTCCTGCCCCCACGACGATGATCGAATGACCGCGAAGTAATCCGCCATCAGTCATGCATGCAGTCTACCCATAGCGTGGCGGGTTCACCAGAGGCCGGTGCTGGATGTCAAAAAAGACCTCCGGCTTCGGCTGTAACCCGGCCATGTTTGCCAAGACAGGCGAGAATGTGATCGACTGGGGCCATCCGAGCGAACCATGCTCCTCTTCGAGCTTGTCCGTACATCCCAAAGGATTGCCCAGACCCAAGGCCGACTTGAAAAGATCGGGTATCTGAGCGCGTGTCTTCGCCGACTCTCGTCTAACGAAATCGTCATCGGCGTGAACTACCTGGCAGGACGGCTGCGTCAGGGAAACGTGGGGATCGGGCCGGCCATGCTGGACGCCGTTTCTCCCGCTGGCGCGCCGCAGGAGGCCTCCCTCACGCTCGTTCAGGTCGATGAGGCATTTGACCACATTGCCCGCACGACAGGGGCCCGCTCGACGACTGAACGACGTCGCCTGTTAGGAGCATTGCTGTCAAAAGCAACCCGGGACGAACAGCGTTTCCTGGCCCGGCTCGCGCTGGGAGACCTACGTCAAGGCGCGCTTGAAGGACTCATGGTTGAGGCCGTCGCGCGGGCAGCGGAAGTGCCGGTTTCAGACGTGCGGCGAGCGTTGATGCTCGCCGGCGATCTGGCTGCGGTAGCCAAAGCCGCCTTGACGGAAGGTCTTGCAGGTCTCAAAAGCTTCGCGCTGGAACTTCTGCAACCGATCCAGCCCATGCTGGCTCAACCGGCAGACGATATCGCCGACGCCCTGAATCAACTGAATGAAGCCGCGTTTGAATACAAGATGGACGGCGCGAGGGTGCAAGTCCATAAGGTGGGAGCCGAGGTGAAGGTCTTTACCCGCATGCTCAACGACGTGACGGCCGCCGTGCCTGAGATTGTCGAAGCCGCGCAGCGGCTCCCCGCTCGCGCGTTCGTCCTGGACGGCGAAGCTCTGGCGTTCCGACCTGATGGGATTCCCCATCCCTTTCAGGTGACCATGCGGCGATTTGGTCGCAAACTCGACGTGGCGCAGATGCGTGCGACGCTGCCGCTCATGCCGTTCTTCTTCGACTGCCTTCATCTGGAGGGTGAGGATCTTATCGATCGGACCGCGCAGGAACGTGTAACGACTCTGCAGACGGTCGTGCCCGCCGCGTCGGTGACTCCACGGTTGGTCACGATGGACATGACTGAGGCCGACGCGTTTCTGCGCGAGGCCCTGAGCCGTGGGCATGAGGGCGTCATGGCGAAGGCACTGGATGCGCCCTACCAAGCAGGTCGGCGCGGGAGCGCCTGGCTCAAGATCAAGCGCGCCCATACACTGGACTTGGTGGTCTTGGCCGCCGAGTGGGGCAACGGCCGCCGACAGGGTTGGCTGAGCAATCTACATCTGGGCGCGCGAGACGCCGCAACCGGCGGGTTTGTCATGCTCGGGAAAACGTTCAAGGGCATGACCGACGCAATGCTGGAATGGCAGACGCACAAGTTCAAGGAACTCGAAATCGCGCGGGACGCCTACACCGTGCACATTCGCCCCGAATTGGTCGTGGAGATCGCATTCAACTGACATCCAGGCAAGCCCGCACTACCCCGGAGGGCTCGCGCTGCGATTCGCGCGAGTCAAACGGTATCGCCCGGACAAGACGCCCGAACAAGCCGACACCATCGAGACCGTGCGGGCTTTCTACGCCAAGCGGGGGAAAGGCCTGAGTGAATTTCCTGATTTGGCGATCTGCTGATTTGCTGAATCTCATTCAACTCGGCTTGGCGCATCTTCTTTCCGTCTTCCTTCATCGAAAGCGCCTTGCGCAGCCCGAGCCGCACAAGCTCTTCGATGGCGTCAATGAAGGTCGGCAACTTGGCGGACTGATTGTCGGGCAGGCTGGTGTCCTTCGGCGAACCGCCGTGCACGATCGCACTCCTGGCGTCATAGGCTCGGCGCATTACGCGAAAGATGTCATGCTCACCGTAGTTCGGGTGTTCGATGAACTTCGCTGCCCGTAGCGCAAAGCGGAACCGCAGCTCTCCACGATACTGTTCGTCGAGATCGCCCAAGAATAGCGCCTCCGCCGCAATAACCAAATCGACGATCCGGTCGGCGAGGAGTCCGCGGTCGAAGGCGAGATTGAAGCGGTGGATACTGAAGCCGAAGCGCGCAGCTCCTTCCTCTAGCAGGCGCCACAGTTCGAGAAACTGCGGGACTTCACCTTCCGATAATTCGAACTTCCCCCCGTACGGCCACTGCCCGAGCACTCGATACGATGTCCCGCCTTTCAACCAATAGGAATCGGTCCAAGTCGCGTGACCGGCGGTGCGAATCTGGGTGTGCTTAAAGAGTCGCAGTGCCGAAAGAACATCGTCGACTGACGAGATCGTCTCGAAAAAGAGGGCGATTGCCGAAGCTACCCTCATCCTCGGCCTCTGGCAGCTCATGCGGTTCTTCACCTTCCGGATCAGTTTCGGCAAGAACATCGTCCTCCGAATTCCGACGGCGACCTCGCCGTGATCAGCGGAAATCGCCGCGATTGAGGCCGAAGCACACCGACCTGGTAACAGCGCGTCACCTCATCGTCAGTCAGGCGGTCGAGGACTAGCTCGTTGCTCAGCCGAAGCGGGAAAGCTGGACAACCAGGTGTGGAAGCGGCGCAACCGTCTTGAAAGCAATCCGCTCCGCGCCAAAAAAGCTGACCAATTCCCGCCATTTACCGTCGAATCGCTCGTCCGTGAACGCAAGGCGTCCTTCGTCGTCCAGCATCGCGTAGATCAGCGACTGTCAGGATGTTGTTTGCCTCAAGGCGCGAGGCTGAGCTGCTGGTCCCTACTAAGCGATCGAGATGTGGTCCGACGACCACATCGGATTTCAGGCGCTCGACGCATGTTTGATAATCGGGCAGCGAGTGGAGCCACTCATCGCTCAGCATCGGCCACAACGTCCGTGTACGCTTCTTGCGCTCCCGGAAGTGGCCATCGGTCCCGCGTTCCCATCGGGTGTCATCCTCCCACTCTGGTGCCTGAATCCTTCAGCGCCTCCGAGAGACGCGATACCGCATCGCGCACGAAGTCACGAAGGACGCGCTCAGTCTGAGTGCTGATCGGTGCCGCATCCTGATCGGGGTTATTCGGACCACGAGTCCCAGCCATTGAGCATACCTACCTGCATAGCGCGCGCAGAAACGTTCCGAAAACCCGCGATTTCTCTCTCACTAAGTAGTCTCCGCCCTCACTTTACGCTTTTGCTAACAATGAGATCAATTCATGTCCACGCTTAGAGAACTTTTTCAGCCGAGCAAGAGGTTGCATTTCTAACCGCTTTATCATGGTGCGCTGAGCGCCTTCTCTAGGCGCACCTACGCGGCGATCCTCTATGCCGCAAGCGGAGCCCTCCTGTTTTGACAGGGTGTCAGCGAGGCGAGGTGATGGAAGACAAGTGGTAACCCCACAGGAAGGGCACATACGCATGACGTTATATTCAGTTCACTTCTTCTGCAACGAGTGCTCTGAGGTTCATCAGAGGCGGGAGATCATCTTACCCCTTGATGACTGTCCTTCAGTCATAGCGAG
This sequence comes from Nitrospirota bacterium, assembly GCA_963703955.1. Lineage (GTDB taxonomy): Bacteria > Nitrospirota > Nitrospiria > Nitrospirales > Nitrospiraceae > CAVPGK01. Next base: position 283,418 of record CAVPGK010000010.1, on the reverse strand, counting down.
CATAGGGGCCACTTACGCTGGCAAAGAACTACCGACTATTTAGCGAACCTGGGGGCCAACGTACTAGCTGCCAAAACAGGGAAACTCACTTCACAGAAAGACAACTACAAGGTATTCTTAGCATCAGATAAAGCAATCGGAGGAGGTCGATGAATGGGTGTATTCGAATTAGATGAACGAGAGAAGGTCCTGCGGCTACGGGATGCGCTGTCGGAGCTCTTGGCCATGTGCCCGTTCGTAACAATGCCCGAAACTTGTGCTGAGCATAACTGGCATCGGCGCGTCGCCGCTGCCAAGGCCACCATGAAGTTGACGGAGACGAAGCACAATGGTCGAGATTCTTAAAATGCATAAATGGCGCACTATTAACAATCGTCAATTTCGCCTTGATTCTTATCAAAGCCTTCGAGTTGGCTGGATTCCTGCGGCTCGGATTCGGGAATCCATTGAAGGCATAGAAACCATAACACCGATTTATGGCGACGCTATTAAGCCTTTTGCTTCCGAGGAAGAGGCGAATAATGCTGCATTGGCCATGGCGATAAAATGGATGGACCTCAAACAGTTAGCTCAGGATGATTGATCCTACCCAAACTTCAGCTGCGTGGACGCACGCATCCTGAACGTGTGGGACGAAGACCGCTAGGGGCTTGCCCTTTCGCTTCAACTCTGACAAAGTCCCCTACCGAACACCCTCTCGGACGCACGTATTTGCCCTGAGATGCCACGATCGCCCCGCGACCCTGCCCTCGGCCCGCGTCTCTACACCGTCCGCGACCTCACTGAACTCTTTCGCGTGAGCCCGGACACGATCACACCGGTGGATTGAAAGCGGGAAGTTTCCTTGGGCCTTCAAGGTCAACCGGGGGTATTACATCCCGACATCGGGACCGGGGGTGACTCCGCGCGCCCTTCCTCTCTTCTACATAGTTTCTACACTATCCCCTCCCACTCACCGAGCTATTCCTAACGCATTGACACACAGCTGATAATTCGTGAGTCGCGCCGCTGCGGCGTTGAATCTCATTCAACAGATCAACAGATCATCAAATTTATCTGTTCTACGCCAGCGTCCTGAAGAAGACGCGGTAGTATCGTTCGGTCTCGGAGAACGGAAGCGGCTCGCAGAGGAGATGCGACAAGGGAAGAGCAGCGTGGCAACCGGCTGCATCAGGCACCTGCGCGCAGTACACACGATGGACTCTGGGGACATACGCCAACGCACCGTTGTACCCGGCCACCGCTCGCCAGGTCGGCCCGTGAATCTGGATCTGCTCTCGGAGGATGATCGCAGCCAGTCGAAGATTGGTGCAAGGGTCCAAGGCCCGAATCGGGGAGACTCCCATCCGGCGCTCCAGGACAGTGAGGTTGCGACTGTTCACTTGAGCCAGCCCCACATCGAAGCGAATCTGTTGCTGCGCCAGCTTGTCAAACTTCGCCACGGCCTCGCGATAGCTGGGCGCCTTATAGACTCTGCGCGTTCCGGCCTTGTCGAACCACCCGAACGTATACGGGTGCTCTCCTGATTCCACGGTCACGATGGCATGAAAGAGGGCGGGATCAACCCCACTGACGTAGGCAGCTTCCTGCAAACACACCAACCAGGCATTCAGCGATGCCTCGTGCAGAGGCGACGCCGGCGATTGCTGGATGCGGATTTCAGGATTCCAACAGCCCCATGCCACGCCGATGGCGAACGCGAGCAGGCAGACGAAAAACATCCACCGAACGCGTCGCAAGTCGGCGGCTTTGGATCGAAGGCGCGAGACAGCCATAGCATCTATAGAACGTAGGAATCGATGAGTCGGACCTTGCCAAATTGTACACCTCATACGACCTGGTTACCAACCCCTGACCCCGATCTAGGCCTTCCCCAGCGTCACGAACACAGTGTGCTCGGTCTGGCCGCGAAGGACCCGGACGGCCACCTTCTGGCCAGGAACGGTCCGCTCGATCAGATAGTTTTTCAACTGCACGCCGTCCGTGATGGCCGTATCCTCGATCGCCAGCAAGATATCGCCTTTGCGGATACCGCCTTCGAACGCCGGTCCGGCGGCCTCAGACACGGCCACCCGCCACCGGGTTCCTACCTTCATCACCGTCAGTTGAATACCGAGCTTCGAGAACGTGGGCTGCTCGCCTTGAATGAGCGCGGTCACGATCCGTTGAACCAGCATACCCGGCACCGCAAACGCGAACCGGCTGCATCGCGCCTCCCCTTGGAGGGTTTCCGTCTGGATAATCGCGTGGACGACGCCCACGACCTCGCCGTCCGCATTGAAGAGTCCTCCGCCCGAGTTACCGCTGCAGGCGGACAGATCGATTTGAAACAGCCGAGAATCCACCGTCGGTAAGAACACGTTGGCGTTTCCAAGGCGTCCGAACCCGACGGCAGGTCCCCACCCCAGCGGATACCCCACGGTGAACAGTTCGTCGCCCGCCTCAGGTTCCTTGCCTCCGAAGACAATCGTCTTCAATGAGGCCGGCACCAACTCTTCGACCCGATAAACCGCCACGTCGAGGAACTCGTTCATTCCCGTCAGCTCGGCGGGCAATTCGTCGAGGTCCGTCGTCAGCACCGTGATCTCTTTGGGCACCACCTTCTGTCCTGCTTCGTCCCGTTCCACGGCATGCCGGGCAGTCACGATGTACCCGTCCCGGACGTGAAAGCCGGACCCTTTGAGCGAAAAATTTGGCTTTCCCCGTTGGGCGCGTGCGTTTTGAGAATCCTGCAGGATACCGACCGTCGCGCGTTTGGCCTTCTCAACGCCACTCGCAAACCGATGGTCGCCCGAGTCGGCCACGGCATGAGCCGCGACGAGCACGCATGCGGCCGCCCCCGCGAGTGCTGTGTTGATCCTGATGGTTTTCATGTTCTTCTCCCATGCTTCCTTCACAGGCGGGCGATACTTTGTGCCGCCCGTTGATCAGGTTGTGCGATCCGGCCTCGGCGTATCTCGACTTGATAGGAGAGCCAAGATAATGGCTTTTCTGCAGCGTGACAAGTCGGCGGCATCGTCACCCTTTCTTCAAACTCCCGAGAAGACCAATCACTGTCGACAAGATCTTCCACTTCCTCCGGATACACACAGGGCACTCGACCACAATCGGCCTTGACGCAACGGTGATAGATGGTCTATTGTAGTAACCTCACTACACTGGAGCGATCAAGAATGCGTCTCGGACTACGAGAAGCGAACCAGCATTTCTCCAAGGCAGTCAAAGCAGTCAAAGCCGGCGAAGAAGTCGTGTTGACTGAACGAGGAAAACCCATTGCGGTCATCAAGCCGCTGCGAAAAACAGAGGTGGGTGAGGCCACGATCCGAAAATTAGAAGCCGGAGGTCTCTTGCGGCGGGCGGCGAAGCCCCGTCCCTTACCCTCATGGACTCCACGCCCCCTAAAAGGCCCACCGCTGACAGTCACGATCCGTGAAGAGCGAGACGATTCCTGATGCCCGCTCCATGGGCATATTTCGATACCAGTATTATCGTCAAACGATACGTCCGTGAGCACGGTTCGATCCGTGCAAGAAACCTGCTCCGCCACCATCGACTTCTGTCCTCGGCCGTCAGTCCGGTCGAGGCCAAGTCAGCGTTCTGTCGCCGTCGCGCTTCCGGCGAACTAGCTGATCGAGACTTCATCGCGATCCTATCAAGAATGGGTCACGATCGCGCGTTCTGGGAATTGGTCGAAGTGAGCCCTCTGGTCCTGGATCAAGCGGAGGAGCTAATCAGGAGAACAACCTTGCGAACTCTTGATGCGATTCACGTCGCATCCGCTCTGGCCTTCCAAGCCAGCTCCGGCATCCATATCCACTTTGTTACGGGTGACCGCAAACAGGCAGGCGCAGCGAAGCAATCGGGCCTGGATGTGGTCGTGGTTGACTGACTGTGAGGACCGGAGCGGAGTGAGCACTTTCCTCAGTGAGGGAATGCTTGGACCAGAACACCAAGGTCGTCCGAAAGACCGTCGAACAGACGCGCACGTTCAGCGTCGCTCATGGATTCCATCCAGGGGAACTTCCGGGCGAGCCGCTCCCGCTGCGGGTCTTTACCTGTACGTATTACGATGCCCCCGACTACCTGCTTGGTCGCCGTGGCATCACGCTCCGGCGACGGGTCGAAGACAGAACAGCGCATTGGGAGCTCACGCTACCCCGATCGCCGGCGAGTCTCACGATTGAGTTTCCTGATCGGTCGCTACTCCCCTCTCCCGCCATTTCCGATGTCCTGCGCGCTCATCTGCGCGGGCAGGAATTGGTCCCGATCGCCAAGCTGCGCACGCGGCGGAGCGGATCGCGTGTCCTCGACGAATCCCGGCCGCTCGCGAATGTTCTGTTCGACTCGATCACCCAGCTCGAGGCCCGTCGATCCGTCCGCCGTTTCTCAGCGCTATCGATCGAGCCACTTGAAGGCGATGAATCGGAACTCAGTCGGGTTGAGAGCGCGCTTCGCTCCCGAGGGACCGACACCGAACCCGCCGACGAACGCCCCATCATTTTTCAAGCGATCGGGCTCCAATCTCCACTTCAACCGACCCATGTCTCCCCAACGGCGCCCAGTGTCGATCACCTCAAGGCCAACTTCCGCGCAGAAGTGGAGGCGATCCTAGCGCACGATCCCGGCGCACGTCTCGGCCTCGACTCCGAGGACGTTCACCAGATGCGCGTCTCAACGCGTCGCCTCCGCGCAATCCTGCGCGCCGCCAAGCCCATGCTGGCGCCCGAATGGGTCGATGGGCTCCGCACTGAACTGGCCTGGTTGGGCGAGGTGCTGGGAACCGTGCGCGATCTGGACGTCCTGCTTGAGCATTTCCATACCGAAGCCGCCGCACTCGATCCCCGGGAGCATCGCGCATTCGAACGAGTCTTGACATCGTTCGGGGCCGAGCGTACCGAGGCCCGTGCCGCTATGATGGAAGCCCTCAGAAGCGATCGTTATCTCAAACTTGTAGACCGGCTCGAAGTGGACGCCGACGCCCCACAGGTGGTGTCGCCTGAGGTCTCGCTCCGAGCCTTGGCGGCAGCCCAATTCAAGAAGCTCCGCCGGACCATTCATGACTTGGGACCGGAACCGAGCGATGCGGCGCTGCACGCGGCGAGGATCAAGGTGAAGCGAGCGCGGTACACAGCCGAACTGGCCGAGATTGTGGTAGGCAAGGCCGCCTCTCGATTCATTCAACGGGCGAAGGACGTCCAGCAACTCCTCGGCGACCATCAAGATGCCGTCGTGGCGGAGGATCGACTCCGCAGGCTCCTCACCCGCTCACGCGGAAGTCGAGCGGTGTTCGCGGCGGGCGTGATCGTGGAGCGCCAGCGGGCTCGCCGCCGCGCCGCCAGAGCAGGGCTCCAGGATTTGTGGGGCAAACTCGAGAAACGCGGGCGCAAAGCGTGGTCTTAGCGGCCGACTGGCGTACGTCCCTGCCCTGCAGCTCACAAGAAAACCAAAATCGAGGCTCGTTCGTAGAGTGAGCGGAGGCCACCTTGGCGCAACAGCGTCAGCGAGAGCCCCTCAATTTTTTTGCCATCGTCTAGATGCTCGTCCCTAGGCTATCGCATCGCCCATAACAACGGGCGCTGGTAGTTTCGATGGAGGTTGGCCCACATGCCATCCCATGATGCTCTTTCCACATCCCATGTGATGGACCGTCTCACCGATTACCCTCTGTTGACCGCCTTGAAGGAGCGCCGTTCTCGCCGCTTCGGCAAAGGAATGGTCTTGAACGGCGGACCGCTGGCCTATCGGAGCGCGCATCCCGCGCAGCCCTTGACGCTTGACGAAGAAGCGGCCCTCGCCTTTGCGGCCTGCGGCATCACCGGCTACGCCTTGGCTGAACTGCCCTATCAGTCCGGCGACGCGCCCGGGGCTGGCGGCGGCAATATCATGGTGCGCTTCATCGGCCGCACCATTGCCAGCGGCCATGCATTGCACTACGTCATTGTGTTTGTCATCAACGATGACGGAGTCTGGATGCTGAAACGTCCGCAGGATTTTCCGCAAGCCGAGATCCCGGGCTTGATTGACGCGGCCAAGGACAATCGGTTTGTCGAGCTGTACGAGAAAAGCCGGATTCGGATTGCCGACCGGCGATTAGACGTGCCGCGGCCAAAACCGATCGTGCCGCCGTTCAACCAATGGTCCGCCAACCTGCCCGGTACAACCTACTTCCTGCCCGTCAACGAGTTTTCCGCCGACTATATCAACGTGCTGCTGTCTGCGTTCGGGGAAGAGTTCGGCTACTTTGTCGTGGACGAGCGCAATCGGTTCGGCCGGCAGGGGTCGGCGCCTTTGCCCGATCACGCGGTGGTCATCTCGAGGACGATCCGTCGCGCGGGCTGACCGCCACGGTGGGGTTCTTCGAGACCTGGCTGTACGAATTCGCCGCGATCGAACAGGGCGGCATTCTCCAGAATCTGGCCCTGATGACCCAGGCCTTGGGGCTGGGCGGATTTCCTCACTTCGCGGCCCATCCCTTCAGTTGGTTCGAGACATTGGGGTTTCGCATGGAGGCGGTGCCGTTTTCACGCACCATCGGGGCAGGCCCGATCACAAAGAGGGTGCTCAACCTTCTTCGTAGAGACATGGCCGTTCCGACCGCGGTGGGATTGGAGCGTGGCGGGGACGTGCTCATCAGGCCTTACTGCCCACCCTACTATGCCAATATGGAGGAGGCGGTGTTGGCGTTTGTGCGTTCCAAGTACGCCGAAGGAACTGGCACCTTCCGGGACGGTGGAGCAGCCACCGGCTGGAAGGATGGGGCAAGGGTGCAGGCCGGTATTCCGCATTACTCCGACAAGGCGATCGCCGCGACCATCGCCTATTGCGAGTATGTGTACGACCGCTACGGCCGCTTCCCGGCCAACAGCGGGCCGTTCCGCACAATCCTGGCTCACCAAGCGCATCATCTGGACATGGAGTTCTATGACAAATTCTACCGAGCCGACGCGCTGACCGACACCCAACGCGAGCACGGGACGTGCTGGCATGCAGTCTGACAAGGCTCACGTACAGTCTCTCGTCTTTCGCACCGTTCTTGCGTGGTTGGCTGGAGCGCCAAGTTAGGTTGATTATGGTTCGCCCTCGGTACGGTCTGGACACATAGGTAACAGTTTAGTCTTGGGACATAGGTAACAGTTTGCGCACACTCACGGGCACCAAAGGAGGTGCCCATGCCGTGGAGTCAGACGTCACCTATGGACCAGAGAACACAATTGATCGCCGATTACCTGCGCGAGACGCTGAGCGTCACGGAACTGTGCGCCCTGTATAGCGTGTCGCGCAAGACCGCCTATAAGTGGATCGACCGCTACCTCCGACACGGACCGGCCGGGCTTCAGGACCACTCGCGTCGGCCACAGCATTCGCCCAATCAGACGGCGGAGGACATCGTTGAGGCGCTCCTCCAGGCGCGACGCCGTCACCCGTCCTGGGGTGGCAAGAAACTCTTGGCGCTGCTACACAAGCGCGACCCGAGCTGGGATCTGCCTCACCGATCCACCGTGGGTGACATCCTCAAGCGACACGGCATGGTGCCTCACACGCGCCACCGTCGGCGCATCGGCCATCCAGGCAAGCCGACCGGCTCGATCCTGGCTCCCAATGACCTCTGGAGCGCGGACTTCAAAGGCCAGTTCAAGACCGGCAATGGCCGCTACTGCTACCCGCTGACCGTGGCCGACGGCTTCAGCCGCTATCTACTGGGGTGCCAGGGGCTGAACTCAACCGCCGTGGACGAAGCCAAGCCAGTTTTTACCAGGCTGTTCAAGGAATACGGTCTGCCCATGCGCATCCGCACCGATAACGGCGTGCCGTTTGCCACCAACACCCTGGCGCGGCTGTCGCGGCTTTCGGCCTGGTGGGTACGGCTCGGGATCCTGCCGGAGTTCATCGAACCGGGCAAACCCCAACAGAACGGGCGCCACGAGCGTATGCATCGTACCCTCAAAGCCGACACGACCCGTCCGGCCGCCGGCAGTCTGGCCGCACAACAACGCCGATTCAATGCCTTTCGAGATGAGTTCAATCACGAGCGCCCACACGAAGCGCTCGACCAGCACACGCCCGCGTCCTGTTACCGCGCGTCAACGCGCAAGATGCCCAGCACATTGCCACCCCTGGAATACCCCGACAGATTCGAAGTGCGCTACGTCAGCGCCAATGGTGGCATCCGCTGGAACCGCGAGTGGGTCAACGTCTCGATCGTCTGCGTCGGCGAATACGTCGGGCTCGAGGAGATCGACAACGGGGTTTGGAATGTCTACTTCGGGCCGCTCAAGCTTGGACGCCTCATCGAGCGACACATGCGTATCGAGGACGAATATGGCAGACTTAACCGCAAACCCGTGTAACCCATGTCCCTCGACAACTTTGTTACCTATCTCCCCGGCCGGTCACTCTGCGATGACGGGGCCGCCCGTGTAGGTGCCTTTACAATCCAAATCAGTGCAATCCGAATTCAGCATGTGATAAATGATTTCCCCCGCATTATTCTTTGACTTAAAGTGCCCGACTCCATCAGCATCGCCCCCCATCTGGACGAATGGACTCCAGTCTTTAAAGTTGAAATCCAACTGCTGAGGCGTCGCGCCGGCGCCAACGTTCAACTGGGCCTTGACGTTGGCATTGTTAACGAAAAGCGCGCCTTTGCTGCAGTCCGGTATACCCCGGAGAGTACTGCAGTGGATTTGGTCATGTTCGCCGGCATGGATGGAATAAAACTCCACTTTGGGATGAACTACCGGCGCTCGGCGCATACTAAAAGGTCCGACGGGACCGGTCCATGCGTTGTAACCGAACCAGGTCGCGCTATCCGGATAGAAGCCGAAAATATACCGGTTCCACACATTCTCAGAGCCGCATGTCGTTGCGAGGACGTTTGCATAACCCACATACAGGCACGAGCTGAGTCCGCGGATGCCGCCGGCAATGTTCACAAATTTCCGTATGCTGTCCCAACCGTGGCGCACCGGATCTCGAGAATCGTGATAGGTTAACGCGGCGATGGTCATGGATACCCCTAATGAATGGGCCACGACATCGATCTGCGGCTTACCCGTGTATGATTTGACCGCTTCGATGAACCCTATGATGATTTTATACTTGTCCGGGCTGTGATAATTCGACTGCGGAGCTTTGCGCTCATCCTTGTTTAAATACGTGATGCCGAATAGCTCGCACTCGTTGTATCCACGCGCCTTGAATTCGTCATACATTGATTTTGCCGGTGCCGGCAAATTTCCAACCGGACCGGTAATCGGAGAATCCCACGTGGTCGCCCTGTCCCCGTTGCCATGGATAAACACAACGGGTGTGTGCGTGGCTACGCAGGTTCCGCCACCAAAGCCGCCAAATCCTAGGCGAGGCTTAAAACGACCCCCGTACTGGTAGTCGGGGCCGCCGCACTTAGGGAACGTGAACGTACCGCATTCGAGCGTTCGAGCCTGGACACTGGAGACGACGCTCACCGAGATCCCAAGGAGAAGAGCCGCTAACCCGATAAAGAACCGCTCCACAACTTGCGGTATACCTTCAAACGTCATTTTTCCACTCCATTTTTTATTCTGCGCTTTTTCAGTCTTTTCGAAGTCACAATGAGGTTCGTCCCGGCTTGAGCCACGGTATTGACGTCCAACTCTCGCCGACCAGAACTTCCCGACCTTTTTGAAGTAAAGGGAAGAATGCGATGGGTCGGACTTCAACAGCTCAAAATTGTCCGCGAGCCTTCGAATCTCGGCGGGAAGCGCTTCATAGGCGCGCCAAAACCTTGGAGTCGTTCTGTGTTTCACAGAGGGCGAGTTTCCCCGCGCCGCTCTGCTTCTGAAGCCTCCTCGACCAGAAAGTCAAGCTTCCCGGCTGCGGAATCAGCCTCGATCTGTTCATCCCAACGGCTGTGCATGTGATCGATGAACCAACCGCGAAGCGCAGCGAAGGCCTTCGCGCCGAGCTTCTCGATTTGCGCCTCGATTTGTTCGATGACACCCATCCTGAACCTCCAAATGTGTCCAAATTTTGCATCGACCTCGATTGGGACCTAACCTTTGAGTATACTGATCGGCATATCCCAGTCCCACAAACGAAGAACCATCAGGTCGATTCTCGCCACTCTTCGAGAACTTGTCAACGATCTCACATGGGCGACACACACCGATCGGCATAGCCCCATTCTTGCTGCGGTTGAGCCCAGAATCAGCGCATCCAGACCCTCTCAGTGATGGTGGGCGTGCACGACCGCATGGCCGCGGCCCTGGGTAATCAGCCAGCGGTTGACGGGAAAGGCGGCGACGAAAGCGGCGACGAGAGAAATCGCGAGGCTCACCCAGAACAGCAGGTCGGTCGCACCGGCGTCCATGGCGCCGGGAATCACCAACATGACCGCGTTATCGATAATCTCCATGACGATAATGGACAGGGTGTCTGCGGCGAACGCCAGCCGGGCGGCCATTCCCATATCCATTCCGGCTGCGAGCAGCGGGCGCAGCGTCAGCGAATACCCGCAGAGGAACGCGAGCGCGACGGCGAGGGCGATCGACGCGACGTTCCCCCAACCCAACCAGCTCGCGATGACCAGGCCCAACACCTCCCCGATGCCGCAGCCGGTGAGACAGTGCAACGTGGCGGCTAGGGAGAGTTGATTGAGAGACGGGCTTTCCTGATGCGCGTGATGATTGTGATGATGGGCGTCGCTGGAATGATCCATGGGCTAGCCAGGATTATTCGTGAATGCCGTCGCGAGGTCCGCGACGCGAGGAATAACGAGCGTCACGTTTGCGGACGCCGCCGAGTGGTGAGGTGGCTGTGTCTTGCTGAGACCGAAGGCCACCGGGGCTTCTCGCAAGTGAAGCCGACGCAGGCGTACTTGCGGTCCGTCGAGGGCGCACGGCGCGATGAATAAAGAGCGCCACGTTTGTGCGCGCCGCCGAGACGCTGAGGCGGCCGGTCCACTGAACGAGAAAAGCCCCGCTGGTCGAGAGGATCGGCAGCCACAGTAGGCGTTCATGAATAATCCGGGCTAAGGGGTGACGGGAGGGATCGGCTCGAAGGATGACGCAGGGGCTTCCGGCGCATCGGCCTGCCAGACGTAATCCGGTTGCAGCATCGGCTGGTACTGGGACGGAATGGGAAAGAGGAAGGACAGGATTTCATAGGCCCCGGCTATCGTGCGAGCCGCAAACATTCCCAATCCGTCAATCGGCCCGCGGACGGCGCCGATCACCCAGCCTTCTTCGTGCCCGACATGATAGATCTGCTTGGGCACTTCCACCCATCCCGTCGTGAGATTCGCCACCCCTCGCATGAGCTTTGTTCCCATCTGACGGAGGAGCGGCGGGTCTTCAGCAAATGACGGCGTGGCCATGCAGAGGCTCACGCCTACCATCAGCCCTGCAATCCAGCTCTTCATGCGATTCCCCACGCTCGCTATCATAGCGAACTCCCCCGGAAATGGCGACAGTTGCAACCGCTTCGGTTCTTTCGTTAATGTACGCGCCGTGAAGAAGGGACCCGGCCACCTCTTGCTCGCCAGCCTTACCGGCCTCCTCTATCCGCTCTGCTTCCCTAATTTCGACCTCGGCATGATGGCGTGGGTCGCGCTGGTTCCTTTGCACGTCGCGCTCGACCGCCTCGCCCCTCGGCGCGCGTTTCGGCTGGGATGGTGGGCAGGATGGATCGCCTTCGTTGGTGCCATGTCCTGGGTGGTTACGGCCATGCATACCTACGGCCAGCTCCCCCTCATCCTGAGCTACATGGCCTTGGCCTTGCTCGCCGGCTATCTCGGTCTCTATGTCGCCGTCTATGCATTCGGCCTCGCGTGGTTGCGGAGGACCGTTCCTCTCGTCGCATTCCTCGGGGCTCCGTTTCTCTGGGTCTCACTAGAGCTCATTCGCACCTACCTCTTCTCCGGCCTTCCCTGGTCTCTGCTGGGTTACACGCAATATCAATGGTTGCCGGCCATCCAGATTGCAGATGTGACCGGCGTGTACGGTGTGTCGTTCATGGTTGTCCTGGTCAACGCCGCGTTGAGCGAGGTCATCCTGTGGGTATGGTCCGGTGGCAAGATACAGTCTGATCGCTCCTTTCCATGGCTCTCTTCATCAGCAGCCACGATTGGGATGGCCTTGACGTTGCTATATGGCCAGTCTGCCCTGCACCCCGGCAGGCAGCTCGACTTGAAGCGGTCCCTCACCATCGCCCTCGTCCAAGCGAACATCGACCAATCCCAGAAATGGGATGCCGCGCATCAACGCGAGACGATGGATCGTTATAGGAAGTTAACGGACCGGGTGGCGAAGGGCGCCGATTTGGTGATTTGGCCCGAAGCCGCTACGCCGTTCCTGTTCGAGAGGGAGACAGATTATCGAGCCGAAATGACGTCTCTCACGCGCCAGCACGACGTTCCGCTTCTCTTCGGGAGTCCCGCTCTTCGCTTTTATGATAACGGCAAACCTTACCTGCTCAACAGCGCGTACTTGCTCTCTGTGGAGGGCCAGATTCTTAGTCGGTATGATAAGCGGCATCTCGTCCCGTTCGGGGAGTATGTCCCGCTCCGCTGGGTCTTATTTTTTTTGGACAAGCTGGTCGAAGGCATCGGTGATTTTGAAGCCGGGATCGTCCCGACCGTCCTCTTCTTGCCCACCGCCTCCACTAACCGGGCCGAAGGCGTGTCAAGTGATCCGCCTGCCCGATTCGGTGTGGTCATTTGCTTCGAGGTCATCTTTCCCAACCTCGTCCGTGAATTCGTGCGGGATGGCGCGGAATTCATGGTGACCATCACGAATGACGCTTGGTTCGGCGACTCTGCGGCGCCGTTCCAGCATTTCGGCATGGTCGTGTTCCGCGCCGTTGAAAATCGCACCGCCTTCGCGCGCGCCGCCAATACCGGCATATCCGGCTTCATCGATCGGCAGGGCCGTATTCTGAATGCCACTCCTATTTTCGTCGAGACCGCCCTCAGCGGTCAGATTCCCGTGAGAAATACCCCCACCTTCTACAGCCATTACGGCGATGTCTTTGCCTACGCCTGTGTTATAATCACCGGACTTTTGATTGTGATCGCGTGGTTTTGGCCCCATGACAGCGCCCCCGAAGGGATCGTGCTCAGGGCCACTCCCACCTAACGAAGAGGACAGACGCATGTTGGACGAGTTACGAGCACGAGTCACCACGGTCGGGGACCAGGTTCGGGAACTTCGGGGGCATCTTTGACCTCCCTCAACTCACATCCGATCTCGAACACCTCGAGCTAGAGATCACGCATCCGGACTTTTGGAAAGACCCCCCGGCCGCCGCGCGCCTGAGCCGCAAGAAGGCCGCGATCGAGCGTGAGATCAAGCGTGTCGCGGACATTGAACGCCGGTATGCCGATCTCCAGGCCATGATTGAGCTGGCCGAAGAATCCGGGGACGCGGCGCTGGAACAGGAACTCGCCGGTGAATTGGCCCAGGTCGAATCATCCGTCAACCAGTTTCGGGTCGAGTTGTTGCTCTCGGGGGAGCGAGACGCGAACAATGCGATCCTAGCCGATCCATCCCGGGCGCTGGAGGCACCGAATCACAAGACTGGGCCCAGATGCTCTTACGCATGTACGCGCGCTGGGCCGAGCGAAAGGGGTATAAGATCGAAACGCTGGATCTCCAACCGGGCGATGAAGCGGGAATCAAGAGCGTCACGCTGGCGGTGAACGGGCCCTACGCCTACGGCTACCTCAAGGCGGAGGCCGGGGTACACCGGCTGGTGCGGATCTCGCCGTTTGATGCCAACAAGCGACGCCACACCTCGTTCGCGTCGGTCTTCGTGTATCCTGAATTGGACGACGATATCGACATCGTGATCGACGATAAAGACCTGCGGATCGACACCTTTCGGTCCGGCGGAGCCGGCGGCCAGAACGTCAACAAAGTGGAGACCGCCATCCGCATCACGCATCTTCCGACCGGCATCGTGGTCCAGTGCCAGAACGAGCGGTCACAGCTCAAGAACAAATCGGGCGGCGATGAAAGTGTTGAAGGCGCGGCTCTACGAGCTGGAGCAGCAGAAGAAGGAAGCGGAATTCAACTCGATCGTGGGCGAAAAGAAGGAGATCGGCTTCGGCAGCCAGATCCGGTCCTATGTCTTTCAGCCGTATCAACTCGTCAAGGACCACCGCACGAATGTCGAGGTCGGGCAGGTGGATGCCGTCATGGACGGCGAATTGGACGAGTTTATTGAAGCGTATTTGAAGCACCAAATGGCCAGTAAATAATTCCGTGTTTCTCTCTGACCCCGTCCTTACAAAGGAATGGGATTGATTGGGATCATGGACGAACTCAACGATCAACGCCAGCAGCGTCTGAAGAAGCTGGACACGCTCCGCGCGATGGGGATTGCCCCTTACGGCGCGCGCTTCGAAGCGAAGGACCGCGGGGGCGCGCTGATCCGTGCTCATGGCCAGAAGTCCAAAGAGGTCTTGGAGCAAGCGCGCATCGCCTGCGCGCTGGCCGGCCGGATCGTCGGCATGCGCCGGTTCGGGAAGGCCGCCTTCGCGGTGGTCCAGGACGGTGCCGACCGCCTTCAGGTGTACCTCAAAAAAGACCTTCTCGGCGAGCGGACCTGGCATATCTGCGAGGATCTGGATCTCGGTGACTGGATCGGCGTCAGCGGGCATCTTTTCCGAACGAAGACGAATGAATTGACCGTCGAAGCGCGGACGTTGACCTTCCTCAGCAAGGCGCTTCGCCCCCTCCCGGAAAAATGGCATGGGCTCACGGACGTGGAGACCCGCTACCGGCAACGCTATGTCGATCTGATCGCCAATCCTGAGATCCATGCAATCTTCGTGACCCGCAGCCGGATTATCTCCGGTATCCGCTCCTTTCTCATCGAAAAAGGCTTCCTGGAAGTCGAAACGCCGATGATGCAGCCGATTCCCGGCGGAGCCACTGCCCGCCCGTTCGTCACGCATCATAACGCGCTGGGCATCGACCTCTATCTCCGGATCGCGCCGGAGCTCTACCTCAAGCGCCTGATCGTGGGCGGCCTGGATCGCGTCTTTGAGATCAATCGGAACTTCCGCAACGAAGGCATCTCGACGATTCACAACCCGGAATTCACGATGCTGGAATTTTACATGGCGTACGCCGACTATCAGACCTCATGACCCTCACGGAAGAACTGATCATCCGGTTGCGCAGGAGGTTCTAGGGAGCACGACGATCGAGTACCAAGGCCAACAGATCAACCTCGCTTCGCCGTGGAAGCGCTGGTCCTACATGCAGGCGATTCTGGAAGTCAACCGCCTCGATCCGGGTGTCACTCGCGATCGCAAGGCCGCCCTCGACGCGGCCAGAAGCTCAAGGGGAAGTCGAAAGGCCCGTCTGGTGACATCCTGCGACGATCTTCGACGAGACGGTAGAGCCGAACCTGATTCAACCGACCTTTGTACTCGACTACCCGACCGAAATTTCGCCCCTGGCGCGCCGCAAAGATTCGGACCCCACGTTGACCGACCGCTTCGAACTCTATATCGCCGGTCGCGAGCTGGCCAACGCCTTCTCGGAGTTGAACGATCCTCTAGACCAGCGCGAACGATTCGAAGCCCAGGTGGCGCAACGGGAAGCCGGCGACGAGGAAGCCCACCACCTGGATGAGGACTTCCTGCGTGCGCTGGAATACGGCATGCCGCCGACCGCCGGAGAAGGGATCGGCATTGATCGTCTGGTCATGCTGCTCACCAATCAACCTTCCATCCGCGACGTCATCCTGTTCCCTCAGCTTCGTCCGGAGAAATAACGGTGCCGCTGCCCTATGAGATGTTCGTCGGCTTGCGGTACCTGCGCGCCAAGCGCCGCCATCGGACGATATCACTCAACACCTTCGTCTCGGTGGCCGGCATCACATTGGGTGTCGCTGCGCTGATCGGTACGCTCGGCATCATGACCGGCTTCAAAGAGGACTTGCAGGCCAAGATCCTGGGGACGACGTCGCACATCGTCATTCAAGACCGGACGAAGGACGGTATGGCCGACTACGACGCACTCGTGGGGCAGGTCCAGGGTGTGCCTCACGTGCTGGCCGCGACGCCCTTTGTGCTCAGGCAGGTCTTGCTGACCTCTCGATCCGCCGTGCAAGGTATCGTGCTCCGCGGGATTGATCCCCAACGGGAAGTGAAGGTCACCGAACTCGGCAAGAACATTACCTCCGGAAGCTTGAACGACCTGATCACGCCGGATCGCGCGCCGTCCCGTAACGAGACACCATCCCAGACACCGGGCTCCATACCATCCGATGCAGCCTCAACTCAGAGCCATCCCGGCATTGTTCTCGGCAAGGAGCTCGCCATGCGCCTGGGCGCGTTCGTCGGCGATACCGTGAATGTCGTCTCGCCGGTGGGACCCATCAGCGCCGTCGGCATGGTTCCCAAGATCCGAACCTTCACCGTCGTCGCGGTGTTCGAATCCGGCATGTTCGAGTACGACTCGTCGCTCGCCTATATGGGATTGGGTGAGGCACAGAAATTCTTCAATATGAACGATCGCGTCAGCGGGATTGAGGTGAAGGTCGACGACATCTTCGCTGCCGACCGGATCGCCGGAGTCATCGACCATGTCCTGGGTTTTCCGTACGCAGCCCGGGATTGGATGCAACTGAACCGGAACCTCTTTTCCGCGCTGAAGCTTGAGAAGACCATGATGTTCTTGTTGCTGGTCCTGATCACCATTGTGGCCTCATTCAACATCGTCAGCACGTTGACGATGATTGTCAGCGAAAAGCAGCGGGAGATCGCGATCCTGAAAGCCATGGGGGCGACGCGAAAGGCCATCATGCGCATCTTCATGCTGAACGGATTGATCATCGGCTTGACCGGCACCGTCATCGGCGTCCCGCTGGGATACGCCTTCTTGTGGCTCATTCAACATTATTGGACCTTCGACCAGACCGTCTATTACATCTCGCATGTGCCGGTACACGTGCAGGCGGTGGATGTCATTCTGGTCTCGTTCTCCGCGATTCTGATCAGCTTTGCTGCAACGCTCTACCCATCGTGGCAGGCGGCGAAGTTGGATCCGGCGGCCGCGCTGCGGTATGAATAACGAGAATGTGTTGATTTGTTTGATGTGTCGAGTTGCTGATTTGTTGATTGCCGGAGCATTAGGTGATCTCACAAAAGGTTTCGTAACATTCAATCAGCAAATCAACAAACAAACTAATCAGAAAATTCTTCAATGATTCAGATCAGCAATCTCTACAAATCGTTCCCGATGGGCGGGCAGGAACTCACGGTCTTGAAGGGGATCAATCTTGAGATTGCTCGCGGCACGATGCTGGCCATCGTGGGGGCATCCGGGGCGGGAAAGAGCACACTGCTTCACATCATCGGCACGCTCGATCGGCCGACCAGCGGCACCGTCACGTTTGAGGGACAGGACCTGTTCAAATTATCAGATCAGAGGCAAGCCGAGTTCCGCAATCGTCGCATCGGTTTCGTCTTCCAGTTCCACCACCTACTGCCTGAGTTCACTGCGCTCGAGAATGTCTGCTTGCCGGCGTACATTCAGAATCGACCGGCGATGGAAACCAGAGAGGAAGCCGTCAGCCTTCTCAAGGAGGTGGGGCTCGAGGCCCGGCTTCACCATAAACCAGGAGAACTGTCCGGGGGAGAGCAGCAACGGGTGGCGGTGGCGCGCGCCCTGATGCAACGGCCCGATGTCGTCCTTGCCGACGAGCCGACCGGCAACCTCGATACGCACACGGGTGAGGCGCTGTTCGGTCTCCTGCGGACCTTAAATCGCGATCGCGGCATTACCTTTGTTATCGTCACTCACAACGAGAAGCTCTCGGCCCAGACCGACTGCATCATCCATATGGAAGACGGACTGATCACCGAATGCTGACACCCGGTTTGCCAAGGTCCGCCTTTGTTGCCTTGACGATAGCGGTATTTTGCCGTACGTTTTCTTCGTCAGCTCGTGTCATCCAGCCTCTATTGGACCGATGGAGCCAGCATGAAACGAGTCCATCAGGCCGCGCTGGGCGCGATCCTGATTGCCCTACTGTGGCTTGCCACAGCCTCGTCGGGTGAGGCCATGGAATTCGTGATCGTGGGCCCGCGAGCCACAGGCATGGGCGGGGCCGGCGTGGCCGTCACCACCGACTCGCTGGCTACCTATTGGAATCCGGCCGGACTGGCCATGTCCAGAACCCTCGATATCCGCATACAAGCAAGTGGCCAGGTCACTGACCGGCTCGGGTTTGGGCAAGCCATCAAGGGTATCAGCGATACGAATTTCAATGATACATCGGCTGCCAACCAGTCGCAGCTCCAAGGGTACGTGTCAGAGCTGAATCAACCCGGTGCAAACCTCTCGACCGCCGGCGCTGCGGGTCTGTATTTCAAAGGCTTTTACGGCCATCACGCGTTCGGCATGAACGTGTCCGATGTCGCGACTGGCGGGAGCTTCGTTTCGACTCCCATAACGGTGACGAATACAGGCAGCAGCCTGAACGTCAACGGCCAGCTAGCCCTCACTGCGCTCGAACAACGACAGGTGGTCTTTTCTTACGCCTATGCCTTTGCGGACCGTACTTTCTCTCTTGGCGGCTCGCTGAAGATCATTCAGGGCGCCTCCTACCTCGGCCAAATCCCTGTCACCCAAGCATATGATTATTCCAACGTCAAAGACGCCCTGGGAAAAGCGACGCTGTCGACGGCCGTAAGCCTCGACCTAGGTGCCATCTATCGACCGGCCTCCTGGATTCGCTTCGGGATCGTCGGCAAGAACCTGACCCAGCCGACCTTCGATACGCCGGACGGGGGTGAGGTCAAGGTGACCCCACAAGTGAGAGGGGGCATCGCCATCAACCCAACTCACTCGCTCACGATAACGTTTGATGGCGATATCACCTCGAATCCGACCCTGCTCCCCGGCGTGAGAAGTCAAGTCCTGAGCCTTGGAGCCGAACAAGTTATCTTGTCGAATTTTATTTCCCTGCAAGCCGGGGTGTTCAAGAACGTCCAGGATGCCACGTCGACCTTTGTCCCAACTGCCGGGCTGGGTCTCAGGATCTATGCCTTGCGGGTGGAGATCGCCGGTGGGTATGATTTCCGTGAAAGTCAGGCGCTGGCCTCGGCTTCCATTGCGATGACCTTCTGAACCCTTTGATTACCATGAGAATTCTCCGTACGAAACGAGCGATGTGGGGATGGATCGTGCTGGTCACCGGAGTCCTGACCGGTTGCGGAGGGATGCATGAAACCTGGGAGGGGCCCGGCGCGGCCGCTTTCCATCCAACCTCGATCGCGGTGCTGCCGCCGATCATCGGCACCTTGGAAGGATCGCGCGATCTGGCGCACGAGATCGTGACGAACGCGCTCAAAAAGTCCAATCGCTATCCCCAGGTGATTGAGCCGGAGCAGGTCAACGGCATCCTCATCAATTCCATCGAGACGAGAGAGGTCTTTGCTGGCTATCTCTCCCTGCTCGAAACTGCCGGGCTGTCGGATAAGGAGGCAGCTGCGAAACTAGGGCTGGCCTTACGGGCGGAGGCCCTCTTCATTGTCAGAGTAAACGCGTGGGAGTACACCCGTGCCGAAGGCGAAAATGTCGCCCGGGTCTCGATGGGTTTTCGTCTGGTTGATACCAAACACGGAGCGATCGTCTGGAAGGGGAAACTTGAAAAAAGGGAGGGGTACATCTTTCTCAAGCCGGACATCAAGGACCTCGCCTCCGAGCTGGCGGATGAGATGGTCAAACTCATCCCCAAGTAGATAAGATCTTCGGGCATCTGGAGCCATCTTTCGCGTCGCCTCATTTTCCCTGCCGGTAAACAGCGTAAACGAGTGACAGCCGTTCCCCCTTTGTGGACCGACTCGCCACGATCCTGCGCTTTCGTATCGAAGGTGATACAGAGAGTATCCAAATTGATGAGACAGAGTGGCTGGACCTACGTCGTGGGCACGGAGACCGGCACGCCGAACCTTCCGGTCCTGAGCCGTGTCGCATCTTTCAGAGACCTGACGAATTGCCCCACGCGATGCGGCATCCGAGGATCATCCCGATACTGTTCAATTTGACGAACGATCGCGCTGCCGACGATCACCCCGTCTGCAAGGCCAGCGACTCGCGCCACATCCTGTGGCGTGGCAATCCCGAATCCCACGGCGACCGGCACGTCCGTTGTTTTGCGGATCCGGGCGACGTTTCGCTTGATTCCTGCGAGGTCGGTCAGCTTGGCGCCGGTAATGCCGGTTAAGGAGACGTAGTAGATGAACCCTTTTGACTTGCGTGCGATCCACGCCATGCGCGTGGGGGTGCTGGTCGGTGCCAGTAAATAAATCAATACCGGTCCCCCCTCACAGCTCGCCGCGGCGAGGAGCGCATCTTCCTCAGGCGGCATATCGGGTATGATGAGTCCGTCTACCCCTGCTGCCGCAGCCTGCCGACAGAAGGCCCCTTCGCCGAGGGCGTGGATCGTGTTGTAGTAGGCCATCAGCACCAGCGGGATTTGGGTGCGAGCCCGCAGGGACGCTACGGTATCCAGAATGCGGCGCAACGACGTACCGCTCCGCAGGGCGCGCTCGGCGGCCTTCTGAATCACCGGCCCATCGGCGATCGGATCGGAAAAAGGCACCCCCAGCTCGATAATGTCGGCCCCGTTCCGTTCCAATTCCAACACAAGCGTCTCTGTCTCGTGCAGAGACGGGTCGCCGGCCATGATGTAGGTGATCAGGGCCTTCTCCGCAGTACCTTTGAGTCGAGCGAATGTGGTTTCTATGCGGTTGCTCATCTTCTTTTCCGGAGGATGCTCAAAAAGGTATCTGTTGCGCCCGGCCCACCCCAAGCGTTATGTCACCCGCCCACCCTGCGCCGACCAAGGCCGGCGCTTTGCCCGAGGGACACGCTTCTTCCCGGGCGAGTGCTGCAGGCGAAGTCGAACCCAAGGGCTGGGGACCTTGTTCAGCATTCTCACAAAGTCACTCCTTTGATGCGGGCCACTTGATTCACATCTTTATCGCCACGACCGGAGAGGTTCACGATGATGACTTGGCGCTTTGCCATAGTGGGCGCGAGCTTGACGATCTCGGCGATGGCGTGCGCGCTTTCCAAGGCCGGAATAATGCCCTCTTCTTGCGACAACAGATCGAACGCGGCTAAAGCCTCCTCATCCGTGGCCGACGTGTACCGAATGCGCCCGGCATCGTGCAGATAGCTGTGTTCCGGTCCGACGGCCGCATAGTCCAATCCCGCGGAGACCGAGTGGGTCAAGTTGATCTGCCCATCATCATCCTGCAAAAGATAGGTCATGGTGCCGTGCAGCACGCCCGGCCGCCCGCCGGCGAAACGCGCCGCATGCTTCCCGCTTTCGACGCCGAGGCCGCCCGCCTCCACCCCGACCATCTTCACATTCTTGTCTTTGACAAAAGCATGAAAAAGGCCGATTGAGTTACTGCCGCCCCCGACGCATGCCACGAGACAGTCCGGAAGCCTGCCTTCCATCGATAACATTTGGCGGCGGGCCTCTCGCCCGATAACCGACTGAAAGTCGCGAATCATCATCGGATAGGGATGCGCCCCGAGCACCGATCCGAGGATATAATGGGTCGTCCTGACATTGGTCGTCCAATCACGCATGGCCTCATTGATCGCGTCCTTGAGCGTCCGGCTTCCCGCGTCCACCCCGGTCACCTTCGAGCCGAGCAGCCGCATGCGAAACACATTCAGCGCCTGACGCTCCATGTCTTCGGTGCCCATGTAGACTTCGCAGGTCAACCCGAACATCGCGGCGACGGTGGCCACCGATACGCCGTGTTGGCCGGCTCCTGTCTCGGCAATGATCCGGTGTTTCTTCATCCGGCGAGCCAGGAGGGCTTGCCCGATGGAATTGTTGATCTTGTGCGCGCCGGTATGGCAGAGGTCTTCCCGCTTGAGGTAGATCTTCGCGCCGCCCAGCTTACGGCTCAGCCGTTCGGCACAGTATAGCGGGGTCGGTCGCCCGACATACTCCTTGAGATAATGCGCCAATTCGGACCGGTACTGAGGATCTGTGCGCGCCTTCGCATATGCTTGCTCCAGCTCGTGGAGCGCCGGCATGAGGGTTTCGGGGACGTACCGCCCGCCGAATTTTCCGAATCGTCCGCGTTGATCGGGAGCGGATCTCATAGTCAGGCAGTATAGGCTCAGGGGTTGGTCGAAGCAAGTTTGGCGGCCTGGATAAAGGCTTGCACTTTGGCGTAATCTTTTTTCCCCGGAGAGACTTCAACGCCGCTGCTCACATCGACACCGTAGGGCCGAACGTATTGGATGGCTTCCGTCACATTGTCAGGCGTGAGACCGCCGGCCAGCAACACCGGCGCCGTGCGCGCCGCTTGCGCCGCGAGCGCCCAATCCACCACCTCCCCGGTTCCGCCATACGCCGATTCTGAAAACTTGTCCACGATGAACCCGCGCACCTGCGCGCGACCTTTGTACTCCGCCAATGCCAAGAAGCTCGCCACATTGCGTAGCCGAATCGCTTTCACCACCGGCCGTCCTAATTGTTCGCAGTAGGTCGCCGGCTCATCGCCATGAAGCTGCGCCAGCGCCAAGCCACACGAATCCATGACATCCTGCACCACCTTCAGGTCCTCATTCACAAACACTCCGACCGGCAGCACAAACGGGGGCAGCACTTTGACAATCGCACGAACCACATCCGGGCCCACACACCGCGGGCTTGCTTTGTACAAGACAAACCCCAACGCATCGGCTCCCGCCTCGACAGCGGCGAGAGCATCTTCAAGGTTCGTGATCCCGCAGATTTTGACCTTCAGGAGGCTCATTTCACTACATGCCCAACTGCTTCGACGAAACTCTGAGCGTAGAGGACCCCGGGTTGCTTGGCCCATTGGCGAAACGCATTGCCCAAGCGCTCGATACGCGCTGAATCGGAACTACCACCCTCGGTCAATCGGTCGGATGTCCGAGCAGATTGGATTCTCTCTGTAATGAGCTCTGCAAAAAGCTCCACATCCTCATAGCAATCGTACATCGCCGTGAGCCGTACCCCTGAAAACCCACCTTCCTCAAGCAGGCGTCTGAGTTCCCGCCCGATGTAAGGGTTCCCTCCGTTCTTAGCCTGGAGACCCTTGTATAGTTCAATCGCCTCATCAACGACCGGATCAGCGGGCACGGTCATGTTGCCGCCCCAATCCGGGCTGGCGATGCCAACCATTCCACCAGGACGAAGCACCCGACGAATCTCCTTGAGCGCGCCGGCAGGATCGGTCAGGTGTTCAAAGAGCGCGTGCGAGAAGACCACATCAAAGGCGTCAGTCCGAAACGGCAAGTCATAGACGCTGGCCACTTCGAATAGAAGATTGATCAGACCACGTTGCTGTGCGCCGCTGCGAGCGAGATCAATCTGCCCTTTTTCAATATCGATACCGATGACTGGACCTGGAGCGACGTTCTCGGCCAGACCGACCGAAATTGTCCCTGGACCGCAGCCGCAATCAAGGAGGCTCACCCCCTTGTGGAGACGCGGAAGCAGAAACGCGGCGTCTCTGCGAGCATGGCGTCTCATCATATACCGGATTGCTACATCACTGTAGCCCGGTGTGTAGGTCTTCTTCGTCTGCACAACGTCCATTAGATGAGATCACCGGCATTGAAAGTCGGCGTTCATGCCTTCGAGAGTCTTGACCCAATCCGTAGCCGTGGTCTGCAATTGTTTCGATCGGCGATCGACAGGAGCGGCATCCACCAATAGACTGATCGATTGATCGAGGTGTTGCTTGGCAAGACGCATGCTACCGCAGACCCCGGACGAGGCAGGCGTCTGCCCACCGGCTCGCTCGAATAAGGCCAACGCCCGGTACCCGTGTTCCTGCGACCTGAACAGCGCTTCAGCGCCACGGTACCACTGCGCCTTGGATTGATCATCTTGCTTCTTGGCCAACTGCGATGCCATGAGCGCCGCCTTCCCCATGTTCATGGAAGCGCCATCCGCATCGCCATTCGCGATCGCCTCTTCCGCGCGTCCTTGTAACCGCTCCATCTCGGCTTCTTCACCGATGACTTGAGCGATTGCGGCGGCGCTTATTATCCATGAGAGTGTTACTGCGAGAATGCCCATCATCTCTAAACAATTGCTGAACGCTTCTCTAATCTTCTCAACTTTGATGGGTAACGAATGTCCAAGTCCTTGGCGATCAACTCGAAGCCGAGTTCGTTCTTATAACACTCTATATCAAGACCGCGAGTCCGTACTTTTTGCCATGAGCTAGTACGATCATGATGGAGGCGAATAAACTCCAGGGGGAAAGTGTAAAACTCTGGTTCCCGAGCACCTTCTCTGGTTCCATGCGTTTTCGCCTTGCCGAAGAAGTAACCCACATTGAGGAAGGTCACAATAAGATAATCAAAGGCTTCAAAACTGCGTTCCTTGACAGGGAAGCCTCGATCGCAGTCAGTAGCAAGCCTGCTCTTAACTTGAACACGTATCTTCGACCCTACGACTTTTGGATCAGGATGAATACAGATTAGATCATAGCCTTCATGGTTCGGTGGTGCCTTATAGGCGAGGATATTTCGCCGCATAAGATAACCCATAACAAGGTACTCTGCGCCGTATGAGATAACCGGAAAACGAGTGAAAGCTTTTCGTTCCTCACTCTCAGTCACTACAGCCTCCGCCGCTTGAATAGATTTTCTCTACCGAAGAGGAGCGTCGTCATTCTTAGATTTGCTGTTCGTATCGTTGCCAAGCAACTCTCTGACCTTGGCGCCAACGTCATTTGATCGAATAAGAGACTCCCCGACCAGCATGGCGTGCACGCCGGCTTCAATGAGACATTGCACATCGCCGCGCTTGTGAATGCCGCTCTCGCTAACTATCAGCCTGTCGGGAGGAATGCGTTTGGCGAGGCGGAGCGTGACGCCCAGATCAGTTGAAAAGGTCTTGAGGTTTCGATTGTTGATCCCGATAAGCCTTGCATCTGGCAGCCATTCCAGCACCGTATCGAGTTCTCGCTCATGGTGAATCTCGATCAGCACATCCAGCGCAAGGTCCTTGGCCAATGCATGAAAGTCGATCACCTGCCGTCGCTCGAGAGCAGCAACAATCAGGAGCACCGCGTCGGCGCCGAACGCCCGTGCCTCATAGAACTGAATGCCATGGACCATGAACTCCTTGTTCAGCGTCGGCAAACCGACCTGATCTTTGACCGCTTGCAGGTCGTCCAAGCTCCCCTGAAAGAACATCTCATCCGTCAGCACCGAGACCGCCGAGGCCCCATACTTGCGGTATTGCTTGGCGATCTCGACCGGCTCAAATTTGTCCTTGAATTCTTCCCGCAGCAAGCCGAGGCTTGGCGAGGCTTTCTTCACTTCGGCAATCAGCGCCGGACTCGACGGGGTCCGCATGGCCTCCAGCGTCACACAAAACCCCATCGGCGGCATCCGATCCCGAATCTTCGACTTCAGCTCAGCCAGATACCCCCGACTCTGCTTGTGCCGAACCTCCGCCTTCTTATGTTCCAAAATCCGATCCAGAATCATCTCTTCCCTTTCAACCCTCTTCCCCTCTTCCTTACTCTCTCCCCCAGGCCCATCGCCGATTCTCCGGGAGGGGTGGCATCGTCGAGGCGTTACTGCGCGCGTCCTATTACACCCGCCCACCCCCCAGGCGCGCCAAGACGCACCCCTTCCCGAGCGAGCACCTTCTTAGTGTGCGCGCTGCGCGAGCACGAGGTCTCGACGATGTCACCCTTCCCCTCTTCATCTGTTTGTAAACGCGATCAGCCGCTCCAACTTTTCAATAGCCGCTCCGCTATCGATGACCTGCCCCGCCAGTGCAAATCCCTCCTGCAAGGTCTTCGCCTTGCGACCGGCTACGAACGCGGGAGCCGCATTCATGCATACGACATCGCGTTTGGGGCCTTTCCGTCCTTGAAGAATTTCCCGTGTGATGTGTGCGTTGTCTTCCGCTGTTCCGCCCACTAGGTCCCGCAGGCGCGCCCGCTCCAGGCCAAAATCTTTGGGCTCGACGAAGTAACTGGAGACCAAGCCGGCTTTACCTTCGGACACCCGAGTCCGATCCGTCAGTGTCACTTCGTCCAATCCGTCCATGCCATGGACAAGAAAGCAATGCTGCGTGCCGAGGTGCATCAAGACCCTGGAAAGTAACTCGGTCAAGCTGGAGTCATACACACCTAAGACTTGAATGGTGGCGCCTGCCGGGTTGGTGAGGGGGCCAAGGATATTGAGGAGCGTTCGCACACCGATTTCCTGCCGGGGTCCTGCACAGTGCTTCATGGCGCCATGAAAGAGTGGCGCAAATAAAAAGCCGATGCCGATTTCGTTGACGCACTCTCCGACTCGGTCGGTCGGCAAATCGATCTTGACGCCCAGAGCGGCCAGCACGTCGGCGCTCCCGCATCGGGATGACACCGACCGATTTCCATGCTTGGCAACGGTCAACCCTCCCCCGGCCACGACGAACGCGGCAGTCGTGGAAATATTGAACGTGTGCGAACGATCCCCGCCGGTACCACACGTATCCACCACAAGCGGATCAGCCACTTGCATGCGCACTGCGCGTGAGCGCATCGCCCGCGCCGATCCGACAATTTCGTCCACTGTCTCACCTTTGATCCGCAGCCCCATGAGATAGGCCGCCATTTGTGCAGCCGTCGCGGCCCCGCTCATGATCTCCAGCAAAACCTCCTCGGCTTCTTTCTCCGAGAGGTCTATCTTATCGGCCAGCTTGGCGATCGCGTCTTTGATCATGATGAAGACTCGAAAGCTTTCAACCGTCAGCCTCAGCCATGATTGAAGGAGTGAGCCGAAACGAGATTGTATGAGATGGGCGGTTCGAAAGCAACGAAGGGTCCCGGAGACAGCTGACAGCACATAGTAAGAACGCCCGCGGGCAATGCCGCCCGCGGGCGTTCTCGTTTCTCCGACTTGCGCTATCGTTGCTCTAGCGGTTGAGGCCGTCGAGGCTGCGTTCCATTCCTCGCAGCCAAGCAGAAGAGCCTTTTGATTACCAAGGATGGAGAAGCCGACACTCACTCGACGCGCTGCGACAGTCATCTACTCCGGCAGTTACTGCAGTTGTGGTACCCCCTTGCTGTTGCTTCCGGTTCTGCTACTGTCGCCCCACGTGTTTGACTGCCGCTGGCAGGACAAGAACGACACTCTACCCTTGACATGACATCCGTCTTCCGTCAACTTACGCTCGCTTCCTACACCATCGGTGTGGTAGTAACTGCCCTGCTACCTGGCTGGAGCTTGTTGATGAGCTGCTGCCAGAAGAAAGATTGATAGCCAAGACAAAGGCGCACTTGACTCTCACCAGGAGGTTCCCATGCGATCAATTATGATCGCCGCACTCGCACTTCTGTTCCCCCTCGTTGGGGCATATTCAAGTGTTCAAGCAGGAGAGACGAAGGCCGCGGTTGAAAAAATGATAAGGAGAAACGAAGGCTGCGACTGAAGAGGTCAAGGGAGAATCAAAGGCGTTAGTGGAAGAAGCCAAGGGAAATAAGGGCAAGGCTGAGATGGAGCGAGCGAAGGGCACAGCGAACGAGATGAAGGAGAAAACCGAGTAACGCTCGACGATCACGCGCAGGAACGGTCTGTGTGACCGTATAGTCTCATTGGCCGTTCCATGTCTTGCTCGGGGAAGGTCAAGACGTGGTCACACCTATTGCCATCCCCAAGCGGCCTCCCGAGCGCCTCCGGGGTGAAAGGGGTTAATAAACCTATTTCGATCCCTTCTCTTGAAACCACGGAGCCTTTTGTTGATCTGAGGATCTAGGCCGTGTCTCCTGGAGTACCCTCCTCCCCTCATGGATACCGTCGCTCCCGTTTTGGCACTCGGTTATGATGACACGACTCGCCTTGCTCACGGCTTGCCTCGTGACACTATGCGTGGCGACAGCCGCGTGCGCGGACCGTCGTGCGGACAAGGCCTACCGCCGTGGGGACTACGAAACCACAGCCAGGGAATTACGGGATCTGGCGAGAAATGGTGAACCCCGTGCACAATACGACCTGGCATTGCTGTATGACAAGGGCCAAGGCGTTCCCCAAGATGATCGAGAGGCGCTGAAGTGGTACACACTTGCCGCAGAACAAGGAGAACCGCGTGCACAGTACAATCTCGGCTTGATGTATGCCAATGGGCAAGGAGTCCAGCCGGACCTCGTCACGGCCTACTATTGGATCAGCCTTGCAGCCGCTCAGGGCAATCAGCACGCTCTCGATGCGCGAGACTACCTGAGCGAGAAGATGACCGTCGAGCAGATTACCGAGGGTAAACGGCGCGTGCGTGACAAAAGAAAGAAGTAGTCTTTCTGCCGACTCTGCCGGTGGTTCAGAAGCCAATCTGTCCGTCAGCCTAGCCCGGTTCGCCCACGGACTCAGCCAGACCAACCCTGCCTGGGTGCGACCGGTGTGCAGGCTAGCGACGAATGACATCAGGATTTTCGGCAAAGCGTTCAAGGTGAAGCAGGTACAGGGCGTGGGAACCCAAGCATCGATACGAAAACAAAGTCTCGCCATACGTTTCGTCGAGCGCGCATTTCAACAATCTGGGCAAGATGTACGAATAGCGAAGGTAGCGGGACCGGCCGTGAGTCAGCGCATACGATAGGCACTCTCGTCCAAATAGCCGGTAATATCCACTTTGTGGTATGTCCTTCGAGGGATTCACCTCATTATCGAACGGAATCCGCGCAGAATGCGGATATGCTTGGCGGATCGTCTCGGTGTGGAAGGTATGACTCAGAAACAAGTCTGCCGGTAGCGATGCTAAGAAGTCATAGAGATCATCGTCGAGATAGGGGCAGAACACCTGTGCCGCTTTACCAAGCATAAATGGTATCAGCGCAATCTCTCGTCGAGTTCGATTCCAAAAGAAGAAGGATCCCACCGGGTTGGGAGCCCCGGCATGCTTGCTCACTTCATCGGTTAAGGCATGGACAGCGAGGTCTCGACTGAATCGCCGATAGTGATCCGGGCGAAGGACCTTTGCGAGCACCTCTTCGTGGTCTAGGTCCGAGTGCATCGGAAAATCATGAAGTAGATCTTCCGCGAATGCCGAGAACGCGCCTTTCTCAAATAAAGCGAGCCGGGTTTCATTCAGAAAGAGGCCATTGGAGAGCACATCGCCGGCTATCCCGTCATAAATGCTTTTGAATTTCCCGCGGACATAATCAACGAGGGGCGGTATTTGCCAATTTTCATCCGCGCAAAAATTATTCTCGATATTCCTTCTTAGCTCGGCTTTGAACCTTGAGCGTGGCTGATCAAGAATCACGTGTGGCAGCTTTAAGAACTCGCACAGTTGAGTGGCGGCTAAGACATCCCGGTTCATCCAAACGTGAGGGCCTCGATAGGTCACGCACACCTTCGGGCGAACACCTGCCTCGCACAGCTCGAGTAAGATATGACGTGAGTCCCGACCGCCACTCACCGGCACAGCAAATTCTGTGTCGGTGGGAAGGCGACGCCGAATAGCCGTCTTAAAGAGCGTCACATATCGCTCACTCGCCTCGACTCGGTTCAGACGCTCACACCTGGTTGGTATCACTCTACCCGATACCTGGAGTCGGCCATCCTCCCATTCGAACGTTGTATCAGGGGGCACGGCGCGAATGGCTCGGAAGGGAGTGTGGTCTCCGATAAAGAATCCTAATCGAAGAAACACGGCGAGCCCGGCCGCGTCTAACTCAGCAGGGGCGCCTTCAGCCAAGAGTGTGGGGATGGAAGGCGAGACGGCAACTGCTCCGTCTTGGGCCCAATAGTATAAGGGGTAGAAGCCATAGCGATCATTGCGAACCTGCAAGCGATGTCCATCCCACGCCCAGCGACCGAAGGGGCCCTGAGAAGAGCCGTCGTCGCGTCGTTCGTGGCCCAGTACGCACATCTGAAGTCCGCGTGTCTCAATATGGTCGCCTCGTGTCTTGGCGTAAAAATAGGGTTCGTCTAGATCCACAGTCGGTACCCTTTTCGATTCGATCGATTATCCCATCACTACTAGATTATGTGGTTCCCTCCAATCAGTCCTATTCGCGCGACCCATCAGTCCGGTGCGCCGGGTTGAATCGGCATCAAGAGATCCTCTGTGTATCCTTCCACAGAACTGCGCATCCTCTCTCACAATTCCTTGCCTCTTGACGGAATTGTCGGAATTCTTCAGCCCATCGCTGGAGGGTAACCTTTTCCTGCTCTCGATTGGAATCGTCCAGGAAGACAGCAGCCGTATCGTTTAGTCGGCCGAATAAAACAGGGCCAGCCGGATATCTGGCAAGGTTGCCGATATCGCCCGGAGGACCATCGACGACCAACATGTCAAATGCCATTGATGGCAGTTCCTCAGTCGAATACCAAGCATATGTCTCTCCCTTAATTTCATAGGGACGAAGAGGTGCCGTCAAAATCGACGCCCAATCTTGCAGGGAATGCCTTTCGAGTTCTTGGCGGGTCTGCTCAGCATACTCAGGCAAATGCTCTAGGCTGTAAACATGTCCAGCCTGATTGATCTCCATACAACGAGCAAGAACGACTGTCGATACTCCACTACCACACTCAACGATCACTTTCGGATGAGCATGAATCGCGTGGAGCGCAATCTCCCTCAGGAAGTCTGGAGCAGCGACCCAAACTCCAATGCCGGTCATCGTCATGATTGGGCGGGTGCCCGGTAAGCTTTTCTTGAGACCTAATTCAATGAATAGCCAAGCTAAAGCCTCAGACTGACGCAACTGTTTTTCCAATTCGTAAGCAAACCGATGGTGCAACTCTTCCTGAACGGTATAAAACCTCCGGCGTATCCTATAGAAGCCGTAAAGAAGCACCACTAGAAGAGCGAGAAGGATTACGATAACAACCAGCAGTAACAACTGCTCCATAACGGCAATCTCCGCGGCTCACTTGTACGTCATTCCGCCTTCAGATCCACTCGGACTCTTCTCGATCGCGCGTGGAGCGAACCTGTGAACCGAGTGCGGCACGAATCGCTTGGCTGTCCTGATCCAGTTCGGCGGCTTCATCGCCTGTGAGAATCCAGGCATCGCCTGGGGAGAGTTCGATGCGGTAATGGTTCTTCTGAATCGAGAACCACTCGATATAGGGGTGAGGAGCTAACATGGGATGTGGATCAAACGAAATCAGACTCACTTCGCCGACATGCGGAATCTCAAAGTCGCCTAACACGTGCCCAGCCAAATCTTCGTCGGTAAAACCGCGATTGGCAAAACGGATGGCCTTGCCGGCGATTTCTCCTTTGCAATCACCCTTGAGGTATAGATCAACCGGGCCCAGCGCCGCAAAGGTGATCCGGCCCACGACGCAACCGGTCGTGCGGTTGTCCAAGAAACCGTCTTTCACCCATCGCGAATTCCCAAACTTTTGGGCCATCCGTGCTTGTTTCCGTCAGAGCGCGGGCGATGCTTTGACTGGCTGACTCACGCTAACCACCTCTTTGGACATGGAGCCGAGCAGTACCGCCGCGAGAATGAGACCGCTGCCGACCCATCCTTTAGGGTTCAAGCGCTCACTGAGAAAGTACCAGGACAGCCAGGCGGCGTAGGCCGGCTCCAATGAGAAGATCAATGCGACACGCTGTGCCGGCACAAGCTGCTGCACCCACATCTGCACGGCGAACGCGCCCGTGGCCAAAACACCGGTAATCAACAAGGCCAGCAGCAATACACCGGTTGGAGTGAAGGCAACTGCCCCGGGCGCTTCCAAAGCCATAGCGGGCAGCATGGTGACGGTGACGAACAGTAGTTGCCACAGGAAGAGCAAGACCGGGTCGGTTTCCCGAGTGTACCGTTCTAAACAGATGATGTGTACGGCGAAGGCGGCGGCACAGCCAAGCGTCATCACGTCGCCGAGGTTTATCGTGACGCTGGGCTCGACCAACAGCCACAGTCCCAGCATGGCGAGACCGGCTGCAATCCAGATGCGGGTTTCGAATCGCCTTACGAACAGTGGAACGAATACCACGTATAGCGCGGTGATAAAGGCTGAGTTGGACGCGGTCGTATAGCGCAACCCCTCGGTCTGCAGGACATAGCCGAGGAACAGCCAGCCAGTGGTAATCAGGCTCATACGGAGCAGTGGGCGATCCAACCGCAGGTGACGCCCCATGATCATGACAATCGCCAGGGTGAGCAGCGCACCCAACAGAAACCGAAGAAACAGAAAAGAGAGAGGCGGGATTTGCTCAAGCACCACCTTGGTGACCGGAAAGGTGGCCCCCCAGATTAAGGTCGTGAGCAGCAGGGCAAGCTGAGGAATCATCGAATGCGGTTCTGACTATTGTGTTAATAAGGTATGAGTTCGAACTCAGAACTCACAAACTCAGCACTCGAAACTTGGCCTCCCGGTTAAGGCTTGCACAGGGTGCACTTTTTCTGGAAGGTCGTCCCGGCTTGTTCCATTGCCGCCAACGCTCGTTCCTTGTCCGGGTAGTCGAACCATCCGCCTTCCCAGAAATCCGTTCGCGTATAGTTGGACGGAACCTCGGAACACCGCTCGCGGTGCAAGGTCGCACGGTCGATCGACCGTGCGATGTGGACCCAGTAGATCATGATCTTGCCCCCTCTGCTGGTCTCCAGCAGACCCTATCACGAGCCCCGTTCGGCTCGCAATGCACGGCAGGAATGAACAGACGGTCGGATGGGGGAAGCGGATTGAGAGGGAACCCTAGGGGAGGAGTTGCCACTCGTCCTTTTCGATGAAAACCTTTCCACCGGCTTGGAGTTTCTTGATGTCCTCCTTTTCGAACAAGCGCATGTAGCGCTCGATCCTCTCCGGGTCGTCGATCCGTTCTTCTTGCATCATTCCGGTGGTCAGCTTGTACTTCCGAATCAGCAGTGACATCTCCTCCTCCCTACTCAGTTCACCGTTATCAGTAACCTGTTAAGATACCCGACTGTTTCCTGGCCGGTCAAGGTCCGTCCATGGTCACCCGGGTTCGTTGACCGGCCTCATTAAGGGTGGCCTCGAGGGGTCGCTTGGGTTATAATGTTGCAGTTATCTTAGTCTCGTGGAGGAGTATAGTCATGCCGCTGTATGAATATCGGTGCGAAGCGTGCGGCGAGCAATTTGAAGTAGCCCAGTCGGTTACGGTGCGGGCGGAAGACACCGTGTGCCCTCATTGTCAGGCGAAGAAAGCGACGCGGCTCATGTCGGCTTTCGCGTCGAAAATCGTGGGGGATCACAAGACGGGGTTTGCCGAGATGAAGGCATACAGCCAGCTGAACGAACGGATGCACAAATTCAGCAAGCTGCCTCCCGCTTACGGGAAACGCGCCGACCCTCCCCCACCGGGAGAAATCTTCGGCGCACCGAACGTCTCGTCGCCGAAAGCGGATGGGAAAAAAGTCAAGCCCTGAAGCCGTGTCCCTCCCCCACGCAACCGGCTCAACTCACGCCCAGTCGACCCCGCGGTCGAAGCCGTGCGTTGCGTCACGCTGGCCTCCAGGAGGCTCCATGATCATTCAGGTCCTAATCGCACTTGTTCTGCTTCCTTTCTCCGTCGCGATCTATGTGCCATCATACGCTGCCGAAGGAGCCGCTTCCGGTTCATTGGCCATTGCCGGGAATGGTCCCGAGCAACACCTGGTCGAAAAGTTGGCCAGAGCGTTTGAGAAGGCCAATCCACGAGCCTATGTGGATGTTCTGTGGGATGAAAACTCGAAACCGGTCGAAATCGTCCTGTCCGGTCAAGCTCAGATTGCGGTGACTGGAAGAGAAGATCCCAATTTGGGCGCGACCCAAATCGGCTGGGACGGCATTGCCGTCATGGTCAATCTCTCCAATCATACGAAAGAAGTCACCACAGAGCAGGTTGCGGAAATCTTTTCCGGAAAGGTCAAGTTTTGGTCGGACTTAGGGGGACCGGAGACCAAGATCTTGATCATCGACCGGCCGAAGAACCGCAATATTCGAGACACGTTTGAGCAGCACCTGGGGATTGTCGGGAAGATTTCGGATTCCGCGAAAGTCATCGGCCCGGATGATAAAGCCATCAAGACCGTGGTGGGCACGCTTCCTCCTCTCTCGGCCGTCACCTATATTTCGCTGGGACAAGCTCTGGAAGCGGTCAGCGCGGGCGTAGCCGTTCGGTTGCTCCCCGTCGACAAGGTCGAAGCCGAAGAACCACCCGTCAAGGACGGCCGGTACAAACTCCGCCGCCCGCTTCTTCTTCTGACCAAGAAAGAACCCAATCCAACGGCAGAAGCATTTGCCGCCTTTGCCCTGAGCAAGGAAGGACAAACCATCATTGATAACGAATTCTATACTCCGTTGGGCCAGAAACCATAACCTTTATTATGAAGGAGGCGGTATGGTGAGGCATTTTTCGGCTGTTTTCATCCTAATACTCGCGGTCGCGGTGACGGGGGGGTCAATCACGACCAGAACGGCCTGGGGCGCAGAAGAAGGATCCACTGTAGAAGGTTCCGGGTTCAGTTTGTTCGAGACGGAATCGATAAAGGGGTTCGATGAGAGCAAGATCACCAGCGACCCCGTGTGTGATCGCTCAAAGCGGCCTAGGATCACCAAGGTCGAACCGGATGAAGCGAATCCGGGCGAACGCGTCACGATCAAGGGAGAAAATTTCGGCACCAAAGAGTGTCTCCATGGGGTCACGTTCAGCTCGGCTGCCGGAACGAAAATTGATTACAAGTACGTAAACGACACGACCATCGAGGCCACAGTTCCTAACGCGAAACCGGGGATGAGCTTTGTGATCGTGGTAGCTGGAGGCGGCAGCGCCCAATCAAGACCTGTGTTGATCAAGAGCAAGTAAGGTCCGTCGGGCGAGAGGCGATGGGAGAGGGGCCAGAAGCCAAGCCTTTTGACTTACCCATTGCCTCCTGCTCGATGCTTTCATCTCCATCTTTCCTCCTCCTTCGTCACCCATCGCCGCGTGCCGCTCCCACATCTCCAGCAATAGACAATATTCAAGGCATTGTGGTAGCTTACTTCGCTCTGCGACCGGCCAGCAGTACTTCAGCCGTCCAAGTGGTTGCCCTCCATGATGTTTAAGAAAATTCTTGTGGCCAACCGTGGTGAAATCGCCATGCGGATCATCCGGGCATGCCGCGAATTGAGCATCGCCACCGCCGCGATCTATTCCGAACAGGATTCGACCGGCATCTACGTCAAGAAGGCCGACGAGGCGTACTTGGTCGGTCCCGGTCCCGTCAAGGGGTTCCTGGACATGCAGCAGATCGTGGATCTGGCCCAGCGCATTGGGGCCGACGCGATTCACCCCGGTTACGGATTTCTCGCTGAGAACGCCCAGTTCGCCCACCTGTGCGAGGCATCGGGAGTCACCTTCATCGGTCCTTCGCCCCAGGCGATTCATATGATGGGCAACAAGGTCAAGGCAAAGGAGTTGGCGAAAGAGGTCGGCGTCCCGCTGGTGCCCGGCACCGACGGAGGGGTGGCCGCGGTCAATGAGGCGCTTGCGTTTTGTCGAACGGCCGGCTATCCGGTCATGATCAAAGCCAGCGCCGGAGGAGGTGGTCGCGGCCTTCGGGTCGTCCGCTCGGACGAGGAGCTTCGAGACGGCATGGAGGTCTCCTCTCGAGAGGCATTGGCGTCCTTCGGCGACGGGAGCGTGTTTATCGAAAAGTACGTGGAGAGACCGCATCACATTGAATTCCAGATATTGGCGGACCGGCATGGCAATGTCATTCATCTCGGTGAACGCGATTGCTCGATCCAGCGGCGCCACCAAAAGCTGATCGAGATTGCGCCGTCGTTGGTTCTGACTCCCCGCCTGCGCAAGGACATGGGCGAGGCCGCCATCGCCATCGCCCGGGCTGTGGATTATGATAACGCGGGGACCGTCGAATTCCTTCTGGACTCCGAGGGACGCTTCTATTTCATCGAAATGAATCCGCGGATTCAGGTGGAACACACGGTGACGGAGCAGATCACGGCGGTGGACATCGTCCGGTCGCAGATTTCCATTGCCGCCGGTGAGCCGCTGGAAATCCGGCAGGAAGACGTCACCCTTCAGGGACATGCCATACAGTGCCGGATCAACGCCGAGGATCCGCGCAACAACTTCAGACCGTCGACCGGGGTGATCACGGCCTATCTCTCCCCCGGCGGAATCGGTGTGCGCATCGATGGTGCCGTGTACAAGGACTACGTCGTGCCGCCGTATTACGACGCGTTGCTCGCCAAGCTTACGGTGAGAGGCCGCACGTGGGACGAAACCGTCAGCCGGATGCACCGCTCTCTCGAGGAGTACGTCCTGCGCGGGGTGAAGACCACCATTCCATTCTTGAAGCGCATTATGGAAGATGCCGACTTTCGAGCGGGTCGGTTCGATACCTCCTATTTGGAGACCCATTCGCACGTGTTCGATTACCATGAAACGCTGGAACCTGAAGATTTGGTGGTCGCCATATCAGCGGCGATCGCCGCTTACGAAGGGTTGTGAACAGGATGCTGAGAATGGTCCTTAACTTCAACGTACTTCAATTGGATGCCTCACCCTCGGGCCTCGTTGGAGAGCAGTTGAGGATCCTGGAATACAACTGAGACAAGACGTCAGACATGGCTAGACCGATACAAAAGAAAAAAGTCACCCGGAGCCCTCGGAGCCATCTATCCGGGCAACCCACCAGAACGCCACTCCATTCATCACGGAGCCGATCCCCGCAACGCCGAGACGCGTTTGACCTCAGCCCTGCGCCGGCCAAGAAGTTGTTGATCACGGATGTCGTTCTTCGCGACGGCCACCAGTCGCTGCTGGCCACGCGGATGCGGACTGAGGACATGTTGCCCATCGCCGAGAAACTCGACTCCGTAGGCTACTGGTCACTGGAAGTCTGGGGCGGCGCGACGTTCGACACCTGCCTGCGCTTCCTCAAAGAGGACCCCTGGGAACGACTCCGCGCCCTCCGCGCTGCGATGCCGAACACCCGGATGCAGATGCTCTTGCGCGGCCAGAACGTCGTCGGCTATCGGCACTACGCCGACGATGTGCTCGAGCGATTCATCGAACGGTCGGCGGCCAACGGGATCGATGTGTTCCGTGTCTTCGACGCCTTGAATGACATCCGGAACATGGAACAGGCCATGCGGGCTGTCAAAGCCTGCGGTAAACACCTTGAAGGGTCGATCTGCTACACGGTCAGCCCGGTCCACAGCCTCAATCGATTTGTCGAGCAGGCGAGGCGACTGGAAGACCTCGGCAGCGACACGATCTGTATCAAAGACATGGCGGGCCTTCTGGCACCATTCGATGCGTTCCAACTCGTGAAACGACTGAAGGCGGCGGTGCGGGTCCCGATCCATCTCCATTCGCACTACACCTCCGGGATGGCCTCCATGTCCGCCCTCATGGCCGTGCTCGGCGGATTGGACATGTTGGACACGGCCATCTCACCCTTGGCAGGCGGCACGTCCCATCCGCCGACCGAAACGTTGGTCGCCGCCTTGCGAAATACCCCGTACGACACCGGCTTGGAACTGCCGCGGTTCGTGCCGATCGCCGAGCACTTTCGGTCCGTTCGAAAAAAGTACCATCAGTTTGAAAGCGATTTCACCGGCGTTGATGCGGAGATTCTCTCCTCCCAGATTCCGGGCGGCATGCTGTCCAATCTCGCCGCGCAGTTGGTTGAACAGAACGCGCTGGACAAGA
This sequence comes from Nitrospirota bacterium, assembly GCA_963703955.1. Taxonomy (GTDB): domain Bacteria; phylum Nitrospirota; class Nitrospiria; order Nitrospirales; family Nitrospiraceae; genus CAVPGK01. The sequence goes on along the minus strand of CAVPGK010000010.1, from coordinate 245,783 downwards.
TGCGAGACGTGTTGGAGGAAGTCCCGCGCGTCCGCAAGGATATGGGGTACCCTCCGTTGGTCACCCCGAGCAGCCAAATTGTCGGCACCCAAGCGACGCTCAACATCTTGACCGGCGAGCGATACAAGGTGATCACGAATGAGACGAAGAACTACTTCCTTGGGCTCTATGGACGGCCACCCGGTCCGCTCAACCCCGACGTCCTACGCCGTGCCATCGGCGATGAAGACCCGGTGAAGGGCCGACCGGCCGATCGATTGGAACCGGAACTGGATGCAGTCAAGGCCGAACTCGGCGAGAAAGCCACATCGATCGAGGATGTGCTGTCGTTCGCGCTGTTCCCCGCCGTCAGCCGCGAATTCTTCGACCAGCGGGAGCGCGGGGAGCTGAAGCCCGAAGCCCTGGAGCCTCCGCCGGAGAAAGGCCCGGTCGTAGCCCACGAACTCCACCTCGCGCCGGTCGAGTTCAACCTCACGCTGCACGGGGAGTCCTACCACATCCGAGTGTCGGGGGCCGGCCGCAAGAAAGAGGGACGCAAGCCGTATTACATTCGCGTCAACGAGAAGCTGGAAGAAGTCTATCTGGAACCGCTCCAAGAGGTATTGGCCGGAGTGCCGGAAGCGCCCGAGTCTGGTTCGCCGGCCACGCCGAAACGTCCTCGGCCCACGAAGCCCGGCGATATCGCCTCTCCCATGCCCGGCCGAGTGGTCAAAGTGCTCGTCTCGAAGGGCGACAGAGTCGAACAGGGCCAACCCGTCTTGATCATTGAAGCGATGAAGATGGAAAGTCGGGTCCCAGCTCCGGTTGACGGGACCGTGGCCGCCCTCTACGTCAAAGACGGCGACGACGTAAAGACGGACGAGACATTGATCCAATTGGAGTAGCCATGCGGCGGGACCCGTCGCTCGCATGGCCGACCGCCTTCTTCATGATCATACCGCTCTTCCTGACCGCGTGCTCTGCCCATTCCGGTATCCCGCAGTGGTTCGATGCCGTTCACCGCATGCCGGTGAAGACCGCGCTGGTCGAAGGACACCGCCTGGCATATCTGGATGAAGGCACAGGTCCCCCTGTGATTCTGATCCATGGGTTCGGGGGCGCGCTCTGGCAATGGGAGCACCAGCAGGGGTCGCTGTCCGCTGGTCACCGGATCGTCACGCTGGATTTGCTGGGATCGGGATTCTCCGACAAGCCGGACATTGCTTACACACCAGCGCGCCTCGTGGAGTCCTTCCGCGGATTCATGGACGCCCTGAATATTCCACGTGCGTCGCTGGTCGGCAACTCCATGGGAGCCGGAGTGGTCATCGGCATGGCGCTCACCCACCCGGAGCGAGTGGACCGGGTCGTCCTGATCGGCGGATTTCCGGATCACGTGAGAGAAAAATTGACGAGTCCGCTTATGCAGCGGGCCATTGACACCTGGGCGCCTGCTTGGCTCATCAAATTTGGGAACCGGTTCACCGGCCTTGGCGTCACGCGGACGGTGCTCACCGAAATGGTGCACGATCCCGGCTTGCTGACTCCGACCGTCGTTGAACGCTCCTATCGCAACCGCAAGCGATCTGGCATGATTGGCCCGTTGCTCGACCTCCTCACACACCTCCCGGAATGGGAGACGGGATTCGCCACCCGGCTCGGACAGATTCGCCACCCGGCTATGATTGTCTGGGGAGCGCGGGACAAGGTCTTTCCTCCGCAGGTCGGTCGAGACCTCGCCTCCACCGTTCCGAACGCGATGCTCGAATTGATTCCGGAGGCCGGGCACATCCCCATGTGGGAACGGCCGGACCTGGTCAATCCGCTTCTGATGAAGTTCTTAGCGCCTTGACACTCTCACGTCCCCCATGACACGCGGTATAGAGACAGACACGCTCGAGACAAAACCTTCATCGGTAAGGAGGAACCATGGCACGATCGTGTCTATTTTCCATCTTCGTCGTCTCTATGATCCTGACTGGCTCGGCGGGATGCGGCTTCACGTATAAGAACCTTCCTGTCGCCAGCGAAAGCGCGATGGCCGGCGAGGGACATACGGTCACGTTTAAAGGCGCCCCGCTGGCCCTGGAAGGCCCGGGCATCACAGTGGGAGACACTCTCCGTGACGTCAAGGTCGCCAAGAACGATCTCTCGCTATTGAATATTGCGGACACCAAAGGCAAGGTCAGGATCATCAGCCTCGTCCCCTCGCTCGACACGAAGGTCTGCGAGCAGCAGACCCATTATCTGAGCGAGAAGAACAATGGTCTGGACAAGAACGTCGAGCTGATTACTCTGAGCGTCGATACGCCGTTTGCGCAAAAACGGTTCGCCGAGGAAGCCAAAATCAACAACGTCACGTTTTTGTCGGACTATCGTGGCGGAGATTTCGGAAAAACCTACGGATTGCTCGTCAAAGATCCGCACATCCTTGCCCGGTCGGTCCTGGTCGTGGACAAGAATAACGTGATTCAGTACATGCAGGTGACACCCGAGTTGGCCCAACTCCCGGACATGGAGGCCGCATTCAAAGCAGCGCAGGCGCTGGTGCGGGGCAAGGATTCAGGTTGAATCACTCTCATCTGATCGACGGCGGTTTCGCTACAATCCTATCGACGAAACCATTGGGTTGAATTTCGTGTTAACTCAGGATTGGAACACCGACAGATAGTCGGAGCTGGGGCAACCACCGATCAGCCGGGCCGTCTTCTTCGTTCTCTGTCTGATTTTTCCTGTAGGGTTTTCAGAAGCCGTTCCGCTTCGGGTTTGAATTTGTTTGCCCACGCGTAACGGTAGTGAGGATCGGCGGTGCGAATGACTGCCTCGAGCTCCTGACGCGCCTCGTCGAGCCTGTTCTGCTTGACATACAGTTTGGCCAGCAGAAGGCGCGCATTGGTGTAGTTCGCATCGACGGCGATCGCCCGTTCAAGATAGCGCTGAGCCGCCCGCGAATCACCGCCGACCAGCCACGGAAGTTCGGCCAACAGTCCTCCCATCATCTGTAGCGCGGGGGCGTGATCAGGTCTTAATTCGATGGCTCGTTCGAGGTGGTTCTTGATGTCCTTCAGGGTCCAGGCGGCAGAGGGCAGACCTTTCAAGCGTGTCGCGCTTCCCAAGTTTGCCGCGAAGAGAAAATGCGCATCTGCGTTCCTGTCGTCAATTTCAAGCGCGCGACGAGCGGCACGGCTTCCCTCCTCATAGGCATGATGCCGTTTTTTTTCGTCGTCATACAGGTCATCCCCGAGATCGAGATAGACCTCTGCAAGCCTCGCCAACAGATCGCTATCCTGTCGACCGGAGCGGGCGGCATCAAGCAAGATCTTGAGATCCCGCTCCAGCGATTGAGGGTAGGTCGCCGGAATAGAGTCATGATTATTCAAAGCTACGGCCGGAGTGGGGCTGAGAGAAGCAAATCCCGCAGCGATAGCCAAGGCGGAGATCGCATACCAGAACATCATCTCAAATACGATCTTTAAGGATGGAAAAGGAGATTGTTGAGGCAGTGACTCTGCTACGCCCTGTGTAGAGGAAGATCATCAGCCATAAGGCTTGAAGGAACAGTATGACGGCGGGGTGCCAAAGCAATGTCAGACCTCTGACAATATCAGGGAGTCTCCTTGGTTCATTGGGTAACAGGACGATAAGGATCAGCGCGTAGAAGCACCCGATCACTGCCATGGTTTGATAGGCCGAAAGCCCGCTCCGCCCGCGATAATCTGCCCGCAGCAATTCGGAAAGGGCTCGCCACGCCTGTGTGATAAGGACTGTGATCATGAAGGCCGCCAGAGCCTGTCCCCCGAGAAACAGGGCTAGGCCCAGCAGCCCGCTTCCCACGTAGAGGACGGCTGTTATGGCTTGGACTGGGATGACAGGAACGGATTCCAGACCGCCTTCGTACGCGACCTTCTTGGTCTGCCCGATGAAGGCGAAATAGCGAAAGCGAAAGAAATAGCCCCACCATGCCGGGACGACCGAGACGGGTTTGCCGTAGCAGCACCCAAAACTGATGCAAGCGAGACGTCCGGTTCCTTCACCCAACGCGTATGCGACCGCGAGGAGAGCCAGTGTCCCGAACATCGGCAATTCGAATCCCATCCGGGGTGCAAGGGTGGAATTGATCAGTGTGATCACCCACGGTGCCGCGATAAGCCCGACAAAGGATGCGCCGCCGATCGTAAACGTATTCATCTTGTCCTCAATCGCCTGGGCAATCAGTTTGGCGGCGGGAACCGTTAGGGCGAGGAGCGCAACGACAAGCACTGTGATGCTGATCAGCGGCAAAGAGAGTGAACCCATGAGCACAATAGCCAACGCGACAGCGATCGTCACCGCCATGGCGGTCAAGAAACCATAGTATGTGAGATTGAGGCCGCTCCAGGTTCCGAGGTTAGTCTTGCGCTTCGGGAGGGAGGCGAGAAATTGCCAATCCTCTTGTGGCAGCGTTCGAAACGCCCAAGAAAACAGTATGGCGTAGCAAATCACAAGGCTCAGAAGAAACACTTCATTCACCATAGGCGACCCCCAAAGAATGCCGGGTTGGATCTTGTCGCCGGTACGCAATCGTTGAGCGGACCTTTACATCTGTTTCGACCAACGGACGTCCGAATCCTTCCGAGAAGCGGCTGGCGACGCACGGGCGCGACAGATTGCAGACAATATCTTCACAGAAGCACACCCGTCCCGCCTGGAACACAACGACTGTTGTGGAGCTGCCGGGTCGGTACAAGCTCTTCGGTTGGCCTTTGCGAAGCAACATTCCCTTTGAAATGTTGCGCGGATGGTCGTATCGGGATTCACAGTAGCATTGGTCAATTCGGCCGATCATGAGCGCAACAACCTCGATCATGGCGACCAGTCCTACCTGGCTGCCGCCTGCGACATCAGTGTCCAAAATCGTCACCACGCGCGTATTCTTTGAATATGGCGATGCGACGACTACGGCAGAAGGATTACACGAGTGATACCTGCCATGGATATCGAACCTGTCGACGACCACACCGCCAACCGGAAGATGATTATAGTGGTACTTGTCGGGCGTGAGTCTGAAGATCGCGAAGTCGCCAGCCTCAAAGTCGGCCCACCATGTAGAACGTTCCATTCCAAAGAGTTCTTTCAATTCGAAGAATTTTCCTTTCAGGAAGAGCGCCGAGGTTTTGGCAAACGAACCGACCAGCATCCGGGCATCACATGGAGAGACAATGGCCGCTCTCTCCTCATCCATCGGGCGAACTTCCCAATAACGCAATTTGCGTTCGAACACCTTTCGAGGAGTATTAAGCGTCCCGGGGGCCTCTAGACATTCGGTAGGATCCACTCCGAGAGACTTGATAAAACGATGGACCCCGGCTAACGCGGCCACGAACTCGACGTCATAGTTGAAGAAGCTCAACATTTGGGAAGTTCGGGAAGACGTCAACGCCTTGCAAAACCACGCGGCGTCTTCCCATGGAGTCTGATAGGCCCACGTGAGAAACCGGTCTCCGTACAGCCGTTCGGTATGGACGGTGGAGGTTTCCCGGTCAACATATTGATGCTTCACGTCGAGTCCCGCTCTGCCTCTGCCATCGCCGCCACGGCGATTTCCCGATCTCGGCAGATGATGAGCAACGTTAGGTAGATGCATAGCTGCAATGTGCGGGAGTCTGCGTCCTCCCGGATGAGCTCTTCCTTGGCCTCTTGAAGAAACTGGGTGCCGCTCTTCGGTCCAAGCACGGTCGTCATCGCTCGGCGGTACTGTTCGTCAGTACTGCTCTTCGCCGTATCAATTTGGCCGACACCGTTTTCGAGGACTTCAAACGCTTCGATGAGGTGACGCAGACGTAACGTTTCCCGATAATAGGATTCGGCTGCGACGTTGAATTCGTCCCCTGATAGGCTCATCGCTGAGCGCGCTCCGGCTTCCCTCAAAATGCCAGCGGTCAATTTCCCGGCCACCCCGTGGTGCTCGGAATTCAGAAGCCGTTCTCTCAGCCGATTGATAACCTCCCGCAGGCCGAATTGCTCGATGATGTCCACCCCATCTTCCTCGAGTGTGACTAAAAGGGCCCATTGATAATCAGACAGTCGGACACGCAGGTGATCGGCGTACCGCCGGCTCAGCCGCGTCTTCTGAGTCTTCGAGAGAATTTTCATCAGGAATGAATTAGGGCTGTTATGTCGCACATTGCAGGTCGGGATTCCGATCGCAGTCCCGAATATCATCTGCCGGCGTTCGCTCTCCGTGAGAGGATCATCGGGAATATCCGTGTGTCGGATAATTCCTTCTACGACATATTTGAAGGCGAGCGCGGTCACGAGAGCCTGCAAACTCGCAGCATCCCCCATATCGTCGACCAGGCTCTCAAAGAGACTGTATTGGCGGCCCTCGAATCCCGAAAAACCCATGGCTGCATAGCTGCGAAGCTTGTAGAGGAGGTACAGCGACATTGATTCGTCGAAGACGCCGAGCTGGGCGAGGTCGCGCTTCAACCGCTGATCGTTCCCAAGCCTACCGTCGTGCGCGGGGCTTTCACTTGTGCTCAGCAACGCCACCAGATAATCGATCAAGCGAAAGTCCGGAACAAAATCGCCTTTCAACCGAAAGATGGCACTCGTGGCCTTATCCAGCCAAAGCGGGCCCAGCGGCGTGATCGGATGTCCGAAGACACTGAGACCGGCCTTCTTTTTCCACCGACGCCAGAGCATCCGTAGATGTGTGTCCTCCAGCTCATGAGGAAGAAACCCGAGCGCTTTTTCTGGATGGAAATCCCAGAAATCCAGCCGATACGGTGCCGCGCTATAGGTCCCGACAAAGAGAGGAAAGAAATGCTCTGCGATCTTGATGACGAGATCGCCCACATATTTCTCATGTTGCTCAGTGAAGGCGGGCGAGCAGTCTTGCAGTAGCCTCGTCAGCGTTCGGCTGCCCAAGCTCAGGTGCGTGCCGTTGTTGGCCAAACTGGTATTGGACGTAGACGGAAGTACAACCAGATTTCGCGTGATGATACCGGCATCTCTGAGCTTGATCACGGCGTTGAGCTGGCTCCGGGACAGCATCTGATGGCAGAGGTGCATGTAGCGGAACTTGTCCTCACCACGATCCCACCCTGACAAGCATGGGTTCATGAACAGCTCCCGATAGAAGGAGTCGGAAATCAGCGAATTGAGCTCCTTCTGTCGAATTGGTGGATGTGGCGCGAAATAGATCAGAGCGCGCTGGCCGGAATCCTTCAACCCGAAACGGACGTTCGCGTACATAACAAGAAGCTGAGTCAGCAAGAACCGCTGCGCCATTTCTTTCGCAACAGCCCGCCCCATGCCGGTCTCAGGAGTCAAAGGTATGACGTAGAAGGAAAACGTTTCCGGCGAGCTATTATCATTGAGGAAGTGCGCCAAGAAGCGCTCGCCCGCCTTCATGAGGAGCGGGTGAGCCGCACCCTCATCGCTAATGGCCTGCGCCAGGGCGAGTTTCAGCAGGTAGCTGACTGGCACTCGCAGCCAATCTTGCCTTTGTTGGGAAAAAAAACCGCGATACGTCTTTGCGTGGAGCGCCACAGGCGTCGCGTTTATCCTCGGTCATGTCACGGCGCAAGAGATTGAGTGCAAAAGGCGTCAGTGTTGAAACAGGTAACCGGACCCAGGAGTTTTCCCACACATTCGACGCATGGGAACGCAGATAAGCTTCAAGGTTGGCGATGAGCTGCTTAGGGCTTTCGCCGGTCGCAGCGCGTCTTAGAATATTCTTCATGTAGTTCGAGGATTCGATAACGATGGGGAGGTCGACATGGTCGGTATGACCCGCAACTGCGGCCTGCAGTTCGTTCTCTGAGCCGGCCGTGATATCATGAGCCGAAAAAGGAATTGAATCGAGGTTCAGCTCCGAGAATATGCGTTGCGCATCTAGAGCCAGCTGGCCGGATCCGTTCTTCGGGAAGAGAGCTGAGGTTGGAGAACCGCTTCGGGACATACGATCGAGTTAATCCCTCTTCAGGACATGTTAGATGATTAGTGTTAAAAATACGTTTATGCTTTGCTACCATTGTGTTAAAGATTTGCCCATCGCCTGTTCCGTCAGTTCGACAACCGTCTGAGAATTTGGGAGAAATCGGTCTTTTGGAGAGATGCTGTCACTTCATCGGCAAGACGAAGGCGTTCCGCGTTCAATGTCGTCGTGACGGCGAGGCAACGCATACCGGCCGCATGTGCGGCCTGAATGCCATGAGGCGTATCTTCAATGGCCAGGCATTCCGACGAGATAATTGGCGATGTCATGTTCAAGCGATGCAATGCCAGGAGGTACAGGTCGGGAGCAGGCTTCCCTTTTTTGACATCTTGGGCTGCCGCAATGTGTTCAAATGCCTCAAGCAGTCCGGCCAGCTTAAGGGCCAACCGGATTTCCTCGCGCAAGGCGCCAGACGCGATGGCGAGCCGATAAAGATCGACAAGACATCTGACAAGATCGGCCACGCCTGGAATCAGGACATCCTCCGTTGCTATAGCCTCCTGCATAAGCAGAGTTTTTCGTTGGACCAGTGTGCGGAGAACCGGCGCTGATAGGGGCTTGGCGTGCGCCATGAATACTGCCTTAAAGCACTCTGCATCCGTTAACCCGACATATCTCTCTGCGTAGGTGTCCGGTGACAAAGCAATACCTTCTCCGCTCAAAATTCGTTCGAACGCTCGAAAGTGTAATGGCTCTGTATTCGCCAGCACTCCATCGAAATCGAAGATGAGAGCTTTTATGGCTTGCTTCATTCGCTCTCCTCTAATCTGTGCTCACGGTACAGTACCCAGCACACGGAGTCTGAACCGCTCCTTTGCTCAGATGGTGTATTGTTATAGGAGCCTAGCCTCAGCCTCAACCTAAAACTCGCTATAAAGAGATGGCACACTACGACATGCTCGTCATCGGCACAGGCCCCGCCGGACAGAAGGCGGCGGTGCAGTCGGCCAAGCTCGGGAAAAGGGTCGGAATCATCGAGCGCAAGGAGGTGGTCGGCGGCGTGTGCATCAATTCGGGCACAATTCCGAGCAAATCCTTGCGCGAAGCCGTCCTGTTCCTCTCGGGTTTCCACCAACGCAGCCTCTACGGGTCGACCTACCGGGTGAAGAAAGATATCACCATGGAGGATCTGTCCTACCGCTGCAATCACATCATCACCGAAGAAATCCAGATCATCCAGGACCAGATGGCCCGGAATAAGATCGACCTCATCTTCGGAACCGCGAGTTTCCTCGACCCGCACCGGCTCGCCATCAAGCAACACGACAAGACCATCGAGCACACGGCCGACTACGTCGTCATCGCCGTCGGGTCGAAACCGGCACGCCCGCCCGAAGTCCCGTTCGACGGCGAAACAGTCATCGATACCGATGAACTCTTGACGTTGAAACGGCTTCCCAGGTCTCTCATCATTGTCGGCGCCGGCGTCATTGGATCCGAATACGCTTCCATCGTGGCCACGATGGGAATCGGAGTTATCTTGGTTGACCGGCGACCTGGCATCTTGGAATTTCTAGACACCGAAATCATCCAAGCACTCGAGCACCAGATGCGCGAGATCGGCGTGACTCTGCACCTCAATGAAGAGGTCATTGAGATCAAGAGGCTCTCTAGTGATGACATCGGTGTCCTGCTAAAGAGCGGCAAGCAAATCCACGCGTCAACGTTGATGTATTCAGCCGGACGGATGGGCGCAAGCGAGGAGCTGAACTTGGAAGCGATTGGGATCAAACCCGATGAGCGCGGTCGTCTACACGTGAATGCGCATTTTCAGACCGAGGTTACTCATGTCTATGCCGCCGGGGACATCATCGGCTTTCCGGCGTTGGCTTCCACCTCCATGCAGCAAGGCCGCCTCGCGGCCTGTCATGCCTTCGGCCTACCGAGCGATGCGCATACCCAACTTCTGCCTTTCGGCATCTACACCATTCCGGAAATCTCGATGGTGGGTCCGACAGAAAAGGATCTCATCCATGATGGGGTGCCGTATGAGATTGGCATTGCTCGGTACCGCGAAATTGCGCGTGGCAAATTGATCGGTGACGACATCGGCATGTTAAAGCTGATTTTTCACAATAAAACACGCGACTTGCTGGGCGTGCACGCCATAGGTGAAGGCGCCACGGAGCTGATTCATATCGGTCAGGCGGTCATGGCGCACGGGGGCAAGATCGACTATTTCGTAGAAAACGTCTTCAACTATCCGACTCTCGCAGAATGTTACATGGTGGCGGCATTGGCGGGACTTAATCGTCTCCCGCGACCCTGGCTGCCGGAAAACCTTGCCAACAAATCAGGGGCCGTCTAGGAACGCCGAACCGGTCCACGCTACAGCATGCTGAAGAAGTCCTCTTCGAAATCGTCCTCTCGTTCACCCACATCGCGGCGTCGACACACGCGGCCTCCCGCGACTGAAGCCTCCTCGTCACAGCGTACTATGGTGACGTTGGCCTTAGAGTGGTTTCTGAACCCTGACCACCTCCCGTTCGTCGTAGCCAAGGAACACGGGTTCTTTCGCGAAGAAGGTTTGGATCTCTCTATTCTCGTTCCGACTGTACCGGAAGAGTCACTGGATCTGGTCGCCCACGGCAAAGCCGATTTTGGGGTCGGCGAGCAAACGAATCTCATTAAAGCGCGAGATCAAGGCCAGCCGCTGATCTCGATCGCTCCCCTGCTCGCGCATACCGTGGTGTGCCTCATGTATCTCAAGGAAGGTCCGGTCAGGCGCCTGGAGGATCTCCGCCATCGGCGGGTGGGCTGGCCCGGATTAGAAATCGATCTCCCCATTCTGGGAACCATGCTGGAGGCGGCCGGTCTCACGCATGACGAGATTTTGCCGGTGGATGTCGGATTCGGGTTGACGGACGCGCTGCTGACCGGGAAGGCCGATGCGGTGTTCGGAGCCTTCGTGAATTATGAGCAGGTGGAAGCCGAACTGCGGGGCGCCTCAGTGGAATTCGTGAGTCCGACCCAGTATAACGTCCCCGATCTCTATCAATTGGTCGTCATGACCTCGGAGTCCATGGTGAAGCGGAATCCGCAGATCGTCCGTGGATTCACCCGGGCCCTGGCTCGTGGCTTTACCTTTACTTACGAACATCCTGACGAGGCGCTTGGCCTCTATATAAAGGCGAACGGGATGGCGGACCCCACCCTCTCGGCCAAAACATTTCAGGCCACTCAGCCATATTTCCCAACCACCTTGAAGCAGGAATCTGGCCGATGGTCCACCGTGCGGGATTGGCTGCACGGCCGAGGCGTGATCAAGAAGCCGATGCCCGTCAACACGCTCTTCACGAACGCCTTTGTTCCACGAACCTAATCTAGGTCATCAGCCGAGGAGAACCGATGTCCTTTTCCGAGCAGCTCAAGAAAAAGGCCCACTCCATTTGGAACGCGCAGCGTCGGCATCCCTTTGTCGTGGCGTTAGGCAAGGGCACGCTCCCCGAGCGGAAGTTCAAATACTACATCCTGCAAGATGCCCGCTTTCTTGGAGAGCTTGCACGAGTGTTCTCCGCCGGTGCCCAGAAGGCGCCCGACGCGGAATCGGCCCTGCGCTTTGCGAAACTCGTCGAGGAGACGATCATCACGGAGCGCGGCCTGCATGAGAGCTACGGCAAGCGGTGGAAGATGACGCCCGAACAGATGACATCCGTTCCGATGGCGCCGACAAATTTCGCGTACACCCGCCACATGCTGGCGGTCGCGCAGACACGGATCTGCCGCCGAGATCACGGTTGTTGCTCTACCCTGCGCTTGGATCTACTGTGTCGTCGGACAGCACCTCCTGAAACACGGAGCACCTAAGGCTGATCACCCGTACCGCGATTGGCTTCTGTTGTATGCCTCGCCGGAGTTTGCCGAGGTACAGAAATGGATGCGGGCCAAGGTGGATCTTTGGGCGAAGGACGCCGGGCAGGCCGAGAAAAGGCGGATGGAGGAGGCGTTCCTCATCAGCTCGCGGTATGAGTGGATGTTTTGGGAGATGGCATGGAAGGAAGAGAAGTGGCCGGTGTAGTTCGGAGGGCGGGACGGTCGGAGTCCTGCCCTGCTCAGACACTGCGGCTCGACCGCACTAGCCTCTCATCTGCTCGGCTGCGGAACTCGTTCCGTTCGGAGCTCCGCTCGAACGGAACTTCAAACAGTCCTCGCCATCCACCTACAGCGGACCGCATCTGTTCGGCACGTGCGGTGGCCCGAGCCTACGTGTGATTCGCGATGCAGGCTCAGACCCTCCCGCCCGTCATTGATTATGTAAACACCGAGCCACCGAGAGAACTGTAGGGTAAGGAAAGGCTAGAATGGCTAAGCAAGGAGCGCTACGTTATGCAACAGGTCAATGTCGGTAGTTGGGAAGAGTTCCAAGAGCAGTTAGAGAGGCTCATGCAGATGCGAGCTGCTAAGACAGCCCTGAGCGTTTCGCCATTCCTCTTTCGCGGGCAAGCAAGCGATATCTGGCATTTGACCACTACGCTTGAGCGCTACAAGAAAAAACAATTCAGCGTCAGCCAGTATTATAGGATCATCTCGGCGGCAAAGCCACAAATCGAGACTTTCACTGGATTAGATTGGAACATTCCCACCCCTCCGGAGCACGACGAGGAGATTAAGAAGCAGGACTCTCTCCTGCTCCTAGGATTACCGGCTTACGAATACATGGTCTATCTACGCCACCACGGTTTCCCTTCTCCACTGCTGGACTGGACTCGATCTCCTTATGTCGCAGCGTTCTTTGCTTTCCGAAACGTCGTAGAGAATAGTAAGAATGTGTCCATATTCGTGTATTGGGAATATACGGGCGGAGGGAAGGTGGGCTCGCCGGACGAACCACACATTATAAGTCTAGGGCCTTACACGAGAGGCCACCCACGCCATTTTCTTCAGCAGAGCGAGTACACCATCTGCACGGTCCACGAAAACAAAACGTGGAATTATGCTTGCCACGAGGACGTGTTTGCCCGTAACGATGCCGAACAAGACGTCCTGTGGAAGATTAGCATCCCCGTCGAAGAGAGACTGAATGTCCTCAAATTGCTTGACACTTATAATCTCAATTCATCTTCCCTTTTTGGCTCAGAAGATACTTTGTTGGAAACCGTGGCTCTTAGGGAAATTTATTTTACGGATAGATAAGAATAAAAGCTTTCGGTGAGCTTTTTCGTTTCAACCCAAGTAGTCGCTCAGCAAGAGCGGTTTCCCAATGGCGCTCTGATGACGCTCCGAGAGTCTCGGACCAGTTACCCAAAAAGGGAGTCATGAAACAGAGACGAACCTGCTGTATGATTGCTGAAAACAAGGACAGAGCATGAAGCAGGTTCTCACGATTGCAGGTTCCGATTCCGGCGGGGGCGCGGGCATTCAGGCGGATTTGAAGGCCTTTGCCGCCAATGGCGTGTACGGCATGTCGGCGATCACCGCCATCACCGCGCAGAACACCGAGGAGGTGACGGAGGTCTTCGAGCTCCCGGTCGCCATCATCGAAGCGCAGATCGATGCGATCTTTGATGACTTCGATGTCGCGGCGGTCAAGACCGGCATGCTGTCATCGGCAGATATCGTGCACACAGTGGTCAAGATGTTGAGGCCTCAGAAGGTCGAGAACCTCGTCGTCGATCCCGTGATGATTGCCAAGAGCGGCCATGCGCTCTTGAAAAAGGATGCCGTCGAAGCCGTCACAAAAGAATTGATCCCTCTCGCGCTGGTGGTAACGCCGAACGTGCATGAGGCGGAAACCCTCTCGGGCGTGAGTATCAAAACGCTGGCCGAGGCGCGTCACGCCGCCAAGGTTATTCACAAGCTTGGCTGCAAGAACGTGCTGATCAAGGGCGGGCATTTGCTGGCCGAACGTGGGACTGATTTGCTCTACGACGGCCGGTTCTTCAACGTCTTCAAAGGCGAATTCATCAACACCCCGCACACCCACGGCACCGGTTGCACGTACGCCTCCGCCATTGCGGCCCAACTGGCGAGAGGGAAAGCCCTCCCCGACGCGATTCAAACCGCCAAGACCTATGTCACGGAAGCGATCCGCCACGGTCTCGCCATCGGTCACGGCAAGGGTCCCACCAACCACTTCTATTTCATACCGTAATGACAGGAGGTGTATGTTCCGACCCCCGCTCTTTCTCCTGACCGGTCTGTTCTGGTTGCTCCTGTCCTCGCTGTTAGGATTGGTCCTGTTCCTGGGCATGATACGCGGGCTCCCGATGCCTCCGATGCTTCGCCTCATCCATGTCCACGGGGCGTTGATCGGCGGGGTCGCGCAGATGATCCTGGGAGCCATGCTGGCGTTTGTTCCTCCTCTCCTCTTGTCCGGTCGAAACCGCCCCGAGTCTCATCCCGTGCTCTTTGCCATGATCAATGTCGGCACGATCGTCGTCTTGATCGGATTTGCCTTACGACACTATGCCGTCGTGGGGGTCGCCGGGGTGTTGGTGATCATCGCCTTTCTTTCCTTATTCGTGGACGCGATACGACAAGCGAAGAGCAGCCTCGTCTCGCCTCCCTTGAATCTCTGGTTCTACGGCGTGGCGCTGGTCGCGTTGCTCGGTGGGCTGGGGATGGGCGAAGCTATGGCCCTGCGGATCTTGCCTCCAACCATATTGGGACAAGCGAGGCTCTCGCATATCCATCTCAACCTACTCGGATTCGTCACGCTGACCATCATCGGCACAATGCACAATCTCTTTCCGACGGTGCTGAATGCTCGCCTGCACAGCCCCCGGCTTGCGAGGCTGATCTTCTTTCTCCTGCCCCTGGGCGTCCTTTCCTTGGTAGCGGGTTTTCTCTTGTCCAGGGTCTCGGTACAGATCGGCGCGGGAGTCGTTCTGCTGACCGGCGTCTCGCTCTACGCCTATAACATCGTGAGGACCTGGATCGACGCCGGACGGCCTTTAAGCGCCGCATCTAACCATCTCCTGATGGCCACGTTCTTTCTCATGCTCGTCGTGCCGACGGGAATCTTCGTCGCGGTGAACTCCCTGTGGGACCCCCCGCGTGTCCCGTTCGGCACGCTGCATCTCGTGGCCTACACGCATCTGGCGCTGGTGGGATTCATCGTCCAAACGATCTTCGGCGCGCTCTCCCATCTTTTGCCGATCAGCTTGGCGCTGGGAAGGGTCTCGAGCAACAAGAAGCGCGGGCCTTATCTCGCGCAACTCACGACGATTGCCGAGCAATGGCGTGCGCTCCAGGTCGGCGCGTTGAGCCTCGGCACGATCGGGCTTGCGCTCGTGGCGGCACTGGTGTGGCAATTCAGCTTAGCGTCCACGACGGTGCAGGCGGCCTCGTGGGCGAGCGCAGGCTTACTCTTTTTGGGGCTGGTGATTTTTCTGGTGAAAGTGGGATTGTTACTGACCAGCCGTCCGTCCGAGTGATCCACCGAGCGGACGGTCCGTTGGACACGCCTGTCTACTTCTCACACCCGGTTCGGCGCGCGAGCAGGCGACCCAGCTCCATATTCATCTCCGATGCGGGCAGATGGATCCGGTCGCCGTGTCCCGGCAGGACCCATTCAAACGTGTGGTTGAGAAGCGCACGCGTCGAACTGAACAGTTCCGTCTCGGACCACACCAGCACGCTCGGCATGCCGAGGCGACTGTCCTCGCGATCCCACCATAGGTGATCCCCGGTAAAGAGATATCGATCCGCAAAGAGCAGCGCCTGGCTGCCCTGCGTATGGCCGGGCACCGGCAGGATCAGACAATCTTCCGCAGCGCGGACCGGTTCGTTTCCGTCGATCAGCCATTCGGCATCAGGCGCGGCGGCCATATCGGCGCGATGGATGATCCGTCTGGCCCCGAAGCGCTTCGCATACCGATCGGCGTCCGCCACATCATCTTCATGGGTCAAGAAGATGGAGTGAAGGCCTCCCCATTGCTCGAAGGTGGTCACCAAGCGTTGCATGTACCGCGGTGAGTCGATCAGCCAGTTGCCGCCCGGCCGTCGAATGAAATAGCTGTTGGCGCCGAACGACTTCTCGGAGTTGAAGCCGTTGTAGTACACCGCTCCCTCAACCTGAAGGGGAAAGCTCTCTGTCGCGATGTGCAAGAGGGCTTTGTCACCCTGCAGGGCTCCGATTGATCCCACCGGGCAGGCCAACAGGGCTTGATGGGCGCGAAACAATTCGTCCCGGCCGGTTGGTTGATGCGCCACGAACGAATAATCTCCCTGTTCTGCGAAGGTCGCCGGCGCCAGTTGCCGGCAGGTGTCGCAGTTGATGCAGGTCGAGTCGACATAGAAATTGCCGTCCACATTGGTGGACAGTCGCTTCCTCACATTTGCCATGAACCGGCCTCCATTGGTCCATCATACCCTGGTCGCCAGGCTCCAATCCACTTTGATAGAATGTGGCATGGAGCAGTCGCTTACATTTCAGGACCCCGCAGGGCATACCGTCGCCGCGATCTTGACAACGCCTGTGCAGGATCATTTCACCCACCCACCCCAGGCGACTGTCTCACCCGCCCAACCCCAAGCCGGCCAAGACCGGCTCATTTCCCGAGACGCGCCCCTTCCGACCGGTCGCCTGGTCGTGCTTTGCCATGGTTTTCTTTCGAACAAGAACAGTACGACCAACAAGGCGCTGACCCGTCTGCTCAGCGATCAGGGCATCGCAACGTTCCGGTTCGATTTTTTCGGCCAGGGCGACAGCGAGGGTCCGTTCGAGCAGATCACGGTCGACACGGCGGTGGGCCAGGCTCTGGCGGCCCTGGATCTGGTGAGGAGCAAAGGCTATCGCCGGCTGGGACTGATCGGGTCCAGTTTCGGCGGGTTGGTGGCCATCCTGACGGCAGCCCAGCGACCCGACCTGGCCGCCGTCGGGTTGAAATGCCCGGTTCCTGATTTTCCGGAGATGCTGCGGCTAGAATTCGGTGAGGCCGGAATCGATCGATGGAAACGGACCCATGAAATTCCGGACGTGACCGGCGGCACGCGACCGGTCCGTCTGTCCTTTGCGTTCTACGAAAACTGCTTGCTTCACAACGGTTACAAGGCCGCGGAGGCCATCACCGCGCCGGTTCTGGTCGTGCAAGGAGATAGGACGAATACGTGCCGCTCCACCAGAGCCATCGCCTGCTCGATGCTGTTCACACCGAGAAAGACTTGCAGATCCTCAAAGGGGCGAACCATGGGTTTACAAAGGCGGACGATTTTCGGACAATGATCACGATGCTCGCGAACTGGATGGTGAGGCACCTAACAGGATGCTGAAAACGGCCCCCAACTTTGTTCTCGGCTCGTCAACAGTCCTCAACGTAGCCCAGAGGCTACGCCTCCGGCTTTGACTTCGCCTGCGGCCTCGTTGGCGGACCGTTTTGAGCATCCTGGAAGAAACAGGTTAAGACCATGCCGGAGATCCTGCGCGAAGAACAACTCGAAGTGCTGAAGGTCCTCTATCCCTGGTACAAGGAAGAGGTGTTCCGGCGGCGCGAGCAGATGATGCGCCTCACCGCTTTCGCCAGCGCGTTTCTCGTCTTACTTCTTGTCACCGATGCTGGCTGTCCCCGCCCGACCGAGCCCTAATTTTACGACCGCCCTCTTCGCTATTACCGGCGTGGCTCTCTTCTCCGCCGTGTTCGCCTATCTGATCCTTCAGCAGCGCAGCCGCCACCGCATGGCCAAGCGGGCTTTGGTCGAGATCGAGCGGGTCCTGGGATTGTATGACGAAGGGCTGTATCTCGAGGGCAAGGCGCTGTATCCGGAAGATTGGAAGACAGACTGGCTGCGAGACCGAAGCGTCACGATCTATCTCGTCGTCCTGGCGACCCTGACCGTGCTGGTGATCGCGGCGGTGCTGTTGCGACCCTGATAGGAAGCCTCACCCACACATGAGTACAAGTCCATTTGCAGTAGCAGGGGGGGCAACTCTTAACTCACCTGTCCGTGGAAACGGGGTAGAACCCCTCTGCGCATCAGTGAACTTCTACAGACCTTCCCCGGCGAATCTCAAACGGTCAGTCATCTTGAGAGACCCCGGTGTAAAGTAGGGAATGGTCCAGGTATCGTCCGGCGCGAGCTTCGGGGACTCCGGTTTTTCTTCGGCCTCGGTTTTTATCTTTGACACGTAACGGAACCGATAGTGATCGTACAGCCGCATCAGCTCACACCCGTACGAATCGGCCACATCCGTATCACCGCGCAGCACCAGATAATTTTCGTCATTTCCTTCTGAAGCCGACGCCGAGAAATTGTGCGAGCCGCTGATAATGGTCGGATTGTCTGAGGTGAAATCCACGACGATGAGCTTGGTGTGGATGAGAATGTTTCCTCGTTGGCCCTGGGTCGATTCCTTTAAAAAGCCTTCCAAGCCCTTCGACAACATCGCCGTCGCCGAAAATGCCGCGGTGCGATCGGCGTGAAAGCCGGTAATTTTACTGCGACTGTTTTCGAGGCCGTACCTGAGAATGGGGTCATGCGGCTGACCTAACAGGGCAGTCTCCAGATCGTCGTACAGGTCGAAGGTGGTGCAGAAGAGCACGTCCCGGGAGGCCTTCCCGACGTCGTCAATGAAGGCCCTGAGATCGCCCCGCCCGCTCCGTGGTGAGAATCCGGCAAACAACGGCTGCGGATCACCGAACTTGTTATGGTCCGTGATGTACTTCCGGGTCGCCGTCTTGGTATCGCCGCGAAAGAGGACTTCGAAAAGATCGAGGTACTGCTGCGCAACATCGGCGCGCTCCACCACATGCACCACGTTTCCCTGCCGGTAGACACCATTTTCGGTAAAATTGGCGGACCCGCACAGCACCGCTTGGGGCGTACTCTTCCCATCCGCTACCTTGCTCAATACGATGAACTTGTGATGGCAGATCTTATCGGTCAGCCGCGCTCGCTTCGCTGTCTTCGGTAATCCGGCTAAATGCTTCTCGTTGACTGCGGTCTGCTCATCTCCCTCTTTGGCGTGATAGACGACGCGTACCTTAACACCCCGCGCATGGGCCGCTTTGACCGCCTCGGTGATCTCCGGCAGTTCATACTCGTAGATCGCAATGTCGAGCGCCCACCCCTTATTCTTCGCCCGTTCGATGAACCCGGTGATCTGTTCGAGCAGTCCTCGGCTGAGCCATTTGCGCGCCGACAGCGGTAGCTCAAAATGCGGTTCCCGGTTTTCGGCCTTTGCTTCTCTCAACTCTGCGTTTAGGGCCTCTTCAACCTTGGGGAACTTCCGGGAAAATGCCTGACTGGCCGCGGCCGCCCGATTGAACAGGACGCAGTGCTCGCCATGATGGCTGCTGGCCGTCTTGACCTCGATGGTCGGACCGGCTTTGATGTCGAGCATTCCCGGTTGCCCGTACACCGGGTAGAGGGTATAGACGTAGGATGAATCCGGATACACTCGATAATCCGACCACCGAAATTTCTGGATCGGCGCTTCGTTGGTCGGAATCGGCTCGCCCGGCTTATGCGGCATGCCGGGAAAGTGCAACATGCCGGTCAAGAACTCTTTCTTGCCTGTGGCCTTCGCCAGTCGTTCCAATGCGAACCCGAGTAGTCCCTCGCGCTTGGCCGGCTCGATGTTCATCGCCAACAAGACCCCGGTGGTCCCGGCATAGGCTTTGACGGACAGGTTTCCCACTTGCGCCATCTTCCGCATCACAGACCTCCGTCAAAACACGAGGGTCCAGCCCTCGCGCTGAGCGTGATCTCGCGTGTACGACACGCCGTGCACTTTCAGCCCCTGCGCGTCCAGCAATGTGATGATGCCGCCGTCGTTTCCCAATTGCACCTCTGGCGGCAGCGCAATCTGGACGGTTGCGCCGGGGTCAAGAGCGCCCCCTAGGACATGTTTGTGCTTCAGCTTGTCGGCAATCGCCCACCCGTTCAGGTTGATCCGCTGTGGGGTTGTATTCAACAGCGTCACCGTTTCTTTCTCAGGAGAAGGACCGGCCGGATTCACCAGCGCGGCAATGATCCGGACCGTGTGATCCGGTTGGACTCCTTCGATGCGATGACCCGTTCGGTCGTCGCTGTGCCACGATTGTGACTGGAACTTGAGAAAGATCGCCACCCACTGGTTGCGCGAGGGGAACTGGATCAACATCGCGCCATCTTGCCACACGCCATCATCGTCCCGGAAGGCATCGGAGTTCGCTTGGTTCATATGGATATCGTGGATACCGTTTCCCGGCTTGAAACCGAAATACTTATCTTTCTGATTGGCTTCCGGCCCCCATCTCTCGCCGAATGCATAGATGAGCGCTTCCTCCTCTCCCATCGCTCGAAGCATGTACCGATCAAACGTATCGTTCAAGTCGTTGTCCGGTCCGGGGCGATTATATGGAAGCGGTTTCATACGCGTCCGATCGAAGAGGTTGCCGCGGATGAAGTCGAGGGCCAGGCCCCCAGGCTGGCTCTGCAACAACGTGAAGCCGAGCGGGAGCCCAGCCAACCCTGCGGTGATGGGATGATGGAATTCATCATCAACGACGTATTCCAATTCCGACGGGCTTTCCCTGGATTTGACATTCACAGCGATACGATAGTCCGTCGTCTCATCGATCATGTGAATCTGATAGTGAGGACTGCTCCCCTGACCGATGATTCGACGAATGGGACGTCCCTTCAGAATGCCATAGCGCTTCAACGGCATAGATTCTCCTTCGCCCGAACCCGTGCCAACGGCGAGGGCCCGCGCTTCTTCATGATATGAGCCTTCTGCTTCTCACGGAGAACATAAAGCAAGGACTGTTCCTTTCCTGATCGCGGACGGGCTTCAACTTTTTCAAACAAATCAGTCAAGGACAGAGATCCAGCCGGCGGTTGCTCCGCATCCGAAAGGATACGGGCGTATCTATCTCGATACTGATCCATCTCACAAGACGGACGCGTGGATGCTTAGTGAGGGACCGACTTGGCACAGCGGAAGCCGGTGTAGCTGTTGCGCGTGTTCGGCGGGAGTTTGAATCGCCCGTAGGTCAGCAAATATTTCGGCAGTTCGGACCACGACCCGCCGCGAAGCACTTTGAATTGGCCCTGCTCCGGCCCTTGCGGGCTGCGCTCAGGACTTCGCTCGTAGTAATCGCCTTCGTACCAGTCCTGGACCCATTCCCAGACATTTCCGGCCAGGTTGTAGAGACCAAATGGACTCTTGCCCTTCTCGTACCGGCCGACGGGCATCAGAACTTGGTCATAACTGAAGCGTGCGCCGAGGGCATAGTTGGCGAAGTCCGCCGTCGGGGGTTGATTGCCCCACGGATAGCGGCGGTCATCGGTTCCGCGGGCGGCCTTCTCCCATTCCGCTTCCGTCGGCAATCGTTTTCCCTCCCAACGGCAATAGGCATCGGCATCCAGCCAGTCGACGCCGACTACGGGCCGATCACCGTGGATACTCAGATCCACTTGCTCCCAGAACAAGGGCGGCTGGCGACCGGTTGCGGATAGGAATTTCGCGTACCGGGCGGTCGTCACTTCATACACATCCATGAAATATGCATCGAGCCAGGCTTGATGGCGCGGGCGCTCGTCTTCGAGCGCTTCGGTTCCGTCGCGTCCCATCCAAAACTGCCCGGACGGGATCACCGCCATGGGCGCGTCATCGACTTTTGACGAGTCCCCATCCTTTTTGAGTTTTCGTAAACGATCGAGTTGGGCGTCTGCTTGCAGTACACCTGTCGCGTACCACGCGATTGTAATGATCGCGACGACGACAAGATGAACGCGGATTCCGGACCTAGTGGGATCGCTCAAGCGGTGTATCCAACAGCTCACGTACTCGACTCAACAACACATCCGGCGCAATGGGCTTTTGCAGAAACGCGGCGCCTTTCAGAACCTCGTCCCGAAGCACGGTGTCTCCCGCATAGCCCGACATGAACAGCACCTTGGTGCTCGGCCGTGTAGAGGAGATCGCTTCCGAAAGGTGACGTCCGCTCATACGAGGCATCACAACGTCCGTCAGTAAGAGATCGATGCGGCCCCGATGTTCCTCTGCGTACCGTAAGGCTTCTTCCCCGCTCTCAGCCTCCAACAGGTGATAGCCATGCTCCTTCAAGACATCGCGCACATACTGTCGGACCAGGCTCTGGTCTTCGACGAGCAAGATGGTCTCTGTTCCACGAGGGGACCCGTCCGACGTGACCGGCGCCATCGCCGCCCTGACGTCAACGTCAACTCGAGGCAACACCATCGTGAAGGTAGTCCCCTGCCCCGGCACGCTGCTGGCCTCAATGGTCCCGCCGCTCTGTGTCACGATGCCATAGACGGTAGCCAACCCTAATCCGGTTCCTTTGCCCAATTCCTTCGTCGTGAAGAATGGCTCAAAGATATGGGAGAGGGTATCCGCATCCATGCCGCACCCCGTATCATGCACGATCAGCCGGACGACTTGATCTGCCGGACCGATTCCAGCCGCGGAGGCATCATGGGCATCGATGGTTTCAATCGTCAGTGTCCCGCCATCAGGCATCGCATCACGCGCATTGACTGAGAGGTTGACAAGCACCTGTTCTAGCTGGCCCGGGTCGAACTTGACATAGGCAGGGCTTGGGTCAAGGCGCGTGACTAAGTGAATATCCTCGCCGATCAGACGCTGTAGCATGTCTACCAAGTCTGTGACGACCACATTAACATCCAGCACCTTTAGCTGGACCACTTGCCGGCGACTGAAGGCCAGTAACTGTCTGGTGAGGGCAGCCGCGCGGTCTCCTGCTTGGCTAATTCCTTCGACGTCATCGCGCATCCCGTCCTCAGGGCCAAGCTGACTGAGCAGGAGCTTGCTATATCCCGTGATGACCGTCAGCAAATTGTTGAAGTCGTGCGCGACTCCTCCGGCCAATCGCCCGACAGCCTCCATTTTCTGCGAATGACGAAGCTGGTCTTCCAGACGCTTGCGATCCGTGATGTCCATCACCGTGCCGAGCATCCGTACCGCGTTGCCCGCGTCATCGCGTACCACATCTCCCTTGCACGTGACCCAATGGAGGCTCTGATCAGACCACACAACCCGGTGTTCAACGCTATACTCCGCTCCTTGTTCAATACAGTCGGTAATGGAACAGACCACCATCTCACGATCGTCGGGGTGGACATGTGTCAAATAGGCTTCGTAGCTCCCTGCAAACGTCCCCTCGAACACGCCATAGATCCGCTTTACATTGTCCGACCACTTCACTTCATTGGTCCTGATGTTCCAATCCCAGATGCCCATGCGGACGGCATTGAGCGCAATTCTCAGCCGCTCTTCACTCTCACGCAGAGCGGTTTCTGTCCGCTTGCGCTCGGTAATGTCTAACGCCATACCTCCGACGTAGCGCATGCCCGACGCGTCTCGAAACGGAAACCTGACGACCCACCAGTCGTGATGCTCGCCGTCCGAAGTGACGGCGAATTCCGACAGCTCGCGCGCTGAACCGGCAGTCAGAACCGCCTGATCGTTCTCACAAAATTGCCGGGCCGTTTCCAAAGGAAAGACATCAAAATCGGTGCGTCCTCTGAAGTCTTCCAATCGCATGCGGAAGCGATGTTCAAAGGGCTTGTTCACGTACACGTAGCGTCCTTGCTCGTCCTTCAACCACGCCATGGCAGGACTGTTGTCCATAAAGTCCTTGAAGCGTGCCTCGCTCTCGCGCAGCGCTTCCTCTACCCGCTTGCGCTCCCATTGCTCATAGGCGAGGGAAATCAGGTTTGCTAGGGCCATGGCGAACATCTGTTCGTCTTGCATCCATCGGCGGGATGGTCCGACGTGTTCATGGCAAATAACGCCCTCCAACCTCCCGAATAGATAGATTGGGACATCCATCATCGAGCTGATGCCGAGCGGTGAAAGGTAATTCGCAGAGAATTCCCTAGTTCGTGTGTCCTGATGCGCATCATCTGCGGCGACGATCTCGCTCGAGGCCAGCGCGTGAAAATAGGCTGGGTAGAAGTCCGCCCGAAGCTCCACGCCCGACGAGTGACGGTTTGCGCTTAGTTCATAGAGATTGGCGCACTGAATCGCACGCCGATCTTCGGAATAGTACCAGACGCTGACGCGCTCGACCATGAGGGTTTGCGCAGCCGCCTCCGTGATGTGCCGTAGCACCTTCGTGAGATCAGCCGTTCGTAAGGTCTCACTCTTAGTCAACCTGAACAGCGCGGACTCTTGCTTAAGAACCCGCTCGCCAGCTTGCTGCAGCGACTCCTCAGCACGTTTCCGAGCCGTGATGTCTCGGAAAAACGAAAAGAAGCGCCCACCATCACGATTCACATACCGAACGCTGACCTCAACATCAATGATCGCGCCGCCCTTGCATCGATGGCGAGTTTCAAAACGATCTCCGCCGACTTCTTGAACGGCTTGAATATGCTTGACGACGTCTTTGGGTGACTCACTGGCTTCAACGTCCCCGACCTTCATTGAGAGCAATTCGTCTCGACGATACCCGGTCAAGCGGCAATACGCGTCATTGACTTCCAGAATATTTCCCTGGACATCAATGACCCAAAACCCATCAAGAGCGGAGGCCAAGATCATCCTATACCTCTCTTCGGAAGCCCGCAGCGCCTCCTCCGCACACTTACGCTCGAGCTCAGCCCCGGCCCGTTCCGCAAAGACCGTCAGCATCTTTTGTACATCGAGAGCCCTCGGCATGGGCTGGTCGTGCAGGACAACCAGAATGCCGAGCACCCGACCGGAGCGATCGAACAGCGGAGTTCCGCAATAGCTTTCCACTCCCATGTCAGCGAGCAAACGATCATCGGGAAAGAGTTCTCTGACTCCGCGCTCGTAATAGCATAGGTTTTGATTGATAACCTCGGCACAAGGAGTGCCCTTGAGGTCATACTCTAAATTTTCTAGCATTTCCTCCCCATCGCACACAGCGAACGTACGAATTCGGTCGAGCCTGTCGTGGACCACTTCTCCGACCAAGGCGTACCGGACCTTCAGAGCCGAGGCAAGGTGAGAGACAATCGAATGGAAAAAGTGGTCTCCCGTTGCAGAGGCAGTACCCGTGAGAATAGTGTGCAGCACTTCTGATTGGGCGCTGATCTGGTTCATAGCCGCCTCGATCCGGCCGGCTTGCTTCACCACGGTCTGGTCACGGGCTTCCAGCAGCCGCTCAAGGGAGGCTACCCGAGCTTTAAGCCGCTCTATTTCTCCGATCATGCCATCGGCCTGCATGAACACCTGCCCTTCTGAGGTACGCGCTTGCTAGACAAAGACCGCTTGCCTGTTGAACGCCAATATTGGGGTGTTGGAAAACAGCTGGCAAGAAAAGTCATAGGATCGCCTTAGACCAGACTGTTGAGGATAGGATGAACATTGTGACATAAGATTTTCTCTCCAGGCTTCAATTGTTACGAGTGGACTGTAACAGGCGAATCGGTAGCGTTCGATGATGAGATGACTTGAGTCTGGATTACATGCATTTAACGTGTTGCGGATTCGTATGGCACTTTCATACTACCAGTTTGGCTGTTAGAGTCCACTAGAATATCCGCCCGCCCACCACCCAATGTCGATCATCCACGACATCGATCATCAGACGGCTGAGGTTCAGCTCCGCGAGTTGAGCCGCCACCTCGTCCTCCGTAAAAGCGGCTAAAAGCGAATTGTAAAAATCCCGCCGCAGGATCGGCGATTCATTGGCGGCATACTGCTCGACGATAGCCTCGGCCGCTTCGGGAGAAGCGGGTCGGAGCAGATCCATCACCAAGATAAAGGATCCCGGCTTCACGAGCTGCTTGAGCGCGTACCAAAACTTCAAAGGATTGGTGAGGTGATGGACTAAGCTATTCGATATGACGGCGTCCGCAGGTTCTTTCGGGGAATAGGACTGAAAGCGCTCGCAGCGCAAGGAGATACGGTTGCTCAGCCCGGCCGATCTGACCGCCTCCTCCCCGAGGCGAATCATAGGCAGCGACCCATCCACCCCCGTCACGCGACAACCGGGGAGCGCGCGGGCAAGGCGAATGGGAATATCGGCGGGTCCGCAACCGAGATCGAGCACATGTCCCTGCGTGAAATCGGAATAGTACTCAACAAATCGGTCGACGAACCCTTGGTTTTCTTCCTCAAAGTCCGCCCGCGCATAGGCCAATGCCTGCTCGGGATCGTCCATGATTTCCGGCTCGAGCACACGCTCCATCCTGTCCTCTTTGATGCAAGCCCCTGATGATTGGCCTTTGCCCGTCAGCTCCGATTCCTCGAGTCAGAGTTGATAGTTGATGGCTGATCGCTAACCCACTTGTCGATGTTCACAGGATCTCCCGGCCGCACAACCCCCTCCGTGAGGACCCGCGCATACACCCGGCTCCAGCCTGGATATTTCTTGTGCGAGATCCGGCTGAAATCGCCGTCCTGAAACCACCGGGCATTGTGAACACATGGCGCCGTGTAGCTTGTGACCTCCAGTCGCACATCACCCACAGAAAGACGATCACCCGGTTTGAGACTCGGCCAGTCAATTCCGGCCAAAGTCAAATTCTCTCCGCTCGATCCCGGGGCAATGAAATGACCTTCGGCTTGCAACGCCTCGATGACTTCCAACGAAAAGAGACAGACCGCTCGATTCGGCCCCCCATGGATCGCGGGATTTCGTTGCCGATCTCCTTCCACTCCCTGGACCGTGATACGCGTGCGCGGCACCGGAAGCTTCGGCACTCCTCCATCCGACAGATTGATTTGATGCAGTCGCGGCGGCCCCTTCACGGAAAAGAGATTCATGTGGGTGATCCCTCCGATTGCATACTTGGTCGAGCTTCGTCCAGTGTCGTGTTCGATCCTCTGCCGTACGGTTGACGCAATGATCTCGGAACGAGTAAGGTCCGAGATGATGACTCGTGCCACTGACCAGCGGGCCGCCGACCTCGCTCGTGAGCGGAGCCTCCAATGTATCATTGCCCGCGCGGATCGGCTCCTGCGAATCAGCGAGCGGGTGAGCAACCAATTTACCCGCTGGCGAGTGGTAATTTTCCTCGTGGGCGCCGTTCTCTCCGTGACGTTGTTTCATGCCCGCCTGTACCACCTCGGCAACATCACGCTGGCGGTTTTCTTGGTCATTTTCCTGACGGTCGCGCGGTATCATAGCAGGCTCGCCGATCGGATGCACCGGCTGCGACTCTGGCGGGATATTAAGACAACCAATCTCGCGCGTCTCCGCTTGGATTGGAGCGGGATACCGGCTCGGACGACGCCGGCTCCTGAGGGACATCCCTATGGCGCGGATCTCGATCTCATCGGTCGGCACTCCTTGTTCCAGTTGCTCGATACCACCCTGTCATCCACTGGTCAGGAGCGATTGGCAAGCTGGCTCTTCTCTCAACTGCCGGAGGTAACGCGCTGGCAAGCGCGACAATCCCTGATCAAAGAACTTAGCCGACTACCGCTCTTCCGGGACCGCCTGATCTTGGAAGCGTCGCTGGTCGGTGAATCGGAACTGAATGGATCGCGGATTCAGTCCGCGCTCGACCCACCGGCCGGATTTGCCGGTCTTATCCCCGTTCTGATCATTGAGACCATCCTGGCGGCGACAACGCTGACCTTGGCACTGTGGTCGGCGATCACGGGGCTCCCAGAATACTGGACCCTTTCACTCACTTCCTATGCCCTCATCTACCTCTTGGTCAGCGGCCGAACCGCGCCGGTGTTCAGCCGCGCTCTCTCGCTTCATCAAGAGCTTGATAAACTTGGGGCCATCTTCCGATACCTCGAACGCCGGTCCTATGCCGCCACCCCAGTGTTGGGGCAACTCTTCTCCCCGCTCCTGAACGACCAGACACAACCGTCCGCCTATATCCGCCGTCTCGCGCGGGTTGCACAAGCCTTAAGCGTTCGCGCCCATCCGCTCGTTCACCTCGCGCTGAACGGTCTTGGGCCTTGGGACCTGTTTTTCACGTACAGGCTGGAAGGACTGCGACGACGCGTCTTGGCGCAGGTTCCGGTCTGGCTCGAAACGCTGGCGGAAGTGGAAGCCGCAGCAGCAATGGGCACGTTCGCGTATCTTCACCCGGACTATTCCTGGCCGTTACCCTTACGGATGGCCGACGCCGGCAATGGGATCCCACCCGCCATCAGGGCCAAGGCTCTCGGCCACCCATTGATAACCTCGAATCAGCGAGTCACCAATGACTTGGACCTGAGCGGCGCCGGTCGAGTCCTCCTCATCACCGGGTCAAACATGTCGGGTAAAAGCACATTCCTGCGAACCATCGGGATCAATATGTGCCTGGCGCAAGCCGGCGCGCCGGTCTGCGCGGCGTCCTTCGAATGGACATGGGTCCGAATCTTCTGCTGCATTCGAGTGGATGATTCGTTGGACGCCGGGCTCTCATTCTTCTATGTGGAGGTCAAGCGGCTGAAGCGGCTACTCGACGCGGCCTTCGAGCGGTCAGCCCCACCGGTGCTGTTCCTGATCGATGAGATCTTCAAAGGCACGAATAATCGCGAGCGGCTGATTGGCAGTCGCGCCTTTATTACCTCGCTGGCGGAAAGCAATGGATTCGGCATGGTCACGACGCATGACCTTGAACTCGCCGAGATGGAAAAGGCCATCACGCACGTCACGAATGCCCATTTTCAGGAAACCGTGGAGGCAAACATCCTGACCTTTGATTACCGGCTTCGGCCCGGGCCATGCCCGACCACGAATGCGCTCCGCATCATGGCACTTGAAGGTTTGCCCGTGCAGGACCCGCGCCACTGACTCCGCCTCTCAGTCATTCTTCGGTCTGTTGGGTCGCGTGCAAAGTTGGAACGCGTGTTCAGTGGCGTGAATGGTCCGAATCAGATCCCAGAGTGCGAACTGCCCCTCTAGATTGCTCTAAACATTCTAACGTCTGAATCGTTAGCGTCACGGCGCCGAAGTTCTCTTCGACAACGCCGCGTAGAACATACGGCTGGTCGGGGGAGAGCAGATGACAGAAGCGGCGATACGCGTCTGGGAAGATCGTGGCGTCGTAGAGAGCGGTCATATCCTCGAACGTGACAAATTCCATCGGCTCGCCGTCCTTGGTCTCCACCGATTTTTCGGTGATCA
Organism: Nitrospirota bacterium; assembly: GCA_963703955.1. GTDB lineage: Bacteria > Nitrospirota > Nitrospiria > Nitrospirales > Nitrospiraceae > CAVPGK01. The sequence goes on along the minus strand of CAVPGK010000010.1, from coordinate 216,866 downwards.
ACCATCCGATCATCGTGACCTGCCGGCCCACGTGCTGGGCCATGTCTCGCCCCGCGATATACCGCACGCCGTTCAAGTGTGAACGATACAGCTCCAGCGGATGACGGCTGAAGACGAAACCTAACGTCTCGACTTCATGCGCCAGCCTGCTCGCTTCCGAGTATTCTTCAGGAATAGGAAGGTGTGGCACAGGCTGGTGCCGATCCGCATAGAGTCGCCACAGCAGCGCCGGCCGTGTCAGCTCTCCGGCCAATGAATCGCAGCAGCCGGCGCGGATCAACGCGCGGGCTTGCGTCTGCTCGGGCTTGACGCGGGCGAGAAAATCTTGGAAGGATCGGAACAAACCTGCCGTGTTCCGTTCCTTCATGATCCGATCCGCCAATTCACGGGTCAAGGTTTTCACTTGCATCAGTCCGATGCGGAGGGTTCGTCCTTTGCCGATGTAGACCCAATCGCTGATATTCACATCGGGCGGCAAGATCATGAGTTCCATGCGGCGGGACTCGGAGACATAGGCGAACGTCGAGTAGAAGCCGCCTTGGTTGCTGATGACCGACGCCATGAATTCGGCGGGGTAATGCGCTCGGAGGTAGGCGGATTTGAACGAGACCTGTGCATAGCTGGCTGAATGCGGTTTGCAAAAACTGTAGCCCGCGAAACTCATGATCATCTCCCACAGAAGCGCGATCGTGGAGGACGACACGCCGTTCTTCGCCGCTCCTTCACAAAATTGAGCGTGATAGTCTTGCAGTTGTCGTTGCTTGTGTTTCTTGCTGATCACCTTCCGTAACTGATCCGCATCTTCGACGGAAAAGTCGGCCACTGCCATCGCTACCTTGGTGACGTCTTCCTGGTACGTCATGATGCCGTGAGTTTCATCCAAAATGTCTTTCAGAAGAGGATGCCAGGGTTGATAGGGTTTCCCTTGCGCGCGCCGGATGAATTCCTCAACAAACGGATTCGCGGCCGGTCGGATGAGGGAGGATACCATGACGAGATACTCAAACACGTCGGCCGTCGCTCGACGATCCGGCGGCATGCCGCCCCAGAGCTTTCTGAGTAGCAGGCGGGTAGCCGGCGATTCGATGTAGAAGCATCCCATCGTGTCGCCTCGTCGAATCAGTTCTTGCGTGACAGGATCATGAAGCGGATTCCACGTCGTATAGTCGAGGCGGTGGCCGGTATTCCGTTCGATGGCCTTCAAAGCATCACGGATGACGGCGAGTGAACGATTGCCCAAGAGATCAATCTTGACGAGACCGGCCTCTTCGGCTTGGTCCTTCTCCCATTGAATCACCGGCACACCCTTGGCGGAGACCTCGACCGGCACGTAGCGCCGAATTTCGTCCGGCACGATGATAAGGCCCCCACAATGAAGAGAGAGATGCCGGAAATGACCACGGACTTGGACCGCTAAACTAAGAATCTCCGGCCAGGGATCTCTGAGCCGCAGCGCTTGGCTAAGGCATTTCGCCCACCCCTGCGGCGTCGGCATGGTTTCTTCAAACCAAAGAAAGTCCTTCTCACGCAGGATGCGAGAGGCCACGCGACCGATTTCCTCAGCGGGGATGCCATAGACCTTCGCCACTTCGCGTAGCGCGCCGCGCAGTTCCAACGTATTCTGATTCGCCACCATGGCGCACCTTTCGGCGCCATAGGTTTTAAGCACTTGGTCCACAATGCCATCCCGTTCGTCCCAAGGGAAATCAATGTCGATATCCGGCGGGTCTTGCCGGCCGGGATTCAAAAATCGTTCAAAGAATAGGTTATGTTCGATGGGATCCACGTGAGTAATCCTTAGGCAGTAGGAGACGATCGATGCCGCAACCGAGCCTCGGCCACAGGTCCGAGGCGCTTGCCGGACGATTTCTTCGACCACGAGAAAGTAATGCGCAAACCGTTTCTGACGGATGATGGCTAATTCGTCTTCGATCCGTTTTCGAATTGTGTCCGTCAGCGTCTCATAGCGTTCTAGGGCGCCCTCGTAAGTTTTCGTGTGAAGCAGCGCAAACGCTTCATCATTCGACAGCTCGCGAAATGCCGGAAAGATCGTCTGCTTGAAATCCCACTCAGTGTGGCAGGCTTCGGCGATCCGGTGAGTATTCTTCAGCGCTTCGGGCACATGAGGAAACTGGCGCTCCAATGTCGAGGCCGGCATGAGCCAGTGAGTCGGAGAGCAGCACGCGTCGCGCGGAAGGCGCGAGAGTGTCGTATTGAGGGCAATGGCTCGGAGCAGACGGTGAACGGCAAATTCCTGCGGATGCACGAAATGGACGCAATTGGTGGCGACAGACGGCAGATTGATACGGCGGCTGAAGGTAAGAAGCCTCTGCATCGTCGGTCCGGGCGTCAGCTCCACATAAAGATCCTCCGGCGACTCGTTCCCCCATGTGGTGAGCGCTTGGGGGTCATCGGAGAGGATGATTAATCCTTTTCGATGCCGAGCCACGGCTTCGATCAGATCAAAAGAGGTGTCGCCATGCCGGACCGAAAGCAGCCGGCAGAGATTGGCATACCCTTCGGGTGTTTTGACCAAGAGTACGGCACGACCTGCTTTCTCGGTCAACTCAGCGCCCAAGATCGGCCGCAGCTCGGTTTGGCGTGCGATCTCCAAAAAGCGAATCACGCCATACAGCCCATTCGTATCGGTCAGGGCAAGCGTGCACGCTCCTTGTGCGCGGGCCGTCTCGCAAAGCGCGTGCAAGGATGAGACGCCTTGCATGGGGGAATACTGGGAATGAACGTGCAGGTGGACAAAAGAGGGCACGATGGATCCATCAATGCAAACCGCGCGATCGGCCCCACCACACTGAATGCTCGCCGAAGCGTTCCCGAACACGATCCAGGGCTACGGCAAGACGATGCGCTCGGGACCATGGGCAAGGAGCTGGTCTTGGCCAGCTCGGGGTGGCGGGTGAAATTGGCAAGGAGCTGGTCTTGGCCAGCTCGAGCCATGGGAAAAAGGTGTGTCTCGGCGCACCTGGGGAACGGGAGAGTGTGATAGCGGGTGAACTATCATCGGTGGTGGGTGGAATAGGTCATGGTGTATCGAGTGCTCCCGAGCAGGTTCTCTATCAAACAGTGAGAGCTGTTCTCCCGGCGCTCCGGATACATCGGTGACTTCGGCGCTGATTGTTATGGTACGAAGTCGGACTCTTCGCTGAAAACATCGAAAGAATAAGTTTTTGAGATGGGGATACATGTCGGTCTCCCAATACATGCCCGGCTTGAACATATGAGACCTGGACACCTGCACATGGTCGCTGTATCGAACGATGAGCGTGAGACGCCGGCATATTTGTCGGTATCGACGAAGCTGCCGGCAGAGCCATTCCAATGGCTCATAGAGAAGGCCGGACAGTCCGTCATCGATTTCATCCGGCTCCAGTTCCAAAGGAATATCGATACACGCATACTGAACCGTCGGCAGAACCGGCGATGGATCGATGCCGTAGGCCCAGCGATGGAGCATCTTCGCCGGCCGCCCCAACGCCAATTCGAGCTCAGGCAGAGGAACCTCTGCGATCTGCCCCAAGGTCTGCAGGTTGAGATCGTCTAAGATAGCAAGGGCCTTTCGCGCCACCGTCCGGTTCAAGCCGGGAAGAATAGAGACGGGCAAGGGTGCGAGAAATGTTCGCTCCGATCCCGACTGCACATTGCGGCATTTCGGAGGTTGCGCGAGCGTGGCGGCAGCGACGTGGGAAACCAACTTATTGCTCGCAATCCCCATGATCCCCGTTAGCCCGTGTCGCCGCGTCAGTTCCTGTTCAATCCGCAGAGCCGTATCGACGGTTGCGCCGAACAGGCGAGTCGTGCCCGTGAGATCCAGAAACACATGGCCGGGGCGGACCGGCTCCCAGACCGGCGCGAACCGCGCCACGATGTTCTCGAGATAGTGCTGCGCTTGGCGAACACGCAGCGGATCAGGAGGAATTAGGCGCAAGGACGGACAAAGACGATGAGCCACATCCACCGTCATGCCGGGGCGAAGGCCGTCATCTTGCGCTTCACGAGACACTTCATGCAGGCAGGCGCGAGGCGTATGAAGAGGCGCGATGGCGACCGGCCGGCTTCGGAGAGAGGCAGTTTCCAGACGCGCCAAGGCAATTTCAAAGGATGGAATTTGAAAGCAGACAATCTGCCGGTCCATATCAGGAAAGCGACCACCCCTCCCTACGCTCACTTCGTTCGCTGTAAAAAGAACGCTTAGTCTTTCCTTGTCTTTAGTCGCAGCATCCCGGTGCGAAATGCTGCCGATGGACAAATGCGGCGGCGCAATTGGAGCAAAGCTCCACTTCCGATCGAGTGTGCGGATCGACGAAGCGCTCTCTGTGCCCGATGATACGACCGCAATCCGAGCAGGCGCCTTCTATGATTCTCTTCTGTGGGAGTTGGTTCGCAATCATAATGACCCTCCTTGAGACCATGATTGGTAATGACGAATGACGCCGATCACGATGCCTTCAATGCGAAATTCATCGTGGGGAAGAACGATGAAAATCGTCCTGGCTTATGTAACCAATGGTTACATGTTGGACATGTCCGTGTCAAGCGGCAGGCAGCATCAAGATTTCTGCGCCATTGGCGCCGAATTGAGGAGAGGCACGGTTTTCCTGAACTATTCCCTACAGACGCGTGATCTGGTGTCGGGGAGCCTGGAGGTGTTCGGAGGGTGTCAACTCGCGGAACGTTCCGGAACGGAGGAACGCCCCATCTCTAAAGACAACGTAATTACTGGGGACGGCAGGGACACGGGCGCCCGGGACAATCATCCCGACCAGGTTCAAGGGATCAGCACCCGAAATCTTGATCTCGTGAGAGGGTTTGGATTCGACCCCGGACCGCCGCAAGGTTCGCAGGGCCTCCACGGCTTCCGGCAACGCAAACTGCTCCCCGGTGAAGCCGCTGACAAAACGCCCGCCGCGAATTTCTCCGCGCAGCTCCATCCGCCGATACTGAATCAGCAGATCACGCCAGGCCGGATTCAGCGATTCGCGGCCGAGCAGATCCCGGAAAACGACCCCATACCGATGCAACAGAAGACGGGCCATCCGTTCGAGCGATGTTCCAGTGTCTGGTGAACCGGCGCGCTCACGTCTAAGCAGGGACCAGCGGCCCGCCCCATGGCGAGGTCGCCTCGATCGCTCGCGACCTTGCGCGCGCCGGCGGCGTGGGTCCAGTAAGGCCCGCAGGCTGTCGAATCCATCCGCCGTGACCAACCCGGCTGCCGCCAGTTCCCACAGGCCGCTCTCAATTTCAGATTGAAGATGACCGGTGCTCCTCACGAGATCTGCGAAGAAGCTCGCTCCACGCTCTTGGAGGTACCGCCTGAGATCCTGAGCAACAGAACCGAGCGCTGACACATCATCGGGAAGTTCGCCGCCCTCTTCGCCTACAAGCCCTATGAGCCACTCGGCGTCGTCGCGTGGGAAGAAGCTGATCGGCGCCACGCTGGTCGGAACAATGCGACGTACTCGATCGGATGAGGGGTACACATTCTGTTCTTTCTCACCCACCCGCCCCAGGCCCGTCGAGACGGGCCCCTTCCCGAGTTGGGGCGCAAGCCGAGGATGGGGGCTCAGCCGTCCCCACATGACGGACCCTAAGAGACAGAGTCGGTCCAACAATTCCGGATCATATTTCGCCAGTCGCGCAGGGAGGATATGACGTTCCCAGGCGGAGGCCGCGGCCTCGAAGCCAGCCAACTGGCGGATGATCTCAAGCAGGCCGGCCTCCCCATGCAAGCGCGCCCCAGGCGTCAGGTGTTGCCATTGAAACAGGAACCGCATGAAGTCAGCCGCCGTGACCGGCTCGACCTCCCTACGCAGCCGGCCGATCGTCAGGCGATGAATGCGCGCCAGGAGTCTGCGATCGCACCATTCGACGTGGTGATCCTCGGTTACCCCTCGCACCCGAAATTGTCCGCGCAATACCTGCCCGGCTGCTTCGAGTCGAAGGAACGCGGCGGAGACGTCATTGGTCGACAGGTGCAGCGTGTGCGTTAGTTCCTCAACCATGGTCGGGCCGGTGCTTTCCATCCAGCCCTGAACGATCGCCTGAATCGCGTCTTCCGGTTCCGGCGGCACGGTCCCTTCGACATTGGCGAGTGGTGGACCGTACGTGCCATCCGGGAAGACAGCGTGGATCATGCTCAGCCGCTCGGTTGCCACCCAACCGCGGAACTCCTCCCCGTCCCCACCAGGACGGACCGTGACCACCGTGGCACGGCCGGCCTGAATCAACGAGGGCAGATACGCCTCCCATCGCTTTCCTACTTCCTCCGGCAGCCAGATCAGAGTTAGCAAGGCATCATGCAGTTCGTCGGGATTGCGGACGACCGGCCACGCCTCATCCGCGACCTCGGCAATCGCGTCTGCATCCAAGGCTCCCATATTGCCGGCCAGTTCCAGCGGCAGGCTTCGCCGCATTTCGACCGCCCGCGCCCGTCGTTCTTCCAATGGTGCATCATCGAGGTACGCATACGGATTGGCGTTGAGGATTTCATGGCAGAACGGAGAGGGTGTCGGCGTGTCGATCGCCACGCAACGAATGTCTCCCCGCTCGATTCGTTGCAGCAAGGCGGTGAGGCCTTCGAGGTCCATCGCCTCTGTGAGACAGTCACGGATTGTCTCGTTGACCAAGGGATGGTCGGGCAGTTCATGCTCCTGGCCTTCACGACGGTTGTCTTGACAGGCCGTGGCGGCCGGAAAAACCGCCCCCAGCAGATCTTCCGCGCGCATGCGCTGGATCTGCGGCGCCACCCGCCGGCCGTTCATGAATCGAAGCAGGGCCAACGCCCGCGTCGCATTCCAGCGCCAGCGACTCATGAACATCGGAGCCGCCAGGACGGCCTGAATCAGGACATCGCGCACCGTGTCCGGATGGAGAAATCCGAAAATCGTCGGCAAGGGAAAGCTGTGTCGCTCGCCGAGCGAGACAACGATGCCTTCGTCGGTGGCTGCCGCCTGGAGTTCGAAATCGAAGGCCGTACAAAACCGCTTCCGAAGAGCCAGTCCCCAGGCCCGATTGAGGCGGCCCCCGAACGGCGCGTGCAGAATCAACTGCATCCCGCCCCCTTCATCGAAGAATCGTTCGGCAATAATCGTGTCCTGCGTCGGCACCGCGCCGAGCACTGCGCGCCCTGCTGCCACATAGGCGACCGCCTGCTCGGCCCCTCGACGGTCCAGCCCGCATTCGGTCTGTAACCACCGGATCGCGTGGCCGTAGCCTTGACCACGCTCGTCCTGCGGCGCGAGCCGGTCAATCTGCGCTCTCAGCGAAGCCACTTCCCCCGAAAGCTCGGCGGTGCGCGACGGCGCCTCGCCGCGCCAGAAGGGAATGGTCGGAGGCGCGCCGTGCGCGTCTTCGACGCGAACCCGCCCCGTTTCCACGCCGCGAATCTTCCATGATGAGTTCCCGAGCAGGATGATGTCTCCGGCCAGGCTCTCGACCGCAAAGTCCTCGTCAACCGACCCCACGACGGTCCCATCCGGCTCCGCGATGACGGCGTAATTGGCGGTATCCGGGATCGCTCCGCCCGACGTGATGGCCGCCAGCCTGGCGCCTCGTCTCCCGCGAATCCGCCGGTTGATGCGATCATGATGCAGGTACGCGCGTCCCCGCCCGCGGCGCGTCGTGATCCCGTCCGCCTGCATTCGAACGACGGCATCGAACGCAGCCCGGTCGAGTTCCCGGTACGGATACGCGCGCCGGCAGAGCTCGTAGAGGTCGTCTTCGCGCCACTCTTGCGTCGCCGCGCCCGCGACGATCTGCTGGGCAAGAATGTCGAGCGGCGCCGCCGGAACGTCCAGCCGGTCGAGTGCGCCGGTTCGTATGGCTCGGATGAGCGCCGCGCACTCGAGCAACTCATCGCGAGTCGCGGCGAACAACCGGCCCTTCGGCAGTGCACCGATCCAATGGCCGGACCGCCCGACCCGCTGCAGGCAGACGGCGATTGCGCGAGGCGATCCGATCTGGCAGACAAGGTCGACCGTTCCGATATCAATCCCAAGTTCCAACGAGGCTGTTGCCACAACCACCCGGGTCTTCCCCACCTTGAGCCGTTCTTCAGCGGAGAGCCGAATCTGGCGAGACAGACTTCCATGATGAGCCGCCACGGCATGAGATCCCAACGTATGTAACCGCTCGGAAAGATGATGCGAGACCCGTTCCGCCAAACGGCGTGTATTGACGAAGATCAACGTAGATCGATGCTCACGAATCAATTCGGCCAGCCGGTCGTAGATCTCGCTCCATATCGCGTTGGTCGCCACCGCGCCCAATTCATCCTTCGGGACCTCGACCGCCACGTCCATCTCCCGGCGATGGCCGATATCGATGATCTGCGGCAGAGAACGCCGGCCCACGAGAAACTGCGCGACGGTATCGATGGGCCGTTGTGTTGCGGACAGGCCGATGCGCACCGGATGAGTTTGCGTGAGCGCCTCGAGCCGCTCAAGAGACAGCGCCAGATGCGCCCCCCGTTTATTCGGCGCGACCGCGTGGATTTCATCGATGATCACGGTTCGGACGTCAGCGAGTATCTTCCGGCTCTTTTCGGCGGTCAGCAGGAGATAGAGCGATTCAGGGGTTGTGATCAGAACATGCGGCGGGCGCTTGAGCATCTGTTGCCGGTCCCAGACCGGCGTGTCACCCGTACGGACCGTCACCCGAAGCTCCGGCATCAGCAGCCCTGCGGCGAGCGCCGCGTCAGCAATCTCGGCGAGCGGTTGTTGCAGGTTCTTCTGCACGTCATTGCTCAACGCCTTGAGCGGCGAGACATAGAGGACATGGGTCCGGTCTTCTAATGCTCCCGCCAGCGCCTGTTGAAAAAGGGAATTGATACAGGAAAGAAACGCGGCGAGGGTCTTGCCTGATCCGGTTGGTGCGGCAATCAGAACATCCCGGCCCGATTGGATCACCGGCCAACTCTTGGCCTGGACATCGGTAGGTGTTCCAAAACGACCGCGAAACCAGTCCGAGATGATCGGGTGAAATTGAGACAGCGGCATGATCGAATCTTAACACGTTCGAACAGCCAACACACTGCGCAACATCGCAATGACAGAGTACAATGAAGGCGTTCACCAGGGGACTGGGCACCAATGCAAACGAGCCAGAAGCCGCTCGTCATTCTGGGCACCGGCTACACAGGCCGATTCATCTACGCCCACGCAGCGACACAAGGCATACATGTTCTTGCGAGCAGCCGTTCTCCCCACACGCGCCTCATCTCCATGCCAACTGGAGAACGCATCACGTTTGACCTCGAATCTCAAGAAACCTGGCAGAATATCCCGCGCGGCAGCCATCTGATTTGGTGTTTTCCGGCCGTGCCGCAGGAAGCGGTCGAACGGTTTGCTGAGAAGGTCCTCACACAGGCGGGTCGGATCGTCGTGCTGGGCAGCACCTCCGCATACGACGTTGGCGACTCGGCGGGAACGGCGCCACCATCGGTCATTCTGGAATCTTCGCCGATCGATCTTGCACGCCCGCGCGTGCGCTGCGAGGAATATCTGCGGATACATTATCAGGCCATCATTTTTCGCGTGGCGGGCATCTACGGCCCAGGGCGAAATGTGTTGGATTGGATCCGCCACGGAAAGGTAGGTGCATCAGCTCGCTACGTCAACCTCATTCACGTGGAGGACTTGGCGGCGATTTGTGTGTTGGCGCTGGAACGCGGAAGGCCGGGAGAAACTTACAATGTCAGTGATGGTCAACCGCGGCTATGGAGCGATATTTGTCAGGAAGCGTCTCAACGTTGGGCGCTGGGATCGCTGGAGATCAGTAGAGATCATCGTCCTGGGAAAAGAATCTCAAATAAAAAACTTCTGACCGAGCTGGAATACACGTTTCGATACCCCGACCTGTTTGCCGCTCTCGACTCGATCGAATCTACGAAATCGAAATCATGAGGCGACCGCCCAGGCCAATGAAAATGTATCTAAACCTTCACGGCCGTATCCTTTCAGATAGACGACCACCATTTCTCTTCAGTTCTTCACGATGCGACTACGCTCTCTTTTCCGAATCCTTCCAGTAGGTTTACGCGCTCGAAGAGTTTTCGCTCCGCGGTGCGACAGTGGCACAGCCATTGCTCACACCAATTGCCGTCCGTTGCTGATCGGTTATCTGATCCTCATGAGGAAGTTGGGCTGCGCCGACTCGATCTCGGCGACGCTCTTGAGCCGATCAACTACGGCAAGAGTCAGTTTGATGAAATCGACTTGGAGCAAGAGTTTGGCCTGAGCGACGGCCTCTCCCTTCAACGGGAGATGAAGATCTTTTTCCAAATCCGAGAGAAGCGTCGCGAAGCCGGCAGCGTCTGCATCGCTCGCTTTTTGCCTGACCGATTCAGATTCGGGGCTCCCGGGCACGAATTCGATCAGAACCTTGCTGGGCAATGACACGCGTTCTTCGTTCTTGAATCTTTGCTGGCTGACTTCGGCAGCGGCCACGTTTTCACGTCCCCGCAGTTGCTCGACGAGCCGCTCCGCGAGCTTGTCTGCATCTACGGAGACGAGAAGCCGCCGGCCGCTCAAGATCTGTTTGGGTTTTAAGGGGACCTCAGTTTTGTCCTGGAGACGGTGAACGAGCGGTATTAAGGAATGCAGGTTGCTTGGACCGGGCTCGCCGGCTCGGGTGACCGCGACATCGCTCTCTGATCCGTCCATGAATTTGAGGATCACGTCGCCCGGAACAAACGGGGCCGCTGAAATGGGCATCCCCATACAGATGAACGAGAGAGTGAAAACAATGATCCATCGATGTCGATGGCTGTCAAAGAAGATCACCGTGTTCTCCTCAGTGCGTCTCGTCACACTATACCATTAGAAGAAAAGGAGTAAGTCATGAAACCCTCTCGTCTGCTTGTCCCAATGATGATCAGCACAGCAATGCTTCTCGGCGGTCCTTCTGGATGGGCCAAGGATCGCACGCCGGAGGAAGTCCAACGGCTTCTGGAGCGTCAATCCTCTGGCAAGCCGAATTTCGTTCCCGGTGAAGTGATCGTCAAGATGAAGGCATCGCGGAATCTTGATGCCTCCGCGAAATCGCGATTAGGGGTTGAGGAAGCTGAGCAACGGACCTCCGGCGGTGAAATCCTTTATCGTATCCCTCCGTCAACCACTCGCTCGATGGCTCCAGCTGCCGTCCAAGACCGGACCCTGGCGGTTGTCCAAGAACTGAAGGCTCGATCCGATGTCGAATATGCGCAGCCCAACTGGATCAAACGGATCGTCAAAGCACCCAACGACATTCATTATGCAGAGCAGTGGGACCTTCATAACAACGGGACGGGGCAGGGGGAGTCCCCAGGGGGCATCAATTTGCCCAAGGCCTGGGAGACGAACACGGGGAGCGCCGATGTGGTGGTAGCCGTGATCGATACGGGAATTCTTCCCAACCACCCCGATATCTCCGGCTCACCGAACCTGGTGTCCGGCTTCGATATGATTTCCGATTCGTCGATTGCCAACGATGGAGGGGGCCGCGACAATGATCCGACGGACCCCGGGGACGCCGTGGCCGAAAACGAGTGTGGGCCGGGCAGTCCTGCAGAGGGGAGCAGTTGGCACGGTACGCACGTGGCGGGAACCGTTGGCGTGGGTAGGACCGACAACGGAGCCGGTGTGGCGGGGGTGAATTGGAAGGTGAAGTTACAGGCTGTCCGAGTGCTTGGCAAGTGCGGAGGGACCACCGCAGACATCAACGATGGGATTCGTTGGGCCGCAGGTCTATCGGTTCCCGGTGTGCCGAATAATCCGCATCCGGCGCGGGTCATCAATATGAGCCTGGGGACTCCCCCGGGCGTCCCATGTTCCGGTGACCCGGCTACCCAGTCGGCCATCCAAGATGCGGTTGAGGCCGGCGCGGTTGTCGTCGTCGCAGCCGGAAATGACGCCGTGGACGCCTCTCAGGTGTCTCCGGCAAGCTGTGATCTTGCCATTACCGTTGCCGCCAGCGATGCCCGTGGCCACCTCGTCACTCGATACTCCAATTTCGGATCTATGGTCGAGATCATGGCGCCGGGTGGAGACGTCCGCAGAGATGACAACGGCGATGGAAAGGCGGACGGGATCTTGAGCATGGTGCAAGGCGGGTATGCTTTGTACAACGGGACATCGATGGCCGCTCCTCACGTGGCGGGCGTCGCGGCTCTATTGATCGCAGAGGCGCCGGCAGATGATTCCAGGCCAGACTCTGGCAAGGCTTCAGCATGATGCGATTCCGCGAAATGCGGCCCAATGTCCGAAGCCGTGTGGCGCAGGGCTGTTGTCCGCCTTTGCTCAAAGTCAGCAACCTCCACCAGTAGGCATCACACCGCTCCCCATCATTCCGCCACCACCTCCTCCGACCCAGGGATCGATTGGCCAACCGGGCGAGAAGGATCAGTATGAGTTCCAGGTTTCACGCGAGAAGCGATATACGATCGAAACACATGGCTTGACAGATGTGGTCATGAGCGTCTTTGGGCCCAATAGTGAAACCACTCTGGTTGAAGAGGATGATGACGACGGCGACGGATCGAACGCGAAGGTCAGCACGACCTTGAAGCCGGGTAAGTATCGGCTGCAGGTTCGGCACTATTCTCCGGCGGGAACCGGCGACTACACCGTGACGGTGCAGGAAGAACCGTAATGGATTTCGGGCAGCCGTCGTTAGATGAGCCTCAGAGAACGCCGCGCCGACTGCGTGATCGACTGGCGAACGTTCCAGAATCCTCGCCACGGATCATGCTTGAGACCGGTAAGCCGGCGCGGCACGTTCTTCACAGTGAATCGATCTGAGGTCGTGCGGCTTAATTCTTCCCAACTCACCGGGACCGAGACCGTCGCGCTCGATCGGGCGCGAGTGGAATACGCCGCGACCGCCGTGGCTCCGCGACCATTGCGGAGATAGTCGATGAAGATTTTGCCTGCGCGGCCCGCCTTCGACATCTTGCTGGTGTACCGATCCGGCGCGTCTTTCGCTAGACTCTGGGCAACGGCCTGTGAAAAACTCTTGACCTCCTCCCAAGTGTTGGGACCGGTCAGAGGGACGACCACGTGCAGACCTTTACCACCGGTGGTCTTGACCCAACTCGCGAGACCCAATGTGGCAAGCCTGTCCCTGACAAGTTTGGCGGCTGCCACGACTGTGCGCCACGGAAGACGCTCGTCGGGGTCCAGGTCGAACACCATACGGTCAGGGGTCTCGATTCGATCGACGCGTGCGCCCCACACATGCAATTCCAGCACGTCCATCTGAACGAGGGCGATCAATCCGGCGAGATCATCGACCATTAGATATCGAGCGGGCTCTTTTGCCTTCTCTTGTATCTCGACGGCCTTCACCGCCGCAGGCACTGCCTCATTGGCATGTTTCTGGTAGAAACATTTCCCTTGATACCCTTCCGGACAACGAACCACCATGAGCGGCCGACCGGCGATGTGCGGCAGAATCCAGTCCGCGATGGATTCGTAATACGTCGCCAGGTCGCGCTTGGTGAGGCCTTGGTCCGGATAGAGGACCCGCTCGGGATGAGTCAAGCTGAGGCCGGCACTCCCCGAGTTCGCAACGCGCACATCGGTTATCGGCTGACTTGAAGAGTGACGCCGTGTCGGCTTGGGTTGCGAAGAGAGGGTTTGACCAGACTTCGTGGCATCGAGAGCCGGTTTGGGACGTTCGCGGCGTACATCGCGAGGGTTCTTCTCCTCACGAATCCCCTGAAAGGAGGGATGGCGAAGGAGTCCGTCTGCAGTCCATTCACTGAAACCCACTTCGCCGACGAGTTCAGGTCTCACCCATGTCACGCCGTGAGACCCCCCGGGAACTGGCGTCCGAAATGGAGATCGGTCCACCCTCAGACCATTGAGTCGGGCTCGAAGCTGTTTCAGTACCCGGGTACTGAAACCGGTTCCCACGCGCCCGGCATAGACTAGGTGGCCGTCTTCGTATACTCCGAGCAGGAGCGCGCCCAATCCGCTTCGAGAACCGGATGGCTCCGTAAATCCCCCCACCACGAATTCTTGTCGTTGTAGGCACTTGACCTTGATCCAATCATGCCCCCTTCCCGGCCGAAATGGCGCAAGCCTCCGCTTAGAAATCATGCCCTCCAATCCGAGTCGGCAGGCCTCTCGATAGAACGCGGCGCCATCTCCCACCACATGATCACTGTACCGAATGGTCGGGGCACGGGGCACAAGGCCGAGTAGCTGCTTCAGCGTGTCCTTACGGACTTCCAGGGGAACCGACGAGAGATCAAAGCCGTCGAGATAGAGCAGATCGAATACATAGTAGAGGAGCGCGGTTGGATTTCCTTCGCTCAGGGTCTGTTGCAGCAATTGAAAGGAGCTTCGCCCATCGGGCGCCAATGCGACGATCTCACCATCAAGGAGCGCCACCTCCACGGGGAGCTGTGCAGCCGCCGACGCGATGCCGGGGAAACGGCCGGTCCAATCCTGTCCGGTTCGGGTAAACAACCGCACCGTTCCCTTGTGAATGCGACACTGCAGCCGATAGCCGTCCAGTTTGATCTCATGCAGCCATTCGTCTCCAATCGGCGGCTCATCGGTCAATGTGGCAAGCTGGAACTGGACGGCCGTCGCCAGGGCAGACTTCTTCGCTCGTTCGATCCGTGACGGCTTCGGTCGCCACTTATCTTGTTGCTCTTCACCATGGCCACGACGCCAGACCCGGTGGGCTGCCTGCGCGATCTCCTCTATTGTTCGCTTGCTCGCCACGCTCTCCGGCTGCCGTTGAAGAACGTCTCGCTTGGCTTGAGGGCTGGCCGTTTCATCGTTCTCCTTGATCAGGAGCCAATTGGGCTGTTTGGAACCTGTTCCACGGTCGCGAAGCCGCACCATGGTCCAACCACCTCGTAATTTCTCTCCCTCCAGCCGAAACTTCAGTCTCCCTTTTTTCAAATCTTCCGCCGGATCGCCCTCCGGTATCCAGCGCCCGCGGTCCCAGAGCAGCACGGTCCCGGCGCCATATTCTCCCTTGGGAATCACGCCTTCAAAGGAACCATACTCAACCGGATGATCTTCGACTTCAACAGCCAAACGCTTGTCTTTCGGATCAAGGCTGGGTCCTTTGGGTACAGCCCAGCTCTTGAGTACTCCGCCCTGTTCTAATCGCAAATCATAATGGAGGCGGCTTGCAGCATGCTTTTGAATGACATAGAGCCGTTCGTGATCAGACGGGCGGGCACGGCCGCGAGGTTCCGGCGAGCGTTCGAAGTCTCTCTTGCGACGATAGCTCGTAAGCCCCATGCTCAGCCTAACAGATCGCAAAACAGATCATTGACCGCCACACGAAGTTACTCATCCCACCGCAAATCGTCCCTCACCTCCGGATCTCTTTTCCAGTACCTTCGGGGTCCACAGTAGATGATAGCCACAGTGTAGCCCCCTGACTCAGGGTGGGAGCACCATACGGTCATCTTAACATCGCAGAAGCCTGATCGCGGTAGACCGAGCTCTTCTTCTCTTCCCGCAGGGCGGGGCTTCCAAGTTCGCTGTTCGTGTGGGTAGGGGAACGGGGCTCAGGGCGTTCTTTTGTCGGCCAATGGGAGTTGTCTGAGATTTCCAGTCTTCACTGGCGCGGTGGGCGAGAGAGCCGTGCCTCTAGCCGTCTCTCTGGCGATCCCTGTTGATTTCAACGATTGTTGCGGACTGGTCCTTCGAACTAAGCTGTAGCTCCCAGCGGCTGGCCACCGTGACTTGCGAGCCATCGCGGCGCTGGTGCACCAGTGTGCCTTCCCAGTGTCCAGCCTTGAGCAGCTCCGCTTCAATGCTCTGGAGCGGCTTCGGAAAGATGGTTTTCAGCAGGCGGTGTGAACTGTCCCCCAGCGTCTCTCGTGGGGCCCATCCGTACAGGTATTCGGCGCCTTTGTTCCAGTAGCGAATCGTACCGTCCGGACCTCGAACGATCAGCGCCATATCCTCCGTGAACTGGTCTTTCGGTTGTTCTACGACCGGCTCCCCGTTGATTTCAACCGCTGTGGTGGACCGATCCTTCCCATAACGCTGTACCTCCCAGCGGCTGGCCACCGTCACTTGCGAGCCATCGCGGCGCTGGTGCACCAGTGTGCCCTTCCAGTGCCCGGTCTTGAGCAGCTCCGCTTCAATGCTCCGGAGCGGCTTCGGAAAGCTGGTTTTCAGCAGGCGGTGTGAACTGTCTCCCAGCGACTCTTCTCGGGTCCATCCGTACAGCCGTTCAGCTCCTTTGCTCCAATACCGGATCGTGCCATCGGGACCTCGAACCATCAGCGCGACCTGCTCCGTGAGCTGATCCCCATGCTGTTTTACGACAAAGATTGGACTCTTCACCCCGAGGTCATGGACTGCCCGGGCCGCAATCCTATGCCCCTCGACCGTCCAGTGTGTGTCATCCGGCAGGAACACGACCGCGTCTTTCTCTACCTCGGTTCTGAAGATCGTGGTCAAATCGACATAAGAGATATCGGGTGAGATATCCGCCACGGTTGCGCGGAGCCGTTCCGGCAGGTCGTTGACGACCCACTGTTTGACCTCGTCGGACACTTCTACCACAGTGGGGAGACCGTCGTAGACGCGATGTCTCTCCGGCACGAACACCACCACGAACCGAATGCCTCGCTCTCGACAGAGGCGATAGGCCTCTTCAAGCATCGAACCGGTCCTGCCCAAGGCTTTCAAATCTCTCTCCGAAAGGGTCAAATCTTTCTCCGAAAGGGTCGCACCATCGATGGCAAAATGGACTCGCGCCTGGCTTCCGTCAGGTTGTCGTACGATCGCGTAACGCTTTGCAAGGCGATCCTCTGGGACGCATCCCCGCTGGATGCGGCCAAGAGCCAACACAGCGTTTCTGCTGAACGAGCGCATCCACGGCATGAATCGAGTGTCATTGGTCAACGCTGCGATATCTCTCTCATATCCATAGACATTGGGGAGGTCATTCCCCTCGTAAAACAGCCAGACGATGGTTTTAGGGTTGAGCGGGAGCGCGTATCGTTTCAAGGTCGCCAATTCCTGCTGCGGACCGTATCCAGACAGTCCAAGGTTCGCGACCGTGGCGTTCTCCAACACTCCTAATACGGATGTCATCAAGAACGGGGTGGGTGTCATGGGCGCCTCCACATAGGAATCACCCACCACGGCGATGTCGGCCGTCACCAAATCCGCCTCGTTCCGAAATCCATGCTGATCATATATCAGGTCATACTCCTGCGGAGTGTTGGGTGGAAGACAGAGTGCTTCTCCCAAGTTTCCTCGCACGTATTTTCCGCTCACACGATAGTGCGGCTCGTGAACCCAGACCAACTCATCGTCGGAGACTTTCCCAGGCTCTTCCCACATGTATAAACCCGGGCTCTTGAAGACGATGGCGATAATCGACGACCCCTAACCACGCAGGGATCTCAACAAGCAACAGGCAGGACATGATTGTCACGGTGGTGAGAGCGAAGCGTTTCCTCAACTCCTCCCGAGGTAGGTCGGATAAGAGCGCAACGAGTGCCCAGACCAAGAAGTAAGCCGCCACAATGTTCTCGACGAGATGTCCCACATTTGACAAGCCGGCGATCCAGATGGCCGCCAAGATAGCCGTCATGCCCAACACGCCGATGAGAAATGTGGCGATCGCAACCTTCTTACCTTTCTTATCGGTGCCGGTCGGTAACGCTTGCTTCATGGCGCGATTGTCTCCTGACAAAGCCCTTGGACCTCTCAACAATACGGGTTGCTCTCAGCAAGGCAAGCGCAGAGGATCAATGTGACTTTGGTATCGGTCATGGCCAGGAATCAGTCCTCGTGAAGTATACATCAAGGCAGGAGTATTCAGCCACACGTTTACATCGCTACGGTTACGAGTATGAATCCCCTTTCTCAGAAATTGTGCAAGGAAGACGAGTCCTCCGGTCTTCGATGAAAGCTTAGGAAAGCATAGAATGTTCGCAAATAACGAACAGAAGGTCAATGGGCCGTGCCTTTTCCCGCTTCTGCCCTGAAGGTGTACACCGATCCTGGCCGAGATCGTTGATTTCCCTCCCCACGAATACCGCTGCTGAAGCCCTTCGAGGCACAGCAAATGGAGGCCAAATGGTACAGCATCGGCGCTCAGGCAATCAATCCCATGTCGTCGTTCCATCGGCTCTGCAGAGCGGAGATCGAACGGTGGAATGGTGAGTGCCACGAAGCGGAACACGGCAGCGGCGCTGCGGTTCCTCTTCCTCCCGCTGGCTCTGTTGGTGGTGATGGATTCTTGACGCCTCCACGGTTTTTCACGGAGCTTTTCAAGGACTACTTCGCGCACCACGGCCACCGAGACGAGCGTACGAACCACGAGAAGGACGTTGCCTTCTTAGTGAAGATCATCGGCGGGGACAAGCCGGTTCAGGAGATCGTGAAGGCGGACTGCATCCGGTTCAGGGACACGTTCAGCCGCTTTCCTCGGCGCATTCCTGACCGGCTTCATGAGAAGCCCATCGCTGACATGCTCCGAAGTCTCGAAGGTCAGCAGGGCGTTGCAAGGGTGACGAAGAGAACAGTCACCCTGGCCCTCAAGGACCTCAAACACTTCTTCTCCTGGTCAATCCGCCATGATCATTTCTCAGCCAAGAACCTGTTGACGGCATCGACTACGAAGGGGTGAAGGAGGACCAACGATGAAGAACAAGGCTCGTCAGACTGTCGGTGACTCGGTGACGAAGTGGTTCCAACGCTACCAGAGAAGGTCGGTATGAAAGGTAAAAGGCCTCTGACACTCGTTCCGGCATACCGTCGTGACTCGTCTGATTAACGCCGGTGTTCCGCGGGATCTGGTGATGATGGTTGTCGGTCACACTGATCCAACGATCACAGGAGGGGTCTACACGGCTGCACACCACACCGCCCATGATCTGATAGAATAGCGGCTCGATGAGTACCGAAGGATGGCCACGGTTGGTGGGCGCGTTCATTGCTGGTGTTTGGCAACGAATTGTAGGTGCCCAGTCTAAGGTATTTCAGGTTAAGAATGCTGATTATGAATTAAGTCCTTTTACGGGTATGACAAGAAGGCATTGGAAGGATGCAGCGATGTATCTGCTGGAAGGTGCGTTCAGTTATGTGCATAGCCTTGATGACCCGATGAAATTTCCTAAACAGCCAGGGAAAAGTTACCCTCTCGATGAAGGACAGATACCCGCTGAAACCCTGGAAGGTCTTTGCCGCACTTTGCTCATGGCCATGCCTCTGCTCAAGGAAGACCCGAACCTGAAGATCAATAATATCAGCTTGGCGGACTACTACCGTCACCAGCTAAGAAAGCTGATTGATTCCACGAGTAGCTCACCAAGGGGTAAAAACGGCTGGCTCGACTCGACCCTCGTTGAATTCGGGGCATTGTCTATTTCGTTATTTTTCATTCCTGACATTTTGTGGGAGCCGCTTACTCAAAAACAAAAAGATGGGCTGGCTGCAACTATGCTTAGCTATGGAGATGGCCCAACATTTCCTAACAACTGGAAATTTTTTAACATTTTTGTTTTGAGTTTTTACAAGAGCAGGGGATATAAAGTGAACGAAGGATTGCTGGAAGAATACCTGCAACAATCACTGGCCCATTATACCGGTAGCGGATGGTACGATGACAATCCGGCTTATGATTATTACAGTATGTGGGCATTCCAGATGTATGGAATGCTATGGTCAGAGGTCTTTGGAAAAAAATACTATCCCGAATATGCAGCAAAATTCCTGGCTAATTTCAAGGAGGTAAAGAATAATTACCCTTATATGTTTAGCAGGAATGGAGAAATGATTATGTGGGGTCGAAGTATCAGCTATCGTATGGGGGCCATCATACCATTTCCGATGATGGGTTTTGAAAATGATCCAACCACCAATTACGGATGGATGAGAAGGATTTCTTCAGGCGTAATCCTCCAATTCCTCCAAAACCCGGATTTGCTGGAAGATAATATTCCAACGCTGGGCTTCTATGGACCATTTGAGCCAGCTGTTCAAAGTTATAGTTGCCGCGGTAGTGTTTTTTGGATGGGCAAGGCGTTTCTTGGATTATTGCTCCCGGAGAATAACCTGTTTTGGACAACCGAGGAGAATGAAGGCCCATGGGGAAAAGAATTACAGAAGGGGTCTGTGTATAACAAATTTCAAACCGGTCCTAATATATTAATTACCGATTACCCGGGTATTGGTGCCGCGGAAATAAGATCCTGGTGCCATGTGCCTGTGGCAGAAGAACCGTTTCGTGGAAGTGAGAATTATAACCGCTTATCTTACAATAGTGCATTTCCCTGGCAGGCCGACAGCAGCAATGGCACGGTGGCAATGAGCTATGTTTTTAAGAATGCAAAAGATGAATGGGAGCCCTTACGGCTATATGATTTTATAAAATTTGAAGACGGTATTTACTACCGCGATGCTGTTTTAGAGACTAACAAGAATATTCGACTTAACCTTGCTGACATACCGCTACCTAATGGAATTTTGAGGATCGATAGAAACCTCAGCACGGACCCTGTTGAATTGCGTCTTGGACATTATGCTTTGCCTGTTGTGAATGGCTCTATCAAACGGCAAACAAGAAAAGTTAACGGCCACGAAATTCAAATTATGGACAATGGAGTTTACCAATTAGCAATGGCGCCGTTGACAGGGTGGGATAAGATGGAGACGATACATTCGAAAGGGTCGAACCCGTTAAGCGAAGAAAGTGAAGTTATCAATGTTGCATCGCGATTTTCCCCGGATGCAAAAAAGACCGTGACATATGCTACTCTAATGCTTTGGAAAAAATCGGGTGAACCATGGTCAGATGAAGAACTAATGCCAGTTGATAAAATAGAATATGATGCCATACAAAATACAGTAATTAGATTTAGCAAGGAGAAGTCCAAACATATTTCTTTTAGTAACTAAAAATTTCTTGTTTTGTCTTCATGCTTCTATCCGCCTTCAAGTATTACATCACCCCTCAAAAGCCTCCGGAAACCCTGCCTCGGCCATAAGTCCCCACAAGTATCTTGACGTTCGGTACCTTCAATCAAAAACTTCACCGCGCTCGCAGTTAGTCGGTCAGCCTTCGACGTCTTCAGCACGACCAATTCCTGTTGAGGTGTCCAGACCAGGAAATAGCGGTAAGGATGTCAGCTGGAAGACGGTGAATGCTTGATGCGCCGGGGGTCCAAAACGCCAACACGCCGATAACGAATACGAGCACAACGGCTGTTGCGTGTCTGCTTTAGACTCAAAAAGGCTTGTTTCACGGGTCCCGATCCTCTCGACCACGACTCCAAAAAATAAATCGTTGATAATGCGCTTTACACCAAGCCCTCACCATGATTCTATTTCAGCAGGCGGGACGCGATACAGAAGACTTCCCTTGAGTGCTCCCACTAAGCGCCCCATCCTCCACATTGAGACCGCCCTGCCTTCTCGTGAAGGCAGCGAACCAGGCAGCTTCTTGACCACCGCCGCACAAACCTTCAGGTATGCCTGCCACCGCCATAGTTCTCGAGAGCCTTTGTATCCATATTTCTTGAATAGGAGCGTATCGTATTGCGCCCAGTTACGAGCTTGGATATAGATACCCCGGAGCGTCGTGCGGTAGCGATAGTGGACCACGGCATCAGGCACAAAATGTAACTTGTGGCCAAGTAGTTGGGCCCGGAAACAATAGTCGGTGTCCGACAAAAATAGTTGGGATTCATCAAACCCACCGATCGCTTCATGAAGCGAACGCCTGATACCAAGAGTGCCGCCTGACGCGTGCGGGAGATATGGGGGGTACCAATTCTGTGCCAGGTCTTCTCGTTGTTGGCCGCACACGCGGTTTTCAAGTGCTTCACTTAACCACGGCGGATTCAGTGTCTTGGTCTCGAACCGACACGCGACCAAATCGAACGTCTGCAGCGCGTTCCCCATGGCCGACACCCAGCCTGGAGCAACCTGGTCATCGGCGTCACAGAAGGCAATGGCTTCACTACGGGCAGCTCTGATGCCAACATTTCGAGCGTATGGCAGGCCACGCCGGTCATGTGCGTTAACAATCCGGAGGTTGGGCAGACGGGCCTTGTATCTGTCCACAACTTTCATCGAGTCATCGGTCGAGAGATTGTCCACTACTATGACTTCCCACGACTCAGACCAACGCTCGCTTGCAAGTGCGTTGAGTTGTTCCCCGATGGCATCGGCCGCGTTGTAACAGGGAATAATGACGCTGAGCTTCATAAGGCCTCACTATAGAGAAATTCGAGTTTGCGCGGGGGTTGTAACGGGCAATGACGACGCCGAGGTTTATGAAACCACACTATAGTGAAATCAGAATCATAAATCAAGGCTAAAAAATGATAATACTTATAGTGTAAGTCTGTAGGTGAACTTCCTACGTTGAACTCAGGCAGGTGAAAGGCTGGGCCTGGATCCAGTGAAGCGTAGATCGATAATAGAAGATCTTCCAACCATATTATTCCTCCTTACGATCCCACCATTCGTCGGGATAGGGGGGATGCAGATTTTTTCGCACGGCTCCAGTTCTCGGGGCCAAAGCCAACTAACGAAGAAACCAGATGACCGTCATGCAAACCAATAGATTGTTCAGGGCATGCGCCAGGATGCCGGGAAGGAGACTTCCTGTTTTCTCATAAGCCCACGCCCAAAGCATGCCGCTCCAAAACACACTGGCGAACCCCAGCGCACCATACCCGTGAGCCCCAGCAAAGATACTCGCGCTGAAAATCGCCGACGCCCCACATCCGAACCTTCGGCGAAGCGTGCTGAAGAGCAGTCCCCGGAACACAATTTCTTCAAGCACGGGGGCAAAGAACACAAACTCGAGCAGACTCATGGCCAAGACCGGGCCATTCCCCCATACCAAATCGGGGTCAAACCACTCGGTCCAGTGACTGGAGAGATCCAGCCATTCTGCCAACACGCCCAGTCCCCATTCGCCCAGAAGCCCGATAGCCACGAGCGCCAGCAACACCGGAACGAGGCTCCGTCGGCCGGATCGAAGCGGTTGAAGGCCTAGTCCCTGGCACAATGTCAGGCCCGCCGGCTTGAAGAGGTGCCGCCGAGCCATTAT
The DNA here is from genome assembly GCA_963703955.1 of Nitrospirota bacterium. Taxonomy (GTDB): domain Bacteria; phylum Nitrospirota; class Nitrospiria; order Nitrospirales; family Nitrospiraceae; genus CAVPGK01. The sequence continues at coordinate 193,814 of CAVPGK010000010.1, read as the reverse complement.
CAGTAAGGGGAGACTCGCGATCGGCATCGCACTCAACTCAAGCCACGGGCTTTCCACATCGATGAAGAGAAACACGGCAGAGATCAGAACGGCGAGCGCTCCCCCTCGCACAAGGACCGCCATACCGACCCGCCCTCGCCAGGGCGGTGGAATTGAAGCGGTTCCCATGAGGAAACGAGCGCCGGGGCCTTGCCGCATCTTCATTATCAGAAGCAGCACGCCGAAGAGTCCGGCGACAATCAACAGCAGTTCAATTGCCGTCAAGATCCGGATACGCCACAGTAACAGCGCCCCGCGCGCGGCCAAGGAGGCCTGAGATGCCGACAGCAACGCGGCATCGCCGGCTCGCTCAGCGAGACTGATCGCTAATCGATCGTAAAACCAGCTTGCCGGTATCCTTTCTGCCAATTCCGCCTGCAATCCCTGTTCATCCGAGGGTCGCTGGCGTGGTTCCAGATAGGCGCCTCGGACCACGCGCGCAAAAAACGGGTACGGATCAGCCAGATGAGTCCATGCTCGGCTCTTCTGATCTACCTGCTCCAGTCGGCCCGCTTCTGCCTCCAACACCGCCATCTGGAGATGGACCAGAGGCTGGTTCGACGACGCGGCTAATTCCTTGTACCAGGTGATGGCCAGCGCCAGTTCATCCACGCCGGTATCCGTCGTCATGTCGTGCAGCCATCGTTCCCAAGCCGGGGCACCTGCCAAGGCGACATCCAACTCCATGGTCCGTCCCACCATCAACGCCAGCGCACGGTCCGCTGACGCGATTCGCTCCACAGGCGGCACGGTGAATTGGAGCCACACGAAAAACAGAATACTCCCCACCAGGGCGAGCGCCGACACGAACGTTATGGCCGGGGAGAAATGAGGATCATGGGCATCTGCCGGAGTGAGTTCGGTCTGGCCATATGCAGAACAGGGAATAAGCGAGTCGGGTCTATCAGGACAGTCCACCATTCTTCTTTATCATCAAGCAAAGGTGGAGTATAGCACGAGACAGGTCACCTCCTGGCGTTGATCAGAGATGAGGTCGGCAAATAGCCGCATGTTCCTTACGGTAGCATCGCCCTGTGAGCGTCCGCTATAATACAGCCTCCTCCTTGCGTTCCGTTGGTTTGCATCACGGTCTTTCCGCTATGAACAGACGATTCGATGAACTGACTCCCCCATCTCGACTGCTGCTCGGGCCAGGTCCCAGCATGGTGCATTCCCGAGTCTTGCGGGCGATGAGCACTCCTCCGGTTGGTCATCTTGACCCGGACTTTCTCTCGATCATGGACCAGATTCAAGATCTTCTGCGTTTCGTCTTTCAAACCGGCAATCCATTTACCATCGCCGTATCGGGAACCGGTTCCGCCGGTATGGAAGCCGCGCTGATCAATCTAATCGAGCCCGGGGATTCAGTTCTTGTGGGGATCAACGGCGTGTTCGGCTCACGAATGGCCGCTATCGTAGAACGGTCCGGTGGAAAATGTGTCCGCGTTGAGGCCCCGTGGGGACGGATTATCGAGCCGGAGGCGATCGAGACCGCGTTGAAGCGTTCCGGCCCGGTGAAGGCTGTCGCACTCGTCCACGCGGAAACCTCAACCGGCGTGCTTCAACCCCTTGAACAGATCGGCGCGCTCTGTCGGGAACACAACGCCCTGTTCGTTGTGGATGCCGTGACGTCGCTCGGCGGGTTGCCGGTGCAGGTGGACCACTGGGGGATCGACGCATGCTATAGCGCGACACAAAAATGTCTGAGTTGCCCGCCTGGCCTGGCTCCTCTCACATTGAGCGAACAGGCGATGGCCGCCATTCGGCGACGAAATGTTTTGTGCCAGAGTTGGTACTTCGACATGACGTTGATCGCGGATTATTGGGCGGATTCCAAACGAGCCTACCACCATACCGCGCCCATCTCCATGCTCTACGCACTGCGGGAGGCCCTTCGTCTCGTGCATGAAGAAGGACTGGAGGCTCGCTTTGCTCGGCATCAAGTGAACAGCCGGGCGCTTCTCGCCGGGCTGGGGTCTCTGGGTTTGTCCCCGCTAGCGCAGGAAGGCTACGGCCTCCCCACCCTGCATTGCGTCACCGTGCCGCCTTCGGTCAAGGAGGCTGCCGTTCGCGCTGCGCTGTTGCGCGACTATGGGATTGAGATCGGAGGTGGCCTGGGCCCGCTTCAGGGCAAGGTGTGGCGGATCGGTCTGATGGGCGAGTCCTCCTCCCGAACACACGTGTGGACTCTCCTCAGCGCCCTGGAAGAGATCGGCGTGCGCGACCGCTGGATCGAACGTCCAGGCGCATCCCTGGAAGCGGCGGCGCAGGCGTATCGTCAAGTCCACAGATAAGGAGGCCTATGAAACGAGTCGTCCTCTGGGGAGCTGCGTGCGTTTTTCTCCTGATCCTCGGCGGCATGGCCTTTTGGGCTGTGTCCGCCGCGTTAAGGGACCCCGACGAGCAGGTCGGTATTAATCCGGCGAAGGTTGCCGAGCACCTCCATGCGGTCATCGAAGCGAACCGAACCGTCTATGCAACCTATGTCGTTGAGAAGATGCAAGCGAAAGGCATCGTGGAAGCGGCTGAACATTGGAAGCAAGAGGCTGCGCTTCCCCTTCCGGCACAGTTCTTAATTGAAACAGGACGACTGGCGGCGGAGAGAGGCAGTGGGGTCAAATACCGGTTGGTCAGTCTTTGGCCCATTTACGTGTGGAATGCTCCTTCCACCGATTTCGAACGAAAAGGTCTTGAGACGGTGAACAAGGACCCTGACCATCCATACACGGGGTTCGTCAAGAACGAGAGAAACCGCTTTTTTCAAGCCATCTACGCCGACGTGGCCGTCTCGCAGGCGTGCATCGACTGCCATAACTCCCACCCGAACAGTCCGAAACGTGATTTTAAGTTGAATGACGTCATGGGAGGGATCGTGATCACGATCCCGATTGAATCCAAGTAAGAGTAGGTTCGAGTCGCTCACCGCTCTGGGCCTGTCACGTAAACCTGCGCTTCCCGACAGCATGAAGAAACCTGCAGCCAACACGGTCCTGTCCTTGCGGGGGGTTCGACTCATCGACGGTCGTGGCCAGGTACGCGAGCGGGCAACCATTCTGATTCAAGGATCGCGCATCCTGGCCGTGGGTGAAGACAGATCGACTCCCGTTCCGCGTGGTTCACGAGAGGTAGACGTCCGGGGCCTGACGGTCTTACCGGGTCTCATCGACTGCCACGTTCACCTGTGCCTGGGCGCCGAGGCGGATGTGGTCCGGACGATTCGCGATGAAGACCCTGGATTCACTCTGCTCAAGGCCGCCACCTATGCCCGCCGCACGCTGGAAGCCGGATTCACGACGGTTCGCGACCTCGGCTTTCGAGATCATTCGGTGTTTGCGCTCAAACAGGCCATTGCAGCCGGACTGATACCGGGACCTCGGATTCTCGCGGCCGGCCTGGCGATCTGCATGACAGGCGGTCACGCCCGCTTCATCGGCCGCCAGGCGGACGGACCGACCGATATCGTGGGGGCAGTTCGTGAACAATTAGCCGCTGGCGCAGACGTCATTAAGTTCATCGCTTCCGGCGGCGTGCTGACCCCCGACACCTCGCCGGACTCCGCCCAACTGAGCCTGGAAGAATTGACAGCAGGGATGGCCGAGGCTCGGCGAGCCGGCCGCCGAGTGGCCGCCCACGCCCATGGAGCCGAAGGGATGAAAAATGCCGTCCGCGCGGGCGCTCATTCGATCGAACATGCCACATTGATGGATGATGAAGCCGCCGCGTTGATGCGCGACAATAGCGTGTTCATGGTGCCCACGCTCTCGGCATTGGCCACAACCGCCGGATGCAGCCTCTCGAGTGGAATTCCCGCGACCGCTCTGGAGAGAGCCCGATCCATGCGGGATCGGCACGTCGCCAGCTTCAAGAAGGCGATTCGCGCCGGTATTGCCATCGCCTTGGGAACCGACGCGGGAACGCCGTTCAACTATCACGGAGAAAATGCGCAGGAATTGGAACGCATGGTCAGCCTTGGCCTGAGCCCCATGCAAGCCATCATGGCCGGGACTTCAAGAGCCGCGTGCTTGTTGGGGATCGACCAGTCAGTCGGAACCATTGAGGTCGGCAAACAGGCGGACCTCCTGATTGTTGACGGGAACCCTCTGAGGCGGATCAACCTGCTTCGGGATCGAACCCGGATCGCCGGAGTGATGCAGGCGGGCAAGTTCGCGAGCGGACCGCTGTCTGAGTCTTAGGGCAGTGGACTGAAAATCTTAGAGCGTGGACATGAATTAACATGGTGGGCAAAAGCATAAACTAAGGTTGGAAATTGGCAGAGCATCGTGCCGGGCGGACGGAGAAGCTTGATGCGACAAATTGTGAATCTCGGACACCACTTGCCGACAGAAGTTCAACGTCTGTGCGTCGGATCTATCGACTCTTCCACCAGAATCCGAACCATCCGAGTCTTCGTTTCAAGTCCGTCCATCCTACAGGGCCAATCTATTCTGTCCTGATCGGCCACGACTATCGGGCGGGGAATCTTGGGCACGAAGGGCACTCTGGTCGCCAGTTTGACACATTTTACCCGCATGCGTTACTCTATGTGTAGTTCTTACACATGGAGGTTTACATGGCGACCAATCTGGCCATCGATGATGCGCTGCTCGAGCGGGCCCGTCGCATCGGGAAACTCCGCACGAAGAAAGAGACGGTCACGCAAGCCTTGACGGAGTTCATCCAACGGAGACGACAACGCGAGATCCTGAAAGCTCTCGGCACCATCGAGTTCCGCAAAACCTGGGACTACAAGAAAGATCGTCGAGGCCGTGAATCTGGTCGTTGATACCTCCGTATGGTCGCTGGTGTTGAGAAGGCCGCGCGTTAATGAGGCTAACCCCCATGTTCTCGCTTTTCGCCGGCACCTGGAATCAGGAGATGGGATCTTCTTGATCGGCAATATTCTCCAGGAACTCTTAGACGGCCTCAGATCTCCTCAACAATTCGACCGCTTGCTCTCCCTCATGGATGCTTTTCCGCTTCTCGAATTGGACCGCCAGATCTACGTGGCTGCAGCGCGAGTCCGATCGCTCTGTCGAACCAAAGGAGTTCTGGCCAGCCCAATCGACTTTCTGATCGCGGCAGCCTGCTTCCAGCACGGGTTTCCGCTGCTCACAGCGGACAAAGATTTCTTGCGAATTGCCGCCCATTGCAACCTAGTGACCTTGCCGGAATAGCTCATTCCGAATAGACACGGAGACAGCCCGGCGGACCGTCTCTGACTGCAAGTTGTCTGCTGGGATCCACTGCGGGCTGGGAGCTGGATAGACTGCAGGATTCACCGTCTATCCAGGCGGGCGACGCAGGGCCACCCACTAGATAACCCTGCGAGTTTGCAGTAGACTTTCGCGTCAGTTGAGCTTTCAGGTCACCACGCTATGCTGCACAGGTGGCCTGCAGCACACTTAATAGCAACTGTGTTCAGTTTCAAGGAATTTGAGCAACTACTGGCCGCCACGGAACGCGATGTCTGAGCATCGCATTGAGGATGACCAGGAGCTTGCGCATGCAGGCAACCAGGGCAACGGTAGGCGCTTTGCCCGCTGCACGCAACCTTCTGTAAAAGTCTCGGATCACGGGATTATGTCTGCTGGCAGCCAACGCAGCCATGTAGAGAGCAGTCCGCACGTGCGCCCGACCACCCCAAATCGCGCGGCGCCCCCGCAGCGTGCCGCTATCCCAATTCAGTGGGGCGACTCCGACAAGCGCCGCAATCTGTTTGCGGTTCAAGCTTCCCAGCTCAGGCAGCTCGGCCAGTACGGTGCGACTGACCACAGGCCCGATCCCCGGCACACTCTTGAGGAGATCTTCCTGCTCACGCCAGATGGGACTTTGACGGATCGTTTGATCGAGGTCCGCATCGGCTCGCTCCAGTTCTGTTTGCAGCCAGCCAATGTGGGCCTCAATCCGCTTGTGCACTTGTCGGGGAGCCCGACTCAGCCGGTTTTTTTCAGCGGTCAGCATTTCGATGAGTTGGCGTCGACGGGTGAGCAGCGCCCGCAGGGCCGCGGTCATGTCATCCGGCAAGGGGCGCAGCCCTGGGCGCACCGCTTCGGCAAAGCGAGCCAAGATCTGAGCATCGAGCGTATCTGTTTTAGCCAATTGCCCTGTGGCCTTGGCAAAATCGCGCACCTGACGTGGATTGGCCACCGTGACGGGCAGCTCGGCTGCCACCAGAGCCCGCACCACCGCCCGTTCGATACCCCCCGTGGCTTCAAGCACGATCAACGCAGGGGTGACCACACCCAGCCACTCCACCAGGGTCTTGATCCCGGGGTCGTCGTTGAGCACAGACTTCGTGGCACCCGACGGACGCAGTGCCACATCCAGCTGTGTTTTGGACACATCGATGCCGACAAAGGTGGGTGTCACTTCCGCCATCGCAGCCTCCTTTCTTCTAGACGCCTCCATCGCGGCTCGGTCTTGCGTATGATGCGGGCTCTTTCCAGCCCAGGCAACTGTTCGAGCTCTTGAGGAGGCAGAACGGGATGACCCATGCTATTGAACGGTCTCGGCGACCAAGTTAGTTCCGATCTATCCCGTCCTGGTTGGCTTTGACGATGTTTTCATACATGAAAAAGTAAAGATACAAGTTAGAAGGCGACTCCAGTGGATTCTCGCGAAGCCTTTCTGAAAGCAGCGAGCACTCTCGTGCACGGTTATTTTCAGCTGACCCTTTACCGGATCACTGGAAATACAGCGCAAATCTGCATTCTCGATGTGAATGTGCGGAATCGTGGGCTATATGAATCTGTCGACCTTCCTGTTGTGAAGGAACTTAGGAACGTTACACCGCATGAATATAGCTACTTTGACGTTATCTTTCAGGAAAGCTCGGTTGTCTTAGCCTTCTCGTGGCTGGAGGCTATTCTTGCGGAGGTAGAAGAAGCACTGTATCTGAAAAACCCAGCAAACCTTGGCGAATAAGTGCAGGTAAAGCTTGGGAAGATTCTTGACGCAAGATCCGTCGAGGAACTGCTTCATGACATCGTAAAGCGACGAGTTCGTGACCGTTCTCAATGGAGCGTCGCTAACCGATTCAGGGAATTGAGAGAGCATCACGGATTTAAGTTCACTGCGAGTGAAAAGGACATTGAATGGCTCTCGACCAAACGAAACGAGATTATCCACGACCGACGGATGGGAGTATTCGAGGTCAAGCGGAAGCGAGTCACATACGAACCTGTTCGTGGTAAGTCGCCAATCCGCCACGGCGATGTCGAACGATTTCTGCACATCACGGCCAATTCGGTAGTAGATCTCTATGATGGTGCGTGCCGTGCTCTCAACATCACGTCGCGGTTTCCACAACATCGACAAACAAAACAGTTGATCGCCAGTTGGCGGAAACTGTGGTCTCCGGAAGTTTCGCCTTCTAACCATGGCGTGCAACCGACGCCCGCAAGCGGCCGCGGCTGACGCCCAACGTTAGCTGGACGAGTGACCGACGGAAGGTGCAGTACTTCGCCGCGCTGTTTGCAGGCCCCGTCCCCGGCCAATTGGAGGCGTCATATCCATGAACGAGCACTGGCCGAGAGCCGTCGAGGACGGGTTAATCCCGACCGACAACGCCATGGGCATCATGACCGAGGAGCCCTCGCCCGCAGCGGAGGCGTTCATCGAGCTGGCCGGCAGGGCCGGTCGTCCGCTGCTGGAAATCGGCGCGGCCTTCGGCAACACCACGCTGCCCGCCCTGCGCGCCGGAGCCACGGTGATTGCCAACGACCTCTCGGCCTCCGAGCTCGGCGTGCTGGCCTCGGCCGCGTCCGCAGAGGATCGCAAGCGTCTCGTGCTGATGCCGGCGCGGTTTCCCGAGGAGATTCGCCTCGCTGATGGCAGTTTGAGCGGAGTGCTTGCCGCGCAAGTGCTGCATTTTTTCGATGGACCGACGGTCGAGCTCGCCTTCCACAGCGTTCGACGCTGGCTCGAACCGGGCGGGGCGTTCTACGTGGTCGTGATGACGCCCAGCCTGAGCTTCTATCGCAAATTACGGCCGGAGTATGAGAAGCGAGCGCGCGGCGGCGAACGCTGGCCTGGCATGTTCGATCCTCGCACCGTCGCGACGCCGGATTGGAAGGAGAGACTCCCGCCGATGGTGCATATCTTTGAGAAGGACGTGCTGCGCCGTTGCGCGGAGGAGGCTGGCTTCACCGTGGACACCTTGGAGTACTTCTGCTTCCACCACTTCCCAGCGAAACACCGCACCGACGGCCACGAGTTCCTCACGCTCACCGCACGGAGACGTGGTGCCTAGCGTCGGCAAGTAGGGACGGCCGCCTTTCATCGCCGCACGTAAAATAACTCCAACGCACTCTGAAATCCTACCAGCAGCCCTCGCCGATACACGTCTTCAAATCGATCGCGCATGACATTGACCCCCTGTTCATCCTCTTTGCCGACGACGCGCTGAGAGATCATCATCTGAACGGCCACATCGAGGAGTCGTTTTTTCCTGGCTTCCATGTCGGGTGTGAGCAGGTCAGGCAGGGCTTCCGCCGCGCGCTGCAACACAATACTCTCCTTGAACGAGTCATAACCCTGCGCCTCAACCGTTCGCGTCCGAATGAGTGCCAGCTCCGATTTGATCAGCCCGACATTTTTCATCAGGACCGTAAACAGGTCCTTCCGTCCCTCGTCAAAGAGCTTGTCCTCCATGTGCTGGAGGACCACCCCCAGGTCGGGCGTTTCGGCAATGATCTCATCGCCAAACCTCAGCCGGTCATAGGTTTTTCTGGAGTCCGGGTCGCCGATGACCTCATAGGCGGCGTTGATCTCGCGAATTGCCGCCTCGGCCTCTTTGCTGTTCGGATTCCGGTCAGGGTGGTGCTCGAAGACCAGCTTGCGGTAGGCCTTCTTAATCTCTTCATTAGAAGCGTCCCGTGGAACCCTGAGTGTCCGGTAATAGTCCTGCCCTGCCATGGCGGCAGACTATACCATGCTTGGCGTAGGCAGCAAGGACGCGCTCATCTGAAATCAGGTTTCAATCAGAGTTGGGGAAGGCTGTCCCCCCGATCTATTTGATCAATATCGACGCGGTGTTGGCCCGTCTTGCCACAAGCATGTAAATTCACGTAGCATAGGCTACCTCCACAGTCACCGTGGACTCGACGGGAAGCTCCGGGTTCGAAGGATGGTAGGGGTAGATTCAATATTCGCCCAGGAGTGGGAGGGCAATGAGGTACATGAATTACTTAGACTTGAATACGTACAGTGTTGTGGTTTATTATGCTACTGTCGACGGGTTGATAGGTAATGATGGATCTACCGGTCAATGACATGAAATTTTCTGGATTCTTTCGGCTCGCGAAGAGAAAACGTCGATTTAAGTGGAACGGTTGCAAGACACATAGAATCAGTCCTCAGCTTCAACCCTTAACCGGAGGTACTACCTTGTTATACCTAATCATGATCGTCATGGCCTTCGTGTCGGCGTCTCCCGCATGGGCGGAGGAACCCATGTATAGGTGCGAAGACGGCACATTTACGAATCGTGTAGAGCTTCTTTGTCAACCGTATGAGTCGAAAGGGAAGGTCCTCATCCTCCCTACAGGAATGTCCATGGCATCCGTTAGGACGCTCATGGGTCCACCGACTCTCCCAGGTGAATCGAGTCAGAGGGTGAATCTGTCCGATCCCACGAATGTCTGTAATCTGTATAAGGAATGGCTCGCAATGAACCTGCAAACAGGCGGAGGCGTGACATTCCCCCTCACCCAAGATGTTCCCCGGTGGGTTGCGCTGGCGAGGATGTTCCCCGCTGGCGTCCCTCCACCGAACTGCCAATGAGCCTGCCGGATCTTACGCTTCGAGGGGCCCAGATCACTCCTGTCTGGGCCCCCTTCTGCTCTCCCTAGTGATTACCTTCTCCCCTTTCCGATTTCTGCTCCTGTTGGAGAAAGAGCGGAGTTCAGTCGTCGGGGTTTGCGCCAGGCTGCCGTGACCTGATGTCTTTCGGCTCTAAGCGCACGCGCGACAGCAGGTGATGAGGGAGATTAAGCAAAGCGGAGGCTTGATCAAGACGGAAAGGAGGCAAGAACTGAGGTTATGGGATGATGGTCAATCTCATAGACGGGCTCTCGGTACCTTGAGAGACGTTTACCATTTCGGCAATCTTGTGGATCAAGGTATCCGGCGTGAATGGCTTCTGAAGGAACCCAATGCCTCTAGTCAGCAGACTAAGATGGGTTTTCGTATCGTTCAGATATCCCGAGAGGTATAGGACCTTCATTTCAGATCGCATCAACGTCAGCCGACTGGCCAGCTCGAGCCCGATCGTCCCAGGCTTGGCCACATCGGTCACGAGGAGATGAATTGGACCTTTCTGAGTCTTGCAGATGGCCAGAGCTTCAGAGGCGTCAGGGGCTTCCAGGACCGTGTAGCCATGTCGTTGGAGAACCTCACGAGTGAGGCCACGGACGGTGTCCTGCGCTTCAACGAGTAGAATGGTCCCCGATAGATGCGGCGAATCCGCGTTTGAGGAAAGATCCTGACGCTGCTCATGGCGTACCTGATCTTGCCGAAACTGCTCTTCACGTTCCTGAAATTCCTGGCGGAGTTGCTCCTCGCGACGTCCTAATTCTCGTTCCAGCTTGGTCTCCCACTCGTGGTATTCCTTGCCGAGGTGTTCTTCGCGTTGCTTGAACTCTTGACGGAGCTCTTCTTCACGCCGCTGCAATTCCTGCCGCAACTGCTCTTCGCGCTGCCGAAGGGCCTGCTTGCGCCCTCGAACGTCGCGGATCACCCCGACTGTTCCCAGGAGTTGTCGTTCCTGATTGTAGACGCCCATGGCGGTGAGTTCGACCTCGACCATCTGGGGCTGCTTCTCCCCTCCCCGCTTCGTGATGAGATGCAGTTCCGCATTGTGGGTCGCCCGCTCCCCCGTGCGCCGCTCGTTCAGATGATACTGAGCCAGGTGGAATTCTTCGGCGGGGACTATTTGAGAAAAATGACAGCCGATCAGTTCCTCCGGGCCATAGCCGAGCAATGACACAACTCCGGGACTCACGTTGACAAACCGACCTTCAGGGTCCAACTCATACACCACTTCCGTCATATGCTCAGCCAACGGCACGAAATGATCCGTGACACGCTCCAGCATCACCGGTATCTGCCGCTTTTCCAACAACGCTTTCGTGATGACCGGCAAGTCGGTCAGAAACGTGGCGGACTTCTTATAGAAGCAATGTTCCGCACCGGCGCGGATTGCCTCCATGGCAATGCCGATATCATTCTGTTCCGTCTGTGTAATGACCGTGGCTTTCGGGGCACGCTGCTTGAACTCAGGAATCATGGTCAACCAGCTTTCCTGCAGTAATCGATCGTCCAGCAGAATGACATCCCAGGCGTACCTCGAAGCCCATTCCAGCGCTTCCTCCGAAGAGTACACGGCTTCGACCCGACACCCGGGGAACACAACCCGCATCCCCATGGTTGTCGTCTTGATCTCTTCGGCTTCGGCGTTCGCGAGGAGGATGGAAATGGAGGGAGTTTGAGCCATGACACTCACGCGGTCAGTGGAAAGCATGAATTACCGAGAGTTTCTCGCGTATCATTGATACCTGGAGCGATCATTTCAAAGTATTAGGGGTGACGTGAGATTTGTCAATGTTTCCGGCTATGACCGCCTTGTGCTCTCAGGACCACGGGCGTGATGGGTTCGCTCGGGCGTAGCACGATCATGCCTTTACAATCTGGGCCCACAAGCCATTGACATGACGGTGGTTCCACAGCCTGATTGCAAGAAGGTTCTCAGCGACCTACCGCGTCATAGCTTGACTGAACAATGGTTATTGGCTGAAGTTGAGGTGGGAATCCTTCTGGTGGCGGCCTCACTTCATCTTGGCGGAGAAGTTATCGAAGGGATCGCCTCGGGAAGAAATCGCCCTCCGCGATCACCTACCAGGCCAGTGGCTCACCCAAAACCACGCCACAGCCAACAGTAGAAGTCCGGCGGCGAGGGCGCCCGCAACATTCCATCGAAAGACATGTGGCTCGGTCAGCAGAATCCGCGCTCGCGTCATGATGCTGGGTTGCCGCACGGCCAGGCGATCGCACACCTGACCCCGAAACCCGATTGGCGGAACAAATCTCGGGAGGTGTGCGGCGTCAGCGATCAGGGCTTCGGTATCCAACAGATGCCGCCGCAGGGCCTTATCCTGATCGAGCATTCGCAGTAGCCGGATGCGTTCTTCCGCCGTCAGGTCGTTGTCCACAAACCGCTGCATCAACAGTTCCGGCTCATCCATATCCATCACCCACCTAGGGTCCGGTGCTATCCTTCGCCTCTGAGCTGGACCAGGTCCCGACACAGCCTGGAGCGGGCTCTGTAGACACGCATCTTGAGCGTGTCCCGGCTGACATCGAGAATGTCGCTGATCTCCTCGTAACCGAGTCCTCCGATGTGTTTGAGAATGAAGGCCTCTCGGTACACCCATGGCAGCGCTCGAATCGCGCGATCCAGTTGATCAACCGACGGCTTTTCCGACGGTTGGTATTCCGTTGTACCGTGATCGATGATGCCCTCCGGCACAGACTCGGCGTCTGGGTTACCGGTTGGGCCCTCGGTCTGATGCCTCCGGAGCCAATCGTGACATGCAGTGACGGCGATACGGTAGAGCCAGGTTGAAAATTTCGAGTCCGCCCGGAAAGTTGAAAGAGTGTTGAACGCCGAGCGAAACGTCTCCTGAGCAACCTGGTAGGCGTCGGTTTCTTGGCCGACCATGCGAACGACTATATTCAAGATCGGAGGAGCATAGCGCTCGATCAACTCGCCGAAGGCCTCGCGATCCTGCCTCAGGCTACGCGCTACCAGTTCCACTTCATCCGAAGCATCCGGTGCAATGTGCATCTACCACCTGCACGCGAGGTCACGCGCGAAGCCGGCCGACAAACCTCTTCGTCCATGAACAGTCTTTGCTTGCTAAAGGTGGCTCCAATGATCGTCCACTGTCCATCCATCGAACCATTTAATCCCGCGGGATACTCTTCATCGATGCCGGGGGTGTGTCGGTCACATACTACCGCAATTCAAAAACATGGTTCCATTGATTCCGTCGGCCGACGGTGTCCGGCTCGCCGTAAGCCGTGGCCCGTGTCTACGAAACCGACAAGCGCTTGCTCAACCGGGTTTCAACGAACATCCTGAAAGAAGACGCGCGGGAGGAATGGCAGGCGAAACTCGACGTGGAGGATGATGAGCAGCACGCGCGCGAAGCTGCGCCACACGCCCATTTTGACGAACTTTCGTGAATCGGTGATGACCGGAGGTTGAAGGAGGATCGGCAAGGTGAAGCGAGCCAGCTTTTCGCCCAAGGCCACGTCCTCCAAGATCGGCTGGTCCGGGAATCCCCCAAGTCGTTCGAAGAGAGTTCGTCGCACGAATAGAGCCTGGTCTCCATAGATAATCCGAGAATGTCGGCATCGGAAATTGTCGAGGTAGGAAACCAGTCTCAGGCGCCAATCATGCCCCGAGAAGCTGTGCAAAAACCCTCCGGCCTGAACCGATTCATCCGCTTCCATGGCGTTGAGTCTGGCTAACGCCCCCTCGGGTAGTCGTGTATCTGCGTGAAGGAACAAGAGCCACTCGCCCGTGGCCAGCGTGGCGCCGGTATTCATCTGGCAGGCCCGGCCTTTTGGGGCCGTCATCAGGCGAACGTTCGGCATGATCGACACGGTGTCTCGCGTCTGGTCTGTGCTGCCTCCATCCACCACCAGCACTTCATAGTCACCCGATTGCGCCAGCAGGTGGCCCAGCGTCATCGGCAAGGCCTTTTCCTCGTTGTAGGTGGGAATGATGACGGAGATCATTCTGGTCACCGATAATGATTCATCTGCGGCGTTGGCGTCGTCATTCTTCGCTGCGACACTACGCCTTCAAATCAAGCCGGCTTCGCAACAACCCAATCCGGGAGATTGCGCCTCGCGCGTGACGCATAGAGGGAGGGATCCTCGTCAATCGATTCGAAGAGGTCAGCGACCCCCGCCACCATAGTGTCAGTCAGGGCAAGATAATCTTGCGCACGGAGACGGAGAGCCTCGACTGACTCCGTCCCCGCCGAGAAAGCTCGATCCAACGTCCGCCGACCGAAGTCATGATGTGCTTCTTCTTGGTACAAGAGAATCCTTCGCAGTCGAGCAAAAGGCGCCTGGCGTTTGACCAATCCTTCTTCGATCCGCGCCAAAATGGCTTCACCCAGTCCCTCTAGAATAATCTGCTCCGCTAGGAGTGTCTCGGCGAGATTTCCATCGTCCAAGGCCTCCTCAAGCAACGCGCGATACCGTTCCAGCGGGGAGAGCAAGGGACCGGCGCCCACATGCCGTGGAGCCAGCCAAGCAATGGCCCCCTGGAAAACCACAGCGTGGTAGTACTCTTGACGCGCTTGCCCCAACAGAAAGCGGCGCATTCCCGCCTCCGGCGCCAGCGCCGCCTGGGCACGCGCGCAGTCGTGGGCGAGGCGTTCGCCGCGCTCTAGAAACTGCAGAAGCCGCGCAATGGATACGCGCTCGTCAGCTCTTACGAGCATAGGGGATCCCGTTCAGATTCCAGTCATACTCCATGAATTCGACCTGATAGGGTCGTTGCTCGAGGTCCTCTGCTAACGCCGGATCGGTGACATACCGGCGGACATACTTGACGAGCGAGCCGGCCTGCTCCGCAAAGTCTTCCTCATACCACTTGAAGATCATCGACAGGTGGGCCACTTTCCCTTCGCGATCGAACCGATTTCTGGTCGGATCATTGATAAAGTCTCGCGCGCTCTCATCCAGTTGCTGATCGAGAGTCTCTGCCATGTAGGTTTCGGATCGAAGCTTGGGGCAGGATTTGGAGGCGCACACGATCGCAAAGTGGATGCGAGGCTCCTGGTAATCCGGGATCAGCAGTTTTCGTTCGAGATCGTACAGATTAATCGACTTTCCCCCAACGTGATACTCCCGAGCAATGAAGTAGCGGTATCGTCCCCACACGGTCATCGGCGAATAGCCGTCCAAGATCCCCTTGATGGCAAACGCGTTATAGGCATTGATCCAGAACGCCAACCGATCACGTCGAGTGGGAAGCTGAAATGGATCAATCCGGTCTAATTGCCAGAGGTGGAGCTGAAATCGCTCATCACGCGCGATGCCCGGATAATTGACCACGCCGTCTTTCACATACGCATTGAGCGTGGCATCGAACCGCTGATAGGAAAACTCGTTGGGTGTGATGGCTTCGATCGGCTGAAACGATCGTGGCACCGTCGAGCATCCGGCGATCAGAATAGCCCCCATGACAAAAACCAGTCTACGCATCATGAGCACAATTGCACAGTTCGATGACGTTTTTTAGCTTTCCCACTTTTTCGTTATCGATCTGATCGTTCAAAGAATTCCTTAATGCTTTGACTTTGCTGCGAAAACGTCGTGAGCCGCGGCCAGGCAAGGGCCTTGCTGTGCACATGCCCTTGCGAACCATAGGAAAATGCTTTTCTCTTCTCAAAGGAGGTCTCTCATGAAATCCATGACGGCAGTCGTTGCCCTTGCAGCCGCCTTCATGTTGAGTTCGGTTGCGGTTACCTTGGCGGCTGATTCCAAAAAATCCGTGGCCGAATCCAAAAAACCCGGAACAGTGTACGATACTAAGCCCGGCCCTCCCTTTCAGACCGTGGATGGGAAGCTCAACAAAATCGACGGCAACATCTACATCGTCGAAGATTACTCCGGTAAGGAAATGCGCCTCTACGTCAGCAAGGACACGAAAAAAGTCAGAGGCGAGAAAAAGCCCGGTGATTCCATCAGGGCTGAAATTACCAAAGGCTGGCACGTCAACTCGATCCAATAGATCGAGACCGTCGCCAACCGTTCCCTCTTCAGTGAAGGGGCTGACCCGCGAAGGTCAGCCCCTTCATCGTTCTTAGATCGGAGGAGGAGCCGCTGGCCTTAATCGTGTTCCGATTCGTCGCCTTCAATTCACGCTCGCCTTCTTGAACACAATGTCGCCATAATAGGCTATCGCCGACTCACCGGTATTGTCGGTATCGGTCATGATCGCCACCCCGGAAATCATCGGCGGCTCCTCGTTAAACGCCTGCCTATAGTCCTTGTACAGGTTCCGTTCTTCGGTGAACCATGTCTTGAGACCGTCCGCGCCGGTCTGAACGACAATCATCATGGCCCGATCGGTGTACGGATTCGGAACGACCCTCCCCTTCGGCTCGTTGGTGGCCCAGATGTAGTTGATAGCGCCCAACGGAGGATATTGCCCGTAGAGCAACCTGGTCGCTTCAAACTTGGCTTTCTCCATGAATCCGACTTTCTTCGGGTCATAGGCAAACGTGATGTAGAGCCGAGCCGCGTAGTCATCTCCTGCTTTCTTCGCCGTATCGCTCTTCTTGATGAGATTGGCGACCTTCCACCGCCACTGCACGATCGGGTATTCGTTCGGATCGATCGTGATCTCCTTGGTCAACCCCGATGCGGCCGCCATGCTTTCCGCCATAATGACAACGGCATCTTCATCTTTGACCAACCGGTACTGAGTGTGATGTTCGATTTTCTTGAAGGTCAACGGCTTCCAGCCGTCAGGCAGGCCATCGCCCGCCTGCGCCGCTGAAAACTTCCCCACCTCGAGCACGCCGCCGGACTGAGCATGAGTAGAACGCGGCAGGGCGAGAACAAGAACCAACATTCCCACCGGCAATGAAAGGTGTTTCAGGCACATCTTTGGTTGGTCGTGTCTTCTGCTCCGGCAAGAACAAATCCGTGCTCCGGGAGCACTGGTGCAGCCCAGCCGCCCCCTCTTTCATCTATTCCAACTAAACCATTTCGTCAGAATCTTTTTCTTTCCCTCTGTAAACGTCGTCTTCCGCCAGGCGTTCGCAACCTTTTTTACCACTTCTGCCTGGGTCGGATACGGATGAATGGTGCTGCAAATCGTGCTCAGGCCAACGCCGGCCTTCATCAGCACCGAGAACTCATTGATCATGTCGCCTGCGCTCGCCGCCACGATGGTTGCGCCGAGAATTTTGTCGGTTCCCTTCTTGACATGCACCCGCGCAAAGCCTTCATCCTCGCCGTCCAGGATCGCCCGGTCAACCTCATCAAGCTTGTAGGTGAAGGTCTCGACTTCCAGCCCCTTGGCCTTTGCATCCTCCTCATACAGACCCACGTGCGCGATTTCCGGTTCCGTATAGGTGCACCAGGGAATGATCAACGACTCCGTGCTCGCGTAGCCCAGCCCAAAGGGATGCGGAAAGAGCGCGTTCTGGATCACAATCTGGGCCATCGCGTCCGCCGTATGCGTAAACTTGAACGGGAAGCAGATATCGCCGGCCGCGTAGACGTGCGCAATGCTCGTCTGGAGACGAGCATTGACCTTCACGCCGTTGCGCGTGTCATATTCTACGCCAACCTCTTCCAGCCCGAGTCCCTCTATATTCGGCGCACGTCCGACACCGACCAAAATCTCATCGACCACAACCTCCTTCATCGCTCCATTCATCACGTAGTGAACTACCTTCTCCCCGCCATAGCGCTCGACACGAGTGACCTTGGATTCAAAGACAAAGGAAACGCCGTCCTTTCTCATTTGATCTTGGACAATCGCGGCGGCATCAGCATCTTCGCGGAGCAGGATGTGGCTCATTTGCTCAAAGAGACCAACTCGACTGCCAAATCGAGCGAACGCTTGAGCCATTTCACATCCGATGGGACCGGCCCCGATGACCGCCAACCGCGGTGGGAGTTCAGTCAGTGTAAAGATCGTCTCATTGGTCAGATAACCCGCCTCCTGTAGTCCAGGAATCGATGGCGCAGCCGCACGGGCACCGGTACAGATGGCGGCTTTCCTGAATCTCAGCGTCTTACCCCCAACCTCGACCGCGTGGGGTCCTGTGAAGCGTCCTTCCCCGATGAACACATCCACACCCAATTTCTTGTAACGGTGCGCCGAATCCGTGTGGCTGATGCGGGCTCGCAATTTCCGCATGCGCGCCATGGCAGCGGCGAAGTCGTACTTCACGCCGGCGGGAATATGCAGGCCGAACTCATCGGCCCGGCGGACCTCCGCCCATGCGCGCGTGGCCCGAATGACGCCTTTAGACGGGACACACCCCACATTCAAGCAATCGCCGCCCATCAGATGCTTCTCAATCAACGCGACTTTGGCGCCCAATGCGGAGGCCACTGCCGCAGTCACGAGGCCCGCTGTCCCGGCCCCGATCACGACGATGTTATACCGTCCGCTCGGTTCCGGGTTGACCCAATCCGGCGGATGGACATTGTTGACCAGCGCGCGGTTGTGTTCGTCATTCGGGAGAACGGTCACGGCTTCTGTCGACATGGTGGCATCTCCTCTGCCTACTTCGTTCCGTTAGAAAACTTCCGATAGAGCACCGGCACCAGCGCCAGCAGACCCAGAAGGGTAAAAGCCAGGAGGACATTGGGCGACGCGATCTCTTTGAGCGAATTGATCGTCCCGAGCTGGCGTCCGGCGTAGGCGTACACGAAACTGCCGGGAATGATGCCAAGGGACGTCGCAGCCATGTACGAAAGCGTTTTCATCCGTGTGAGCCCCGACACCAGATTCACGAGAAAGAACGGAAAGATCGGAATCAGTCGAAGCGTCAAGAGATAGCTGAAGGCATTTTTCGCAAATCCCTCTTGAATCGCCCCAAGTCGATGGCCGAATTTCGATTCCACCCAATCCCGCAAGAGATAGCGTGACGCGAGAAACGCCAACGTCGCGCCGATGGTGGCGCCGAGATTGACGTACAACGTGCCAAGCAGGCTGCCGAAGAGAAACCCTCCGGCTAAGGTCGTAATCGCCCCGCCAGGCAGAGACACACTGACCATCACGATATAGAATCCAATGTACAGCGCCACGGCCGCCGGGTAGTGCTGCTCGGTAAAGACCAGCAAGCTATCGCGGTTGGACTTCAGCGCTTCGAGAGAGAGATAGCGGCCGAGATCAAAGTAGAAAAACGCGCCAAGCGCGGCGGCGAAGAGAGCCAGAATCACGATCTTCGTGCCGTTTGATGAGCGCGGGACTGACGTCAGCTCAACGGATGTGGGCATGGTTGTTTGCTCTGTATCATGGAGTCCCCCCTCTCTTCTGTCAATCTCTCAGATAGGATCACTGCATCTTGATGCTCAGGTGGTTCATGCGGTTTGACTCCTCGCTGGACCGTCTTGGTACATGGTATTTCGTTACAGGTCAGGATAGACAGTTCTTCCGTCGCATATAGCCCTGAATGCTTCCCAGAGTTGAGTTTCCGGCCGCCATAGGATTCCGCCGCCCCATGCGATACACTGCCGAAATTCACAGAGATCCGGTACAGATGACTGGTCATTCGGTTCCTGACAGGTCGGGTTTCGTGTTGGATCGGACCAAGTTGGAGACCATGAACCGAGTCCTGACTGAACTGAGGTGGATCAGGCCCGATGAAGCTCTTTTGCGAGCTGACCCGGCGGGAGAGGGCAACATGAATTGCACCCTCCGCATCACCACTTCTCACCGGACATTTATTCTCAAACAAGCGCGCCCCTGGGTGGAACGGTATCCCGACATCGCCGCGCCGGTCGAACGTGCGGTGATCGAGGCTCGCTTTTATGAGCTCGTGGCCGGTGCAGAGCCGATCCGTCGGAAGATGCCTCGTTTGCTGGGCTGGGACCGTGCTTCTCATCTCCTCATGCTGGAAGATTTGGGCGACGCGGAGGATTGCACCTTTCTGTATCGGGATGGACACCTCCAAGATAATGAATTGCGTGACCTCATCGCCTACCTCTGTGAATTGCATGACGCA
This sequence comes from Nitrospirota bacterium, assembly GCA_963703955.1. GTDB lineage: Bacteria > Nitrospirota > Nitrospiria > Nitrospirales > Nitrospiraceae > CAVPGK01. The sequence continues at coordinate 174,000 of CAVPGK010000010.1, read as the reverse complement.
TTTCGCTCCCAAGAAAGCCGGTACGATCTCACCAACCGCGCCATGCGTGAATTGAATTACCAGCACCTGTTTGTCGTTCCCTTGCAGGATGACAATGGCCTTGATTTGGACGCACGGACGCCGGGTCTGCAGGCGGAAGCCGACCGGCTGCGATCGGACGCCCGGTACCGTCGCGCGGTGGAGCAACTCGGAAAGCAGTATCTTGCGGATGGGAATTGCCTCCTCCATGGTGATTTTTTTCCGGGGAGTTGGCTCAAGACTTCGTTCGGCATCAAAGTCATCGATCCCGAATTTTGCTTCTTTGGTCCGCCGGAATTCGATCTCGGCGTCTTCATGGCGCACATCTATCTCGCGCGGCAGCCTCATGCGCTGGCCGAACGCATCCTGGCCGTCTATCAGGAAAAGGTTCCTTTGGACAGAACGCTGGCTCGCAATTTCGCAGGCATCGAGATCATGCGCCGACTGCTGGGTGTTGCGCAGGTCCCCGTGAACATGGATCTTCATGAAAAGATCCGGCTTCTCGATCTCTCTCACCGACTGATTTTGTGTTAAACCATGAACCCGAAGTGGTCATTCACGGTGCTTGGCGTCTTCGTATGGCAGATTCTCGGACTACTGCCGATCCGTTCCGAAGAGCCGGCGCTTGTCCCTCAAACCCCCACAGTCGTCTGGATCGATACGGACCCTTCTGTAGAGCCCGGTGGTCATGAAGTGGATGACGGGTTTGCGCTCATCCAAGCCTTCCACTCGCCGGAACTCATCATTCGAGGTATCAGCGTCGTCTTTGGCAATGCAGAGTTGGAAAAGGCGGTCACGATTGCCAGAGAGATCGTTCGTCAATTTGCCCAAGGATCTCTGGCCGTGCATCCGGGAGCGTCTAGCGCGCAAGAACTAGGAAGGACGACCGAGGCGGTACAGGAATTAGCCGAAGCGCTGCGCCACGAACCGTTGACGATTCTCGCGCTCGGTCCCCTGACCAACGTCGCCACTGTGCTTAGCATGCACCCCGAGCTTCGGGACCGCATCATCCGAGTGATTGCGGTGGCCGGCCGTCGTCCCGGACAGCAGTTTCTTGTCGGAACGAGGAATCACAAGCCGTTTCGTGATTTTAATTTTGAACTTGACCCTCAGGCATTCGACGTCGTGCTTCAGGCCGGGGTGCCGTTGACGTTGGCGCCATGGGAACTGTCCTCGCAGATCTGGCTCACGCGTGAAGACCTTAATACGTTGAATGCGAAGAACCCGGCTTTAGAGTGGCTGGTCGGTCCGGCGCGGGACTGGTTGACATTATGGGAGAGGCAATTTGGAGTCGATGGCTTCAACCCCTTCGATGCACTCGCCGTCGCGGCGATCACTTCCGCCTCGATGCTAGAGTGCGAGAATGTGCCGGCAAGAATCACAACCGCGAAAGATGACGCCTTCGAGGGCAAGGAATCGGAGCCGACCAGCAAATCCTACTTAGAGGTCTCAAAGACTCTCTCGTCCCCCTACAGCGTCCGTTATTGTTTCCGGGTAGATAGAAGCTTCAAGCGTGACCTCTTGACGCGCCTCACACAAGTTTCTTCAGCGCATCCATGATCCACAAGAATTGAACCCTACCCATGTCGCTCCGCGGCGCAACCGACGCGAGGATCGGTTGCATTCAAACTCGCCGCCAGGTTCTCCGTGAGCGGCACTTCACGTTCATAGATGGTGAACACGTAGGGATCATTCGCCGTGAGCCCGTACTTGTTGATCAACATCTGATGTTGCTGCTCCGACTGAATATGATACCGGACCTTGGCAACGAGCCGCAGCCCTTCGGGACGTTCAGGTAGTCGATAGGTGAAGGTGTACTCCCGGCTGGCCAGCGGCATCAGGCGATTGTCATAGAGCTCTACGATCGCCGGTTGCCACAGAATCCACCGGCCCATCGTGTCGGTCTGGCTCTCCAGGATCTGCTGATGCTGATCCTCCACTGCAAACTCCACCGTGAAATGCCGATCAGGATCGCCGGTCGGCAACTTGTGCCCAGCGCCGGCATTGATGAGAGTCATGACTACCCGGACCTTCTCTCCGGCTCTTGGAGTTGACGGGTCGGCCACGACCTGAATGGCCACGGCTCGTTTGATCATCTCGGGATCGTGCCCGCCTCGCCAGTGATGCTGCCGGCCTTGCCGAATCGGTCCCCCTTCTGCCACAGGACGTGTGATCTCCAGCATGTGGCAACTCTGACAGATCATCCCGCGCTCCTTCATGAAAAACTTGCCTTCGTATTCGGCGTAGGTTCCGCACGGCCCGATCCGATAAAACTGGACCGGTCCCGAGATGACGTTATGGCACCGGTAACAGACCTGCGTCGTCCGGAAGGCCGGGTCGAACTGAGTGGGATGGGGCGCCGCTGAGTCGTCGAAGGGACCGAGAATGGCGCCATCACGAACGTGGCAAGCCGCGCAGGTCACCCCCTCCTTCTGATACTCCGCGTCATACTGCGGGTTGGGCTCTTGATGCGCCTTCTCGACGCGGCCGCGCGGAATGTCCTTGATCAACGTGGCTTGCTGGTTCTCCAGTGGCGTATGACAGTTGAGACAAACCCAGATGTGTTTGTCCTTCTTCCAATAGGCCTGAAAGAAGGGGTCTTGATACGCCTGGGCATGAATGCTCGTCTTCCATTCATCATAGATCTCCCGGTGGCACTGTCCGCACGATTCGGCGCGAAGGCTCTCCAACCCCGCAGGGATCTTTTGATAGGGAATGGCATGAGCGTAGTCGGACCGAAGCCCGAAAATGACGGTCGGCTTCACTTCCGTATAGTAAAGGTACACCAGCCCAGCGACCACCAGAAGACCGATGAGGAGTTTCGTGAATCTGCGCATGAAGGTCCCTCTCCCCGGTTCGTTGCTGCAGATCACTTGTGATCATATTCCAGCCTGGCCCAGCCTGGCAATGAAGCCACACCAGTCATCTCCATATTCTCGGACAGGTGTGTTACATTGGGCGCCGCCTGTCTGTAGAGGAAGCCTATGCCTCCGTCCGCAAAGAAACTTGAACAAGCAGCTCTGGATCGAATCCGCGATGCGGTCAAAAAACAAAGTCGTGTCCTCGATCTTTCCAACCTCGGGATTGAGCAAGTTCCCGCATCGATCGGCCAGCTCACCCAGCTCACAACGCTTGGCCTCAGCGGCAACCGACTGACGACCCTTCCGGAAGGGCTCGGCCAGCTCACCCAGCTCACAGCGCTTTACCTCGACGACAACCAACTGACGACCTTCCCGGAGGCCCTCGGCCGGCTCACCCAGCTCACAGCGCTTGGCCTCGACGACAACCAACTGACGACCCTCCCAGAGGCCCTCGGCCAGCTCACCCAGCTCACAACGCTTTCCCTCAGCGGCAACCAACTGACGACCCTCCCGGAGGCCCTCGGCCAGCTCACCCAGCTCACAGCGCTTCACCTCAGCGGCAACCAACTGACGACCCTCCCAGACGCGCTCGCCCAGCTCACCCAGCTCAGAGAACTTAACCTCGACAACAGCCAATTAACGACTCTCCCCGAGGCCATCGGCCAGCTCACGCGGCTCCAAACGCTTTCCCTCAAGTCGAACCGACTGGCGAGCCTTCCGGACGCGCTGCGCCGGCTTACCCAGCTCACAACGCTTCACCTCAACCACAACCAACTGACGACGCTCCCGGACGCGCTCGGCCGGCTCACCCACCTCGACTACCTTGACCTCATCTACAACAAGCTGGAGACCCTCCCGGAGGCTCTCGGCCAGCTTACCCAGCTCAAAGAGCTTCACCTCAGCGACAACCAACTGACGACCCTGCGGGAGACCCTCGGCCAGCTCACCCAGCTCACAACGCTTAATCTCAGCAACAACCGGCTCACGAATCTGCCGGCGACTCTGAGGCAGCTCGGATCACTCAGTCACCTGTTTTTGCATGGTAACCCTGGGCTCCGTTTGGCTCCGGAGGTACTTGGGCCAACTTATGAACAAGTGGTCTATGAGCAAAAGCAGCCAGCCAAGCCCAAGACCATTCTTGACTATTACTTTCGCCAACAGCAGAAGAGCCGTCCGTTGAACGAAGTGAAGCTGTTGCTGGTCGGGCGCGGCGGCGCCGGCAAAACGTCGATTGTTCGAGCGCTTCGTGGACAACCCTTTAGTAAGGGCCTGAGGGAGACAAAGGGAATTACGATTTCGCGCTGGCACTTGCCATGCCGACATGCTCACATCAACGTCAATACGTGGGATTTCGCAGGACAAGTGATCACCCATGCGACTCATCAGTTCTTTCTTACCCAACGCAGCGTGTACATCTTGGTCCTGACTGGGCGCGAAGACAGTGAGCGGACCGATGCCGAATATTGGTTGAGACTGATTCAGGCGTTCGGAACAGACCGAGCAACGAACGAACCTTCACCCGTCATTGTGGCCCTGAATAAGTGGGCGAGCCATCCTTGCCGGCTGGATCGCAATGCTTTGAACGAGAAGTACCCATTCATCGTCGACTTTGTCGAAACAGACTGCCAGTCGGGGAAGGGCATCGCTCGTTTGAAGGATACGCTTGCGAAGACGATCGGCGAGCTACCCGCGGTTCAAGAACCTTTCCCCTCAGCCTGGTGGGCGATCAAGGAGCAACTCGAGGGTATCAAGGAAGATTACCTCAACTATAGTGATTACCGAACGCTCTGCGCACGGTTCGGAGAGTCGGACGAATCGATGCAGGAGAGTCTCGCTGCGGTGCTTCACGCCCTTGGCGTGGCGCTGAACTATGCGGATGATCCCCGCCTGCGCGAGGCCACAATTTTGAATCCTCAGTGGGTCACCAACGGCGTGTACACCCTCCTGCGCGAGGCTGTTCGATCCGACGGAACTGGCGAGATGCACATGCGGGATGTGAGTCGAGTGTTTCCCAAGGAAAAACCGCAGATGCGTCGTTACCTCGTCGAACTGATGCGTCGGTTTGACTTAGCATTCCCCCTCACGGAGGCAGGCGACCGCTGGCTTGTTCCTCAGCGTCTTCCCGATCAGCAACCGAAGCTGAATGCGGAATGGCGAAGCTCGGACGTGACCCGGTTGCGTTACCGCTATGCCGCTCTGCCTGAAGGCTTGCTGCCTCGGTTCATCACCCGAACCTATCCCCTCAGCGAAGGGCAGCCTCGGTGGATGACTGGTGTGGTGCTGGACGACGGTAGTTGCAGAGCATTGGTCCGTGGGGACCCTGCTGAGCGAGAAGTCACCGTCACTGTGCAGGGCCATCCCCCTGACCGCCGTCGAATGATCGGCCTTATCCGCACAGATTTGAAGCGGATTCATGACGACATCCAGGGACTGAACCCGGATGAGGAGATTGAGCTTGAGGATAAGCCGGGCGTGTATGTCAAGGTCCAAACCCTCGAAGCCGACGAACGGAATCGTCAGAATTCTTCAGCCCAAACAAGAGAGGGAACGGTTCCAGTCGATACTTCGCGCGAACTGAACCGCGTGTCCGCCCCAATTGCCCGGGATCCAAACGAGTGGAAGGCCACACTCTTCGTCAGCTATTCGAGCAAAGATGCCCGACAGCTTGACGAGTTGCTCGTTCGACTCAAACCAATGGTCAGCGAAGGACTGCTTGCTGTCTGGAGCGATCGCTGCCTGATCGTAGGAGAAAAGTGGGACGGACGCATTCGGGAAGAAGTGAAAGCGGCTGATGTCATCCTCTTCCTTCTGAGCGCTCAGTTTGAAGCATCCGATTATATACAGGGTGTGGAAGTCAAACACGCGCTCGAGCAAGCCGAGGCCGGTCAGGCCACCTTGGTTTCCGTGATTCTGGAGAAATGTAACTGGGAGCGGACCCCGCTGGCCCAATATCAGGTCTTGCCGCCCAAGGGAAAACCTGTGCGCGATACTGCCCCCCAACGCAATGCCTGGTACGCTGTTGCAGAAGGTCTAAGAAAGGCACTCGAAGCGATACGGAACTCCAGGCGTTCAAAGAGTCCTAGCGCTGAGCGCATTGCTCAAACGGGCATACCTGACGACATCAAGGGCCACATGGTTTTCTAGCACAACCGACGGTAGCAGGTTTGCCTCGCCCTTATCCCCTTATTCTTTTGCCACGTTCACGAACACCTTGATCGCCCCTTTTTCTTCCGTCAGCAGCCGCATCATCTCGGCGTAATTTTCGAGGCCATCGACGGGGTGGGTGAGAAACTTCGAAAGCCAGCCGGGAAATTCCAATTCCGCACGAGAGAGATCGTAGACACCCGCCTCGAAGTATTCCCGGTTCGCGTTCAACATTCCGACCATCACCTTGTTGCCGAGCACGAAGCCCGGATTGATCATGTCGGCCGGAACCTGAACGTTCCGACCTCCACCGGTGACGCTGGAGAGAATCAACACGCCGTTTTGCCGAGGTGTTCCATCGCCTCGAAGACGATCGGGGCATAGCCGGTAGCCTCGAACATGAGATCGAACGGGCCATGCTTGGCAGCAGCGCTCTGTGCTACAGGCTAGTGACGGCCCGAACCCATTCCAACGCAAGATCCCGCCCCTTGACCCAATAGAAGAAACTCGAGCCCACCAGGGCGTGGGAAAAGGCAAGAGGCCACACGAGGCGATAGCGCAGATAAAGGAGGCTCCACGCTGTGCCTCCGAGCGCGGCCATGCCGGCAGTCCCGATATCTGGCAGATGGACGAGAGCGAACGCCAGGCCGTTCATCGCAGCATGACCAAGCGGACGCAGCGCGGGTTCCAGGGCCCGAATCCTTCCAAGGAGGTAGAACTGAAAGAGTGTCTGTTGGAGGAGTGTCCACGGCAGGTACAACAGAACGGCAAACAGGAGGTTCCCATTGAGAATTCTACCGGAAACCGCGGTCCATCCGCCTTCCCGGTAGCCTATGACAATGCCCGTCAACAGGAACAGCACCATCGCTACGCTGGTCAGAATCATTGTACTCGCAATACAGCGTCGCCGGCGGAGCCAGTCCGGGCCGGGTGGAGGTGGGCCCCAAACATTCGTGCGCGTGTCCTTCGCGTTGAGCAGGAGCAGACTCCCAGCGAGCAGAGCGAGCCCCGCATCGACGGCAACCGGGCGTCTGGGAAACAGCAGCAGAAAAGCGCTCGATAACCCGCCAAGGACCAGCAGCTCGTACACAATCCTTCGACGCACGCTTATACGGTATCCGCCGGGAACGAATGCCTGATGCGCGAGAACAGATTTACGCCAACCGTTTGCGGATTTCCTTCGGGTACTCCGGGAAATAGCGCTCGATGACCGGGAGGGCAAACGCGGATAAGATGGATTCCTTGGGTTCGCGTTCGAGCAGGAATTCGAATGAAGCTTTGATAAGCCGCTCCACAGAGGCGCCTGCGCCATATCGCTCCACATCCGCGGGGGTGGCCGTCACATGATGGATCGTGCGGATGGCGCCTTCCTGAACCCCTACTTGGAATGTGGTCTCTCCAATGTGGGTAACTGTGATGTCAGCCATGGATTCCTTCCCTAGTCATTCCAACTGATTCTTTAATTCCTTGTTGGTTCTTCTTCACACTTCTTGCAGTTGAGAGTTCGGCCGAGATGTCCAGCCCGGCCTTTCTCGGTGACCACCCACGGCCGGCTGACGAACGGCGGCTGATGGCGCACATGCTGCCCGTGCCCGCAAGCGAGGTCGGCTACCCAGTCACCGTGCTCATCCTGATGAAAGCCGATGATACGTTGCTGCATCTGCCAGAACCGTGACACCATGATTTCAACAACTATGGAGTCTGCTTCAGAGCTGGTTCTAAACGCATGGCTTGCTGAAACAGTGGCTGGAACTCCTGGCGGCCACCACCCAATTGCTCGGCCCGATTCATTGACTCTCCGGCCTGGTTCGGTTGCGACATCTTGATGAGACACCGAGCTTCATCCAAATTTTTCTGAATCTGCAGAAAGGTCGGGAGTCGGTCGGACCGCACCTTTTGGAAGTAAGCCAAAGCAGCCGCACAGTCGGGTTGGCGTATCCGGCCGACTGCATAATTGCGAAAACTGCGGCTCAGATTTCTGCCGAAGGCAAGGAGTACATAATCCGCCACCGGTGAATTCTGAAAAGTCTTGAGCAGATCGGTCAGGAGCGCATGTCCTGCTTGCAGATGATCCCCCCGCTGCCACAGAAGAAATTTTCCTGCCTCATCACTGGCAGAAGAGTCGTTCATCAGGAACGCGCCAAGCCCGCTTTCGTCTGCGACCGAGACAATCACGCCGTTCGATCGAACGGCTCTGTTGTGTGTTCGAGCTGAATCTCGGTAACTCGCGGTCACGCTATAGCTCCCCGGTTGGCGAAACGTCCATCCCAGTGCGCCATAAAAAATAGGAAAAGCCGCGGCGACTTCCTCGCCCGGCGCAAGGGGCTTCCGAGCGTCAACGGCATCGGCATAAAACAACGGCAGGAACACAAAACGAGGCCTGTTAGGGTTTGAGACTTCAATGTGCACGTCACCCGTTTGCGGGTCGAGCGCCTTGAAGACCTCCACCGGCGTCGTGCCGACATTGATGAGCCGGACCGCCGCATAAACCGGCTCCCCTAGGAGCAGGTTGGTCTTTCCGACTTCAAGCCTCAGCTCAAGAGAGGCGCCGGCCTGCTGTTCTTCGGCAAGCCCGTGACCGAAAAACAGCAGCATAGACAACCCTATGACGGCGCACGCAACGACGCGCTTCATGTCTCCTTGATGCGACTCACGGACAATGTCCACGGAACACCTTCAACCTCACTCACAGGTTGTGATCGTTACGTCATCATGCTCAAACCATGCTGCATGCTCGTTGATCACCCATGTGAACGGGGCGCCGCCGACGGCGCCTGGGAACTTGCATTGAGCCGGATGATTCTGCAAATGCTCCCGGCTCTGATTCGAAAACGCAAATACCGGCTCGCCGACGAGGTCGTCGGTTTGAGTCATGATCGAGGTTCCATCGCCGTCGCTGTGATGGAGGTTGAACGCATGACCGACCTCATGCGCGGTCGTGCGCAGGTATTCCGCGCCGTTGGTTTGAATGGTGTTCATTTGATAGAAAATGGCAAAGGCCGACCGGGTGTGTCCTTGCCACATTTTGCCCAGGATAAATTCTGGAATGCATGTGTCCAATAGCTCACCGTAGTGATTCACAACCGCGCCATACAAATGATACGTGTTGCAAAACAGAAAGGGGCAGATGGAGGTCGGGAACAGCGAAAGGTGGCGGTGTCCGTTTTCCAAGGTCGTGAGTTCCGCATCGCTGATACAGTCTTCTTCCGGAATGTTGAGCGGCTGAATCGCCGTTTCATCCTGCTCCACATCCAACCTAATTCCTGTTTCGTTGTAAATGGTTTCCAAGGTCACCGGTTGGCCGTTGACCATCTGCGCCGGCGGGAACGCCGTCCCCGCCATGCGGTCGAACTCAAGAGCGACGCAGGATACCAGAAGGCAGGACAAGACTATGCCGGTCATAGCAGGAACGGGTCGGGATATGGGTTGTGCAAACATGCCCCCTCCCAAACAGCTGTAAGGTATTTCGCCTTTAATTCAGCGATAGCGCTACGGACGCCCGCCGGGATCAATGCCAAGTCCCGGTTGTTGCTCCAGCGCTCCGATATCGCACGAGCCAGCGTCGCTCATTCGAATACGCCAGTCTCCATCCCGCGCCTAATATTCAAGGCAAGTCCCTTAGCTTCATTAAAACTCGATCGGTGAGCCACTATAATCGTCACAAAACTTGTCTTGTCGCCGGTCTTTCGGCAATGCACGGCGAGGTTGTAGTCGTCATTGACAAGCGCGACGTCGTCGGCGCGCTTGGTGATCTGTCCCGCCACCTCTGAAGCCACGGCTGCGTGCGCTCGACGCAAACAGCTCTCCTTACTGTGATTTATGGACAAGAGTGAGTAAAAGAGAGAAGGTGGAGCGCTCTCTGCCTCGATGATTTGGAAAAGTAAACAGAAATGCACAGATGGCTAGTAAGAATCGCGTCGATGTAACGATTTGCGAGACCATATCTTTTCTCCAGGGAATGCACATAAAGAAACCAGAGCTTTGGACTTCGGCTGTATTGTTACATCTTCCCGGTACGACGGTCTTGTTGCCGCAGGTTCGTGTCTTCATCGACTCGGACGCGGCTGCCGCAGAACCCATGACGTCCCCCCATTGGATCGTAGCCGGCTGCCATTCCACCGAGCGGTTTTGGTTTTCAATTGTGCAGTTCAGATCCGAGCCGATCTAATTGTGACCGACGGATGTAATACTGGGATGGCCGTTGGAGGCATCTTCCGCCACTCCACCCAACCGTCTATTTCCTGTAAGAATACTGTTCCCGTGTGAGAGTAGGTCCGAGCCCGCTCCATTCTACGCCGCCTGTGCTGGCTGGCCCATGCTCAACACCCACGGACGACCGACGGAGAGCGCTGATAGCAGAGCTGCGGTCCCCCAGGCTACGAGTACATTTCGCCTGATATACCAGTCGCACTATGGACGCCCGCCTGGGTCGATGCCTAGTCCCGGTTGGCGCTCAACCGCCCCGATATCGCAGACGGCCACATTGTCGCCGTTCCCGTCCCGTGGACGAACCTGTCCTCGTTGATCCACGTTGTCGCACCCGGACCCTGCATCGATGACGGGGCTGTCCGATTCCGGCACATGATTCATTGTGGGACCCCCGTTCAACGCAAGCGGTTGCAAGTGCGGATTGAGCGGCGCGTCAGCAGTGCCGATTTGATCGTTGTCTTGACTCTGGAACGTGCAGTCCAGATTCGAGCCGATGAAGTTATGGCCGTTGGAGGTAATGGTGCCGTTGCAGTCCGAAGGCGTATTGCCGCGGCGATTCCCGGCAAGAATGCTGTTCCGGATGGTTACCGAAATGTCGCCACCGACCGCATTTACCCCGCCCCCTCCCCCAATCTCTTCATGAACCTCATTGTCCGTGATCGTCACGTCGCGCAACGTCAAATGTGCACCGGCCGCAAGGCGAATGCCGCCTCCAAGCGTGTTTCCACTGACCGTGCTTCGCCCGATTAACAGGTCGCCGTCGTCCACATAGAGACCGGCACCGTGACCGGCTACATTTTGAGTGATTGAAGAATCCCAGATCTCGACTGTCTTCGCCCTCAAGTACGCTCCTCCACCAGCGTTGACGCCATCCGAGAGATTGTTTGCAATGGTCACGCGCGTGAGTCGTAAGAAATCGACATCCGGGTGTGCGTAGAGTCCGCCTCCGTGACGACTATCTCCCGCAGACCTGGCCTCATTGTTGCGAATGATGGTATCCCTGAAGAGCAAGGACAGTGTGCCGCCCGTTCCACCTCTTGCATAGATCCCCCCGCCATGCCCCCCCACGTTGTTTTCGATGATGCAGTGGTTGATTTCCCCGTACCCGGGGCCATCAATCAGAATGCCTCCACCAGGTTCGCCAATACCAGATCCCTCTCCGGTTTGCACCTTGCCGTTGCGAATGGTCAGGTTTTCCAGCCGGATCAGACTGCCGAGGATGTGAAAGGCTCGTCCGTCATTTGCAGAGTGTGCCGTCTCCGGTTGCACGATAGTGCTCGCAGGGGATGCACCGCGAATTTCGATGAATCGGCCCGCGTTCAGGGTCAGCTGGACTTCCGGCTCGGCGCTGAGGCTATAGGTCCCGGCTGGAACGCTAATGACAATGTGCGCGGTGCCAGGGGTAAAGGCGTTGGCCTCCTCCACGGCCGCCCGCAGTGAACACAGATCTCCGGACTCATCGGCGACGCACTGAAGATCCCCGGCATTGGTATCATGGAGATCCTGCGTCGTGTTCACCGTAAAGGTAACCGCAGTCGCACACCCGGCTAGAAAGCGCGTGCACGCGAAAAGGCAAACCCAGCACAAACCCGACATGCCGCGTATCATTATTCACCTCCTGCCGCATGCCTACTTGGCGACGAGGAACGCTTCAAAGCGGGACGGGTGAAACTCAAGATCGGCATGGGACCAGGCGCGGCGGAAACGCTCTTCGACTGCGGCGGCTTCGCCCTCGCGCTGCTGCTTCCGCAAACTCTGCCCGAGACCATGCAGAGACCATGGATTTTCCGGCGTTCGTTTGAGGTCTTCACGGTAGACCGCTTCGGCTTCGGTCGCACGTCCAGCGGAAAGCAACAGATCCCCTAAGGATTCGCGAACGGGATAGTACCAATCGGGCGGCTCATAGTAGCGAAGCCCGTCCTGAAGATTGACCGCCTTCTCGAAGTGATGGGACGCTTCATCGGTTCGGCCGCGCTTGGCCGAGATCTGCCCGGTGAGTACATGCGAGGCGATCTGCAGCAGCGTCGCGGCTGAATTCAGTCCGATGGTTCGCTCCGCCGGCATGGCTGCCGCGATCTGATCCAGCTTGCGGCGCTCTTCCTCAGCCTGGTCAACCTGTCCTTTTGCCGTCAACGCCAGTCCGCGGGCGTAGTGCCAAAGCGCGACGCTATAGCTCAAATCCTTTGGCGGAGACGGTTCGCGCAAGATGTCGTCCCACCGTCCGAAGCGAGCCAGCGCGAACAGCGGAGTCGGGACGGTTAACTCCATCTCCGGCACCTGACGCACGACGTCCAGCGACACAGCTCCCATCAGATCACGCGCGGCTTTCAGGGACTCGGCGTTGCGCCCTTGCATGGTCAAGGCGGCCCAGAGGAAATGAATATTGTGTGGGTAATAGCCGACGGGGTAAACCCCGGAGAGGTGGCGGCCTTCCAGGTAATGCTGATCCGTCGACACGGCATGCGCATTGCGTTCTACCGCCTTGTCATATCGCCCGATCCGGATATAAATGTGCGAGGGCATGTGGACCAGGTGTCCCGCGCCTGGGGCAAGGCCGGGCAGGCGCTCGGCGCAGGGAAGGGCGCGCTCGGGCTGCCACGCTTCAACCGCATGAATGTAGTAATGGCAGGCGCCGATGTGATCGGGGCTCCGTTTGAGGACTGCTTCGAGACCCTCAACGATTTCCAGGGTGCCCGGATGCGGACGCCCATCGAGCGTCCAATAATCCCAGGGGCGAAGATCCATGTGAGCCTCCGCAGAAAGCGTTGCCGCATCCATATCGTCAGGATATTGCTGCGATACCTTCCGCATCGCCTCGGCGTATGCCGTGTCCAATGTCTTCCGATCGGCGTCCGGCACGACCGAATAGCGCGCCGCCAACGCATCGATGTATGCGCGCTCTTGTGGTTTGACCTTTTCCGAGAGAGTCCTGGCTTTCTGAATCGCTTCATACGCTTTTCGCTCTTGCGCCCGATCCATGGGCGCGTTGATGTTCGGACCCAACGCGTAGGCGATTCCCCAGTACACCATGGCGGCGTTGGGATCGATTCGAGCCGCTTCCTCAAACGCGCGAATAGCTTCTTCATGATTAAACGCATAGACGAGGCGCAGCCCTTGATCGAAGTACTGCTGAGCCAGCGGATTGCTAGTCGTGATGGGATGATGCAGCGTGCCGAGATTGTCGAAGAGCGGGACCGTCTCAGGCTGGACTACGGTCTTGTGATTTGTAGAACCGGCGTAGGAGAAAGTTACAAAGACAGTGAGAAGAATGAATAAGAACAGCGTTTTGGTGATAACCCGCATGCGTTCACCTCCATTGCAGTCATACTTCACGCTACTCGACCCGTTGCATCCTTATACCATGCATCCTTATGAGGTAGAAGACGGCTTTTTGATCACGGCAAGGGGATTTTTCGTTCTCCTATAGGTTTCCATCCTCGGACCACCCCACCTCTGACGTCAACTCATCCTGTTCGACGTCTAAGAGATCGGTGGTCGAAGAGAAGAGACGGTCCATCACTCAGACGCACCTGACTAGCGGTTTCCTGCCCCTTGTTGAGAGTCAGGCCGCGTTCCGCTCAACGCCAGTCGCATCGTCCAGGATCGTCCACCTACCCGATTGACTACCTCACTCCCCGCGACAGGTTCAAACCCACATCGACGGTACAGCCTGACGGCGGGATTGTCGATACGCACGCTGAGCGAAAGTGCTGCAAATCTCTGCTGGGCGGCCTCAATCAGCAACATCAGGAGCTTCGTGCCGACCCCCTTGTTTCGATATTCTGGAATAACACCCATGGCCAGTTCCGGAGTCGAGTCGTCGAGATAGCCGTAGCCTTTCTCTTCGCCCGTTAGGAGGCGAATCCATGCGGCCCCGACCGGCTTCAACGTCGTAGCATCATACGCGGCAAAGCCAAGATCACTGCGCTTCCCCCAGTCCCTGGCGTATTTCACGAGTGCAGGAACATACCGAGCGGCATCCACCGACGTGTACCCCTCGTCGAGCAGGTGAGCAGCCTCATACAACATTCGCCAGGCGATCGGCTCGTCCTCGGGAACCATTTGTCTTACTGTATACTTCATTGACGTTCATACTCTAGGAGCGTTCGACCGGCGGTATAGTAGCGCGAAAAGGGAATGGCCGGGTATCCATCGATAACCTGCGACAGCCTATCCGATCACACCCGTTGTCAGTGATCGCTTTGTTACCCTCTAGATCATTTCGATGAAAATGCTTATGCTACGCACGCTCGGCGAATGTGAGATAGCTCCGGAAAAGGCTAACCATGAGCGGTGATCCATACACCATCACGAAAGTCGAAGTTTGGCCGGTTGATATTCCCCTCACCGACCCGTTCGTCGTAGCGACCGGCCGGAAGGGCGCAGCTCAGAATGTGTTCGTTCGACTCACACTAGAGGGCGGAGCCCACGGGTATGGGGAAATGGCGCCATTCCCGGAGGTCGGCGGCGAAGTTCGCTCCTCCTGCGAACAGATTGCCCCGCAGCTTGCCAAGGTCATGGTGGGACAACCCGCCATCCACTATAGACGGATCGCCCGCCAGCTCCACGACATCGCTCCGTCCCACCCGGCCACCCGCTGCGGCCTGGAAACCGCGCTGCTCGATGCGCTCTGTCGAGCAGTCGGCACCCCACTCTGGGGTTTCTGGGGCGGAGCCGACGTGAGGGACCGCGAAACGGACATCACCATTCCTATTACCGACCTCGATCACACAGTGATGCTCGCCCGCGGTTGGTACAGCCAGGGGTTCCGTCTGTTCAAGACCAAGGTCGGCGCCGATGTGGATGAAGACATCCGCCGCTTGGAAGCCCTTCACCGTATCTTTCCCAACATCGCCCTGATCGCCGACGCCAATCAGGGTTTCACACAAGAAGTCTGTCGATTCTTCATAAAAGAGGTCAGACAGTATGCAGGGAACGTCGTGCTATTGGAGCAGCCGGTTCCACGTGAGGACTTAGAGGGGATGGCTGCCTTGCGCCGCGACGGGGGTATTCCGGTGGCAGCCGACGAGTCGGTTCGGTCCATTCAGGATGTGAAGAACCTCGTACGCGCCGAGGCCGCCGATTTCATTAATATTAAGATAATGAAGACCGGCGTGTTGGAAGCGATGGACATTGCGGCATTCGCAGTCGCGTCCGGCTTGCGACTGATGATCGGCGGGATGGTGGAGACCCGAATCGGCATGGGTTGCTCATTTGCCATGGCCCTGGGACTCGGCGGATTCGAAGTGCTCGATCTCGACACCCCGCTCCTGCTGGCCGCTGACCCCGTGAAAGGCGGCTATCAATACTCCGGCCCTACGCTCCAGTCCCCTTGGGGACCGGGACTCGATGTAGAGGTTGAATCAGGCAAGGCCATCACGACAATACCATGAGGCTCGGAGAGCGACGGACACCAATTCTTCATCGACTCACCTTCCACCCGCATTCTTGTAGCCGACAGCCTGGCGACGGTCTGTCACCGTCCACGGCATTTTCATTAGCTGAGTGATCATGAAGCCGGAACCCAGCCGCCCACGTGACGAGCAGAGCACAGGCCAACAGTCCGGGAGCCCGGACACATCAGAAAGTTATGCAGAGTGGCGTGATCGCTTCGCCGGACAACGGCTCTGGGTTCTGTATCTCGTCGGGCTGATTGCCAATCCGGTCTTCTCTATTCTCGACATTCTGATCCATCCTGAGGCGCTGCGTTCCCTCTTCCTGATCCGCGTGTTTCTTGAATTCGGCTTGCTCATCGGTTTGCTGAGCTTAAGGCAGCAGCTCATTCGGCTCAAACCGCCAGTGCTGCTCGCATTTTGGATCCTCTGGCCGAATGCGCTCGTTGTTCATATGACCCTGCTGACTGGTGGATTCTCCTCCCAGTATTACAACGGACTGAGCCTGGTTTTCCTCGCCGCAGCCGTCATCGTCCCTGTGTCCTGGCGTAGCCACCTGACGGCTCAAGTCGGCACCTTGCTCTACTACTACACGGCCAATCTGATCAGCCAGCCGGGCGGCGCCGACGCGTATGCAGCCATTCAAAATTCCTTCTTTCTCGTATGGACTTGTGTCGCCCTCATCATTTCGGTCAGTCTTTATGAGCGCCTGCAACAGGCGGAATTCAAGTCGCGCCTCGCGGAGCGCAGCGCTCGAAAAGAGCTGGAAGGGTCCCACCGGAAACTCTTGGAGTTGGACCGCTTAAAAAGCGAGTTCTTCGCCAACATCAGTCATGAACTACGTACCCCCCTGACTCTGATTCTCGGCATGTTCAAGACACTTCAAAAGTTTTCATCCACACCGGAGTCACAGGAACTGTTGCACACCGGATTGCGGAACACCTCACGGCTGCTTTCCCTCATCAACGAACTGCTGGAGCTGGCTCGTTTTGATAGCGGGCGCGTTGAATTGAATAGACGCTGCGTCGACTTCACCACGCTGATCCGCAACGTTGCGGCTAATTTCGAGTCTTCAGAACGACGACGGGTTCATTACCGAGGGATGGATCAACCCGTTGCCATCGAAGCCGATCCTCGCCAAATCAAGAAGGTGCTGTACAACCTGTTATCCAACGCGTTCAAATTCTGTGATTCGGAGGAAGGCCAGGTGTGGTTGAAATTGCGAGCAACAGAGACCACCGCGGAACTTGAGGTCGAGGACAATGGGATCGGCATACCGCGGGAGCACTGGGATCGTATCTTCGATCGATTCACGCAGGTCGAAAGCAGCGCCACCCGCCGTTTCGAGGGAAGCGGGATAGGCTTGGCATTGGTCAAAGAAGTGGTGACCCTGCATAAAGGAACCATCGCCGTCGAGAGCGAGCCGGGTCGTGGGTCAATCTTCACGATGACGCTGCCTCGGGGAGCAGCGACGCTTGAGAACATGGTGTCGATTGATGAAGAAGAGACCATCCTGAAGGCCACCGTCCAGGCCGGCGCCGAAGCTCCATTGTCCCCCGATGCAATCGCATCTCCGTCGAATAGAGATCTCCCATCGGTGATTGTGGCGGATGACAATGCCGACATGCGGACTTACTTGGCCCGCATGTTGCGAACCTATTACCGCATCCTGTTGGCCAAGGACGGGGTCGAGGCCCTGGAACTAGTTAGGTCCAATCATCCTGATCTCATTTTGACGGATGCCATGATGCCGCGCATGAGCGGATATGACCTCTTGAAGGCAGTGAGGGATGATCAAACTCTCCGCATGATTCCCATCATCTTTCTAACCGCTCGGGCCGGGTCCGACGCCCGCGTCGAAACGCTCGAGGCAGGCGCGGATGACTACATTGCGAAGCCGTTTGATGAGCAGGAGGTGCTTGCTCGTGTAGGCAACCTGATCCGGGGGCGTCGTCAGGAGCGGGAACTCCTAGCGCTCCAAAAGGAGAAGCTCGCGCGGTTCCTTCCCTCACAACTCGGTGACTTGATTCTATCTGGGACGGCCGAAGACTTCCTGAAAGGTCATCGGAGAGAAGTAACGGTTGTGTTCATCGATCTGAGGGGTTTCACCGCCTTTGCTGAAACTGCCGAACCAGAAGACGTCATAGCCGTGCTGCGGGAGTATCAGGCCACCATGGGACCGGTCATCACCGAGCATAAGGGAACCGTCGAACGATTCTCCGGAGATGCCATGATGATCTTCTTGAACGATCCCGTCCCGGTCCAGAATCATCCCGAGCAGGCGATCCGAATGGCACTTGCCATGCGGAACTACGTCATCAAGCTTCAGGAGCAATGGATGACGCGAGGCTTCGAGCTGGGGGGTGGCATTGGTCTCGCTACCGGCAATGCTACCCTGGGGGTGATTGGGTTCGAAGGACGCAAAGATTACGCAGCGATCGGGACTGTCACCAATCTTGCCGCGCGGCTGTGCGGCGAAGCTCAACACGGGCAGATCCTTATCTCCGATCGCCTCATGGAACTGGTGAAAGACGTTGTCTGCACCGAGCCGGTCGGAACCCTGAACTTGAAAGGGTTCCGCCGGCCCGTCTCGGTCCACAACGTCACAGGGCTCAAAGAATAAGACCTCAAAGTCTAGGGCCAGTCGGCGTCTTCGTCACCCTGTCGCTTTCTGAGTTCCTTCGTACTCTTGCTCATGAGTCTCATGATGGGTGGGGCCGAAAATAGCGACTCGGTATCTCATAAGACCACGTGATTCGGCACAAGGTCGTACGTCCGGAGGGCTCATGCGCCCGGCACGAGCGGGACCGCCTCTTGATGAACCCGGGCCGGTAGACCGGTCGCCTGAATCACTTTGCCGAGGCTAAGACCCTGAACCAGAATCGAGAAGACCACGACGATATAGGTGACGGTGACCACCGCGTCACGCATCTCCCCTTGCGGCAACGACAGCGCCAGCGCGACAGAAATGCCCCCGCGCAAGCCTCCCCAGGTCAGGATGAGCGTGGCGCGTCGGCTGAACTCACGGACCGGGCTAAACAGGCGGGCTGGAAGAGCAATGCTGATGTAACGCGCCAGCAGCACGACAGGGATCGCAATCAAGCCGGCTTCGAGGTAGTGCGGCTTGAAACTCAGTGTCAGCACCTCTAAGCCAATGAGGACAAACAGCACGGCGTTCAATAATTGGTCGAGTAGCTCCCAAAATGTATCGATGTATTCACGGGTTTGCTCAGACATCGACCGAAATCGTCCATAGCTGCTGATTACAAGCCCGGCGACGACCACAGCGATAGGACTCGACGTGTTCAGGAAGTCAGCGAGCACATGAAGACCCATCACGACAGCGAGGGTAATGAGCAGGGCGACCTGTCGCGCATCAACCGTTTTCATTATCCGACAGGCGAGATAGCCGACGGTGAGGCCAAGCGCGACCCCACCGACGCCCTCGACAAGAAACAGTTCAACGCCCGACCCCAAGGTCGCCTTTCCCTTTTGTCGCCATTCCGAACAGCACGATAAAGATCGCCACCGACGCTCCGTCGTTAAACAAGGCTTCACCCGTAATTTCGATCTCGAGAGCTTTGGGCACCTTGGCCCTCTTGAGGATGCCCATGACCGCGACCGCATCCGTAGAGCTGATCAGCGCGCCGAACAAGAGACAATAGGCGAGCGGCGCCTGGAGTCCCACCAGTCCGTACAACCAGTAGGCGAGAAAGCCGACCATAAACGTGGAGAGCACCACACCAACTGACGCCAGCGTTGCGATAAACCACTTTTTTTCAAACAGGTCAGAGAGGTTGATCTGCAGGCTGCCGGCGAAGAGGAGAAAACTGAGAAGCCCGTGAAACACAGTCGCGTTGAAGTCAATCCCGCGAATGAAAGCCTCCGCCTGCCGCTCCAGCCCAAATCCCAGCTTGCCGAGCAGGACCAGTATGAGCGACATCGCCAGAGCAATGGCCATGAGGCCGATGGTGAACGGCAACTTGATCCAGCGGTGGTTGACGTAGCTGAAAAGCGCTGACAAACAGATGAGAATGGTTACGGTGTGAATCAACTGCATAATCCGACATTGCTCACGGAGCCACTTCTACGTCACGATCTTTTAGCAGAAGTCTGATCAAAGGGGAAGTGAACTCACGTTCATCGCTTGCGGTGGCCGATTCTCATGTTTCACAGGAGAGGAACGAACAGAGGGGACCAAGAAGGGACCAAGACGTCGTGGGATGTTAGTCGCCCGATCCTATCTCCTCAATCGGCGCGATGTTGTAGCACAGCTCTAGGTCAAACTCCTCGATCAGTTCGTTCGCGGCTTCTTTCCCTTGGTCGCCACGCACTTCTTTGATCACCAGGTCGATCGCCATCCCCGCTTGCGGGCCAAATTGAGCGATAGCCGATTCGATTCGCTGTCGCCCTTCATCGATGGTCACGACCATTCCTTTCCGTGGGTCCGTAAAGGCTCAAGGCCGCAGAATCTTCATGAGCAGACAGGAGTGGAATATGGAAGGAGAAAGGGGAGGAGCACGCTCCCCGAGGAGCGTTTAGACACGGTGGAGATCTTGGTGAGGATTTCAGGCTTCCCAGTCAAGCTGGGCTTGCACACCATCCTCAGCGCTCGACCCCCATTTCGTCAATATTCCCTCGGGACGTTCAACTCCTCCCCGTGGCAAGATACGACCTGGATTGAACGGAGTCAAGTAGACCTTGATTGAAAATCCTGGGCACATCAGGTAGCGGGCCTCAACCACTTTGCCTTGCGGCCGGCCCGCGCGCTTAATCATGATGAGATTCTCGCGACAGGGAAGTATCGCCTCGAAGAGCAGCGAGGATTTCAGACAGTACACCGCGGGGCTTCGATTGACCGAGATGATCCCCCTACTTGCCACCGGAGGAGGCTGACCCACCGGTAATCATTGAGGGATTGGTCGTGAGCGTGAGAGGCACGATGTCGGTGACTTCACCACCCGATGACTTATTTTTCCCGGCCAAAGAACTGGTATCCTCTGCCGACTTCGCGCCGGGACCAGAGTCAGAGTCCGGTGATGATGGTTGCCCAGGGCCGCCGCCGGTCGTCGAAGGACCACCTTGTTCGAGAACCGTGGTCCCGTTTTCATAGCGGGTCAACACCCACGGATCTGCGGGTCGAGACCCCTTAGGCTTAGCTATCGCCTGATAGACGATACCCCCCGCTCCGGTCCGAACTTCAAGCGTGTAGTATCTCAAGGGCGGCGTGGGCGCATAGCCAAGGGCGGTCAAATCAGACGAATACTGCGAGTGAGTCTGATGATAGAGATTCTCCAGTCGATTCACCTCGTGCAGCGCTGTTTCCGCCTCAACCGTAATGGCTTTCTTGATAAACACTTGATAGGAGACGCTAGCGATGGAGACAAGGATGCCGAGGATGGCCAGGACCACCATCAGTTCAATCAACGTGAATCCCTGCTCGCCGACAGGACGACTGGATCTTCTCATGTGTTCCTGTTATGACCTACCGCGTTCTCGTAAAACGGAATCGAGTCAACACGGAATCGATCTCCTGCAAAGCCTTGACGGATTCCTGTAAGCCTCCAACCCACTTACCCTGGGCTGCAGGATCCAGCTTCAGGCCTTCGAGGATTCGCTCAACGGCTCTCTGGCCACGTTGGCTCTGGGCATGGATTGCAAGAAACGCCCGTTCGATGTTCTCAACGGCGGCATTCGCCGAATCGGAGAGGTCTTCGAGCTGGTCGGCCTTGCGAAATTGGATGCGCCATGACAAATGGCCCTGAGCCCAGGCTTTCGTGCTCTGCTCCAGGCGGTGGAGTGGGCCCGCCACGCGATGGGTCAACACCAGAGCAAATATGACTGCGCCAAAGAACAGGACAGGGATCGCGACCCACACCGTCTCACTCAGCAGCAAGAGTTCTTTGGCTGCAATCTCACGTTCTTGGAGGGGCCCGTCGGTGAACAATGTGATGGCGGGTGCCACGTGGGGACCAAAGAACGCGAGCACAAAAAACACAGATGAATACAGGAAGAGAAGAAGTCCGGTATGCACCGCGTACGCCTTCTGCATCTTGTGAATGGCGAACCGACGTCGGCGTTGCGCTGACTTCGATGTTTCCATGATAAGTGTCGCCATGTCGCCTCCTGACTTACAGTCCAAGTATTGGGACGGGCACCCCGCCTCACGGACCGGGGCCCGGTGCAGAATCACGCCCGTTTGTCGGCAACAAAGTGTACCACTCGCTCGCGCAGCCACAAGGGGTTCCCTATCCCCTGATTACATCTGAACGTCAGCGCAATCTATACTCTTAAAGAGCCAATACGGAGGCTCATACGTAGTTGTACTCGCGGGGCATCAATCCAGCGGGATGGTAAAAGCGATGCGAGGATGGAGGTTTCGCAGGGCTACCAAGTGTCCAAGCGCCTAGTGTCTTCGAACTACCTCACATTTACGGGCCCCCAAACTCGCCATGGATTCCTCCCGGCGCGCGGACCTTATAATTGGGGTCTTCGAAATCTTCCCACGCATCCTTATGCGAGGATCCTCCCCAGCCACGGAGATACATCGCGGCAAGGACCGGCTCATCGCCTTGATCCGTCTGACCTGTGCTCGATTTCATGCCGACCACTTGCCCGACCACCGTGACACGGGCCCAATTCCTATAGTTCTTCTGAATCTTGTCGGGACTTAGCAGCACCCAGTAGCGACCAGCTTCAGGGCCCTCGAGTAGAGGTGGTCGATGGGGGCGATAATCCTCATCGAGCGGCCGGTTCCGCATGCGGAGCCACAGTTGGCCTCTGTCCTGTTTTTCTTCGACGATCGTTCCGCCCAAGATGACCACTTTCCCACGATACATGTCCGGATTCGTGACGAGGTCCGTGAGCGTCACGCCCGGCTCTGCCTGATGAAGATACTTGCGTGGCAACGGTGAGCAACTAAGGGAGGCACAGAGCAGGCTGATGGTCAGCACCAACCAGCCACATCTCTCCAGAGCGTGAGGAAGCGCAACGAAGAGACCGGCAACCCTAGGAGTGAACAGGAATGACGTCATGGGTGTATTTCCTTTCTAACTTCCGCCGGGATTGCATCATCTTTCGTCTTCATGAGCCAGGACAGATAGACGTCTTCGATGGATGCCATGAGCGCTGTCGATGCTCGCGCACTTACTTATACATGCTCTCACGTCCTGGCTCAATCTCCCGATAGCACCGGATTGAGGAAGGCAACCCGAGGCCTAGCGTCAATACGATAATCGTGTTAAAAGAGTGCCGTGCCACGGCGCGTTCGCGTCCTTCTCTTTACCTGCTTTTTCATCTCGGGAGCCACGGCGCTGATCTATGAAGTTGTCTGGCTTCGGATGCTCGGCCTTGTTTTTGGTCACACCGTCTATGCCCTGACGACTGTTCTCGCCGCCTTCATGGCGGGGCTGGCTCTTGGTAGCCTAATCTTTGGCCGTCTGACGTCACGATTCATTGATCTGATTCGGGTCTACGGATTGCTGGAAATCGGCATTGGCGTCCTTGCGGCGGCCATTCCGATCCTGTTGCCCTTCGCAACCGGTCTTTACATCCATCTCCAACGTTCGTTCGGGCTGTCTCTTGAAGCCTTTGGTCTTGTCCGGTTCTTGCTGACCTTCGCTCTCCTGCTTGTTCCCATCACCTTCATGGGCGGCACCCTGCCGATTCTCAGTCATGCTCTGTTCCGGCCGGGGAACAATCTCGGGTGCAGCGTCGGAATGCTGTATGCGATGAACACCGCGGGAGCTGTGTTCGGCGTTCTTCTGGCCGGCTATCTGGCGCTCCCCGCTTTCGGCAATCGAAGGACGTTGGCCATAGCGGCCATCGCCAACGTTTTGGTCGGATTCGTGGTCATCGCGTACACGGCCAAGGCCAAAGCCAACACAGGAAAGTTCGACGTTGCCGCCCGTGTGTCGGCTGAGAGCTCATCTTCGCCCGCCGCTTTATCCCGGCCCCAGCCCGCGGAACGGGACGGTGCGGATCAGCCACGCGTCGCTGTGTGGCTGATCCTCGTGACCCTTGGCGTATCAGGAGCTGTGTCGATGATTTACGAGGTAGCCTGGACCCGGGCGCTCGCACTGGTGATCGGCAGCTCGACCTACGCATTCTCATCGATGTTGGTGGCTTTCCTGCTCGGAATCGCCGTGGGGAGTGCGGTGTACGCATGGGGATCGGCCAAATTCCGCGGCGGCTTGACGGCCCTTGGCATGATCCAAACCGGGATTGGCCTCGCTACCCTCTCCACCGTACTCGTGTTCGAACACATGCCCGATTGGTTTCTCACGGCGTGGGCATGGTCGCATTCCTCGATGTTCGTTCTATGGCTCCAGGCGGCGCTCAGCATCAGCGTTCTGCTGCTGCCGGCGATGCTGATCGGGGCCACACTCCCATGCTCTCTGAGCTTGCTCAGGTCCGGCGAAGGTCGCGTCGGGCAGCAGGTGGGGGAGGCCTATGCGGCCAATACAGTCGGTGCCATCGCTGGAACGTTCGCAGCAGGATTTCTCCTGGTCCCGGCCTTTGGCGTGCACGGATCGATTCAGCTCGGGATTGCAATCAACCTCCTTCTCGGTCTCGCGCTCTTCATCATGGCACCGAATCGGCCGCGAAGTGCCTGGCGATGGAGCGTGTCCGCAGCGACGCTGTTCGTCGCCATCCTCGTCCTGGCGCTACCACCCTGGGATCGCCACCTTATGTCCAGCGGACCCGCGGTCTATGCCAAAAAGTACAGCGACGCGACGGGTCACACGACGCTGCGACAGAAGCTCTCCGGAGACGACCTCCTTTTCTATCGCGATGGGATCAGCAGCACGGTCTCGGTCCATCAAAAAGGTCCATACCTCTCCCTTAAAGTGAACGGGAAGGCCGACGGCGGCACCGGCGTGGATCTGTCAACGCAGCTCATGTTGGCCCACCTTCCCCTTCTGTTGCACCCTGATCCGAGAGCCGTCCTGTTGATCGGCCTGGGGAGCGGGATGACCGCCGGTGCGGCGGCACGCCATCCGATCGAGCGTCTTGACGTGATCGAAATCGAACCGGCCGTCGTACAGGCTTCGGACTATTTCGCGAAGGAACACGGCAACGTGTTGGAAGACCGGCGCGTCCGCCTCATCGTCGCGGACGGGCGGCATATCCTGTCGACCAGCGATGCTGACTATGATGTCATCATCTCCGAGCCGTCCAATCCGTGGATCAGCGGACTGGCCGCTCTCTTTTCCCAGGAATTTTTTCAGTTGGCCCGTCAGCATCTGCGTTCGGGCGGCGCCATGGTCCAGTGGATTCACGACTACAACCTGCAAGTGGAAGACCTGCGGATGGTCATCGCAACGTTTCGACGTGTGTTCCCGCAGACGACCGTATGGGGAACCGGGAGCGGCGACCTTTTGTTGCTCGGCAGGGCTGAGGCTGCCCCGTTCGATGTGGACAGGCTCAAGACTCGCTATGAGTCGCTGCCGGCAATCCGGCCTGACCTGAACCGGGTCGGGATTGTGAGATGGGCGGGGCTTTTCGGGTATTTTATCCTCACCGAGCAAGACGTAGCCCGATTTTCCGACGGTGCGGGCTTAAACACCGACGACCGCCTACCGCTGGAGTTTTCGGCCCCGCGAGCCCTGTATCTCGAGACCGGCGTGCAGAACCGTGACCTCTTAAGGAAGTTCAAGACGAAAGAATTTCCGACCGTCTCGGGCATTGCCCGAGAGGAACTTGATCAGGCCGAGCCACGCGCCGCGATCGGCATGGCGCTGTTGCACCGGCGCGAACCCGAAGACGCGCTCGTGCAGCTCGAATACGCGCTTCGAGTCAGTCCCGATCACACACTCGCCTTGCTGGGAGCCGCCCAGGCTCACTTACTCCTGGGACACCATGAGATGACGTGGGACCTGGGGCATCAGGTACTTGGACGCGAGCCCAGCAACGCAGACGCCCTATTTCTAGCCGCACAAGCCGCCGAAGCGTTACATCATCCCAAGCAGGCCATCACGCTGCTACAGAAAGCCGCTGAGCTTCAGCCGGGGAATGTTCAATTTCAGATCGCACTCGAACGACTCAGGCAGGATGTGCAGTGACACGCCGCGTGCAGCTTGGCTATTGACTGTCGCCTGCTGATGATGAGGTGAAGTCGATCTCACCTTTCTCATCAAATGGCGCCTTGTAGTTACCGGGGGACTCCACAAATGCGGTGCCTTTAATCCGATAACGAACCTTGTTCATACCTGTCTTGTTCATCTGTTCTACTTGGCGAACAAGGCTGCTGAGGCCGCTGGTGACTTCCACATTGACCACTTCAGAGCCGAAGCGAGGCACGGTGACTTTCTGCCCTGACATCCCACTCGCGAACTGCTGGTCGTTCAACTCGATATCAAAGCGCAAGCCTTTGATGCCCAAGTCCGAGTCGTTGGGATTCAGGATACGGAGCTGCACGTCATACCGCTGCTCAAAGATAGCAATATCTTTAGGTGCGATATTGACGATGTTCATCCGTAGCGGCTCAATATCGCGCGGGAGCGTGGAGCACGCCGTGAATACCAGGGCTATCAGTCCCATGAGAAGCCGTATAGAGTATAGTGTTGTCGGCATGGCTTCGACGATCCCTCCCTACGTGTCGTATAGGTTCGTAATCCCAAGGGGCTCTCGCAGGCGCTTTCCCTGGCCTGCGAATTCTGTGGGAGCGAAGTTACCATCGGCCGTACACCAAGACAACTGGTTTTTTCCGGTCTCTTCTGTCACCGTCGTCGAAATCTCCTTAGGGTCACCACTGTGATCTCACGGCCCAAACTTGCTCATTTGACCGCGCTCTGCCGACAGCATGATGAACTGATCTCCTGTAGGCCTAGGACTGATATCTTCAATGGTTCTTTCAAGATACCCTCTAGGCGTACCAATCACCTTTGTCAGGAGTCGGCGCCATGAAATCCCATCGTCTCCTCGCCATGGTCATGGCGATCGCCACCTGTTTCAGTGTGTCGGCGTGTGTGAAAGGGCCGCACGAGAAGAAGATCGAATTCGTCTATCTTGCATTGGGCGCAAGTGATGCAGCGGGGGTGGGCGCCTTGCCGACGACCGAAGGCTATGTCTTCCTCATCAACTCGGAACTGGACAGACGGTTGCCAGGGGTCGCCCTCCTCAATCTCGGCGTTCCCGGCGCGCGCATCGATCTCATCAAGGAGCAGGTCAGGCTCGCGACGCGTGTCGGCACGAGGGCTCATCTGGTCACTTTATGGACCGGAGGGAACGATCTCGTCCATGGAGATGATCCCAAGCCCTTTCAGGAGGACCTGCGGTTCCTCCTACAAACCCTCAAGAAAGATGTCTCTAAGATCATCGTGGTTGCCAATCTTCCAGATCTCACCAAACTCCCTCGGTTCCGGAGAGATCCCAATCCCGTCGTGACACCCGAGCGCGTCCAAGCATTCAACCGCGCGATTGAGCAGGAAGCACGAGAAGTGGGTGCGCCGATTGTTGATCTTTTTGCCCAACCGGTTCGCGAGGATCTGGTCTTTGACCTCGATGGCTTTCATCCCAACGATGCCGGCCATCGTGAACTTGCCCTCCTGCTCCTGCAGGAGATTCTGCCGGCATTGGGGGTGAAGTAGTGTCAGTTGATAGGCGTCATCTTCGCGGGACAGTCGTGAATTTCGTCTTGATCATGTTCTCGCTCTTTCCTGCTCAGGCGACAGAGACTACGACTCCCGCTCCTCCTGCTCCTCCTCACGTTGTGGTCGAAGCGGCTTTGAACTCCACACTCGTCTATGTCTCCGACTATTTCTCGTTCGTCGGCGCGGACAGCCAAGGCCGCGTGGCATTTGCCTTGGACAATAATCGGGGGCGGGATGGAGACGCGTTTCAGGCTGAACACTCTGTGGTCCTTCACGACCAGCACAAAGGATGGATAGACGTGGCCGGCAACGGCTCTTACGACAACCCCAAGAAAGAACTCGTTCGCATTCCGGATTCCCGCTTTTTTCAATTCGAGGGTACTCCCGAAGCCGGACTCACGGTTACCAGCGGCATAAATGAGTTGATCCTTCGGATCGATCCCATTCCACAGAGGCAGCTCCGCTCTCACGAGCACTCGGTCGTGTGGATGGGCTCCGCCTCGGCTGTTCTCACGTGGCAGGACCGGACGATCCCTGGCCGCGTGATCTACGAATATCTCATCATGCCGGACTTCAACCGTCTCAGGCGGACCTACATCGGCCTATGGAAGGAATTTCAAGGTTTGTACCTGTCACTCGATGGAGCCGGCGACGTGTATATGCACAGCCAACAGAGCGAGCGTATCACGCCATTGGTCGGCAAGCTTGCTGGATTCATGGTCCTGAATGAGCAAACAGACGTGTTTGATGAGCTTGACATCATCATTCTGAACCGAGAGTTCGCGCTCGGCTTCTATAGATGGCCGACGGAGTGGCGCATCACCTGGCGAGGCGCCAAAGGTTCCGGTTCGATCGCGCTCATGCTCTCCGAGCGGAAAGGCATCAAGAATTGGGTGATCGGCGGATTTTCCATGGGCATTGTGCGCGGCGAACTCTCGTATGATGGCCGCACATGGCCGCTGTACGGCCTCGCCGAATTGCTGATGTAAGGATGGACCCGGCCGTTGGAAAGACGTTGGCCGAATTAGCCATCCGGACCGCCGTCAACGTCGAGCGTGCGCCGGGTCAGGCCGAGAAACGTCTCGTGCTGATGAGAGGATTTGCTGAAGCCCACCGAGTTCATGAGGCCGTCCCTGAAGATCCAACCCTTGCCTTGCTTGACACGCTGCTTCAGCAGCCTGAGCAGCTGGTCCAGAATCTCAAGGACTTTTGGTGTGGCCATTCGAATAGCTTAGAATGACCTGCGCCTCTATGGTCCCAATTCACGTTCAGTCTTCTCCACCTTCCTCCTTACAACGAGCAGGCTGGTTGGGATGGTTCCCTATTGCGGCCGTCCAGCGAGCACATTCTTATTGTGCGCGCTGCGGGAGCAGAAGAACTATTCCAAGCAGCTCGCTTCCTCCTATCCCCTTGTCCCGTCTAGACTCACCACGGCCTCGTCGCCAACCACTTCTGCGGAGTGGACCGTCCCGCATGGGATTGCCAGGGCATCGCCGGCTTCCAGCAGCAGTTCCCGTCCTTCGACGATCATTCGGAATCGTCCGGAGACCACGGCATCCATCTTATCGATACCATGGGTGTGATCCGCAAAGTAGGTCCCGGGTGGATAGATGTAGCGGGAGGTCTCATAGCCCAAGCACTCCAATTTCCGCCGGAGCGCCGCTTCGGAGAGCTGCCCATCCACTGACTGATTCCAGTGCTCGATCTTCATCAGGCCCTCTTCGCGTATCGTTTCTGCCGCGTCATCAGCAACCCATAGCGCGGACGGAGGGTCACGGTCAGCTCGGGCTCCACGGGGTGCCCGGGCACCAGGTTCAAGTCATATTGCTGCGCGATCAGCGCGAGCAGCAGTGGACCCTCCACCAGCGCAAAGTGACTCCCTACACAGATTCGTGAACCGGCGCCGAACGGCAGATAGGCCAGGCGGTGCCGAGACTTGGTTTCGTCTTGAAGGAAGCGGTCGGGGTTGAACCTCTCCGGCTCTTTCCAGAAGCCGGGATGCCGATGGATATTACGGATGCTGACCAGAACGATGGATCCAAGCGGCAGGTGGTGGCCTACGAGCCTCGTCTCGGCGGTCACTCGGCGCTGCACGGCCGGAGCCGGTGGGTACAGCCGCAGGGTCTCTTCAAACACGGCTTGGGTATACGCCAGGCGCGGCAGATCGTCTCCAGTCGGTGGCCGTCCATCGAGCACCCGTGCCAGTTCGTCCTGCAGCCGTACGCGCACCTCGGGATGGCTTGCTAAGAGATACCAGGTCCAGGATAGGGCGTTTGCGGTCGTTTCATGGCCGGCGCTGAAGATGGTCGACATCTCATCTCGAAGTTGCTGGTCGTTCAAGCCTGCCCCCGTTTCCTCGTCTCTCGCATGTAGCAGCGTGTCGAGCAGAAGTCAGCCGGTCCAAAAAAACTGTATCGAAGTAGATACCACCCGTATTCAATCAGATACGATCACGGGCGTGTACCGGGCTGTCCCCGAGTGCCATTTTTCACGGTGCCCCTGATCCAACGTCCGGTCCAGACCCGACTCTCTAACTGACCGGCGTCTCCCCTGGAGTGACCCACTAGACCAACGTCCTATGACCAAAGGCTAATTGTTCTCGACACCGGTTCTCCCCGATGATGCCCGCTCAGGTGGATGACGTACTGATTGTCTTTCCGTCACGCTTCATGGATCACCACAAGGCGAGATCTGGCATGCGGGTTCTCATAGGACTGATCATAGCCTGTCTCTTCTTTCCGAGGCCGACATTTGCGGACCTCTCCGATCATGCTCTCAATGAACCCGATCGTTCCGTCTCAGCGGATCAGCCGACTGCCGATCTCGCGGCGGCGTTAGCCGATGTCCTCATCGGGAGAATCTATCAAAATGGCGCGACGGGGCCCTCGGATTATGCCGAAGCCGCGCGGTTGTACCGGAAAGCTGCGTCCCGCGGTCTCGCCTTAGGTCAATACCACCTGGGACTTCTCTACCTCTCCGGCCTGGGGGTTCCCCAAGACGATATGGAGGCGGCGCGCTGGTTCCGCCGGTCGGCTGAGCAAGGAGATCAGACATCGCAGATGTTGTTAGCTGTGATGTATCACCACGGTCAGGGAGTGGCGCGGGACTATCGGGAAGCCTTGCGTTGGTTTCAGCGGGCGGCTGTGCAAGGGATGGCGCATGCCCAATACAGCCTTGGGATGATGCATTCGATAGGACAGGGCGTTCCGCAAGATGAGGCGACAGCGATCTCCTGGTATAGATTGGCCGCCGCGCAGGGACATCCGACCGCATCGCATAATCTGGGACTGAGGTATTTGCAAGGTCATGGGGTACCCCAAGATATTCATATGGCGCTGGGCCTCCTTCATCAGGCCGCGGAGCACGGGTTGCCTGACGCTCAATATCTCGTAGGCTGCATTTACCTGATAGGCGGCGAAGTCGCCAAGGACGCTGCGGAAGCGCTCTATTGGTCCCGCCTCGCGGCAGACCAAGGTCATGCCGGAGCACAAGTGAGCCTCGGGCTGATGTACGCCAAAGGCGACGGCGTGCCCCAGGACGGCGCAGAAGCGGTCCGCTGGTTTCGCGAAGCGGCCGACCAAGGCGATGCCAGCGGGCAACTCAATCTCGCCATGGCCTATTGGCTGGGACTCGGCGTCCCCAAGGACCTCATCGAAGCGTATCTCTGGGCAACCCTGTCCGCAGACCAGCACAATGAGGAAGCCAAAGAGCTTCAGGAGGCGATTCTGAAGGACATGGCGCCCGCGCAGGTTTCCAGGGCACACCGCCTAGCGCGGGCCTGGAAGGCCAAGGTCCTCACCGAATCTCAGAGAGCCAAGCTTAGAGAATAGCTCCGGGCTTCGGCTCTCCCCACCCGCGCCGTTTACACGAGCGTCTCGATCTTTTTCTTCATTCGTTCCATCGAGGCTAGCAACTGCCCGGTTGCAAAACCTTCTCCGGAATGCCCCTGTTTGTCTACCCCACTCAGAGTTGTGTCTGCCCATCCGTTTCTGTATACAGAGTTGTGAGCACTACCCAACCAACGACCCGGCGCTTTTGCATTGCCTTCCTGGTGCTGGTCATCGTCTGGTCGGAGCACACGACTCTCTTGGTCGCTCGAGCTGACCCTTCTGCCGAACTGGCCCGTCACTTGATCTCCATCGCGAAGCTCTCCCAATCCTCTCCCATCGTGAACATCCCGGAAGGATGGTTTCTCATGGGAACCACGCGCAAGGACGATGATCCGTACGGAATGGACACTCAGTTCGACGACACGGAACTACCGCAGCGACGCGTCTGGCTCGACGCCTATGCGATCGATCGCGACGAGGCGAGCATCGCCGAGTATCTGGCCCATGTGTACGAGCGGGATCGGCCACCGCCCGAGGAGCTCCAACGACTCATCTGGCATGTCATCACGGTGCACTACATGCCGGACTATGTGATTGCGAGCTGGCCTGTCCTCTATGTGACGTGGGCTGAGGCGGCCGACTTTTGCCACGTGCAAGGAAAACGTCTGCCGACCGAGGCCGAATGGGAAAAGGCGGCTCGTGGAAGCGAGGGAAACCTCTTTCCGTGGGGCCACGCCAAGCCAGAGCCCGGCTTGGCTGTGTTCGGCCAGTATCACGTTCACGAAATCCCGCTCGTGGCGGCCGTCAACAGTGGGGAAGAAGGACAGAGCCCGTATGGCGTCCGCCACATGGCCGGCAACGTGGCCGAATGGGTTCAGGACTGGTTTGGGTTCGACTACTACGCCATCATGCCGGACCGTAATCCACCCGGCCCCACCGCAGGCCGTTACAAGGGGGTGCGCGGCGGGTCATGGAAGAGCCGGCCGAACCTGCTACGCGCGGCGACGCGCAACGGTGGGTTCCCGGACCAACGTATGGCGACCATCGGCTTTCGCTGCGCGAAGTCAGGGTCTTGAGCGCGGAGGCTGTAGGATGGCTGAAGGCTGCCGGCCATCTTTCGGACCTTACGGTCAAGTCTCGCCGGTTCAGGGATCGTTACAGGTGCGATGGAAAGTTGAGATGGGGCGAACAGAAAGGATGTCGACTGATGTCGAGTCCGCCTTAGCGGTCCTCGGCCGTACCCACAAAATGGACCGGGTCATCGCCCTTCAAATGTTCTGGGCGGATAATGTACGTACCGTACATGCTCGAGGTCCAGACGGACTTCGCCGCTTCTGTGTTCCCGCCGGAAAGCACGTATGTGAACCCACCGACGATGGAGCCGGTGACGGCATACACAACTTTGGCGAGACCGTAAGGAATCGTCGCCAGCCAGCTCGCAATCTTGATCCCTACACCGCTGAGATGAGTCAGCGGAGCCCTCCGCAGCAAATGCCTGGCTATCAAGCTGACCCAAGCCAGCCGGCGCGAGCGTCAAGGCAGCGAAGGTCATCATCAGCACTACCGCCACGACCCTTCTTCCTCTGTCCGGAAACTCGATCGGTTTGTGGATCACGTTGCCTCGAAAAGTTCCCACGTCCTGTTATTACTCGATGGATCGTTGACTCGTTGAGTGAGATAGATGCTCCCAGAAGAATCATACGTCACCACGCAGCCCCACTTCCACTCTTGGTTTGATGAAAGTCTCCTTACGGGAAAGGCTTTGTCCACCTCCGGAAGGAAGCGGTAACTCGTCCAGGGATGGGTCAACCCTTGTCTCGTGCCAACCGAATCGTTTCTTGGAGAAAGTTCATTCGAACGACCCATCATCTTGGGTTTGATTCTAATCTCCTATAGATTTCTCCCTTCGCGTTCCAATGCCACGGGAGACCGTTGGGACCGGTGGCTATTCCAACCGCCGCTCCATCAATGGTGTGCCATTCCCCTTCACTCCACAGAGACATGGCATATCCTTGTTCCCAAGCCTGATGAAGGCCAACCTGCCACGCTGATCCCTCCGGTCCAATCGATATAAACTGCGCTTTGCCAGGCACCTCTTGCCATGACGATCCATTCCACCGATAGATCAGACCTTCTGCATTCCAGTGCCAAGGGGTACCATTCGGTTCAACAGCGAGGCCGGCGGCCAACCCTGGTTGTTGCTCCCAACCAGATCCGCGCCAGCGGTATATCGGCCCACCAATTAAATTGACCCACTGACCGACATGCCAGACGCAACCATCCGCACCAATTGCCATAAATGTCGCCAATCCTGGGCACGGCTGCCAACTGTCATCGGCCCATCTATACATCTCGCCTATCCTATTCCAATGCCACGGGACCCCCTTGGGCTCAACGGCCACCCCGATGCCATGGCCCGGATAGGACTCCCACTTGCTCCCGGTGCGACCCCAGATCGATCCGCCGTCACCGATATGAAAGGCCGTCCCGTCTGCTCCAATGGATACGAAAGAGGCCTTGCCAGGAAGATGTTCCCACCCCCGTCCAAGCTTTGCACTGTCCGGTCGCACTGGAACCACTCCCGCCACCCGATGGTGGACTATTCTTGCTTGGCAATGGACTGATTAGGCTACCTAGACGACGAACCTACGAACTGTACAAGCTACCTGCTTGCGAATGTTTGCCCACCGCTTTCTCGAGTTCCTCTTGTGGTCGACTCGATGCGACCTGAGCTTGCTTGTCAGCGGAAGTCTTTTCACCGGAATTCCAGTGAGAGATGGCAAATGTTCGGTTTGCCAACCAATCCACGTGCCTGTACGTATACCATGTGTTGAATTTGGTCTGCAAGATGAGCCAGTCAGAGGGAATGGCAGTCTCGTCTGGCCCGGTCAGTGTGGTAATCCCGCTGGAGCCAGCGGGGCTTCCGAGGGTTATCTGTCTGAGAGGTCCCCTATCATACGGCATGGTTAACCCAACCCTATGCCAAACGCAATACAATGCGGTCACGGAGGCCAGGGTGAAGAATTCTGACGGGTTACAGGCATCGTGGAAGCTTGGCCTGTGCGAAAAGGGAAAACCCTCGTATAGAGAAGATGCGGATCGAATTGACAGACCTCCTCCCGCCCTGGTAGTTCTTTCCACACAAAGACGGGATCAGAATTGCTTTTCGTGGATAGGCAAAGGAGGACGCGATGACCGTCATCATGGTATTCGGTCAAGGTGATGAGCGTCGAATGGTCATGATCGCGCTTGCCCTGTTGTGGAGTATCGGATTCTCACCCCTCATGGCTGCGGCGGAGGAACTACCTCGCGAGGCGACATTGCCGGTGGCGCTGGCGGCCAAGGCCGCGTCTGCGGCGTTGGAAAAATGCAAGCAGGATGGCCATCGCGTCAGCGTGGCAGTCGTCGATCGGGCCGGAGTGCTCAAGGCGCTCATGCGGGCGGACGGAGCGGGTCCTCATACGATCAACAGCAGCAGCAAGAAAGCGTATACCGCCGCAAGCCTTCGGCAACCGACCGGCCAGCTTGCGGAGTTGACCGCGAAGATGCCCGCCGTTCAGGGGTTGCGCGACATGGATGAAAAAATTCTTATTCTGGGCGGCGGCCTGCCCATCGAAATGGATGGTGAGGTGATCGGCGGAATCGGCGTCGGCGGTGCGCCAGGCGGCCATCTCGACGAGGCTTGTGCAGCCGCCGGACTGAGCAGCATCGGCGCCGCGGTCAAGCCTCCAGCCGGAAAATGAGCAGCGTAGAGGTATAGCCCGACTGTCGATGACTACTATCTCTCCGGGACACGACCAGGAATACCTGAGGAAGCTTCATGAGCGTCCCCAGAAAAGGCTGGAGGAGTGCATCGATGTGCCGGCGCACATCCACCATGTGGCCCATCGCATGAGTAATCCGCCAGTCGAGCGCCCTCGGAGCCGCGA
The DNA here is from genome assembly GCA_963703955.1 of Nitrospirota bacterium. Taxonomy (GTDB): domain Bacteria; phylum Nitrospirota; class Nitrospiria; order Nitrospirales; family Nitrospiraceae; genus CAVPGK01. The sequence goes on along the minus strand of CAVPGK010000010.1, from coordinate 139,022 downwards.
AGAGTTCGGGCAGATTCTTCAATCGCTCGAGATCCCGGCGGCAACGTCAGTGCTGCACGACAAGTTCGGCTATGGCGTGCGGACTGCAAGCAGCGGGGATCGTCTCATCATGGTCTGGGATGCTCATACCGAATATTACAGCTATCAGGTGTGGCACATTCAGTCCGATAAGGCAAAGCCCCTGTCGTTTGGTCCCATCACGTTTCCCAACTATCTGTTTCCTCTTTCCCCGTTGGGCCTTCGCGTCAACGCGCTGGATATTCTGATCACGCAGGGGCCTGATATCTCAGCCGAGCAGTGCCGCTCTATGTTGCCGGGCTCGACCCTCTACGGAAGCCGCGTGCTGGGAGAGAATATCTCGGTGATCACGAGCTTTACTCCAGATGAGCATGACCGGGAACGGTATCTGGTGATGTCCTCCGAAACGACGCCCGCGAATAACCTGTTCCAGATCGTCAACTCGATCGTGCGGATCGAAACCTATTATCACCTGATCCTGATGCAGAAGCCGATCTTCTCCTCCGCCGTCGATGAGGTCCATGGATTTGAGCAGCTCCACCTCAAACAGCGGGAGATCATCACCCGTCAATTGATCGCGGCCACGTCGACTTCGCTCCAGCGGTGGCTCAATCACCTGACTGAAGATTTGATGAAGGTCAACCAATTGGCCGGGAGAATGCATTATGAACTCTCCGCCGCGGTCCCTTACGATAAGATTGTCCAGACCACGATGCATGCGCTTCAGGAGCAGCCCCTGCCGGCTTGCCGCCTGCTCTCGGATTTTGTTCTTGGTGGAGTGACCGGGGTCGCCGAGGGGTACCAACAACTGCTCCAACGCATGGAGACGTTGAAGACCGGATTCGAGGGCATCATCGCGCTCATTCGCGCCCGGGTCGATTTGCTGCTCGAAGAGCAAAACCTCGTCCTCTTGTCCAGCGTCGATCAAACCACCAAGAGCCAAGCCGTCCTCCAACACACCGTCGAAGGTTTATCCGTCATCATTATTGCGTACTACCTCAGCGGTCTCGCGAGCTATGTCTTCAAGGCTCTCCACGAACTCGGTTGGATCCCCAACGCCACGTATGCGACGGCTCTGTTCGTTCCGATCTCGCTTGGGTTGTCCTTTACGCTCATGCGGGTCAGCCGCAAGATGATTCATAAGCGACTCGCCGCGAAGCCCGATAAGTAGCCCACCCCACGAGCAGTAACAGAATCAAGAGGGCCGATACCCTTTCGCCAACTCCCGAAAGGCGCTGACCTGCCCCGTCTGCCAGACCGCATCCTGTCCCAGTTCACGAGCCATCAATTCCGCGACGCGTGGAGCGATCTCGACCGCTGCGCGGGCGTTGAGCAGCAGGGCCCGAGTGCGCCGCGCGAGCGCGTCTTCAACCGTGCGGGCCATCTCGAAACGGGTGGCCCAAACCACCTCGGCGCCGCAGTACGGCAGAGCCGGATGCAGCGGTTCCCCGAGGCCCGGCTCGGCCTGCATCAGGTCCTGAATGGCCGGCGCGTCGGAGCCGTACACCGCCAGACGCCCGAACTGTTCGGCATGCTCATGGAACCCGTGGATCGGGAGGCGCGTCGTGCCGCAGGGTCGTTCAGGAAGCCTCCCCAGCGTGGACGCCTGGTTGACACAGTCTTCGGCCATGTGCCGGTACGTGGTCCACTTCCCGCCGGCGATCGTGAGCAGGCCGGAGCGGTCGATGTGAATCGTATGATCGCGCGACAGGACGGCCGTGTTCGTGCCGTCGTCCGCCCTCACCAGCGGGCGGATTCCGGCGAAGACGCTCAGGACATCGCCTCGCGTCGGGGCTTTGTGCAGATACTGGCCGCCGTGGTCAGGATGAACTCGATCTCGTCTTCCATGGGAAGCGGCTCCAGCGTCGGATCGACGATCGGCGTGTCGGTGGTGCCCACCAGCGTGTGGCCGTGCCAGGGGATCGCGAACATCACGCGGCCGTCGCTGCGTGTGCGGCACCATGATCGCGCTGGTCCCGGGCAGAAACGACCGGTCGAACACCAGGTGGATGCCCTGGCTGGGCGCGATCATCGGCGTCGACGCCGGGATCGGCCATGCGGCGCACGCCGTCGCAAAAGGCGCCGGTCGCGTTGATCACGACTCGCGCGGTCATGTGAAGCTCTGCTGCCCGTTTCCACGTCCCTGGCCACGACACCATCGAGAAAGCCATCGGCTCCCTTGGTGAATCCGATCACGCGCACGTAGTTCAGCAGCGTCGCGCCCTGCTCCGCCGCCGTCTGCGACCAGATTGATCAAGAGCCGCGCATCGTCGAACTGGCCGTCGTAGTAGACGACGCCGCCGCGCAGTCCCTCGGTCTTGATCGTGGGCAGACGCTTCAGCGTCTCCTCTCGCGATAGGATCTGCGAAGAGCCGAAGCCGTACTTGCCGGCGAGCAGGTCGTAGACCTTCAGCCCGAGTCCGTAGAACGGCGCCTCCCACCAGTCGTAGTTCGGGACCACGAAGGCCAGGTCGCTGGACGAGGTGCGGCGCGTTCTGACGCAGAATGCCGCGCTCCTTGAGCGCCTCCAGCACGAGCGAAATGTTGCCCTGCTCGAGATAGCGCACGCCGCCGTGCACGCAGCTTGGTGCTGCGGCTCGAAGTGCCCTTTCCGAAGTCGCTCTGCTCGACCAGCAGGACCGCGTACCCGCGAGACGCGGCATCGACGGCGACGCCGACGCCGGTCGCGCCGCCGCCGATGATGATCAGATCCCACGGTTCCGCTCCGGCCATCCAAGCGGCTGAACATGTCTCGCCGATTCATGCGCGATCCTTTGTCTCCCATCCTTTGGCCCGCTCAAGCGCGGCGCGCCACCGTTCGCGCAGCGCCTGGGCCTGCTCCCGCGACTTCCGGGGTTCGAACCGTCGCTCGATACGCCACTGGCGCGAAATCTCGTGCATGCTCCCCCAGAAGCCCACCGCCAGGCCCGCCAGGTACGCCGCGCCGAACGCCGTCGTCTCGATCACGGCTGGGCGGACAACCGGGACGCCGAGCAGGTCGGCCTGGAACTGCATCAACAGGTCGTTCCTCGAGGCGCCGCCATCCACGCGCAGCTCGTCCAGCCGGATGCCGGCGTCGGCGCGCATCGCATCGACCAGGTCGGTCACCTGGTAGGCGATGCTCTCGAGGGCGGCCCGAGCGATGTGGCCCGCCTTGGTGCCCCGCGTCAGCCCGATGAGCGTGCCGCGCGCATACGGGTCCCAGTGCGGCGCACCCAGACCGGCGAACGCCGGGACCAGATACACGCCGCCGTTGTCAGGCACTGAACCAGCGAGCGCCTCGATATCTCCGGACGAGCGGATGAGCCCGAGACCATCCCGGAGCCACTGCACCACCGCGCCGCCGATAAAGACGCTTCCCTCGAGGGCGTAGTCCGTACGTTCGCCGATTTTCCAGGCGATCGTGGTCAGCAGCCGGTTCCGCGACGCCACCGCTCGCTCGCCGGTGTTCTGCAATAGGAAGCAGCCGGTCCCATAGGTGTTCTTCGTCGAGGCCCGGGCTGAGGCAGCACTCTGGCCGAAGAGGGCCGCCTGCTGATCGCCCGCGATGCCGGCCACGGGAACCTCACTCAATTCCGAGACCGTCGTGATCGCGCCATACACCTCGCTCGAGGAGCGCACCTCGGGCAAGCAGGCTCGCCGGAATCCGAAACAGACGAAGCAGATCCTCGTCCCATGTGCCGGTGTGGATGTTGAAGAGCATGGTGCGCGAGGCGTTGCTCGCGTCGGTCACGTGTGTTCGCCCGCCGGTGAGCTTCCACACCAGCCAACTGTCGACCGTGCCAAAGGCCAGCGTCCCGGCCTCCGCCTGTTCGCGCGCTCCCGGCACGTGGTCGAGAATCCAGCGCGATCTTGCTGCCGGAGAAATACGCGTCGATCACCAGCCCGGTGCGTTGCTGGATCATCGGTCTCGCAGCCGTCCGCCTTGAGCTCGTCGCAGATCGAGGCGGTTCGTCGGTCCTGCCACACGATCGCGTTGTAGATCGGCTGCCCTGTCTCGCGGTCCCAGACAACGGTGGTCTCGCGCTGATTGGTGATACCGACGGCCGCGAGATCGCGCGACCCCACATGCGCCCGGCCGAGAACCTCTCTGGCGACGTTGATCTGTGAGCTCCAGATTTCGTTGGGATCATGCTCCACCCAACCAGGTCTGGGGAAAATCTGTTGGACCTCCTGTTGGACGACCGCCTTGACCCTGCCGTCATGGTCAAACACGATAGCCCGCGAACTCGTCGTGCCCTGATCTAGCGCAAGGATATAGGGCAAAAGGATCTCCTCATGACGGCGACGGTCCCGTTTCCCTTGAGAAAGACGGAGATGGACGTTATTGTCTGCTGGAGTTGACGAGTTGTCGAGGGAAAGGCATGGAAGGCCCAGCTGTTGGGAAGGAGAGATTGTGACGGCACGCTGCCAGTCGTACTACTGTGCAGGGGTCAACTCACCGTAGAACCGTTTGCCATCTTTGCGGGTCACTTCAACGACGAGAACCGATTGGTCCTCCCTGCCGTGGAGGGTGAGCGTGGCGCTCAGCCTGGCTGTCGTTCCCACCAACTGACCGTCACGGAGCATGAGCCTACCGGCTCCGACGATCGTATCGGCCCTTCGACTTCCCACGAATTGAAATGTCCCGTTGTCGTCGATGATCAACAAGACCTCCGCGTCATCTCGCATGTCCGGCACGCTCTTGCTCACGCCTTCCCATTTTCCGACGACCTGCTTGATATCGGAAATGGGAACAGGGGCCATTGTCGGCTGCCTGCGAGGCTGGTGTTCTGTGCACCCGATGAGTCCAGCAGTCAACCATGCGAGCGTCAAGAGCGCCCATGCCCGACCAAGTCCATTCACCACAGCCTCCTTGCGTTTTCCATGACCCTCACCGATCGACTCTCGCCACTGTGAGGTTCATGGCCCGGAAGCCGGCTTCAAGTTGTTGGCCTTCAGGTCAACCTTGCGAAGATCCTTTTCGAGACCCGCTAAGATCTGCCGGAGGCCTTCATTCCAGCCACCAGCGAGGGTATCGGGAGACATATTAGCCATATCCACCACTTGACGATATTCTCGCCGAAAGACGATCTCCGCGTGACTCGCACCCTCATTGATGAGTACGACTTGAAAATCGAGGACGGCTTTCGGCGCTTCCTTCTGGCGGTAGTCGCCATACAGCGCGGTCACGTTGCCTTCCAAGACATGCGTGGCGTCCAAGGAACTGGATGAGTCCACCACCGCTTGAAACAGACCGGCGTTCGCCAACCAATTCTGTGCCTGCTGAGTGACCATTGCATTGGGGAAGATAAACCATTCATTGTAGAAGTCGGATTCGTACCTGGTGTCGCTCGTGCGGTAGACCATCTCCTTGCCTTCGAATCGAGGAGAGATACGAAATCGTTGCACCTTGAGGACCGCCACGGAAGCGGGACCAACCTGCTCACCTGGGCGGACCGCATCCAGAGAATAGAAATGTTTCTCCGGAAAGCTTTTGGTCAGGCTGACGCACCCGCTCGACAGAGCGCTTGACACGACAAGCGCTAGAGGCACCGCCCCTCTCAACGACAGATGCAAGCGTGCCGAGATCACCGTTTTCCCGAACCCGTGCGAGGTGGAGCGTCACCCAGCAGAACTTGTGAAGGGTACCGCTTCGCGTTGGCCGTCACTTCCCGAAGATTCTCCGACACAACTCGCAGATTCTCAAGGATCTCTTCCACATCTTGGTTCTTGTTCGAGAGGAGAGTATCGACGCGCCGTAAGCTCTTCTCCAATCGAGCGAGGGTACCCGGAAGCTCCTCCCTGATCTGCTTGGAAGCCTGGGACAGATCCGTGACGACGCGTCTGGCCCCCGCTGCCGTGGCGGAAACGTCGGAAAGGGCGTTCTTGATCTCAGGGCTTTGCAAAAGACGACGAGCCTCTTGAAACGTCCCTTGGACTTCCCCTAAGGCCTGACCGGCCCGAGTGCCGAGGCGCTCCCTGTCGGCGTCACTGACGAACTTGGTTGCCGCAATGAGCAGCGCGTCCAAGTCCGCGGTCACCTTATGGACATCGGCCCGCTCAAGGTCCTTGGCGATCTTGGTCAGGGCCGAGCTCAGCACGGTGACGGTACTCCGCGCGGAAGGAACGCGGATGTGTTTAGGCGTCCACGTGACCTTTAAGGGAGGGTTCTCTTTTGGATCGAGAAAGTCCGCTTCCAGGTGGACAACGCCGGTCACCCCCTGGGAGGTCAGCCGAACTCTCAGCCCCTCCTCAACGTGCCGTTCCATCATCGCCTTCCTTTCGGCTTCAGGGAGCCCTGGGAACACCTCCTTGATCGAGACCCTGACGACGATATAGTGACCGTAGCGGGACATTTCGTCGCCATGGAGTTCTTCCTTGTATTCATTTCGCACAAACCCTATGTGCTCGACGCTTCCGATCGTGACCCCCCGGTACTTGACCGGGGCTCCCACGCTCAGACCTTGCACCGATTCATCGAAATAGGTTTCGACGATGATTTTCTTTTCGAACAGCGTGCCGGCCCCGAAAACGATAATGGCGACAACCGCAAGGGCGACGGCACTGAGAATGAACAGCCCGATCTTGAAGTAGTTGGCCTTGGCGCTCATGGGTTAAAGTTCCTCTCTGTGCGTATCCCTCTTCTCAAGGGATCTGCGTGCTCACAGACGCGGTGACCTTGGCGTCTCCGACTTGGAACGAGACCTCCCGATTGAAGAATTGCCGAACCCAGGGATCAGTCGAGTGGTCGCGCAACTCCTGGGGCCGTCCCATGGCGACGATCTTTTTGACCCGCTTGTCGAGCATGATGACCCGATCGGCGATCGCGTAGATGCTCGGCAGCTCATGGGTCACGACGACAAAGGTCATGGTGAGACTCCGCGCGAGGCGCACGATCAGCTGGTCCAATTCCGCCGAGGTGATGGGATCGAGTCCGGCCGACGGTTCATCGAGAAAAAGGATCTGCGGGTCCAGCGCCATGGCGCGGGCGATGGCCGCCCGTTTTTGCATGCCGCCGCTGATCTCGGACGGCATATACTCCGCAAAGGTCCGTAATCCCACCAATTGCAGCTTCATGAGCGCAATCCGGTCCATCGCCTCAGTCGGGAGATCCGTGAACTCCTCCAAGGGTAAGCGGACGTTTTCCAACAAGGTCATCGACCCGAACAGCGCGCCGCGTTGATACATCACCCCAATCCTCATCAGAATCCGCTTCTTCGCTTCTCCCTCGGCAGTCACGATGTCGGCTCCGTCGATGAGAATCCTTCCTGCAGCCGCCTGATACAGCCCGATCATATGTTTCAGAAGCGTGCTCTTCCCGCTGCCTGACCCGCCCAGAATCACGAAGACTTCCCCTCGGCTGACTTCAAAGGAAATATCGTCGATGATCACCATTCCACCGTACCCGGCGGTAAAGCCTTCGACCCGGATGATCGATTCCTGTTGGCCCATACAACTCAGATGCCGAGGCAATAAAAGACAACCGCAAACATGCCGTCCACGACGGCAATGAGAATGAGTCCGCTGACGACGGCGCTGGTGGTCGAGTCTCCGACAGCGCTCGCACCCGTCTTTGTTTGCAGACCCCGCAAACACCCGATCCCGGCGACTACGATGCCGAATGCCAAGGCTTTGAACAACCCTTGGATCAGATCGCCGGGATGTACGGCCGACTGAATTCGATCGACATAGGTCACAAGGGGAAACCCCAGCGACAGCATCACCACTGCGCCACCGATCAAGCCGAACAAGCTGGTGAAGACGGACAACAGCGGGGTCATCGCCACCGCGGCAATGACCCGGGGCACGGCGAGAAAGCGGACCGGTTCGAGCCCCATGGTGGTCAACGCATCGATCTCTTCATTCACCTTCATGGTGCCAAGCTCGGCCGCAAAAGCAGAGCCCGATCGTCCGGCCAGGATAATGGCCGTCAGTAACGGACCAAGTTCCCGGATCATGGAGAGGCCGATGAGGTCCGCGATAAAGATCTCCGCCCCGAACTGACGCATGGGAATGGCCGATTGAAAGGCCATGATCAAGCCGAGTAAGAAGCCGATCAGCGCAATGATGGAGAGGGCATTGACCCCCGCCAGTTCCGCGGTCATGGCGGCGTCCTTCCAGCGCACCGTTCTGGGATGCGTGGCTGCGTAAAGGAGAGCGACCGATAGTTCTCCGAGAAACGCGATCAGCGTGTGGAGGTCTTTCCAGACCTGCGCGGATGCACGTCCGACCTGTTCCACGAACGAGGATGGTTCAGACGCGCTCGGAGCTACCTCCTCGATCGCTGGGCCGTACAGATCCAAGAGATACTGAACCGTTTCAGGAAGATTGCGAATCTCGACGTCGCCGCCTGCCTTGGCCTGATGGCGGCGAAGCTCCAGCAGCAGGGCGATTCCAGCCCCATCGCAATAGGTGATCCGAGACGCATCGACGATGAGGTGAGCTTTCTTCTCCCGTTCGAGCGCGAGGATCACCTGTCGCCAGAGCGCCCCGGTGGTCGTTGAGTCCAATTGTCCATCGATCGAGAGAGTGAGCGTTCCTTCGCCGGAGACGGTGGTTTGGAAAGAGGCGGCCGGCTGGATGTCGGCTACGGAATTCATGACCTACGTAGACCGCCAACGGTGAGGAGCTGATCGCGCCCGTACTCTAGCCATAGCGTGTACGATTATCAAGACCTGGTATAGCCTTTATGATGGCGACTAATGTATGCGGCCGCCAGGCGCTTCCTACCTTTCCATTTGCCGCGCATCGGTGACCGCAAAGCACGGACACGAAAATGACGCCTTCAGCTGCTCATGTGGGATGAGTACGCATTGATAGTGCGGTCCTATCCCCTCGCGCGCCGTCCCCACCCGGAAAAGACGCAAAAGGTCACAGCGCAAAGGACACAGGCTTAGGGGAGGTCCTGGGCAAGACGGAAGCCGATGCCGTCGTTCCGGTCGTCGGCGCTGTCCCTGTCCCGGAGCGAGGCACGCAGGGACTCCGGTCCGCTGACCAGGAGCCGCCCCGGATCACGCGCTGGACGCCATCGCCACCGCCCGCTTCAAGCCAGGCCGATCCATCCGCTGACAAACTACTGTTTGCACGTGATCGTGTCAATTCATTGGCGAGGCGAAATAGCAGTATTTCCTGGGCTGGGCGACCGGAAGGGGTGGGAAAGTCCGTCCTGTTTGCATCGGATAACTTGAACGATAGAGTCGCAAGAAAGGGGGAAGTCTGAACCCAATCTTTCCCGGGACCAGCGGGCGAATGTCAGTTCCCGGCTAACCGCGATGTGATTCGCACGACAACGATTTCAGATTCATAGGCCAATATCCCCTTCGCTCCGTAGCGCCTTGACCCCTTCCTCGATTGACTGGCAGAGCCCGTGACCTTACTTGTTCAAGGCCTCTAGAAATTGCTCCACCGTCAACCCTGCTTTCGAGATCAGACTGCGAAGCGTGCCCCGCGCAACTTCCGGGTGATTGGGTATCGAAAGAGTGGCAATGTGGCCGGGTCGTGTCATGATGACATGACTCCCCTTCTGCCGAACCACCTGCCAACCAAGTCGCTGAAAGGTTTTGATGACGGTGGAGGGAGGGAGAACGGGAACAGGCGGCATTACACGATGACTTCAACCTGCCGTGTGGTGACGGTCAGCGGCATTCCCATCTCAGCGCGTACTTCTAGACATTGCTTGATCGCGTCCTGAATGTTGGCCTGCGCTTCCGCTTCGGTCTTACCCTGACTGACACAACCCGGAATGGCCGGACACTCGGCGATGTAGATCCCGTCCTCGTCGCGGGTGATTGTGATCGTAAATGTCATGCCGTCTCCTCTTGCTGTCCAATATCCGACAACACGAGCAAAAATGCAACTACCGGGAAGCCACCGTCCTAGCATTCGTCTTTTTCAGGAATACTCGTGATTGGACAAGGCAGCGTCGGGGCCTTCGGCGTCGCCTACCAGCCCCGATCGCGTCACCCCAGGCCCTCTCTTCGGCGTTCCCGTTTCGATGGAAGGCCGGGAAGCAGGCTCATGGACACCCGCTGCCTCACCCGGCCTGTCCGTGAACAGGCCGGCTCCGGGCCGGCCACTTGCCGTGCGGGCGGACTGGGCAAGACGAAAGCCGATGTTGTTGTTCCGGTTGTCGGCGTTGTTCCTGTTCCGGTTCGACGCACGCAGGTTCTCCGGTTTGTTGTTCCAGGAACCGCCGCGGATCACACGCTGCCCGTCGCTTGGCCCGCTCCCCTTGTGAAACCAGCCTGGGAGAAGATCGCTCGACGAAGACCCTCGGTGTCGGCATGCTTCGCATGGCCGATCCAGCTCTGAATCGAGGCCCTGACCTCTGGCCCAGTCCAGACGCTCGCAGCGTAATACGCCTTCGCCATGCCGCGAAGTTTGCGCGCGAACCGGTGACCGTTATCGTTGCGCAAACGGCGGCGATCGGGATACACGACATAGCCGAGCAGATTCAGCCCGTCGCGCCACGCGCGTCACATGCGCCTTGTTGGGGTGAAGCCGAAGCCGATCGGCCGCGAGCCGCTCACGGACGGCCGCACGAATGTCAGCCAGTCGAACCTTGTCGTTATCCAGCACCACCATATCGTCCACGTAGCGCAGGTAGGGTCTGACGTTCAAGCACCTGTTTGATGTAATGGTCGAGGTCGTCCAGATACAGATTGGCGAAGAACTGACTCGTCAGATTGCCGATCGGAATTCCCGCGCGCCGTTCCAACGGCGTGAACAGGTCGTCACCGGGAAAGTAGCATAGGCTCGGCGTTGCCATCTGGGAGAGCCGTCGATGATGCGATCCAACAGGTCCAAGACACGCCGGTCTTTGATGCGCCGGCGCAGCTTGTCCTTCAGCAGTTCGTGATCGATGGATGGGAAGTACTGCCGCACGTCCATTTTCAAGACGTACCGATAAGTCTGCGCCCAGGCCTGATAGCGATCCACCGCAGCATGCACACCCTTGCCGCGGCGGCAGGCGTAGGAATCTGCAATGAACGTGCGGTCCAGCGGCGGCTCGATGAGATTCATCACCGCGTGGTGCACGACCCGGTCGCGAAACGGCGCCGCCGCGATGACACGCGGCTTGCGGTCATAGATCGTGAACAGGCGGTAATCCCCGGGCCGATAGTCGCCGTTCTTGCAGCTCGCGTTGCAGTGCGATTAGCTCCCGCTCCAGATCCAGGCCGAACTCCGCCACGCCAGACGTGCCGCCTTTGCCCCGCCGCGCCTTGCGATACGCGCTGAGTAGATTCTCGAAACTCACCAGCTGTGGCCAAGATACCGCCGAGCCGTTTCATGTGCTTGCCTGCGAGGTGTCCCGGCTGCGGAGCCAGCCGCCGATCTGCCGGCCCAAGATCGTCGATCAACCTCGCCCCATGCTCGTACTGGCGGGTCGCCATGACCTTCAGTTCGTGGGCAAGTCTCCACAGGTGGCGCACCACCTCCAGCCGCAGATTCGCGCGCCGCAGCGCTGCCTCCTTGGTGCGCGTATACGCCGCTTCAACGAGCAGCTCCAGCACGTCGAGCACCCCGGCTTCTATTCGTTCACCCAGCGTGAACCGGCGCGAGCGCGGAAATTGTCGAGCTGCGGAATCAGCCACAGGAGCAGGTCATGGCACGATTGCACGGCCTGGGGCACGGTGGAAGCCATCATTCGTCCATGAGATTTTTCACCGATTCATAACCCCTGGCATCGGAGAAGAGGCAAAGGGTCCAAAAGGCAAAGGGCACAGGGTTATTGCGGACGGTCTTGGGCCAGACGAAAGCCGATGGCGCCGACCCGGTCGCCAGCGTCGGCCCCATTCCGGTTCGAGGCACGCAAGTCCTCCGGAGTGCCGAGCCAGGACCCACCGCGGATCACCCGCAGGCGGCAGTTGTCCTCATACGCTTTGTCGTAGCAATCTTGCACCCACTCCCACACATTCCCGCTCATGTCATACAGCTCGAGAGCGTTGGGTTTTCTCCCGCCGACAGGCTCTGTGCGATCTGTGTTGTACACCGCGTAGTCCTTTAATTGACTCTCGTCTGAGGTTCCAGGCCAGATGTCGTTTTTCCCTCCGCTTCGCGCCGCATACTCCCACTCGGTTTCTGTCGGCAGTCGGTAACGTTTACCCGTGGCTTGTGACAGCCACTTCGCGTATGCCACTCCATCCTCCCACGACACGTTGATCACGGGACGCTTCTCTCGACCCCAGTCGTGATCGGTCGGCACTCGTCGCCCGGTTAATCTTGCATACGCATCGTATTCCTCAAAGGTGACTTCGTAGCGCCCCATGGCATACGGCTTACCGGGAATTGGCACCATCTCCGGTTCGGGGACCTGAACCAGAGGCAACCTCACCCGCAGAACCGACCAGGCATATTGGACCGTTACCCCTTCCTTCCACAACCAAGCGATCGGCCAACCAACCAGCGCAAGGACGAGGCTGGCGGCGATAGCGACGACAACGCGCTCTCTGATCTTGCGTTTCTTGCTGGCCGCCAGATACTCTCGTTCGCGTGGCGAGAGTTCCTCGGACTTTTTCCGGAGCCAATCCAACGCTTCGTCCAGCGGACGCCCGCGGAGCAAGAAATCGGAGTGCCCCTTGCTGGTCTTCCCACGCTTTCATCGCCACGTTCAGCCCCTGTTGCCAGGCGAGAAATGGGCGGTCCGCGTCCACCCACGTTTCGAGTCGCTTCCAATGGTGGATCAACGCCTCGTGCGACACCTCAATCGTTTCCTGCGCACTGCCTTGACGCTGGGAAGTCACCAACAATCGCGCATCGGCGAGTGTTTTCACTAGAGGTCGCGCCTCTTCGCCGAGATCCGCGAAGGTCGCCCGTCGTCTCGTATCCGCCTCGCCCTCGCCAGGGCGAACCAAACGCATGAAAATCCTATGCAGGGCTCGTTGTTGTTGCGTATTCAATCGTTCGTACAGAGCCTCGGCTTTTTGGGCGACGGCGCCATGCAGTTGCCCCATGGCCTTGTAAGCTTCATGGTGAAGTTCCCCTCCTCGCCGTTGCTCCCAGAGCTGCCGAAGCACGAATTCAAGCAAGGGTAAATGGCCGGGTTCGTCACCGGCTTGCTCCACAATCAGATCGATGAGGCCTGCTTCAAACGTCAGCCCCACTTGGCGTGCCGGCTCTTGGATGGCAAGGCGCAATTCCTCCCGATTCATCGGCCCTAAGTTCACTTGGGCGCCTTGCACACGATCCGACAGGGGCCGATAGGCGGTAATGGCGCGACCCAAAAAGTCTCCTCGCAGGGTGAGCACCACGCTCACCCTCGTCGTGGCCGTGGTATCCAGCACACTGTCGATGAAGCACCGGCGTGCGGCGTCGTCCTGACAGAGCGTGAACAACTCTTCCCACTGATCAACGATGAGGAGCAGCCGGTCTGTGCCGGGCTGCTTCGCAAGAAGGCGATCAGCGACATCGCGCAGCTTGACTTTCCTTTCCACCAGGGCATCAACCAGGTTATTCGTTTCTATCAACCGGGCGGTCTCGCTCATGTCCGGCTCGAGGAACGGCATGAGCACTGCTGCGAGCGAATAGATCGGACGATCGGTCGGCACGAAGGTGGCCACCTCCCAGACTCGCTCACGACTTCTCCGTAAAGTCGGCACGAGTCCTGCCCTCACGACCGAGGACTTCCCGCTGCCCGAGGCCCCGACAACCGCTACAAGGCTGTGCTGCTGAACGGCGCGAACCAGCTCAGTGATGGCCTCTTCACGTCCAAAAAAGAATGGGGCGTCCTCCTCGCGGAAATAAAGGAGGCCCCGGTAGGGGCAGATGCTGGTGAGCGTCTCACGGATCGTTTCTTGCGCATCCGGGCCAGGCGACTGGCCGTGTATGGCTCTGACGAGCGTGTTGAGCAGGGTCGGATCGTCGACACGCGAGCGCAAATCGACCCAGGTATTTTGACTGAGAAACCCCAGCGGCGGTTCTGCGCCGGGGAGCAGAACGGGAATGACGGGAAAGTGTTGACCACGGCGCTCAGCCGCCACCTGCCGCTCCAGCGCGAGATATTGCTCCCGCTGCTGCCACGGTCCCATTTCGCCCTGCCCGATGCAGACGGCCACCGCTCGACATTGCGCAAGGGTCGCCTCCAATGCCTTCGGCCATGATTGCCCCGGCGTGAGATACCATCGGTCGAGAAAGACCGTGAGGTCCTGCTCGCGCAACCGTCGTGCAAGCGCTTCTACAGGTGCATGATCACGCCAGTGGTAACTCAGAAACACATCGAAGTTTTCCGGAGGCATGTGGTCTCTTCCCGGTCCGATCAAACCGCACTGCTGCGCTAACCAGGGAACGAACCTTTGGATGACGGATAGATCGTTGCCATGGCGCTGAGTGGGTGGTTAACGTGACCAAGGCTACTTTTTACCCGGGAGCGTGTCAACACGTTGAAGAGAAGAAATACTAGTATTTGCAGGCTCGAACGAAATGAAAGGCCACTTAATGGGAGTCGATTCCAGGGATGGCGGAGAAGCGGACCACCTTCGAATGCTTGGGGGGTACTCCGCCACTTCACGGATGATTTGTTGACATGGCCAATCTAGATGTATATGGTTATCATATACGAACGATCGGATGAACGACCTCGCAAGGCTTGAGGGATTTGATTGGGACGAAGGAAACCAGACAAAGAACTGGAAGAAGCATCACGTCACGCTTCCAGAATGTGAGCAGGTATTTTTCAATGAACCTCTGGTTGTGACTGAGGATATTCGGCATTCGGTCGCAGAGGGACGGTATTTCGTATTAGGAAGGACTGACACGGGCCGCCTCCTTTTCATCGTCTTTACAGTGAGGAATCAACGCATTCGGGTTATCTCGGCGAGGGACATGAGCAAGAAGGAACGGAGCAGGTATGATGAGCAAACTAAAAAAGATGCCGAAATTCAAGAATGAAAAGCAGGAGTCCGACTTCTGGTCCACACACGATTCGGCGGACTATGTTGATTATTCGAAAGCGAAACGGACGCTATTTCCTCGTTTAAAACCCTCAACTGAAACTATTTCCCTGCGACTCCCAAAGTCGCTGCTAGAACAACTGAAGATACTAGCCAATAAACATGACGTGCCATATCAGACGCTACTCAAATTATTTGTGGCGGAGCGTGTCCAAATGGAATTCAACAAGAGACCGGCAAAAGCATCATAACGACCGAAATGGTGAGAATTGGAAAGACTGACCCCACCTGGACAAGCGATAGCTCCCTGGGCGGAGCAAACTCGGTTCAGGTTGTGCATAGAGCCGGGGGGGACCGAACTGCGCCCCGCCGAAAGCGTGAGAGCGAGATGCGCCGACCACACCATGGGACCTGCAAGGCGGGCGCCTACCTCGCCGCTACTGCAGGTCACGCATCAGACGCTGAAAATCCGGGTCATTGCGGATCAGGTGAGTCGCAGCGGCGAGCAGCCGATCGATCTGTTCATCATTGAGCTGCAGGGTCGTCGGAATCTTCATGAGATACTCGCGCTCGTCCGCATCCTCCAATTCACTCAGACTGGCATTGATGAAATACACGTCGGCATCAGGCGCAAACACGCTCTCCGTGTTCTGCTTTCGGTGTCGGAGTTCAGTCCTCCACCCATCCACACCCAGACGCATGAGGTGGAGTGTGTCAATGGAGTATCGATTGATCGGGATGTCAACGAGCGCATCCAACGCTCGAGAGAGAGACGGAATCTTACTGAACTGGTAGGAGGACATATCCGGGAGAGTTTCCGCCCTCACCACCAGGAAGACCAGCTTTCGGACCGTCTTGACCCCGAGGACCTTAAACAGTGTTTCAACATCTCCCACGAGTGCAACCGTCTCCACCATGCTCCGCATCCCGACATTGTCTGCCAACCCACCGTCCAACAGATGGACATACGGACGCTTCTTCGAATCGAAGTAGGACCGGAGCTCATTGGCCCGCTGTTGCCCCGTCGCGGTCTTGTGTGCTTCTTGTAACCACGGCGGCGGCTGGTATCCACAGCGCCCGGCATAGTTCTTCAGTGAGATTGGGCTGAGGAGCAAGGGAAGGGCGCTGGAGGCGGCGGTCGCCGTGGCGATCGGCAGTTGACTGAGGTCCGAACAGATGATGTCGAACTGACGCTGGTTGAACTCAAAGCGGGACAGCATGGCCATGTCGGAGGCGTGGATATACACCATCGGTTGGTGACCACGTCTCAGCAGGTCGCCGTAGGTATGGCCGTCAAACAAGGCTTCATCCAGGAGTTCCGACAGGATGTGGGTGCGACCGAAATATGGGGATAAGAGACGGAACCAGTTGTACGGCGACCAGAACATCCGAGACTTGAGCTCGTGTTCCCAATCTTTCCGCAAAAAACGGTATTCAAAGTCGTGGAAGATCCGATCGCCATACAGCGCATAGTAGGCAGCCGTGAAACTGCCGCCGGACAGCGCCGTGACGATGCTCAGTTCATCGAGCAGGCGCTCTTGGCGTCCTTCCCACATGATCGACGTGCGGGCGAGTTCTTGCAAGGCCCCGTAGGCAAGGGTCGAGGCGCGCATGCCTCCGCCCGAAAACGAGGCCACGAAAAAAAGGCTGTCCGTGCTGCCGTCAGGAGCTTGAGGGAAATTGGTGTACCGGTACCCGTACCGTTGATCCCACCGCTCAAGTGGAGCATTGAGGGTAGGCCGGACATACTCGCACCCGGTGAAGGCCGCCAACATGAGTGCAACGACCGAGGAACGAAGAATGTTCATCCTATCCAACCTACCTGAGCTTTGGCCGCACCGTCGAATATTCGGATTCCGGCAACAACAGCCAGTTTGTGACGCCATGAACGCCGTTCACACCCGCCGCGGCTCGTTCGGCTTGGAGTCGCTCCTGTTCGGAGGATACCACCCCGAGCAACACGACCTGCCCATCAAACGTCTCTACGCTGACCCGCCTCACAACAACTCCAGCAAGCCCGAGGGCCGACTTAGTTTCGGCCGTGATCGTCGCGTCGGAGGCGGTATTCGACACAACACTGGTTTGCGGAGAGGAATGCTTGACCGGAAGGTACCCGTCTACTGAGCGGAGGCCTGACACACCTCGAGCGGCGCGAAGCACGGCTTCAGCCTGCTCTGCGCTGCCGACGTGTCCGACGACGAATCCGCGCTCCATGAACACGTAAGGAGCAATGGTGAGAGCGGATAAGGCCTGGTCGGCGAGGATCGCCTCGCGCAGGTGCATCTTCAATCTGTCGTCGCGCGCTTGGGCCAAGACATTCAACTCGCTGGCTTGAGCCTTGGCGGCCCGTGCATAGACTGAGGCTCCCCCGCAGCCGGTCAGCACACCGGCGGTCAGCACCAACCCGACCAACATGGTTATCTGAGCCGAGTGCGTCATGGTCTTCCCGATCACGATTGAGGCTGCTCCCCTTCGGCGCGGGTCTCATACCACTTCGAAAGAGCGTTTGCAATCCTGTGGGAGGTGAGATAGGCTCCGGTGCTTCAAAGCCATCAACTACCATCGGATCGTCTGTCGGCGCGGATCGATGGCTATCTACGGCACTTAGCTTTTAGGTCTTGATCAGATGCTACTACCACCACCGTCGAGCAGGAAGATTCCTGGAGAGGCTCCGTACCAGCCAGGAGACATCCCATGATTGCTATTACCCGCATCCTTGTGGTTCTTGTCTTGACGACTTTGCTCATCGGATGTGCGCCGACCAAGCAGGCTCGGTCGGTTGAAACATCCGGCTTCCTTGGCGATCTCTACCCGCTGATGCACAAGGGCGAAAAGGGGGAAGCGCTCCTGCTTTACAAGAACCCCAAGGTTGCCACCATTCCACGCGGGACTTACAAGAAGATGCTCTTGGATCATGCCCAGGTCTGGGGTCCCCCTACCACCGATGTGACTCGGCAAAAGAACGCCCAACATATCGCTGATATCCTCTACGGCCTTGCCTACCTCAGCCTGTCGAAAGACTACGAAATGGTTTCTGAGCCTGGCCCGAATACTCTGCGCATTCAGGCCGCGATCACGAGAGCGGACCCCGCCTATGTGGTGTTGCGCGCTGTCTCAACCATCCCCGCTCCCATGAACGCCTTCGCCCTCGGCTCGCTGCTCAAAGACCTCGGAACCGGGAAGCCTCTTTTTGTCGGGGACGCCAGCATCGAAATGAAGATCTCCGATGCTCAAACCGGCGAGGTACTGGGAGCCTCAGCCGACCGGCGTGTCGGCAAGAAACGCCTGGATCCGGACTCGTTTGATTCCTGGGATGACGTCTACAAGACCTTGGAGTTCTGGGCGGAGCAAGCCCGGTTCAGGTTGTGCACAGAGCGGGGGGGACAGAACTGCGTCCCGCCGAAAGCGTGAGAAATGAAGATGCGCCGACTCACCATTGATGAAACTCATCGCCATCCGGCATGAAGACACGGTCCTTGTCGAGTTTCCCATCACGAAGTGAGTCTTCACATTTTGAGCAACGAGGCGCAGGAGCTGGACTCTTCTACGGACCCAGGCTTTTTGATTCATAGGGTTCTATAACAGGCTTCGACCTCCCCGACACCGTGAGAGGCGACGAGAGATGGCGTCATCCCAGCTCATGTACCGTCTGGGTTGCGGGGAACAATAGCCGGCCCTTCCCCCTCGAATCGTGACGCATTGCCGGACACTTCGAACTCGACCATCCAAAAGATAAGAGTCAAAGGTAGCCATAGCGATCGATCGCGCGTCCTTAGATCTGTGGTGTCTTGCGGCCCGACAGGGATCCATCATGGTCCCCCCTGATCGTGCTGGTTTGTCCCGTTCTGGTAGCGGAGAGGTAGCAAAATGACGGGCAAGCAAAAGGTTGCATCTGAAGTGCACAGTGAAGAGAATACCCTGTCAATCATGCCAGTTCTTGGGTACCTTGACACCCGTCTCTCTGCTTTGTAACCTTCCCCAACTCATGAAGCAGGCAGGCGTATGGCTATTGATCGCTCTGCTGAGCCTGACGCTCGGCTGCGAGTATGTGCGCCCCACCATGAACGCTCCGCTTCCTCGGTGGAATCCTGCCTACGGGTATCGTTACGCCAACCTCCCTCCGTCCGTGGCCGGCAGCACGGACAGTTTCTTTATTGTGGCCTCTTTCTCCGGTGGCGGCGCGCGGGCGTCAGCGCTCTCCTACGGCGTGTTGCGGGAACTGGCCCGGACACCGATCGTGTGGGAAGGCCATCGGAAGCGACTGGTCGACGAAATCAATATCATCAATGCCTTATCGGGCGGCAGCTTCACGGCGGCGTATTATGCGCTCTATCACGACCGCATTTTTCATGACTTCGAATATCGCTTTCTTCGGAAAGATTGGGAGAGCGAACTTCGCGCGCGGATCTTGCGGTCTCCCAAAAATTGGCTACGGCTCTTGTCCCCCTATTTCGGCCGTGCCCACATCCTTTCCGAATTGCTGGACGAAGCGCTGTTCGACCGGCACACGTTCAATGACCTCGTCTCAAGTGATCAGCGGCCGATCATCTTCCTTCATGCCTCCGACATGGCAACCGTCTCGCGGTTCGAATTCAACCAGCGACAGTTCGACCTGATTTGTTCCGATCTCAGCAAACTGCCGCTGTCGGTTGCGACCGCCGCATCGAGCGCACTCCCCTTGATCCTCAGTCCCCTTTCGTTGAAGAACTACGCCGGGCAGTGCGGATTTGACCCGCCGCGGTACATTAGCGCGGAGAGCCGGACCTCGTGGGGCCGAAGGCGCGCGACCGAGCTGCGGTCGTATCTCGATGCCGAGAAGCGCCCGTACATCCATCTGTTGGACGGCGCGTTGGCTGACAACATCGGCATGCGCAGTGTGTTAGAGCTAGCCGCACTCGTTGAGGACGTCGAAGCCTCGTTCCAGGTGCTCGGGGTGAAAACAATCCGGAAACTCGTCTACCTGATGGTGAGCGCGGAGACCCATCCGGATGTGAACCAGTACAAACTGGATGAACTTCCCAGCCTCACGCGGGTGTTGAACGCCTTGATCGACATCCCGATCAATCGGTACTCCGACGACACCTTCGAACTGATGGGTCAGGCCGTCAAACTATGGCGGGCACAACTCCGCCAGCGAGCACAGACCGGTCCGAGTGTCTTCACGCCCGATGCCGACATTTACTTCATCAATGTCAGTTTGTCGGAGTTGGAAGATCCGGAGGAGCAGGCGCGCGTCATGAAAATTCCCACGAATCTGGCGCTGACCGATCATCAACTCGACGACCTGCTCCTGGCCGCGTCCCGTCTCATCCGGAACGACAAGGAGTTTCAACGGCTTCTACGGGACTTGGAGACGGAGGCTGCCAAAACTCCGTTGATCTCGCAGTCGGCTTATGAATTGACAGAGTACAACGCGGTTTCGCCTCAATGACTGAAGTCTTGACCTGCGGCTTGTTAGTTTGCTGCCTCTCGAAATCCTTTGAGATGGGCAGAGGTGAGGTTAAGGCCAGAAAGGCCGGTATACCCGCCAAAGACTATCAGTCCATCGATCGTTCAAGCGCCCCGGAGTAGACGACTCCGTCACCCTCACACAGCACGCATTCAGTTTCGCGAGAGATCGCGCAGGATACTCTCCCTGACATCGGCCATGGCCTCTTGGCTCACTTTCAGCAGGCCTTCCAACGGACGGTCCAGGTCCGCGATCAGGAAGATGACCGCCGAGAACGCAAGCGAAAGAAGCACAATGGCGGTTGTCCTGCGCACCCCGGCCAGCGCCGCATGGTAGCCCATCAAAGCCATCGCTAGGCCGGTCACCACATACAGGACAACCCAGATGGTTCCGGGAATCCGGTTTTGTCGTCCTGCCGCCACTCGCTTCGCATGAAGGTCGATCACCTGGTTCAGTGACTGAATGAAGAGTCCGCCGACAATTGAAGTGGGATTCTTCTCTCCGAAGGCGATCGCCTGAGACCAAAGCAAGTGATGCAATTCTTCCGACCTGGCCATCACGCTCTGGAGCTTCTCCTGCCGAATGCCCTCGACGCGAATATCCACATATTCCCGCAACAGTTTTCGTATTTCCGTGGCATAGGGTTCAGAAAGCAGCTTCGCCCGCAAATAGGAGGTGCCGATCGCGTTGGCATCGTCCAGGACCAATTGCTTTCTGACGTCAAACCGGGACGCCGCCACTCCGAACGTGAACGCGAGAAGAAATGCAAGCAGACCAAGGGTTGCCCCAACGATTGCACCAATAGCCGGCTCATGCTCATTGCCAGAATGTCGCTCTTCATACCTACCCACTCCGTAACCGACGGCGACCGAGATGAGGACCACCCCTACCGTCGCAATAAACACCCCCCAGAGAGGCAGGTAATCAATCACGTACTCTGTGGCCATAAGCCTTGCTCCGGTATTTCCGATTCTGCCGTACCACCAATTGTCAGTTCGCCGCCTGGCCGCTCGTGGCCGCCAGGCGGCGAACTGCCATGGTCGTGGTTTCAGACACCTGCTCAGCATGCCGCGGGATTAGACTTCGTCGGCAGACACAGCGACGGCGAAGGGCACGCCGAGCGTTTCGAAGTGCCGTTGGCCACAGCGCACCTTGTCTGCCTCGGTGGTCCGCAGCTTGAGGAAGTCCCGTGTCCCCTTCGTCTCGCGCACGAGATAGAGCGTTTGGCCGTCGTGCTTGACGATGGCCCAGTCGGCGTTACACTCGCCCACCGGGGTATCCACTTTGAACCAAGCGGGAAGCTTCACGAAGAGCTTGATGTCCTCGCGCTCATCAAGCTTCTTTGCGAACGCGCGTTCTACCTCCGACTCGTAGACTACATATTCGTAAACCGATTTATTCACCTGCAATGCGTCCAGGTAGTTGACGAGTTCTTCGTTCTTGAAGAGCAGCATCTCCCACTCGGTGTCCGCACCGGTGCCGGGCAGCCGCTCGTACTTGATGCCGTCCACGAGCAAGCGATGCAGTTCATGCTTGAGGATCGCCGCCACCTGGTCGAGGAAGCGCTGCGGGTTCAGGAACACGTCCGCAAGGCGCCCGGACTCCTTGAGGATGCGGACAAGCGTCGAGCGGGTCAGCTCAGTCTCGTTCTGGAGGTAGGCGAGGATATCCGGTAGCGCGCGCACGAGGTAGACAGGCTGCTCCTCAGCGACGCTCATGGCAGTCGTGATCACCCCACCCTTTGCCACCTGGACTTGCCCTGCGGCGACGTGGATCTTCGGCGCTTCGATCTTCTCCATGCGCTTGATGGCGTCCACCGCGCGCACCACGAGCGTGTCGGTCTCGAACTCCACGCGGTAGGTGGTCTTCGGCTTGATCCGATCCCAGAGAGGTCTGTGACAGCAGCCACCGCGTCGAGCTGGAAGGACTGGTTGGGATCGAACTGGAGTTTCACTCCTCGACCACCCAATGTCCGTGGGTCCGAATGGCGTCGTACATGGCATCCGGAGCAAGGTCCGCACCGTTCGGCCAGGCAATAGCGCCCATCTCGACCCGGACCTGTCGGAAGACCTCAGGGTCTCGTAACGGCTCGAAGATCGTGCCGTCAACCCGTGGGCTGGTAAGGAAGGTGCGGAGCATCACGTCTCCGGACGTTCCGTCGATGAACCGCACGCGAAGCCGCATGTCAGGATGCGGCTCGACGGCCATGACCCGCCAGGCCACGGATGGCTGAGGCGCCGGCACTACTCCAGGGGCGGGATTGGCTTGGGTGGTTTTAATTGGCTGCATAGATCCCAGTCCTCCAGTAACTCTTCGCGGTACTCTGCGCCCCATTCTAGCACGAGAGCCAGTGCCCGACGTGGAAGGGACCCACGCGTCACGCGCAGTTCCCGAATGTCGATCACGACCTCATGCTCGCCGTAGATCGCGTGGAAATGCGGCGGCCCGTGCTCCCGCCAGAACATCTGAATCACGATCCCGAAGAATGTGCTGATCGTGGGCATCGGCCTCACACCGTCTTGAAGCTGGTGACGCCCTTGGTCTTGAAGATCTGCACGGCGTTCGCCTTGAGCTGGTCGTTTCCGGCAAAGCCTTCGTCGAGGCAGACCACGCGCTCGGGCTTCTTGTCGGCCATGGCGCGGATCAGTTCGAGGGTCAGTTCACGCTCCAGGCAGATGAACAGTGCTCCGTTTGCCACACCGTGCACGGTCTTGCCGGCAAGCTGAAGCGTCTCCACCGGCATGGTGAGCGGAAACCCGCTTTTGAGCAGAAGCTCAAAGAGGATCCTGCTCGGTACGGCCATCGCGCGCGTGGCGGATGTGCAGTTCGAGCTGCTTGGCCAGCGACTCGGCCTCCGTGGCCGCTTCGGTATCCCAGGGTGTGAAGTTCGACTCAGCCAGCTTGAAGACCTTAAAGCCACGTTCCTGCTTCTTCTTGCCTTCGAGGAAATTCCAACAGTGGTCCAAATTGAGATCGCTAGCAAGCGATCGAAGGTACAACGGCGGCGAGATGAAATGTCACGGCATTCCTGCCGTGGGCAGCAATCTCGGCAGGTCAACGCCCATTAGATCACCGATGCGCTCGATGGTCACGTCCGCCGCGGGGTACATTGCCAGCGCCTGCGGATCTCGAGCATAGTGCCCCTGGCGGGGAAAGACGGTCGTCACCCGAGAGCCCCACACTTTCTTCACCGCGGCCAGGATGCGCAGCTTGTCATCTACCAGGACATAGTGTCGGGCGGGATACCGTCGCTCCACGTCGTCCAGTTCATGCTCCTTGTGAATGTAAATGAGCACGTTACCGTCGACGGCATCGAACAATCCTGAGCGCTCAATCTTGCGCGGCTGAAAGACAACGTCGCCGTCCGACAGAACGACCGCCGGACCCCACTGTTTGCAGTATTCGATCACATCGAGCGAGTTGGGGAACAGGCGATTGGCGAACGGATAGTTCACCAGGAATCGGGAGACTGTCAGCAGATGCGAGTCGCGCGGACACTCGACCCGATAGCGCTGGAGCGTCCCCAGGTAATCGACGTAGCCGAGTTCGGTCCGCAACTCTTCGAAGATCGCCCAATAGCGTTCTTGTCGCTCGTGACCGACCTCGCGTTCTAAATGCCGCTTGAGATCGGCCGCGACTCGATCGTTATCGAGCAAGGTATTGTCCACATCGAACAGGAACGTCACAGAGGGTGGCCCCATGCCGATCCTCCACCGAAAACTTTGTCATCTACGAAGATTTCGTCTTTCGCCTTGTCGACGTGCTTCGGAATCGTTCAGGCTGAAGCTCTCCCCACAAGCGAAATCCGCCGATGAAGGCATGGCTATTGTTACCCAATTGGGCCCCTTTGGGCAGGGTCTTGAGTTTCTTCGCATTGCCGCCTCCCAGCACCACATAGTCGGCCTGAAGGGCCTTACTCAGCGACTCGACCACCTTCGCGACGTGGCGACGCCACTTTTTCTTTCCGCAACGCCTCAATCCCCGTAATCCGACATAGTCTTCGTACGTCTGCCCCTTCTTGTATGGCAGGTGCGCCAGTTCCAGAGGTTCCAGGTGCCCATCGATAATCAAGGCGGAGCCAAGGCCGGTGCCGACTCCCAGAAACAGCATGCGCCCACCCTCGTAGCTTCCCAACGCCTGCATGGCCGCATCATTGATCATCCTCACTGGACGCCTGAATGCCCTGCGAAAATCAAACCCCACCCAGCCGCCGCCGAGGTTCCTTGGCTCGGCAACCGGATGCCCGTGCAGCACCGGTCCCGGGTAGCCGATGGACACAGCTTCATACTTCCAGTCATTCGTGAGGCGCTTGACGGCTTGAACCATTGTGGGCGGAGTCATGGATGGCCCGGAGGGGACCCTCCGCGAGGTGCGTTCACCGGAAACAAGCACCTTCACGTTGGTCCCCCCTACGTCGATGACAAGGATTTTCATGATGTCGCTTCAGGATTGTGCCAGCCGCCAATCTCCGTCGCCAGCCCATTGGCCTCGGTCGGTCCCCACGTTCCCGGTTCATAGTCATAGACCGGGGTCGCATTCCCTAGAATGGACTGGACAATGGCCCAGGATGCCTCCACACCATCCGCCCGGACGAAAAGCAAATTTTCCCCACGCATGGCCTCAGTGAGCAGGCGCTCGTAGGCGTCAATTTCATCGCTCTGATCTTGCCTCATTGCCATCAGCTCTGTGTGCATGGAGATCATCTGCGGACCGGGGCGTTTCACCCTGGCGCCCAGACTGATCGACAATTCCGGTCCCAGGCGGAAACGCAAATAGTTACCCTGCGCCGGACCGAGTCGGCTGATCGGAGCCTGTTTGAGCTTCACCAACACTTCGGTCGTGGTGGTCGGCAGGCATTTCCCTGCCCGAACCAAGAAGGGCACACCGGCCCAACGCCATGAATCGATGCGCAGGCGCACCGCGGCAAACGTCTCCACGTAGGAGTTTGGGGAGACTCCGGGCTCTTTGCGATAACCGCGAAACTGCCCGCGGACCACATCATCGGGCTGCAGGGGCGGAATCATGCGAAGGATCTTTACCTGCTCATCCCGAACCGATTCGTGGTACGTCAGCGTCGGCGGTTCCATCGCCAACAAGCTAATCACCTGGAGCATATGGTTCTGCACGACATCGCGGATCGCGCCGGTCTCATCATAAAACCGGCCTCGGCCGGAGACGCTGAATTTCTCGGCCATGGTGATTTGCACGCTGTGGATATAGTTGCGATTCCAGATCGGTTCGAGGAAGGTGTTCGCGAAGCGGAAGAAGACCAGATTCTCGACCGCTTCTTTTCCAAGGTAATGGTCGATGCGGAAGATCCTGGTTTCCGGGAACACCGAGCGCACCGTCACGTTCAAGGCCTGGGCTGAGGACAGGTCTCGCCCGAACGGCTTTTCGATGATAATCCGCGCGTTCTCTGCGCAAGCGGATCGGCTTAGTCCCTCGATCACCTCACCAAACAGACTCGGCGGAACGGCCAAGTAGTGCGCCGGTCTTGTCGCGTCGCCGAGCGCTTTCCGCAACTGTTGGTACGTTGCCGGGTCTTGATAATCGCCGTCAATATACTGGAGCCGTTGCACGAGTTGGGCGAACGCCGTCTCGTCGACACCACCGTGTTGGGTGAGGCTGTCGCGAGCGCGGGCTCGCAATTGCTCCAGCGTCCAACCGGATTTGGCGACGCCCACGACGGGAATCGACAGGGCGTCGCGCCGGACCATGTTCTGGAGCGCAGGGAAGATTTTCTTGTAGGCAAGGTCGCCCGTCGCGCCAAAGAACACGAGGGCATCGGAAGGATCGTTACCCGATTGATGATTGGTCACCACGGCTTAGACCTCCGCCCCTTCTACCCTCCCGTCGGCCTTTCGACGTGACCGCCGAACTCGAAACGCATGGCCGACAGGATTTTCGTGGCGAAATCGTCTTCGCCGCGCGAGGTGAAACGCTGATACAGCGCAGCACTCAAGACGGGAACCGGAGCCCCTTCGTCGATGGCGGCCGTGATGGTCCAACGCCCTTCACCGGAATCGGACACACTCCCCGAGAACATCGCCAGGTCCGGCTGCTTGAGCAAGGCACTCGCGGTGAGATCAAGCAGCCATGATGCAATAACGCTCCCGCGCCGCCAGACTTCGGCGACATCCGCCAGGTTGAAGTCATACTGATAGTGCTCAGGATCCCGCAGCGGGGTGGTCTCTGCATCGATAGTCCGGCCCCGCTTTCCGACGTTGGCATGCTTCAAAATGTTTAATCCTTCCGCATAGGCGGCCATCAGGCCATATTCGATCCCATTGTGGACCATCTTCACAAAATGACCCCCGCCGTTTGGTCCGCAGTGCAGGTAGCCGGATTCCGCCGTTCCTCCTGCCTTCTCACGGCCGGGTGTGCGCGGGATCGAACCCTCTCCCGGCGCGAGCGTCTTGAATATGGGATCAAGCCGGCGCACCGTCTCGTTCTCTCCGCCGATCATGAGGCAGTACCCTCGCTCCAAACCCCACACGCCGCCGCTCGTGCCGACATCGACATAGTGAATGCCTTTTGGTTGGAGTTCTCGAGAACGACGAATATCGTCAACGTAGTAGGAGTTCCCGCCGTCAATGATCGTGTCTTCCTTCTGCATCCGCGAAGACAGGTCGTGGACCGTCCTATCCACAACCGCCGCCGGCACCATCAGCCATGCCGCTCGCGGCGGGGTCAGTTTGGCGACGAACTCGTCGAGGGAGGCGGTCCCGACCGCCCCTTCCTTGACCAGCCCCTGCACAACATCACGATTTTGGTCAAAGACGACACACTGATGGTCGCCACGCATGAGACGGCGCACCATGTTTGCCCCCATCCTGCCGAGACCGATCATCCCGAGTTGCATAGACTCTGTTCCTTTCTTACTACGAAGCGCTCTAGGTCAGCGCTGGTTTGATGGCCTCATCCAACCTCGCCAAGCCCGCGGCCACATCCCGGCCAAGATGGATCCGAAGTGCTCTGCGATCGCGCTCTGCCAACACCTGGAAGTCGCCACGCGCCTGCGCGGCTTTCACGACACCGAACGTATATTTCTGGCCGGGAACCGGCAGGTCCAGGGCGTCGTCGCACGTGATTTGTAAGAAGACGCCCGTGTTCGGCCCGCCCTTGTACGCCTGACCGGTCGAGTGCAGGAAGCGCGGACCGAAGCCGAGACAGGTCGCAACCCGTTTGTTGATCCCGAACGGCATGTCGCATCGTTTGCAAGGCGCGTTCGTGAGTCTCATTCATTTCGATGTAGGCCAACAGGGCGAAGTAATCGCCGGCCTTGATCCGGTTGAGGTGGGCCTTGAGATAGGCCGAGATCGACGGGCTCTTTCCCACCGCCGCTGCCAGCGCGGCCGCATTCTTGTCGTCTGTGAAGAGTCTGAGACCGCCTTCCTCGAAGAACGGTGTTTCCGGGGGGAGCTTACCGGTCTGCTCGTATTCCGAGGTCAGCTTGCGTGTGGCCACCTTGCTGGCCTCCACGTCGGGTTGGTCGAACGGATGAATGCCGATGACCGCCCCCGCCACAGCGGTCGCGATTTCCCAGCGGAAGAACTCTTCGCCGAGGTCATACGTTTCGTCCACTCCGATGCGCACGACCGGATAGCCTGCCCGTTCCAGCGCCTCCACGGCTGCATCCTGTGCCCGATCGGGCGCCGCCTCAAGCCGGACGTACACGAACAGGCGGTCATGGCCGTACACGGCCGGAGCGGCGAGCGATTCCCGGTCCACGGGAACGATTCCCTTTCCCGCCTTGCCGGTTGATTCAGCGATCAATTGCTCGAGCCAGGCGCCCAAGTCGCCGATTCCGGGCGACGTGATCAAGGTCAGCTTGTTGCGGCCCTGATTGTGCGCCGCTCCGAGGATGAGACCCAGCACGACGCCGGGATTTTCTTCAACGGGGACGGACGGGCATGCAAGCGTACACCATTTCCTCGCTCCGATCGAGCAACTTCGGCACGTCCACACCCATGATCGCTGCGGGCACCAGGCCGAAATCGGAGAGGACCGAGTACCGGCCTCCGATGCTCGGCAATCCGAAAAAGATGTGGCGGAAGCCGTCGCTCTCGGCCACCTGCTGCATCTTCGACCCGGGATCCGTGATCGCGATGAACCGGTTGCCCGCTTCCTTCTCGCCGACGACGTGCTTCACCCGCTCGAAGAAATACTGCTTGAAGATGTTCGGCTCCAGAGTGCTACCGGATTTGCTCGAGACGATAAACAATGTCTTCGCCAGATCCACCTGGCTTCTCGAAGGTCCTGACCTGAGCCGGATCGGTCGAATCCAGCACGTGCAGCTCAGGATAGCCGGCGATCTTCCCGAATGTCATTTTGATGACTTCCGGGCCCAGGCTCGACCCGCCCATGCCGAGCAGCAGGGCATGGGAGAATCCGGCACTCTTCGCGTCGTTTGAGATGGTCTTCAAGCGGTCAATGTGGGCCAGTTGACCGTTCGTGATGCCCAGCCAGCCGAGCCATTGTCCTTCATCCGCCCCGGTCCATAGCGAGGCATCGCGCGCCCAGAGCTTCCGTACCTTGGCGTGGGCTTTCCAGTCATCCAACGAGGCTTCACGGCGGCGGCCAGTGGCTCGGGTAACTTGTAGGTCTGGCGATTGATCTTGCCGGCGCCGACATCCTTGCCCTGGTGCCCGACCGCTTTGAGCAGCTTGTCAAAGGCATCGGCGAACAATTGCACCCCCTGGGCGAGCAGCTTGTCCGTGACCTCCTTCATCGAAATGCCGACCTTGGCCAGCGAGGCCATGGTGTCGAACGCTTCGTCCACCTCCTCGGTGAGGCTAGCGCGAGGCCGTCCGTGATCGCGAAAGGCGTCGAACGTCGCGGGCGGAATCGTGTTCACGGTGTCAGGGCCGATAAGTTCCTCGACATACAGCACGTCTCGATAATTGGGATCCTTGGTGCCCGTGCTGGCCCACAACAGCCGCTGGGTCTGCGCACCTCGGCCTGCGAGCGCCTGCCACCGTTGGCCGCCGAAGAGCTCGCGATACCGCTGGTAGGTCAGCTTCGCGTTGGCGATCGCCACTTTACCGAGCAGGCTGCGAAGGAGCGCCTGCTCCCTGGCATCCGTCACGGTCTTCACCCGAGCGGTGATGAGGCCATCGATCGCCGAGTCGATCCGGCTGATAAAGAAGCTGGCCACGCTGGCGACGCGGCTGAGATCACCGTTGCTCGCGGCGAACTTCTCCAGACCCGCCAGATAGGCCTCGGCCACGCGTTCGTACGTGTCCTGCGAGAAGAGCAACGTGACGTTGACGTTGATGCCTTCGCTGATCAATTGCTGGATGGCGGGAATGCCTTCCCCGGTCGCGGGAACTTTAATCATGACGTTCGGTCGCGCCACCGCTTTCCACAATCGCCGGGCCTCCTCGAGGGTCCCTTTCGTCTCGTGCGCAAGCGTCGGCGAGACTTCCAAGCTCACATACCCATCGCGCTTCTTCGACCGGTCATAGACCGGCCGCAACAGGTCGGCGGCCTCCTGAATGTCACGAACGGCAATCCGCTCGTACAAGGTCTTGGCGTCGAGCTTCCGTGAGTCCGGAGACGTCAGAATATCCTTATAATCCGTGCTCCCGGCAATGGCCTTCTCGAAGATGGCCGGGTTCGACGTCACCCCGCGCAAGCCATCGTCGTCGATCATGCGTTGCAGCTCACCGCTGGTGATCACGTTCCGACGAATATAGTCCAACCACACCGACTGCCCATAGTGTTGTAACGCTCTTAACGGGTTCTCCATGGTAATCACCTTTGTGAGTCGTCTGAGATGCCGTTCATCACCGGTGAAGCGGGCTCCGAGGAAGGCCCGGACCAGCTCACGAGCCATCTCCACCCCAATGACGCGCCCGCCCAACACCAGCACATTCATGTCGTCATGTTCCACACCCTGGTGAGCCGAATAGGTATCGTGACACAGACCTGCACGAATGTCGGGCACTTTGTTGGCGGCCACCGACGCGCCGACGCCGCTGCCGCAGATCATAATCCCGCGATCCGCCTTCCCTTGACGCACGGTGACGCCGACCGCCTCGGCATAATCCGGGTAGTCCACCGGAGTCGTGCCGTAAGTGCCCAGGTCCAACACGTCGTGCTTGAGGTCGTTGAGATAGTCTCTCAAGG
Organism: Nitrospirota bacterium; assembly: GCA_963703955.1. Lineage (GTDB taxonomy): Bacteria > Nitrospirota > Nitrospiria > Nitrospirales > Nitrospiraceae > CAVPGK01. The sequence continues at coordinate 108,554 of CAVPGK010000010.1, read as the reverse complement.
CCTCCTTCAATTCAAATCCGGCGTGATCGGACCCGATCGCGACGCGCACTGGCTACCTCGCTTGCTTCACCTGCTGCCTGGCTGCCTCGACGACGTGCTCCGTCGTGAATCCGAATTCCTTCTGCAGCTCCTTGAGCGGAGCCGAGGCCCCGAACGTCGTCATGCCGATGATCGTTCCCGCCGTGCCGACGTAGTGCGCCCACCCGAATGTCGAAGCCTGTTCAACTGCCACGCGCGCGGCGACGGACGGCGGCAGGACCTCGGTCCGATAGGTCTGGCCCTGCTGCTCGAACAGCTCCCAGGATGGCATGCTCACAACGCGAGCCTGAATGCCCTCCGACTTAAGCTGCTGGTATGCGGCGAGACAGACGGACACCTCACTGCCGGTCCCGATCAGGATCACATCGGGTTTGCCGCCGACGGCATCGGCCAGCACGTAGCCCCCCTTCGCCAAGCCTGCAGCGGATGCATAGATCGTACGATCCAGTGTCGGCACGTCTTGCCGGGTCAGGATGAGCACAACGGGCTCGATGGTGCAAGTCCATGATCACGCGCCACGCCTCGACCACTTCATTGGCATCTGCGGGACGGATCACGATCAATCCAGGCATCGCGCGCAACGAGGCGAGCTGTTCGACCGGCTGATGGGTCGGACCGTCTTCGCCCACGCCGATCGAGTCGTGCGTGAAAATGTGGATGACCGGCAATTCCATGATGCGCGCTGAGCCGGATCGCACCCCGGGCATAGTCGCTGAAGATCAGGAACCCGGAGCCGTACGCCCGCACCTTCACCAGGGCCATGCCGTTCAAGATCGCTCCCATGGCATGCTCGCGGATGCCGAAGTGCAGATTGCGGCCGCCGGGATTGTCGGCAGACACGTCGCCCGCTCCTTCGAACGTCAAGCGCGTCTTGGTCGAAGGGGCCAGGTCCGCCGATCCTCCCATCAACCAGGGCACCCGCTTCGCCACCGCGTTCAACACCTGCCCGGAAGAGACGCGCGTGGCCAGGCCCTTGGGCTCGGGCGGGAACGTCGGGCAGATCCTTGTCCCATCCGTCGGGCAACTGCCGGTGCTGCATCCGATACAACTGATCGGCCAGCTCCGGATACTTGGCCTTGTACTCCTTGATGCGCGTGAACCAGGCATCGCGGAGTGTCTTCCCGCGAGCACCGATCCCTTTCCGGAAGTGCTCATAGACGCCGTCGGGCACGGCGAACTTGGCGTCCTCCGGCCAGCCGTAATTTCTCTTGGTCAGCCGGACCTCCTCTTCGCCGAGCGGTTCGCCGTGCGCGGCCGAGGTGTCCTGCTTGTTGGGCGCCCCGTAGGCGATATGGCTGTCCACGATGATCAGCGTGGGCCGATCCGTCGTCTTCTGGAAGGTGCGGAACGCGCGCTCGCAGCATCTCCAGATCGTTGGCGTCGCCGACGCGCGTCACATTCCAGCCGTACGCGATGAAGCGCGTGGCGACATCTTCGCGAGAAGGCCAAGCGCGGTGTTGCCCTCGATCGTGATATGGTTGTTGTCGTAGATCCAGCACAGATTCGAGAGACCCAAGTGACCGGCCAGCGACGCCGCCTCGTGCGAGATGCCTTCCATCATGCAGCCATCGCCGCACAGCGCGTAGACGTTGAAATCGATCACGTCGTCGAAGCCGGGCCGATTGAAATGCGCGGCCATCCAGCGGCCGGCGATGGCCATGCCCACGCTGTTGGCGACGCCCTGCCCGAGCGGACCCGTCGTGGTTTCGACGCCGGATGTCCAGCGGTACTCGGGATGGCCTGGACAGCGGCTGCCCAATTGGCGGAACTGCTTGATGGCATCCAGCGGCACCGAGGGGTCGCCGAGGGTTTCGTAATCCTTGCTGACGGCCTTCACGCCGGTCAGATGCAAGGAGCGAGTACAGCAGCATCGAGGCATGGCCGATCGACAGAACGAAGCGGTCGCGGTTGGGCCAGATCGGGTCTTGCGGATCGAAGCGGAGGAATCGCTGCCACAGGCAGTACGCCACGGGGGCCAAGGCCATGGGCGTCCCGGGATGGCCGGAGTTGGCCTGCTGGATGGCGTCCATCGACAGCGTGCGGATCGTGTTGATGCAGAGCTGATCAGATTGTTTGTCTGTCATGCTATCGGTCTGCTCCAAATCCGCTTTCAGTATTTCTCCGGAATGAACTTTTTTCTCCCCTTCAACGTCGCCTGGTCATCGTATTCGTCCTTGTTCGATCGCTTGGGAATCTTCACTTTGTCACGCGGCAGCTTTTTGTAGGGAATCAGCGACAGCAAATGAGTGATGCAGTTGAGGCGCGCGCGTTTCTTGTCATCCGACCGCACGATGTACCAGGGCGCATGCTTCGTGTCCGTGGCCTTCAGCATCCGGTCACGCGCCCGGGAGTACTCGTACCACTTCTCCCGCGACGGCAGGTCCATTGGACTGAGCTTCCACTGGCGCAACGGATCCTCGACGCGGGCCTCGAAGCGCCGCTCCTGCTCCTTGTTGCTCACCTCGAGCCAGTACTTGATCAGGATGATCCCGGCCCTCGTGATATACCCTTCGACAATCGGGCAGTGTTCGAGGAAGCCTTCGTACTGTTCCTTGGTGCAGAAGCCCATGACGTATTCGACCCCGGCACGGTTGTACCAACTGCGGTCGAAGATGACGATCTCGCCGGCCGCCGGGAAGTGCGCCATGTAGCGCTGGAGGTACATCTGGGTTTTCTCGCGATCGGACGGGCGCTGGTAGCGCCACGACACGGAACACGCGTGGGCTGACGCGCTCGGTGATGGCGCGAATGGTGCCTCCCTTGCCGGCGCCATCGCGCCCCTCGAATACCACCATGACCCGCAGGCCTTTGTGTTTCACCCAGTCCTGAAGAATGCACAGTTCGGCCTGAAGCCGGCGCAGCTCCTTCTCGTATTCTTTTCGCTTCAGCTTGGACTTGCCGTCATCCTCCCGTCCGTTGTCTTTCGCCATCCTGCTCCCCCTATCCTAGATGAGTGTGCGGAAGACCCCGCGGAAACAGATGCGTGTTCGGCTCCATTTTTCGGGCGTTCCAGTATATCTGCAACGATGTTCCTAATACAGCCCCTCATGCCGGGTGTCAGAATCGGATCATCGATCAGTATTGGCCCCATGACCTGTTCACCCGTCACACCGTCCAATCTTTCTCGCTACACTCACGCTGATTCCTCTGTCAGGCCGGCGCAAGCACCACCAGAAGCCTGCCTCGGCCCGAATGTATATCCGGGAATGAAAACTGCGGTTTGCCACGGAACAGCGACGCCATTGGGGCGTTTCGGGACAGTCCCATGCATTGAGCCTGTTGCCTAATGCAACAAGATGAGAAGCTGCACCTACATCACCGGCCGTCCGTTACAGAATGCTTCCCGGCTCCTTAGCGCGTAGAAAGGAATGCTCCTTATCATTTTGAGCAGGTTCTCTTATACGCACTGCTAATCCCACGAAATCATATGATGCCAACTTCGACGTGTCGCTGTTGATGACAGGCACCAATCTTGAACACGTACACGCTTGCGGATGTTGGAAGGCGGCATCAAGGGCGCCTTCGCGGCGCAGGCTGGCCAGACGGTGGGTGCGGCTCGCCGCTAAGAAATGCTCACATGCATGCACCGACAAGAAGCACCAACTCATAGATAACATGACCAAGGCCGTGGTACACGGCCGAGGAATTCACAAGGAGGCACGCACATGAATGGTAGAACGAGGCGGAAAACAGGTTCGATAGTGGCATTCTTCATTCTCACCACCGTATGGGTTGCTGCGCTGGTTGCCCTTCCGGCACCGGCAATCACGGCAGATTTTGCCGAACAGCAGCAGCTGATCGATAAGGCGAAGATGACCATCGACGCCTTTGGCGCCAATCCGGACCTGAAAGCGGCCCTCCAGGCTGACGTCAAGGATCCTAAAGGTATCTTCATCGTCCCCCAGTTGCTGAGGGGCGCGTTTATCTTCGGCGGCAGGGGCGGGAGCGGCGTCCTTCTCGTCCGGGATGAGAAGACGGGAGCCTGGTCGCAGCCGGCCTTTTACACGATGGGCTCGGTGAGTTTCGGCTTGCAAGCCGGCGCGGACGCGTCGCAACTGGTGTTCCTGATCAGGACAACACGCGGTCTCGAGCAGTTTTATCGGAACGACTTCAAGATGGGCGTCGACGCAGGCCTCTCGGCGGGCCGTGTCGGCGGGGGTGGAGCAGTCACAGGAGTGACGGCCGACCTGCTCTCGTATGCCAGCAGCAAGGGCATCTTCGCAGGCATGCAACTGGATGGGGCAGCGGTCGCCGTGTCGAATGATTCCAACGCGGCCTACTATGGCAAGGAAGTACGCCCCACGGACATCCTGGTCAAGCACAGCGTCGAGAACCCCAAATCGGCCGACCTGCGCGCTGCCGTGGCCAAAGTCATCAAATAGGAGACACGCCGCGAGAACTCCGAAATCTCTTTTTGAAAGAAGCAGGGCATTGGCGGCAAGTTGTTCGCGAAGGGTGGCGCGGAAGACACAACCTATGAGGAGTTCTACCGCCATTCGCCAGCCATCCGGATCCCTCCCGCTCGTCAGAAATGCTGACAGGCACAGTGAGGCGTCCCACTCCGACGTGGCGCTGGTGGTGAGGGAACCGGGCACCAACCTTGAACTGGATTCAGTTGGTGCGTCGGCATAGAGCTTCTGCACTGAGCTGAGCAAACGGAGGATACGATGGCACAAACGGCTGAGCATACACGGTTGGTACAAGACGGCTCCAACTGGAAACGGTGGGGCCCGTACCTGAGCGAGCGGCAATGGGGCACCGTTCGGGAGGATTACAGCGAGAACGGGGACGCCTGGAATTTCTTCACCCATGATCAGGCCCGTTCGCGGGCCTATCGCTGGGGCGAGGATGGTCTCGGGGGTATCAGCGACGAGAAACAGCGGCTCTGCTTTGCGCTCGCCCTCTGGAACGGGAAAGACGCGATCCTCAAAGAACGGCTCTTCGGGCTCACCAACAGCGAAGCCAACCACGGCGAGGACGTCAAAGAGTATTACTTCTACCTCGACAGCACGCCGACGCATTCCTATATGAAGTACCTCTACAAGTACCCGCAGGCGGCCTTCCCCTACCTCGATCTGGTGGAGACCAACCGCCGACGTTCCCGGAACGAGATGGAGTATGAACTGCTCGATACCGGCGTCTTCAACGACAATCGCTATTTCGACGTATTCGTGGAATATGCCAAGGATGGCCCGGACGACATCCTGGTGCAGATCACCGCGGTCAATCGGGGCCCGGAGCAGGCCGAGCTGCACCTGTTGCCGACCCTGTGGTTCCGCAACGACTGGGCAACATGGATTGCCGGACCTGCCCAGAAACCGATCCTCAAGCAGAGCCAGGGACCGGCGGGCACGAGTGCACTCTCAGCGCAGCATTCGACACTGGGCACGTACTACCTGTACTGCGAAGGCAATGTGCCGCTGCTGTTCACCGAGAATGAAACGAACAACGCCCGGCTCTTTCCTCAATACCCGAACCCCACCCCCTACGTCAAAGACGGCATCAATGACTATGTGGTGCAGGGCCGCCAGGAGGCGGTGAATCCTGCGCACCAGGGAACGAAGGCCTCGGCGCACTATCGGCAGATGGTGGGGCCCGGCCAATCGATGATCGTACGTCTGCGTCTCACCAGCCAAGCCCCTTCTGCAGTCCGCTTCGGGCCGGCGTTTGCAGAGACCTTCGCGGCCCGCTTGAAGGAGGCGGACGAGTTCTACCGTGCCGTCACTCCGCCGTCCGTCTCCCCGGACGCGGCTAACGTGATGCGCCAGGCCCTGGCCGGCATGCTCTGGTCCAAGCAGTACTATTACTTTGATGGCAATCGTTGGCTGGAGGAGCACAACTCCAACCCCCTCCATACCGGCTATCGTATCTCCCGGAACTCGGAGTGGTTCCACATGGTCAACGAGGACGTCATCTCGATGCCGGACAAGTGGGAATACCCCTGGTACGCGGCCTGGGACCTGGCCTTCCACACGCTGCCGCTCTCGATCGTCGACCCGGACTTCGCGAAGCAGCAGATGCACCTGATGCTACATGGGTTCTATCTGCACCCCAACGGGCAGGTTCCCGCCTACGAATGGAACTTCAGCGACGTGAACCCGCCGGTCCACGCCTTTGCGACCCTCTTCCTGCACCGCACCGAGCAGGCCGTGCGCGGCGAGACGGATGTGAACTTCCTCAAGCTGGCCTTCAACAAGCTCTTGCTGAACTTCACCTGGTGGGTGAACCGGAAGGACCGGTTCGGCAAGAACGTGTTCGAGGGGGGGTTCCTCGGCCTCGACAACATCGGCATCTTCGACCGCAGCGCCCCATTGCCTACCGGGGGCCACCTTGAGCAGGCGGACGGCACAGCCTGGATGGCCCTGTTCAGCCAGAACATGTTGGAACTTGCGGTGGAGCTGGTGGTCCACGACCCCACCTACGGGGATATGGTGACAAAATTTATCGAACACTTCTTATATATTGCCGCGGGAATGAACAGGCCCGGGCCGGAGGGCATGTGGGACGAGGAGGACGGCTTCTATTACGATCTGCTGCGACTCCCGGACGGCAGTGCCCAGCGGCTCAAGGTCCGCTCGATGGTGGGGCTGCTGCCGCTGTGCGCCACGACCGTCGTCGAGCCGTGGCAGCGGGAACTCGTTCCGCAGGTCGTCGCGGCTTTTGTTGCGCGCGCGCGCCAGATGCCCGAACTCATGAAATCCATGCACCCCACCGGCCCGGGGCATTTTGGCGTGAACGAGCGGGGAATCATTGCGCTGATCAATCCGGAGCGGCTCCGCCGGATCCTCTCGAAGATGCTCGACGAAAATGAATTCCTGGGCCCCTACGGGCTCCGTGCGCTCTCCAAGTTTCACGAGCGGAACCCCTATATCTTCAACGTGGGCGGCCAGGAGTACCGGGTGAACTATCTACCGGCCGAGTCCGACACCGGCATGTTCGGCGGCAACTCGAACTGGCGGGGGCCGGTCTGGATGCCGGTGAATGTCATCCTTATTCGGGCGCTCCTGAATTACTATCTCTACTATGGTGACAATTTCAAAATTGAATGCCCCACCGGATCCGGCAAGATGATGAACCTCTTCGAGGTCGCCAAGGAGATCGCAGATCGGCTGAGCCGGATCTTCCTGCGGGATAAGCGCGGCCAGCGCCCTGTGTATGGCGGCACGCAGAAGTTCCAATCCGATCCCCACTGGCGGGATCTCATCCTGTTCTATGAATACTTTCACGGTGATAACGGGGCGGGACTGGGCGCAAGCCATCAGACCGGCTGGACCGGGTGCGTGGCCAAAACGATCCAACTCTTCGGGCTCCTCGACGCCAAGCGGGTCCTGGAAGGGGGCAAGGTGGCGGCATTCCAGAAGGGTGGCAGCCGGTGACCGTGATGTGGTGACAGCTCGGCCGCACGTGCCCATGTTGTGTCGCCCGATGCGTGGCATGCTTGATCATGTCCGGAAGGAGTGACCAGGCGGCGGAGTCTAGTCCACTCGTACTTGGTTATTTTTCGCTGAGGTCTTTGCTGAGGTGTGCTGGGGACGCCGAACTCAGTGAACAGCCGGCTGCCGACGAGGAGTTTTCGTGGTGCAGCCATCTCAGGATCCTCCTCTAGCCGCGCTCGGAGGCTCGAGCGAGTTTCCACATCCAAAGACTTAGACCGCTCAAAATGATGAAGGCCAGCACACTGGGCCACAAGGGTATCAGATGACCGGCGACAAGCACCTCTGGGCGTATTACCAGTCGCCCCAATTGCGCGATGGCTATCAGACCGAACACAACACTTGCCACTCGCAATCCCGTAACTTGTGAGTTCATGCTGTCATCCCTCCTACTCTCGCTCTTCCCACCCTCTTCGGCCCACCTACGTCGGATATCAGCGACGAGTTCCAGCCGCGTCAGCTGCAAAGTAAAAAATTATTTTTCCTCTCAGTCTGAACAAGCTCCTCCCCAAGACCTAGCGTTCTCTGGGAACCAAGCTTTTGTGGAAGTATAAGCACGTAGGGCCTAGGACGCCGTGACCTGCGGAATAAGATTTTTGTTATCGATCTGAGCGTGATACATCCATTGAGGCGTGCTGAATTTGCCATCGGCTGCAGCCGTAGGTCACAGCGTCTCAGGTTCAACCCATGGTCATCGCGAACGAACCGTTCATTCCGCATGATGGGGCCCGGAAGGTAAGAAAAACAGATGTCGCAACGAAGGCCTCTTGGGTAAGATTTTAGATGACTCAATTCGTATTGTTGATTGATTCTACCTTCATGGGCTATCCTGCCGCCATGGCCCGCCCCGTCCGCATTGAGTTTCCCGGGGCTTCTGCCATGTCATGATTCGAGGCGCGGCGCGCCAGGCCGTGTTCCGAGAGACGGCCGACTATGAGGCATTCTTGGAGGGCGGCGGACCGCTATCGGCAGCGGGCGTGGAGCTGTATGCGTACTGCCTCGTGGTCGCACATGACGAGCACCATGTCCTCGTGACGGTCCAAAATTCGGGACACGGGTTCAATCGAATCGGGTGACCGCCACTTTTGAGCCCTTCTGTTCCACCAAGCGCGGCGGCCTTGGGATAAGACCGGCGATCAGCCGTTCCACCATCGAGGCGCACGGCGGACGCCTGTGGGCTACTGCCCGGGACGACCGAGGCGCCGCGTTTTAGTGCACCTTGCCGATCAGAGGAGCCGGCATGACACCGGTGCGGGTTTCACAACACTACTTGCGGGAGGCGCTTCGCGACAATGGCGAGTTCATTCTCTACCGCGCCCGGCCGGCCGGCCGGGAAAACGAAGCGAAGGTGCTCCTCGTGGTGTCGACGCGCCCCTCACGAGAGAGCGCCAGAAAGCTAGAGCATGAATTCTCCCTGAGGATGGACCTCCATCCGGACTGGGCGGTCCGACCCCTCGACCTGGTTGAGGAGGACGGGTGGCCGATGCTCGTCCTAGACGATCCCGGGGGCGAGCCGCTCGACCGACTTATCCGTGGGCCGATAGAGCTGGGACCGTTCCTGCGGCTTGCCGTCAGCGCGGCGGGTGCCTTGGGCAAGCTCCATACCCGACATCTGATCCACAAGGACCTCAAGCCGGCCAATTTGCTGGTGGATGCGGGAACGGGTCACGTTCGCCTCATGGGCTTCGGGATCGCATCGCGACTCCAGCGCGAGCGGCAGGCGCCCGCGCCTCCGGAGACCATCGCGGGCAGCCTCGCCTACATGGCTCCGGAACAGACCGGACGCATGAACCGGTCGATCGATGCCCGCAGCGACCTCTACGCGCTCGGCGTCACACTCTACCAGATGCTCACGGGCTGCCTGCCGTTCACTGCAGCCGATCCGCTGGAGTGGGTGCACTGCCACATCGCGAGGCGCCCGGTCCCGCCCGCCGAGCGACTGGAAACTGTGCCGGCCCCGGTTTCGGCCATCGTCATGAAGCTGCTCGCGAAGACGGCCGAGCAGCGTTACCAGACCGCGGCAGGTCTGGAGCACGATCTTCGGCGTTGCCTGGCGCAATGGGAGGCGGAGGGACGCATCGGCGACTTTCCGCTAGGCGAACATGACACGGCCGACCGGTTGCTGATCCCCGAGAAACTGTACGGGCGCTCGCGCGAGATCGAGAGCCTGCTCGCCGCCTTCGAGCGCATCGTCAAGGGCGGCGCGCCGGAACTCGTGCTGGTTTCCGGCTATTCCGGGATCGGCAAGTCTTCCGTCGTCAACGAGCTGCACAAGGTGCTGGTGCCGCCGCGCGGCCTGTTCGCATTGGGCAAGTTCGACCAGTACAAGCGCGACATCCCTTATGCCACCCTCGCGCACGCCTTTCAGGGTCTGATCCGCACGCTCCTGGGCAAGAGCGGAGCGGAGTTCGCCCGCTGGCGTGATGCGCTGCAGGAGGCGTTGGCTCCGAACGGGCAGCTCATTGAAGATCTGGTCCCCGAGCTGAGGCTCATCATCGGCGAGCAGCCGCCGGTTCCCGAGCTTCCGCCCCAGGACGCGCAACGCCGCTTCCACCTGGTCTTCCGGCGCTTCCTCGGCGTGTTCGCCAGGCCGGAGCATCCACTGGCGCTCTTTCTCGACGACTTGCAATGGCTCGACGCGGCCACATTGGATCTCATCGAAGACCTGCTGACTCAATCGGATCTTCGGCACTTGTTGCTGATCGGAGCCTATCGCGACAATGAACTCGATGTCTCGCACCCGCTCAGGCGCAAACTCGATGCGATCCGTCATGCGGGCGCGCCGGTACAAGAGATCAGGCTTGGGCCGCTCCTCCGTGACGACCTGGAGCAATTTGTTGCGGATGCGCTTCGCTGCACACCGGAGCGCGCCGCGCCGCTCGTCCAACTGGTGCACGAGAAGACAGGCGGCAATCCATTCTTTACGATCCAGTTCCTGTCAGCCCTCGCGGAAGAGGGGTTGCTCGTCTTCGATCATGGCAAGCGGGACTGGACTTGGGATATCGAGCGCATTCATGCGAAGGGGTACACAGACAATATCGTCGAGCTCATGGTCGGCAAAGTGGGCCGTCTGCCCGTCGAGGCTCAAATCGCACTCCAGAAGCTGGCCTGCCTCGGCAACGCCGCGAAAGTCAGCACGTTGTCTCTGGTTTGCGGCACAGCGGAGGCGCAGGTCCATGCGGATCTGTTTGAAGCGGTGCGCGCCGAGCTCGTTGACCTGCAGGACGGCTCGTACAGGTTTATCCATGACCGGGTGCAGGAAGCCGCCTATTCGCTGATTCCAGAGGAATCCCGCGCCGAAACGCATCTCGGGATCGGACGCCTGCTGGCGGCGCATACGCCGCCGGAGAAACGGGAGGAGGCGATCTTCGAAATCGTCAACCAGCTGAATCGCGGGATCGCCTTAATCACCTCGCGCGAGGAACGCGAGCAACTCGCCGAGCTGAACCTGATTGCAGGCAAACGCGCGAAAACGACTGCTGCGTACGCATCGGCGCTCACGTACCTCACCACTGGGTCGGCCTTATTGGCGGACGATTCATGGGAGCGTCTGCACGAGCTTAAATTTGCGCTGGAGCTGCATCGAGCGGAATGTGAGTTCGTAACCGGCGAATTGGCGCTCGCCGAGGAGCGCCTGATCGTGCTTTCGAACCGTGGCGCGGACGACACAGAACACGCAACCGTTGCTTGCTTGCGGATCGACCTGTACGCGATGACCCATATAGAGCGTGCGGTTGCCGTCGGCCTTGAGTATCTCCGACGTGTGGGAATCGAATGGCCGGCGCATCCGGGCAAAGAGGATGCGCTGCGCGAATATGAAAGAATCGGGTCTCTGCTCGGCAGCCGCTCCATCGAGGAACTCATTGGTCTTCCGCTGGCGAGCGATGCGGCAGCGGTTGGCGACGATTCATGTCCTCGTGAGAATGGTTCCGACTGCCTTAACTCTCGATCCCAACCTCCCCTGCTTGTTGATGTGCCGCGCCGTCAGTCTCATTCTGGAACACGGGAACTGCGACGCTTCATGCTACGCCTATGCCGAGCTTGCCACCGTTATTGGACCATATTTTGGCGACTACCAGGCCGGCTTTCGGTTGGCGAAGCTCGCCTACGAACTCGTCGAACGACTGGGATTCCGGCGTTTCGAGGCCAGGACGTATCATGTCTGCGGATTCCTCATGGCGTGGAGCAGTCACGTCCGGGCTGCTCGTCCTGTGCAGCGCCGAGCGTTCGAGGTCGCCAATCGGGATGGCGATCTTACCCATGCCGCCTTCGATTGCTACCATCTCAACACGAACCTGCTCGCGGCCGGCGACCCGCTTTCAGAGGCGCAATGCGAGGTCGAAAATGGCCTCGTGTTTTTGCGGAACATTCGCTTCCACTTTGCAGTTGATGTGGCCTCGACCCAGCTCGCATTGATCCGGACGCTACGCGGCTTGAGCCCAGTATTCGGGGTCTTCGACGACGCAGATTTTGATGAGCGTCGAATCGAGCAGCGGTTTGCCGCGAACCGGGATTGGGCGTTCGCAGAATGCTGGTACTGGATTCGCAAACTGCAGGCGCGCTTTTTTGCCGGCGACTATGCAATCGCACTCGACTCCGCCTCCAGAGCAGAACGGCTGCTGTGGACTTCACTGTCACAGTTCGAGACGGCTGAATACCATTTTTATGCCGGGCTTTCCCATGCAGCATCGTTCGACCTTGCCGCCCCCGGCGAACGGCAGAAACACGTCGAAGCGCTGGCCGCACACTATCGGCAGCTCGAGGCGTGGGCGCAGCATTGCCCGGAAAACTTCGCGAACCGCGCTGCACTGCTCCAGGCGGAGATCGCTCGCCTCGAAGACCGGGCGCTCGATGCTATGGACCTTTACGAACAGGCCATCCGCTCGGCACAGGCAAACGGGTTTGTGCAGAACGAGGCGCTCGCCTACGAACTGGCGGCGCGGTTCTACGCGGCACGTGGGTTTGAGCAGATCTCGGAGATATATCTGCGAAAGGCCCGCGACCGCTATGTTCGCTGGGGAGCCGACGGGAAGGTGCGGCAACTCGATAGGCTCTATCCGCACCTCCGGGGGAGAACGCGCCAGTGCCCAACCCGATCGGTACGATTGGAGCGCCCGTTGAAGATCTGGATCTGGCGACCGTCGTCAAGGTGTCGCAAGCTGTCTCAGGTGAGATCGTGCTGGAAAAGCTCGTCGAGACGCTGCTGCGGACGGCCATCGAGCAGGCGAGCGCGGAACGGGGGCTGCTGATTTTGACGCACCGTGGCGAACTGTCAATCCGGGCGGAAGCGAATACCAGCGGGACGTCCGTGATGGTGAGTCTCCGCGAGACACCCGTCTCGGCGGCTGAACTTCCCGAGTCAGTTATCCACTATGTGGCGCGCACATACGAGAGTGTGATTATAGAGGATGCTTCGGCGCAGAATCCCTTTTCAGTGGACGACTATTTCCGTGCGAAGCGTACACGTTCAGTCCTCTGCCTGCCTCTGATTAAACAGCGTGCTCTGATTGGGCTCCTCTATCTGGAGAACAACCTGGCCGAGCGGATGTTTACATCAGCTCGGTTGAAAGTCTTGAATGTGCTGGCGTCGCAAGCGGCCATGTCACTCGAGAACAGCCTTCTTTATCACGACCACGCCAAGAGTGAAGCTTACCTGGCGGAAGCCCAGAGCTTGAGTCACACCGGCAGTTTCGGCTGGGTTGTGTCCACCGGGGAAATCTTCTGGTCTGAGGAAACGTTCCGGATTTTTGAATACGGCCCTGAAACGCAACCGACGGTAGAACTCGTAATCCAGCGGGTCCATCCGGAGGACAGAGCTTTTGTCCGGAAGGTGATCGAAGGGGCAGCCCAGGACGGAAGCAATTTCGGTACAGAACATCGATTACTGATGCCGGACCAAAGAATCAAATATCTGCATGTCGTGGCCCACCGACGTAGCGATGATTCCGGACATGTCGAATTCATCGGGGCGGTGAGAGATGTCACAGCGGCAAAGATTGCGGAACAGAAACTCAAACAGGACGAAGCCGAGCTTCGGCAATTGATCAACTTTGTTCCGAAGCACGTTCTGGTCATGGATGCTCATGGCACTCGCCAATACGAGAATCAGGCGATGCGGGACTACTTCGGGACAAGCTTGGAGGCCATTCGGGCGAATGATTTCTATGCGAGGTTTGTTCATCCAGATGATGTGGCGAGTGGCGTGTTACAAGAGCGCGAGCGTGCCGTCGCGCGTGGTGCCGCATGGGAAGGAGAACTGCGGTTACGACGGAAGGACGGCGAGTACCGGTGGTTTTTGATTCGTTCCAACCCGCTCCGCGATGAAGCTGGAAAGATCATCCGGCGATACGCAACCGCGACCGACATTGACGATCGCAAGCGAGCCGAAGAGCGGGTTCAAAAAGAAAACGTCGCGCTGCGCGAAGAAATCGACAGAGCCTCGATGTTCGAGGAGATCGTCGGCTCTTCCTCTGCCCTGAAAGAGGTGCTTTCTCGGGTGTCGCAAGTCGCGCCGACAGATGCCACAGTGCTCCTCATGGGAGAGACCGGGACCGGAAAGGAGCTCATCGCTCGTGCCATCCACAAACGCTCACAGCGCGCCGCAAAAGCGTTTGTTACCGTGAACTGCGCGGCGATCCCATCCACACTGATCGGCTCGGAATTATTCGGACATGAGAAGGGAGCATTTACGGGCGCCCTGCAACGGCGTATCGGGCGATTTGAACTCGCCGAAGGAGGGACGATTTTTTTCGATGAAGTCGGCGAGCTGCCGCCCGAAACGCAGAGCACGCTGTTGCGCGTTCTGCAGGAGCGGGAATTTGAGCGTGTCGGTGGAACGAAAACGATTCGCGCGGATGTTCGGGTGATTGCGGCCACCAATCGTGACTTGAAGGCCGCCATAATGAATGAGACGTTTCGGAACGATCTCTACTATCGGCTTCAGGTCTTTCCCATCGAGATCCGTCCTCTGCGCGAACGCAAAGACGATCTTCCCATGCTGGTGCAGTACTTCATCGATCGTTATGCCAGCAAGATGGGCAAAAAGATCCGGGGCATGAACCAGCAGTCGTTGGACTTACTTCAGTTGTATTTATGGCCGGGCAATATTCGCGAACTACAGAACGTCATTGAACGGGCGGTCATTGTTTCTGAAGGCGATGTTCTCTGGATTGAAGAGAGTTGGTTGTCCACAGAGTCCGGCACGGAGGAACCGGCAACGGGGACGCTTTCCAAACTGCCGCCGGATCGGGAGAAAGAGACAATCGAGGCCGCCCTCGCTCAAAGCAGAGGGCGAGTATCGGGACCTTCCGGTGCCGCAAGGAAACTCGGCATTCCCTCAACGACTTTGGAATCAAGAATCCGATCGTTGAAGATTAATAAGCATCGCTTCAAAGCCCTCGACTAGTTCCGCTCCAGATTCTTCCAAGCCCTTCGATCCCATCCCTAGACCTTCCTCAGGCTTGTCCACCCACGGTTGCGTTTCACTCTCCAGCCAAAGAGCAGAACATTTTTCACGAAACTCGTAAATTTACGACTTCTTCATCACCATCGGCCCTCATAGTCATCGAAAGTATCCACGGTTGCGATCGGCATGAACATTGCGCAATGCAAGCAACGAGAGATGGTCTAAATGATTCGGATTGAAACATCGGTGCGTCGGGATCGAGTGATCTTCGCTGTGATTGGCCGGATAGAAGCAAGCGATTTGCCGGAGCTAAAAAGGTTAATCGAAAGTCACAAGCCTCCTGTGATTCTCGATTTGAAAGGAGTCACGCTGGTCCATCGCGAGGTAGTCACATTTCTGGCGAATTTCGAAACAGGTCCCGCCGGGTCTCCCGTCGGATCTCAGGTGAAAGCCAACGAAGCCCAGATGCGGCAGGCGCTGGCGGCCTATCAGCGCACCATCCTGTCGGCGTTCCAAGACCTGGAGAATGGCGGTGTTGCAGTCGGCGCTGGGCTTCGCGATGCAGCGTTATCAGGGCGGGCGGGCCAGTTATCTTGACCTGCTGACGGCGCAGCGCAGTCTGTTTTCTGCGGAACTGTCGCTCGCGGACACACGCCGGGCGCAGCTCACGATGATGGTGCAGCTCTACAAGGCGTTAGGAGGAGGGTGGTCGCCTGAAGGGGCGCCTTCTCAGCCTGTCGGCCCGGTCGTTGGACAACCCGTGAGCCCGAAGTAGCGTGGCGCTGGTGCAAGAAGAATGAAGTTCCTTCGCCGGACCCTCCTCAAGCTGACTGCGCTTGGCATAGTTGGCGCGATCTTAGAGGAATACGACGGAGGCGGTCATGTTGCAGGGACGATGCCTGCCGTCCCGTTGAGCCGGAGGGCAAGCACTTGTCAGAACGATGAACACAGACGCCGGAAGGGTTCCAGTATGTCAGCCGACTCGATCAGCGTTTTGGCTGGATCGACGTTCGTAGTCTCGAACCGCGCCGGTGACATCGACGCGTCGCCCGCCGAGCCGAGCGGGTTTTTCTACAAGGATACTCGGCATCTGTCACACTGGGTCCTCACGGTCAATGATGTCGCCCCGGAGGCCCTCTCTGCCGACACGCTCGAGTATTATTTCGTTCAATTCTTCCTCAGGCTGCCAACAGGTCGCATCGGGGAAGATGGCACTCTTTCCGTCATGCGGAAGCGTTCCATCGAGGAGGGCTTTGTCGAACAGGTGACTCTGATGAACCACGGCGCGGACCCTACGGCGCTGATCGTGCGTTTTGAGGCGGGGGCGGACTTCGCCGATCTGTTCGAGGTGAAGGAGGTCCTCACGAAGAAGGGCGAGTACTATCGCGAGATCCGTGAAGGCAACCTCGTCCTTGGCTATCGGCGCGCCGACTTTGTCCGCGAAACGTCGATCAGCTCCAGCGAGCCCTTCGAGGTAGACGCGCAGGGTCTCTCATTCAAGGTTCAGCTCGGTGCGAGATCGGAATGGACTACATACCTGACCGTCCAACCGGCGATAGGTGAAGAGGTTCAGCGGCCGACGCACCGTAGTCCTACGGCCCCGTATCGAAACCCGCGCCGGAGCCTGCAGCAGTGGGTAGAGAATACTCCGAGCGTGTCGGCCTATCCGGATTTGCTGCGCCAAACATATGAGCGCAGCATGGTCGATCTCGCCAGTCTGCGTTTCAACCCGGGAATCCTCGAGGAAGCATTACTGCCCGCCGCCGGCCTGCCTTGGTTCATGGCGCTGTTCGGCCGGGACAGCTTGATCACCAGCTACCAGGCGTTGCCGTTCGTCCCCGAGCTGGCCGCGACCACGCTCCGCATGCTCGCGGCACGGCAGGGCAGGGAGGTCGATCACTACCGGGAAGAGGAACCCGGAAAAATCCTTCACGAGCTGCGTTTCGGCGAGCTCACCGCATTTGGCGAAAGGCCGCACGGTCCCTATTATGGGACCGCCGACGCGACGCCGTTGTTTCTGGTTCTGCTCGATGAGTACGAGCGCTGGACGGGAGATACTGCGCTCGTCGGCGAGCTGGAAGGATCGGCTCGGGCAGCCTTTGACTGGATCGACCGGTTCGGCGACTCCGATGGAGACGGCTATATCGAGTACGAACGGAAGACCGAGGCGGGTCTTGAAAACCAGTGCTGGAAGGACTCCTGGAACTCGATCGTCTATCCCGATGGGCGACTTGCCCCAACGCCGCGGGCCACGTGCGAGATCCAGGGTTATGTGTACGACGCCAAGAGGCGTTGCAGCAGACTCGCACGAGAGATCTGGGGGGACCCCGCGTTGGCCGACCGACTCATGCGCGAAGCGGCCCTTCTAAAAAGCCGCTTTAATCGCGACTTCTGGGTTGCCGATCGGGAGTGCTTTGCGCTCGCCCTTGATGGAGCGAAGCGACAAGTGGACACGCTGACGTCGAACATGGGGCATCTGCTCTGGAGCGGCATCGTGGATGAGGACAAAGCGGCCCCTGTCGTTCGCCATCTGACCGGACCCGATCTGTTCTCAGGGTGGGGCGTGCGGACGATGGCACAAAGTGAGGCGGCCTACAACCCCATCGGGTACCACATCGGCACGGTGTGGCCCCACGACTGCTCCATCCTGGCGGCGGGGCTCGCCCGGTACGGACAGCGCGAGGCGGCAAGCCGGGTTGCGCTGGCGATCCTGCAGGCGTCCTACTTTTTCCAGAATCGGCTGCCTGAAGTGTTTGCCGGCTACGGCCGCGACCATACGGTCTTCCCGGTCGAATACCCCACCGCCTGCAGCCCACAGGCCTGGGCGTCAGGAACTCCGCTCCTGGCCTTCCGTGTCCTGCTCGGCCTCGAGCCGCTCGGCGACACACTCACGTCCGCACCGGCCCTCCCTCAGTGGATCACCTCGCTCAGAATCGATAACATCCCTGGGCGGTGGGGCCGGGTGAGTGTCCAGGCCGAACGCGTGGACGGCTTATCGTATCGTGACATCTACGCCGATCTCTTTCGTGCGCGAGCGGCGATGTCGTGGAAGCATGCATCAGATTAAGTTGTGAACAGATTCCACGGACCATATCCGGTCAAAACTCTTTAGGGCACTGCGCGGAGCAGAGAAGGAAGAGGCATTGTCGAAGCGCATATTAATGGTGTCACGCAAAGAAGGTGTCCCATGGGTGCGAGCGGACGCGGTAAGAAATTCGGCGTGAGTTCCTGCCCATCCCATTCAGCTCGATGTTGGACCCGGTCACCGGCCGCACCAGGGTTCGCCTGGTCGATACCTGGTCCTGCTCGTATGAAATCGCACGCCGCTATATGGTTCGGCTGTCAGAGGCGGATGTTGGCAACGATGAAGCGGTGATGCGATATACCTCAAGCGTGGCCATGACCCGCGCGGCCTTCCGCGAGCGTTTTGGAGACGTGAGCCGCCTGAAGCGCTGAAGTAAACGACCCTCGGTACAGGCGTCTTCGCACGCCAAAGCTGGTAGATCACGGAACAAGAAAGGCATGACGACGATGGCGAAAGATGAACCGATCACAGCTCTTGCGGCGATCGATCCCGATGATGAGATGGACTCTGCCAAGCAACCGGGGCGACACGAATGGTTGCTGGCGATTCTTGAACGGAACGGCCCGCAGACTTTGGATGACCTGGGGGCCTCGGTTCCGTCGGCCAGCTGGGCGCAGCTGTTCCTCGCCGTAGATCGGCTCAGCCGAGCCGGCGCGATCACCCTGCGGGTCATTGGCCGAGGGGAATATCTGGTGAGCCTCGCGAGGCCGAGGAAGCGACTCGCTGTATAGACCGTGAAGAGCTAGAAAGCGAAGACATGAGAACGAATCCCGATACGCGCAAGCCGTACATCATCACGATGAACGGCGGCTCATCGAGTATCAAGTTTGGGCTGTTTGCGATGAGCCGGCGGCTACGCCGGATCCTCTCAGGAAAGGTCGAGCGGATCGGCCTGCCGGGGACAACATTGACGGCAACGAGCGCGATGACTCGGGCAATCCCACTCGGTCGTCCTGAACGCCTCAGAGCCCTCTGGCTGCGTGGGGCCGGTCCTGGACTTTCTCGAAGAGAAGGTCGGTTTGAAGGTCGTGGCGGCGATCGGACATCGCATCGTGCATGGAGGCGTACGGTACCGCCAGCCTCACTGGATTTCCGCCGAACTCATCGACGTGCTTCGCGCCCTCTGTCCATTGGATCCAGACCATTTGCCGCTGGAGATTTCACTTATCGACGCCTGTACGGACCGCGATCCCGCGATTCCACAGGTTCAACGTTATGGGTTTCACGGCTTGTCCTATGGCTACGTGATGGAGGAGATGGATCGGATCGCCGGGCGCGTGTCTTAGTATCCCAATTCCGAGGCTCTCATTATGCGAGCTGCGGAAGTCGGGTGCATTCTTCCACCGCTAACATTCGCATTTGTCATCCTGAGCCGCAGCGAAGACTAGTCCTGAACGTAGGGAAGGAACTGAGATTCTTCGCTGCACTGAGAACGCTCCGCGGATTCTTCGCAGGAGCCTGTCCTGAGTATTGCCGAAGGACCTCAGAATGATGTTCGTATGTTCTTCGCATGCGACACAGTTCCTAAGAAGCAAATCACTTTTCACGAAAGTCGTAAATTTGCGAGTTCTTCATCACTATCGGCTCTCATAGTCATCGAAGTATCCACCGGTTGCGATTGGCATTAACATTGCGCAATCCAAGCAACCTACATGGTCCAATGATTCGGATTGAAACATCAGAGCGTCCAGATCTCGTGACGCTTGCTCTGAGTGGTCGCATCCAGGCCGACGATCTGCCGGAACTGAAAAGGGTAATGGAAAGTTATCGCAAGCCCGTGGTTCTCAATTTGACAGACGTTAAGCTCGTTGATCGAGATGCAGTCAGATTCCTGGTGCGTTTCGAAACCCACAATGGCCGAATCACCAACTGTCCCAGCTACATCCGTGAGTGGATTCGCAAAGAACGGGCGGAACGATAATGAGGAGGAGACCGGCTAAACGTTGCCACGCCACGGATGGATTGTGGCGTGGGTCGCTCGCTCATGTTTGTCGCATGCTACAGCGCTTCGCTCAACTAAAGAGAAGCCGAGGCTATGTTCACCCGACTGATCTGATGAGAACGAAGGCCGATGGGATTCTGAAGCCGCTCATTATCTTTGTGTAACAAGGACGTTCCGTGGTAGGCACCGGCAATTATCAGCTGCAGAGGATCTGTTCAAGCTCCATTCCACTCTGCCGGTGGTAGGTGGAGAGAAAGGAGAAGCCCCATGTTCCGTACCGTGCTGAGGAAGCAGAAGGAAAAGGACAAGCCAGCGGCTATGCCCATCACTAGGAAGTCTCCCGGCGAACATAGCGGAGCTTCCGCCCCCGAGATTACGCCAGCGGATGTGCACCAGTTGATCGCCAAGCACGCCTATGAATTGTACGCAGAGGGGGGCTACCGAGAAGGCCATGCGCTCGACGATTGGCTCGAAGCGGAGCGAGAGATTCTCGGTCATAAACAACCTTTGTAAATTGAGGGCGATCCAGATTGAACCGGTGAATATCAGCTACTTGGACGTTCTACAAGAAGCGGGTACATCTCGTCCGCAAGTTTGCCCGTCGGTCATCACGTGTCGAAGACATGCGGAGGGCGGTAGGCGTCGAGCGAGGCAGGAATTCGTATCGAAAAGGACAAGTAACCTTGTTGAGGAGTGACGGCCTATGCATCTCAAAACGTGGACTTACATCATCGCTGTAGGTCTCGCCCTGTCCTGGAGTCAGGAAGCGGAGACCAAGCCGCTGCCTGTCGTCCAAATCGCAATTGTAGAGGACGGTTCGTCCGACGTGGTGCCGGAATTCGTGAGCTTGGTCCAGCAAGAAATCCGTGAGGTCACGAGCCGCGAATTTGACGTCCGGTTTCCCAACGATGTGCAGCTGCAGGGCGGGTGGTCGGCACAGGGCGTCAAACAGGCGTTGGACCGGGTCCTGAGCGATCGTCGCATCAATGTCGTCATCGCGCTTGGTTTCCTTGCCACCAGTGACGTGTCCCAGCGGAAGGATTTGCCGAAACCGGTCATCGCTCCGGTGGCACTCGATCCGCACTTGCAGGGATTGCCGCTGAAAAAGGGAGCCAGCGGCATAAAGAACTTGCATTATCTGACGTCATTAAAGGGATCCGAGCGGAACCTCACAACATTCAAGGAAATCTTTCCGTTTACCCGTCTCAGCGTCCTCATCGATGGCTCCTTGCTGGAGACCACCCCATCCCTCGAAAGCCGCATCCGACGGATGGCGGAAAAGGTCGGCGTAGAGGCCACGATCATTCCCGTGGCGGCCTCGGCTGAAACGGCACTGAACGCACTGCCTCCAGATACCGAAGCGGTGTACGTGTCGGTGCTGCCGCGTGTGTCATCGCCGGAGTTCGCTCGCCTGGCGGCCGGTCTGATCGAACGCCGTCTTCCGAGCTTTTCGAGCCTCGGACAGCGCGACGTTGATCGGGGGATCGCCGTCGCGCTTTCACCCGACGTCGATGTCAGGAAATTGGCGCGGACCGTTGCGGCGAATGTTCAACGCATCTTGTCGGGAACCGACGCGGGACAGATTGAAGTCGCCTTTGCACGGGGTGAGCATCTCACGATCAATATGGCGACGGTCCGGGCGATCGATAAGTGGCCTAGCTTTCAGGTTCTCACGGAGGCGGATCTGCTGAATGAAGATGCGGTCAGGCCCGGCCCCCGCCTCTCGCTCTTTGATGCCGTGCGCCAGGCCATGGAAGGAAACCTGGATTTGGCTGCGGCGAACCGGAAGGTAGAGGCGGGACGCGGAGCGGTGGGGCAGGCGCGGTCCGACCTTCTGCCGCAGGTTCTCGTTGGCACAGCGGGCGTCATCGCGGGCCGGGGGCCGGATACCTTCGGAACGGGTGCTGATCCGGGGCAATCGGCGATCGCTGCTTGGTGGATTTCGACAGACTCTCTATTCGGACGACATCTGGACGCGCTACAGGGTCGAACAGAAGAAGCAAGTGTCCCGCGAAGAGGAAAGAAACCAGTTGCGGCTGGACACTGGTCAAGCTGGCGCGATTGCCTATCTGAGGGTGCTTCGCGCAAAGACGGTGCGGCGCATCCACAAAGACAATCTGAAGCTGACGCGCTCCAATTTAGAGTTGGCCACTGCTCGAGAATTCGCCGGCTATGCCCTGCGAGACGAAGTCTTTCGCTGGGAGTCCGAGATCGCCAACGGGCAAAAGGATGTGGTGTCAGCGGACGCACAAGCTCGGCAGGCGGAAGTGGTCTTGAACCGCGTGCTCAACCGTCCGTTGGAGGAGGCATTTTCCACGGTGGAGCAGACCCTCGAGGACCCGGCCGTGCTCGGCGATAGGGGAGAACTGTTTGCGTACGTCGAGAATCCACGGGGGTTTCAGGTGTTTCGGGACTTCCAAGTCGAAGAAGGGATCAAGGCCGCTCCCGAGATACGGGCGCTTGACGCGTTGATCGCAGCAAGCGAGCGCACCATCCTCAATGCTGAGCGCGCCTATTACATGCCCGATCTCGTCATGTTCGGAACGGCTGCGCAGCAGTACGCCAGCCAGTCAGGAGGAGTAGGGGGCCTGGCCCTTCCGGGTGGACCGATTGCCGGTGTCACGACGGGGCCAGATGTCAATTCGTATGTGGGGAGTATCACACTGACCTTTCCGCTTGTTCAAAGGCGGCAATAAAAAGGCCACCGCGCTGAAATCGCGCGAAGAGCTCCGCCAACTGCAGACCGAGCGCGACGCGACACGGCAACGCGTCGACGGAGCGTGTCCGCAGCGCCCTGTATCAAACCGGTGCGTCGTTTCCCAGCATTCGGCTCTCGCAGAAATCCGCCGAGTCAGCCCGCAAGACATTGGATCTCGTCGAAGATCAATACTCACGAGGGGCGGTGGATATCATCAAACTGCTGAATTCACAGAATGCAGCCGTGACCGCGAACGAGGCCGCGGCCAATGCGGTGTATGACTTTCTCATCGACCTTGCGAGGGTTCAACGGGCGACCGGGCAAATGAGCTTTTTCCAGGGCGCGGAGGAACGAGCCGCCTGGTTCGACCGGTTGAAAACGTTCTTTGCTGGCGCCGGCGTCGCGCCGATGCAACGCTAAGGAGAGGAGCGCCCATGTCGAAGCTGAAGATTTCCCGGCCCATTATCATAGCAGCACTCGCCTGTTGTTAACCGCGGCAGGGGGCGCCGTGTGGTGGCTGTATTTTCGCACCCCGCCGCTCGTCGGCATCGTGAGCGGGAACGGGCGGCTGGAGGTGAAGGAGATTCACGTGGCTACGAAGTTCCACGCACGCATTAAGGAAGTACTCGTCGATGAAGGCGATCCGGTCCAGGCCGGGCAGGTTGTGGTCCGTATGGACACCAGTTCGCTGGAAGCTCAACTGCGGCAAGCAGAAGCCAAAGTCGAGGAGGCTCGAAAGAAACGACTCACATCCAAGGCGTTGATCGCGCAACGGCAGAGCGAGCAACTCCTGGCCTCACGCGATCTGGATCGCGCCCGCGGCCTGTACGTGCAAGCGAATATTTCGGTGAAGGACTACGACCGCGCACAGACCGCGATGAAAACGGCCGAAGCGTCGACCACGCAGGCTGAGGCGCAATTGGCTGAAGCCGAAGCATCGATCACGGCGGCCATCGCCGAGAGCCGAACGCATTCAGGCGGACCTCAAGGACAGCATCCTGAAAGCCCCGCGCGACGGCCGAGTGCAGTATCGACTGGCTGAGCCGGGGGAAGTGCTGCCAGGCGGGCGGCAAGGGTGCTGACCGTCGTGGACCCGACCGATGTCTACATGTACGTGTTCCTGCCCGAAGCCTTGGCGGGGAAAGTGCCGTTGGGCGCACAGGCACGGATTACGCTCGACGCGCTACCGAACGTAGTGGTTCCGGCAACCGTCACATTCGTCGCCGACAAGGCCCAGTTCACCCCGAAGGATGTGGAGACCATGACGGAGCGGGAGAAACTGATGTTCCGGGTGAAAGTGCAGATTGATGCGAATTTGGTCAAGGGCCACGAGGCGATGGTGAAGCCGGGACTTCCGGGCATCGCCTACGTGCAACTCGATGGGCCGCTCAATGGCCGCCTATCTTGAAGCCAAGCTGTCGCCATGAGTGACGTACCTGCACCAGTCTGCGCGGGTTGAGGCGGTCACCCACCGCTACGGGAACACGATCGCGCTCGATGCCGTGACGGTCGTAGATTCCGCCGGGTCGCATGGTGGGGTTCATCGGTCCGGACGGCGTCGGTAAATCGAGCCTGCTGGGATTGATCGCCGGCGCGAAGAAAATCCAAAGCGGCCGGGTCGAAGTCCTGGGCGGCGACATGAGCTCGGCTGCAGATATCGCCGTAAGGTCTACCCACGAATCGCCTATATGCCACAGGGACTCGGCGGAAACTCTGTATCCCACGCTGTCCATTTTCGAGAACGCGGATTTCTTCGGCCGACTCTTCGGTCAAGGCCGCGAAGAGCGGGACTGGCGGATCAATGAGTTGTTGCAGAGCACGGGTCTCACGCCGTTTCGCGACCGCCCCGCCGGAAAACTGTCCGGCGGGATGAAACAGAAGCTCGGCCTCTGCTGCTCGCTGATCCACGACCCTGATCTTTTGATCCTGGATGAGCCGACCACGGGCGTCGATCCATTGTCGCGCCGGCAGTTCTGGGAGCTGATCGACCGCATCCGCATCCGGCGCACCGGGATGAGCGTGCTGGTCGCCACCGCCTATATGGAAGAGGCCGAGCGGTTCGACTGGCTCGTGGCCATGGACGCCGGGAAAGGTCTTGGCGACCGGCACTCCCGACGGAGCTGAAGGCGCGTTTCGGGGCGCGCACGTTGGAGGAGGCCTTCATCGCGCTGCTGCCTGAAGAAAAGCGCCGCGGCCACAAGGCGATCACGATTCCACCTCGCCAGGCGCCGGAAGGTCCGCCGGCGATCGAGGCCGAGGGCCTGACCATGCGGTTCGGCAATTTTACCGCCGTCGATCACGTGAGCTTCCGTATCGAGCGGGGCGAGATCTTTGGCTTTCTCGGTTCCAACGGCTGCGGCAAGACGACCACGATGAAGATGCTCACCGCGCTCCTGCCCGCCTCCGAGGGGAAGGCGTGGCTGTTCGGTCAACCGGTGAACCCGCGAGATCTCGAGACGCGGAAACGGGTCGGTTTCATGACGCAAGCCTTCTCCCTGTACGGAGAACTGACGGTGCGCCAGAACCTCGAGCTCCACGCCCAGCTCTTCCATCTCCCGCCGGAGCGGATCCCCGGACGTGTGGCGGAACTGACCGAACGGTTCACGCTGCAAGACTATCTGGACCAGCTCGCGCAGGCACTTCCGTTTGGGATTCGTCAGCGCCTGTCGCTTGCGGTGGCCGTGGTCCACCAACCGGAGATGTTGATCCTCGATGAGCCGACATCGGGGGTGGACCCTGTGAACCGTGACGGCTTCTGGGAGCTGTTGATCGAACTCTCGCGCAAGGATAATGTGACGATCTTCATCTCCACCCATTTCATGAACGAGGGCGAGCGGTGCGACCGCATCTCGCTGATGCACGCGGGAGGTGTGCTGGTGAGCGATCCGCCGGCTGTACTGGTCCGCAATCGCGGCATGGCGAATCTCGAAGACGCCTTCATCAGCTACCTTGAGGAAGCCGGCGGCAAGGTGGTCGAGGAAGAGGTCGAGGAGGAAACCGTCGGAAGCGTCCAGGGCGCGACAGAAACGGCAGCCTCACGACCTCATGCCAGCGGCGGGTTTAGTTTCCGCCGTTTTTTCGCCATCGCCATGCGGGAAAGCATGGAGCTCAAGAGAGACCCCATCCGGATGACGGCGGCGCTGCTCGGCAGCGTGTTGCTGATGTTCATTTTCGGATACGGCATCACGCTTTGACGTCGAGAACCTGCGTTTCGCAGCCTTGGATCGTGACGAAACGTACGAGAGCCGTGACTACATTCGGAACATCAGTGGCTCGTACTACTTCATCGAACGCCCGCCGCTGCACGACGATGTGGAGCTGGAACGCCGCATGCAGAGCGGCGAGGTCAGCCTGGCCGTGGAAATCCCGCCGGGCTATGGCCGGGATCTTCAAGCGGGACGCCGGCCGGAGGTCGGCGTGTGGATCGACGGGGCCGATCCCTTCCGTGGGGAGACGATCAAGGGATACGTCCACGGCATGCATTACCAGTACTTGTCCGATGTCGCTCAGCGTACCTTGGGCATTGTGCCGCGAAGGCGGCTTCGCCCGTCTCGCTTTCCGGTACCGGTACAACCAGGACTTCAAGAGTCTTGATGCGATGGTCCCCACCATCATTCCGCTTCTGGTGATGATGATCCCGGCCGTCATGATGGCGCTCTCAGTGGTGCGGGAGAAGGAGCTGGGGTCCATCACCAATTTCTATGTGACGCCGACCACGCGCCTGGAGTTCGTGCTCGGCAAACAGTTGCCCTATATCGCCGTCAGCATGGTGAGCTTCTTCGGGCTGGTGGCGATGGCGGTGTATCTGTTCCACATCCCACTCAAGGGCGGCTTTGCCTGCCTCACGCTGGCAGGACTCCTGTACGTGACCGTGACGACCGGGGTCGGCTTGCTCATGTCCGCCTTCACCCGGACGCAGATCGCGGCGCTCGCCGGCACCGCCATCCTGAGTATGAGCGCCACGACGAATTTTTCCGGGATGTCCACTCCCGTCTCGTCGCTCGAAGGATTTGGCGCGTTCATTGCGACGATCTGGCCGGCAACCTATTTCATGGTGATCACCCGAGGCACGTTCGCAAAAGCGCTCGATTTCGCCGACCTTTACCCCTTCGTGCTGATCCTGGCAGCATACATTCCCATTCTGACCATGTTCAGCATGGTGTTTCTCAAGAAACAAGGCACATGACCATGAGGCACCTGACCAATATCATTCGACTCGGCATCAAAGAGTTGTACAGCCTGCGGCAGGACACCGTGCTCTTGATGCTCATCGGCGCCATGTTCACCGTCGTGATTTACTCTAGCGCGCAGGCGTTGTCGCGAGAGCTTCGCAACGCCTCGATCGCCATCGTGGACGAGGATCATACGCCGCTCTCGGGACGCATCTTCACCGCATTCTATCCCCCATATTTCCAGAACCCCCACTCGATCTCAAAAGATGAGATCGACCCGGGCCTCGATTCGGGAACGTACAGCTTCGTGGTGGACATTCCTCCCTCCTTTCAGGAAGACGTGTTGGCGAGGAGACAACCAATCCTCCAGGTGAACATCGATGCGACACGGATGAGCCAAGCCTACATCGGCCAGAATTACATCCGGAGCATCGTCACCGGACAAGTGGACGAGTTCGTCCAGCGACGCCGGACCGACGCCGCCCTGCCGATCAGGCTTGTGACAACGCGTGAAGTTCAATCCGAACCTGAACGGCATCTGGTTCGGCGGCGTGGTGGAGCTCATCAATCAGGTCACCATGCTCTCGATCATCCTGACCGGCGCCGCCGTCATCCGGGAACGCGAACACGGCACCATCGAGCACCTCCTGGTCATGCCGCTCACCCCGTTCGAGATCATGGCCGCCAAGGTCTGGGCGAACGGTCTCGTGGTGCTCATCGCGCCGGCGCTGTCCTTGCGCTTCGTCATCGAGGGAGCCTTGGAGATGCCCATCGCCGGCTCCATCCTGTTGTTCGTGTTCGGCGCGATGCTGCACCTGTTCTCGACCACGTCGATCGGCATCCTTCTGGCGACAATTGCCCGGTCCATGCCGCAGTTCGGACTGCTGATGATTCATCGTCATCTTGCCGCTGCAAATGCTGTCCGGCGGCTATTCGCCGCGCGAAAGCATGCCGGAGATCGTCCAACACATCATGCTCGTGGCGCCCACGACGCATTTCACCGCGTTGGCACAGGCCATCCTGTATCGCGGCGCCGACTTCGATGTGGTCTGGCCTCAGCTTGCGGCGATTGTGGGCCTCGGGCTGGTGTTTTTCGTCGTCGCGTTGTTGCGTTTCCGGGCCAGCCTCGCCGCCCAAAGCTGAGAGAGGCGGGGCCAGTTTCTTCTTCTGGTGTCCGATCAAGGAGAGGATTCGAATGAGTCCTTTAGTGACGGAAGGACAGGAGAGCGACGTCTTCGGGCATGGCTTCTGTTCGGTTCGGTGATCGAGGTTTCGTGCCCAGTTAACGCGATTCCGGTGTCTGGCGAAGAGATCGGCGGTCAGCGACTCGACGAAGAGGGACTGTCGCTATGAAGGGATTGGCAAGGATCTTCAGCCAACGGTGGCTCTTCTGGGTTGGAAGCTCTTTCCGGAGAACGATGTCTTTCGGCCGCTCTTGGCCGATCCGAAGCAGCCACAGTTTTTCGCCGCCTTTCTGGCGGACCCGCAATTGTCCGACGACACCTATCTCAATCTTGGCGTCGGTCGGCTTTGGCGATAACTTTGGTCTAGTTGGACGGCGCCATGGCTGTAATGGCTGGCAGGTCGGCGTTCTCGGCGCCGTCTTTGCCCAATTCAATTTGGATTCAGGCTCCAACGACCTTCTCAATGCAGATTATAACATCGGAATTCCTGTCTCGTGGCGGAGCGGGCTCTTCTCGACCCGTGTGCGCGTCTACCATAACAGCAGCCACCTGGGGGATGAGTTTTTGTTGCGCAATCCCGGCGTCACTCGGGTGGACCTGAGTTTCGAGGCGCTTGAGGCGATCCTGTCCCTCGATGCGCCAGGAGGGTGGGGACGGGTGTACGCCGGAGGAACCTATTTGGTGCACGTCTCACCCTCAACCCTGGACAAGAATGGAGTGCAGTGGGGATTCGAGCTGCGGGGGCCGACCATCGCAGCGCCGATATTGAGACTGCCCGGGCTTCGCCTCACCCCGGTGTTGGGATCGAATTTTCACACCTGGGAGGAACTGGATTGGAGCATTAACACCAATGTCCTTGCTGGCCTGGAATGGTCGAAGGCTGGCGCCGACCGCCGCTTCAGGCTGCTCCTGAACTACTATTATGGCTACGCTCCTTACGGGCAGTTCTTCGCCCTGAAGATCGAGCAGGTCGGTCTCGGGCTGTATTTGAACTTTTGATCAAACGCCGTCCGCCAAAATCAAGGGAGCCTGTAAGACGAACGCGACGATCAATACCGAAAGTGGGTGCAGAAAGAGAGTCGAACATGAACGGGTTGACTCCCGCAGTGGTCATCCTTATCGTATTCACGTCGGCATTCCAGGGATGCGGCGTATTGGCTATTGAGGGCGATACATCCAAGGGAAAGCGGCTGTACGAGGAAAACTGTCTCGTGTGTCATGGCCAGGGGGGCAAAGGGGATGGCTATCGTGTGCTCAATCCACCACCCGCCGATCTGACTTCCCCCTCCGTGCAGAAAAAGCTCGATGCCGACTTGTTCAAGACGATCCATGATGGTCGCCCGAATACGGCGATGGGAGCGTGGAAGTGGGCGCTTTCCGATGAGGAGGCCCGCGAAGTGCTCGCGTATGTACGGTCTCTTTCACGGTGAGGCAGAGGGGAACAGAATGCAGATGTTCAGCCTGAGCCTCCCAGCCGGAATCGGAGTCTTCGCGTTCCACGGCTATCCCTGGTTGATCCACCGGCTGACCTATCGACGGCCGAACCATCACAATCTGCATGTGCGCGGTTACAAGGAAGAAGGCACGACCAGCACGCCGTTCGACATGGTCGTCGTGAACGACCTGGACATCCATTTGGCTGGCGATGTGGTCGACCGCCTCCCGCAGCTCGGCTCGCGGACTGCGTACGCCAAACAGGCCATCCGCGAAAAGCTGTTGGACCACAAGGCGTATGTCTGCAAGTACGGAGACGATATGCCCGAAGTCCGCGACTGGAAGTGGGCGGTACCGGCATGACAGCGCGTATCGCCCAGTTGCGGCGATGAGAGGCGGCCGATGAATGGCGATCCGAGAATCACGCCCGGCCAGTGCTATCCGCTGGGCTCCACGATCGACCCGGAGGGCGTCAATTTCAGCGTGTTCTCTAAGAACAGCACGGCCCTCGAACTGCTCCTCTTTGATCGGGTCGACGATGCGAAACCGACGACCGCAATTCCGCTCGAGCCCTCCCGGAACCGGACGTATCACTATTGGCACGTCTTCGTTCCGGGAATTCAGGAGGGACAGATTTACGGGTACCGCGCGTTCGGCCCGTTCGAGCCCCAGCGAGGCCTTCGATTCGATCCTGGGAAGGTGCTGTTCGACCCGTACGGAAAGGCGATGGTCGTTCCGGCACGCTACAGCCGCCTCAGCGCCTCCGAACCGGGTGACAATTGCGCGACCGCGATGAAGAGCGTGGTGGCTGATCCCAGTGGGTATGACTGGGAAGGGGATGTGCCCCTGAACCGGCCGTTTGCCCAGACCGTCATCTATGAGATGCATGTGGGAGGGTTTACCCGTCATCCCAGCTCCGGTCTGCCCCCCGAAACACGAGGCACGTATCGGGGGTTGATCGACAAGATTCCGTATCTCGAGACCTCGGCGTGACGGCAGTGGAACTGCTCCCGGTCTTTCAGTTTGACGAGCAGGACGCTCCGGATGGCCTGGTGAACTACTGGGGCTATAGCCCCGTGTCGTTCTTCGCGCCGCATCACCGATATAGCTCCCGCAAGGATCATCTGGGCCCGATCGACGAGTTTCGCGACATGGTGAAGGCGCTTCATCGGGCCGGCATTGAGATCATCCTCGATGTCGTCTTCAACCATACGGCGGAGGGCAACCATGCCGGGCCGACGCTGTGCTACCGCGGCTTGGACAACAGGGCCTATTACATCTTGGAGGAGGACCGATCTCGCTATGCCAACTATACCGGCACCGGGAACACCTTGAATGCGAATCAGCCTATTGTCCGCCGTTTGATCCTTGACAGTCTTCATTACTGGGTTGAAGTGATGCACATTGACGGCTTTCGTTTCGACCTGGCCTCGATTCTCTCCCGCGGCGAGGATGGCCGGCCGCTGGCCAATCCGCCGATCCTGTGGGACATCGAATCGGATCCGGTCCTGGCGGGGACGAAGCTCATTGCGGAAGCCTGGGATGCCGCGGGCCTGTATCAGGTGGGCTCGTTCGTCGGCGATAGCTGGAAAGAGTGGAATGGGCAATTTCGGGATGACGTTCGCCGCTTCATGAAGGGGGACCGCGGGACCGTTACCCGCCTCGCTCGGAGGCTGCAAGGCAGTCCGGATCTCTATGGCGCGCAGGAACGAGAGCCGGAGAAGAGCATCAATTTCATCACCTGCCATGACGGGTTCACGTTGAATGACCTGGTGTCGTACAACGAGAAACACAACGAGGCGAACGGCGAGGGCAATCGTGACGGAAGCGACGACAACCTGAGCTGGAACTGCGGCGTGGAAGGGCCGACCGACGATCCGGCCATCGAGCGCCTGCGCAACCGGCAAGTCAAAAACTTCCTGGCGCTGACCCTACTACCGGCCGGCGCGCCGCTCTTGCTCATGGGCGACGAAGTCCGGCGCACACAGCGTGGGAACAACAACGCCTATTGCCAGGACAATGAGATTAGCTGGTTCGACTGGACGGACCTGCAGACGCATGCCGACATTCATCGTTTCGTGCGGCTTCTGCTCCTGATGCGCATGCATGCGGATTTGGCGCGAAGGAGGAGCGGTTGGACCCTGAACGAGGTCCTTCGCCGGGCCAGAATCGAGTGGCATGGGCTGCAAGCTCGATCGGCCAGACTGGAGCGATGAATCCCACAGCCTGGCCGCGACGGCCAGCACCCTTGACGGTCGGTTTCTCGTCCACCTCATGTTCAATGCCTATTGGGAGCCACTCACATTCGAGCTGCCGCCACGCGCGGCGGGGACGCACCAGGGGTGGCGTCGCGCCATAGACACCTCTCTGGAGTCGCCGGATGACATCTGTGACGGGCCTGACGCGCCGCTCCTTCCGGGTGAGACTTATGTGGTTCAACCGCGATCGGTGGTCGGTTTGTTCGCATTCAGGACGAGCGTCGCCGGGCAGAGCACGCCCTTCCCTGGACGACAACAACTCTTGAATTCTGCCGCGGAGGTCTTATGAACGACCGCTTCGAGAAATTTCGCAAACAATATGGATGCGGGCCGGTCGAGTTCTACGGGACAGACGACGCACTCTATGAACGACATCTGGTGTTCGACGCGGTGATCGATCCGGAGGAAGCCAGACCGCGAGCGCAGTTCGAAGCCCTGGCCCGCTCGATCCGGGACGTCATCTCGCAGCGATGGCTCCTAACGGAGAAGACGTATGAGCGGAAGAATCCCAAGCGCGTGTACTACCTGTCCATGGAGTTCCTCCTAGGGCGCGTACTGGCCAACAACGTCGTCAATGCGCGGCTGCTGGACATCACGCTCGAGATCATGAAGAAGAAAGGCCATGTCGATCCGGGCTTGGTCGAGACGGAGCCCGACGCCGGACTCGGGAACGGCGGCCTCGGTCGTTTGGCCGCCTGCTTCCTGGATTCGATGGCCACGCTCGGGCTGCCAGGGATGGGGTACGGTCTGCGCTACGAATACGGCATGTTCAAACAGAGCATCAAGGACGGCTGGCAAGTGGAGCAAGCCGACAACTGGTTGCGGCGTCCCGATCCCTGGGAGGTGCCCCGACTGGAAGAAGCCGTTGAAGTCCATTTGCACTCGTCAGTCGACCTCCACGAGGGTGAACTGCGGCCGGTCATCGGACGGCCGGCACTCCTGCTCGGCATTCCGTTCGACCGGCCGGTGATCGGCTATGGCGGGAAGACGATCAATACGCTGCGTCTCTGGTCCGCCGCCACGCCGGACTATTTTGATTTGCAGCAATTTAGCCGCGGTCACTTCGTTGGCGCGCTGACCCAAACGGTGGCATCGGAATCGATCACGCGGGTGCTGTACCCGGACGACTCCACCAGTGTGGGACAGCGGCTGCGCTTCGTGCAGGAGTATTTCCTCGTCGCGTGCTCACTCGCCGATCTCATTCGCCGCTTCCGACGGATCAATGGCGACTGGAGTGCCTTGCCAGATAAGGCCGCCATTCAATTGAACGACACGCACCCTGCGATGGCCGTGGCTGAGCTCATGCGGATCCTGCTCGATGAAGCACACCTCAGCTGGGAGCAAGCCTGGGATCTCACCGAACGTACGATGGCCTACACGAACCATACACTGTTGCCGGAAGCGCTCGAGAAATGGCCGCTCGACTTGTTTGAAATGTGGGCCCCGCGGTTGGCGGAGATCATTTGCGAGATCAACCGGCGCTTCCTCGGCTCGGTCCGTGCCCAGTTCCCGGGCGACGAAGCCCGTCTGAACCGCGTCAGTCTCATCGAGGAAGGCACGGACCCGAAGGTGCGCATGGCGCATCTCGCCATCGTCGGCTCACATAGCACCAACGGTGTTGCGGCCATTCACTCAGAACTGCTGCGGACGATGACTGTCAAGGACCTTGCCCAGATGTTCCCGAAACGCTTCAACAACAAGACCAACGGGGTCACCCCACGTCGCTGGTTGCTGCTCTGCAATCCCACATGGGCGCGAGTGATCACTGACGCGATCGGCGATGGCTGGATCACAGACCTAAGCCAACTGGCCCGGTTGAAGCCGCTCGCCAACGACAGCAGCTTTCAGGACGCCTTTCGCAAGGCCAAACGTGAAGCCAAGACGCAGTTCGTGGATTGGCTGAAAGCGGCGACCGGTGAGGTCGTCGATCCCGACACGATGTTCGATAGCCAGATCAAGCGCATCCATGAATACAAGCGGCAGCTCCTCAATGCCTTGCACATCGTCGTACTGTACAACCGTCTGCGCGCAAATCCGCGTCTCGACTTCGCTCCCCGAACGTTTCTCTTCGCCGGCAAAGCGGCTCCCGCCTATGCGCTCGCCAAGCTCATCATCAAGTTCATCAACAATCTCGCGGGGACCATCAAGGGCGATCCCGCAGTGGGCGGACGTCTGAAAGTCGTTTTCGTGCCCGATTATTCCGTCTCCATAGCCGAACGCCTGATCCCGGCCAGCGACGTCTCGGAACAGATCTCGACCGCCGGCTATGAAGCCAGCGGGACGAGCAACATGAAGTTCATGATGAACGGTGCGCTGACTATCGGTACCCGCGACGGCGCGACGATCGAGATCGCGGAGGAGGCCGGCGAGGAGAACGTCTTTCTCTGTGGCCTCACCGCCGAACAAGTCGCGAATAGCCACAGCTGGTACAACCCGTGGTGGCACTATGAACACGAGCCCGACACGCGTGAGGCGCTGGATCTGATCTTTTCAGACCATTTCAGCCGGAATGAGCCCGGAGTCTTCACTCCCATCCGCGAGGCCTTGCTGACGCACGGCGACCATTACATGCACCTGGCCGATCTGAAATCGTACAGCGAGGCCCAGGAGAGAGTGGGGCGGCTCTACGCTGTCCCCTCTGAGTGGACGAGGAAAGCGATCCTCAATGTCGCTAGTTCCGGCAAATTCTCGAGCGACCGGACGATCGCGGAGTATGCAGCGGAAATCTGGGATGTGAAGCCGTGCCCGGTGACGTAAAACAGTGGCGTGACGACCTGACGAGTAGAACGATGGCCAAAGACAACCAAGACGACGTAAAGCCCAAGCTAAAACGCAAGGCCTACGAGAATGAGCTGCGCCGGCTTCAGGCTGAGCTGTGCCTCCTGCAGGACTGGGTCAAACAGAAAGGCCTCCGGATCATCGTGGTGTTCGAGGGACGCGACGGCGCCGGAAAGGGAGGCACCATTCGCGCCATCACCGAGCGCGTCAGCCCCCGGGTTTTCCGTGTCGTGGCGCTCCCGGCGCCCACAGACCGCGAGAAGACTCAGCTGCATGCCCAGCGCTATCTCCAACATTTCCCGGCGGCCAGCGAGATCGTGATCTTCGACCGGAGTTGGTATAACCGTGCCGGGGTCGAGTACGTCATGGGCATTTGCACCAAGGAGCAGCGCGACCGTTTCCTCGAGCTCTGTCCGCTGTTCGAAAAGCATGTCGTGGAAAGTGGAATCATGCTGATCAAGTACTGGCTCGAGGTGAGCAACGAGGAACAGGAGCGACGGTTCGAGGCCCGCATCGACGATCCCCTTCGCCAGTGGAAGCTCAGTCCTATGGATCTGCCATCACGGGAAAAGTGGTACGAGTACTCGCGCGCGCGCGACCTGATGCTGGAGGCCACGGACACCAAGCACGCGCCCTGGTACATCGTCCGGTCGGACGACAAGAAACGGGCGCGCCTCAACTCTATCTCCCATCTGCTCCAGCTCGTCCCCTACAGGAAGATCCGGCGCGACAAAGTGCAGATGCCCAAGCGATCGAAGAAACAGAAATACGACGATCAAGCGTCGTTGGTAGGGCGAACATTCGTCCGGGAGAAGTACTGAACGGCCGTGAGGAGCAGTCGCAGATGATGGACAAAGACCAGCTCTGTATCACCACGATCCGTACCTAGTCCATGGATGCCATCCAACAGGCGAACTCGGGCCATCCGGGAACGCCGATGGCTCTGGCGCCGGTCGCATACTGTCTGTGGCAACGATTTCTGCGTTTCGATCCGCAAGAGCCCATCTGGGCCTCGACGTTCGGTGTGCTCGGCATCGTGTCCAGAAGGTACGCGCACAGGATTCCGTTCATCGTGAAGATCAACCATAACGAGCTGCTGACCTATCCCAACAAATTCGACCAGGTTCCCTTTGGCACGGTGAAACAAGCCGTTGACATGGGCGCTGTCGCCGTGGGGGCGACCATCTATTTTGGCTCACAGGAAGCCACGCGGCAGATCGTGGAGATCAGTCAGATGCTCGCCCAGGCCCACGACGCGGGGCTGGCCACCGTGCTCTGGTGCTATCTCCGCAACAGTGCGTTCAAAGACTCGGACTACCACGTGTCCGCGGATCTGACTGGCCAGGCCAATCATCTCGGCGTGACGATCGAGGCGGACATCATCAAGCAAAAGCTGCCGGAGAATAATGGCGGCTATCGCGCGCTGAACATGGGCACCTCCGGGTACGGCAAATTCGATGAGCGGATCTATACCGACCTCGTTTCCGAGCACCCGATCGATCTGTGCCGGTATCAGGTGGCCAATTGCTACATGGGCCGGACCGGCGGTGATCAACAAGCGGGCGGGCGGGATGGGACTGATTTCCGGGCGCAAGGCGTTCCAGCGTCCGATGAAAGAGGGCGTGGCATTGCTGAAGGCGGTGCAGGACGTCTATCTCTGTAATGACATTACGATTGCATGACGTCGACATCCTGGCTGGCGACGGCGCCCGAGAAGTTGTAAGCTAGGCGCGTCTCGGAGGCCGTGCCTAAGCGGCGTCTCGTCGGTAGCCCACGAACAACCAAATGACGCACGTCAGTGACGTAACATGACGCAGACAAAATTCAAACTGATCGGTATCAAAAAGCTCTTGTTTCCGGTAAAAGGCTTGGACGTGATGGGGACCGGAGGCCCAACACGCGCGCTGTTCGGGTTTCTTCCGAGAACCTCGACCAAGGAGAGCGGCCAGGGTCTCGAGGACTTCCTGAAACGGGTCCAGCTCTTCGAGGACCTCGGAGTTGGGGATCTCAGGCGGCTCGCCCGGCACGTGCATGAACGAAGCTACCGGGATGGCGAGTACATCTTCGAGCAAGGGAAACCCGGCGCAGCCATATTTGTCATCCGCACCGGTACCGTTGAGATCCTGAGGCGAAGCCATGATGGCAGGGAAGTGCATCTGGCTATCCTGCAGCCGCCTGCCTCATTAGATGAATCCGTCCTCATGGCAGCCGAAGCCGTGCATTGGTATTCCGCGCGGGCTCGTGGCCCAGTCTCCATAGTTGCACTTGGACGTTCTGACCTGGAGACACTCAGCCACAACTTTCCACTCCTGGCCAACAAGCTTCTTGCGAAGGTGGCCCAGATCACCGCCCTGAAATTTCAAATGCTCGTCGAGGAGCTGACCAGCGAGCAAAAGGACTCGGAGTGAGCGACGTTTTATGGAAACCGGTTATCGTCGCGGCGGGCATAGTGCTCGCCGCCTATCTCACCTGGGAGCTGCGGAGTTTGATTCTCCCCCTTACGGTGAGCGGCCTGCTGGCGTACGTCTGTCGTCCTCTCGTGACTGGTCTGGAGCGTCATCATGTGGGGCGTGGCCTGGCAATTGGGCTTCTGCTGGCCGGCTTCAATTTGGCGTGCCTGGTCATCATTGTCGGCGTACAGGCGGTCGTTCCCACGGAACACAAACTCATCGAGATGAAAGTCCACGCGCTCTATGGCGCCAACGAGCGTTACAAGGCGTTGATGGGCCTCGATCAGTCGCCGACGACCGGAAACCGCCCCTACCGACTCGTGCACAGGGACGTCGATCCGCTCATGGATCACGTCAACGAGGTGCTCGCTCTGTCGCCGGAAGAGCAGGCTGAGTTTATTGCGACCCATGCGGGACCGTTGGTCGGGCCAGGCTCAGACCAATTGCTCAGTGAATACCGTGCCAATCTGTTGACACGCACGGCGCGGGGCCGGACACTGTCCACCGCTCCCGGCACGGGGGGCGGCGCAGACCAGGCTTTCGGCCAAGGGTGGACCAAGTTTGTGCGATCGCCTCTTACGGTGCTTGGTGATCTGCTCTCCACCTGGCTCATCGCGCCTCTGGTGTTCTTCTTTCTGCTCCGCGATACGGGCGAGATCAAGCGTGGTCTTCTCACACTTGTCCCGAATAGGCTCTTCGAGCCGGTGCTCGACATTCTGGCGGATTTGGACCGTGCGGTGGGCGATTACTTGCGGGGGGTCTCCTTGTCGTGCTCCTTGCTCGGCCTCACCATTATGCTGTTCCTTGCCCTCATCGGCGTGCCCCTCCGCTGGGCGTTTGCCATCGGTGTATTAGCGGCGGTGACCAACGTGGTCCCCTACCTGGGATCCATGGTCGCCTTACTGGCGGGGCTCGCTTATGCTTTCTTCGGGGAGGAGTTCCATCCCGTATTGCCGATCGTGGAGACGGAGAGCTTCGCGATCTGGGTCATTGTGGTCGTGGCACTGGCCGAGCTCACGAAGAACGCGGTCTATGAACCGCTCGTGCTCGGTGGGGCGGTACAGCTTCATCCTCTCGTGATCATCATCGGGTTCGTGGGCGGCACGCTGATGTTTGGTCTTGTCGGTGCTATCCTTGCGATTCCCGTCATTACCGTCTTCACAGTCTTCATCAGAAGCACCGCGAGGCACTTAAAGGCCTATGGGGTCATTTGAGACCTGAGGCGTCCATGCGGCCAAGAAAAGAGCGGGAGGACATGGTTTGAGCTTCGATAAGCAGCGTCTTGTAGCCAGGGGAACAAAATGAATCGGCTCACGAACTGGAAGCTTTTCGCTCTGGCCTGCTTGTGGTCAGCGGGCCTCGGTTGTGCAATGCGGCAACCGGTGTCTGATCTCAAGACCCTTCCCGTCTCCTCCTTCGCTACGATTGCGGGGGACTGGCAAGGTGTCAGCCAGACGGTGCCGGAGATGCGGAACGACGCCTATGTCATGTTGATCATCAGAGAAGAAGGGCGGTTCAATTTCATCAGCAATCGCGGCGAAGAAGTGTTATTGGGGACCGGGATCCTAACCATAGTCGACGGGACGGTGGTTGCGAACGGGAAACAGGGGATTGCGATGCTGACGCTTCATACTAAGGCTGGCGTGCCGTTGCTGGTGATCCAAGCGGCCCTGACTAACGGCCATCACCATTACCTGGAGATGAGCCGCCTCAAGTAGGAAGCACGGCTCGCGCAGAGGATGGAGGGCTGTGTGGTTTTGCGGCACGGTGTGCCTGTTCCGTCCATTGGCGCCAAGGTGAGCTACTAACGGTCTCGGGAGCCCACAATCCTATTTCAGAGGAGGCCACCCACAATGGGACGACAGGAACTGGAAAAGACGGCAAAGGCTCTGGTTGTCGCAGGAAAGGGCATTCTGGCTGCCGACGAAACGGTGCCGACCCTGACCAAGCGATTCGACGCTCTGAAGATTGCCTCCACCGAGGACAGCCGCCGTTCCTATCGCGAAATGCTTTTTACGACGCCGGGAGCTGCCGCTTTTATCAGCGGCGTCATCATGTATGACGAGACCATCCGCCAGAAGAACGCCGCGGGTATATCGTTGGCCGAGGGGTTGTCCAAGCAAGGGATCATTCCGGGGATCAAAGTGGATACCGGCGCAAAGGTGCTTGCCGGTTCACCGGAGGAAAAAATGACCGAAGGGCTCGATGGGCTCCGGGACCGCCTGAAGGAATACGCGGCCATGGGCGCGCGATTCGCCAAGTGGCGGGCGGTCATTCGCATCACCGACGCACTACCCCGCTCAATGTGTGTGAACGTCAACGCCCATGCGCTGGCTCGGTATGCTGCCCTGTGCCAGGAGCAAGGCATCGTGCCGATCGTGGAGCCAGAGGTTCTGATGGACGGGGCTCATACCATCGAACGCTGCGAGGAGGTCACGAGTTCAGTGCTCCATACGGTCTTCGACGCGCTCTTCGAACAGTGCGTCCGGCTGGAAGGCATGCTCCTAAAACCCAGCATGGTGATCGCCGGAAAAGTTTGTCCCAAGCAGGCCTCCGTGCAGGAGGTCGCAACGGCTACGTTGCGCTGCTTGCTCCGGCATGTGCCGGCGGCTGTTCCCGGCATCGTGTTCTTGTCCGGCGGACAGCCGAGCGTGACGGCGACCGCGCATCTCGATGCCATCAATCGCCTGAGCGGACCGAAACCCTGGTCGATCAGTTTTTCATACGGTCGCGCCCTGCAGGACGTGGCGCTGGAGGCCTGGCACGGACAAAAGGAAAACTTGAAGGCGGGCCAACAGGCCTTCCATCATCGGGCCAAGTGCAACAGCGAGGCGGCATTGGGCCGCTATACCGACAAGCTGGAGCGCGAGCCGTCCGGTGCGAGTGAGCCGGCGCATCGCTCGGACTGGCACGATGACTGACGACACCCTCCCTATGCTCTGAGGCTTCAGCGTTGACATGCAGGTTCTGGTGATCAACAGCGGGAGCTCGTCAATCAAATTTCGGCTTGTTCACGTCGTTGAGGAGCCGAGAGGAATACTGACAACTCAACCGGTATTGCTCCAAGCCGCCGTGAAAGGCATCGGGGGGGTCGCAACCTTCGAGGTGATGGGACAGACTGTAGGCCGTTCGACGACGACCTTGGAGATTCGGGACCATGCGCATGCGTTGCGGGTTCTGCTCGATCGCCTGGCCGGTTCTCTGGGCGAGATCGAAGCGGTCGGGCATCGGGTGGTGCACGGAGGAGATCAGTACGTGAAGTCCACAATGATTACTGAGCAGGTTGAGGCCGGAATCGATGCGCTGTCGGAACTGGCTCCGCTGCATAATCCTTCGTGTCTCGCGGGAATTCGCGGAGCGCGCGCGGCGTTTGGTCCGGCGTTACCAATGGTCGCCGTCTTTGATACGGCCTTTCACCAAACCATGCCGCATGTCGCCAAGCAGTATGCACTCCCTGTTGACCTGGCAGAGCGGCATCGGATTCGCCGCTATGGTTTTCACGGGATTGCGCATGCCTCGCTCGCGAACGGGTACGCGGCCTATACGGGGAATCCGCTTGAGCAGATGCGTCTGATCACCCTACAGTTGGGCAATGGCTGCTCCGTCGCCGCGATCGCACAAGGCCGGTCGGTCGAAACCTCGATGGGGTTCACTCCGCTGGAGGGATTGGTGATGGGGACACGCTCGGGCGATGTGGATGCTTCCATTGTCGGCTACTTGTCCGATCGGGAGAAGGTCGAAGCAGCTGAAGTCGAGCGGTGGCTCAACGAGCGGTCGGGCCTCCTCGGACTGTCCGGGCGGTCAAACGATATGCGGGAGTTGCTCCGCGCGGCCGAGCAGGAGCAGGACAAACGGGCGGAGTTCGCCATTGATCTGTTCTGCTATCGGGCGCGAAAGTATCTCGGCGCCTACCTTGCCGTCTTGGATGGCGCAGATGCCGTCGTCTTCGGAGGCGGGATCGGAGAAAACGCGCCGGAGATTCGTGAGCGGATTTGCCAGAACATGGAATGGTGCGGCCTGGAACTCAGCCGTGACCTCGATCGAGCGGCGATTGGGCTTGCGCCGGGTCGCGCGGCAAAAATCAGTGTGGATGGATCGCGGTTGGGGGCCTACGTGGTCGCGGCGGACGAAGAAACCTGGATTGCCAGGGAGACGGTTCGGTGTGTGCGAGGCGTAGATCCATAAGTCGACAGAGCCGACTATAACAGAGGGAAAGGAGAGGTCATGGAAAATCCGTTATCGCAGAAGGAACTGAAATTGATCGACGCCTACTGGAGGGCGGCGAACTATCTGTCGGTGGGGCAGATTTATCTGTACGATAACCCGCTGCTGAAGAAGCCGCTGAGTAAGGAACATGTGAAGGCGAGGCTGCTGGGTCACTGGGGCACCACCCCGGGCCTGAATTTCATTTATGCCCATCTGAATCGAGCGATCAAGGCACGGGACCTTAACATGATCTACATTATCGGTCCGGGCCATGGCGGCCCAGGCATCGTCGCCAATGCCTACATGGAAGGCACCTACTCGGAGGTCTATCCGAACATCGCACAGGACGAAGAGGGCATGCAGCGGCTGTTCAAGCAGTTCTCGTTCCCCGGAGGCATTCCCAGCCACGTGGCCCCCGAGACCCCCGGCTCAATACACGAAGGCGGCGAATTGGGGTATGCGATCTCTCACGCCTACGGGGCTGCGTATGACAATCCCGACCTGATCGTCGCCTGCGTCGTCGGCGACGGCGAGGCGGAAACCGGACCATTGGCGACCTCCTGGCACTCCAACAAGTTCCTCAACCCGGCGACCGACGGAGCCGTGCTGCCGATCCTGCACCTGAACGGGTACAAGATCGCCAATCCTTGCGTGCTGGCTCGTATCAGCCACGAAGAATTGGATCAGCTCTTCCGCGGCTACGGCTACACGCCCCATTTTGTCGAGGGCAGCGATCCGGTCAAGATGCACCAGCTCATGGCTGCCACCATCGACACCTGTATGGAGCAAATCCGCAGCATCCAGACCCAGGCGCGGACGAAGGGTGTGAAGGAGCGGCCGCGCTGGCCGATGATCATCCTCCGTTCACCGAAGGGGTGGACCTGCCCGAAGGAAATCGACGGCAAACGGACCGAGGACTACTGGCGCAGCCACCAGGTGCCAATGGGTGAAATGCACGAAAAGCCCGAGCATGTGAAGATCCTCGAGAAATGGATGAAGGGCTACAAGCCAGAAGAGTTGTTCGATAAAACCGGTCGGCTGATCCCCGAGCTCGCTGATCTGCCGCCGAAGGGCGAACGCCGTATGAGCAACAATCCGCACGCCAACGGCGGCCTTCTGCTCAGGGACCTGCGTCTGCCGGACTTCCGAGACTATGCCGTCAAGGTCACGACCCCGGGAGCCATCTCGGCAGAATCCACCCGCCACATGGGAAAGTTCCTGGCCGACACGATGAAGCTGAACATGAAGAGCCGCAATTTCCGTCTGTTCAGTCCGGACGAGAACAACTCAAACCGCTGGCAAGATGCGATGGAGGTTACCAATCGCGCGTGGATGGCGGATCGCTATCCCTACGATGACCATTTGGCTCCTGACGGCCGTGTGATGGAAATGCTCAGTGAGCACCAGTGCCAGGGGTGGCTGGAAGGGTATCTCTTAAGCGGCCGGCACGGGTTTTTTTCCTGCTACGAGGCGTTCATTCACATCATCGACTCGATGTTCAATCAGCACGCCAAGTGGCTGAAAGTCTGCCACGATATTCCTTGGCGGCGGCCGATCGCCTCGCTCAATTATCTCCTGTCCTCACACGTCTGGCGGCAGGATCACAACGGGTTCAGTCACCAGGACCCCGGCTTCATTGATCACGTCGTGAACAAGAAAGCGAAGGTCGTGCGCGTCTATCTGCCGCCGGATGCCAACACACTGTTGTCGGTCACCGATCACTGTCTGCGCAGCCGCAATTATGTGAACGTCATCGTCGCGGGCAAGCAACCGGCCCCGCAGTGGTTGACGATGGAAGAGGCGATCAAACACTGCACAGCGGGTATCGGAATCTGGGAATGGGCCAGCAATGACAAGGAGGGAGAGCCGGATGTCGTCATGGCCTGTTGCGGAGACGTGCCTACTCTGGAGACGCTGGCCGCCGTGGATCTGTTCGGTCAGCATCTCCCCGCTGTGAAGATCCGTGTCATTAATGTCGTCGACCTGATGAAACTGCAGCCGCCGAGCGAGCACCCGCACGGCATGTCCGATCTGGACTTCGATGCGCTGTTCACCAAGGACAAGCCGATCGTGTTTGCCTTCCACGGCTACCCCTGGCTCATCCATCGGCTCACCTACCGGCGGACAAACCACAAGAACCTGCACGTGCGCGGCTACAAGGAGGAAGGGACAACGAGCACGCCGTTCGACATGGTGGTAATGAATGATCTCGACCGGTTCCACCTCTTCGGCGACGTGATTGATCGGCTGCCGCAACTCGGGTCCCGCGCCGCCTATGCCAAGCAAGCAGTTCGCGACAAGCTCCTCGCACACAAAGAATACATCGCCACGTACGGCGAAGACATGCCCGAGATCACCGACTGGCAATGGGGTAAGGTGAAAGCGGCAACGAGGCGGAGGACCACGACGGAGGGAGACAACGTCTAATGGCTAGATACGCCATGAATCTGATTGAACCTCGTATGGACGTATCGGGCGAGTAACTGAGCAGGAGCGTTCCGTCTACAGGAGGTTGTATGCAAAAGGACCATCTGAATGAAATTCTTGAACGATACGGATGCGGACCCATCCAGTTCTCCGGCACGAACGATGCCCTGTATGACGACATCTGACCTTCGACCATGTGTTGGTCTCAAGAAGGCCGACTTGCGTCAACAGTTCGAAGCGGTGGCACGGTCGATTCGCGATCTCGTGTCACAACGCTGGCCGTAACACCACGACGATCTGTCACAGAGAAGGA
The DNA here is from genome assembly GCA_963703955.1 of Nitrospirota bacterium. Classification (GTDB taxonomy): domain Bacteria; phylum Nitrospirota; class Nitrospiria; order Nitrospirales; family Nitrospiraceae; genus CAVPGK01. Next base: position 64,730 of record CAVPGK010000010.1, on the reverse strand, counting down.
AGGAAACTCATGGCGATTTCACCCTTAGCAGGCAAGCCGGCTCCGAAGGAGATGTTGGTGGATCTGGCCAAGCTCGAAGGGGACTATTACGCGCGCAAGCCGGATATGGGAGATCCCAACCAGTCGGTCGCCTTCGGCACGAGCGGGCATCGCGGATCGTCGTTCCGCGGCTCGTTCAACGAGGCGCACATTCTCGCCATTACGCAGGCCATTTGCGACTACCGGCGCGGTCAGGGCACCGACGGCCCGCTCTATATGGGCAAGGATACGCACGCGCTGTCCGGACCGGCTCAGCGCACGGCGCTCGAAGTCCTTGCGGCGAACGACGTGCACACCGTCATCCAACAGGACGACGAGGTGACGCCTACGCCTGTCATTTCACGAGCCATCCTGGTTTACAACCGGGGCCGCAAGGCGCATCCCGCGGACGGTATCGTTGTCACGCCCTCGCATAACCCGCCGGAGGACGGGGGCATCAAGTACAACCCGCCCAACGGCGGACCGGCCGATACTGATGTGACGAAATGGATGCAGGATCGTGCGAATGCATTACTGCGGGAAGGTAACGCCGGCGTCAAACGCGTGCCGTTCGAGAAGGCGTTCAAGGCTGCGACCACGCGGCAGGAAGATTTCATCCCGCCCTACGTTCAAGACCTTCGGAATGTGATCGACATGGAGATCATCCGCGAGGCGGGTCCCGTGCTGGGTGTGGATCCGCTTGGCGGCGCCGCGGTCCATTACTGGGAGCCGATCAATAAGGTTTATAAGTTGAACATCACCGTGGTGAATCCGACAGTCGATCCGACCTTCTCCTTCATGACGGTTGATCACGACGGCAAGATCCGGATGGACTGCTCGAGCCCCTATGCGATGGCCCGCCTCGTCAGCCTGAAGGACCGGTTTCGCCTCGCCTTTGCCAACGACCCGGACTCGGACCGTCACGGGATCGTCACGCCGTCTGCCGGGCTGATGAACCCCAACCACTATCTCGCCGTGGCGATTCGTTATCTGCTCACGCATCGACCTCAGTGGCCTACCGACGCGTTGGTCGGCAAGACCTTGGTGTCGAGTGGCATGATCGATCGTGTCGTCGCCAAGCTCGGTCGCCGGCTGTGCGAAGTACCGGTCGGCTTCAAGTGGTTTGTTTCGGGCCTATTCGATGGCTCGTTCTGCTTCGGCGGCGAGGAGAGCGCTGGAGCGAGCTTCTTGCGGTTGGACGGGACCGTCTGGACGACAGACAAGGACGGCCCGATCATGAATCTGCTCGCAGCCGAGATCACGGCCAGAACCGGCAAAGATCCGGGGGAGCACTACCGCGAACTGACGGCTGAATTTGGAAAACCCCTCTACAGGCGCATCGATGCGGCGGCCACGCCCGAGCAGAAGGAAAGGCTGGGGAAGTTGTCGCCCGATGCCGTCACGGCATCGACCCTCGCCGGCGACCAGATCACTGCCAAGCTAACCAAAGCGCCGGGCAACAACGCCTCGATCGGCGGATTGAAAGTCATTACCGCCTACGGCTGGTTCGCGGCCCGGCCCTCGGGGACCGAAAACATCTACAAGATCTATGCAGAGAGCTTCAAGAATGAGGGCCACCTAGAGACCCTCGTGAGCGAAGCGCAGGAGATGGTAAACAACTCACTGAGGAGTGACCGATGAGCCTACCCCCATTTCCGTCCAACTACAGGGCCTCTGGCGTGTTGCTGCACGTCACGTCGCTGCCCTCGCCCTACGGCATCGGCGATGTGGGCCCAACGGCGCTCGCCTGGATTGACCGCCTCCACGAGGCGGGGCAGAGCTGGTGGCAGGCGCTGCCGGTGGGATCAATCGGCGTAGGCGACGGCAATTCTCCGTATCAACCACTGTCGTCATTCGCCGGCAATGGCCTCCTCGTGAGCCCGGACTGGTTGATCGAAGACGGACTGTTGCGGGTGAGCGATTGCAAGGGTGGGTCATTCTCGTCAGACGTGGTCGACTATGACGCCGTCTTCTTGTTCAAGCTCCGGCTGCTCGACATGGCCTGGACCAACTTCAATGCCGGCGCACGTCCGGATCTGCGGCCCGCCTATGCACAGTTCTGCCAGGACCATGCCTGCTGGCTGGAGGACTACGCGCTGTTTCGCGCACTGAAGTTGAGGTACGGTGGGGTCCACTATCTTGAGTGGCCGGCCGAGCTGGCCCGTCGCGCTCCGGGGGCTCTGGACAAGGTCCGGCAGGAGTTGGCGAGCCAGATCGATCAGTTCCGCCTAGCCCAGTTCCTGCTCTTTCGCCAGGCGACACGCCTGAAGCAGCATGCGCAAGCCCGTGGCGTGCGGCTGATCGGTGACCTGCCGGTCTTCGTGTCTCCGGACTCGAGTGACGTGTGGGCGAACCCTAAGCTGTTCTTGCTGGATGAGCAAGGCCGGCCGCGTGTCGTCGCCGGTGTCCCGCCCGACTACTTCAGTGCCCAGGGACAGCTCTGGGGCAACCCCGTCTACGACTGGGACGCGCTGCGCCGGACCGGCTACCGTTGGTGGGTGGACCGCGTGCGCGCATTGCTCGCCCACGTGGACGTCATTCGCCTGGACCATTTCCGCGCGTTCGCGGCCGCCTGGCACGTTCCGGCCGGCGCGCCGACGGCCCAAACTGGCCGCTGGGTGCCGGGGCCCGGGGCCGAATTATTCAGTACCGTCAAGAAAGAGCTGCGCGGGGTTCCGTTCATCGCGGAGGACTTGGGGCTGATTACGCCGGACGTCTACGTTCTCCGCGACCGCTTCAATGTGCCAGGGACGCGAGTCCTCCAGTTCGCCTTCGACGGTCATGCGGACAACCCACACCTGCCGAGCAACTATGTTGCGAATACCGTGGTGTACACCGGTACCCATGACAACCCCACGACCCGCGAGTGGTACGAGGATCTGCCGGACGACCAGCGGCGGAACCTCTGGAGTTGTATGAATCGTTCCGGGGGCGATAGCAGCGAGGCGGCGCCCGCGCTGCTCAGTCTGGCCTGGTCGTCGATTGCCGCGCTCGCGCTCGCGCCGCTACAGGATGTGCTCAACCTGGGTAGAGAGGCCCGGATGAACGTGCCAGGCAGTGCCGAGGGCAACTGGCGCTGGCGCTGCACAGAGCAGATGCTGTCCGACTCGGCCTTCGAATGGCTGCGAGCGCTAACGACCACCTCGAACCGCTCGTCCGGGCTTCGCAGTCAGCAGACGGTCGGAAGCGTGGAGGACGCCGCATCATGACCGCGAGCCCAATCGTCTCGTCTTTCTCACTCAAACGGCGCAGTACTCGTGCTCAAATTCGGTAGGCTTGCTATGCCTGTTCCAGCGCAACAGGTGTTTCTCGTACGTCACGGCGAAACCGAGTGGAGTCTCAACGGACGACACACCGGGATCACCGATATCCCGCTGACGGAAAACGGTCGACAGGTGGCCAGATTATTACAGCCGATCCTTGCGAAGGAGTCGTTCGCGTTGGCCCTGACGAGTCCCTTGCAACGAGCCCGGGATACCTGTCGGCTGGCCGGTTTCGGGGATGTGGCACACATCGAGCCTGACCTGGTGGAGTGGAACTACGGGCGTTATGAGGGATTGACGCCCGGCCAGATCCATGCGACGGCCCCGGGCTGGCTGCTCTTTCGAGATGGTGGCCCAGGCGGAGAACAGCCAGGGGAAATCGGCGCACGGGTCGATCGTGTGATTGAGAGAGCGCGCGCCGTCACGGGCGATGTCATATTGTTCGCCCATGGGCACGTGCTCAGAGTCTTTGGGGCTCGCTGGCTGGGCCTCCCTCCTTCGGAAGGCCAACGCTTTTTGCTAGGTACGGCCACAATGAACATCCTGAGCTACTACCGTGGCATTCCGGCGATCAAGCAATGGAACGCGCCGGTTCACTTCTGAGCGCGAGCGCCGCGACGGCATCAGGGAGAAGAGACCACATGGGAAACCGTTGGAATGCCAAGGAGGTGATGCGATGACGAGCGGCGCAGTTCCACTCACGCAAGGCGCTGCCTGGAGCGCCCTCCGTGAGCATTACGAAGCGATCAAGACCGTGCATATGCGGGATCTGTTTGCGAAAGATCCCGGGCGCGGCGCGCGCTTGGTGTGCGACGCGCAGGGCATCTATCTCGACTATTCGAAAAACCGCCTCACGGATGACACGATGCGTCTGTTGCTCGACCTCGCGAACGCCGCCGGCTTGCGCACCGGTATCGACGCGATGTTCCGCGGCGACAAGCTCAATGTAACGGAGAATCGCGCGGTCCTCCACGTCGCGCTGCGCGCCCCCGCCGGCTCCACCATTAGAGTGGACGGCGACAACGTGATGCCGAAGGTCCACGCGGTGATCGAGAAAATGGCCAGTTTCGCAAACCGCGTCCGCAGCGGTGAGTGGAAGGGCCATACCGGCAAGCGCATTCGCAGTGTCGTGAACATCGGCATCGGGGGCTCGGACCTGGGGCCCGTCATGGCCTACGAGGCGCTGCGGGTGTATAGCGATCGCGCGCTGGCGGTTCGTTTTGTCTCCAACGTGGACGCGACTGATATCGCCGAGTCGACCCGGGGCCTCAATCCGGAGGAGACCCTGTTCATCGTCTGCTCGAAGACCTTTACCACGCAGGAGACTCTCGTCAACGCGCAGACCGCGCGTGCGTGGTGCCTGCAAGCACTCAAGAACGACAAGGCGGTGGCTCGCCACTTCGTGGCCGTGTCCACGAACGCGGACGAAGTCGAGAAATTCGGAATCGATCCCGCCAACATGTTTGAATTCTGGGACTGGGTCGGAGGCCGCTACTCGCTGCCATCGGCCATCGGCCTCTCACTGATGGTCGCTATCGGACCCGAACGGTTCCGCGAGATGCTGGGCGGATACCATGCGATGGACGAGCATTTCCGGACCGCCCCGTTCGACAAAAACCTGCCCGTGCTGCTGGGTCTCATCGGACTCTGGTACGTGAATTTCTTCGGCGCAGAGTCCCAGGCGATTCTGCCCTATGATCACTACCTCGGTCGGCTGAGCGCCTATCTGCAGCAGCTCGATATGGAAAGTAACGGGAAGCGCGTGGACCGGGATGGGAACACGGTGAATTACCACACGGGCCCGATCATTTGGGGACAGCCTGGCACCAACGGCCAGCATGCGTACTACCAGTTGATCCATCAGGGCACTAGGTTGATCCCGTGCGACTTCATCGGTTTCTGCCGGTCACTCAATCCCATGGGGCAGCATCACGATCTGCTAGCGTCCAATCTGTTCGCGCAGACGGAGGCGCTGGCCTTTGGCAAAACGGCCGCGGAAGTGGAAGCTGAAGGAGCGCCTCCGGCCCTGGTGCCGCACCGCACGTTTCCAGGGAACCGCCCGACCAATACCATCCTGGTCGAGCAACTGACGCCGGAGATACTCGGCAAGTTGATCGCGCTCTACGAGCACAAGGTCTTCGTCCAAGGCACGATCTGGCGCGTCAACTCGTTCGACCAGTGGGGCGTGGAGCTGGGCAAAGTGCTGGCCAAACGGATTACGCCGGAATTGACGACCGGGACTGACCCCGAGCTCCGACACGACAGCTCGACCAACGCGTTGATCCGGCGTTACCGCCGGCTTCGCCTGCCGGGCTGACGCATCGTTCCACCGACAACACATATCCTGAGAGGCTTGTGATGACCCATGAACAACTCGATCAACTCTGCATCAACACGATTCGCACGTTGTCCATGGACGCCATTCAGCAGGCCAACTCGGGCCATCCCGGGACGCCCATGGCGTTGGCCCCCGTGGCCTACTGCCTGTGGCAGCGATTTCTCCGGTTCGATCCGCAAGATCCCGATCTGGCCCAACCGCGACCGCTTCGTGCTGTCGGTCGGCCATGCCTCGATGCTGCTCTATACGCTGTTGCATCTCACCGGCGTCAAGGCAGTCAGCAAAGATTACGAGCGACTCGGCACCCCTTCGGTGCCGTTGGACGCGATCAAACGATTTCGACAGTGGGGCAGCCGTTGCCCGGGGCATCCCGAATACCGGTGGACTACCGGCGTGGAGACCACCACCGGCCCGCTGGGACAGGGCCTGGCCAACAGCGTCGGCATGGCGATCGCCGGCCGCTGGATGGCCGCTCATTTCAATCGGCCCGGCTTCGAGGACGTGATCAATTTCAATGTGTACGCCCTGTGCGGGGACGGGTGCATGATGGAGGGTGGCTTCCTGATTTTCAGTGATTATGCCAGGGGCGGTGTCCGGCTCGGCGCTCCGGAAGAGGAGTAGACCGGCGATAAGGAAGAAAGCTTGAGGCTAGGTCACAGTACGTATGTCGTCCGTGAAAGGGATGAATCGAGGAACACTGTCAGTGACCACGCTGATGGTCTGGGTTGTCTTGATCACGGCGATCATCGGAGGCTGCGCCCACTACCCCGTGAATCCGAAACTGAAGAAGTTCGACCTGGCCCAAGTGAGCGAGGAACTAGCCTTCAATGCTCCGAATCGTTCGGACGAGCTTTTCCTGGTGCTGGCCTTTTCCGGCGGAGGTACGAGGGCGGCGGCGCTGGCATACGGCGTCCTGGAAGGTTTGGCCCAGATTGAAGTCTCCCCCCCTTCTCATCCTTCCTCTTCGGAGAATCAGGTGAAAAAAGAGAGCCATCGGCTCACCCATGAAGTGGATGCTGTGACGGGAGTCTCCGGTGGCAGCATCACCGCCGCGTACTTTGCCCTGCATGGCGATGGGATCTTCAAGGGCTTCAAAGAGGAGTTTCTATATCGGAACGTCACCTGGGGGCTCATCGGGCGCCTGCTCAATCCCTACAACATGATTCGGGTTGGGTCCGCATACTTCAGCAAGAGCGATCTGCAAGCCGAATACCTTGACGATCATCTTTTTCACGGCGCGACCTACAAAGATCTCGAACCTGGCAAAGCACCATATCTGCTGATTCAGGCCACCGACATCTCGGACGGGAATTACTTTTTGTTTATACCTCTGCAGTTCGGCCTGATCTGCTCTGATCTCTCCGCGTTTCCGCTCGCCAGAGCGACGGCAGCCTCGTCGTCCATGCCCGGCCCGTTTGGCGCGATCACGCTCCGGAATTACGCCGGACAGTGCGGCTTCCGCGAAGAAGCATGGTTAACGAACGCGCTCGCAAAACGGGACTATTCGAGCCGATCGTACCGTCTTGCGACGCAGTTTCAAGCCTACACGGAGTGGAATGACAAGCCGTTCATCCACCTGGTGGATGGAGTGGTCAGCGATAATCTTGGGTTGCGCGGGATACTCGATTTCTTGGTGGCCACCGGCGACGCGTCAGCGGCACTACGCGCGCGCGGCCTGGATAAAGCCAAGCGTGTCGCATTCATCATCGTCAATGCGGAAACCAAGCACTCGACTCGGCGCTGGAGCCTGCTGGAGGAAGATCCCGGGTTGACCGACATCGGCGATGTGGCCCTCACGGCGATGATCAACAACTACACGTTTGAGTCAGTGGCCCTTCTGCGCCAGTTGGTGAAGGAGTGGTCTAGCCTTCGGCAGGAGGAACACCCCGATCGCCAGCCTCTCGACTATTACGTGATTGAAGTCACGTTCAACGCCATGGCGGACCTCAAGGAGCGCCAGGGCTTCCTGGATTTGCCCACCAGCTTCAATCTGTCGGACGAGCAGGTCGATCGCCTGCGGCATGTGGGGCAACGGATTCTATTCGATTCGCCGGATTTCCAGAGGTTGGTGCGCGATCTCGGAGGGAAGGGTGATTAGAAGCCTTCGATTTTCACTTCCCAAGCTCGCAGGCGGGTGCTCGATGCCAATCATGCCAGACAGCCACAGGCCGCATTCGCGTGGTCATCCCGGCCGCCAGGGGGATGATCCTCACTAGCTTTGCCGCTCCGGGTACCAGCGGGGAATTGTCCGTGAGTCACCGGATTTTCCGTATTTCAAAATCGTGTCCGCTCTGACTCAGCGGTCGCTCTGCAAATCCGTCATCAACCGTTGAAATTCGGATGAATTGCGGGGATGAGCCGCGAGGCTGGCGTTAATGAAATAGATGTCGGCGTCCCTTCTCCTGTGGCTGGTAGTTATCAAAGGCCGTAGCGAGCGGGGCTTTCTCAATTGCCTTGTAACGATATTCATGAATAATCCGGGCTACTGCAAGTCTTTGAGGAGCCGCTGAAAGTCCTTATCGTTGCGCATCAGATTGGCCGCCGCGCTGAGCAGGTGGTCGATCTGTACATCGGTGAGATAGAGAGTCGTCGGAATCTTCATGAGGTAGAGCTGCTCCTCCGCGTCCTCAATTGCACCGAGACTCACGTCAACAAAGTAGATGTCCGCATCCGAGGCAAAGATGCTGCCTTCAGGTGGGGGCTTCTTTCGAAGATCTTCCTTCCATTTCTGAAGGGCAAGGCGCAGGATCAGAAGGGTATCCGCCGAGTAGCGGTTGATGGGGATGTCCACGAGGGCACCCATAGCCCGTGACATGACGGGTATCTCATCGCTGCGGTATTCGTTCACATCCGGACTGGTCTCGGCATTGACGGAAATGAAGACGAGCTTCTGTATTTTCTTGATCCCGGCGTTCTTGAGCCCTTTCTCCAGGCCGCCCGTGACGCCGACTCCTTCCAACACGCCTCTCAACGCCATGTTGTCGGAGAGTCCGCCATCGAGGAGATGGACATGGGGCCGCTTGTCCACATCCAGGTAGGACAGGAGCTCCTTTGCTCGTTGCCGCTGCCCTGGTCTCGCGGACTTTCCGGCCTCGACCAACCACTCCGGTGGCTGGTATCCACACTGCCCGGCGTAGTTCTTGAGCGTGATCGGGCTGAGGACAAGCGGGAGCGCGGCGGAGGCCGCGGACGCGCGGGCGATCGGTAATTGGTTGAGGTCGGAGCACATGATATCAAATTGCGCCTGGTTGAACTCAAAGCGCGAGAGCGTGGCCATGTCCGAAGCATGGATGAGAATAGCTGGCCGGCTCCTGAGGCTGACTAGATCGCCAAAGGTCTTGCGCTCGAACAGGGCTTCATCCAACATTTCGGCCATGATATAGATACGGCCGAAATAGGGTGACCAGAGCCGGAACCAATTGCTGGGCGATCGGAGGATGCGCGACCTGAGCTCGCTCTCCCAATCTTTCCGCAGGAAACGGTATTCGAAGTCGTGGAAGATCTGATCCCCGAATAGTGCATAATAGGCGCCTGTGAAGGTTCCTCCTGACAAGGCATAGATCACATCGAGTTCGTCCACCAGACGTTTCTGCTTGCCTTCCCAGGTAATCTGCTGGCGCGCAAGTTCCCGGAGCGCTCCGAAGGCCAGCGTGGAAGCCCTCGTCCCCCCGCCGGAGAAGGCCGCGATAACGAGAAGACTGTCCGAGTTGCCTTTCTCCGGTGGAGCGAGGTTCTGGTATCGGTAACCGTACTGGGGGTCCCACTGTTTGAGGGGGGCGTTGAGAGTGGGACGGACGTATTCGCACCCCAGAACTGCCAAGAAGAGGAGAATCAGGGGTCTGAAAAGCCATCTCATCGCTCAGGATTCCGCATTCATCTCTTGATTCTTGTTACCGAGACTTCTTCGGGTTCGTATGGCTCTGCTATGGCCACCTTGATCAGTTGCCCTTCCTTCAGATGGTCACCCACCGTGAGATTATTCGCCACCGCGATCTGTTCCTTCTTCCAGGCGGAGTTGGTGCGAGTCTCGAGCGCCTCCATCGTTTCCCCTGCATGAGCCTTCACCAGGCGGATTCGTTTTTCCTTGATGCTGGCGCGTTCGGACGCCGTCAAGGGCCTGAAGCTGTGCGACACACTATGGAAGACGGCTTGCATGGTCTCGAATCGATTCCTCGGGGCCATGCCGACCACCTGGTAGATCATCCAGCCATGGGCAATCCAGGTCACATCGAGTTTGACTTTGCCATCTTCGATCTCAGTATGCGCGGCAGGCAAGTCGCCGATCATGATTCTCTGAGAACGCGATACCAGGTCGGACTTGGTGGCCTTTTCGATCACACGCGCTCCCTCAAGTGGATCATTGCCCTCCGCAACCGCTCCGACCACTACCGCTGCCTCCTTATCGGGAGCCACCGCGACAATCTTCTGCGGGGTGTTCTCGTGCTCCCATTTTTCCGGAAACTGCAGGAAGAAGTTCATGTCAGGATGGAGAAAGGTCTGACCATCGAAGATTCCGTTCGCGGCCCGTTGGCCAACCACGAGGCCATCCAGCCGAGCAAGGAACGCGTCCGGCGAGGCGCTGATCGGCTCGCGGGTCGCGCGGGTCAACTCCTTGGCGTGCTCTGCGGTTTTCGCGACACGATCGGGCGTCGCGGGATGAGAGTCAAAAAAGCTGGGTTTGCGGGGCTCCTTGCTCATCAGTTCGACCTCGCGCCCGAGGGTCGTCAGAAACGCGGATAAGGCAGCCGGGTTCCACCCGGCCCGCGCGGCGATTTCCTGTCCGACCCGGTCGGCTTCGTTTTCTTGGCTTCGGCTGTAGGGGGCGAATATGAGACCCTGCGTCAGGTCGCCCACTCCACCCACGATGTTTCCAACGAGAGGGCTGACCAGGCCTGTGATCCCGGACACGATCCCGAAGACCACGGCAAAGGGCCCTTGCTTTGAAATCTTTTGCACGCTGTGCCTGGCGGCGACGTGTCCGACTTCATGCCCGACCACCCCGGCCAGCTCATCTTCGGAGTTCGTGAGCGCGAGCAGGCCGCGGGTGACGTAGACATAGCCCCCCGGCAAGGCGAACGCGTTCGGTTCCGTCATGTCGGCCACGTGAAACTGATACGCGACGTCCTTGCGCGGAGACTCCTTCGCAAGCCGCTGCCCCACAGTATCGAGGTAGTCGGTGAGCGCCGCATCGTCGAGCAAGCCCATCTCCTGTTCGACCTTCTTTGCCTCTTCCGCCCCGATCTTCTTCTCCTGCTCGACAGAAACCAGCGCCACCTCCGGCCGCCCGCTCACGGGATTCATCGCGCATCCGAGACCACCCACGGCAAACAGACCAAGAATGACCATTGCAAGCCTGACCCGCATGTTATCGTCCTTTCTTCATCGGCATCCTGGAGAGTCCATCGGACCCAATCGCTCACAGCCCGCCAATCAAATACCTACCCGTACCTAGAGTACGTGTCAACAAGCCTGTTTTCAAGATCATCCGGGGGGCAACCCAACTCGCCGGTTCGACCATCCGCCTATTTCACCAGCGGCAAGGCCCCGGCGATCTGCGCGTCGATTAATCGATTAATCCGTCGCGCCAAAAGGCTCTGCGACTGGTCCTCGGTAAAGTTCATGTGCTTCGCGATAACCGCCATCTTTTCCGCTCTCACATCCGCCCTGAGCAATTCAATCTCGCTGTTCACATCAGTGGCGTACCCCGTCGTCGTAGAAAGAGAGCCGAGAGACACGAGCAACCACACCACAGCTCTAAGCCATCTCATACATCCTCCCTGGTCAGTGAATGGAACGGTCTGATCGATACGGCCTGGTTGAGTTGAAGATACTTACTTCGCGCGGGTGAACTCTGCGCGGTGGTACCCATGCTTGGTCGTTGCGTCGGCGATCAGCATAGAATGCTCATCTCCTTCATAGAACGTGATCCTCCCAGTCTGGGGTCCGATGGTTCAGGAGTGACCGTTACTGACTGCTCTGGCTCACCAGCTCGGGAGCCGGCCGGCCTTCGACCGAGCCGGTCGGCGACCATCCACCGCCCAAAGCCTTGTAGAGCTGGACCACCGAGACCAGTTGCGTTCGCCGGGTTCCCGCGAGCGCCAGTTCCGATTCATACAATGTGCGCTGGGCGGTCAGCACGTCCAGGTAGCTGGCCCGGCCTCCCTGGTAGCGCAGATCGGCGAATCGAAAGGCGGACTGCAGGGCCGCGACCTGCTGTTCCTGCGCGGCGCGCTGCTCGCGAGCCTTTTGCACGGCGATTAAGGTGTCTTCCACTTCCTTGAAGGCCGTGAAGACCGCCTTCTCATACCGGGCCAAGGCCTGCCTCGTCTGAGCTTCGGTCACATCCACTTGGTAGCCCAGCGCCGTCGCGTTGAGCAGAGGACCGCTCAAGGCGGCGGCGGCGTGGAATATCCCGAACGGACCCAGTGACGCGGTCGAGGTGGCGTCTAAGCCGGCAACTCCCGCGGTACCCGTGAGGGCGAGTTGCGGAAAGCGCGCGGCCTGAGCAACTCCAATATTCGCGGTCGCCGCAGCCAGGTCCTGTTCGGCTTGGAGGATATCGGGTCGGCGCTGGAGAAGATCGGAAGGAAGGCCAGGCGGCACCTCCGGAGGCATGATCTGCTCGGTGAGTACGACACCGCGCGGGATCGACATCGGTCTGCGTCCCAAAAGTAGGCTGATTTGGTTCTCTTTCTGGACGACCTGGCGTTCAAGATCGGCGAGTTGCGCCGCGGCATTCGCACGCTCGGCTTCGAACCGGTCGAGATCGAGTTTGGGTATGGTCCCCTGCTGCAACTTGATCTGGGAAATCCTGACGCTCTCCTCCCATGTCTTGAGGGTTCGCTTGGTGATATCGACTTGCAGGTCGAGCGTGCGGAGATCGAAGTAGGCGCCAGCCACGTTGCTGACCAGGTCGAGAATCACGGCCCGTTGGTTCTCCGCTCGCGACAGGAGTTGAGCCCTGGTCGCCTCGATGGAACGTCTGATCCGGCCCCAAAGATCAGCCTCCCATTTCACGCCTCCCGTGGCGTTCGCATATGAAAGATCAAACCCTCCTGTGTTGGTTGAAGGCCCGGGTATGGCTCCCACACCTGGAATTCCGATCGCATTTCTAGTGTTATGGTACGTAAATGCGGTTCCTGAATAGCCCAGAGAGGGAGCAAGGTCGAACTTGGCAATGACGAGTTGGGCCTGGAACTGCTCGACGCTGGCGACGGCAACCCGCATGTCCTGATTCTCTTGCAGCGCCACGCGTACCAATTTCTGCAGCTCTTGGTCCTTCAACAACTCCCACCAGGGCAGGTTGGCAATGGATTCCGCGGTGGCCGGCGCCATCCGCCACGAATCGCCGCTCGGCGTTTCCGGTCGCGTGTAATTCGGTCCCATCATGCATGCGTTGAGCAAGAAGATCGGCGCAGCGGCGGCGAGCCATCGATGCATTTCAGTGACCTCCTTGGATCCGTGCATGGGCCGGCACGGCTTCCGGTTGAGGAGCCAGGGGTTGCACCTTGCCATCCCCGGTCGGCCTTGGGGCCCCTGGCTTCGGTGCGCCAGGTCTTTGTTCTTGGCGATGCACGAGTCTTTCCACGACGTAGTAGCTCACCGGAATGATGAAGATCGCGATCACGCTGGCTGCCAGCATTCCACCCATGACTGCGACACCAAGGAGGATTCTGCCATGCGCCCCCGACCCCGAGGAGAGAACCAGCGGGACGACTCCAAGGATAAACGCAAATGCCGTCATCAGGATGGGCCGCAGGCGCAAGCGGGCCGCCGCCAGCGCCGCATCCGAGATGGTCTTGCCCCTTTCATATTCCATCTTCGCGAATTCCACGATGAGGATCGCGTTTTTGGCGGAAAGCCCGATGAGCATCACCAGACCGATCTGGGTGAACACATCGTTCTCAATCAGCGGGGGGGCCAACAGCCAGAGGGCCCACAGAGCTCCCAGCGCGCCGAAGACGGCGATCGGGGTGCAGAGGAGCACGCTGAACGGCAACGCCCAACTCTCATACTGCGCCGCGAGGATGAGGAACACGAAGAGAAGAGAAAAGCCGAAGATGACGCTGGCCGGCACGCCTTCTGCCGCAGCCTTTTCTTGGAAGGACATCCCGATGTAGTCGTAGCCCATGTCCCGGGGCATCGTCGCCGCAAAGACGTCCTCGAGCGCCTTCATCGCCTGGCCCGAGCTGTAGCCCGGCTTCGCTCCCACGAACAATTGCGCAGACCGGTATTCGTTGAAACGCATGGTAAACTCAGGTCCGGACGCCGTATCCATCGACACCAGCGTCGACAGGGGGACCATGTCCCCGGACCCGTTCCGTACGTAGAATTGGCCGACGTGCTCGGGACTCGTCCGAAACTCGCCGTCAGCCTGGACGTAGACCTGCCACACCCGCCCGAAGCGGTTAAAGTAGTTCACCATGACGCCGCCCATGAACGCTTGCAGCGTCTGATAGACATCCCCGAGGTTCACCCCCTGTTTCAGCACCTTATCCCGATCCACCTTCGCGGACACCTGGGGCACGCTGGGGATGAACGTGGTATTGACGGAGGCGATCTCAGGGCGCTTACGGGCGGCCTCAATGAACTTCTGCGTGTGCTCAGCCAGGAACGCCACCTCCTTTCCGGTGCGGTCCTCGAGAATGAATGACACGCCCCCCGAGGTGCCGACGCCGGGGATGGCAGGCGGCGGGAAGAGAAACGCCTGCGCTTCAGGGAGCTGAGCCAGTTGCTGGTTGACATGCTTGAAGATCGACAGCAGTTGCTCGTCTGGTTTGGTGCGTTCCTCCCATGGCGCGAGCGTGACGAAGAAAAACGCATTATAGGTCGTGTTCACGGTGCTGAGTAGACTGTATCCGACGATGGTCGACGCATACTGCACCCCCGGGGTACGGCTTAGGATCGCCTCGATCTTCTTGCAAACCTCATCGGTTCGCTGGAGAGACGACGCCATCGGCAACTGTACGTTCAAATACACATAGCCTTGATCCTCGATCGGCAGAAAGCCGGTCGGAAGGCGCATGCCGAAGAAGCCCGTCGCGATCACGAACAGGACTAGGATGGCATCGAGAGTCCGGCCTTACGAATCAAAGAGCCGCAGACACTCACATACCCGTCCGTCGCACGGCAAACCATTCGGTTGAACCATCCGAAGAACAACCGAGCGGACCCCGCGCCGGTTTCTTTGGTCGTAGCAGCAAGGCCGAGAGGGCGGGGCTGAGCGTGAGCGCGTTGAAGGCCGAGATGACCACCGACACGGCGATCGTCACCGCGAACTGCTGGTAGAGCCGGCCCGTAATGCCCGGAATGAACGCCGTCGGCACGAAGACCGCGGCGAGGATGAGCGCGATCGCCATCGACCGGGCCTGAGACCTCTTCCATGGCCTTCAGCGTCGCCTCCTTGGGCGAGAGGCCCTTTTCGATGTGGTGCTCCACGGCTTCGACCACCACGATGGCGTCGTCCACGACGAAGCCGATGGCGAGCACGAGACCGAAGAGGGACAGCGTGTTGATCGAGAAGCCGAGCAGCGGGAACAGCGTGAATGTGCCGACCAGCGACACCGGCACGGCCAGCAGACGGGATCAACGTGGCGCGCCAGCCCTGCAGAAAGATATAGACGACGATGATCACGAGGACCAGCGCTTCGAAGAGGGTGTGCACGATCTCCTTGATGCCCTCCCGCACCGCGAGCGTCGTATCGAGCGACGTCGACGTAGTCGAGGTCGGCCGGAAATCGCTCTTTGAGCTCCTTCATCAGCTTCGTCGCCTGATCCATCGCGTCGATCGCGTTTGAGCCTGGCAGCTGGTAAATGGCGATGAGGGCGGCGGACTTTCCGTTCATCCGGCCGATCTAGCTGTAGGACTGGGCGCCCAGCTCGACCCTCGCCACGTCCTTCGAGCCGCACCAGCGACCCGTCGATATTTGCCCGCACGACGATCTGCCTCGAACTCCTCCTTGGTGAGCAACCGGCCCTTGCGCCCGCACAGTATAGGTGAATTCCTGTCCGGGAGGCACCGGTTCGGCGCCGACCTGACCAGCCGGGTTCACCGTGTTCTGTTTCTTCACGGCGTCGAGGATCTCGGGGACCGTAATGTTCGAGCTTGGCCAGCACGTCCGGTCGCACCCAGAACCGCATCGCGTATTGCCCGGCGCCGAAGATCGTGCACCTGGCCGATGCCCGGCACGCGCGCCATGGGATCGTTGATATTGATGTTGGCGTAATTGGTCAGCCAGATACTGTCGTAGGTCCCGTTGGGGGAGTAGAGAGAAAAGAGCGCCAGCGGGCTCGTGGTCGATTTCTTGATCGTCACGCCATAGTTCCGCACTTCCTGCGGCAACTTGCGATTCGGCCTGGTGTAGCGCATCTGCGACAGGATCTGGTCGTCGTTCGGCTTCGTCGTCACGTCGAAGTCCACGTACAGGCTCGTCTGCCCGTTGCTGGCGTTGACGAATACATGTAGATCATGTTGTCCACGCCCTGCATCTGCTGCTCGATCGGCGTGGCAACCGACTGCTCGAGCGTGACGGCGTCCGCGCCCACGTAAGTGGCGCTGAACTGGATCTCCGGCGGCGCGATGTTCGGAAACTGGGCGATCGGGAGCTGGACCATGGCGACGATGCCGACGATCACCATCATGATCGAAATGACGATCGCGACGATCGGACGATTGACGAAGAATCTTGCCATCAGCCGGCCTTCTCGACGGGCGCCTGCTGATGTGGTTTGGGATTTCACCGTCATCCCCGCCTTCACCTTCTGCAATCCTTCGACCACGACCTGCTCACCCGGCTGAACCCCCTCGTTGATGATCCATTGACCGCCGATCCGTTCACCGACCTTGACCGGACGGATCTCCACCTTGCTATCCGGGGTGACCACGGCCACTTGATAGCCGCCTTGCAACTCCGTCACAGCCCGCTGTGGAACCAGGAGCGCGCCGTTCTTCGTCTTCGTCATCGCACGAACGTGGGCGAAGAGACCAGGACGGAGGAGGTTGCCTGGATTCGGAAACTCCCCCGCGATGCGAATCGTGCCGGTCTTCACATCCACCTGCCGATCTGCGAGTGTAGGGTGGCCGATGCGCGGATAAACCGAGCCGTCGCCGAGGATCAATTCGAGCTTGAGGCGAGGCAGGTTCGGATCATTGTACTGCGCCTGAATTTTATCAGCCGCTTTCAAATATTCCTGTTCACTGATCGAGAAATACACCCGGATCGGGTCGACCGTGGAAATAGAGGTGAGCTCGCCCGTGTTCGGGCCGACCAAATCGCCGATCTGCGCTTTGGCGATGCCGGTCACTCCATCGATCGGGGCTTGGATCCTGGTGTAGCCAAGGTTCAATTGGGCTTGTTCAACCTGGGCTCTTGCCGAAGCAAGCGAGCCCTTGGCGGCTGCGTTGGCTTGGATCGAATCATCCAACTCCTTTTGGCTGATCGCCTTGGCTTGGGCGAGCGGCGTGTCGCGCTTGACATCCATGTTGGTCTTCACGAGCTGCGCCTCCGCTTGGCTCAGTTGACCTTTCGCTTCCGCGAGCGCCGCTTGAAAGGGACGCGGGTCGATTTCGAACAACAGGGCGCCCTTTTTCACGAAGGCGCCTTCATCGAAGTTCCGCTTGATGAGATGTCCGGTCACCCTCGCTTGGATCGTCGCATTGACCAGTCCGTCCGTCGTGCCGACCCATTCCGCGTAGATCGGCAGGTCCTGCTGCTTCACCTCCGCGACTTCAACCTCCGGAGGCGACAGTGCGGCCTTTGAAACAGCCTCTTGCTTGCAGCCGACAAAGACATCCGCTGCGAGACACATAAGCAGGCTCGACCCAAGTCCTTTCAAGACTCCAATTCTGTCCGTCATAGGCCGCATGTCAGAACCTCGTGTGTCCCTCCGTCGGAAACTGAAACCCCGATTTCGGGGAGACGCATCGCGGAGAGAGGTTTTTTCTCACGTTCGCAGAACTTCTCAGAATAGATCGACAATATGCCTATCTTTAAGGAAATGTCACCGCAGAGTCAATGGGTTCCGTGGGCAGGATCAGACGATCTGGCTATACCGGAAACAATCGATGGTGTGATCGTTCACCATGCCGACGGCCTGCATGAAGGCGTAGCAGATCGTGGACCCGACGAAGGTGAACCCGCGTCGCTTCAGATCCTTGCTCAACGCATCGGATTCAGGTGTGTGGCTCGGGACCTGTTTGAACGATCGCCAGCGATTCTTGTTCGGATGGCCGCCGACGAATCGCCAGAGGTAAGCATCAAAGCTGCCGAATTCTTTCTGGACGGTGAGGAAGGCATTGGCGTTGCGCACCGCAGCTGTGATCTTCAGCCGGTTGCGCACGATGCCTGGATCGGCCAGCAAGCGGTCGATCTTCCGCTGGCTCGTAGCGGGCCACTTTGCGGGGATCGAAATGATCGAAGGCGATCCGGTAGTGATCCCGCTTCGTGAGAATGGTTGACCAACTGAGCCCGGCCTGAGCGCCCTCCAAAATCAGGAACTCAAACAGCGCCCGGTCGTCATGCAGTGGCACCCCCCACTCTTTGTCGTGGTAGGCGATGTCGAGTTCGGTCTTGGCCCAGGGACAGCGGGTTACGGCTTCCGCGTTCACGCGGTAAGCGAGTCCACGCCTTCTTCTTGGGTCCGATTCAGCGCGTGCGATAGGGCGCTTGCCTATCAAAGCTGAGGGGCGTTCTCCTGCTGCGGCATCTTCGACGCATAGAGCTCTGCGATCGCCACCTTCACGATCTCTCCTTCCTGCAACGGATCCCCCGCCACCAAGCCGTTGGCGACCGCCACTGTTTCCGAGCCCCAGCTCGATTTGGTGCGCGCCACCAGCGCGTCAAGCGTCTCACCCGCCTGCGCCTTGGCAAGACGAATCCGTTTTTCGCGAAGGTTGGCCCGCTCGGACTGCGACAGCGGCCTGAAACTATGGATCATCGTATCGAAGAGCGAGTGCAGTGCGTCGTGGCGATTCATCGGGCCCATTCCGGCCAACTGATAGACGTAGCCTCCGTGGGCGATCCAGGCAAGCCCGAGCCAGAGCTTCCCCTGCTTGGTATCGGCGTGGACCTGCGCCAACGCTGCCTGTGAGTTTCCGATCGTAAACCGTTTGGTAGTCCGCAGAATCGGCGACCCACTGGCCTGCTCGAGCGCGCGGGCACCCTCCATCGGATCGCCTCCCTCAGCCACAATCTTCAAGACCATCAATGCGTCGCCGTCAGGCGCAATCGCAGTCACCTGGTGAGGTGAGGCCGCGAGATTCCACTTGTCTGGAAACTGCACGGAGTAGTTGAGATCGGGATGTCGGAAATTCCTGCCGTCAATCACCCCGCTTGCGGCGCGACTGCCTACCACGACACCATCGAGCCGAGTGAGAAAGGCACCCGGCGAAGCGCTGAGCGGGTCCAGTGCTGCGCGCTGCAGCCCTTTGGCAGATTCGGCCGAGCGGATCACGCGTTCAGGAAATGCCGGGTGGGAATCCAAAAAGGTTGTCCAGCGCGGAACGCTTTGACGCAGCGAGTCGCCTCGTTCCAGCGTGGACAGAACCTTGGAGAGTCCGGCCGGTTCCCACCCTGCTCGCGCAGCAAGTTCCTGGCCGGCCTGATCCGCCTCGCGCTCCTGCTCGCGGCTATAGGAGGCAAACATATACCCGGTTACCAATTCGCCGGCGTCGCCGACAATGTGCGCGACAACCGGACCGACCGGACCGGACACCCCTGACACCAGGTTCGTGATATTCGAACCCCGGCCTTCACGAGCAATCTGTTGCACGCGATGTCGAGCCATGACATGCCCGATCTCATGTCCGATCACCCCCGCAAGCTCATCCTCGGAATTCAGCAAAGCCAGGAGACCGCGAGTGACGTAAATGTACCCGCCGGGAAAGGCAAAGGCATTGGGCTCTGGGACGTCGAGGATACGAAACGTATACGTGATGTCTTGTCGGGACGACTGCTGCGCGAGCCGTTGTCCCACGGTGTTGAGATACGCCGTCAGCCCTGCATCGTGCAATACGCTCATTTGTTGTTCGATCTTTTTAGCTTGCCATGCCCCTACTTGTTTCTCCTGTTCGGCCGAGCTCAACGTGGTGCCCTTCCGGTCCTTGATCGGCTTCGTGACGCAGCCACCGGTGCATACCGCGACCACGCCGACGATCACCATGAACCATCTCAGCCTTCGCATCGCCCATCCGGTCGGCAACGGCGCCGAGAGATGCCACCAGCATGCGCCGCTCTTTGTTTGTTTGCTCACAGAATCCATTAGGCCCCCCATTTAATCACCACCAAATATCGTTTGGGGCAAGGTCTCGACCTTACTGAATACACCAATTGTGCCGCATCTGGCAACCTTAAATGAAGTTTGGCAAGGAATCCGGCGAGATCAGGCTAAGAAGCGACCCACTCTCTTTGACTCATAGAACAAAGATGAGTAGCATCGGTCGGTCATCATCGTCATGATCTCCTTATCATTTCACATCATTCCTTGCTCGACGGTCTTGTATGGATGCCGGGTTTGATTGGATTACCCGTTATGGCTATGCGGCTATCTTCCTGCTCCTGATGCTGGGGATCGTCGGCCTCCCGGTACCGGATGAAGCTTTACTGACCTTTGTCGGTTACCTGAATTTCAAAGGAGACCTGGCGCTGAGCCCGTCGGTGGGAGCCGCCTTTCTCGGGAGCGCGAGTGGGATTAGCCTCAGCTACGGGATCGGCCGTCTCGCCGGCCCGCAAGTGATCAGCAAGCTCGGCCCGGCCCTTCACCTCAGCCCGGAGCACATTGCGAATGCACAGACCTGGGTTCAGCGTTGGGGGAAGTATGCCCTGCTGATTGCCTACTTCATCCCAGGCATCCGGCATCTTGCCGCCCTGCTTGCCGGCACCTCAAATCTGTCTCTTGGTGTGTTCGCCCGGTTCGCCTATTCCGGGGCCCTGCTGTGGTCCGCCACGTTCATTGCGGTCGGGTATGGCTTGGGAGAAGAATGGCGCCGGCTCTCCCCTCTGGTTCATCGCACGCTGGTGGTCGTGGCGCTGATCATGCTGTCGATGGTCGTGGTCGGTCTACTCGTCGTACGGCAAGGGGCACGGTCCGGCTCACACAAGGTATGAGGAATTCTCAGCACTAGGAGAAAGTTATGCGTACGGGAAGCAAGGCGAGACTCAACTGACAACCTGCTGGTGACGGCCGCTCCGCACCGTCTGACTTGCTCCAACGGTGCGGCGTCGCGACGGAACAATCTCGCTTCCCTTTCAGATCACTGCGGGAACTCGTTTGGTGGAGTGATGTGCTGCCACCCCTCACCGTTAAGCGAGCGCAAGAAAGTAACCAGATTTCGCTTCTCCTGATCAGTCATTTCGAGCGGGATCACGTTGTTATCCAGGTACGGGTTCTTGATCCCACCCTGATTGTAGAAATTCACGACCTCTTCGAGACTGGCAAACCTCCCATCGTGCATATAGGGGGCGGTCCTGGCGATCTCCCTCAGCGTCGGTGTCTTGAAGGCGCCGATGTCCTCGGCATTCTTCGTGACCATGTACCGGCCAAGATCCACCGTGTTCGTGTCCCACCCAATCCCGAGGTTATGGAACTTCTCATCTGTAAAATTAAATCCCGAGTGGCACCGCGTGCAGCGGGCTTTCGCTCGGAACAGTTCCAGCCCCTGTTGAGCCTCTGCAGACAACGCTGTTTCCTCGCCTCCGACATCGTAGCGATCCGCCGGGCTGTTTCCCGACAAAATCGTCCGCTGGAAGGTCGCAATAGCCTTGCCGATTCCGTCAACGGTGATCTCCGTGCCAAACACCTCCTGGAACAGCTTCTTGTATCCATCGATCCTGTTCATTTTGGCGATCATCTCGTTGTAATCCATGAATCCATGTTCGACCGGATTCACGAATGGACCGATGGATTGCTCCTCCAGCGTCGCCGCACGACCATCCCAAAATTGAGCGGTGCTGAAGCCACGATTGATGGCTGCGGGCGCACTCCGACCGCCCAGTTGGCGATGAATCCCCATCGAGACGGGCTGTCCATCTGTAAATGCGAGCGTCGGCATGTGGCAACTCGCGCAAGCTATGGAATTATCCCTGGACAGCCGCTTATCAAAGAAGAGCAGACGTCCAAGCTCGATTTTCTTCGGCGTCATAGGATTGTCTGTCGGCACAGAGAACAAATCCTCCTCAAGACCAAATGGGAGCGGCGGTCGACCAGACGTTTGGGTAGCGAGAGAATCCGACTTTGCCGCCGCTCGTTCTTCCGCCACCAAGTGGCCGTCTGTCGCCACTCCTCCCGCGACAGTCACTATGACCATCAGTATCCGCCATCTTCGTAGCATGATCGTCTCCTTTCCACTGCTCCGGCTGTTCCAGGTGCGCTCCTCGATCCAGGCCATCTCCATCGATCAGAACGCTTGGCCATGCGGCACTTGTCGTCGGTACTCGCGCGCGACCTGCTCTGCCTCTTCAGCCGCGGCCCACATGGCGTTTGCCTGTTCAAGGCCGGCTCGGGTTCGTTCGCTTGGCTCCCCACCTTGCTTTTTATAGATGTTGGTCTCTAGTTCAAGCCGCCTTGCCATACCTCGAAGTTCCGCAGCTTGTCGGCGATATTCAAAGGCCTGATCGGCAGCCTCACGCTGGCTCACCGGTTTCGGCGCCGCTATGCTCTGCGAGATGACGGAATCTTGGGGCGTGACCTCGGCGCACCCCACTGCGAGAGTTGCGATGATAACGCTCACACCGAGCAACGCGTTTCTTGTTCTCATGGCTGCATCCTCCTTTCCTCTGTTTTGATTCTGTCTATACCGAATGTAAGACCCACGATGAGATTAGTCCAATTGATTATGCATGATCATGTGATTTATATTATTTATCGCTACGCCCAGGAGTGTTGCGAGCCAATGACCTTGACAGAGCTGCGCTACATCGTCGCTGTCGCTCAAGAACTACATTTCGGTCGCGCCGCCGACCGCTGTTTCATCACGCAACCAGCCCTGAGTCTGGCGATTCAAAAGTTAGAGGACGAACTGGGAACCGTTCTATTCGAGCGGAAGAAGAACGAAGTGGTGGTCACGCCGATCGGTGAGAGAATCATTGAGCAGGCACAGCGGGTGTTGGAGGAGGCTGAGCAAGTCAAGGCGATCGCAGCTCAGGGGAAAGATCAGCTCGTCGGAGCCTTGCGCCTGGGCGTGATCGCAACGGCAGGACCGTATATCTTGCCGGAGTTAGTGCCGATCCTGCACAAGCGCGCTCCGGCCATGCCTTTGGAGATCGAAGAGAACTTGACGATCCATCTGAGTCGCATGCTAAAGAACGGAAAACTTGATGTTCTGATGATTGCGCTGCCCTTCGACGAGCCAGGCATTGTGACAGTGGCTCTGTACGATGAACCATTCAAAGCCGTTATTCCCATCACGCACCCCTGGGTCAAGAAATCGCGTATCGATGCCGATGAGCTGTCCGGTGAAAAGGTGTTGCTTCCACACGCAGGACACTGTTTCCGACGGCAAGTGCTCGACGCGTGCCCTGAACTGAGTCGTTCGGATCGCGAGGGGATTCAGGGTAACTCCCTGGAAACCATCCGTCACATGGTGGCATCGGGGCTGGGGATCACCGTGTTACCGTGTAGCGCACTGACCCCCAAACATCACAATAAGCGGCTGGTCACGCTAAGCTTCACCGATCCGGTCCCGCAGCGGCGGATCGGGCTTGCGTGGCGGAAGGGATTTGCGAGACCGACCGTGTTGGACGTCATTCGAGAGGCCGTACACGCGCTAAAGATACCGGGGCTCATACCGATAAACCCTTAGCCCGAGGCGCTTACCTTCCGGCGAGAGGATCCAGATCCCGCCCGGTCCACTGACATCACATTGCCCTGCTGATCCGCCTTCAGCCTGTCTAACGTATCCTCGCTCAGATCGGTGCTCAGCAGTTGAACCTTGCCGACGACACGCGGAACACGCCGCTGTAGGGCAGCTCTTTGAGGGGATCATCGAAGACCTTCGGGAGCCCGAACGGCGGATCGGTGAAATAGGGTGCGGCGGCGCAATCGGCGCGGAGGAAAGAACGGAAGACCGACTCACTCCTTGAATCCACTGCGCGAAAGAACATCGAGACATTTCGCGACCAGGCCTGTCCACCCTGTCTGATGACTGGCCCCGATGCCGGAACCATTATCGCCATGAAAATATTCATAGAAGAGAATCAGATCACGCCAGTGGGGATCGTGCTGAAACTTTTTCGCGCCGCCATAGACCGGTCTCCGGCCGTCCGCGTCTCGAAGAAAGATGCGCGTCAGGCGACGTGACAGCTCGGTCGCCACTTCATGCAACGTCATCATTCGGCCGGAACCGGTAGGGCACTCGACCAGGTAACTGTCGCCTAAGAAATAATGAAATTTCTGAAGTGACTCGATGATCAGGTAGTTAACCGGAAACCAGACCGGCCCACGCCAATTGGAATTGCCACCGAAGAGGCCGGTGCTGGACTCAGCCGGTTCGTAGTCCACACGATATTCCATTCCCGTCACCGAGAGCGTATAGGGATGCTCTCGGTGGTATTGGGAGAGGGCACGAATTCCGCACGGAGCCAGAAACTCCCTTTCGTCCAGCATGTACCGAAGGACCTGTCGAAGCCGATGACGATGAACCAGCGACAGGAACCGGCGCACACCGGATTCGTACGATTGCGCTTCGACATGCGCGCTGAAGTCGGGCCGGTTTTCGATAAACCACTGCAGCCGATGCTTAAACCGAGGGAGCCGGTCCACTAATTCGGAATCAAGAGTTTCTACGGCGAACAGCGGAATCAACCCGACCATCGAGCGCACCTTCATGGGAAAATTGCGGCCATCTGGGAGATGTAACACGTCGTAAAAGAACCCGTCCTGCTTATCCCACAGTTCGATTTTTTCTTCGCCGATGTTATTCATCGCCCGGCAAATGTAGACAAAATGCTCGAAAAATTTGCTGGACACATCTTCATACGCACGGTTCTCCTTGGCCAATTCCATCGCGATCGCCAGCATGTTCAGACAATACATGCCCATCCAACTGGTGGCGTCGGACTGTTCGATGTGGCCACCGGTCGGCAGAGGAGCGCTGCGATCAAAGACTCCGATGTTGTCGAGCCCCAGGAATCCGCCCTGGAAGATATTCTTTCCTTTGGCATCCTTACGATTAACCCACCAAGTGAAATTCAGAAGCAGCTTGTGAAAGACGCGTTCGAGAAATGTCCGATCTCCTACGCCACGTCGTTTCTTTTCGATTTTGTAGACACGCCAGGCGGCCCAGGCATGCACGGGCGGATTGACGTCGCCAAAAGACCATTCATAGGCCGGCAGTTGCCCGTTGGGGTGCATGTACCATTCGCGCAACAGCAAGACGAGTTGATCCTTGGCAAACGTGGGGTCGACCAAAGCCAGCGGAATGCAATGGAACGCAAGATCCCAGGCCGCATACCAGGGATACTCCCATTTGTCCGGCATCGAAATGACATCGGCATTATAGAGATGGGTCCAGTCATGGTTTCTCCCGCGAAGACGAGTCACGGGCGGTTCAGGCCCAGCCGGATCGCCCTTGAGCCAACGGTTGACGTCATAGTGATAGAATTGCTTGCTCCACAGCAGCCCGCCAAAGGCTTGACGTTGAACACGATGGGCGTCTTCGGACAAACGAGCAGGCGCCAATCGCGCGTAGAATTCATCGGCCTCTTGCAGTCGTTGCGAAACGACGGCGTCGAACGCACTGCCAAATGGCGAGACAGTGGATTGGCTGTCGGTGAATCGAAGACGGATAGTTACGGTCCCACCAGGGTCGAGAACCAGCACGTAATGAGCGGCCGCTTTCGAACCGATCCGGTCCGGATTGATAGCCCCCTTGTCGCCATGCACGACATAGTCATTGATGCCGTCCTTGACGTAACGCTCGCCGTCTTCGATTCCATGGAGCCTTCGAATGTTCGTTTCATTTTCTGTAAAGAGAAGATCGGGTATTCCCTCGCACAGCAGCCGACGGTAGCCATAGTAATCGTGATTCATTTCGATCGCCCGTGTGTCGCCAGCGGCGGCGCGCAAGCGCGGGCGACGCACGTCGAGTCCCCAGGACCAGGTATTGCGAAACCACATCGTCGGGAGGACAGCCAATTCTGCGACATCCGGGCCACGATTGATGACCTGGATGCGGATCAGGAGGTCTTCTGGCGAGGCTTTGGCGTATTCCACAAAGACATCGAAATACCGATCCTGATCAAATGCGCCGGTCTCAAGCAATTCGAACTCCGGGGCATTGCGCCCGCGGCGTCTGTTTTCCTCGACCAGTCGCGCATAAGGAAACTCCGCCTGTGGATACTTATAGAGGTATTTCATATAGGAGTGGGTGGGTGTGGAATCCAGGTAGAAGTAGTACTCTTTGACGTCCTCACCGTGATTGCCCTCGTTCCCCGTCAGACCAAACACCCGTTCCTTGAGGATCGGATCGCGGCCATTCCACAGAGCCAGCGCAAAGCAGATCATTTGATGTCGGTCGGAGATCCCGGCGAGCCCGTCTTCATTCCACCGGTAAGCTTTCGACCGCGCATGGTCGTGCGGAAGATGCTCCCAGGCCGTGCCATATGGACTGTAGTCCTCGCGGACGGTTCCCCACGCACGCTCGCTGAGGTAAGGTCCCCAGCGTTTCCAATGCTTCTCGCGCCGAGCATCCTCCTCTAATCTCCGGTCTTCAGCCGTAGCTTCCTTCTTGCCTACCATCGTCTTGCTTTCGCCTTCAGAGAAATCTCTAGAACTTCTTTGATTCTGCGCGGACCGACTCCTCGACCTAGCGCATGGCCTACGGGTAAAGTCCCCAAGACGAATCGATCGTTACCAAATGCGCTGAAATGTTATACGAGGATAGGCGTGAGCTGCTAGGACAAAAGAGACCGGGTCGGATGATCGGTCAGGTTAGGGAAGATTGCGGGTGGGCGGGAAGGAGGAAGGCGAAAGTTCTGGTAGAAGAAAGTCATCGCATCAATCAGCACACTATGGCAGAACACTCGCGCACCCGCCCCACGTGATCAGTTCCAGGTCACCTCATCCTGGTTCATGAGATAATCGATCAGTTCGATACTGTCGCGTAGAGCGACTTGTGCATGCTCAGACATCGGCAGGATCGCCCCGACAGGCTTTCCCACTTCCATCTCTTCCAACGAGGGAGTCCCTTCAAGACAGGATCGTTCATGTTCGGATCGGTAGCTGGCCATGATACCTCCTTGCTGAACTGTTGCATGGAGACGTGAGCAAGCGTACTCGAGATCCTCTTGCCTTCCTGCATTCATGATACCACACGAACTCGGTTGGGTGGTGCCGCTCGGCTTCGGCTACGGTGAGGACTGTTTGGCGTCAAGCGGCGGCAAGGCACCCAGATAGGCAAACTGCCCGACCCGAAGCAGCGGACTATCGGGACGCAAACGGAAATCATCGTGACCGGAATCGACGAATCGCGGGTCCGCCGCCACGTCCGTGTCCGTCCTTAATTCCGGCGCGGGAAGATTGGGCGTACCTGCCCGCAGGTAATCATATTCGTTGTTGTTGAGGGCATTGTAAGAGAGCCGCGGCTGACTCGAAGGCCCGATGACGAATCCGATCTTGTTCAAACCGACGATGTTCCCTGTTGCTTCCCCCAGAGAGGTCTCCAGAAAGGCGAGGCCGCCGCCGTTCTTGACGATCGTGTTATTCAGCAGAACCCCGCGCGCGCTGTCGGTCACCACGACACCTTCAAAGAGGTTCTGAATGATCACGTTGTGTTCCAGGCGGACGTCGGATTTTCCGGCCACCGTGACGCCATGGTCGTTATCATGAATGAGATTTCCCACCAGGACAGCTTGGGAATCGGCAAACTGCACGCCGGTGGTCTCGCTAGCGCCGAGGATACACTGCTCGATGCGGACATCCTGCACCTGCTGTGCAAACAACATTCCGTTGATCCGGACGTCGCGCAACAGGATCCCGCGCCCATTGAAGATACCCATGGCCAGGCCACCGTGTTCCTGGATCGTGAGGCCGCTGATCTCGATATTGGTCGCTCCGTAAGGCCATTTTCCGATATGGAAGGAGCCTACGCGGTTCCGTCCCACGACCTTCACACGGTCGACACCCTCCCCGATCACCCGGATCCCTTCCTTACTATGAATCGTGACGTCTTCCTGATAGGAACCGGCTTTGATCCGGACCGTGGCTCCACGGCCAGCGCCATCGACCGCCTCCTGAATCGACCGATACTCACCACTCCCATCGAGCGCCACCAGGATGGTGCGGGTCCCGACGATGTGTAGTGGCTCTTCCGCGTCACCGGCCCTGGCGGACGTCATCCAACCCAGGGACATCATCAGCGCAAGGTACAAAACCCACGCCTGCTGATATCGCTCCACCATGTCAGCGTGATACAGGGAAGTATTCTCCCAAGTCAAGCCAGCCGTGTCAGCGTCTGCCATTTCTTGTGGGGGTCGAGAGGTGCGTGGTATCCTCCGGCATGGTCGTTGTGGGCTTAACCGGTGGACTTGCAACCGGAAAGAGCACCGTCGCCAAACTCTTTCAGGAGTGCGGGGCAGTAGTCATCGATGCGGACATCCTAGCTCGCCAGGTCGTTCAGCCTGGGAAACCTGCCTGGCGAGATATCGTCCGTGAGTATGGTCGAGCTGTGCTCCAGCCAGATCGCACACTGGATCGGCAGGCCATTGCACGAATAGTTTTTCGCCACTCTCCTAAGCTCAGCGCGCTTAATCGGATCGTCCACCCTCGGGTGGCGCGAGAGCAGGCGCGATTGGTACGGGAACTTGCGGACAAGAAACCCGAGGCCGTCGTGATCTACGATGCGCCGCTCCTCATTGAAGCGGAGGCGCACAAGCGCATGGACAAGATCGTTGTCGTGTCGGCGGATCAGCCAGCACAAATCTCCCGCTTGCAGGTCAGAAATCACATAAGTCGCGCGGAAGCCTTACGGCGCATCCGCGCGCAGATCCCGCTGCGCAAGAAGCTCGCACTCGCCGACTACGTCATTGACGGAACACTTTCGATCGAACGGCTTCGTCCGACCATTAGAAGGATTTACTCGGAGGTTAAAGGGCTTGCCATGCAGGCTGCTCAAGAAGGTCATCCAGCAAGTCGGCAGCCGAGTAGAAACCGGAAGCGTGCATTCGCAAGTCGTTGAGGATGCTTGTGAGGCGAGATCTCCGCTGGAGGCCTTTCGGCAGCCCTCTACTCAGACGGCTTGATCGCGGACATCTCGTGGGGGAGCAACAGCGTCAGGGAATAGGGAGCGGACGGATCCTTGTGCGCGACGGCATACAACGAGCACACCTGGGGCGACGCGTCGGGAGGAAACGAAAGGAGCACCGGAAATTTGATCCAGGGAGAGGAGACCTCTGTGGTCTCCAGGTGAAGTCGAAGAGCCATGAGCACGTCCCGTACACGATCGCTGTATTCGTCGTCGTGCAATTTATGTGAAGCGGTGATGCCGATTTCCCACAGAGGTTTGCTGATACCCACCGGAAGATTGAGGCCTAATTCCTGAGCTTGAGGTGTGACGTCGATCAAGATACCGGCTTGGATCGCTTCGTCACGATTGAGAATGGCATTCTGAGTCTCGCCTGCCTTCCCCGGCTCCGCTTCCTCGCTGATGACGTCTTTCGACCATCCGGCCGGCCGACCGTTCTCGGCTTCTAGGTCCCCGGTGTGAGCCATCTGCTCGTCTGTGAAATCGATCGGCGGATGACCATGACGGGCCTTGATTATTCCCTCATAAACCCCGCGCGCAGTCTCCGACCACTTCGGGTCACAAGGCAACCCGCGGAACGCGGCTTCGGCTGCCTTCTTCTCATCGTAGGTAAGATACCGTTCCATATGGGAATAGATAGCGCCAAAACCTATATTGTCAAGTCGGCAAGAGGCCGTTCGCCCTTGACAAGCAACCCTGCATTGAACATCCGCGTGGTCGTGCAACCACCCGATGCTCTATGTTAGATTCCTCTCATGCGAAATGTTGTCATCATGGGCTCCGGTCCGGCTGGGCTCACCGCAGCAATTTATGCCGCTCGCGCCAATCTGGCCCCCCTTCTTAGCGAAGGCATGCGGGCCGGCGGCCAATTGACCTTGACAACGGACGTGGAGAATTATCCGGGGTTTTCCCATGCGATCATGGGCCCGGACCTGATGAAGGAGATGCGGGCACAAGCCGAACGGTTTGGGACGGAATTTGCAACGGGAAATGTGTCGGCCGTCGATCTCACGCGCGCTCCCCTGACCGTGACGATCGAGGGCGAACGCGTGGTCGAGGCTCGCACGTTGATCATCGCGACCGGCGCCTCCGCCATCTGGCTTGGCCTTCCGGGTGAGTCCAAACTCATGGGGCATGGCCTGTCCAGCTGCGCGACCTGCGATGGCTTCTTTTTCAGAGGAAAGGAAATAGTCGTGGTGGGCGGCGGCGATACCGCCATGGAGGAGGCGAATTTTCTGACACGATTCGCCTCCCGCGTTACCGTGGTCCATCGGCGGGACAAGTTGCGAGCCTCCAAGATCATGCAAGACCGCTCGCTCAAGAATGAAAAAATCTCGTTCATCTGGAACTCGGTCGTGGAAGAAATCCTGGGTGACGACCTGGTGACCGGTGTTCGCTTGCGCAATGTCGTCACCGGCCGAATATGGGAAATGAGCTGCGCCGGCGTCTTCGTCGCGATCGGTCATAGTCCCAATACCCGCCTGTTCGATGGTCAGCTCGAGATGGATGCGAGAGGATACATCATCACCAAGAACGGAATGGAGACGAGCGTTCCGGGCGTGTTCGCGGCCGGGGATGTGCAGGATGCGCGCTATCGACAGGCCATCACGGCAGCTGGCTCGGGCTGCATGGCGGCGATGGATGCGGAACGGTATCTGGAGACTCTAGAGACAAGATAAAGAACGTGCGAGGCTCTCACCCGTGCTCGTCCACCGCGCACGATCGGTGTGTGGTCGCCCGAGGAAAGAGGCGCGTCTCGGCGCGCCCGGGGCTGGGCGGGTGTACTGGATCCGCACAGTGGGTAACAGCCCAGCCACCTTGGCCAAATACCGGGTGTCCAATGATGGAAGTGATGGAAAAGGTTAGTGATGCGTTGCGCGATCATCCACTACCATGAACTCGCTCTCAAAGGACGAAACCGGCCGTTCTTTGAGCAGCGTTTGGTTCGCAACCTGCGAGGATGCCTTCGTGATCTCGGGGTCATTCAGGTCGAGTCTCTCCAGGGGCGCATTCGCGTCGGTCTCGGTGAAAATGTTCCCTGGGAGTCCGTGCGGAATCGCCTAGCCGGAGTGTTCGGCATCGCCAATTTCTCGTTGGCGCACTCTGTTCCACTGAGTCGCAACGATTCTTTTGATGCGCTCAAGACGGCGGTTGGCGAGCGTGTACAGGGTCTTGCCTTCAACACGTTTCGCGTCAGCACCAAGCGAGCGGACAAACGCTTTCCCCGAACATCCATGGACATTGACCGTGAGATCGGCGCCCACGTCGGCGAAGCTCACCGGTAAGCCGGTCAATCTTCGCAACCCCGATCTGACCATCCGCCTTGAGATCCTCTCCAACGCCGCCTTCTATTCGGTCGATCGGCATGCAGGCCCCGGCGGGCTTCCGGTCGGCATCAGCGGTAAAGTCGCTTGCTTAATCTCCGGTGGGATTGATTCACCGGTCGCCGCTTACCGGATGATGAAGCGTGGGTGCAAGGTCATGTTCGTGCATTTCCACGGCAGGCCGTACGTGAGCCGCGCTTCTGAAGAAAAGGTGCGTGAGATCGTCCAACACCTGACCCAGTTTCAGCTCTACTCGCGGCTGTATCTGGTTCCATTCGGCGACATTCAGCGCCAGATCGTACTCGGTGCGCCAGCGCCCTTCCGGATCGTCCTGTATCGTCGCATGATGGTGCGCATCGCGGAGGAGCTCGCGAGACGCGAGCGCTGCTGGGCTCTGGCTACCGGAGACAGCTTGGGCCAGGTGGCTTCACAAACCCCGGGGAACCTCACGGTGGTGGAAGAGGCCGCCGGTCTGCCGATTCTCCGCCCGCTGATCGGGATGGACAAGATCGAGATCACGGAGCAGGCGCAACGCATCGGAAGTTTTGAGACGTCGATCGAGCCGGATCAGGACTGCTGCAAGCTCTTTGTGCCTCCTCATCCGAGCACCAAAGCCGACCTCGACCAGATCCGCAAAATCGAACGAGGATTTGATCTCGGGGCCATGGTCAAGGAAGGCCTGGAACAGGCAGACCTCGCCGAGTTCAGATTCCCGGATGGGTGAAACCTGCTCCCCCATTCTAACTAATGCTTTTCCACTTACTCCCGCGAATATAGCTTGACCCCCTCAGTGCTTCGAGCGTAGCATGGGGCATGACGTTGTGAGCCACGCTAGCCACTCTATGTCGCTTCCCTGGTTCCCGTAACGCCATATCCACTCCAAGATCAGGACTGATCGGCACCGACACCGCCGCAACTCAAGATCCGTTTAGAAGTGAGGCATCACTATGGTTAACGAGGACAGGTCCAAACGCCCGAACAGCGGGAGAGCGTGGGTCAGGATTCCGGATGGGACGAAAGTCAGATGCGGGGCCAAGGGGATTGAGGGCTCCATCGACGGCCTGACCGAGATCGTCCATGGTTCGAATCTCAATCCGGACGGTAAGACTCAATATCGAATCGACGTGGGCACACCAATACGGGAACTGGTTGCAGAGACCGATCTTGTGATACTCACAGATCGGGATGGTCTTGTTCTCATGGTCAAGGAGCGCAAGGCGAACGTCGACTACCGCCGCCTCGTTACCGAACACCTCCATGGCGCGTTCAACCAAAACAGATTCGTGACCATCTAAGCCAGGAAGTGACAGGTCCTTAGGAAAACCGCTCGGAGATGATGGGGTCATCCACATGACAAGGATGAACGTTGAGCCGATGACCACATTTCGAGATGGCTCGCTTCTGCTCCTCAGCACCCAGTATGTGGGAGAATCCAATTTCCGGTGCGAGCTATACCTGTCGATTGTTCGCGATAAGGAGCAGATGGAGCTGCAATCTGTCTCCGGGTACCCAATCGAGGCCGCGACCTGCCGCGAGGCTCAGGAACAGGCATACGGCTATGCCATACGGTTATATCCGGATTCGGCGAGTCGTATGAAAAAGCCTCCCTATTTGATCTGGAATGGGCCGACGCCGCCGGTCGACTCGGACA
This sequence comes from Nitrospirota bacterium, assembly GCA_963703955.1. GTDB lineage: Bacteria > Nitrospirota > Nitrospiria > Nitrospirales > Nitrospiraceae > CAVPGK01. Next base: position 31,900 of record CAVPGK010000010.1, on the reverse strand, counting down.
AGCGCCGGCGAAACTTCGGCCGGCGCGGGTAAGGCTCTTTGGCAGGCAGGACAGGGCACCGCTTCGCCTCATGAGAGGCCTGACGAGCGCCTACAGCTCACAAGCCCTAGCTAGCTATGTCTGTCAAACGAAGAAATCGGAAGAATTCACTTTTTCGGCTTGCGCATCTTGGAGGCTTTCACGGTAAGGCGGCTGAAGTGTGATTCCAATTCCCGCTTCAGCGTGAAGGCGACGAGCCAGTCCGGAGCGAGCGTGTCCACCTCTACCAGGAGTTCAAATTCAGCGTGCGTCTGCTGTCCGTCGTTATCAGGATTGAGTTTCCACGTCCGTTGATACCGCTTGAAGTCTCCACCTAGCAGTCGCGTCACCAATCCACCACCGGGTAAGACTTCCGACTCGCACAAAAGCCGGCGCTCTCCCGGCAGAAATGCATGGTGAATGTAGAGATCCGTAACGGCTCGCCCTTCTCGCTGATCCAGATGCGCAAGCCGCATTTTCACATCGAACAGCTCTGGCCATTTTGCATAATCGGTTAGGATCGCTTGCACGATATCAGGCGGCGCCGGAATCACTAATGTCGCCGTCGCCCGCACCCCGCCGGATGGATCTCTAGTGACTTGCAGTCTTGAGAAATCCTCTCCGGCGCTCCAGCTTGAAGGGGATATGCCGCCCACCGCCAAGAATAAGCTGATCGGTGCGACTACCCGCCGCAATACGCGTGCATCCATCGGCGATTAGGTTTCTGCATTGTAGACAGGAGCCCACCCAGAGAGAGTCGCCATGAAGAATTCATGCATGCCTCCCGTGCCTCTATGGACAGCCACTCACCTATTTGCGAAAAAAGGCGCTATCCGAGGACCGCTTCCATCAGCCGCGTGTGAATCCGGCGCACTCGTTCCACCTGGCCTTTAGCCGCGAATCGTTCGTAGAAGCCTTCGGCGCGGAACTCTTTCGCCAGGCCGGCCCAGGATCTGAGCGTGGCCACGAAGGGTTGGGGTGACATCTCTAGCTCCCAATGACTCATGAGTTTGCGATCGACGATGAGGTCGTCCAGCACGCGGATCAATGCCTTGAGCGTCACATCCCGGGTGAACATGTACCGGTCATTGTTTCCCCACACCTCCCCCATCACCTCTTTTGCAGCCTTCAGATAGTCTCGCACCAGTCCATAGCACTTATCGGCTCTCGTCCCCAGATGAGACTCGATCCAGCGTGAGTGATGCACCACCAGCTTGTGCAACTCGTTGAATAGCTCTGATTGCAGAATCCATTTTTCCTGCCGGCTCCGTCCGCCAAGGCGATTGATCTTATACTGAAGCGGGGAATCCCCCTCCCCATACAGCAGATTGACCACCCTGGCTGCAAACTTTTTCTCCGGACTTTCCCATGTGATCTTCTCATACAGGTCCACCAGGTGCGAGCGATTGATGCGCGTGTGGGTGGAGTTGATGATGACGAACATCTCGGTCGCAAAATCGGCGCTTCGACCATCGAACAGCACGCAGGGCACCTCGATCTGCCGAAACTGATCCGGATGGCGTTCCTTGAAAAAATACAGGCCGGCGATTCGATGCTGACCGTCGATGATGAGATACTGGCCCTTCGGCTCGCTCAAGAATCCAATGGACTCGGACTCACCCATCTTCTGAAAGCGCAGCGTTTCGTCGGTGAAGAGGAGCACCGTGCCTGGAATCAGCGGCTGGGTCACGACCGTCTCATAAAAGTTCACGATCTGTTTGATTTTCTGTTTATTGAGCGCGCGTTGAAACCCTTTCTCACTTCGCTCAATGCTGGCAATAAACTTGGCCACCTCGTCGTCATCTTTCGGCTTCTCGGCCTCGATCGCTTCCCCTTCGAACGCATAGCGGCTTGTGAACCGCACGCGCTCAAGCAGATCGGTCGCCTTGTAGGAGATGAAGTAAAAGAGGCTGTCTTTCTGGTGAACCCGGGTGGCAAGCATAGACGCTCCTCCGATCGTGACCTCAGACAGGCTTGGGACCCCCTCGATTCTACCCATAGGATGCATTGGCTGCAAGAAAAGGGTGTGATACGATGCATCCGCATGCACCCTATCGGATTCATCTCGATCCGCGCGGTTCAACTGACCATGGTCGCCGCTCTGGGCGTGGCTTGTTTTGACCTCGCCGCTTCGCAACCGCTGGGTGACTCAACTGCGACAACCGAATCCTCCTGCAATTTCGGCATGGTCAAAGGCGAGGCCAGGCGAAGCTGCCATGTGCCTGTTCTCTCAGGGTGCGTGGTCGCCAATTTTCCCGGCACCGGCCGTCCATGGTCCACCATCTCAAAAGGAGGCGTGACCACCTGCCGGTTCAATGAAAAAGAAACCGACTGGAAGACTCGCATCACCGGAACATGTGACCGTTGCAAGACCGCTCAGTGTTCAGCGCGGTTCGGGGTGATGTTCGACTGTTCCGGCACCATGCCCCCTCCGATCTCGCAAACGCCGCAGAAGACGAAACCATGACAATGACGGACATGATCAAACGGGAGGCGCAGGCGCTTGGCTTTCAAGCCGTCGGCATCAGCCGTGTGGATGCTGGTTCATCAAGCTCGGTCCTCGGCGATCTCCATGACCGCCTGCAGGAATGGCTTCGTCGCGGTTACCAGGGCGCAATGGCCTGGATGGGTCGGGACCCCGATCGGCGCGCCGACCCCAAATACGCGCTCGCGGGCTGCCGATCGGTGATCTCCGTCGGCATGAACTACTACACCGAACGCCGAGCAGACGAACGACCAGGGTACGGGCGCATCGCGCGCTATGCGTGGGGGGAGGACTATCATGATGTCCTGCTGGATCGCCTCGTACGGCTGGAAGCGAGAATCCGGACTCTGGCGCCGGGAGCCATGACGAGGAGTTATGTCGACACCGGCCCGGTCATGGAAAAAGCCTGGGCCCAACAGGCTGGGCTCGGCTGGATCGGCAAACATTCGAACCTGGTCTCTCCGCACTTTGGGTCCTGGTTGTTGCTTGGAGAAATCCTGACCACGGTCGACCTCGATCCCGACGAGCCGGGCGCGGACCTCTGCGGCTCGTGCACCCTATGCATCCGCGCCTGCCCCACCGGAGCGATCACAGAGTCTTATGTAGTAGACGCGCGCCGATGCATTTCCTACCTGACGATCGAACTCCCGCGGACCGGTGAGGCGACACCGGACGAATTCAGCTCGCACATTGCAAACCGCGTCTTCGGGTGCGATGACTGCCTGGACGTGTGCCCGTATAATATGAATGCGACCCCGACGGACGAAGAGGCGTTCCAGCCATCTGCGCTGACACTTGCGCCACGCTTGTCCGAGTTGGTCGCCATGAATGAGCGCGATTTCGGATCCACGTTCCGGAAGAGTCCGATCCTCCGCGCTAAGCATTCAGGATTCCTGGAAAACGTCCGGACGGCCATCCGTAATCTCAAACCGCAGCCGCTCAAACAGATGGTATAAGCATGCGCCCAGCCACGTTGTTGATTATCGAAGATGAAGAGCGGATGCGCCGCTTGTTGGAGCTGGTCCTGAGAGAGGAAGGATACGAACTAGTCTTGGCCGCCAGCGGTGAAGAAGGCATTCGCACGTTGAGAGACGGAACGGCCATCGATCTGATTATCACCGATCTTCAACTCGGCAACACCACCGGGCTTGAGGTCCTCGAGACCGCCAAGCGGGTGTTGCCGGATGTCCCGGTGGTGCTCATCACGGGCTACGGAACGGTGAAGTCGGCGGTCGAGGCCATGCGCAAGGGCGCCTATGATTATCTGTCCAAGCCAGTGGATCACGACGAACTGAAGATCGTGATTTCACGCGCGCTCCAGGCCAGCCGATTGTCCCAGGACAACCGCACGCTACGGGCTGGGCTTCGGGACCAGTTCGGCTTCGAGCGTATCGTCAGCGTGTCCCGGAAGATGGCCGAGGTCAAGCGCATGGCCATGGAGGTGGCGCGCACCGACGTCACTGTCCTCATCACCGGCGAAAGCGGAACCGGGAAGGAACTCCTGGCCCGTGCAATCCACTACGCCAGCCTCCGCGCGGGCGGGCCGCTGATCGCCGTCAATTGCGCCGGGATACCGGAAACCCTCCTGGAATCGGAACTCTTCGGATATGAAAAGGGGGCCTTCACCGACGCCAAGAAGGCCAAGCCCGGGCGGTTCCAGTTAGCCGATCGTGGCACGCTATTTCTCGATGAGATCGGCGAGATGAGTTTGGCGACGCAGGCGAAGCTACTCAGGGTTCTTGAAGATCATACAGTTGACCCGCTGGGCGGCACCCGTGCAGTCAAAGTGGATATCCGGGTGATCGGAGCTACGAATCAGGATCTGTCCGACCTTATCAAGAAAGGACGGTTCCGGGAAGACCTGTACTATCGATTCCATGTCTGCCCTGTGCATATTCCACCATTACGCGAAAGGCGTGATGACATCTCAGCCTTACTGACTGCATTCCTCGAAGTGTCCGCCCGCGAGCGTGGGACGCGCACACGCGGCGTGTCGGGTGACGCACTGGCCACTCTCCAACACTATCCTTGGCCGGGAAACGTGCGGGAACTGCATAATGTGGTGGAATGGATCACGATCAGTTGCCACGAAGGCGAGATCCGCCCGGAGCACCTGCCCTCTTACCTGCGGACGGCCGGCGAACCCGTGAAAGAAATGTCGCCTCAGGTCTCACTGCTCTCATTCGGCCTGTCGGTCGATGAGTTGGAAAAAGCCATGCTCAAGGAAGCGTTGGAAAAAACGGGCGGGAACGTGTCCGAAGCCAGCCGCTTGCTGAAGATCACCCGCAATACCCTCCGCTACCGCATGGCCAAGTACAACCTTGCGCCGCTGGACAGCGACGTCTAGGGGCCCTCTTCTGGCGATTGGCGCCGCTTGACTTTCTTTTCCGGGGGCGACATCATCATTTTCACGATTCATGAGCCGGGCTCATTCCATGGAACACCATTCCAGGACCGGCCTCCAGAAGAAATTCTTCATCGCGCTGCTCATTGCCGGCATCGTGCCCGGCATCGTAGCGTTACTTGCCACCTATCTCTACAGCACCGACAGCCTCAAACATTCGATCGGAAGTAGTTTCCAGGAGATCGCCCGATCCACGGCCATTCGGATCTCATCCGCGGTGGACATGGAGATCGACAGGGCCGTGCAACTCGCCGCTGCCCCGATTCTCATCCGCCAGATGGTCGAGCTGTCCAACCGACAGTTTGACGGCAAGAGTAAAGCCGAGATCAAGCGTCTGATGTCGGACGGCCGCTCTGAGCGTCTCAAGGCACATCTGAACAGCGGCTCCTTTCCCTTGTCACGGACAATCAGTTATCTGGAGAAGTGGGCGGGCAAAGACGGGCATTACGTCCGCGTGATGGTCGCGGATAGCCACGGCGTCCTGGTGGCTTCCAACGATTCCAACGCGCCATATTTCAATGCCGACGAGGAATGGTGGCAAGAGGCGTTTCAGGGAGACCTCACCACGGCGTTCGTGAGCTCCCTTCAACTGGATCCGGTGCTCAAAGAGTATGTGTTTGAAGTGGCGGTGCCCATTCCGGGGGAGGACCTTGATGAACCGATCGGTGTCCTCGGCCTGATCATCCGGCGTGAGGTCCTGATGGACACCATCCTGCCGATTCGCGTGGGTGACACCGGCCATGGCATGCTCATGGATACCGCCGGTACGCCGCTGGTGTGCCCGGTGCTTCCACCCACCGCCCATCTGATCCAGGAGGCTCTCATCAATCTGTTGGCCCGCGACCAACCGCAGTGGCTGGTCGTGGACGACGATGCCCACGGCGGGCACAACTCCATCATCGGCGTGGCGCCGGTACGGTTTGTCCACAAGCTGAGTCCGTTGAGTCTCGGCGGCTACGAATGGTTCGCCTTCGTTCGACAGCATCCGGACGAAACCTACGCCCCGATTTACTCACTGCTGCTCACGGTGGGTTTGATCGGGTTCGGCCTGGTCGTGGTGCTGGCCTCGCTGGGCTTTACCCTCGGCCACCGGATCGTGAGCCCGATCTTGGCGTTGAGACGAGAAGCGGACGCCTTGCGGAGCGACGTGGCGAACCTCTCTCAAGCCACAGCACCTCCGCCTGCGGAGACCCGTCGAGCCGCGATTGAAATCCGGACCGGCGACGAAATCGAAGACCTGGCGCACACCTTCAATGCGATGCGCCACGCGCTCGAGAACAGCCTACACACGGTCACGGTGCAGCAGGACGAACTCATCCGTAAGGAGAAGCTCGCCTCCGTGGGACAACTGCTGGCCGCGCTGGCCCACGACCTCAGAAACCCACTCGCTGTGATCAGAAGCTCGGCGCAGCTTGTGCTTGAAGAACGGCGATCGGATGCGGTCAAACAGGAGGTCACCCGCTATATCATCGAGGAAGTCGACCGGCTCACCCACCGTATCAACGACTTCCTGCGGTATGCGCGGCAAAAGCCGCCGGAGCCCAAGCCGATCGCCGCGGAGTCGATCGCCCGGGCCGCGCTCTGGCAATGGAAAGCCCAAGGCGGACACGAACGGCTCACCATCTCCACCCACTTCGAGCAGGAGTTGCCGGACCTCTGTGTCGATCCCGATCAGGTGAAGGAAGCGCTGGTCAACCTGCTGATGAATGCGCGGGAATCGATGACAGAAGGCGGCCAGCTCACGGTCACGACGCGACGCGATGAGTACGGCGGAATCGCCATCGAGGTGGCGGACACCGGCTGCGGCATTTCCGAAAAGGACCTTCGACGGATCTTTGAGCCGTTTTTCACCACCAAGGAGTATGGGACGGGACTGGGACTTACCAACGTCAAACGACTGGTCGAAGATAACCGCGGCACCATTGCCGTGGAAAGCGACGAAGGGGCATGGCAGCCGATTTATCGTTCTATTTCCGCCTGCCGACGTTCCGCTTCAGCCCCAGAATACGCAGCTTGAGTTGAACTCGGGCTCAGGCTAAGATTGGGCGCCGAGACACCTCTCCCGAGTGGAATGCCTGCCCGTCGTTATTTGGTTTTGAGGGGATATTACGGGAGAAGAGGAGAAGCATGGTGTTTTGGGAGTCAAGGCAAGACAAGGACAAACGGAACCGCCAATGCTCTTTCTGCGGTAAACGCGAGAACGCCGTCAAGAGTTTGATTGAGAGCCCGGCGCCGTACCATTGCCACACGTGCCAGACCGGCTTCAACCTTCTGATTTGCAACGAGTGCGTCCGATTGTGCGGCACGTTTCTGGCTGAAGGTGCGGCTGTAGCTCGACCCGAATTAACCTCGGAACTTCAGCTACCCAAACCGTCGGAGATCAAGGAGATCCTGGATCAATACGTCGTCGGGCAGGACCGCGCAAAGAAAGTTCTGTCGGTGGCGGTCCATAATCACTACAAGCGCATCCTGAGTCGGAGCCGGTTAAAGGACGTCGAGCTCCAAAAAGGGAATATTCTCCTGATCGGGTCGACCGGCACCGGGAAGACCCTCTTATCCCAGACACTGGCGAAAATTCTTCATGTTCCGTTCGCCATCGCCGATGCCACGACGTTGACCGAGGCCGGCTATGTGGGGGAGGACGTCGAGAACGTGGTGCTCAAACTGCTGCAATCCGCCGACTTCGATGTGAAACGGGCAGAGACCGGGCATCATCTATATCGATGAGATCGACAAAATCAGCCGCAAGTCCGAGAGCGCTTCGATCACCCGGGATGTGTCGGGCGAAGGCGTGCAACAGGCTCTCCTGAAACTGGTTGAAGGGACCATCTGCAACGTACCTCCGAAAGGTGGTCGCAAGCATCCCGAACAGGAATACATTCGCGTCGACACCGCCAACATTCTGTTCATTTGTGGCGGCGCCTTCGTCGGACTGGATCAGCTCGTCGCGTTTCGGACCACACACCAGGCGGATCGGTTTCGGATCCACCCCGACCTCCCGCGAGGTTGGAGCGGCCGGAGTCCTCCTGGGGCGCGTGCAACCGGAAGACCTGTTGAAGTTCGGTCTGATTCCGGAATTTGTGGGCCGATTCCCCGTGTTAACCACCCTGTCTGATCTCGATGAATCCGCCCTCGTTCGTGTGCTTACCGAACCCAAGAACGCCCTGCTCAAGCAGTATGAGGCCCTCTTCGAACTGGAAAATGTGAAGCTCACGTTTACCGATGCGGCGGTCAAAGCCATCGCGCATCGTGCCGCGCCGATGAAGACAGGAGCCCGGGCGCTCCGTGCGATCCTCGAGGATGTCATGCTTGACCTCATGTATGAGGTCCCCGCCCTCCAGGACGTCAAGTCGATCGTGATTTCGGACGATGTGATTACCGGTGTAGGGCAGCCTCACATCCTGAACTGAAGCATTCAGCTCTCAGCGGTCAGCCTTCAGCAGGAAGATTATGGCGAGAGCGATTCATGGTGTCTCCTTCCGCAGTTTCCGACTTCATGGCTTGCTGAGAGCTGATTGCTGAAAACTGCGCTCCTAAAGAGCGCGAGGCGCGTGATGCCGGCCAAAATCCTTGTCGTGGACGATGAGCCCCACCTGCAACGGGTAGTCTCACTCTACCTGCGGGGACGCGATTATGAGGTGAGAACCGCACCCAACGGCTTGGATGCGATTCAGATCGTGGCTGACAATCGACCAGACCTGATCATCGCCGACATCAGCATGCCCGGCATGGATGGGTTCGAGCTGTGCAGCCGTCTCCGGCGCGATCCGGCGACTCGCACCATTCCCTTTATCTTCCTTACCGCCAAGGATCAGGACACCGACAAGATCAAAGCCCGTAAGGTGGGGGCGGATGATTATCTCACCAAGCCCTGCCCGCTGGATCAGCTTGCCGAGCGGGTGGAAACGGTCATGGATCGCATCGAGCAAGCGAAGAAGATCCCACTGGATCGCATCGGCCTGAGCGGGCAATTGGAAGACGTCGATGTGCTTGATCTGGTACAGATGCTCGAACTGGATCAGAAAACGGGTGCTTTGGTGCTCAGTCACGGTGAGCGCACCGGCACGCTCTATTTTCGAGACGGGTTGATCGTGGAGGCGGATATCCGGTCACCGAAACGCGAAGAACCCCTGTACGTCCTGCTGGGTTGGAAAGCGGGGCGGTATCTGTTCCTACCGGACGCCGTGCCTGAACGGATGCCCATTACAGCGAGTCTCGCCCATGTTCTGTTTGAAGATCTGCGCAGGTTGGAGGAGCACGAACAGCAGATCCCTGTCGCAGCTCGCCTGGTCGAGGACATGCCCGGTTCCGGCCCTGCCGACCGCATCGTGACCCACCTCGAAGAAGTGACCAGGCGATTCAGAGCGGGATCTGACGACAGCCGACCCGCTCATCGTGCGGATCCTCGTGGTGGGGGTAACCGGCTCAGGCAGGAGTGAATTGATTCAACACCTTGTCCAGGATCTTTCCCTTTCGCGGTGGGCGGCGACAGGACATGAACGGGCGAGATCCGTTCCTCACACCGATTTTGGCCTCGTCCGGCTCTCAGCCGGGACACTCCTCCACCTGATCGCCGTCCGGCGCCGAAAAACGTTTCCGATCAGTGTGGGAACAGTGCCTGCCCGAAGCGTTAGGGGTCATCCTGTTGGTCAACCCAGAGATTGAGGGTGGACTGAGTCACAGTCAGACTTTTCTGAAGGCACAACAGACACTCGCCCCCGCGGTCTCCGTCCATGTCCTACTGCCGGTTCATGCCAATCCGACCGCCCTGCCCGGCCTCGATTCCTCTCATCTATCGGTTGGGTCCATCGACGACCCAGCCGTCCGCCTCACGATCCTAGACAACGTCCTGCAACACTGGTTGGCGAAGGCCGACTCGGTCGTCTAGAGTGAGGATCGATGAATGCGAACGAGGGAGGGGCAAGGGCACTTCATTCATCACTCAGCACGATCGTTCTGCCTTAGGTATCATGGTACGTCGGCTGCGCAGCGAACCCCCAATGTCGGTCCCCAATAGGTCATCTCATCCCAGGCGCGTGTGCTGGCCCGCAGCTCCAGCGGCCCCTGGCTCCAATCGCCGCCGCGCAGGACGCGGCAGGACCCGCGCAGGGGGCCTTGCGGGTCCTGCCGGGGAGCTACCGCGTAGTAATCTTCCGCATACCACTCCATGGTCAACGAACCCTCCGACCGGAGTGCCTGCAGCAACAGGGTTTCCTGCTGGGAATGGCGGGAGGCCATGCCGGCGCTTCCGCTCATCGACTAGGCTAGACTCTCTCCGGCCCCCTTCTAGATATCGCTCGAATCCGCAACCCCCACTACTCTTCCAACACCACGGCCGTTCGCTAGGCGACGTGTTTCGAATCGGAAGAACTCGTGGTTGTCGTTTCTCCTGGGGCGACGGTCTTCCCCCTCCTGGAGAACTTCTGCCGCGCGTCATACAGAAGATCGATGCAGAAGAAGCACACTGTGAGCATGACCAATAGGCCGCTCACGATTCCCCAGTATCCCCACGACATAATAGCTACTTCGTATTTCCGATCCCGACTCAGTATCTCAAGGTAGCCGTTTCTCAAACTTCCAAGTCTTCATGTCAGCGTCAGGATTCACCCGCAAACCGAATGTGAAAAGTTTTTTCGAGTCCGAAACTGATAGCTGAATAGTGAACGCTTTACTTTGACTAAACCTTCGCCGTTTTCCGGTAAGCCGCAGCCTTAGGTTTGGCTCGGGCACGGACTTTCATGCTAGAGATAACGCAAGCGAAGTGCCACGATTCCAGCTTGCAAGTGGTTGATCTGACAATAGGACTCAAGTGACTCCGACCGCTGAGGCCCACAGGTTGGTGGGTTTCAACCAAAGGCGGGGCAAATCCACCAGCCGGTTATCCGCTCAACACAGATTGTGCAATCGACAGACTCAGTGCGGGAGGATGAAATAGTGGCTTTGGGCGGGTCTCATTGAGAGATTCACCCTCAGGAGAAACGAGAAACGGCCTTCAGAGCGACGATGGTCTTCGTTTAGTCCGACAAGGTGCATCGTCCAACAGATAGAACCTGTCAAGGCGGCTGGGGTTCACCGCATCAGCGTACCTCGGAATGGCTCGCGCTTCATCAGCCATGCCGCTTTATTTCAATTCCACGATCGTCACGCCGTCTCCGCCTTCGGCGCGTTCTCCCGGCCTGAAAGACGCCACATAGGGCGACCCCTGCAGATACTCTCGAATCGCCGACTTGAGTCGGCCGGTGCCGTGACCATGGATCACCCGAAGCATGGGACTGCCGGCCAATGCCGCGCGATCCAGCCCCGCGACCGTTAGCTCCAGCGCCTCATCCGCTGTCTTGCCGCGCAGATCCAACACGGTGGGCGCGTCGCTGTCCACCACAGTCGACGAGATGGTTCGCGGTCCTAACGAGGTTGGCCGAGCCGTGGCCTTAGGCTCCTGTGACGCAAGCCCTCCGACGAGTAGCGAGACGGCCACCGACATTTCGGCGTCTCCGACGCGAACCCTGACTCGTTTCTTTCCTTGCGGCGCCTCCAGCAGGGTGCCGGTCGCGCCGAGGTTGACGATCTCAACATGATCGCCGATCGTCAATGCCTCGAGTGGAACCGATTCGGCCTCAGGTACGACTTCTTTCCGGGCCTGCACTTCCAGATCGGCCAGCCGCTGTTTCGCTTCCTTGGCCTTGATGAGTGTCCGTTCGGTTTTCAGAGCCTCAAGAATCGTCTGAACCTCGGCGCGGGCCTGCAGGAAGTGATCCGTCAGCTTCTTCTTCACGCGCTGTCGCTCGTCACGCTCCGATCTGTGTAACCGCTCGGCGATCTCCATGGCCTCGCGGGCCGATCGCTGAGTTTCGGCTCTAAGCGCGCTGACCCTGGCCAGATCTTCATCTAATCGACGTTGCTTCTCCTGCAGGTCGCTGAGCATTTGCTCAAGCGCCCGATCTTCTCGCCGTAACAGACGCAGCGCGTGATCCAAGATTGTCTCATCCAAACCAAGCCGCCCGGCAATCTCGATGGCCGACGATCCTGCGGGCACGCCCATGATGACGCGATAGGTCGGGGCGAGCGTGCTCACATCAAAGCCGACGCTTGCATTCAGAAACCCCGGTGTCGTCTGGGCCAGCGCCTTCAGCGAGTTGTAATGCGTGGTGACCACGACTCTCGCGCCGAGGCTGGACAGGCGTAGGAGCAGGGCTTCCGCCAAAGCGGCGCCTTCCGCCGGATCGGTGGAGGTGACCGGTTCATCCAAAAGGACCAGGGTGTTCGGTCCGACCTCTCCATGGTTCAGAGTGTCCGGCAGTTCCAACAGGGCAATCATCTGCGTCATGTGGGCTGAAAAGCTGGAGAGATCTTTGGCCAGGTCTTGCGCATCGCCGATGTCCGCATAGATCTCGGGAAAGAGCGCCATCTCCGAGTCCGCGTCGCACGGGAGCTGGAGACCCGCGCGAGCCATCAGCGCAAAGAGTCCGAGTATCTTGAGGGTGACCGTCTTTCCCCCGGTGTTCGGCCCGGAAATCACGAGCACCCGCACGGGTTCGTCCATGACAATGTCGTTTGCTACCACCTCGCCCCGCGCCAAGACCAGTAGCGGATGCCGGGCACGTTTGAGTGTTACGCGGCCGTTCCTATTCAGCCGAACCGGCTGTCCCTTAACCAGATGGCTGAATGACGCCTTTGCGGCAATACTGTCCAAGCTCGCCAGCACGTCTAAGCCGGTCGTGAACGCGGCCGCGCATTCGCATACCTGAGCTGAAAGCTCCTGAAGGATGCGTCGCACCTCCCGCTCCACCTCCAACTCAGCCACCTTGACGGAGTTGTTGAGCTCGACCAATTCGCGCGGCTCGAGAAAGACTGTTGCGCCGCTCGCCGAGACATCATGCACGATGCCGGGAATTTTCGAGCGCATTTCGGACTTCACAGGCACGACGTACCGGCCCTCCCGCTGCGCGAAATACTGTTCCTGGAGAACCTCCGCGTATCGAGATGAGGCGAGAATCACCTCCAATCGGCGTCGCATCGTTTGCTTGAGATCATGCGCATGGCGCATGAACCGCCGCAGGTCCGGCGTCGCCGATTCGCGAATATTCCCTTCGGCATCCACGCACCGGTCGATCGCCTCTTTCACCCGGCGATGTCCCATCAACTCCGCCAGCGGCTCGGACACCCTGACGACAGCCGGTGCTTCATCGTGTCGGGGTTTGAGATAGCGGCTTACCTGATACGCGAGCCCCCAGACGATGGACAGATCCCGGAACTCATGTGGTTCCAACACCGCGCCCTTCGCCGCGCGCCCAAGGACGTCACGAAGATCTGGAAAAGCCGGCGACGGAAAGGGGTCATCGCTTTCACGCAGTGCCACCATCTCGGCGGTTTCCTGCGATCGAGCTTCAGCGGCCTGGAGGTCGGTCTCAAGCGCAAGGGAGCGGCACCGCTCAGCTCCCATCGCTGAGCGCGCCTGCCCCGCAACCACGTCAAGCAGACGGGGCCACTCGAGCACCGTGAGCGCCTGCTGAAAAAGGGAAAACCGATCCATTGACAAGACCGACCCGAAAGGGGGTAACCTCAGGCTCGACTCTACCGCAGAATGGAAGCTCACGCAATGGACGTAGGAGGATTGGTTGGGGTATGATACTTAACTAAGAAACTACCTAGGTAAGGACTACTCCCTTTATGATCATCACGGCCGCTCGCGTTCGCCAACTCGCTTGCTATAACCACCGCCGTCCTTTGGTTGCTGTTGATCCTCCTCCGACTTGTCGTACCGTCCGCATTTATCTTCATCTTCAATGCGCAATTCTTCGGGGCGGACGTCGCGTCGCTCCTTCCAAGAGAGACCCATACGCTGGACCTGCTTGGTGAAATACTGGCGTTTGTCGGAGGCGCCTGGGGATTCGGCATTCTGGGCGCGCTGCTGTATAACCGCTTCATAGAGGATCACCGCTCGTGATCGGCTCGCGAGCCAACGTACCTTGCTGGATGAGCCGATTTCGCAGAATCACGTTGTCTATCCACTCTCCACACTGAACGCAGCGCCATGCTTTGACATCAGAGAGGCCGTCTCGCTCGTCCATATCCACCGAATCGTCCATCACCATCAGCCCATGACACCGGCGACATGTCACTATTGCCTCCTTCCTCTCTACTCCCGCAAAGGCGATTTCTCCTGCGGCCGTATTTTCGAGCACATTCTGCTCGGGAAGGGGCCCGTCCTTGGCGCGCCTGGGACGTGACGGGCGAAAACACCCGTGTTGTGGGAGCACAGGGATCAACCCTCGCCTCCCGCCTCCCCGTCTTGCTTTCGCTGATTTCTACGGTCACACTTCCCCAGTTGGATTTCTCAAGAATGGAGGCACCGTGGGATTGTCAGCACAGGAGATTGTGGCCGTGCTACAGGAGATAGGACCGGCTTTGGTCGAAGGATGGATCCAAAAGGTCTTTCAACCAACACCGCGCGCCATTACCTTGGACATTCGAACGCCGGGGCAGACACTCTCGCTGTATATCTCCGCGGACCCCGACACCGCTCGCATCCACCTGTTAAGCCACCGGTATCCTAATCCCGCTTCCCCTCCACCGTTCTGCCAGTTCCTACGGGCCCACATCCAGGGCACCCGCATCGAGCGAATGGAGCAGGTTCAAGGAGACCGTATCGTACGTCTCACGTTGACGGGGCGAGATGGTCCGTGTTCCCTCATCGCGGAATTGACTGGCCGACGCGCCAACCTGCTTCTTCTCGATGCTGAGAACCGGATTCTCACGGCGCTGGACGGACGACGCGAGCCGGTAGGCCAGGCTTATCATCTACCTGCCTCCCCGCGCGGAGGACTTGATGTGATTGCGGGCATCGTACCTTCAGGGGGCGCTGATTCTTCCTTTCCGATCTCTGCAGGGATGGAGCAGCAGTATCGCCAACGCGAAGTCGATCTCGCGGCCCACCAACTGCGGCAAGCCAGGATTGTGGACTTAAAGAAGCGCATGAAGAAAGCGACTCGTCGTATCGAGGCGCTTCAGGCGGATTTAGACAAGGCTTCTCGCTATCGAGAGTACAAGCGGTACGGCGAACTCCTGAAGGCGAATCTCCATCTCATCCAGAAGGGCCAGGATCGTTTGACGGTCGTCGACTATTTTGACGAAACTCTTCCGACGCTGGTCATCCCACTCGACCCGTCAAAAGGACCTCATAGTAATATGGAGGATTACTTTAAGAAACATCGTAAACATATTGCCGCTGAAAAAGAAATTAAACCTCGACTTGAAGCTGAATCACAGCAGGTGAAGGCGATCCGATCAGAGCTTTCCGCGATTGAGCGTGGAGCCTGGCAACCGCCTTTATCACCCTCTCCCCTCTCGCGCGAAGAGAGAGCGGGACGAAAGATTCTCAGTCCCGACCCGGGCCGTTTCGTCGATTCATGTCCGCCGACGGCTTCCCGATCTATGTCGGTCGGAATGCCCGCGAGAATGAAGCCCTCACGTTCGGCGAAGCTCGCCCCGATGATCTCTGGCTGCATGCGCATGGTACGCCGGGATCCCATGTGGTGGTGAGGCTGGAGAAAGGCGCCGACCTGCCACCTGAGACCGTCCGCGACGCGGCGACCCTGGCCCTGCTCTACAGCGACCTCAAGAAGAGCGCGAAAGGCGAGGTCATCTACACCCGGAAGAAATATGTCCGGAAAGTCAAAGCCAAGTCCCCGGGCACGGTGACGGTCACGCAGGAAAAAACCATTTTCGTGACGTTGGACCGCTCACGGCTCGACCGCCTCAAGGAGCGTTCACGGTAAGTTCCCTTTACTTTCCCACGAGTTCGGCTATCCTTTTATCATGACCAGGAGATTCTCTCTCGGCATCAAGATTGCGGCTGGATTTGCCGCTGCCCTGCTTGTTCTCGGGGCGGTCGGGTTGACCTCGTACTTGAGCACCACGAATTTGCTCGAGAACGCCCAAGAGGTGAGCCACACGCACGAAGGCCTCGAAAGGCTCGAGCGCGTTCTTTCATTGGCGAAGGATGTTGAGACTCAGACTCGCGGCTTCGTCCTCAGTGGGTCCGAGCAGTATCTGAACCACTACCAAGCGGCGCTCATTGACCTTGCGGAGGATCTGAATGTTCTCCGCCGTTTGACGTCGGACAATCCTGTCCAGCAGCGGAGGCTTGATCGTCTCGAACGACTGATCACAGAGAAATTAGCCCGTTCCAGCACCCTCATCAAAATCCGGAAGAGCAAGCGACAGCAGGCCGCCTCACTTCTCCCCTTGCTGGATAAGGACAAGGCGGTGATGGAGGAAATCCGGAAATCCATCGCGGACCTGCAGGACGAGGAACAGGCCCGCCTGACTCGGCGAACGATCGAAACCAAGACGAGCGCTCGAACCGCCACGACGGTCATTCTGATCGGAAGTCTATTAGCGTCCGTGTTTCTCGCGTTGGCCAGCATGCTCATCGGCCGCGATATCACCTGGCGCAAGCGGGCCGAGCAACAATTGGAAGAGAGCCACAGAAAGCTGACGGGCTGGGTGAAGGAACTCGAACGGGAAGCCCGCGAACAGACCTTGCTCAGCGAGATGGGTGACCTCCTTCAAACCTGTCTGACCACGGAGGAAGCCCACACCGTCATTACCAAGGGCATGAGGGACCTGTTCCCATCGACTTCGGGCGCCTTGTATTTGGTCAACGGGGCCCGGGATGGCGTCGAAGCCATGGCCTCATGGGACAAACACGCCACCCATCAACCGGTCTTTCAGCTCGACGAGTGTTGGGGGTTACGGCGGGGGCAGATGCATGTGGTGCAGGACGCTGCTGCGGGTCCCATCTGCCGGCACGTCGAGTCTCCTCTCTCTTCAGGTTACTTCTGCGTGCCCTTGATGGCCCAAGGCGAGATGCTGGGGCTCCTCCACGTGCAAAGCCTTCCCGAGGCCGGCAACTCAGAGGAGCCGCAGGCCTTCCCCTCGGAATCGCATCGGCGTCTTGCCGTCATCGTAGGGGAACACATCTCCCTGGCGCTCGCTAATTTGAAGTTGCGAGAGGCGCTCCGCTCTCAGTCCATTCGCGATCCACTCACCGGCCTGTTCAATCGACGCTACATGGAGGAATCGCTGGATCGTGAAGTCCACCGAGCGCTACGCAATCAGACGTCTCTGGGGGTGGTCATGATCGACCTCGACCACTTCAAGCGGTTCAACGATACGTTCGGCCATGCCGCAGGGGATGCCTTGCTGACGAACTTGGGGGCGTTCCTGAGGACTCAGGTCCGCGCGGAAGATATCGCGTGTCGCTACGGTGGTGAAGAGTTTGTCTTGATCCTGCCGGGCTCCTCCCTGGAAGCCACGAGGATCCGAGCCGAACGGGTGCGTGAAGACTTACGGCAGGTGCATATTGAGCATGGCGGCCGTAGCCTTGGAACCATCACGCTGTCAGCCGGTGTCGCCACGTTTCCCAACGACGGGGTAACCGCCAAAGCCGTTTTACAGGCGGCCGACGAAGCGCTCTATCACGCAAAGGCGGCTGGTCGTGACCGGGCCGTGATCTTTCGGGATTTGAAACACAAGCGCCGACGAGAAATTCCTTCTTCTCTTTCCGCCTGATTTGGAACCGCGTACCGCCCGATCAGCTCACCAAAAAACTCCATGAGCCCTGAGAACAAGCCGATGACGCGGGCAGTGCAACTCCGAACGAGCCTCACAGCCCTTCCTCGACGGATCGTGCTGTCTAGACTTCGCTAGAAGCGAAGACCGAACGTGAGCCCAGGCATCACGTGGGCATCGGTCCCACCGCCCGTGTTAAGATCGGTGAAATTCAGGAGAAACGTGGTTGTGAGCCCGAGCGTCCGAGAGAGCGCGTAATCTAGTTCAACACCGATCGGAATCAGCCACGACGTGTCATCCTGCAGAAAATCCGCGTGGACGAACCCGAGACCTGCTTGGACATTCACCTTGAAACGGCCGCCGGTATCAGGTGCGGTGATCCAGTATTTCGTTTGCAAGGACAGCGCGGTCTGAAGAAGAGCGGAGGTCGTGGCAAGTTGGAGGAGCGGTCCGACAGAGAACACCGGCGTCAAGAACCGGTCGGCGCCCAGGTTAAATGCGAATGCGGTTCCGTCCACAGTATTCCCAAGGAAGCCAACGGCGCCATTCAGGAGCCAGGAAGGCGTAAGTTCCGTCCCTCCAGCGGCATCCGCGCGGCCACAAAGGACAACGGTCAGTGCTACGATGATGATTGCTCCCATCCCCATCCTTGTCTTGCATCGCTTCATCGTTATCCCCCTTCTGTACGCTTCATTGTGAAGCGTTGGTTACCCGGTGAAGGACCGCCTCTGCCTCTCGGGTCCGTGTCGGCCTCGATGATAGCGTTCATTCCACTTGCGTTCAACACCTACCTAACCTCCTGGCACCTTCGTCCGTAGCCATTGGACATATCTGGGCGCCAGGATCATCGGGATGACGAACAGCACAACGAGGCTGCCCCCGAGATCAGGCGGGGCATCCAGCACCCTGGTCACCCAGGCGCATATGACCGCATACCAGGCAAGGCCCAGGCCCAGCATGATCAGGCACACCCGGCTCGCCTTCTGCGAATATGAAAAGAGCGACGGCGAGCCAGCGCAGCATGGGCTCGCATTATGGTCCAGTTGAGGAGCGTTGGAAAATACCGACGTGTCAAGAAGGATCTTTCAGATCTCGTGGGGTATGGATCCCGACAAGTCGGTGGGATTGAATACTTATCCGTTGTTGGGTCCAAAGATTTATCGTATAAAGGCGCGTCATGCAGACATTTCAGGATCATCACCCCATTGCCTCGATCGTGTCGCTTCAACCACGACTTCACAAGGGCACATGAAGCCACCCCCTGAAAAAACCGACCGGTTCGCCCCAGCCGGGCCTTTCGTTGAGAGTCAGACGGCGACTTCCTGGACGCAAGGGGTGACGCGCTATCAATGGCTGGTACTATTTGTCGCCTGGCTGGGGTGGGTGTTCGATTCGATGGATGCAACGATCTATGCGCTCGTCCTGCACCCTGCGCTGGAAGAACTCTTAAGAATTTCGGCAGGTGGAGCGATATCCGTCGAATTGGTCGGCTGGTATGGCGGCATCATTTTTTCGATTTTTCTTATCGGATGGGCCATCGGCGGCGTCCTCTTCGGGATCTTCAGCGGCTTTCCCATTCATCTGCCTGAGCTGTACCCCACGCACATCCGCGCCACCGGCGCAGGCTTCTGCTCGATGACGCGAGCAGTGCAACTCCGAACGAGCCTCACAGCCCTTCCTCGACGGATCGTGCTGTCTAGACTTCGCTAGAAGCGAAGACCGAACGTGAGCCCAGGCATCACGTGGGCATCGGTCCCACCGCCCGTGTTAAGATCGGTGAAATTCAGGAGAAACGTGGTTGTGAGCCCGAGCGTCCGAGAGAGCGCGTAATCTAGTTCAACACCGATCGGAATCAGCCACGACGTGTCATCCTGCTGAAAATCCGCATGGACGAACCCGAGACCTGCTTGGAGATTCACCTTGAAACGACCGCCGGTATCGGGTGCGATGATCCAGTATTTCGCCTGCAGGGACAGCGCGGTCTGAAAAAGAGCGGAAGTCGTGGCAAGTTGAAGGAGCGGTCCGACTGAGAACACCGGCATCAAGAACCGGTCGGCGCCCAGGTTAAATGCGAATGCGGTTCCGTCCACGGTATTCCCAAGGAAGCCGACGGAGCCATTCAGGGTCCACAAAGACGCAGGTTCCATCCCCTCAGCTTCTTTCTTTCCTTCCTTCTTCCTTGGCGTGGCCAAAATGGAAGCGGCTTCCGCCTTTCGCTCTTGAACCTGCCGGCGACATGACGGTGTGAGCTTGCTTTCGTTGTCATAATAACACTTTTTGAGGCGACCGCCGCCGGGCTGAACGCCCTCGCAGAGGGTCTCAAGCGCAGCGTGACATTGAGGATCTATGCCGATGTATTCGTACGGCACATCCTCGGCGGCAGGCGTGGCAGTCGACGGCCCCAGTTCAGCCGACCATGCGATCCAGATGGAAGGAGAAGCGAGCCATGCGACCATCGCGACGAAAGAAAGGAGAAACACGGTTAGGATTCCGGTTCGGTTTGCATGTTTCATACGAGCATCCTCCTCCTTCTTAGAAGTTCATCCAGAGCGAGACGTACGCCCACTGCTGATCTGACGACGCGCCCAGATTCTCCTTGATGTAATTGCCAGCAAACAGGTAGCCATACGTCGCCTGCAGGGCCACCTTGCCGTCCGCGAACATCCGCGTCCAGGTAAGGTCCACCTCATTGCCGATGTCTCTGCTCGTGTTGTTGTTTTTCGAGAAGACATAGACGCCCTGCTCGCCACGGTACCAGTTGTCCTTGGAACTGGCCAGTTGGAAGTTGCTGTACCAGATCTCGAAATGGTCGCGCTCGGTCGGCCGCATCTGCAAATTGGCCTCCGGGCTCATCATGTTCTTCCACGCCATGATATCCATGTAGCCCATATGGATATGATTTGTCGGGAAGAAGTTTTCAAAGGTATTGCCGGTCGTGCATGTCTGATTGGGGACGGCTCCAAGACGACAATCACCCCCATCCACATCCTTATCTTGGCGCATCGCTTCATAGTGAAGCGCGTTGGTTGGCCGGTGAAGGACTGCCTCTGCCTCTCGGGTCCGTGTCGGCCTCGATGATAGCGTTCATTCCACTTGCGTTCAACAGCTACCTAGCCTCCTGGCACCTTCGTCCGTAGCCATTGAACATATCTGGGCGCCAGGATCATCGGGATAACAAACAGCACAACGAGGCTGACGCCGAGATCAGGCGAGGCATCCAGCACTCTGGTCGCCCAGGCACATATGACCGCATACCAAGCAAGACCCAAGCCCAGCATGATCAGGCACACGCGGCTCGCCTTCTGCGAATAATTCGCCACCACATTCACCACGCGGGGCGTGACCGTGACCGCATAGGCCACCGTCAGTCCGAGGTCCTGAAAGACCCCTCGAGCCAAGTCATGCCATGGGACCAGGCGATAGGCTCCCTGCCCGAGCACAACTACGGCCACCCAGTCATAGGCCAGCAAGGCCAAGAAGCAAGGACCTGCAATGAAAAGAGCGACGGTGAGCCAGCGCACCATGGGCTGACATTATGGTCCAGTTGGGGAACGTTGGAAAATGCGACGCGTAAAGAGAGATCTTGCAGATCTCGTCGGGCATGGGTCCCGACAAGACGGCGCGATCGAATACTTGTCCATTGTTGCGCGCAAAAATTTATCGTATAAAGGCGCGTCATGCAGACACTTCAGGATCATCACCGATTGCCTCGTTCGTGTCGCTTCAACCACGACTTCACAAGGATACATGAAGCCACCCTCTGAAAAAACCGACCAGTTCGCCTCAGCCGGGCCTTTCGTTGAGAGTCAGACGGCGACTTCCTGGACACAAGGGGTGACGCGCTATCAATGGCTCGTACTTCTTGTCGCCTGGCTGGGGTGGGTGTTCGATTCGATGGATGCAACGATCTATGCGCTCGTCCTGCACCCAGCACTGGAAGAACTCTTAGAGAGTTTCGGCAGGCGGAGCGATATCCGTCGAATTGGTCGGCTGGTATGGCGGGATCATTTTTTCGATTTTTCTTATCGGATGGGCCATCGGCGGCGTCCTCTTCGGCATCGTCGCCGACCGTTTCGGCCGTACCAAGACGCTCATCATGACAATCCTGATCTACGCCGTGTTCACCGGGATGGCGGCATTGGCACAGGACTGGTGGCACTTGGCGATCTACCGCTTTTTGACCGCATTAGGAATCGGCGGAGAATGGGCGGCAGGAGCCGCCATTGTGGCGGAGACCTGGCCGGAAGACAAACGCGCCAAGGCGGCCGGACTCCTGCAGTCAGCCTGGGCGGTGGGCTTCTTCCTCGCCGCCTCATTTAACTTGTTGCTGCGCGGATACGGCTGGCGGAGCTTATTCCTTGTCGGCATCCTGCCGGCGGGCGTGGCTCTTCTCGTCCGTCTGTGGGTCAAAGAGCCCGACCGGTGGACCAAAGCTCACGCGCTGGAGCTTCAATCCGGATCGAAGCGAGTGATGAGGTTCCGGGAACTGTTCCGAGGCAAACTGTATCGCTCTACCTGGGTCGGCTCCGGCTTAGCCTTTGTTGCGGTCTTCGGCCTGTGGGGAGCCACCAATTGGACACCGAGTTTAGTGCGCGCCCTACCTACCATCCAAGGGCTCCAACCCGCCGTCGTGGCGGAATATGTGAGCTATGCGATCATGGCGCTGAACCTGGGAGCGCTGCTCGGATACCTCAGTTTCGGACCTCTTGCAGACCGCTTTGGACGGAAGCCGACCTTTGCGCTCATGTGCGCCGGAAGTCTTGTCCTGCTTCCCGTTACTTTTTTTGCGCCGCATACCTATGTGCACGTCCTGCTGCTGCTGCCCATCCTGGGCTTCTTTAACAACGGCATCTTCAGCGGCTTTCCCATTTATCTGCCGGAGCTGTACCCCACGCACATCCGCGCCACCGGCGCAGGCTTCTGCTTCAACGCCGGTCGCGTGCTGGCTTCCGTGGGACCTTTCCTCACCGGTTTCTTGGCCGCGATGTTGGGCAGCTTCGGCCGCGCCGCCTCCGCCATCGCCCTGATCTACCTCGTGGGGCTCCTCATCCTGCCTTTCGCCCCGGAAACGAAGGGCCAACCGTTGCCGGATTAACGGGGCGAGAAGGCCGCGACCGCCTCGGTCCTGCACCGGCTCCTGGACGGAAAGCGAGACAGTTAGTCTCACAGAAAACATGGAGGGCCGGAATTGAAAGCTATCGTTGGCGTGGAACCCAAAGCTTCACAGTCCAATGCTGTTCATCTCGCGGATGCTGAAGAGCACTGGAAGAGCGGGCCGATCGGTTACTTATTTGGTTTTGAGGCCTCCGTCTGGGGCTCCACCTTGAGGATATTGACATCAAACACCAGGGTCTTTCCGGCAAGGGTATGATTGGTATCGACGACCACTGAATTTTCATCAATGGCGACCACCTTGGCTTCTGACCCGTCCTGAGCGCGCAATCTCGTCCCCACCTTGGCTTCAGGCGGCACCTTGTCCTTGGAGACCGTCATCCTTTTCTTTTCATCATACACACCATACGCCATCCTCCGCCGTGACGGTAATATGCTTCTTGTCCCCGGCCTTCATCCCGGTCATACTTTTCTCCAGACCAGGGATGATCTCGCGTTTCCCGTGGGTATAGGTCACCGGTTCGCGACCGACGTTGCTCTCGATCACCGTCTTGTCCGGAAGCGCCAGCGTATATTCCAACGTGACCTTCATCCCATCTGCGACGGCTGGAGAGTTCTCAGCACACGCTTGTCCGTACATCCCTGTGCTGACCATCGCCGCGATCGCCATGACCGCACCAATCGGCCGGCTGTATGGGTATTTCATCAGGATCTCCTCTTCGTTAGAGACGCGCCACCGAGAATTGAGAAAGCATTGTCTTGAACGGGAAGACAAGGAAGGAACAAGCCGAAGACGCGAGAATCGTGGCGACCTAGGTCAGGCTTCCGATCAGGTTTCCTGGCCAAAACAATACCGATTGAGAGCCTTGCTGTACGCCGCTCCACGCGGCTCATCCGATTAAGTGTGTTATCTGTACCATATCACCATCTCAAACAGCAACCATAGAAAGGCGATGAACCTTGTCGCGGTACGGTCACAGAGAACAATTGCGGATCAACTGCGCATAGAAGGCCATGGCTTTGCCATAGTCCTCCACGGCCAGGCGCTCATTGGTTCCATGAATGCGGATGGTATCCTCTCGTGCCACGCGGATCGGCATGAAGCGGTAGATATTCTCCGTCAAGCTGCGATAATGGCGTGAATCCGTCGCGCCCAGCACCAATCCAGGCGCGACGATCGCTTCTGGAAATTGTTGCGCGATGGTGCGGTGGATCAAGGCGAAGGGTGATGAATCCACCGGAGATTCAGGTGAAGGCTCGCTCACGACCCCAGGTAGACGCTGGACCGTGACCCGTGGATCGGCGATCGTCGTCTGAACGTGGTGGATCACAGCTTCAATGCGATCAGACGGATGGACCCGCACATTGACCACGGCCCGGGCTTTGGCAGGCAGGACATTTTCTTTGACGCTGCCCTCGAACATGGTGGCGGCTGTGGTCGTCCGAATCAACGCCCGCGTCGGCGGACTCTGGTCAAGCCGCTGCTGAAGGACGGCCGCCAAACAACCAGAGATTGCTGAGCACCACCCGAGGCCCTATGGGCATCTCCGGTCCGAGGAATTCGAACATTTTGCCCACCGGCCCATCCACATGGCCGGGCATCGGATGCGCCTCCAAGGCATGGATCGCGGAGGCGAGGATTCCGACTGTCGTCTGACGAGGCGGCAGTGAAGAATGCCCGCCTTCCGCTGTCGCGATCAGCTCAAGGCTCACATATCCCTTTTCCGCGATGCCCACACACGCGATAGGCGAATCAACGCCCGGCACCATGCCCAGTATCACCGCCATCCCCTCGTCCAGGATGAATTCAGGGCGCACGCCTTGCTGTTCAAGCATCGTCGCGATCTGCTCGGCTCCGTTCCGCCCACCGATCTCCTCATCATGTCCGAACGCCAGCATCACCGTTCGCCGGGGCGCAAATCCCTCAGCAAGAAGCGCCTCGATGGCTTCGAGCGTCCCGACCACGGCCATTTTAAAGTCCATCGCGCCCCGCCCCCAGATGTACCCATCCGCAATCGTTCCCGCAAACGGAGGGTGAGCCCACCCTCCTTCCGTCCCAGGCTCGACAGGCACCACGTCGAGATGTCCCAGAAGAAGAATCGGAGCCAGACCGGCCTCTCGCCCCGGCCAGGTGTAGACCAAGCTGTATTCACCGACGATGTCTCGTTTCAGAGCTTGATGGACCTTGGGGAATTTCCGGACGAGGTAATCATGAAGTTGGAGAAAGGTACTCCGATCCATTTTCGAAGGCTCCTGCCGTGAGATGGTTTGAAATCGCAGCGCCCCCGCCAACCTCTCAGCAGCCCCCTGAGGATCGATACCGACCGGCGGCGCCGGATCAACCTTGATCTGGCGGGAGGTGAGCAGACTGGTTCGGATAAGCAGTACCGCAACAAGAGACACGACCACAACGCCGAGGATAAGAACAGCCTTTTCGCAAGGAACTCATCGGCTCGTATCATGCCAATCTCAAGATAAGGATGGAAGAAAAAACCTGCGATAAGGTCGACCGAACCATAAAGCAGAAGCAATCAAAGACAGGGAATCAATGACTGAGGATATTCGATATCCAAGAACTGGCCAGCAAAGAAAGGGCAAGAAACGATAGATCAGCACCCTAGGCGCTCAGGTCTTCGGTTCCTGCGCCGGTCCTTGTAGATTTCATCGATGATTTCCCAAAGCCTTTCAAGCATGGCAGCCTGAATGAATTGGCCTTTCCCTTTCTCTAGGAACGACTCTATAAGAGCCTTGATCAGCTTCGACCGGCTCCAGCGCTCCCGCTTGGGCAACTTATCCCCCTTCTTCACCAGCCTCCCATTGAGATAAATTACTTGCACGGACCCCTCTGTTCTGATTATCTCTTCAGGAGAATCATAAGCGCATATTATCTTCTTCTGCAAGACCGATAAACCAGGCATAAGACATTGCTGAGGACTGGTATGTTGGTCGACCGACTCGGCGCATGGTGGAAAGTGCAAGCGGCACAGATAATCAGCCATCTAGAGAGGCTATGACTGTGTTGCCTTTTTCTCAAGTTAACAATTACTATGAGCTCTGCCTACCAGCGAGAAGGTGAGGAATCCCAAGAGCCGGCTTCTAGCTTCAGAGAGTTTCCTTTTGGCGCCTGTGGAGAAGAGATGACAAAGCGAACCAAGATCGCGTTTGCCGTTGGTCTGGTCACTCTGGTAGGTGCTGCGATCGGATTGAACTGGATGTTAGCAACGGGGCTTTAGCGCCCGCGACACTCCAGTAGCCTTGGAAGTGTTTATTGCGACTAGGCTGCGACATCTTGCGGTGCCCAGATCAAAGTGGAAAGAGGTCAAGAACCCCTTTCCTGACACGCCGGAAGTCCTGTGCCGAGGCTCGAGCGCATTTTGCGGATCATTGTGCGTCTGCCACGGCAATGACGGGAGCGGCCAGACAAAGATCGGACAGAATCTCTATCCCAAAGCGCCCGACATGCGGGAGTCCAATACGCAGTCCCTCACGGACGGCGAATTGTTCTTCATCATTCATAACGGCATCCGCTTTACCGGCATGCCCGCTTGGGGAGAGGGCGGGCCGGAAAATGATCCGGAAAGTTGGAAGCTGGTGCACTTTATTCGTCGCCTCCCGGTGATTTCGCGGGAGGAATTGGAAGAGATGGAGAAGCTGAACCCTAAGACTCAAAGGCAGCAGGAGGAAGAAGAGGAAATCGAGCGCTTCTTGCAGGGCGAAGCACCGGCTCCCAGGTCCACCTTCCCGCATCATTAATCGAAAAGGAGACACCATGGTCAGGCACATTGGCGTTTTCCTCCAGGCCATCGTTATCACCTTGGCCGTGCCGGTTTTTGCACATCAGGCCCATACGCATGTCATGGGTACAGTAGCAGCGCTAGACGCAGACCACATCGTGGTAAAGAATACAGAAGGGATAACTACCTCGATCGCGTTGACCGACGAGACGAAGTATCGAAGAGGAAAGACCGCCACCAGTAGAGCAGATTTGAAAATAGGAGACCGGGTCGTTGTGGAAGCCACAAAGCGAGGGGACCGGCTGATTGCCAGTGAAGTCCGCTTCTCATCGGAGGCCGGAAAAAAGGCACCATGAACGACCTGACTGTCCACTCATGCCCCTTCCCGGCCAGCTCCGGCGAAAGAAGTGCCGAGGAAGAGCAGAGTGGAGAGTTCAGTGACCACGTAGGTTTCTTCACCTCCGCTCTCCATCAGCATTCAGAAAGAGCAACACGAGTTTTCATATTGTGAGCATTTTCTGCATAGGCTATTCTGTGAACGGTCTAAGACCGTATCGAGCCCATTACACATGAAGGGAGGACCGACATGAAAGGCACGAGGAAGAGGCTTGCTCAGGCCGTTAGAAAAGCAGCATCTAAGGCCGGGAAGAGAACGAAGGCCACGGCGAAGCAAGCCCGACGTTCGGCAAAGAGAACCACGCGAGCACTGTCCAAGGCGGGGAAGAGAGCAACAAAGGCGGCGACCAAATTGAAGAATACCGCAAAGAAGCAGACCCGCCGGGCGAAGAGTCGTATCGTGAAGATCGCGGGCGAGACCGGGAAAGCAATGGCCAGAATGGAATATCTTGTGAAAAGAGCCGTCGGCACAGTTCGAAAACCTTTCGGTTGAGACAACTGCTGTCTTTGCATGCCCCAGTCAGACTGGAGGCACTGCCTTGTTCTGGCGAATCACCGATCGCGGACGAGCACGCCTAATGGAGCTAAGAACCGTGAAGCGTGCGGGCGGCTGACGGCTTAGGGCGGACCAACACGGACCTGGCCCTAGCGCAAGCAGCCCAGCGCTTCCTCTCCCTACTCCCCAACTCGCACCAGTGACCCCCGCTCCTTGCAAATGTTGAACGTGTGGTGGAACCAGGCGATCATCAGGGTGAGGTAGAAGAGATTGAGGACAACCGCCCAAGCCAGGTGCGCCATCGGCAACGTGCCGGTGTTGATCACGGCCCGCATGCCTTCGAAGACATGAGCGGCGGGGTTGGCCCAGGCAACGGGTTTGAGCCATGTCGGGAGCACGTCGATGGGATAGAAGACACACGAGATCGGTTGAAACAGAAACACCATCCCCCAGGCCAGCACCTCAGCCTCTTGTCCGAATCGCATAATGAGCGAGGTCGTCAGCACGCCGATCGTCCAGCCCGCCACGAGCAGGTTCAAAACAAACGGGACCAGCGAGAGGCCGATCAGAAAAATGTTGTAGTCGTAGAAGATCAAGGCCGCCAGCACCATCACAATCGAGACCGCCAGGACTTTGAAGACGCTGATGGCCATGGTCGCCGCCAGAAACTCGCTCGGCTTCAGCGGGCTCGCAAACAGGTTCATGAGATTTCTCGCCCAGATTTCCTCTAAAAAGGAAATGGTAATGCCTTGCTGCGAGCGAAAGAGGACATCCCAGAGGATCAACGCGCCGAGAAAAAACGTGACGACGCCCGGGCAGTTGGCCTTGAAACTTCATCAAATAGACCGTGATGAATCCCCAGACCACCAGATCGAGGAACGGCCAGTAGAAAATCTCCATCAGCCGCGGCAAGCTGCGACGGTACAGGTATAGATGGCGGGTGATGAGCGCGGTGATACGATGAATCTTCATAACTTGCACGCAAGGAGCGAGGGGCCAAGATGGAATCTAGCCGATCGCCTCTTGCCTCTAGCCAGAAATTGTTATTGTTCCCTGGCTAGTTTCAGAAACACTTCTTCAAGATCCTGTTGCCCGAAACGCTCGACGATTTCTTGCGCCGTGCCTTGCGCGACAATCTTGCCACGCTGCAGAAAAATAATGCGGTCCGACATTTCCTCCATCTCCCGCATGTTGTGGGAGGTGTAGAGGACGCTCAGCCCATTGGATTGGCGCACCTCTTTGAGCAGAGCGCGGGTCTTGTGCGCAATGTCCGGATCGAGGCTCGCGGTCGGCTCATCCAGAAACAGGATCCTCGGTTCGGTCAGAATCGCCTTGGCGAGCGCGAGCCGCGTCATCTGGCCGGACGACAGCTTTCTCGTTACCTTGGTCCGGAAGTCTTCCATCTCCAGTTTTTTCACCACGTCGTCGATACGGCGGGGAATGTCCGTCATCCCATAGAGCATGGCCACCACGCGGAGATTCTCCTCGACGGTCAAGGCGTACGGCATCGAAATGTAAGTGGACGAGAAGTTGACCTGGCCCAGCACCGTTTCGCGATGTGTTGCCAGATCGAGGCCGAACATATGAATCGAACCCGTCGTTGGGGTGATCAACCCCAGCAGCATTTGGATCGTGGTGGTCTTGCCGGCGCCGTTCGGGCCAAGCAGGCCAAGGATCTCTCCCTCACGGATGTCGAAAGAGATGCCGTCCACGGCGGTGAAATCGCCGAATCGCTTGCTCAGTCCGCGGACCTGGACGATGGAGGGGGGCATTGGAAGCCTTCACCAATCAGCCCCAGCCTCTCAACTTCTGCTGATAGCTGATCGTCGAGGGCTGATTGCTCGCATCAGTTGAACAAAAAGTTTCCTATTCTATCAGGAAGGTGACAGGTCTCACAGCGCTTGCTGAGCACCTTGCCCTCGTAGGTGCTTTTTCCGTCGTGACACCGGAAACAGTCGGCCATTGCGGCCTGCCGAAGCTTTGAACCTTCGGGATGATTTGGATAGTAGGGTTTGCTGTCTTCCGACACGTGCCCGCGCGGGATGACGATCGGATAGCCTTTGATCGGCTTGCCATGCACGACGCGCGAGTGGCAGGTCGTGCAGCCCTCCCCCTTCCCGCGCTTCGTAAACGCCTCCATATGTTTTCGGTGACTCATGACCAGCCCGACGTCCTTGACCGGCGGGGGCAGGTCGCGGACGGCAATCTCCGAGACGCGCAGGATCGCATGATGGCAACTGATGCAGACCTCTGAGGCAACAGGCCCGTGCAAATTATCTGCGTCGGTCGGCGTCCCAAACAGATAGATCGCCACGTCTTTCAGGCCGGCCCTGACCTTGTCGTGAAGATATCCCTCTATGCCTGGACGCACATGGCAATCTACGCAGGTCACGTCTTTGTGCGTGGATTCGACCCAGCTCTCATAGGAGGGACGGATATTGTGGCAGCTTGCGCAAAACTTGGGATGGTCAGTAAGCGGGACAGCGGCCCCCCCAAGAGCCAGCGCGCCGCCGACGACCGCTGCGATCACGATGGCCTGGGGCTTCCGAATCATGCTTTCGGAAAATGACGCATGATGAATTCACTGAGTCCTTTGATGTCATCGGGGTGGAACACCGGCACGGGCTGATCGATCGGTTTGTTGGAGACCACCGCCAGCAGGCCTTCGGACGAGATCGCCACTTCACCGATCTGGTCCCGGACCACCACGATCTTCGGATAGCCTTCGCTTTTCCACCCTTCCGCAATGATGAGATCATACTCACAGCCCACGAATCGATCCCGCAACTCCTCGATCTTGATCTCATCCGATACATCCGCAAACATGGCCAGGCTTCCCTTGGAGACGACTATCACCGTCTCGGCCCCGGCCCGCTTATGCCGCCAGCTATCTTTTCCTTCTGTGTCCAGATTGAAGCCATGGCCCGCATGCTTGATGGTCGCCACGCGGTAGCCGGCCACAACCAGCTCCGGAATCACGCGCTCGACGAGCGTGGTTTTCCCGCTGTTGGATCGCCCGACGATGCTGAGGATCGGAACGTTCATAAGAAACGCTTCGTTCGTTTGGTTCGTGACGTCCGTGTGTCCGTTAGGGAATTGTCCGACGCAACGGTTCAAAACAAGCCTAAACGGTCATCGCGCGATCAACGAATCCAGGCTTCGTTGCTGAGGACCTGCACGTCCACGGTATCGCCCGGTTTCAGACGCTCCACGTGTTCCGGCACATCGATCAGCCCGTTGGCTTTCACCATTGATGTCAGAATGCCGGACCCCTGATCACCTGTGGTCCTGACCGTCAACTCACCATTCTCGCGGCGCAGCACCCCTCGTAGGAAATGCCGCCGGTCGGGTCGCTTGGAGAACGTCTCCTGAAAAATGGCCTGCACCACCGGTCGGCCGTAGCTTCGGTGCCCTCCCATTCTCAAGATGGTCGGCCGCACGAGCTGCTCGAAGGTCACCATGGAGGACACCGGATTGCCCGGCAATCCAAACGCCAACCTCCCTTGAATCTTGCCGAAGGCCAGCGGTTGTCCCGGACGGACGGCCAACTTCCAGAAATTCATCTCGGCGCCCAATTCTTTGAACACCGCCTTGGTGAAATCGTAGTCACCCATCGACACACCGCCGGAGAGCACCAGAATGTCGGCATTGAGTCCTTGGGCGATCTTCTCCTTTAACGCGACGGGCTCATCTTTGGCAATCCCAAGCAACAGAGGAATGCCGCCGGCTTCTTGCACTGCCGCGGCAATCCCATAGCTGTTCGAATTGATGATCTTGTCTTCGTCGAAGCGCTCGTCAAGGTCGGCCAACTCATCGCCGGTGGACAGAATCGCGACCCGTGGCCGCTGATGGACCAGGACAAAAGACTTGGCCAGAATCGCCAGCATGCCGGCTTCCGCCGGTCGAATCTGCGCCCCCTTCGCGATGATGCAGTCGCCCTGCTTGACGTCTTCGCCCTGCGGGCGAACATTTGCCCCAGGTTCCACGGCCTTGAAAATCCTCACCGAGGCCTGTGACGGTTCGGTTTCCTCAACCTTCACGACCGCGTTGGCGCCCTTGGGAATCGGCGCGCCCGTCATGATCCGGATGGCTTGGCCGGGGGCCACTGTCTTGGTCGCCACTTTTCCGGCCGGAACCTCCTCGATGACTTTCAGCACGATCGGCTTCGTGATCGCATGTTCCTGCTTGAGGTCCTCCCATCGGACGGCAAACCCGTCCATGGCTGAGTTATCCCACGGCGGGTTATCGCGAGCCGCAATGATATCTTCTCCCAGCACGCGACCCAGCGCCTCGAGCAGCCCGATCTTCTCAAGACCCAATGGCCGAGCCGAGTCCAACACCGTCTTTTGGGCCTCATGCAGTGGTGTGAGGCCTTGCATGCGCTGATCCATCACATCCTACTACCGATGTTTAGGAGCGACCCGTAGCAGCGACCCACTTTTTTTACAAAACACATCGACCTTGTTGGCGATGCTGTGATAGGCATCGGCCGTCGTCGTGTCCGAATAGAACATCGCGAAGGGTTCGCCCGCATCACACTGGGTGACCACATCGGGATCGAGGGGGATCCGGCCGAGGAACGGCACGCTCATGTCGTGGGCCGCCGCCTCGCCGCCGCCCTTTCGAAACACTTCGATGTGCTGACCGCAGTGCGGGCAATCGAGGCCGCTCATATTTTCCAC
>CAVPGK010000009.1:0-33274 GCA_963703955.1 Nitrospirota bacterium | reverse complement strand
GCGCACGCTCGTATTCCATCGCAACCCGCATGGCGATCGCTTCGGTCTCCGGATCGTTGCGAAGGTTTTTCACGTCCGGTTTGTCACGGTCCGGATGCGGCAAGACGAGCACGCTGGCCAGCCGCTCGACTCCTTGGAGCGTCAAGGAGCGCTGCCGATCCAGATCATGCCGCCGCCGTTCCCGGCGCACGTGCAGTGCCGCATGTCGCTCCTCCGCCGCCTTCAGCAAACCCGTCGCGCCCTCCGCCCCGTGCTCCACATCATCGGCAAAGCGTCCGATGAGCCGGTCCTCTTTCTCCAGCAGTTCCGTCAACGAGAGCTCGACGTGGGCCTTGATCCGGTCCACCTCAGCCAGGCGCTCTGCCCGGACTTCTTCGAGAAACGGCGCGAGGGCCTTTCCCGTAAGCCAAGCCCGGTCCTCAGGGAGTCCAGCCACGGCCGATAGGTCTTTGGGTCGTTGAGCCGGTTTCCAGTTTCCCGAGGATGCTCGGCTCCCGGAGGCTTGGGGTCCCGTCTTCCGTGGTCTGCACGGCGAACAACCGTTCGTGCACGACCTGGCCGAGACCGTCCACAACCTTGGCGCGATAGAAGTCAATCCGGGCCGGCGCGGCATAGTCGAGCGAATGGAAACAGGCGCCGGTCGAGAAACTTTCCCTCGACTGTGCGAAGGCATGGCGCCGAAGCGCCTCAAAGAGCGGATGCCCCGGCGTCACCCATTCGAGGTTGTGACCTTCGGCGGTCTCGCGGTCCGTCGAGAGACGCGGGTACCGGCTCGCTAACGCCGGCAGCTTCCAATCCTGATCGCTCTCGTAGCCCTTCAGTACTGCCGGGGTGCTTCCTGGTTCAAAGGCGTGGGGCAGCGAGGGGACCGGTTTCAATGCAAAAGGGATGAACGGAGAGGCCTCGCGCATGAAGCGCGCGATGGTCTCCGGCACGACGCGACGCTCCTGCGCTCGCGCGCGTCGCTCGATGAGCATTTCGAGGTTCAGCTTCTTCGATGCCAGGCCTTCCAGGGCGTTCCGGCAGATGTCCCGGAAACGATCTTCCTTCACATCCCGCAGGAGCCGATCCTCCAGGTCTGCCGCCCCCATGCGGCCCGCGTAGTACTCGCGCAGCACCCGCTCCAAGTGGGCCGCGGGCAGAATCTCGCCCACGACGTTGAAGACGGCATCGTCGTCCAGCGCGTCCCGGATTTCCTGCAGCTTCTCCAGGAGCTTCTGCAACACGCGGCCCTCAATGGTGTTCGTCGCGACGAAGTTGAAGATCAGGCAGTCCTTCGTCTGCCCGTAGCGGTGGATGCGACCCATCCGTTGCTCCAGGCGATTCGGATTCCAGGGGATGTCGTAGTTGAAGAGGATGTGGCAGCATTGGAGATTGATCCCCTCCCCGGCCGCTTCAGTCGCCACGAGGACCTGGATCGCGCCGTCTTTGAACTGCTGCTCGGCGTACAGGCGGCTTCCCGGCTCATCGCGGGAGCCGGATTTCATGCTCCCGTGGATGAATCCGACGCGAAAGCCCCAGGTCTTGAGGCGTGCCACCAGATAGTCCAGGGTGTCCTTGAACTCGGTGAACAGCAGCAGCCGTTGATCCGGATGATCGAAGAAGCCCTGCTCATGCAGAAGGTCTTTCAGACGGGAGAGCTTGGCTTCGACGCCTGCGTCTTCAACTTGCTGCGCCTGAACAGCGAGGGCCTTCAGTTCGGCGATCTCGTCTCGGACCTGTTGCGGGTTCTGGGATAAGGTGACTGCCTCGAGGATCTCTTCCAGCCGTTCCCGCTGGGCTTCTTCCATTTCCTCGAACTCTTCGGGATCGGGAATTTCCGGTGGCGCTTGGCGAGCCAGTTCCTGGGCTCGCCTGAGCCCTTCGTCCAGCCGCTTGGCCCGGTTCTCGAGCGAGCGGTGAAGGGCAAAAGTGCTCGAAGCCAGGCGGCGTTGGTACATGGCCATCAAAAAGCCGACCGCCCTGGAGCGAGGGTCATCCTCTTCGGTAGCCGCCTTGTACGACTGCGCCTTCACATAGGCCGTGACGTCGCGATACAGCCGGTCTTCGTCCCCGTCAATTTTGAAGTCCGCGGTATGTGGGATGCGCTTCGTGAAGATTTTGCGCGCTACCCATTTCCCGTCCGCCTGACGCTCCGGGAAATAGACCATCGCCTCCTTGGTGCGGCGGAGATAAAAGGGCGCGCGCCGCTGTTCCATTGCCGCCCGGATTGATCGCACATCTGCATAGGCATCCTGATCCAGCAATTGCAGGAAGAGGCTGAAATTTTCAGCAATCCCCTTGTGGGGCGTTGCCGTCAGGAGCAGGAGATGGTCGCTGGTGTCGCGCAGCAATTCTCCGAGCCTGTAGCGTTGGCTCTTGTGCTCAGCGTCTGCAGCCGACATGCGATGGGCTTCGTCCACGATGACCAGATCCCAATGGACCTGTTTAAGACCGGGCAGAATGTCCGTTCGTTTGGCAAGGTCCAGGGAAGTGAGGATTTGCTTGTGTTCAATCCACTGGTTGATGCCGAATTGGTCGCGAATGGCATCGCCTCTGATCACGTGAAACCTCTCGTCGAACTTCTCATTCAACTCACGCTGCCATTGGAACGCTAGGTTGGCTGGACAGACGATGAGGATGCGTTCGGCCAAGCCGCGCAGTTTCAACTCGCGGATCAGCAGGCCCGCCATGATGGTCTTGCCAGCTCCGGCATCGTCGGCCAGGAGGAACCGGACACGGGCCAGTTTCAGGAGATGGTCATAGATGGCTTCAAGCTGATGGGGAAGTGGATCAACGCGGGAGATGGAGAGCCCGAAGTAGGGATCGAACTCGTACGCGATTCCTAAGGCGTAGGCTTGTAGGCCCAAGCGAAGGAGGTGCCCGTCCCCAGTGTAGGAGCAGGTGGGTTCCAGGATGCGGAGTGTTTTGAGGTCGGAGGCGGAAAGAGTAACACTGCGGAAGCGTTCGGTCTGCGTGCCGACGAGTCCGACGACCCACGTGTCCGGTCCGCTCGGCCGAGCAGTTTCGACCCGCATGGGCTCGCTGAACAGAGCCCCTGTGAGGATCTGACCTTCCCTGATTGAGGGAACAGAGGCTGACATATCTTCCCCGAGCCGAACGCATGAGCGGGCGCGGCAAACTTACACCCACCTCCTAACGATGTCCAGAGCATCATGCGTGCAGGACGCTGCAGAAAACGGGGTTCTGACGCGAAACTGGAAATACGTGTATTTCAGTATCAGGTGAGGAGACGTAATACCAAGATTGGAGAAGGCTGGACCTGTTCATGGAGATGTCCTCAGGATTCTTGTACTGAAAGTCGGAAGCGAGAGGATTGAAAGCCCAATAGAAACTCAATGAACGGAAGGCGCAGGATGACCTGAACCGTGGCTGGCGACGACCGTTTGATTCTTCGGGAACAGGATGATCTCGATGCGTCGGTTGACGGCGCGTCCCTCCTCCGTGTCGTTGCCTGCGATCGGCTTCGTGTTCGCGTGGCCCGACGCGGACACCTGTTCGGGGTCCAGTCCACCCTGTTCCAGCAGAGCGCGGATGACGCTCGTGGCGCGGGCGGTCGAGAACTCCCAGTTCGTCGGGAACCGGTCGCGATAGCGTGACGCCATCGGCACGTTGTCGGTATGCCCCTCGACTCGAATGTGCTTATCGGGCACCGGCTTCAGAATGTCGCTCACCCGCTTCAGGACCTTCTGTCCGTCGGGCTTCACCCTGACCGAGCCGGAATCGAAGAGGGCACGGTCCAGCAGGATGATCGTCAATCTGTCATCGGTTTGCTGGATGCGGACATCGCCTTTGGCGATTTCAGGCTGCAGTGCTTGGTTGAGCTCAAGATGCGTCCGCGTCAACCGCTGGCTTCCTTCCTCCCTAGCAACTCGTTCGCGCTCGAGTCGAACCTTTTCAGCCTCCGAAGCGTTCAGACCTCTTTCTTCATGCTGCTGGAGCGCCACCTGCAGCGTGCTCTGCTCGTGTCGCAACCGTTCGAGCTCCTGCTCCGCCTGAGAGAGGTCGGCCTGCTGCTGGGTCACGTGTGAGGACAGTCGATCCCGCTCCTCCTCGGCCAAGATCGCGCGTTCGGCGGCAAGCGAAAGCTCGTTGTTCAGCTCCGTAATGCGCTTGTTGGCCTCATCAAGCTTGGTCGTCAGTTCGGTGGCCCGGCCAGCTACGCTATCCCGATCGGAAGCGGCTTGGCGGAGTGAACCGATTTCCTGATCACGCGCGGAGAGACGCTTCGCCAGGTCTTCCTCACGCGCCTTCTCCGCCTCCAGGTTGGTCTGCTGATCTCTCGCGCGATTCATCGCCTCGGCGAGGACGACGGTCGCTTGCTCCTTCTCGTTGGTCGCCGCCGCGAGGCGGGCATTGGCCTCCTCCAGCGCTTTCTTGCTGATCGACAGTTCCTGTTGGGTCGCCTGAAGTTCCCGGAGGAGGTCGTCGGCCTTGCCCTGGAGCCGATCCCGCTCGTGCCGTAATTCGGCGCTGCGCTGCTGCAGTTGCTCGTGCTCGCCCTGAAGTTTGCCGACCAAACCCTCCAACGACTGCCGAACCTTGACCTCGTTCGCCTGCCCTGCGACGAGCTTGGCGTCGGTGTCGCGGGCCTGTTGTTGCGCGCCGGCGAGACCCGCGATCAGTTGCTCTCGTTCGAGATTGAGCGCGGCGAAACGAGCATTGGCTTCATTCACCGCGTCCTGATGACTCGCCGCTTCCTGCTGGACGGCCTGCACCTGCCGTTGGAGACCCTCAGCCCTGGCCTGAAGCCGATCTCGCTCCTGCTTCAACAGAGTATTTCTTTGTTGCAATTGCTCATACTCGCCCCGAAACTTCCTCGCTTGCTCCTCAAAGTTCTGCTGAGCGTCGGCTGCCGCGGCCTGTTCCGATGTCATCTTTCCTTCCAGGTCTCGCGCGTGGCCCTGTGCCTCGGTCAGGGCGGTGGACAAGCGCTCCTTCTCCTTGGTCAATGCCGCAAGGCGCCGATTCGCATCATCCAGTGCCTTATTGCCGTTCTCCACGACTTGCTGGCTCGACTGAAGGAGTTGTTCGAGATGAGCGATGTTGGCCTGGAGAGACGTCTGCTCCCGTCTCAGCTTGTCGTTGTCGTCGCGCAACTCGCGCGCGTTCTGTAACTTACTGACTTCACCCTCCAATGCCTCTCGCCTGTCCCGTTCCTGTCGGTAGCTGGTCTTGGTCGATTCGAGCTCCTTCCTGGTTGACTCAAGCTCCTGCTGGGTTCGAGAGAGAGAGGCCTGGAGGGAGGACAGGTCGTTCTTTATGGCCGATAGGTCGCTGGCCGAGCGTGCTTTTTCTTGGGCGAGCGCTTCAGCCAATTCTTGCTTTTCTGTTCCGGCCTGGTTCTTCAAACTGTCGAGCGCGGCGTCTTTCTGAGCCAGCGCCGTGCGCGACTTGTCCAGTTCCCCCTGTGTCTTGACATAGGTTTCCTCACGCACGCAGCCACTGACCGTCGTCGTACACAGGATGAGACCGATCATCCATGCAACTCTCATGGACCGCCTCCACACCATAAAGAGCACCAGCAGGAACCCGACTGAACAGGGAAAGGGTACTACCAACCGGGTTGAGAAAAAATCCTAGTAGAAACGACTAGTCCGATCAATTCCCCAGCTCAGTCCGTTCACCCGGCGCGGACTGGGGCAAGGCCGCATGGTCGGGTAGGCTGGAGCTGTAGCAATCTAGATACTGGTATTTCTCAGGCTAAGGGCAGGCATTAACGCTGATAAACTGGATGATAAGCGGTTGGAGTTTTCCGTTTCAGATATACTATGGCGTCACCAGAAAACAGATAGGTTGTTTTACCGAATTTCCCTACCGCCGGCTGTCACGTCACTTCACCTTCGATAGATCCGTGTCAAATTCAATCGTCTTTCCATCCTGAAAAAAGATAACGACCTTCGTCTTGGCGTTCGGATCGAAGCTATCGTAGGCGAAACGGGCCGTGAACCGTGAGCGGTAAGGCTGCCCCTGCCCTTCGTTTTTTCTGCCCTTATCGGCAGGGCCGACATCGATCGGCTTGATTGTTTTCGTGCCCTGCTGGAGCGCCACTTGCACGCCCTCGGCAAAATATTCATCATCCCCGCACAATTGGACCGACATCTCCAGGTTCGGCATGTCCAAAATCTTCTGGATCTTCTCATCGGGCATCCGCACTTCCTGCTTTTGCTTTTTCGACTCGGTCGCCTCCTGGCGTCCGAACGACTCGAGCCAGTACCGTTTTGTCCGAAGCACCGCATTGGCTCCGCATGAATCTTTTTCCGGATCAGATCCGACGCGCGTCCCCACCGACGCCTGCTGCAATACCTTCTTGACGTCCTCGGGACTATTCGCAGCTTCCATCGGTTCTCGTCCCGACGCCAAGGCCTTTTTCGCCTCGCCCATCGTCAGATTCACATCAATGGCACGAGCCGGATCGATCGCCATCGACCACGTCATGGTCAATCCGCCAAGAAAAACTCCCGAAAGAATGAGCCGAACGCATGACTGCATGAGTGCCTCCTTCACTTCCGAGCGCACGCAGGTGTCACGAGAAAGATAATGCGCGCCATTGTAAGGAAACCGCGGAGCCATTTCAACGGAGAGACCTGTCCGGAATGCAAAAGCAGGTGACGTGCTCATCACGCAAAGCGAGCCCAATTTGGATAGGGCCGAGTCCGATACAGGGCGTCGATCGAAACCGGCAGCGTGATGCCGTGAGCGCGAAGCATGGCCGCCACGAGCCGAAGCGGTAAGCCGACGGCTGCGGTGTAATCCCCGTCAATTCGGTCAATGAGATCACCTCCATGTCCCTGAATCGCATAGGCTCCGGCTTTCCCCATGCTCTCTCCGGTCAGGACATATCGGTCTACAGCGGCATCGCTCAGTGGCTTGAACCAGACGCGGACAGTCTCCACCGTTGTCTCGTACGCTCTCTTCCTTCTATCGGCGAGCGTCACTGCCGTGTGAATCGAATGTTCGCGCCCCCGCAGCCGCCTCAACATGCGGCCGGCGTCTTCGGATGTACTCGGTTTTCCAAGTATCTCGCGGTCCAGTTCAATCAATGTGTCGCTCCCAATAATGAGGCTATCCGGAAACCGATGTTCGCAATCCCGAACCTTACTCTCCGCGAACAGGCGCGCCTGATCGATCGGGGACAAGTCCGGGCGAATCTGTTCCTCAACGGCCGGTTCGACGATCTCGAACGGCATCTGCAGTAAGGAGAGAAGTTCTCTGCGACGCGGAGACGTGGAAGCCAGGATCAGACGCATGGAAGGAGCGAGGGGAGCGGAGCCGCTTCTTCCGACAGAGGCGCGTCATCGACCAGTCGCCTCAGGGTGATGTCATAGGAAGCCACTAGGCGCTCGACATCGACACTCGACGATGCGCGAACCATGGCGGCGCGCATCGCCGCGGCATGAGGAAACCCTTTGCAATACCAGCCGAGGTGTTTCCGCATGCGGGGGAACCGATCTACCCCGAAAATTTTCTCGAATTCCCTGGCATGATCCAGTAGCACGTGGAATCGCTCAGTGAGGTCAGGGTCCCCTTCGGAGAGCTCTGCCTCATCAAGCGCCGAGACCCTCGGGCAGAACCCAGCCAGGGCCCTGGCCATTTCCTTCGTCCGGAAGAACCAGGGACTACCGAGCACGCCCCTGCCGATTAGCACTCCGTCAACGTGACTTTCCCGCACACGGGAGACCACCGTGCGCATGGTCTGCACATCGCCATTTCCAATGACCAGCGTACCCGTTCCTTTGAACAAAGGAGCCGCCCGCGCAATCGCCCGCCAATCCGCCTCGCCTCGATACATTTGCTGTAGTGTTCGTCCGTGGATCGATATCACCACCGGCCGTTCTTCAAGGAGGTGGCTGACCCAGCGCTCGACGACGATCGAGTCATATCCCAGCCGGGTCTTGACTGACAAAGGAATCACCCGCCGCTCTGCATCCGGGCACCCCGTCCGATCGGCATTCATTCTCCTGACGAGGTCCACTCGCGCCGATTTGAGACCGGCGGCAAACAGCGTCTGGCCATTGGCCCAATCCTCAATGCCTTGCCGAGCTGCCCGCATGATGGCATGGGCGAGATCCGGGGTCCGAATCAAACCGGCTCCTGATCCAGACGCCGCCACATTTTTCGAGGGACACCCCATGTTGATATCGAGGCCGTCGAATCCCAGCTCACAGACGATGTGCGCCGCCTGATAAAAGAGGTCCGGATCCTTGCCATACAACTGTGCTACCACCGGCCGTTCGCACTCGCTGTAAAGGAGCGAGGTCAGCAGAAAGTCGGGCCCCCGGCAGATATCGCCCACACTGGTAAATTCGGTGAAACTCACATCCGCCGGCGCCTGGCGAGCCACAACCCGACGGAAGGCCGCATCCGTCACGCCGTCCATCGGGGAAAGCCCGATGATCGGTCGAGGAAGCATGTGCCAAAAAGAGCTGGGCGGAACGTTCACCGCAAATCGTGAATCGTTGTTCGACTGCATGTTCATCTTTGATGTTTAGGCGGTCACATGTAACGATTCGCCGCTTCGAACGGCTCGTTGGCCGCGTGATACGCCGTCCGCGACTCATCCGCTTCCCGAGCCGCAATCTTGACAGCATCCGGCACGATTTCCTTCACAAATTCGACAAACCGTTCGAGCTTGAGCAGGAAAAAATCGTATTCGCCGTGGCTCGAGCGAGGTTCCCGGAACCAATACTCCACGAACGTGGACAGCAGGATACCATGGCTCTCCAATTCTCGGACGGTCTTAGGGAACATGTCTCGCACGTTGCCACCCCACTCCAGGATTTCCTGCGGGAGATACTGCCGGCGATAGATGTCGAGGCTATCATGCTCTTGTCCCAGCAACGGCGAGGTGACAGAAGACGTGTCAGATTGATTCGTCACGACTCGTGCGTAGTGCTCGTACTGTGTGGCCACTTCCTGTCGCTCGCTGGATGTGAACTCAGACGAGGTCAGCCCTGGACAGTCGGATGTGTGCCCGCCGGGGGCATCTTGGTGCTTCTGGTTGAACCACTCTCCGAATCGCGACTGAAACCGCTCGAACTCCGTAACGATCTCAACAATCAACTTGGTGTCAACTTCCAGCGCCATGCCTTTCAGATTGATAAGCTGAGGATGGGACAGTACCTGCGCAAGCATCTGCCAGAGCACCTCGGGAATCGGCGCCCCGTGCGCGTCGATCCACAATGGTAGTCCCGAATCGACGACGTCGCGTCCATGGTCCTCTGCCGTCTTGCCCGCTGCAGCCCGGTGGACATGCAGCCCAGCCAGATGAATCTGAACGACGCGCTCAAGTGGAAAGACGTGAAGAAACTCATCGAGGAATTCCCTCAGCCCGCGACGCCGCCATGCGCCGGAATAACGATAGACGGTCCACACATGACCGATGTCCAACACCAACCCACAGGGGGCCCGTCTCACAATCCGGCGAAAGAACTCAGCCACAGGAAGATCACCGAAACCAAAATAAGTCAGCGGCGGGATCTCGATCAGGAGAAGCGGCTCGCGACCCGGTTGAAACAGTCGGCTCGCGGCGAGTCGCCGCTGAATCAGCGAGGCGTTCTCCGCCGTCAGGTCGGCGCTGGCCCTCGTGAACAGCGGGGGCAGATAGGTGCCGAACGAAT
This sequence comes from Nitrospirota bacterium, assembly GCA_963703955.1. Classification (GTDB taxonomy): domain Bacteria; phylum Nitrospirota; class Nitrospiria; order Nitrospirales; family Nitrospiraceae; genus CAVPGK01. Next base: position 23,654 of record CAVPGK010000009.1, on the reverse strand, counting down.
AGCCCGCCATCTGCTTGGAGGCGCATTCATGGTTGAGCCAAGAACAATCCAATGTCGCGAGATGCCTGGCTGCCGTCACGAGGGCAGCTTCAAATTGTGCACTGGTCGCAAGGCCCGGCTGCGTCACCCAAATGCCTTCGGCATGATACTGGAACCTGATATGTGGCCGGCGGCGCGCGACTTCGGCCAAGGCTCGTTGCGACGCTTTGAAGATTTCCATATATCCGTAGTTCAAGCGCCGACGATCTAGCGCATCCATGAGTTCGAACAGGTCGGGCGAGTACACGTCCACTGAGAGCCCCAATCCATGCCGGGGAATTCGGGACACACGACTGAGAAATTCTGTGTCGGTCGACGTCATCAACGGCTCGCATCAGCCTAAGAAAACGGCCCGTTGCTTTCTTCTCTGAAGTTGTCAGACACTGGTGTATCTAGCAGTCTAGCGGCGAGACAGAATCTTTTACAAGCCCTCGAGATAGAAAGGCCTCACAACGTTCAAGAAACGACTCGTCATTTCTTTGACCCGGTGGGAATGGCCTGGTAAGATTTGGATACAGACGAAGGGGAAGGAGACACGTGAAGGGTTTGCACTCAGCAGCACGATTAGTGCCTACCAATGAGGAGGTTCTCAAGCAAGTGCAGGCGCTCCTGGAAGGCGCGGGTGGGGACCTGCGAACCACGCTCCGAAAGGAAATGCTGTTGACGATTTTGAGGCTCAACGAGACTCAATTGGACACGCTCGACCTCAAGATCCTGAATCGGACGTTCAGGGAGCTTCGTCATGCCTTCAAGGTGTTCTATCCATACCGAGATCGACTGAAAGTCAGTTTTTTCGGGTCCGCTCGAACCCCGCCCGGGGAGCCCAACTACCAACTAGCGGTTGCGTTTGCTCGACTCTTAGTTGCGCGCGGGTTTATGGTCATCACCGGCGGCGGCGACGGTATCATGGGCGCGGCTCAGGAAGGCGCCGGCAAGGAGAACAGTTTCGGCCTCAATATCCTCCTGCCGTTCGAGCAAGGCGCCAATTCCACGATTGCGGACGATCCGAAGTTGATCTCCTTCAAATATTTCTTTACCCGCAAGCTCATGTTCCTAAAAGAGTCTCATGCGACCGCGCTTTTTCCGGGAGGATTCGGCACCCATGATGAGGGCTTTGAGGTGCTGACCCTGCTCCAGACCGGCAAGAGCCATCCTCAGCCGATCGTGTGCCTGCAGGCGCCCGGATGCGACTACTGGCATCGCTGGTATGATTTCATCACGGGACAGCTGCTGTCCCAGCGACTGATCAGCGAGGAGGATCTGAGCCTCTTCAAGATTTTCGACTCAGCGGAGGCGGCGGTCCACGAGATTCAAAGCTTCTACCGCACTTATCATTCCAGTCGGTTTGTGCACCATCACCTCGTCATGCGTCTGAAGCATACGCTCGCGGAGGACCAGATCGACACGTTAAGAGCGGAATTTGCAGATACGTTGGTGGATGGTACGATTTCACAACGCCATCCATTCCCGGAAGAGCAGAATGAGCCGACCTTGCATAATTTTCCCCGTCTCGTGCTTCATTACAACCGTCGGAGCGCAGGGCGGCTTCGGCAACTGATCGATCGCGTGAACAGCTTTCCGCAGCCGGTGGGCACCGCAGAGGGCGCTGGGACTCCTCCGGCAGGGCTCTGACTTTCCCCGATGTCGGTTTCTCCCGCCAGCCTGTCCGTGGTAAGCTAACCCCACATGAGTTCCGTGCCTCGATCCCCCATGAACGATTCCGTGCGCTCACCCGAGGTGGTCTTGTACCACGCCGAGTGCTCAGACGGCTTCGGCGCTGCCTGGGCTTTGTGGAAAAAATTTCCATCTGCCCAATTCATCCCTGTCAAGCATGGATGCCCTCCGCCGGCCGATCTGGCAGGTCGCTACGTTGTGATTGTAGACTTCAGTTATGCGCGTCCCGTCCTTGAAGCCATTGCGGCACAGGCGGCAACCCTGCAGGTCCTCGACCATCACATCACCGCCCAGCAATCGCTCGCCGGCTTGCCCTACGCCTATTTTGATCAGAAAAAGTCCGGCGCCGTCTTGGCATGGGAGTGGGCTCATCAGGCGCCGGTTCCATGGTTGTTGCAGTACGTGCAGGACAAAGACCTATGGCACTGGGCGTTGCCGGCCAGTCGAGAGGTCAACGCTGCCCTGGCCTCCTACCCATACGACTTCGGGACCTGGGACGGTCTTCGGCAAGACACGCTGGAGACGGAAGGCCGGGGGATTCTCCGATATGAAAACGAACTGGTCGGAAAGATTGCCGCCGAAGCGAAACTGCTTCCGTTTGGCGACGAAGTGATTCCGGTGGTCCAAAGCCCGATCCTGACGAGCCAGGTCGGTGAACGTTTATCGGCCGGCCATCCGTTCTGCGTGATCTGGCATGACCGGGAGGGCCGCCGCTACTACAGTCTTCGTTCCCACGAACGGGGAGCCGATGTCGCCGCTATTGCCACCAAGTACGGCGGCGGCGGGCACACTCACGCCGCAGGGTTTTCGGTTCACCTGGCCTCCGACACACCATCCCCGCTTGACCCGCTGAGGCCATGCAAAGCAAAGGGTAAAAGTTAAAAGGCAAAAGTATGGATATGTAAACCCGGCGAGCAATTTTTACTTTTACCTTTTTACTTTTGCCTTTTTATGATCCCCCTCAAAGACGATAACCCCGCTGAGATCACTCCGATCGTGACAGTCGGGTTCATTGCCGCCTGCGTGCTGGTCTTCTTATACCAAGCGTCGTTACCAGAACAGTCAGGTGAAGTGTTCGTGTTTCAGTTCGGCGCCATCCCGGCAACCGTGTTCGGAAACGCCGCCTTGCCTCCGGAAGTCGCTAGCATTCCACCCTTTGTGAGCTTGATCACGAGCATGTTTCTGCATGGCGGCTGGATGCATCTCATCGGCAACATGCTCTACCTCTGGATCTTCGGCAACAACATTGAAGACGCGATGGGGCATGTCAAGTTCGTCATCTTCTACATCACGTGCGGCATCGTCGCCGTCTACAGCCATGCCATCACCGATCCGACCTCCACTGTGCCGATGGTAGGGGCGAGCGGTGCCATCTCAGGAGTGCTGGGGGCTTACATCCTGCTGTTTCCTCATGCGCAAGTGTTGGTGCTCGATTCCGTTGGGCTTCTTCACCAGGATCATGTATGTGCCGGCCGGAGTGGTTCTCGGCCTGTGGTTTTTGCTGCAGGTGCTCAGCGGCGGCATGAGCCTGGGACGATCAGGGGGAGGCGTAGCCTTCTTCGCTCACGTGGGCGGATTCTCGCCGGAATGGCACTGATCGGCCTCTTCAAACGTTCCGACGTCCGCTTCTTCGCTCCGCAACGACACTCGTCGTGGCAGAAGTTCGAGTAGTAGGGATGGCGGAGTCATGTTGCGTCTGCCTACGGAGCGGCTGGTCGACCTGAAAAGCTACCACGAATTAGGATAACTATTGGTGGCTCTCGAGCATTCTTCTGAGGGACAGCGCCGACGACCACGCTTCTTCGGCTTTTTCAGATAGAAACGTCACATGCCCCATTTTTCGGCCGGGGTGGATGGAGCGCTTGCCATACACATGGAGCTTGGCGCCGGGGGTGCGTAACAGACTGATCAAGCCATCGTCGGTTGTGGCTCGCGTGAGATCGTCACCGAGCAGATTGACCATGACGGCCGGACCCAGTAATCTGGCCTCGCCGAGCGGGAGGCCGCAGAGGGCTCTGACCTGCTGCTCAAATTGGGAGACCGTACAGGCATCCAGTGTGTAGTGGCCGGAATTGTGCGGGCGAGGCGCGACTTCATTGATAAAGAGACGGCCATCCTGCATGAGAAACATCTCGACGCAGAAGACACCGATCCCTTCGAGTGCGTCCACCACAGATGTAGCCAAATTCATACCGCTTTCCGCGGTTCTCGGCTCGATGTCGGCAGGCGCGCGGGTGACACGCAAGATTGCGTCTTCGTGCAGATTCTCGACCGCCGGATAGACGCGGCGGTCCCCGTCGACTCCTCTGATCACCAGAACTGACACCTCCTTCTCAAAGAGAAGAACCTGTTCCACAATCCATCGGCTCTTTTGGTTCCGGCTTAGCGTGTCTCGCAGGCTTGGAACGTCCTTCGGTTCAGCCAACCTCCATTGGCCCTTGCCGTCGTAGCCTGCCGTAGCGATTTTGCAGACCGAGGGAAAACCGACCGCTTCCGCCGCGGCTTTCAATTCATCGGGATGTACGACAGTCTGAAATGGTGCGACCGGAAAACCATGGTCCATGAGAAAGGTTTTCTGCTCGAGGCGATTCTGGAGCAGCCCCAAAATGCGGCTGGCGGGTCTCATGGGGACCGCTTGTTCGAGCGTAGAAGCTACGGTCACTGGAATGTTCTCCCATTCGTAGGTCACCGCGCCGACACAGTGCGCGAACTCCAAGAGTGAAGCGGCGTCAGTAAAGGGCGAGGTGAACGACCGGTCGGCGACCTTGAGAGCAGGCGCGTCAGGGTCGGGATCCCACACCGCCACACGATAGCCCAGGCGCCGCGCCGCATGCGCGAACATGGCCCCGAGTTGTCCTCCTCCCAGGACCCCCAGCGTCGTGCCCGGCGCAATCAAGCCGTGCATGGTTGATCACCGTTTTTTCTTGGGCGCAGGCAGCGACTCGTCAGAGGAGGCGATGGCTGCTCGCGTTTGCTCCTCCCGAAATTGGATGAGGCGCTTGCGGATCAGAGGATACCGCCCCGCTAGAATTTCAGCCGCCAAGAACCCGGCGTTCTCCGCTCCTCCGATCGCCACTGTGGCTACCGGAATCCCCCTCGGCATTTGCACGATCGACAAGAGCGAATCGAGGCCCCGGAGATCTTCGGTGGGAATCGGAACGCCGATCACCGGTAGGTAGGTTTTCGCGGCCAACATGCCCGGCAGGTGAGCGGCGCCTCCGGCGCCGGCCACAATCACCTCGATCCCGCGCCCCGGCGCCTGTTCCGCGTACGCGAACAGCCGATCTGGCGTCCGGTGGGCGGATACCACCAACAACTCGCATGGGATTCCTAGTTGCCGCAGCACGGCCACTGCCTTCTCCAGCACCGGGAAGTCGGTTCGGCTTCCGCCGAGCACTCCGACGAGCGGAACCGTGTCCTGATTTGTCCCGGGCCACAGCGTCGCTTCTTTTCGACTCAGACGTTGAACGGCCATCGCCCCCTCTTGACCAAGCCCGGATACTTCCGAATGCCCTATGCGGCGACATTCGACACCATTCTCTATCTGGTTGGGCCAACACCTTAGTCTTTCTCCGCGTAGGGGGTCAAGCTGGCGTCTCTCCTTCGACCGTGATCGACCCTCTCGTCCCAGCTACCTGTTGCCCCAAGCGGCAACCTCTGCCATGGATTTGACCCCACAATGAGGAATTCTTTATAATGGGCTAGCGAGAGGCACGCCGTGCAGCGCCCGACCGACCTTCTCAAAAGCAAGGTTCGATCGCTCGTCGATCAGCCGACGGGACTCGAGGATATCGATGTCGATAATTTCGCCACCTCCGCGAAGCTCCAGGCTTGGCAACTCGTACGGGTCCCCGAGTACCTGCGCCGATACGGCAGAATCTCGATCAAACTCCTGCTGTTTTTCTTCCTGATCATCGCCTTCGTCCCGTGGACGCAGACCATTACCACCACCGGCCAACTCTCCGCGTACTCGCCCTTTGAGCGGCCTCAGGACATTGAGGCGCAGATTAATGGACGCATCAGAAAATGGCATGTGTATGAAGGCGTCCGTGTGAAACAAGGCGAACTGATCCTAGAGATGGACGACTGGGACCCTCAATTTATGTCACCCGACCTTCTACCTTTGCTCGAACAACGGAAGAGGGCTCTGGATCAGCAACGCCGCGCTGCGTTGGAGCGCGCTAAGCAGCTCGATAATCGAATTGCCGACATGCAGGATCTGGTCAAATCTGCGGTCCCATCGGCCGAAGCTCGAGTGGTCGAGGCGGAAAACAAGGTCCGAGAAGCCGAGCAAAGGGTTGCGGCCGCCGAGGTCGCCGTCGATACGGCGGAGTTGAATGTCGGTCGCCATCGGCAGCTCGCTGTTCAAGGTTTGGTTTCGCAGCGAGAATTGGAATTGTCGATCCAAGCGGCGATTGCCAGCAAGGCTGAACTGCAAGGGGCCCAGGCGGGCCTTCATGCGGCTCAGCAGGGGATGAAGGCCTTAAGCTTCGGCCGCGATCAGGTGAGCGCGGAAATGTTGCAGCGGCTCCTCGATGCGGAAGCGGCCCTGGCCGGCGCGCAAGCCGAAGCTGGAAGAGCGAGTGACCAGTTGGCGGACGTGGAGTTGCGTCTCTCCAATGCCACGCAACGTCGTATCGCCAGCCGCATCTATGCCCCCATCGACGGGACCGTCGTGAAGATGTCCGAAGTCGGGGCCGGCGAGACCGTCCGGCCCGGCGACAAGCTGTTGCGTCTTTCTCCCCTCAGCTCGGACAAAGCGGCAGAAATGGTGGCCGACGGCCTCGACGCACCGCTCTTGAACGTCGGCCGCAAGGTGCGGTTGCTGTTCTACGGTATCCCCGCGATTCCTCTCCCCGCCTGGCCTGAAGTGATGGCCGGCACCTACGGCGGCGTCATTAAGGTCGTGGACCAGGTCGATAACGGGAAAGGCAACTATCGCTTTTGGGTGGTTCCCGATCCCGAGGACAGGCCCTGGCCGGAGCAAGCTCATGTCCGGCAAGGCACGAAGATCATGGCCTGGGTCATTCTCAATCGAGTACCCCTCTGGTACGAATTGTGGCGTCGATTCAACCTCTTCCCACCCGACTATCAGGAGGGCCCGCCATCCTTGCTTGATACCCTTCTGCCCAAAGCCGGTCGAAGCACCAAATAGCGCGTGCTGTACTCGACTCGCCACCCCTTTTCTCGCCACGCGTCGGCGCGATCTCTTGTTCATATCAGCCGACCCAAAGAAAGGAGACCGTCATGATTCACGCACTTCGACTCATCGTCTGTATGGTGATGGTGGCGATCTCTATGGGAAACCCATCCGAGTCGGCCGCTGCGGATGGCGTTCCACCGAAGCCCTTGCCGCCTATTCCTCTCACGCTGAACGAGGTCTTGGCCTGGGTCGACCGATCTCATCCGCTGCTCCAAGGAAGCGGCACCGAAAAGATTGTCGCCAGGGGGAAATTCCTCAAAGCCCTGGGGGCCTTTGAACCTGTGCTGGTCAACGACACTCAAATCGAACGATTTGTTCCCTCGGGATCGATGGATACGAGGACCGGCGGGTTTAACGACTCGTTTGTGGAGATGAGAGATCCGTCCGGCGTCAGGGGAATTGTCGGATATCGGCGGGTCATCGGCGCTGATCCGATCGTTCCCGATCCTATCCTCGGCAAGGAGAATGAGGCGTTGCTGGGCATCTTTATCCCGATTCTGCGAGGGCTGCAGGTGAACCCCGAAAGCGCGGAACTGAAACGGTCCGGATTAGCCGACCCCCGCGCCGACATTCAGATCGCTCGCACGCGCCAGGACCTCTTCGTCGCGGCCGCGAGCCAATACTGGGACTGGATCTCCGCGGTCAAGTTCGCCGACGTCCAGAAACGGGCGCTCAGGGTGGCGGAGGATCGGTTCAAGCAGATCGAGCAACGGGCCAAGGCCGGCGCCGCCGCCCCGCTCGATGCTGTGGAAGCGAGCCAGGAGGTTCAGCGCCGCAAGGAGATCCTGATCGCCGCCACCCGGACGGTGGAACTAGAACAATATAAGTTCTCGATGTTTCTCTGGGACAAGGATGCCCCAACCACGCCGCCTCTGGATCGCGCCACCGATTTCCCGAAGCAAAGCGAGGCGCCATCGGGCGAGACAGTCCGTGCTCATAAATTGACCGCGAGGGCGGCGCGGCCGGAAATACAAGAAGTGGAGATCGAAGCCAAGCTGAACAACATTGACCTGGAATTGGCCAAGAACAACCTCCTGCCCAGCTTAGATGCGGAGGCCGCGCCGGCCCGCGCTCCGGAAAAATTCGTGCTTGGGTTGGGCTATCGGTTCGGGATCGAGATGCGGATTCCGTTGCTCCAGCGGCGCGCCCGCGGCGAAGTCCTCGAGGCGCAGGGAAGGTCGGATCGGCTCGTCCTTCTCCGGAAGTTCCGCGAACAGCAGGTCATCGTCGACGTGGATAACGCCCTGTCAGCCGTCGAACGGGCAAAAGAGCGGATCGCCGCATCCTATCAGTCTCTGCAAATGGCCAGGACGCTGGAGGAGGGGGAACGGTTTCGATTCAGCTTGGGCGCCACTAGTGTCCTGTTCGTCAACCTTCGTGAGCGGAACGCGGTGGATGCCGAAAATCAGTGGATCAGAGCGCAGGCGGACTACCAAAAGGCGCAGGCGTTCTATCAGTGGGCCATCGGCGCCTGGGCGAAGAGTCCAGCCACCGCGACGCCCGTGAGTTACAAGTCTATCAAGTAAGTCGGGTGTGGTGTTCTCGCGCTCCCTCTGATAGGCTATAGGCTCAGGTGGCGCCACTCGGGAGGGGCTCCAATCCGATGAGGTCTCAGCCGCCATTCGAACGGCTAGGGTTGGGGATACACTCGTCATGAGTAACCCCGCTCCCCTTTACCCGCATAGCCAGCTAGGACTGACCCGAGACACCCTCGCGCGTCTCATCTTCCTGTTCCAGCTTGAAAAAAAGATCCTCGCGCTCATTGTCTCATATGCGCTCGCCATCGGTCTGTTCTCTCTGATCGTTCCGCTGACCGTGCAGGAACTGGTCAATACGTTTGCGTTCGCGATTCAGCCGATTATGATCATCACCCTGACCGGCATCATGGCGATGACCCTGATTTTCATCGGCGGCTTGCGCGTGCTGCAAACCCGTTCCGTGGAAATTCTGGTTCAGCGTCTGTATAGCCGTATCTCGCTCGCCTTGACCCAACAACTCCCTCGTTTCAAGGATGAGACCTTACTGTCGAAGTACATCAACTACTTCTTCGAGGCCGAGTCGATGCCGCGAGCCCTGGTGGCGATGCTGGTGGACTTGATGAATGTGGCCGTCGGAGGCATCGTCGGGATGACCATTCTCGTGTTCTATCACCCATACTTTCTGGTTTTTGATGTGGTCTTGCTGGCCGGTTTCTTGACGGCCATCGTGGTCCTCAGTCGGGGCGGCTTGAAGATCACGATGAAAGTGAACAAATTGCATTACGAAACGCTCAATTGGTTGCAGAATATCACCGACAACCTGTTGCACCTGAAAGCCACAGCCAGCACTCCTCTTTTGCTGAAGAAAACCGACGCCTTGGTCCAGGAATATGTGGCCGCTCGAAAGCGACGCTCCGACATCCTTCATCGGCAATACAAGGGCTCCATGGTGTGGCAGGCCCTCGGCCATAGCAGTCTCATCGGGATGGCCGGATGGTTGTTGTCTATCGGCCAGATTACCCTGGGCCAGTTCGTCGCCGCGGAAGTCATCGTCGGGACCTTGCTGTTGAACTTCGACACAGTTGCCAGACGGATCTACGCCGTCTTCTACTTCTTCACATCGTTGGATGAGCTGGCGTTCCTCTTCTCGCTTCCCAAGGATACGGTGACTGCACAATTGAGCGTGTCGCTGCCCGATCCGAGCGTCCATGGCATCAGATTGACCTGCAAAGACCTCTCCTTCTCCTACCCTGAAGGACAGGCGCTGTTCAAGAATTTCAACTTAGAAGTTTCCCCCGGTGAGAAGCTTGCGATTTTCTCGAGTACCAGCACCTGCAAAACCACTATGGCTCGAGTCCTCTCCGGCCTTTCCACACCGACGTCCGGAATCATCCGGTATAACGGTGTCGACCTCCGGGATGTGGACATGGCGTCCCTCAATGCCTGTCGTGGCCTGGTACTCGATTCCCAGTTGACCCTGTTCGAGGGGACGCTGGAGGAGAACATCACGATCGACCGCCTTTCGGTGACCTACGAAGATGTTCGATGGGCGCTCCGTTTTGTGGAACTTGAAGAGGAAGTGGACGAGCTTCCGTTGGGCCTGAGGACGCCTGTCAAAGGCAAAGGGAAAACCTTTACAACCAGTCAGATTCAGAGAATATTGGTGGCGCGCGCAATCGTCACACACCCCCAAGTTCTTATCCTTGATGGGACGCTGCACAATATGTCCCCCACCACACGCGAAACGATCCTACGACGACTTTGTTCGAAGGACGAGCCCTGGTCGGTTATTTTCGTGTCCAACGACTCGACGCTAGCCACACATGTCGATCGCCGCGTGGTCTTGGATTAGCCGGCTCCGCCTCGATGCAGGGCTTCTTTCCGACTCGACAATCTGTTAGACTTTACGGCAGTGGGCGCTCTTGGCTTTCTGCCTCGTCGCATGAGGGAGACACGTTGGCTTATCGATTTTCCTTGCGGCCTTTTCGCCCTACGTGGAATCAGATTGTCATCAGCCTGCTCATTGCGGGTCTCGGATACATGGGCGCTCAGGCTCTGAGTCAGATCGACCAGGACCTCCGTATCATGTACACGGAATACACCCTCGCGGCAACGGACCTCGCGCACATTTCCGCTGATATCATCCGGTACCGGACCACCGTGATTCGGTCCGTGGAAGCGGCGACGAAGAAGGACTTCGATCGCATTACCGCTTCCTTGCCGGATCAGCGAGCACGCATTCAGCACGCCATTGATCGGTACGCCGCAGCGAGCCTACGGGTCTCACGCAGCGGGCGGAGCGAGCTGGAGGACCTGCGGGCCGTCAGGGAGAGTCTGGACGCCTATTTCAGGGCGGCCAGTCGGACCATTGATCTGATGGTCCAGCTATGGAGCGCGGGGTCGCCGCAAGAGGCAGCCGAGCTACGGACGAAGGCGGAACATCAGGCCGCAGAGAATTCGGGACCCAAACTAATCCAGGTCAGTTTGGCACTGGACCGATTGTTAGTTACAGTCGCCGATGTGGCCAAGGATATGCGGGACGAGGGGACCAAAACCGTTCGCGCCACCGGCTCCGGTTTGATCGTAGGAAGCATTGTGATCGCCTTCTTGAACCTGCTCCTCAGCCGCTCGAAAGGCTCGTCTGACCGCATGCCTGACACAGCCTCTCTCCCTGCTGAAAAGAGAGCCTTGGTTGAGCCCGAACCCGACCTGTCCGTTCCTGTTTCGGTGTCGACAAAGGAATCCGGTCCGATGTTCCGTCCGAACGAATGGTAGGCTCCCTTCCAAGTTGAAAACCTTAACCCTGAGCGTTGCCTTTCCGTGGGTCTGCCAAGGCGGTCAAGAGCTCGGTTCGCTCGCGCTCGGTCAGATTCTTCCATTGCCCGATCTGCAGGCCGTCAATTTTGACGTTCATGACCCTGACCCGATGGAGAGCGATCACACGGTAGCCAAGAGCCTGGCACATCCGCCGAATTTGCCGATTTCGGCCTTCCGTCAGGATGATCCGAAATCCCCTCCGCCCCACTCGGCGAACCACACACGGCCGTGTCGCCCGATTCAGAATCACCACGCCGCGAGCCATGTGGGCTAAGAAAGCTGAATCAAACGGCCGGTCGACCTGCACCACATACTCTTTCTCGTGATGATGCTCCGCGCGTAAAATCCGATTGACGATATCGCCGTCGTTAGTCAGCAGGATCAGGCCTGAGGAATCCTTATCCAGTCGGCCGATCGGGAAAATCCGCTCAGGATGCCCGACATACGCGATGATATTCCCTTGCACATAGGGTTCGCTGGTCGTCGTGATCCCGATAGGCTTGTGAAACTTGATATAGACCGGCGGGTTCCCCCACGGCACCACCATTCCATCTCTCGTGATAACATCGTTCACTCCGACACGATCACCAAACACGGCCATGCGACCGTTGATGGTCACTCGCTTTTTCTCGACCAATCGGTCCGCTTCCCGCCTGGAACATAGTCCTTGCTGCGTAAAAAACCTATTGATGCGGATCAAGTGATCCTGGGCAGGAGTGGATGGTTTCTCAGAAAGCCGTCCACCGGCCATGGGGTCCATCGTAAGGGTTGATTCCCGACTCGTCATACGCTTGATGAGTTTTGTGGAGCGCATGATGAACCGAGGGAGAGAACGAGTTCGAGACTCTCTCCTGTTATTGTGTGTGCCGGCCGGCCCGCACACGACCGAGAATTCGATAGATCAGCCGGGCGATTGTAAACTGCGGTGCGACGAATCCTTCGATCGGCGTGATTTCGCTGACGTCCATCCCGACCATCCCAGGACCTTTTGCCAAGGCCGTGACCAAGGCGAGCACGTCATACCACCCTAGGCCACCTGGCTCGGGCGTTCCCAACGCGGGCACCAAGGATACGTCCAACCCGTCACAGTCAAACGTCAGATAGACAGGCCCAGTACAAGCCTTGACCACTTCCGGGACCCAGTTGGCGGCCTGTCCCCCATAGGGGCCTGTAGGGTCAAGCATGGAGGATGCAAAGAAGGTTGCGATCGTCTTCGTGCAGTTGATGAGGTCGATTTCTTCAGGTGAAATAGACCGGATCCCGACCTGGACGAGCGGAAGACCATCCTCAACGACCCGGGCCATCACGCTGGCATGACTGAACGGATTATCCTGATATGCCTGGCGAAGATCGCCATGCGCATCAATCTGAACCACACACAGGTCCGAATGGACCCTGGCGTGGGCTCGAATCGCACCCAACGCGCCAGTATGTTCTCCAGTTAGTGTTAGAATGAACCGCCCTGGCGCGACGTGCGGGCGGACGTACTCGTAGATCGTATCGACGGCCTCCCGATTGACGCGCCCCTTGAGGTCCAACGGAACGGCCGTGGCCACTCCGCCCCATTCACGGTACGTCTCAAAGCCGAGCGTCTCATCATACAGCTCCACCTGCTGCGACGCCTCGATGATGGCAGATGGCCCATGATCGGATCCCGATACATAACTCGACGTATGTTCATAGGGTGCAGGCAGTACGTAAACCCCAGCCTGCGTTGGGTGACACCAAGGCTCTTCGAGGGCAAGAAAATTCTGTGCGTGCCCTAGCCATCCTTCGGGAAGCGTCATACGTCCACCGGTGCCGTTTGGGTTCTCCAAGGATCGATCGCCGATGACCGACGAATGTCTGCCACCAACCGCTCAGCCACGGCGGGAGCGAGGCTTGGGGAGATTCTCGAGTGGGATGAAAACGGCCAGCGCGACGACGGTGGTCCATCGATTCGCCTTGCCGATAGCCGACTGGGTGATATTGAGGGTCCTGACGATCTTGCCCCCCATCTTGAATACCTGTTCCCGTTCCTTCCAGGCCAAATTTGCGTCGAATTCGATGCCCAGCGTCGTCGCCAGCATTTGGGCGGCCAGGTCCTCCGTATACTCTCCGGACTCTTCGTCTGTTTCTCCATATGCATGATGTTCAGACAGATACCCATAGGATCGCCGATCCGTCGGAATAGCAAGCCCGATGGAGGCAGAAATCAGCCGATTACGCTCGTTGGTCTCCGACCTGGCCATGACGCAATTGGTGATTTCACCGGGATTCAAGAGAGCTTCTCCCCTCTTTCTCGGGATGATTTTACAGTTCGGAGGAAAGATTGAGGAGACGCTCACCAGATTGCAGTAAGCGATTCCGGCGCTTCGCAATGCTAACTCGAACGAGGCCAGTTTCTCCTTATGAATCCCAACGCCCCGGGTGAGAAACATATGAGTTGGAACCATCGTACCTCCCTACAGCCGCTCCACCTCCAACTGCGTCACCTCCCGACATCGGGTCGAAGTTGTAGCAAGTTTCTAGGTGTTTCCGCAATATGGACGGAAAGATTTCTTCCTGAGCCAGGTAGGGAAAACCCTCGACGATGACTGAGGACTTACGCTTGACTAGATGGACGGATGTTCAAGACCAGGAGCTTCAGTTCCGTCATGTCTTCGATAGCGTACCGAACCCCTTCGCGACCGAGCCCGGAATCCTTAACCCCGCCATAGGGCATCTGGTCGGCCCGAAATGTCGGAATTTCATTGGCCAACACCGATCCCACTTCCAGTTCTCGATAGGCCCTAAAGAGTTTGTCGATATCCTGCGTAAACACGCCGGCCTGCAAGCCGAAGTCTGAGTCATTCAAGGCATTGAGCGCGTCATCGAACCGTCTGTAGGGTGTGACTGTGATGACCGGACCGAAGACTTCCCGACAGGATACTTTCATGTCGGGCGTCACATCGGTCAGGACCGTCGCGTCGAACAGTGAGCCGGATCGCTTCCCGCCGGTCCGGACACGAGCTCCTCCCGCGACGGCTTCTCCGATCCATACTTCGACACGCTGGGCGGCCGCCTCATCGATTAGAGGCCCAATCACCGTTCCCTCGTCCATCGGATCTCCTACTTTGACCGCCGCCGCCCGTGGGAGCAGCTTGCCAAGAAACGACTCATACGCGGCCTCATGCACGAACACACGCTGCACGGAAATACAGGTTTGACCGGCATAGATGAAGCCTCCTGTCACGCAGCGTTGCGCGGCTTGGTCCAGATCAGCGTCCGGTTCCACGATCACTCCGGCATTGCCGCCCAATTCCAGCGCGACACGCTTCTTTCCACACTTGGCCTTGAGCATCCAGCCGACCGCGGCGCTGCCGGTAAAGCTCAGCATTTTGAATCGGGAATCGGTGACCATCTGTTCCGCCACGGTGTTGTCGCACGGCAGGACACTGATAGCGCCCGCCGGGAGTCCGGCCTGGAGAATGATTTCACCCAGTAATAGAGCGGTGAGCGGAGTCTGGGGCGCAGGCTTCAGCACAATTGGATTACCGACGGCCAAGCAAGGCGCGACCTTGTGCGCGACGAGGTTGAGCGGAAAATTGAACGGGGTGATCCCCAGCACGGGACCGATCGGGAACCGGCGGGCAATCCCGAGGTAGTTCTCCGTGCCTGGTGTCAGATCCAAAGGAACGACCTCACTAGGAATCCGCTTCGCTTCCTCGGAAGCGACGGTAAAGGTTTGAACCGCTCGATATACCTCACGACGCGCATCTGAGATAGGCTTGCCAGCTTCCGCGGTCATCGTACGGGCCAACTCGTCGTGCCGATCAGCGAGGGCAGCGGCAATCTTTGCCAGGGCAGCGGCTCTGGCATGGGAAGGTAACCGGCTCGTCAAGGGAAACGTCCTCACGGCCGTCACGACGGCTTCCTCCGCCTCTTCTTTGCCGGCCTGGCAAACCTCCACCACCTTCTCTCTTGTGAAAGGATTCATGACCGGGATGGTCAGAGCTGTCTGTTTCCACTGATGGCCAATTAAGAGGGGACGCGCACTGGACACGGATGTTCTCCGTTAGATCTCATTCGCTTCAGATTCGGGAGTGCGTTGCGGTTCTCTCACCGGCTGCTCGTCGGTAGTCTTTGCGAGCTCGGCCTTGGCAATTAGTTCTTCCGTGCCCCAATCCCGGATCGACTCCAAGCTGAACGTCTCGTAGGTCGAGACGCCATGGCAGGTCGGGCAGTCCGGCATCGGCACCTTGCGCAGGAACACCTCATTCAGGCAGGACATACAGACCAAAAACTCCGGTTCTCCCTCTTCACAGTCGACTCGCCAAAATGTTTGTTGCTGTTCCATGATTTCCCTTCTGGACATAGGTGGTGACTGAGGGTGTGCGACGATTACTTACGCGCCGCGAGCTTCAGCAGACGATCAATCTGCTCATCAAATACTTCAAATGGGAATGCGCCGGGAATGGCGACTGCCGGTTCCTTTGCCGTCCCTTCCGTCCTCAACAAGAGAAAGCCTGGCGTTCCGCGAAAGCCCAGATCTATGCCTTCATCCTTGTCGCGGAAGATGTCGTCGGTGTGTGGAGCCTCCCGTAAACACTTGGTGAAGACGATAAGATCCAACCCGATGGTCTTGGCATGACGTTGAAATTGCGCCTGATCCAACCTCCCCCCAAAGAGCCGATCATGCATCGGCCAATAGCGACCCTGGTCCCCCGCGCACCGGGCCGCGATCGCCGCATCGAAGCCCGGTCCTTGCGAGGCCCGCGGATAGTCTCGATACAGAAAGCGGAGTTTCCCTGTCTCGACGTATTTCGTGTGTATCTGTGGCCAGGTTTCCAAGAAAAACTTCTTACAATACCCGCAGGTGAAATCGGAATATTCGATCAGGGTCACGGGGGCTTTGGGATTCCCTCTCGTCCGAACATCCACTGCGAACCCGGGGAGGGATTCCTGACCGCCCACTCTCTCAGGTAGGAGAGTCAGGACCATCAGACAGCCAACGATGAGGACGACGATTCCCGTCCGGACACAAGAGTGCTTCCATCCTTCCGAACGCGACGGCGTAGGGTCAGTTCCGGCTACTGAAGTCCGGCGTGCCTGACATCCGGCTCCTGTGACCTGTTCACTCATCTCGATTGACGGTGCGTGCGCGGTGCTCCTTAGTCTTCTGTCGTCGCTTCTTTTCTCTCAGCCGACGCTCGATGGACTGACCGGATACACGTGTCCGAACGCGCGGCTTACGCACCTGATTTAGCCGGTGCAGATGCTCGATGAGGCGGGCAAAGGCCGTTTCGCGATTCCGATGCTGCGACCGGGAATCAGCTGCCGTTACTCGGACACCCGATGGCACGTGCAGTAACCGGACCGCGGAATCCGTCACATTCCGATGCTGCCCCCCTGGTCCACCGGATCTGAACCGTTCAACCACCACCTCCCGTTCCAGGAGGTCACGATCCGTATGATACTGAGATTTTCGAGTCCGTGGCGTCGAGATCATCTTCCAATCCCTGGATCAACCAGGCGAGGCTACGCGGTGCGCTACGAAGCTTTGCCCTTTGGTTTTATCCGTTCCAGCAGCCCCATCATAAGCAGCGGCCAGACTACCGTCGCATCACTCAGCACTTCGGCAAAGCGGCCACCTTCTTCTGGAGGAACAAACTTGCCCCAAGAAATTCCTTCGGTATAGGTGCACCCACTGAGACCGCCCCAATAATCAGGTTCAGGACAAATCCGAACCCCATACTGGAACCGCGGGGGCTTGACACTTAGTCCGAGCCTGACATTTCCGATCTCCACATACGGCGCCACCTGCTGAGCCCAATTTCTAGGTACTCCTCCCCCGATCGTGAAAATCCCCAGCCGCTTGGACGGTAAGACGCGGTCCGTATAGCTATTCAAGTCCAAGTAGGGATTGAAGAGAGGCTGGGTATGATGGAGGGTGCGCAGGATCCCGAGATCGCTGTCCAGCGTTTGCTTTCCACTCCGTGCGCGATCGATCTGCTGACCCATCGCCCAAGTGGCAACATCAAGTCCCATTTCGGAATCGGTAAAGGCCGGGATATAGACCGGTACATTCTTGAGATAGGCGCTCTTCAGAATGCCGCTTCCATCGTGCTCGTCGACCAGAGTACGCCCCAGTTCCCGAGTCAGGATTTCGGATGAGAAGGGTTGACCCGCATGAATGCGCTTGAGCGTCCTGGAGACCACGTGCTCGACGTAATTGAGATTGGCCTCCATCTCCAAGGTATCGTACACGCGGTTGTAACCTTTGCGGAACAGCTCCTCATCACGCATGGAAGGATCGTGCCGATAATGAACCTTGCCGACTGATTCACTCAATCCATGCGCAATCAGAGCGCCGGTTGAGACGATGGCTTGCACCATACCATGATCGATCATGGTACTGATAATTTTCCCCATCTTGGCGATCGTCATCGCTCCAGAGAGTGTCAACACAACAAGACAATCAGAATCTTCAATCATGGCGGTCAACACGTCGAACGCCTCGCCCAGCCGTCGGCCACCGAAAGCCGTCTTCCGCATCGCCACTAGCAGGTCAGAAAAGGACCGAATCTTTTCAGGATCAAGCGGCTCTAATGCTTCAAGTCCATCTTGGGCTCCATCGTGAAATTCGCGTCCCTGCATAACCATCGCTCCTGACAAATCTTCCCTCACCAAGACTGTGCTACTTATTGCATAACGCGCCCACAGGCGTCAATCAAACCGTGGTGAGAAGTCTGCCTCAGCCGTTGCTCCTTCGATAACGATCAAGCTCGACACGATTAGAGAGGAGCGTTCACACAGCGACAGGAAGAGTCATTTTGATTGACACAGTTAATGGGTGAGCGTTGTCGAAGTGGCAGGATCGGTCCGCCACCGTATTATAGGAATGTCAAGGATGGTGACGGGAAGATCAGGAGGGCAAAATTTGCTCATTCCTCACGGAAAAGCAGGCCCCGGGCCCAGCGAGGTACGAGTCTTGAAACTTTCTATCAACGCCAGTATCTCATCACCCTGCCACGTCATTGCAGCCATTGCCCTGAACAGGCATGCCGCCCTTAATATCGTTAATAGTCCAATGGTCGATGGTTGCATCGCTGTCAAGATTTGCCACGGCCGTTGCAGTAAAGGCTGTCGCCACCGCGCCGGGAGGAAGTGCGGGTCCCATGGCGGCCGGCAAACACGCCGCATTCTCACCGGTTGCCCCGCCGACACCATTAATCTGGTCCCCAGGTGCCCCTGAACGATAAGTGTACCGGTTCGATCCCCCCGACAACACGAACCCAACGTTTGCAAATGAGTCATAGGTGCCTCTGTGAGCGAAAGAAGCTGTTTCTGAGAGGTAAATTCCTGACAAATTGGTCTTTGCCTCAGCCTGTCGGGATGTTGCCTGATAGCGAAGGTAGTTTGGGATGGCGATGGCCGCCAAGATTCCGATGATCGCCACCACGATCATCAACTCAATAAGGGTAAACCCCCTTTCGTGGCACAATGATCGAGACATTCTTCCCTCCTGGTTACGCCGACTGGTTTGTTCCTCCATCGACTGAGCCCCGCTGATAATGGCTGTTCTACCTAGGCACATTTTTGTACTGAAATAAAGGATACCTCATTCCAGACCAGAAGGCTAATCGGGGCCTCCCTGCCGAGCCAGGTCCTGAGACGGTGTGAAACGTTACCGAGGCAACAACCCCCGTCTCAGGGCATCAATGCGGACAAGATCACCTTGATTTTTTCAGTCCTTTCACATGGCACGCCTCATGTAGATGGACAGGCTGGGTGTGAGGGCTCCCCCGTAAGGAACCCGGCTTCCACTGACCTCACCACACGTGATGAGCGCGAGGAGGCGATGATGGAATGTACACGTTGTCATGGAATTATGGTCACTGAAACCCTGCGCGACTATGGAGGCACCTTTGCCAAGGTGGTGGCCTGGCGATGCCCCAGTTGTGGCGATATACTCGATCCGGTCATCTTGCGCAATCGAATCTCACGTTATTCCCAAAAGCACAAGACGGCTGGTCGGAACGAGGACGATAGACTTCTCGCCTGAGGCCCGACCAGCCGTCGCTTCGCTTTCCCAGTCGGGCGACGGCATCCGCTGTGGTGGATTTCCACTCCGTCATTGGGGACGCCCGGCTCTTCGCGGTGATCGGCTGTGCCACGCTCGCTGCGCCGCAGGCGTGTCAATGCGCACTTGTCACAGGAATGCGGGCATCCAATGGGCGTTGAGTGGAGGGGATGGCGTACCAAGAGGCAACCGCGTCAAGAACCCTTCAGCAAGAGTATGTCCTTAACAGGATTTCCACAAGGTGCTTGGCCACAAGAAGGTCAACCTTCTGGATGGTCGGCAGCTGCGTAAGTTACTCGGAAACTTCTTCAGCCCCACAGCAACTCTAACCTGAGAGGCGTATCTGCCGACCCATCTCCCCCCCCCGGAAGGTGGCCTTGGCTCCAGATGGTATAGAACCTGATTCCAGACGAAACGCCGCTCTCCCGTGAATCTCCCAGGCTTCTTCAAGGTCTGACCATCGAAGTTACTACCCCCTAGAAGAGAATCTTCCCCTCCCGCTCAAGCTGAAGAACCCTTGCATGCCAGAAAGACCTCATCAGGTCGCCGCACGATCGCCTCGCCAACCAAATCCTCGACAGCCCCGTACATTTTCGCACTATCGATGTGAATTATGCTCAGATCGAGGCCTTGGCGCAGAGCGGTGAGCGTAATACGTGATCCCACTATCGGTGTATCAGGAGTGACCGGACAAACGACGCCGAAAGTGATCAGGGTGAAGGGATATGTACCAGGCTAAGCCAATAGGAAAAGGGCAATTGGTAGGAGCACCGCTGACCAGAGCATGATGGCGAGGAGAAGGCCTATGAGAATTCCGCGTGCGGGGGCGAGGACGTCTGAATATAAGAACTGAGATGCCAACGTATCATTGTGGGAGGTCATGATCTGCCCCGCATGATCCACCCGATTAGGTAGAGCACAGTATAGTATACGTACCTCATTCCACTTTCTCCTCCGTCGAGTGTGACGTGAGTCGCTTCGTTGACTTGATCTGAAGGAACCCTCGGCAACGTGGCCACCGTCAGAGTGCCCCGGACTGGGGAGAAGGTTAGACCGGAGCCTCTCGCATGACGTGGGAAAGATACAGGCATTGCGCGTAAGGCGATAGGTGGCAAAATAGGTCTGGTTGTTACTACTTACCATGTAACCCGCACTGCGATGTCCACTCAAGTATGCCACACCTAACCCCTTGCTAACCGATTCAACGGAGTTTTCTGCGGGTTATTTCTGTACCCAGTTCTCGCCTTCGAGTGGATCGTATTTCGGGCGATGCGCGGCGCGGCGGGTTCAATGAATTAGAGGTGTATGGCCGACATGCTGCAGGTAAGGCGGAACTAAGAATCAATCGTCTTGAAACGAAGGCGTCTTCGAGATCGATCGCATGTCGCTGGGAATCTTGTCATCCTCCTTCAGCCGTTGATTACTCCCCGTGCAACCGGCTATGGAAACGGGAACAAAGCTACCGCTGAGGATGGTTAGGACCCTTTCGTATGTGGTTCTGCCTTCTTCGTGAAGGCGGCTCAGCGGTTCCGTCCGTGCGTCGCCTTCCAGACATCGGCGAAGGTAGCGAGCTTGGTCCGCCACGAACGACGCTCGTCGGCCAGCGTCTCGAGAAAATCCGACAGACGCCGGGATTTCACCACCGTATAGATGGTCACGGCGGTGGTGGGAATCAGGACGAGAAAAAAGTAGAGGAGCTTTGTCGGCAGCGGGCTCGCTGCCATAGCGAACAAGTTCATGCCCAGAAAGCCGGTCGTCGCGACTCCAATCAGTCCGAACGTCGTCACCACGGTCAGACGCACCATCGTCTCCCCCTGCCGGCGCAGGGCATCGCTGTCGAGATACTGGCTCATGTCCTCGATGGCATATCTGACCTCCGCGTACAGCCGCTCCGTGCCCAGGTGCGCACTGATCATGCGGAACAGTTCCTTGGCCTGCACATGGTCCGAGACCTCGTGGAACCAGTAGCGATGGGTGAAGCGAAGAAAGATGCCCAGCGTCTGTCGAATGACGCGCCGAAACTGCCGCACTGACTCCGGGTTGCCGATATCCAACCGGTTCATCGCATCGACCAGGCGATTCGCGAGCATGAGCAGCGCTGCCTTATGAAAATGCGCGATCAGGAATAACAGAAAGTATTCGTGCCGGAACTGCTCGAGATCGGTCTTGCGGTCGATAAAGACCCGTTCGCGACGGTCGCCCACCATCGTAAACACGCGCCCGGTACACATAAAGCGCGTCCCCGGACGCTCCCGGTCCTGTCCGTTCCAGTAGCGGTCGTAACAATAGCGATCTTCGAAATCGCGCAAGTGAGGCTCCGAGTAAGGCAGCGACTCGCACGTGCCCGGCGCCGTGGCCAGCCCCACCCGCACGAACTCCGCACGGGTCAACGCCCCTGGATCGTCCATGCCGAGATAGGCCATCACCGGCATGAGATGGTATTCGATCTGCCGATAGCGGATGAGGCCTTTCTCCCCCGAATGGTGGAGCACCAGCGGCTCGAGCAGCCATTCCCAATGCGACGCGATGCACGGTGCCCGGTACCGGCACACGAATGACAGATATTTTTCGCGTTTCTCGTAATCTGAGACGGCCAGCACCTTGCCGTCAGCGGCGAGCCACTCCACGTACTTCGGGCAGTGACCTCCTCGCCCCTCGGGCTCCCAATACGTGGGATAGCCCCGTCCAAAACGGAAGAGCGTGTCCTGCGCTCGGGGCAGTGAGAGGTCATCGGCGTAGACTTCCACGATCAGGATGACCACATCGATATCATAGAAAAAATACAGGTCCACATGCGCCACCTCGAAGGTCACCGGCTCGGCGCGGGGGTCGGGGTACGTCATGCGCACCTTGGCGACATCGCTCCGGCGAAAGACGCGGATGGGCGACTCCTGAACGATGTCGGGACTGTTGCCTTTTCCCTCACCGTAGAGGAAGTGCTGCACGTACGGCAGAAACGTCACGAACTCGCTGTAATGGCGTTCCTGAAACAGGTTCGGGTCGCCTGTAAACTCGTCCGCCACCTCCCGCCAGGGATTGTCTGACGCGACCGTCTCCAGCAGCTCCCAGTGCTTCTGGATCGGCGTGCCTTCACGGATGGGCATGAGCTGCAGGGGCCAGAGCAGGATTTGCCTGAAGTGTCGGATGACCTTGCTGGCCTGAGGAGTGGTAGGGTCAGACATAGTCGATCCTCCGAAGTCGGCCTCTAGGCTATGTCGTAGTGAGTCTAAAAGCAAGACTGGATCCTGCGCTCGTTCCCATCGTCGCGACCGACGACCACCAGCGCCATCAGTGGCCAGAGGCGCCCGTCATGAACCCAACCGAGACGGAAGGTCCATGCGGTTCCGATGAAGTGGAAGGGAAGGAGATCGATAGGGCCATGACCGGAGACTACAGGTCATCCTGCCTGACATTTGGCGGCACAAAGTCGGGACAGAATTCCGGCAATCGGCTGCGTGCCTCGTAAGATGGAGCATGCCATTCAACCGGCTTCCTCAAGAATCGCTGAAGCAGACATTTTGACGTTTCCTTACATGCCTGACGAGCATCGGATGAGAATCAAGAAAACCGTGAACTGACCGGAAGATCAGGGGAAGTGCTGGTGGTCCCAACGGGATTTGAACCCGTGTTTGAGCCTTGAGAGGGCTCCGTCCTAGGCCAGGCTAGACGATGGGACCAGCCGGTCTTCTAGCGGGAGTAGAGATAAAAGAGCCGACCCCGTGCGAGTGGCTCTTTGGGCAGAAAGTCAAACGGATGATTACATGGCTGGGGGACTAGGATTCGAACCTAGGTAGTCAGATCCAGAGTCCGACGTCCTACCACTAGACGATCCCCCAACCGGACTGCAGCGTAATATAACACCGACGGAGAGTCAAGAATGGGGCTGGATGGCCATGGCTACCCCGCGTCGCAGCCGGGTGACTGTCTTCTGCTGTCCAAGCAACTCAATGACCTCGAAGATGCCGGGACTTGCCGTGCGGCCAGTGAGTGCGACCCGGACCGGCTGCGCCAGTTGTCCCATGCTCAAGCCTGCCTCTTCGAGCAAGTCTTTGAACACCTTCTCAGCAGCATCTTTCGAGAAACTCGGCAGGGTCTCCAGACGATCGGCCAACTTGGTCAACGTCGAGGCGATTGCGGGGGTCAGATACTTATCCGCCGCCGCACGTTCGACTTCCACTTCGTCGACCAAGTAGGGGACGGCGGCCGTGGCCATCTCCGCCAAGGTTCTCGCCCGCTCGCGCAGAGCCAGCACAAGCTTCTCGCCCCACCCCTCTTGGGCAGCTTTAGCGGCTAGCCCGACCGCGGCTTGCTCAAGAAACGGCTGAAGCAGTTCAGCTATGCGCTTCGGCTCGCCACGCTGGATGTGCTGGGCGTTCACCCACAGCAGTTTGTCCGGGTT
>CAVPGK010000008.1:0-16293 GCA_963703955.1 Nitrospirota bacterium | reverse complement strand
CTCGATCGGTCCCCCCGTGCCCAGCAGATAGGCGTATATGTAGGCCAGCACGTAGGTGGGTATGGTGAGGGGCAAGACCAGAGCCCACTCCCACATGCGCCGGCCGACAAACTCGAACCGGACGACAAGCCAAGCGAGCGACACGCCAAGGAGCAGCGTGCCGATCGCTACTCCTGCCGCCAGCCACGCGGTATTGACCAAGAGTTCTGGAATCCGCGTGTGCCACAGACGACTCCAAACCGCAGGCGGGGAGCCGAGTGCCAAGCCGATGATATAGGTGATCGGGAGAAAGATAATTGCCGCTATGAGGACCGCGAGAACCGACAGGGGGGAAGGCAAGAGCTGTCGGCCCGCACTGGTGATTGATGGCACTTGGGTCACCGTAGCCCGGCCTGTTCGATCAGCGTCATGGCGGGTTCTCTCAATTCACCGAGTCGGACCAATGGAACGGTGGCTGTCCGAAAACTCTGTCGTGCTGGGAGGGCAGGATCGGCGGCGACGCCCGGTCGGAGTGGATACTCCTTGTTGAGCTCCGCAAACATTTTCTGACCGTCGGGAGAAATGAGGAATTCAACGAGGCGCTTGGCGGGGCCCACATGCCGAGAATGTTTGACGATCCCGACCCCGGCGGCATTGAGGATCGCCCCCATGCCCCCTTCCTGTTGGTCCGGCATTATGACCGCTATCGGCGCGCCGGGCTGAGTTTCCAAATGTCGATAGACGTAGTAATGGTTGACGATACCGAGTGCTGCCTGGCCCTTTGCCACCGCATCGACGATTTGGGAACTCTTCCCATACACTTGGCTCCCCGCGTTGGCTTTGAGCCCTTGCAGAAATCCCTGTGTCCGGTCGTCCCCGTAGGCAGCTTTGATGACCGACACTCCGGCCTGCAGGTATTCACTGCCGGCGTTCGGAATCGCGATCTTCCCTTTCCACCGCGGGTCAGCCAGATCCAAGATGGACGTGATCTCGGTCGCTTTCACCTGTGTGGTGTTATACACCACGATCCAAAGCCTCGCGGAAATTCCGACCCAACTATTATCCGTCGATCGAAAGGCCGCTGGAATGTTTCCGTCGAGCTCTGCCAAGTCTAATGGGCGCAGCAGCCCCAATTCCCGAGCCCGTTCCAGGCTTCCGGCGTCGTTGGTAACAAAGAGGTCGGCTGGCGTCCGTTCCCCCTCGGCATGTAAGCGGTTCACCAGTTCCGTGGTTGGGGAAGAGAGCAGATCGATCTGAATCCCGGTCTTCTCTTGAAACACATCGAGAACCGGCTTGATGAGGCGTTCAGCGCGACCGGAATAGACGACCAAACGATCCGCCGCGTAACCGTCACTCAGTGATAGGGTCACAGTAAGGAATGCCAGTATGACCGCGATCATCCGTCTCCGTCGGAGTATGAAGGGAAGAGCGGCGCCTGGAAGCTTCATAGACATATGGTTCAGTCCCCTTTAAAACTGAAAATGAAATTGATTCATTATCTCAAAAAGGTTAACAAAAAAAAGGGGGCGGGTCAATGTCGACAGCTTGCGCAGAGACCGTAGAGTTCAAGCTTATGGGTCTGGATGGCGAACCCGTTACGCGTAGCCACTTCTTCCTGAAGCCTTTCAATATCGCAGTTTTCAAACTCGACGATCTTGCCGCATGAGGTGCAAATGAGGTGGTCATGATGGCCCTTATGCGACACATTGTCGTACAGGTCTGCGTTCCGAAGTGGCGGGCCTGAGCGAGTCCAACTTCGCAGAAAAGGTTCAACGTTCGGTAAATGGTCGCCAGTCCGATGTGGGGGTCCTTTTTGGCCAGCAGCCGATACATTTGCTCCGCCGTGATATGTTCCATCTTGAGGAACACGCTCAGAATATGCTCGCGCTGACGCGTAAATTTGAGCTGATGGTTGCTCAAGTGCTCTTTGAGCAGGCCCATTTCTTTCAGATCTTTGCTCATCCCGGTCTCCGAAATGAGAGTGCTTTATTAAAAACTATTCCGAGAACGGGAACCAATACAGATCAACCCGTATCGGTAAGCATGGTCAGGAAACTCATGGATCCCGCGATGCGACGTTGACCTGTCTCTTTTGCAGAGACTATAGTGCGGATAAGAACAAGAATCGACGCGGTCTGGTGCGTGGAGGTGATGATGGCCCTCTCACAGGTTCACAACTTTATCAATGGGGCGTGGAGAACGGCCGCAGGTACTGAATGGTTCGAGACTCGTAACCCCGCGAATCCTTCCGATGTGATCGGTACCTTCCCTCAATCCACTCCTGCGGACATTGAAGAAGCGGTATCATCGGCAAACCGGGCACAGTCCGGCTGGCGTGAATTGGGCATGATCAAGCGCGCAGAGTATCTCCTTCGTGTTGCCAGACTCATGGAGGAGGATCAAGAACCCCTTGCGCCGGATGGTGGCGCGGGAAGCGGGTAAACAGGTGAACGAAGCGCGCGCTGATGTCATTGAGGCAATCCATACCGCGCAGTACGCCTTCTCCTACGGGCATCTGGGTCAATATGGGAAGATGCTCGCGGATGAAGTCTCAACCAAACGCTGTTATGAAGTGCTGGAACCCCGCGGGGTCGTCGTGGCGATTACGCCGTGATATTTTCCAATCGCGCTCCCATTTTGGTTAACCGGGCTCCCGCTGGTCTTGGGGAATTCCGTCATCCTCAAGCCGAGTGAATATACACCCATGTGTGCGGCCAAGATTGCACGGTACTTTGAGCAAGCTGGAATCCCCCCCGGAGTCTTTCAGGTCCTCCACGGCGCTGGTGAAGGTGCGGGCGCTCCTCTCGTGGCTCATCGGCAAACGCATGTCGTTCTGTTCACCGGGAGCTACGAAATCGGCCTGACGATCAAACAGGAGGTGGCGAAGCATGCCGACAAGATCTGTACAATTGAAACCGGTGGCAAGAACGCAGTCCTCGTCATGGAGGATGCCAACCTTGACATGGCAGTCTCAGCCAGTGTTCTTTCTGCTTTCAAAACAGCCGGGCAGCGCTGCGTGACGGCCGGTCGACTGCTGGTCGATAGCCGCATGGCCGACCGATTTTCCGAGCGATTCGTCTCCGCAGCGAAAAGAGTGAGGGTCGGTGATCCCATGGATGATAGCGTCTTCATGGAACCATGATCAATCGGCACCGGGTGGACAAGGGCCGCCGCTTCAATGAAACGGCCCGCAAGGAAGGATTCGAGGTTTTACTGGACCGGAACACCCAACCACCGCCGACACCGGACGGGTACTGGCTGAAGCCGTTCGTCTACACCGGTCCCTGGCGCAGCGACAGTGTGTGTTTGACCGAGGAGGCCTTCAGTCCCCATGTAGCGATCGTCCCGGTGCGAGGAGTTGAGGAAGCGGTCGCCGTCTACAACGACACCAAGTACGGGTTGTCGGGTTCCATCATCACGGAGGACTACCGGAAGGCAAAATATGCCGAAGAGCACATGCGCTGCGGGATTTTCTATTGGAACTTGCCCTGCATCGGCGCCGGCGTCCGCATGCCGTTCGGGGAGTCAAACAGTCGGGCAATCTGATTCCCTCGGCCGCCGGCCTTATTCCGGTACTGACCCATTCCAAGGCGGTGACTTATAACCTGGATACCAGGATCGTCATGGCTCAGGGCCTCAGTGCTGAGATCACGTAAACAACCGGCGAGTAGCGATTCGCGAACAGTCAATAGCAAGAGTGCAGAGAGTTGTCGTTCCGCTATTCGCTGCGTGCTATGACTTACCAGCTTGAAGTATGCGGAAGCCCGACCAAATCACGATCGATCGTGCCCTGCTCCTCTATATCTTGCAATTAGCGGCGCCGTATGGGCTGATGAGCGATGTGAAGCTGCAGCAACTGGTGTTCCTCTGTGAGCTTCAAATGTTCGACAAGCGGATCAAGGGATTTCATTTGAGTTTTTTCGCTATGCCTACGGGGCGTTCAGCAAGGACCTCGACAACGATCTGATGTCGTTGCGTCGCAAGGGATGCCTTGAGAATTTCGACCTTTCCGAGAAAGCCGCTGACGCGCTGAAGATTCTGCCGGAAGAAATGGAGGAAGTCGACGCCAATTCGCGTGTGATTGAAATCATTCAGGCGGTCGTGTCCACGTATGGGCCACAGGATACGGGGGATCTTTCGAAGTCGGTTGAAGCGGTCGAAATCAGCACGTCTGAACAGCCAGAATTCAAACTGGCGATTCGAGATATCTCATTCCATACCATCCTATTGGTGCCGAGCCGGATCGAAGTCGACGGCGAATTCATGCTCGCGCCGAGCATGCTGGCGCGTCTGAACACCGCCCTCGGATACTAACACTCATCGCGACTCGCCTCCAAGTCCATACAAGCTCCCGAACTTTCCTTCCAGATACGTCAGAAACGGTTCCCGGCTCAACGGCCTCCCCGTCACACGTTGGACGAGATGGTCGGCGGTAAAGGTCCGGCCCCAGCGGTGGATCTTTTGATTCAGCCAGCGCGTCAGCACCGACAGTCGCCCGGCTTCAATTTCTCCGTCCAGATCTGAGATTTCCCTTCGAGCCTGATCAAAGAACTGTACGGCGTACAGGTTTCCGAGCGTATAGGTCGGAAAATAGCCGATGGCGCCCAAGGACCAGTGAACATCCTGCAAGACGCCTTCCGCGTCAGTCGTTGGAACAATTCCAAGAAAGCTCCGCATCTTCTCGTTCCAGATATCAGGCGAGTCTCCGCCGCGTGCGACCTTCGATCAGGTCCTGCTCGATCTCGAAGCGCAGCATGATGTGAAGGTTATAGGTAAGCTCATCCGCCTCGACGCGGATAAGGGAGAAAAGGCTTCACTCGATTGATTGCCGCGGTAAAGACGCCCCACCGTAGCGTCGGGCAGTTGCTCGGGGAAAAGATTCCCTGAGACGGACGAAGCATCTCCAAAAAGGCCGAGATCGCCCAGACGCAGTTTTCCCACAGGCGCGATTGGCTTTCATGGATCCCCAACGACAAAGCGTGGCCCGACGGGGTTCCGTATCGTTCTCGGGTCAAGCCCCTGGTCGTAGAGACCGTGACCGCCCTCATGGATAGAGCTGAAGAGGCAGGCGGGCGGCTCATCCTCGACACCCGGGTGGTCAGTCGCACATCGGTCGGGTGAAATGAAGTGGTGAAAGGATGGGCGGATAGGTCCAACCGGCCTCGGCTAAAGTCATAGCCCATCGCAGTCAGCGCCAGCCGGCTGAATTCCGTCTGGCGTGTGGTGTCATACGCACGAAACAGGACCGCGTCGTCGATCACTACGGGGGCAGTCATTACCCGCTGCAGGAGCGGAACAATTCTTGTCTTCAGCTCGGTGAAGAGCGGGGTGAGACGGGAGGACGGTCGTGTCCGGCTCATAGTGGTCCAGTAGGGCGTCGTATGGGGATTCTTTGTAACCGAGATAGTGCGCTTCCTCCTGTTTGAGTGAAACGATGATGCGGAGGTTCGGCAGAAACATCCGGAAATTGCTTTTCTTCTTGGCTTCGGTCCAGACCTGTTGAGCCAGTGAACATTCGCGTCCCAATCGTATGACAAATTCTGAAGGCAGTTTCTTGGCCCGGCTGAAATCCCGCCAGACCTCGCGCAAAAGGGCTCGTGACGGTTCATCCCATGCCACTCCCGGAGAATCAATCGTTTGCCCTGTGGCGGGATCGATCCATTGGGCGAGCAAGCGCTGAATGTCCGGTGAAACCAATCGATCGTGAGCCAAGCCTTGAAGCGTTGCTAACTGGTCGGCTCTGGCGTGACCTCCTCCTGGCGGCATATAGGTTTCCTGATCCCAGGACAGGAGCGAGGCCGCGCTGGTTAGGTGCTGGATTTCAAGGAGGCGGCTCGTCAGTGGGGCCAGTGTGGCGAGGGTCTTCATGAAACTTCCAGCTCTCAAAAGGAGTAAGATGGTCAGTCTACGAAACGTCTGCCGGAGTTTTCAATGCTGGGGAGAAGGCACGTCTTGGCGCGCCTGGGATGGGCGGGTGAAAAAGTGAGAAGGCGCGCCCCGGGAACAGAGCCTGTATTTGACAGGCTCGGGGCGGGGCGGGTGACATGTTCGCCTGGGATGGGCGGGTGAAATGTTGGGAAAAAGACGCGTCTCGGCGCGTCTGGGGTGGGCGGGTGAAAATGTTGAGAAGAAGGCGCGTCTATATTGAATGCCGCTCGCCCAAGACGTCACGGCCATGGCGGCGCGGGTAGGCGAGCGTGTGGAAAAAGGAGAGATGGGACCATATGAAGGATCTGATCTTGCCGGAGATCGAAGCGTACGCCGAAGCGCATTCCTGGGCCGAGTCAGAAGGCTGTCGTGCTCTTCGGGAAGAGACCTATGGGAACATGGAATGCCCGCAGATGGTGGTGGGTCCGCTGGAGGGCGCCTTCCTGAAAATAATGGCCCGCCTCGTGCGCGCAAAGCGTGTGCTGGAAATCGGCACCTTCACCGGCTATAGCGCGCTGTGTTTTGCCGAGGCCTTACCGGACGACGGTGTGGTGATCACGTGCGATATTGATCCTGGGTCGACGGCGATGGCCCGGAAACACTTCGCCAGAAGCCCACATGGCCGTAAAATCGATCTGCGGGTCGGGCCCGCCCTCGAGACACTACGAGAGGTGGTGGGGCCTTTCGAGCTGATTTTCATCGACGCCGATAAGATCAATTACGTGAACTACTACCGCCTGGCGCTGGATCTTATCGGCCCGCATGGCGTCATCCTCATCGATAATGTTCTCTGGTCTGGGGAGGTGTTGCATCAGCCGCCGCCAGATCCCTCCACCGCAGCGATTCAGGAGTTGAATCGTCTGATCGCCTCCGATGCTCGCGTCACAGCCGTTCTGGTCACGCTCCGGGACGGCGTCTTTGTGATTCGTCGGAACTTGCCCTGAGACAAATTCCTTGACGAAGCGGGAGGTGCCTGCTATAAGGCGCGCTGCTGCGTGCTCATACCAGACGGGGCCTGCGCATGTGTGTTTCCGACAGGCTCCCCCGTCATCCGATGCGTCCTTCAGGTCCTCCACGGGCTCCTGAAGGACGTTTTAGTCTGGGGCCTGCATGGACGTCAGGCAGCACTCCTTTGCCTATGGCGCGCTGACGATGGCCGCCGTCTTCTGGGGCGGATCGATTGTCGCGCAAAAGATAGCGCTGGGATCGTTCTCTCCGGTCGAGGCTTCCGTCCTTCGAGGCCTGGGCGCTCTGTGCATTCTGATCGCCTTCTGGTGGTGGCAGGAAAGGAACCAGGTGACCATATCAGGCACGGACATCTGGGTGTTCATCCTGTTGGGCATCGCCGTTCTCGGCAATCATTTGCTCACCCTGTTCGGGTTGCGGTACATCGGGGCGGCTCCGGCGGGCGTGATTATCGGAGCCAGTCCCGCGATTACCGCCTTTCTCTCCTCTATCCTCATACGTGATGTCCCGTTTCGCCTAGTCTGGACGGGCTGTGTGCTATCCTTTGTTGGAGTGGTCCTTGTGTCCGGGATAGGAAACAGTCCTACCTCCGGAGAGCAGCCGTGGCTGGGCGGGGCCCTGATTGTCTTGGGCTTGGTCAGTTGGGCGCTGTATACAATCGGTGGCCGCCAAACGATGAATCGGTTCTCTCCGCTGACGGTGAATTGGACGACCCTGTTCCTCTCGGTCCTGTTCCAGATCCCGCTCCTCTGGACCGATCAAAAAGTGATCATTGAGGGGATCCACACGGTCTCGGCCACGGCCTGGTTGGCGTTGGCCTATTTAGTGGTGTTTGCAACGGCCCTGGGACAGCAAGCGTGGCTCTATGGGGTCAAGCGGGTAGGACCTGCGCGTGCCGGCGTCTTTATCAACCTCATTCCGGTTTCGGCACTCGTGTTGTCGGCTCTTCTGCTCGGCGATCCAATCGGAGTCAGGGAACTGGCCGGCATTCTGTTGATTCTCGCCGGCGTCTGGTTAGTCCATCGACAATCGGCACGGCGGCCCGCCGCCGATTCATGAGATGACAAGGCAGCATCAAGCCAACGGTCCTTATGACTGAAGATGAAAATAGGCAACCCTTTTTGTATTGGAACTATGACACGGGTTGCACCATAGCAGTCGCGGCAACGATGCCTGCCGCACCTCGGTGGTGGAGACGGCATGCCGATCCTGATCGTTGATGACTCGGTTGATGCGCAGCGCCTGTTGCACTCTCTCCTTCGATCGGCTGGGCATCAGCATATGCTCTTTGCCGCGTCGATGACTGAAGCGCTCACGCGTCTCGCCGACCTCCCTTCTCAAAGTGAGAACTCCGGGATCGATCTCATCTTGCTGGACATCGATATGCCGGACGTGGACGGCATTGAGGCCTGCCGGCGGATGAAGGCTGATACGCGGCTTCATGACACGCCCATCATCATGGTCACCGCCACCAAGAAAGACCAGGTTCTGGCCGATGCGTTTCACGCTGGGGCGATGGATTACATTACGAAGCCCTTCAGACCATTGGAGCTTCTCGCCAGGGTTCGATCAGCACTGGCTCTAAAACGGGAAACGGATGCCCGCAAGGCTCGGGAGGGCGAACTCGTGGCAAGAAATCAGGAACTCCAGCAGGCCCTTCGGGAGATTCAGGTCCTTCGGGGACTGATTAAGATCTGCTCCTTCTGTAAGAAAATTCAAAACGATCAGGGGACCTGGCAGCAGATTGAGATCTATATCCGAGAACGTTCGGAGGCAGAATTCAGTCATGGGGTCTGTGCGGACTGCGCTGAAACACATTATCCAGGCTTGGTGAAGGAGACACGGTAACAATGGCGGTGAGCGGAGAGGACCGTGAGACCGGCGTGAACAAACCGCTGGAAGCCATGGTGATTGTCGGTTTGGCGATAGGCCTGGTCGTGCTGATCGGCGTCGGGGTCATGTCCTATCAAGGCGTGAGTCGATTCATTCAGATCACCGACCAGCGCGCACACATCCACAGCATCATCGAGAAATTGAACGATGTCCTTTCCTGCGTCAAGGACGCCGAAACCGGCCTGCGTGGTTACATCATCACCGGGAAGACGCGTTTTCTGGAACCCTACCACGGCGCGGTGAAGATCATCGGAGCCGACGGGCAAGCGTTGCGGTCGTTGCTGCAGGGTGAGCCGGACCAATTGCAAAGACTGGATGCGCTGCAGTTGCGTATTGCGGAGCATCTGACCATGGCCGAACAGCAGATTGATCTGCGGATGAACCGCCGGTTCGACCTCGCGTTAGAAGAACGGTATATGGAAACGGGCAAGGCGAAGATGGATCAAATCCGTGTGATCAGCGCGGAAATGGAGAAGACAGCCTTTGCATCGTTGAGCCAACGGGATCAAGAGGCTCAGGCGAGCGCACGGCACGCGATGGCGATCATTCTGTTCGGAAGCTTGCTGGCGGTCGTGTTTGCAGTTCTGGCAATCATGATCGCGAAGCGCGTTCTGGCGGTCCGCCAACGAGCGGAAGCCGAGACACGAGGACTCCACACGTTTCTCAATTCGATTCTGGAGAATCTGCCGCACATGATCTTCGTGAAGGACGCCAGGGACCTTCGGTTCGTCCGTGTGAATCAAGCAGGTGAAGAACTGCTGGGCTACTCAAGAGCGGATCTGGTCGGGAAGAGCGACCACGACTTTTTCCCAAAGGAGGAAGCCGATTCTTTTACGGCGAACGATCGGCAGGTTCTGAAAAGCGGCCAACTGCTGGATATTACTGAAGAGCCGATTCAAACCAGGACCAAAGGGCTCCGTCTCCTGCATACGAAGAAAATTCCGATTCTCGATCCCTCGGGACGCCCCCAGTATCTCCTGGGTATCTCGGAGGATATCACCGAGCGCAAGCGATCGGAAGAGGCCTTGAGGGAATCGGAACTCCGCTATCGCAGCCTGATCCAGACCGCCCGTGATGTCATTTTCACGCTTTCCTCAGAGGGGCTGATCACGTCACTCAATACGGCTTTCGAAATCATTACCGGGCTCTCCGTTGCCGATTGGGTCGGCCGATCGGTTGTCCTCCTCATCCACCCTGAAGACAGAGCTCGTGCTTCGCAGTTGCTCGATCGGGTCTTAATTGGGAACAACCCTCCGGCATTTGAATTGCGTGTCCGCTCTCGCTTAGGGGAGTACCTCATCGGTGAATTTACAGTCACGCCGCAAGTGCAGGATGGGCAGGTGATCGGAATCCTAGGAATTGCCCGAACATCACCGACCGCAAGAAAGTGGAAGAGGAGCTGCGCAAGGCGAAAGAGGCTGCAGAAGCTGCAAATCATGCCAAGAGTGAATTTCTCGCCAGCATGAGCCACGAAATTCGGACTCCGATGAATGCCATCATCGGTATGGCCGACCTCTTATGGGAAACTCCCCTGAAGGAGGAACAGCAGGAGTATGTCGGGATTTTCCGGAGAGCCGGCATCAGCCTCATGAATTTGATTAACGACATTTTGGACCTTTCAAAGGTGGAAGCCGGCTACCTGGAGTTGGAAACAATTGAGTTCGATCTTGGCGACATCGTGGACAAGACGGCGGAGATGATGGCGCTGCGGGCTCATGACAAAGGGATCGAACTGGCCTGCTCGGTGGCACCGGATGTGCCGACCGACCTGATCGGCGACCCCAACCGATTGAGACAAGTCATTCTGAATCTGATCGGGAATGCCATCAAGTTCACCAATGCCGGTCAGGTCGTGTTGCGGGTCGAGAAGAACCCTGAATCACATGAGCCGGGAATGTTGCGATTCATGATCGCCGACACCGGCATCGGAATTCCACAAGACAAGCTCGGATTGGTGTTCGACAGTTTTACCCAAGCTGATTCGTCAACCACCCGTAAGTATGGCGGAACCGGGCTCGGATTGAGCATTTCGAAGCGCCTCGTCAACTTGATGGGGGGTTGGATCTGGGCTGACAGCGCCCCGGGGAAAGGAAGCACGTTTTACTTTACCGCTCGTTTTGGTATTCAGCCCAGCCCGTTGCGCATTGCGTCTCCGGCCGAGATCAATCTGCATGGGGTCAAAACCTTGGTTGCGGACGATAACGCGACCAACCGCCTTATCCTGAAGGAGGCACTGTCGTCGTGGGGCGCGATGGTGACTGAGGTGCCCGGTGGAGAAGAAACGCTGGCCGAACTCCAGCGAGCGTATGCTGCCGCGGAGCCGTATCAACTGCTGCTCTTGGATTGCCGGATGCCCGACATCAATGGATTCCAAGTCCTCGAAAAAATCAATGAGACATCGGGCATGGCCGGAATGACGGTGGTGATGCTGACCTCGGATAATCGCAGCCCGGATATCGCGCAGACCTACAAGTTGAGGCTTGGCGGGTATCTGGTCAAGCCGATTCGCCGGTCTGATCTGTTGAAAGCGATTACGATCGCCATCTCCCGATCCAGAGGGACCGCTCAGCAGCCGTCCGGTCCAGCGCCCGCAACGGTCGACATCCCGGCCTTAGACATCCTGTTGGTCGAAGATTCATCTGATAACCGGCTTCTGATTCAGTCCTACCTCAAGAAAACCCCTTGTCGGATTCAAACCGCCGAAAATGGCGAGATTGCAGTCGAATCCTTTCAAACCGGATCCTATGACCTGATTCTTATGGACATGCAGATGCCCGTGATGGACGGGTACACGGCCACCCGACATATCAGGCAGTGGGAACGGGAAAACCATCGTCGTCCCACCCCCATTATCGCCTTAACGGCCAATGCCCTGCATGAAGAAGTCAACCGCTCGCTTGAGGTGGGATGCAACACCCATTTGACCAAACCAATTAAAAAGGTAACCTTGATGGAAGCTATTATCGAATATGCAAAAAAGGTTCTGCCATGAATCTCAGGTCCGAGTCCGAGTGGAACGATAAGATTACCGTTCGTGTTGACCCTGAACTCGCGGACCTCATTCCTGGATTTCTCGACAATCGACGAAAAGACGTGGAGTTTGTTCACGGAGCCCTGAAGCAGGGAGACTTCGAAGTTATCCGCACGGTCGGCCATAAAATGAGAGGGGACGGCGGCGGGTACGGTTTCCAGGAAATAAGCGAGATTGGGGAAGCTCTCGAACAAGCTGCCAAGCACAGGAATTCCATCCAAATCCATCGGTGGGTCAAGGAGCTCTCGAACTATCTGGAACGGATCGAGGTTGTCTATGACTGACCAGACTCATCCTGGGAACGGTGTCGAAAAAGTGTCTGGCAGCGACGACCGCGCCAATGGGTTGAGTGCGTTGGTGGTCGAAGACGATGAGGATATGCGGCGGCTGATTGAAAAGGTCCTGCTGGCGCACGGGCATCGGGTCACAACCTGTGCGGATGCCGAAGCCGGTTGGGAGGCATATCAACGAGACCCGTATCATTTGGTGTTTCTTGATTGGCAGTTGCCTGGGATGGACGGCATCCAGCTTTGCCGTCGGATTCGGGCACTCCCAAACGGAGATTGGAGCATCGTCGTGATGATCACCGTTCGAGATCAGCCGGACGATCTTCTGACGGTCCTCGGAGCGGGGGCGAATGATTACATGGCGAAGCCGGTGGATTTCAGTCTCCTAAAAGTCCGGCTCACGATCGCCGAGCAGTGGGCGCGCAATCGTGAGCAACAGAAGCAAACCGAACAAGCCCTGCGAGAGCGTGAAGAGACATTGCAAGACCTTCGGCGGCAGCTCAATGAAAAAGGGCCCTTCCAGGATCTTCTCGGAAAAAGCACGGCCATGAGACTTGTCTACGAGCAGATCCGTGAACTGTCGAAGGTAGAGACGACGGTACTTATTGAGGGGGAGACGGGAACAGGGAAAGAGCTTGTCGCGCGGGCGATCCATTTTGCCAGTGCACGGAAAGCCAATCCCTTTATTGCCGTCAATTGCGCGGGACTGACCGATTCCTTATTGGCCAGTCAGCTATTCGGACACAAGAAAGGGGCATTTACCGGCGCTTTTGACCACCAGCAAGGCCTCTTTGAGGCGGCCCATGGTGGCACCCTGTTCCTCGACGAGGTTGGTGATGTCTCGGCCTCGGTTCAAACCAGTCTCCTTCGAGTCCTTCAGGAAAAGGAGGTCACGAGAGTCGGAGAATCCAAGCCCCGAAAGGTCGATGTTCGTGTGCTGACGGCCACGCATCACAACTTGCGCCAAGATGTGGTGCAGGGATCATTTCGGGCGGATCTCTTGTACCGAATCCGTGTGGCTCGGATCCAACTGCCTTCTCTTCGAAACCGTCGGGAAGATATTCCGCTCCTCGTCGCTTCGTTTCTTGGGCAGAGCTGCGCGGCTACGGGGAAGCCGGTGCATGACATCAGTCGTGAGGCGATGCACGCACTGAAAATCTATGATTGGCCTGGGAACGTGCGAGAATTGAAAAGCGCCATCGAATGCGCAGTGATTTCCTGTAAAGACACTATCATACAGGTTGAGGACCTTCCTCCCGAGGTAGTGGAACCCAACGCTTCTCAGTCCTTGCTGATCCCGTCGGCTCTGACAAATGCCCCCCAGGATGAGAGGGGCCGCTTAGTGGCGGCCATTGAAAGCGCAAAGGGCAATCGCACGCTGGCCGCTCGCCTGCTTGGGATAAGCCGAGCAACTTTGTACCGACGACTCGCCGAGCTTGATCTCCCGCTACGAAAATAGCCCTTCGAGACTCGGTTCCATGTAGTCCTCACATAGCTTCGAGATCAACCGCATCCGTGTCGCTGCACCTCTCTCCATCTGACTCGGCCATATCCTGGGCGGTTCTCGTATCCTGACAGGTTGCCTGCGCGTTTGACCTCTGCGTTCGAAGAGTTACTGCGCGCAAGCTCACCAAATCACACATGGGAAGATGTGACGAGGTGATCACAAGAGCGGTAGAAATACTCATCCTTGTCCTATTCGTACGCCAAGAAGCCTTGATTTCCGGTGGCCCAATATATGAGAATCAACTATACTTTGAGGGAGTTTCGTGTGTCGGGGAGATTGATGGCGTCGTTGAAAGCAGGGAGCGAATTTGCGCGGTTACCCGGAGGATCGGAGACCATCCTCGTTGTGGATGATGACGACGCCGTGAGGGTATTACTTCGCGAAACGTTGCGGATGAAGGGCTACAGCGTATTGGATGCCCGCTTCAACAGCGGGGCCCTGATGGCCGTTGGCCGGCACCAAGGCACGATTCACCTCCTGGTGGCTGATCTGATGATGCCGGGAATCAATGGTCGCGAGCTGGGTCGGCGCTTGGAATCATTACGTCCCGACATGAAAATCCTGTACATCTCCGGATACCCGAAAGACGTGGTGTTCGGCCAGAAATTGCTTGAAGACGGCGCTGCGTTTCTCGAAAAGCCGATAAGTCCAGACACGCTCTTGCCAAGGGTGCGTGAGATGTTGGACGCCGATCCGATAGAGCCTGAGGAGCTTTCCGACGGCTCCGATGGGATCGGGGATTTCGTGCTGAATGTTCTCACCAGATTGGTGGATCAACAAGAGATGAGATTGTCCGGACAACAGGTGACCCAACTCAAAATGATTATCAGCGAATATGAGAAGAACTGTCTCGCGCACGAAGCGGACTCCATGGTTGCCGAATTACATGCCCAAACACTCATCCAAGATGATTCGGCCGCGCTCTCGGATATCGAAACGGCTTTCCGGTCGTCGGAGAATTCCCAGACGCTCTATCGCATGGAAGGTGTAAAAGCCTTGCGAGCAGCCGAAGCTCTCCTGACCACGGTGCAACGCGAAAAATTGATTGCCAGCTATCCCCATGGCAGACGCAGAGGGTCTGATCGTCTGCGCTTCGAGGATGCCAAGCCCAAGCGGAAACGACGGGCAGGACACTAACCCCCCCTTCAGGTTT
Organism: Nitrospirota bacterium; assembly: GCA_963703955.1. Lineage (GTDB taxonomy): Bacteria > Nitrospirota > Nitrospiria > Nitrospirales > Nitrospiraceae > CAVPGK01. The sequence continues at coordinate 1,549 of CAVPGK010000008.1, read as the reverse complement.
CCCCATAGACATGCTCCTTCTCACCACCGCTTGGCGCCATGAAGGTGCCACGACGGGCTTCCGTCGCCGTGATGAAATCGATCAGACGATTTTCGGCCCAAAACATATCTTCACGGGGGTTCCGTCGCTGAATGAATCCACAATGACCGCCGTGCGGCGTGACGACCACGCGAATCCAGGGGTTGGTGGTCAGAGCGGGAATCCGGAAGAGCCGGTAGGGGATGAGCGGATCGTCTTGCGCCGTGAGAACGAGGGTTGGCACCGAGATCGCTCCCAGCACGTGTCGAGCGCCGCTTCGCTCATAATAGTCCGCGGCGTCCAGGTATCCACCATCAGGTGCGGTATAGGCATCGTCGTACGCCCGAAGTGTCCGGATCAATGAGAGACCCGTGGGATCAAACTTTTCGGGAAAGAGCCGGGCCTTTCGTCGTAGTCGCGCCACCAGACTCTTGAGAAAGAACCGGTGATACATCCAATTGCGTTTCTGTTCCAGGGCGTCCACGCAGGCGGCGGGATCAATATTGGGGCACACCGCCACGACGCCACGCAGGCTCGGGAAATCCGTTCCCGCCTCACCGGCCATCCGTAGTATCAAATTGCCCCCCATGGAGTACCCCGCTAACCAGATCGCTTCGATGCCGTCGTGAATCGTCAGTTCCGCGGCCACAGCCCTGAGGTCTTCACTCAGCCCGCTGTTGTAGAGCGTGGGGGTGAGACTTTCGGTCCCGCCGCAATTGCGTTGGTTGAGTCGGACGACACTGTACCCCGCCCGCCACGCTTTTCTCGTAATGCCGAGCATGTAATGAGATTCGCTGGAGCCTTCCAATCCGTGGATGAGAATCAAGGTGGGCCGGCGCTTTGGTCCAGGCTGCCAGTGGCAGTATCCCAGCAAGCGAGAATCGGGAGAGACGGCGAACAACCGGACTTCAACGGGAATGCCTCGGAGCAATCCGACTCGAGGCCAGCAACGAGGAAAGAGCGTCATGACGTCAGGATGTCTCAGCAGCGGATGGGGAATAAATTCCGGGATTGTCGCATCCAAACTCATCGTTGATTTATATCAGAAACGGCAAGGCGACGAGACAGCGGCTTCCGCTCGAACATTCGGCATGCACGGAGAGAGGGCTTTCCAGTATGATAGCGGCCGTATGGATAAGGGACGCATGATCAGAGAACGCATACAGGAAGTCACGCGCGTGAATCAGGAGTTTTACGAGGCGTTTGAGAGTCTTGATATTGTCCGGATGGATCGGGTGTGGTCACAGCAGGAGTATGTGACATGTATCCACCCGGGCTGGACCTTGCGAGTGGGCTGGCCCTCGGTCCGTGACTCCTGGGTGCTGATCTTCAACAACACCTTCTCCATGAAATTTGACCTCACGGAGATTCAAGTCCAGGTAGCAGGCGATATGGCGTGGGTCATTTGTACCGAGAACATCACCAGTCGGCAGGGAGAGACTGTTCGGGAAAGCCAAGTGTTAGCCACCAACCTGTACGAACTTGTCGAAAACCGGTGGACATTGATTCACCACCACGGCTCGCCGATCAT
>CAVPGK010000007.1:0-12205 GCA_963703955.1 Nitrospirota bacterium | reverse complement strand
AAGAACCAGGTGGAAGCCGAGTATATCTTCGGCCAGGATTCAATGTTCCGTCAGGCCATGTTGCTCGGACAGGCCGAGACCGTCGGCGTCGGCTGGCGCCATATCGACAAGTTTTTGGAACGCATTCGCATCGTGACTGCTCAGGACGTGCAGCGGGTCGCCAAACAATTCCTGGTTCCGGGATCGCGAACAGTCGGCATCCTTATTCCGACCCCGCCGGCAGAACCGCCGGTAGTCGGTCAGTCTCACAGCGAAGACACCATACAACGATGAGTCTTTATCTCGTCCCTGCATGGATCGTGCTGTTCATCAGTGTCTCGTGGCTGGCGCCGAGACAGGGCCTCGGAGCCGATATCAACCCGGTTCGATTCGTCATGCCCAACGGCCTGACCGTCTTGGTGCTGGAGCAGCGTTCACTGCCGATCGTCCAAATCCACGCCTTGATTAAAGCCGGCTCCGCGCAGGATCCCTCCGACAAAGCAGGATTGGCCAATCTCACCGCCAGCTTGCTGGACGAAGGGACCGCCAACCGTTCTGCCAAGCAGATCGCCGAACAGATCGAATTTGTGGGCGGCATGCTCATGGTGAGAACATCCCATGATTTCACTGCCGCAACCGCGCGGGTGTTGAAGAAGGATACGGAGCTGGGATTCGAATTGCTTGCCGACATTCTGCTCCATCCAACCTTCGTTGAACCGGAACTGGAACGGGTCAAGAGTCAGCTCATTGGTGAGATCCTCAGTGAGAAGGACGATCCCGGCCAGGTCGCAGCCAAGGTATTCGACCAGTTGGTCTTCGAAGGACATCCCTACCGCTGGCCCGTAAACGGCACGGATGAGACGCTGGCGAAGATCAAGCGGATGGACGTCCAACAGTTTTTTGCGCGTGAATACGTGCCCAATCAAACCATCCTGGTCGTCGTGGGCGATCTGGCCATGGAGCAGGCGAAATCGCTGATCACCAAGCGCTTCGGCGTCTGGAAGCGGGGGGATAGCACCCCGCGGACCGCCGCGGCGCCCCATGCGATTGAGAAGCCGGTCGTTCGGTTGATCGAAAAAGATCTGACTCAGGCCACCGTTCTCGTGGGCCATCTGGGGATCAGTCGAATGAACCCTGATTATTACGCGGTCACGCTGATGAACTACATCCTTGGCGCGGGAGGCTTCTCGTCGCGCCTGATGGAGTCCATCCGGGATGCCCAAGGATTGGCATACAGCGTGGGCAGCCATTTCGAAGCCAACCTCATGCCAGGAGCTTTTCAGGTCAGCCTCCAGACACGAAACGAGGCGGCTAACCAAGCCATCACAGGCGTGCTTTCCGAAATAAATCGTATCCGCGAAGGCCCAGTCACAGATCAAGAACTGGCCGAGGCCAAATCCTACTTGATCGGCAGCTTCCCCCTTCGTCTCGATACCATTTCGAAACTGGCCGAAGTATTGGGACTGGTCGAACTCTACGGTCTCGGTCTTGACTATTTCAGTCGGTACCCCAAATTGATCGAGCAGGTGACGAAGGACGACGTGCTCCGGGTCGCCAAGCAGTACCTTCATCCAAACCGTTATGCGCTTGTCGTGGTCGGCAATCTTGCCAAGGCCAAGGTTAATCAGTAGTAGGATGCTGAAAAATGCCTTCAACTTTGTTCTCAGTCGCGGAAGACCCGGCCGCCTCACGAAGACACCGCCCGCTCACCGGTAAAGCTGAATGACGGAAGCCCACACAAAGTAACGATGAGCTCTCCGCTGCCAGAGAAATTCCACACGCTGCAATGCTTGCTGAGAGAAATGGGGTCGGCCGTGGTGGCCTTTTCGGGTGGAATCGATAGCACGCTCGTGCTCAAAGTGGCTCATGATCACCTCGGGTCACGGGCTATTGGGGTCACCGCCCTCTCACCGACTTTCCCTCACATCGAGCTGGATGTCGCCCGTCGAGTCGGCGCAGAGATCGGCGCGCGCCATTTGATCATTGAAACGGATCAACTCGAGATCGAGGACTTCGTTCGAAACGATGCCGGTCGGTGCTATCACTGTAAGACGGATCTCTATCGAGCCTTGGGAAAGCTGAGGCAGGAGCTAGGCATTGACGCGATTGTCGATGGCACGAATCTGGACGATTTAGGGGACGATCGTCCGGGTATCGCCGCCGCCCGTGAATGGGGAGTGAGAAGTCCGCTGGTTGAAGCCGAGCTGACCAAGGCCGAAGTTCGGACTATGGCAAGAGAGCTTGGACTCTCCAACTGGGCAAAACCCGCGGCGGCCTGCCTGTCATCCCGTATCCCGAGAGGGACCGCGATCACCCTCGAAAGGCTGAGCCGGGTCGAACAGGCAGAGGCTTCGTTGTTCCGGGAAGGGCTCAGACAATTCAGGGTCAGGGACCACGGGGAAATCGCAAGGATTGAACTCGAGAGTGAGGAACTGGCCAGGATGCTCGATCCGGATCTTCGCGCGCGCCTAGCGGACAAGCTGAAAGAACTCGGCTTTCACTTCATCACGGTGGACTTGGAAGGATATCGGAAGGGGAGTACGAATGTCAGGTCAACGTGAAATGCGCCCCATCTCAGCTTACCGCAAAGATTCACTCAATAGCTCTGGTCATCCTCACGGTTTCTCGCGGTAGGTTGTAGCGACCGCCGCTAACGCCTCATCGGCCATCCGACGATGGTCGGCATCAGTCAAACTGCGCTGCACGACCTTTTCAGCCACCAGCAATGCCAAGTCAGTCGTTTGCGTGCGGATTTCTTGGATGGCCTTTCGTCGTTCGTGCTCAATTTCCCGCGCTGCATCCGCTTTGATCCGCTCCGCCTCGGCTACCAAGCGCTGCTCATTCTCATCCAACAGGCGTTGGGCTCGTTCCTTGGCCTGCGCCAGAAGGCTCTCAGCCTCTCGCGATGCGGCGCTGAGCTTAGCTTCATACTCCTTCATCTTGCGCTCCGCTTCTACTCGATGGCGCTCAGCCTGCTCCAGGCTCTCCCGAATCTTACGCTCGCGTGTCTCCAGCATCTCCAAAATCGGGGGGAAGGCGTATTTGTAGAGAACCCACAAGAGAACGACGAAGGAGACGATCTCCCAGAAGATCAGAGACGAGAAAAAATGACTCTCAAACTGAGGCATGATTCTTGTGCGCCTTTTGTTGATCCGTTAAGTTAGTCAAGCGGTTTTCGTCCATTAATGGAGCTAACGGACTACATGGAGCAAACGGACTCAGCGCGAGTCACGACTTACTTGCGTAATCCCATGATGATGAAAGCAATGACGAGGCCATAGAGGGCGATCGCCTCGACCAAAGCGAACCCGATCCACATGTACTTGCCCACCCGACCTTCCGCCTCGGGTTGGCGGGCCACCGCCTCAATCATCTTGCCGAAGATGTAGCCGATCCCTACTCCGGCTCCGGCAAAGCCGGCTGCCGCCATCCCCATTCCCAATAAGGCAGATGCTGCTGAATCCATCGCTTATCCTTTCTCTTCTTCAATGAAAGCCGAACAGGCTGCATGAAATGGTCTCCGCCTAGACCGCAACGGGCAAGAACCCCACGACGTACGACTGTACGTTGAAGGATTCAAGCTAATGACAACGCCGCAGGAGGATATTTTCATCTCTCTGTTAATGCGCGTGCGATTCGTGTCCGTGAAGATGCATGGCGTCTCCGAGATAGACGCAGGTCAACACGGTAAAAATATAGGCCTGGATAAAGGCGATGAGGAGTTCTAGGCCATTCAAGGCGATCGTAAATGCAAACGGCAACCAGCCGATCAGGACGCCTCCGGCGAGTACCAACCCAAACAGCACCGCCAGGATCGTATGGCCTGCCGTCATGTTCGCGAACAGCCGAACGGCCAACGAGAGGGGCCTTGCGAGCTGACTGATCAATTCAATCGGCATCATTAGGGGGATCAACCACGCCGGCGTTCCGGGCGGGACCAGGATGCCTAAGAACTTGATTCCATGCCGCACGAAGCCCAGGATCAGACTCATCGCATACACACTCAACGCAAAGACGGCCGTCACGACAATTTGGCTGGTGACGGTATAAGACCCGGGAATCAAGCCAATCAGATTGCTGAACAGGATAAACAGGAATAGCGTTGCGATAAACGGGAAGAACCGCATGCCATCCTGCCCCATCGTGTCGAGAATGATGCCCCGAATAAAGTCTACAAGCAACTCAGCTAGACTCTGCAGTTTGTTCGGCACCAGTCGCCGAGTGGAAGCGGCCATGATCAACAACCCGGCCACAAGCGCAATGACTACCCACATCATCAGCACAGCCTTGTTGAGCGAGATATCGATCCCGAACAGTGACAGGTCTACAAAGTTATGGAGTTCGAAGGGGTGAAGCGGATTATCCATGGCACCGGGTCATGATTGGTGAGTGATGATTCATGATTGGAAAGTTACATTCGTTGGTCCGTTTCATTATTCATCGCTGGGGTTCCCCCAGCGCTGAGCGGTGCGATACGCGTTTAGGACTCCTGCTATCCCGCCGAGGATTAATCCGACGACAACGCCCCAGCTCCCCGACCCAATCAGATACGTGTCGACCAACCAACCCAACCCTCCACCAATAATCAACGCCGCGAGTAGCTCTGTTCCAATCCTGAATGCCTGCCCTAGACTCGTATAAAACGGATCGGGGGCGGCCATAGAAACTCACGATGACTCCGGGCGCAATCGAAGAGAGGGTCCCGCTGCAAAACGGCGCGTCATTCAATCAAAATCTCGAGGGAATTGTCAAGGCGAGAGAAAGAAATTTGGCATTCATCCACGGCCGGGCCGGGGCCGAACAGGGGTAAGCCCTTCATTCAGCGTGACTCTCTCAACCCCTTGAGACGCTTACAGAGGACGAAGATGTCGCCTGCGAGCAACCCATCACTTCCCCTTGACTACCCTCGTCGTGTCACCTTGAACCATAACGGTATTCGCGGCACAATGCTGCCTGATTAACCCGTGGAAGGAATTTGCTCCGGTCGGATCAGGAGCCAACCTTCACCGCTACCTTCAGTGGCATCAGTGTTACGGTCGTGTTGACGAACCCGTGAGTATGCTGAGCCTTTAGCTGGATAGGCCATGATTGTTCCCTCTCGTCTCGAATTTCTCACGCAAGCGTCCCCAGGTCCCCTTGTTCTGTCGCTCCCTCTACCAGAGGCCACCCCGTACGACCTCTACGGCAGGATCGTCCTGCCTGGCCGACCGTCGTTCCTGTTGGAGAGCGGCCAGACGGCCGCTCCCATGGGACGGTATTCATTTTTCGGCAGCGATCCGTACCTCGTGCTATCGGGGAAAGCTCCTCGTTATGAACTCACAACACGCGAGGGAACGGTCGTCCGAGACGGCGATCCATACGTCGCGTTGACGGAGCTCTTACGGGCATCTCACCTGCCAAAGCCCAACGGGTTCCCCCCGTTCTGGGGGGGAGCAGTGGGCTTCTTCAGCTACGACACCGTCCGCCAGTTCGAATCTCTTCCGAGTTTGGCTAAAGATGACCTGGGGCTGCCGGATATGCAGTTCGCCTTCGTGGAACTGCTCGCCGCTATCGATCATTCCACGCGCACGCTTCACCTGATTTTCTCACCTCCATTCGGCCGATTTCTCTGGGAATCACGCGAGAAACTCTACCGCGAGGGTTGTGATCGGTTGGCCGAGTTCGAAGCGAGACTCTCAGTCCCCCATCCGAGATCTGAAGATCCATTGTCCGCCGAACGGGTTCACGTCACGCCGAATCAATCCGCCGATTCCTACATGGAGCAGGTCCTGAGGTGCCAAGAGTATATTCGCGCCGGAGACATCTATCAGGCCAACCTTTCCCATCGCTTCACGATCGACTCGATCGGTTCCCCTGCTCTCACCGAGTCGATAGCGGCTGACCTCTATCGACGACTACGGATCGTGAGCCCATCTCCGTTCTCCGCCTTTCTGGCGTTCGATCGGGTCTGTCTGATTAGCTCATCCCCGGAGCGGCTGGTTCGTCTTGACGGGAATCGGATCGACACTCGTCCCATCGCCGGCACCCGCCCGCGAGGCCGTACTCCTGCGGAGGACAGACGGCTGGCGGATGAACTTCTGAGTAATGCGAAGGAGCGAGCCGAGCACGTGATGCTGGTCGATCTCGAACGGAACGACCTCGGCCGGGTCTGCCGCTATGGCTCCGTACGCGCCGACGAGTTCATGGTCGTTGAGCGGTACTCACACGTCAGCCATATCGTCTCGAACATCACCGGGGAGCTTCGCGAGGGGTTGGACGGCTTCGACGTGATCCGAGCCGTGTTCCCCGGCGGGACCATCACGGGGGTCCCGAAGATCCGTTGTATGGAAATCATCGAAAGCCTCGAGCCGGTCCGGCGCGGAGCCTACACAGGCTCATTGGGATACTTGAGCTGGAGCGGAGATCTGGATCTCAACATCATTATCCGGACGCTTGTGCTGACCAAGGGTCGCGGGTATCTTCAGGTCGGGGCGGGAATTGTGGCGGATTCGAATCCGCACAAAGAATACCAGGAGACCTTATTCAAGGCCGAAGGACTCCTGAAGGCCTTGAGGGAGTCCTGAGTGTTGATCTTTCTGAATGATCGCTTCGTATCGAAAGAAGAAGCAGCCATCTCGGTTTTCGACCATGGTTTTCTCTATGGCGATGGTGTGTATGAGACGCTTCGGGCCTATGGCGGCCGCTTCTTCATGCTCGCATCACACCTGACTCGGCTCAGGCGATCCGGTCGCCTGATCGGGCTCGATCTTCCGATCCCGGAGAAGGATTGGCCATCGCTTCTGCATGAGGCCATCAGGATCAACGGCCTTGAAGACGCGTATGTACGCATTACGGTCTCGCGGGGGGAAGGCGACATCGGGCTGGATCCCGCGTTGTGTCCACGCCCGACGGTTGTGATCATTGCGAAATCTTTGGTCTCGTATCCCAGCCACCTGTATGAAAAGGGGGTCAGGCTTGCGGTTGTCAGCGTGCGCAGAAACTTGGCGACCGCCCTCCCCCCCCAAATCAAGTCATTGAACTTTCTCAACAATATTATGGCGAAACGGGAAGCCTTGCGGACTGGCGCCTTTGATGGACTTCTGCTGAACGTTGAAGGGCAGATCACAGAAAGTACGACCAGTAATGTGTTCTTCATCAAAGCGAGACGACTCTGCACTCCATCCATTGAGTGCGGCATTCTGGACGGAATCACCCGTGAAGTGGTATTGTCATTGGCTCGGGAACACAACATAGCTACTGAAGAAGGTTTTTATTTTCCGGAGACCCTCCTTCAAGCAGACGAATGTTTCCTGACCAACACCTCAATGGAACTGATGCCGGTCCGAGAGATAGACCGGACCACGGTGGGATCGGGAAAACCAGGAGCGCTCACCACGCACCTCCATAACCTGTTCCGTTCAAACCTCGCGCGTTTCCTGGAATGAGGACCACATTTTTGCGTGATGTTTTGACAGGTTAGAGAGCGGCTGCTATCTTTCTACGATATGCGGAAGAACCTCTTCGTGCTGATCAGAATCATTTTGGTGGGAACCCTGATGCCGGGGATCGTGTTTTTCAACACCACCCCGGTTGCGGCAGGCGAGAAGGGTGACCTTTACCGGCACGTTGAACGGGACGGAACCCTTTCGTTCACCAATGTGCCGAGCGACGTGCGCTTCAAGAAAGTTGACCTGGACAGCCCTTCGCGTACCCGTCTGTCGATGGGTCGATTGGAAGGGACAATCGTGCACCACTCCATGCGCCACCGCCTCGATCCGGCCTTGTTGAGCGCCGTGATCAAGGCAGAGTCGGATTTTGACCCGAGTGCGGTCTCTCGGGCAGGCGCGATCGGTTTGATGCAGCTCATGCCGCGGACAGCCGAGAAACTGGCGATTGAGGATCCGTTCGATCCGGAAGAAAATATCGCGGGAGGGGCGCGTTACCTTCGCTACCTGCTCGATCGGTTTAGCGGCAACCTGCCCCTCGCGCTTGCCGCTTACAACGCCGGGGTGACCCGCGTCGAGCGATACGACACGCTACCGCCGATTCGCGAGACTCGTCGCTATGTGAAAAAAGTTCTCCGCTACTACCGCATGTTCGGCGATCGCCGATTCTCTGAACCGTATTCCGTCAAACCCTTCGCCTCCGTCACCTGGTCGAGGACCGCGCCGGTCCCCGTTGTCCCAAACCCGTAGCCGACTCCAGCGGCCGCATCGGCCGCTCACGCGCTGGAGTACCCGACTGAACAGGCGACCTGCTACGGGCGGACAGCTCACGCTGCAGCCGGCTGTGTTGCCTCCATCCCGGCCGTTGGGCGTCCGGATAATCCGCTCGGTAATGCGCTCCCACGCTGTTTTCCCTCCATAGAGCCGCCTCCGCAATACATCGCGCCACTTGGAGCATATTTTTCACCTCCAGTTCTCCTCGTGATGCCAACGTGTGGGCCACCAGGCGCTCCCACCGCGACAGTTGAGCCGTGGCGCTGACAAGAGAATCGCGCGTCCTCACAACACCGACCTTTCCCCACATCAGACGGCGTAGCGAGCTACGAAGCTTGTCGGCATCTTCCAGTGCGCCTGGCGGACCACCATCCAAGTCGCGCGGAGTCGGTAGCACAGCCGAGCTTTCGCGATGTTTCTCCGCAAACGAGACGGCTGCCCCGGCCGCTCTCGCGCCGAAGACGAGACCTTCGAGCAAGGAATTGCTGGCCAGTCGGTTGGCGCCGTGGACACCACAACACGCCACCTCTCCTGCCGCGAAAAGGCCCGGAAGACTGGAAGCCCCTTCCGTATCGGTCCACACCCCACCCATCACGTAATGGGCGCTAGGTGAAACCGGAATCCATTCCTCGGTCATATCGATGTCATAGCGCAAACAGGTGGAATAGATCGTGGGGAACCGTTGCCTAATGAAAGACGCGCTCAAGTGGGTGACATCGAGATACACGTGCCGGGAGCGTGTCGCTGCCATTTCGGACCAGATCGCGCGCGCGACGATGTCCCGTGGAGCCAGTTCCCCGGCCTCATGATAACGGGACATGAACCGCTCCCCCTTGATGTTCCGAAGCTGCCCGCCTTCGCCGCGGATCGCCTCCGAGAGGAGAAACGGAGGACTGGAAGGAAGATACAATGCGGTCGGATGAAACTGAACAAACTCCATATCTTCGAGGACGGCTCCCGCACGAAAGGCCATGGCCATTCCGTCTCCGGTCGCATTGGCCGGGTTGGTGGTACGGGCATAGACCTGCCCTGCACCGCCCGTCGCCAGCAGGACTGCACGGGCCGGGAGGATCGCGCGAACGCCGGTCGTCTCATCCAGCACCAGGGCGCCCCGGCAGACGCCTTGAACCACGACCAGATCAGCCGTGAAATGGTGGCCCAGCCAGTGAATGCCTCTTTGTCGGCGTGCCTCGGCCATCAACACCCTGACCATTTCGTTTCCGGTCGCATCTCCGCGCGCGCGCAGGATCCGACTGCGGCTATGGGCCGCTTCCCGAGCAAAAGCGAATTTTCCGCCGATCTTGTCGAATCGAGCGCCCCAGGAGATTAACTCTTGGATTCGCTCAGGACCTTCTTCAACGAGGATGCGAACCGCGTCTTTGCGGCATAGTCCTCGACCGGCCTTGACCGTATCGGTCAGGTGGATGGCGACATCGTCCTCTTCACTTAAGGCCACCGCCACACCTCCCTGCGCATGAATGGAACTGCTTTCCAGTGGGTTCCCCTTGGTGAGCATGGCGACCCGTCCGTGGCGGCTGAGTTCAATGGCTGCGCGAAGGCCGGCGACCCCGCTCCCAATGACCAGGAAATCCGAATCAGCCACCGGCATGTGTTCCGATGAAGGTTCGAACGTTTTGGAGGCGCGAGAGGATCCCATTGATAAAACTGTCACCGACTGAAGCGCCGCCTGAAATGTGCGCCGCCCCTATGAGGCCGGCTGCGACGACGGCACCGTATGGCGAGTGGCCATGCCGAAGGGGAGATCTCCATCAATACCGTTGAGAAGTATGGATTGGACCCCAACCCATCGCAGCATGCCGTGGCCTCGGTCCCTGATGCCGAGATCAGCCGAGGCCCGCTTCCAACGCCCTTGCCAGTGGACATAGACGTCGATCGTCTCCCCTACAATGACAATACGATCGATCGAAAAATCGAGCTCGATCTCTTGGAACTCTTCAAAGTCCTTCCTGATCTCAGACTGCATCCGCTCAAGGGAGTCGACCGGAAGAACCAGCGCTTCGATGGCGGACAGGTCTTTGCGAACATAGGCCTTGCGCAAATCGTCGACCGCCGCATCAATCCGGCGATATCGTGCGTGCTCCTCGGGATATTGTGGTCCCTTCGAAGAACAACCTAAGAGCTGACCGGCGAGACACATGAGAAACAAAAAGAAGACCGAGGCAGGCGAGACCTGACGAAGCGGCATGAGTCAGTATAGGAAGCCTGATTGGAGCCGTCAAGGTGAGCGGCTTTCGGCGATCAATCCGCAGCTCGTCATCTTGACACCATTGATGGAGTTGTGTTACCACTGCGCGGCTTTAGGGGCGTGAAGGGCCGTCATGATCCCGGCGTACCTTTCGTGTTGGTGCCCTTCTCAGTCCCATTTTTACCTATGTCGTCTGGGAGCGTGCATGGCCAGTGTTCTAAAGAAACGGCGCAAGAAAATGCGGAAACACAAACATAAGAAGTTGCGTAGACGGCAGAAGTTTCTGCGACGGAAGACCTAGACGCAGCGCCGCCGGGAACCGGAGGTCAAAGTGACCGAGGGCAAAAAAGCCCGCATCCAAGTCCGAACGGTCAACGGTACCTATGTCGGTGACTTTGTGATTCCGGCGATGCGGAATCGCGTGTCGGACGTCATCAATGAAGATCAACGGCTCTTTATCAGCCTAACGGATGTCGTCGTCAACGAGAAGGACCGCGCAGACTTCGTCATGTTGAACAAGACTATGATCGAATCGATTACCTTGGTGTAATAAGTCTCCAGACATCATCAATTGAGTGTACGTCTCCCTCCTGTTTCAACTCCAAGCGTTCGGCATTCGACAATCAACTAGCGCCCAGGCTGAAAGCTGAGGCGACCCATGTCGTACTACTCCCGTTTCTATCCATTTCTCAGGCCATACCTCCCTCACATGATCGGGGCCGCGATCCTCGTCATGGTCGTGGCGTTGCTCAACCTCGCCCTCGTGAGGGTGGCCGGTATCCTGTGGGACCTCATCACCGTTCAACGAAACCTCTCAGGCATGACCCATACGATCGGTCTCTTCCTTGGTATCGTATTGGCACAAGGATTCTTGTCGATGGGCCACAGCTATCTGACCGCATGGGTTTCACAACACATCATGGCGGATTTCCGAACGCACCTGTTTGCGCATCTGCAGCAGCTGTCCTTGAGTTTTTTTGCCAAGCGACGGACAGGGGAAATCCTTTCCCGGCTCATGAATGATGTGAACGTCATTCAGGCCACCGTCACCGAAACACCGATCGATTCGACCAAACAAATCGTGACATTCATCGGCGGTGTGGCGTTTCTCCTTGTCATGAACTGGCGACTGTGCCTGCTGATCCTGCTGCTCCTTCCCCTCTTGGTTCTGGTCGCCCGCTTGTTCGGCAAACGTCTCAAAGCGCTCTCGACCGATATCCAGGATCAGACGGCGTCCACCACCACCTTAGTCGAGGAGGTCATGTCCGGCATTCGCGTGGTCAAGTCGTTCGTGCAGACCCGTCGCGAGGAAATCCGGTTCACGAGACAGGTTCGCGCCGCTCTTCACCTGACCCTCCGCAGAGCCGCCGTGCTGGCGGTCTTCGTCCCGGTGATTACACTGCTGACCTTCGCTGCTGCCGCAGCCGTGCTCTGGTATGGCGGTCAACAAGTCATCCAGGGCCTGGTCACGCCAGGCGATCTCTTCGCGTTCGTGCTGTTCGCCGGCATCCTGATCGGACCGTTCGGCTCGGCGGCCAGAGTTTTTGCCCAGATCAAAGAGGCCCAGGGGGCCATGCGGCGGGTGTTTGAAATTCTGGATACCGAACCGGAAGTGCAGCGATCAGCCCGATGCGATCGCCATGCCGCCCATCAGTGGTCACGTTCAAGTCGAACATGTGAGTTTCGCGTATGACCCCAGACAACCGGTCCTGACCGATGTGTCGTTTGAGATTAAGCCCGGTGAGATGGTGGCCTTGGTGGGGCCGACAGGATCAGGGAAAACGACACTGGTGAATCTCATCCACCGCTTCTACGATCCCAC
>CAVPGK010000006.1:0-225402 GCA_963703955.1 Nitrospirota bacterium | reverse complement strand
GGACCCGGTTTCTTTGGACACTGAATTAGCTGCTCACAATACGGTGACCAAGGAGGTCGGACATGGAAACCACCTCGCAGAAGCCCACACCAGCAGACGACCGCGCAACGAACTCGGAGCCAAGGATCTCCCCGGAGCGCTGGAGTGCCCCGCGCAAGATGGAGCTGGTGCTCCGCGTGCTGCGCGGGGAATCCCTCGACAGCGTCTCACGGGACAGCCAGGTGCCGGCCCATGAACTGGAGAGTTGGAAACGCGCGTTTCTGGATGCCGGCATGCGCGGGCTCAAGCGGCACCTTGAGCCGGAAGACCGGGAGTTAATCCGCACGCGGGCCAAGAAATCGGGGAGTTGACGATGCGGCTTGAGCTCGCGGAAGACCTCATTGAAAAAAGGGGGCTCGTGGACGAGTGGAAGAAGCGCAAGCCATGAGAAGCGGTGTGAGCCCCGGCAGGGACGCCGCTACCCGCTGCGGCTCATCTGTGAGGTCTACCGGGTAGCGCGCTCCAGCGTGTACGCTGGGGGACGCCCTCAGCCATCGACGCGGCCCCTGCAGAAGCGCGGTCCGCAGACCCGGTGGAGTGATGCGGAGGTCATCGCCGGGATCCGGACGGTCTCGGCGGCTGTCCGTTTCATGGCGAGGGATACCGCAAGGTCCGAACACGCCTCGCGCACCGTGGGATCGCCGTGGGCGGCAAGCGCGTCTTGCGGCTGATGCGCCAGCAGGGCTTGCTGGCGCCCCGGCGGTTGGGCCCACCCAATGGGAACCCCGCGCACGACGGCACGATCACCACGGACCGTCCCGACGTCCTGTGGGGCACGGATGCGACCCGCTTCTATACGGAGCGGGACGGCTGGTGCTGGTTCTTTGGGGCCGTCGATCACTATACGGATGAAATGGTCGGGTGGCATGTGGCCAAGATCGGCGATCGGTGGGCGGCGCTGGAGCCGATCCGCCAGGGAGTCCGCTATGCCTACGGGACGTTTGCCAAGGAGATGGCACGGGGCCTGCGGTTGCGCTGTGATTGGGGACCGCAGTATCTCGCGGCGGCGTGGATCAACGAGGTCAAATGGCTTGGCATCACGATCTCGCCGAGCTATGTCGGCGAGCCCGAATGCAACGGAGTGGCCGAACGGTTCATGCGCACGCTCAAGGAGCAGTGTCTGTATCTGCATCAGTTCCCGAGTCTCGAAGAGGCACGGAGCTTCATCGCGGAGTTCATCGAGCGGTACAACACTCAGTGGTTGATTGAACGATTGGGTCACCGCACGCCCGTGCAAGCTCGAGCCGACGCGCACCCGTTTAGGGCGGCATGATCGCAGGAGAGGCAGTATGGTTCACGATGTCGCAAAAATCGACACTCATATTTGCCCTAGGAGCCACGATCGTCAAGCGACCCGACCAGAAGTCGGGCTGACTAGCACCAGAAAATGTCCAAGAAACCGGGTGCGGTACACTTCTGCATTGTTGTTGTTGCCTGACTGACTCTACTTCCACTACACTTCACTGGTACGTCTGAGGACTTCGGCCATTGCCGCTTCATCCATGACACCCATCCGCTTCATCTCCCGAACCAGGCCCTTGAACGTGGCACGAGACACCACTTCAGAGAGCTGGCCTTAGTCTTGTCCAGGCCCAACGCCTTCAGCATCTCCACTCTCGTCTTCCACGTCTTGGTTCGGCCCGTTGCCTGGACGTTTGAACACGAGTAAGGGGCTTGCGGTGGCAGGTACTGAGCTAGCGAACAGTGAGGAGAGATCGAAGCGGCACCAGTCAGGAACACGCTGGAGAAGACAGAACGGCAGTGATGAAGCGTACCATGGTGTGGTCTCCCTTCGTTGGCCTTCTCTGATCGATTGAAGCACATGGCCCGAGCGCGCTACTATTCGACTGAGGTCGCAGTCTACTGCGCCATTCCTCTGTTACCGGCTACCCCATGAAGGAGGAAAGATGTTCGAACGAATGACGAATGGGGGTCGCAAGATGATCATTCTGGCAAGAGAGGAAGCTGAACGTCACCAGAACGATTGCCTGGGGACCGAGCACCTGGTTTTAGCTATTCTCCGACAATCGGATGGCATTGCCCTCATGATCATCAAGAAGATGGGGTTGTCTGCCGAGCAGATTCGTGTTGAGTTCGAACGCAAAATCCCCAGCATCGAGACTACGATGACCTCCGGCGGGTCGCCGCCGTTCAGTCTCCTCGCCAGAAGAGTCATAGAATATGCAGTCGACGAAGCACGGCTCCTCGGTCACAATCACATCACCGAAGGACATCTCCTCCTGGGACTCTTGCGCGAGGAAGAAGGGATCGGTGGCAAGATCCTCCGAAGCCTGGGCGCGAATCTCTTGACCGCTCGGCAATTGGCCGTCACCTAAACGCCAATCGGTCGGCCTCACCGTGCTCACCAGCCTGCGCTGGCCCTGCAAGACGGTCGAGGAGGGGCAGAGGGGGGAAGTCGCGGCTACGATCTTAGGTATGCCTTCTCAAATTTTGGCCAATTTTTTATTTCCTTCATCGATGTGTACTCCCCAATTTGGAGGTACCGAGATGAAAGCAAGAAACACCGTGGGGGTAGGACTCTTCATTGCCATTCTGCACTCAAGCTGTTCTGACGATACAAAACTTGAGCTTGCGGCAACCGCATTCAAGAATGCGGCTCAGGAATGCATGCTGGATGTACGTGATCACAGGATGAAGTACAATTCCTCACCCGCCTGTGCATCCCTTGGAACATTATCACTGCAGTACCTAGAGGCTGGCGGGGAAGACAAGAATACCCCGCACAAGTACGCGCTAATCGCCGAGCAGGGTCGTACAATGGCTTGGACGGCCCTTGCGATCTCCGAGTCTGGAGGCAAGCCACTCAAGTTATGGTGATAGGGTTTTTGATCCACCGAATGAGCGAGTCGTGTTACAGTGACGAATCACCCGCAACGGACGCTCAAGGGGCAACTAGTGGGAATCGCGAGGAACAGGTTAGGTAGGTATACGCAGGTTACTTCCCGGTCTCCGGCACCAATTCAATGAGAGACCTAAACATGTGCCCCACTCTGAGCAAGTTTGTAATGGACATGAATGGGGATGGCGCTTTTACGATTCGCGACCTTGGGCGATGGCTTGGGTGGGCTTTTTTCCTACCGGGGGAGGCCCTACTCAACCTAATTGCCGCCCATCCGGAGCTTGTTCGCTTCTTTGAAATTTCTCGCGGTTCTTGTCGAGGGGTGCTTGCGGGCATCATGTCGGCTCTTCTGTGGGTCGTAGTCGGATTCGTTCTCCTGAACATCGTGCTCTTGCCTGCCAATGTGATCAAGCGATTCAGGGCGTGGAGATACGCGAGACAGCGGAGAATCCCTGACGATTGAGAGGTTGACAAATCTAAACCGCCGATGGGTCCGCTCCTGGCAGCAGGACACAACTCCTTGCCGGACTAGTCCAGGCGAAAGAAGATGAGAGAATATAAAACCGGCACTATCCACCGACATGCCCAGGTCCGGGTCTCCCAGTCTGGGATACTATTTCGGCCGGGCGCTCAAATTCTCGAATGTATTCCTCGTGGCTTTTCACCGGCTTGGTGAACTCGCAGTCGCTATGCAGGCACCACGCGGCCTTCCTGACATCGCTAAACTCCAGACTATTCCTGTTACATTCTGGACAAGTCGCCATGGTTTGGTCCTCCTTTCTAAGTGAGAAGGAGATTGCGCTCCTTGCGATGGAGATAGCACGAAAAGGTTCGTACACCTTTGCTTTTACACCTTCAAACATCTGAGAGCTATTCAGGGAACTCATTAAGGGAGTTCACAGGGTCGGGAAACGGGTAAGGCTCAATGTAGGACCATAGACAAGTTATTGAAAAGAGAAGCGCAGAAGGCATCAATACAAGCATTTCCAGGCGGATAGTTCAGATCGTTGTCTCTGCAACCGGTGTGGTTCGAAAGCTGACAAGAATGTACGTTGATGTCCTACCTGGAGAACAGCATTTATCCGATTCTTCATCCTCCTGCGAGGCGCTACACTCCACACGAGTACGATCTCAACTGTAGATGCGAGGGTTGCCATGATCAAAGCGCTCATAGCTGATGACCACGCGGTCGTGCTGAAGGGATTGAAACAGGTCCTATCCGATACCCCTGATATCGAGGTCGTGGCCGAAGCCAATACCGGACAACAGGTGTTGGATATCGTGCGAACGAAGCCGCTTGATGTCGTCGTGTTGGA
Source organism: Nitrospirota bacterium (assembly GCA_963703955.1). Taxonomy (GTDB): domain Bacteria; phylum Nitrospirota; class Nitrospiria; order Nitrospirales; family Nitrospiraceae; genus CAVPGK01. Next base: position 221,187 of record CAVPGK010000006.1, on the reverse strand, counting down.
TATCGCTATGCCGGACGGCAACGGCCTCGATGTCCTGCGCAGTCTCAAGCGTGAACGTCCCACTCTTCCGGTCGTGGTCTTGAGTATGCATTCGGAGGAACAATACGGGGTGATCGTGCTCAAGGCGGGAGCGGCGGGGTATCTCACGAAAGAATCCGCCCCGGATCAATTGATCGCGGCGATTCGCAAAGTCCTCGGCGGAGGCAAATACATCAGCCCGGCTCTGGCTGAGAAACTGGCGTTCGACTTGGAAAGCGACCCCAATGTTCCTTTGCACGAGCGTCTCTCATCGCGCGAATATCAGGTGTTAGGGATGATCGCGATCGGGAAGACCGTGGGAGAAATCGCGGAGACCTTGGGGTTAAGCGCGAAAACCATCAGCACCTACCGCTCTCGCATCCTCGAGAAAATGAAAATGCAAAAAAATGCGGAGCTTACACATTATGCAGTCCGCCAAGGGCTGGTGGATGCGATGAATTTTAAGGAGGTATCTCCAAAACGAGGGTGAGCTCCAGCGCTGAGGACCTAGTCCGCCGATCCCCCGCCAGGTATAACGCAGGTGTGTTAGTCCCCAACCCTCGTCGAAAGACGCCCCATTACGCCGTGGCGAGAGGTCCGGTGAGATTGGCGAGTACATCGCTTGGGGATAGGCGTTTCACTTCACCGGTTTTCCGCGCCTTCAGTTCGATGGTGCCTTGGGCCAATCCCTTGTCGCCGATCACCACCTGATACGGGGCGCCGATCAGGTCGGCGTCATTGAATTTCACGCCGGCGCGTTCATCCCGGTCATCCCAAAGCACTTCAATCCCGGCTCGGGTCAGCGAGGCGTAGAGTGATTGGGCCAATTCCGCGACCTGGGTCGATTGACTCAGCGGGAGCAGATGGACGTGAAAGGGCGCGATCGGCATGGGCCAAATAATACCCTTGGCGTCGTGGTTCTGCTCGATCGCCGCCGCCGCGGTCCGACTCACCCCAATTCCGTAGCATCCCATGACCGCGAGATTTTCGTGGCCCTGGGGGTCTAGAAAAGTCGCGCCCATCGCCTTGCTGTATTTGGTGCCGAGCATGAAGACATGGCCCACTTCGATTCCTCGTGCGATACGCAACGTTCCGTGGCCTCGAGGGGAGGGGTCGCCGGCTTGCGCGTTTCTCAGATCGGTGAACCGCTCGACGGAAAAGTCCCGATCCCAATTGGCATCGACGTAATGGATACCGGACTCGTTCCCGCCCACGACGAAGTTTGAGAGCGCTTTCACTGCGTAATCGGCCAGGATGCGGATCTGTTTGAGACCGATCGGTCCGGAGAAGCCGACGGGCGCGCCGGTCACCGCGGCGATTGTGTCGGCATCGGCCAGTTGAAGCTCGGTGGCACCCAACAATTTCTTGAGCTTGATCTCATTGACCTCGTGGTCTCCTCTGACCAGAACGGCGACGGGTTCCAGCGGAGTCTTATAAATGAGCGTCTTGACGAGCTGTTGAGGGGTGGTCTTCAACAAGGCCGTCACCTCTTCGACCGTCCGCGCGTTCGGCGTGGACACTTTGCGAAGCGGCCGAGGAGCGGCGTGCGGGGTCTCAGCCGATGCGAGCAGTTCGGCTCGCTCGACATTGGCGGCATAGGAACCATCATCGGTATAGACGACCAGTTCCTCTCCCGTCTCGGCCAGGACCATGAACTCATGAGACGAACTCCCGCCGATGAGCCCCGTATCTGCCTCCACGGCTCGGAAGGTCAGCCCGCAACGCGTGAAGATGCGTTGGTAAGCATCATACATCTTCTGATAGCTGACCTTGGCGTCACCTTCATCCTTGTCGAAGCTATAAGCATCCTTCATGATGAACTCACGCCCGCGCATCAGACCGAAGCGAGGCCGGATTTCGTCCCGAAACTTGGTTTGGATCTGGTAGCAATTCAACGGGCAGCTGCCGGTAGGAGCGGACCTCCCGCCGAATGAGGTCCGTGATCACTTCTTCATGCGTCGGCCCCAGGCAGAAATCGCGCTCGTGTCGATCCTTCAACCGGAATAATTCTTTGCCGTAGAAGTCCCACCGGCCGGTCTCCTGCCAAAGCTCGGCCGGTGAGGCGATCGGCATGAGCACTTCTTGGGCGCCGGCCCGGTTCATCTCTTCCCGGACGATGGCTTCAATTTTCCGAATAACCCGAAGCCCGAGCGGTAGATAGGTGTAGACCCCGGCCGCCGTCTTCCGAATCATGCCGGCTCTCAGCATGAGGCGATGGCTGACGACTTCAGCCTCGCCAGGATCTTCCCGAAGCGTCGGGATCAAGGTTTGCGATGTTCTCATCAGTCCTCTCTTTCAGGATGTTGAAAAATGCCTCCAACTGTGTTCTCGGCTCGTCAAAGTCCTCAACGTAGCCCAGAGGCTACGCCTCCGGCTTTGACTTCGCCTGCGGCCTTGTTGGAAGGCCTTTTTGAACATCCTGATGAGTGTTATGGTGACGGTCTGAACAAGGGCAGGATGATCCGGTCGATGTCGTTCCAGAAGGCAAAGACCATAATGCCGACGAGCAGGAGCAATCCCACCTGCTGCGCAATTTCGCGCTGCCGGTCCCGCAGAGGCTTGCGCAAGATCGCCTCGATCCCGAAAAAAAGAAGATGCCCGCCATCCAAAATGGGAATGGGAAGCAGGTTCAGCACCCCGAGATTAATGCTCAGGATAGCGATGAGAAAGACCACGCTCGAGGCGCCCTGCGAAGCCGCCTCCCCAGAAATGCTGGCGATGGTGAGCGGGCCGCCGATGTTGGAACGCGAAATCTCACCCACCACCATCTTGTAGATCCCGACCGCGGTCAATTCCGTCCATCCCCAGGTGGCCTCGAGGCCGTGGAAGAGGGCCATCACGGGCGTGGAGGATCGAATAACGGACCGTCCAGGACCTGAAACGCCGATCTTGCCGACCTCCGTTGGCTTTCCGTCCACCACGGCTTTTTCTGTTGATGGGGTGACGGACAATGAGAGGACCCGGCCGTCTCGCCTCACTTCGAAGCGGAGAGGATGGTTGGGGCTCTCCTTGACGAACGTGGTCATCTGCCCCCAGGTCTGGATCGGGTGTCCTTCAATGCTGACGACACGATCGCCGTCACGAAAGCCTGCGGCGCTTGCCGGAGAACCGGTCATGACGGCTGTGATGATGGGAGCCGTTTCCTCGATGCCGAGCGAATAGGCCGTGTCCTCCTTATCATGGCTCGGGGCGAGGGGGCTGGGGGTGACAACCAGGGTTTTCACCTGATCTCCCCGTCGGACGTCCAACGTCAAGGCTTTACCGTTGCTCTTTGCGACGTGCTCTGCGAGTTCACTCCGGGTCGAAATCTCTTTGTCATTGACGCGAATAATCCGGTCGCCGACCTGGATGCCGGCCGTTTCCGCGGGTGAGCCGGGTCGGATGGCTTCCACATCCGGGGTCAGGTCGCGAAAGGTGGGCACGAACAGCGGCGCGCCGGTTGAGAGCCATGCTGAGAAGATCAGAAAAGCCAGCAAAAAGTTGAAGCCCGGCCCTGCGGCGACAATCAAGAACTTGCTCGGCAACTTTTGGTGGACAAACGCACGCTTCCGGTCCTCAGGTGTCAGGGCTTCGGTTTCCTCCTCCCCGAACAACTTGACATAGCCACCGAGAGGAACAGCCGAAACCAAATATTCCGTCTCACCCACTTGGCGGCCGAAAAGTTTCGGACCGAATCCCAATGAGAACTTCAGGACTTTGACGCCCACCCAACGCGCTGCAAGGAAATGGCCGAGCTCGTGAAAGGCCACCAGCACGCCCAAGACAATCAGAAACCACCAAACCTTCTGGGTTAGAATCCAGATGGCGTCCGGCGACCAGGTGAATGCGGCAAACACGATGGCGACTCCTTGATGAGTGACGTGATCCCGTTATCTCGCGCGTGCGTGAACCAACGTGTCGGCTTTCTCTCTCGCCCAACGATCCGCCTCAAGGGCGTCTTCCAAAGATTCCACCTCGTGCGGGTGGTGCGCGTCCATGGTCCGGCGGATCACATCGGCAATGTCTTGAAAGGTGATGCCTTCTTGCAGGTAGGCCGCGACTGCCACTTCATTCGCGGCATTGAGGGCGGCCGGCATCGTGCCGCCGATACTGAGCGCGTCGTAACCAAACCCAAGGCAGGGAAATCGGTCGTGGTCGGGTCGGTGAAACGTCAGCTTGCCGAACGCAGCTAAATCCAACGGTGGCGGCTCCAACGGCAAGCGAGCCGGATAGTTCATCGCATACGAGATCGGAGTTCGCATGTCAGGCAATCCTAATTGGGCGATCACTGACCCGTCACAATATTCTACCAGAGAATGGACGATGCTTTCCCGGTGCACCAGCACTTCGATCTGGGTCGGTGGAAGATCGAAGAGCCAACGTGCTTCAATGACCTCGAGACCCTTGTTCATCAGAGTCGCCGAATCAATGGTGATCTTGGCGCCCATTTTCCAGTTCGGATGCTGCAAAGCCTGCGCGGGTTTGACGTCCCGCATTTGCTCGTGAGGTAGGTCCCACAACGGTCCGCCGGACGCCGTGAGAATCAGGCGGCGCACGTCCTGTCGGCGGTGACCCTCCAAGGACTGAAAAATCGCGCTGTGTTCGCTGTCCACCGGAAAGATGCGCACGCCGTGCCGACGGGCCTCCTCCTGCATGAGCTTTCCAGCCATGACCATCGGCTCCTTATTAGCGAGCGCGACGGGCCTGCGGGCACGGATCGCAGCGAGAGTGGGCACCAACCCGGCTCCTCCGACAATCCCGGACACGACAAGATCGGAATCGGGCAGCTCAGCAACGCTCTTCACGCCCTGGATGCCGGAAAGAATCTCGACCGGGGTGGTTCCGGATCGATGTCGCAGTCGTTCGGCGGCCCGCTCATCCGACAGAGCCACGGCCCGAGGCTTGAACACACGAACCTGTTCCTCCAGCTTCTCATCATTCGTGCCGGCAGTGAGACCGACGACTCGAAACCGATCCGGAAACTTGGCTACGATGTCCAGTGTATTGGTGCCGATAGACCCAGTGGAGCCCAGAATGACGATATTCTTCATCGCCGGCCCTTTCGCATACGGTCGGCGTTCAGCCACCAGGTTCCCCCTCCCGTTCCTTCCACTGAGAAATGAACCGGAAGTTGATGACCGATACCGACGACTGAGAGCTTAGCCTTTCATCAGTGTCATGTAGTAGTAAAACGCAGGAGCGGTGAAAAGCAGGCTGTCCACTCGATCCAGCATGCCCCCATGGGCCGGAATCATCGTTCCTGAATCCTTCACCCCCGCGCTTCGCTTGAGCGCCGATTCGGACAGATCCCCCAACACGCCGGCCCCGGTCAACAAAAAGGCGGTTGCCAGGCAATCCGCTACCGTGAAGGACGGTAAGAACCAGAACCGTCCGACGAACGTGGCCGCGAGCGACAGGAGCAGTCCCCCGATCAGGCCTTCAACCGTCTTGTTCGGGCTGATGGTGGGAGCAATTTTCCTGCTCCCAAAGGTGACGCCCGCATAGTACGCGCCGGTATCGCCTGCCCATGTGACCAGGACCACGAAGAAGATGAGAAATGCCCCGTCCGGCAACGCTCGTGTGAGAAGCAGATATCCAAGTGTGAGTCCAATGTAGAGGACGCCGAAGACCAAGACGGCTGAATCGACGAAGCTTCGGCCGAGCTCACGTGTTGCGGTGAGGCGAGAGATCAACACTGCGCAGACCGTCAGCAGCCAGACCGTCCGTTCCGAGACCAAGCTTGGCCACTGCATGCTGATCAGCAGGCAACCAGTGAGCCCAAGCCCGAGAGCGATGTCCACCGCAGCCCTTCGTTCGCGAAAGTGCATGCGGTAAAATTCGGTCGCCGCGGTGAGCGCGACCGCAAGGACAAGTCCGAACAAGGCCGCCGGGGGCAGATACCGGATCAGGAGATAGAAAAGCGGGATGAAGACGACGGCGGCATAAAGGCGCCTCGCATCCGGGCGCTTGGCGGCCGGGGATCGCCCGGACGTTACAATGGCTTCGTGCGGCCGTCCCTCAATTTCGCACTCAACAGACTGTCGAGTCACAACTCGCTCTGCGGGTAAGGGGCGCGCGTGACACGACCAAATCGCCGTTCGCGCCGTTGGTATTCGAGGAGGGCCAGCAAGGCCTCACGCCGCCGAAAGTCTGGCCACAGGGTCGGCGTAAAGTACATCTCCGTATAGGCCAGTTGCCAGAGTAGAAAATTACTGATTCGGGACTCGCCGCTCGTGCGAATCAAGAGATCGGGATCAGGAAGACCCTGGGTGGACAGGTAACCTTCCATAAGGGCTTCATCGATCGACTCCACCTCGACCTTCCCGTCTTTGCAATCCCGCGCGAGCCGGCGAACCGCGTCCACGATCTCCGAACGACCGCCGTAACTGAGCGCGACGGCGAGCGTCAGCTTGTCGAGGTGAGCGGTTTCGCGCTCGACTTTCCACACCCAATTTCTTGCCGAAAGAGGCAGAGAGTCCACCTGACCGATGGCCCGAAAGCGGATGCCTTTCTCGATCAAGGTATCCAGTTCGCTCTGAAGATAGTGTTCCAATAACATCATGAGGGCGTTGATTTCGGGTATGGGCCGTTTCCAATTTTCTTGGGAAAAGGCATAGATGGTCAGGGTGCGGATGCCCAGCTCGCCACACAACACGATGATTTCGCGAACCGAATTGAGCCCTTCCTGGTGCCCGGCGATGCGTGGGAGGTGGCGCAATTCGGCCCATCGACCGTTCCCATCCATGATGATCGCGATGTGCTTGGGCAGCGAGTCGAGGTCCAACGTTGCGAGCAAGTCGGCTTCTGATAGGTGCTCAGCGCTTGTCGCGGTGCCTTTGGTCATCCTGAAGGATATTCCTCAAAAAAATACGAGATTCGTAGGATTCAATAGACAAGCCGGCAATCATGCAAGTCTAATCAGCAGATAGCCAAAAGTCAACGAGAGGTCTGAAAAAACAGGAGGTTTGAGCCCTTCGCATTGCGCCATTGAGAAGGAATCGGATATACTCGACCACTTGTGTCGCGACGACTTACCTTCGGAGATGATTTTTCATGAAGACTGAACAGACCGTTGAACTAGCGCACTTCGGCTTGACCGAGCGGGAGATCAGCCACGCCTTGGGGAAAGTGAAGGTCCGTGACGTGGATTATGCGGACCTGTATTTCGAATCCCAGGTGTCCCAGTCGGTATCGATGGAGGAAGGCCTCGTCAAACGCGCCGTGAAAAGCCTGTCACAGGGAGCCGGCGTAAGAGCCACGGCCGGAGAGAAGACCGGGTTTGCTTATTCCGACGAGCTGACGAAGCGGGACTTGGAAATCGCGGCGGACACTGCTCGTTATATTGCGAATTCTCCGCAAGGCGACCATGCGTTGCCGGTGACTCAACGAGCCAGACCGACACGGGATCTCTATCCCATTGACGCGTCGGCGGAAAAGGTCGCCACGTCGGAATGTGTCGATCTCCTCAACTTGATCGACGCGTCGGCGCGCAAGTACGACCCCCGCATCAAGAATGTCATGGCCTCCTTTAATACCGAGCTGAAGCGGGTCATGGTTGCGACTTCGGAAGGTCTTGTGGTCGGTGACGTACAACCGCTCTCGCGCCTCCAAGTCACCTGCATCGCCGAAGAGGGGGGCAATCGCCAGGTCGGGACATTCGGCGGCGGAGGACGGGTGGGCTTTGCCTTCTTCCATGAGCAAGAGCGGTATGCCTACTATGCCAGAGAGGCGGCGCGGCAGGCCATTCTGAACCTAAGCGCGGTGGACGCACCAGCCGGTGTCATGCCTGTGGTGTTGGCGGGAGGATGGCCGGGCATTCTGTTACATGAAGCCATCGGACACGGCCTGGAAGCGGATTTCAACCGGCGGAAAACATCGGCGTTTACAGATCTCTTGGGGAAGCGAGTCGCCTCGGACGTCTGTACGATCGTGGATGACGGCACACTTCCGTTTCGGCGCGGCTCCCTGAACATGGACGATGAAGGCACGCCGACCAGCCGAACCGTGCTGATCGAGCGCGGCATCTTGCGTGGCTATCTCACAGATCGTCTCAATGCCCGTCTGATGGGTATTCCGCTCACCGGAAACGGCCGGCGCGAGAGCTTTCAAGCGATTCCTCTTCCGCGGATGACCAACACCTTCATGCTGGCTGGAGACTCGGATCCGAAGGAGATCATTCGCTCGGTCAAGCGCGGCTTGTACGCGGTGTCCTTCGGGGGCGGGCAAGTGGACATCACCAACGGCAAATTCGTATTTTCCGCCAGTGAAGCGTATCTGATTGAGGACGGAGAGATTACGAAGCCGGTTAAGGGCGCGACGCTGATCGGAAACGGACCGGAGATCCTGACCCGAGTCTCGATGGTGGGGCACGATTTGAAACTGGATGAGGGTATCGGCACCTGTGGCAAGGATGGACAGTCGGTCCCGGTCGGGGTCGGCTTGCCGACGATTCGGATTGATGAAATCACGGTAGGGGGGACGCAGGGATGAGGGGTGAGGTGACTAGGCTCGCCTCCGCGCTCGCGCAGCGCGCACGCTAGGAAGGTGCTCGCACGGGAGGGGCGCGTCTCGGCGCGCCTGGGGCGGGCGGGTGAAAACCAGCGCGCAATGGAGGTCAACCCGGCCACTCCTATGGGAAGAAGAGAAGGCTCGGATCCATGGCCAGCGATAATAATCTCTCGGAACTAGCGGTGGACCTGTTGGCTCGGGCGAAGCGGCGGGGCGCGACGGAAGCAGATGTCATAGTCGCGGATGGGGAAACTTTTTCCGTCCAGGTCCGACTGTCGGCGGTGGATCGTCTGACAAAAGCCCGTGAAAAGCGACTGGGGCTGCGGGTGTTCGTCGGCCAAAGGTCGGCCAGCGCGTCCACGTCCGATTTCTCGCACGATTCGCTTGAAAATCTGGTGAACGATACGTGCACGCTCGCAGCAGCAGTCGTTGAGGATCCCCAGTCGGGCTTGCCGGCTGGCGATCTCATGGCGAAAGATCCGCCCGATCTCGACCTGTACGATCGGACCTCGCTGGAGACCGAGCAGCAAATCGAGTTGGCGCGGCGGGCGGAGGAGGCCGCGATGGCGGCCGATCCGAGGATTACCAATTCGGAAGGCGCGGATTTTCAATCGGCGCACGGGCGTGTCGTGCTGTCGAACAGTCACGGATTCGTCGGAGAGTATCGAAGCTCCAGTTTTTCCGTGTCGGTCTCGCCGATTGCGACGGCTCCGGACGCGCAAGGCATGCAACGAGATTATTGGTACGCCGCTGAACGGAAATATGCTCGCCTCGACACTCCGGAGTCCGTGGGGCGAGAAGCGGCGCGTCGAACGGTTCGGCGCCTGGGCGCCCGCAAGCTGACGACCCGGCGTGCGCCGGTGATCTTCGATCAAGAGATGGCGGGCAGTCTCCTGGGCAATCTCTGCAGCGCCGCGTCCGGGTATGCCCTATATAAGGGCGCTTCCTTTCTGATCGATCATCTGGAGAAGCAGATCGCCCCGGAGACAATTACGATCTATGATGACGGTCGTATGCCCGGACGCCTCGGCTCCCGGCCCTTCGACGGCGAGGGGCTTCCCACGAGAAAGAACACGATTGTGGAACGGGGAGTCCTTCGGAGTTACCTGCTCGATACGTACTCCGGAAGGAAGTTGGGGTTGGCGTCAACCGGCAACGCGTCGCGTGGGGTGGGGGAGAATCCGTCGGTTGGCCCCACCAACTTTTATCTGGTTCCGGGCGCGAGCTCGCCGGAAGAGATCATCGGGTCGGTCCGAACGGGTCTCTATGTGACGGAGCTCATCGGCTTCGGCATTAACATGGTGACCGGTGACTACTCCCGAGGGGCTGCGGGGTTCTGGATCGAAAACGGCGAGTTGGCCTATCCGGTGGAGGAAATCACGATCGCCGGCAACCTGAAACAGATGTTTATGAACATGGAGATGATCGGCAACGATTTGGAGTTTCGCGGGCGGATTGCCAGCCCCACGATCAAGATCAGCGAGATGATGATCGCGGGCAATTGAGGAATGTGACGTGAGTTGATCCGGTGAGTGGGTGATTGACCGGAGGGCGTGAGATGGCAGACATGTTCACAGATCGAGATCTGAAGGATGGCATGGTCCAGTATCCGAGCGAGGGAGTGACCGTGCGCGCCTATGGGGTGACTCCTCCGGGCAAAGCGCGGGCGGCGATCATTATTGTGCAAGAGTGGTGGGGGTTGAATGATCATGTCAAGGACATCGCCCGGCGCTATGCAAGGCAGGGCTATGTGAGCATCGCTCCCGACCTCTATTCCCGCCAGGGAAATAAGATCACGAAGGACCCCAACGAAGCGGGTAAACTGATGAACGCTCTGCAGCAGGCTGATGGCCTCAAGGATTTGAACGCGACGGTCGCCTATCTCAAGACGGTCCCTGAGGCGGACGCAAACCGGATCGGGGTGACGGGGTTCTGCATGGGCGGGACCTATGCATTGATGCTGCCCTGCACGACCCCGGGAATCAAAGCTGCTGTTCCGTTCTACGGCTGGGTTCCCAATCCCGACACTCCCCTTCAGAAGCTGGCCTGTCCTATCCTTTATATATATGGGGAGGAGGACGGCTTCATTGCCAGGGCCGACGTGCAGCGTCTGGCAAACGCGCTCAAGAAGTACAACAAGACCGGCGAAATCAAAACGTATCCAGGCGCATCTCACGCCTTCTTTAATGACACGCGCAAGGAAGTCTATAAGCCGGCGGAAGCGAACGATGCGTGGAACCGGGCACTGGCGTTCTTTAAACAACATCTTGCGTAGGATGCTGAAAAAGGTCCCCAACTTTGTTCTCGGCTTGTCAACATCCTCAACGGAAGACCCGGCCGCCTCACCGGCTCGTCGGCGCGCACAAACGTGGTGCTCCTTATTCGTCGCACCGTGCGCCCCCAGAGGGTACGCCTGCGGCCTCGCCTCGGGAAGGGGCGCGTCTTGGCGTGCCTGGGGCGGGCGGGTGTGATGATGACCCTTTTGAGCATCCTAGGGAAATAATCCAATAAGAGATACAACATGCCGCGGAGAACGGAAGAAGAATTGGCAGGCGTGCCGCTTAGCCTGGTCTATATTGCGGGGAATCTGATCGACGCGGAAAAGGCGGAGCGTCTGTTGACCGAATCGGGCATCGATTACCTGCTGAAGCTTGAGCCTTTCACCACCACCTCGGTGATGAGGGGGGAGTACATGGGGCTGTTTGTCTATGTCCCGACCTATGAGCATGGTCGTTGCCGCGAGTTCTTGGAAGCGTGCCGTCTGACCGATACGGTGGAGTTGGAAGCGAGCGAGCCATCGGAGACTCTCCATGGCGCTTGATGCCGAACGAGGCAAACAGATGCTGCAGTTATTGACCTCGCGCTACAACGACCGGCATTGGCGAAAGAAAATCGAAAAGACGTTGAGCCTGCCGCCAAGCGGAGTCGGTGATGAGGTGCAGCGGCAGGTCTTTTTGTACCTGAAGCATGGTCTGAAGGCCTACAAATCACGCCGCGCGGACCCGGATTCCTGGATCGTGGGCGGGTTCGCCACCCAGGAAGTGATTGCCCGCGCCAAGTTCGATCCCACGGTGGTCGGTCCATCCATGACTAAGGAGGACACGGACAGTCTTGGAGTCGATCCAGGTCCCAATATAGATGAGACCTGGTGGGATGAGATGCTCGTCGCCTGGTTCGAGGAACCTGAACAGGAAGGGCCGGCGACCGGTGAAGAAACCTCTGGCCAGGAAGTTGATCACAAGAAAGCCGAAGCCTGACCCCTCGGTCCTCTGACAACCTGAAGGTAATCGGACGAGAAGGCGGGTAGCTCAGAACAGATCCATCTGAAGCTGTTGGCTGTGGACCGGCGGGTCCGCTGATACGGAAGAGCTGGCGGGGGGCGCCGGTGCGTCGGCCTGATCCAGATAGGCTTTGAGTTTCCGAAAATCCTCCTCCAAGGGTTCGCGCAAGTTGCCCTGGTGCAGCGCGGCCGCAGGATGGAGGAGGGGAAAAATCACAAACTTTTCCCGGCGAATTGCCTGCCCTCGGACCTTGGTAATCCCCACGTTCTTCTCCAGCAACGTTCTGGTCGCCCAATTCCCCAGCGTGCACACGACCTTGGGTTGGATCATCTCAATCTGTTGCAGAAGAAACGGCTTGCAGGTCTCCACCTCATCCGGTTCCGGATCGCGATTGTTCGGCGGGCGGCACTTGATCACATTCGCGATATAGATTTCCGACCGAGAGAGCCCTGCCGACTGCAGAAGTTCGTTCAGAAGCTTGCCCGCCGCACCCACGAACGGTTCACCCTGCTGGTCTTCATAGAATCCGGGCGCTTCTCCGACGAACATGATAGAGGCACGGGGATTCCCGACGCCGAAGACCACCTGGCTTCGGCCGAGCTTGGCCAATTTGCAGCGCTGACAATTGTACAGAGAGGCACTGAGTTCTTGCAGGGTCATGGGGACGCTCGTCGCCACAATGATGGAAGAACCGAGGCGCATCTTAGGCTTCAGTCCCCCACTTGTCAACGGAAGAGCGAAGCTGAGAACAGCTTGAAGGCATGGGATGGGGAGGGGCTCAGCAGGAAGGCCCCGCACTTAACGCAAATCTGCGTGGGGCGAAGGCTGCTCGGAGGCCTTCTGCAGTTCAGGTGGGCGTGTGACGATCCTCAGACGGATATCGTTGCCGATTGACATGTGAAGCATGTCGGTGCTTAGGCAGGACTCTGTCGTCGTCGCGTCCGTAGGCGTGAACACCACCTCTCCGCCGCATCGCTTGACCAGATAGAACAGCAAGGTGGTTGTCAGGGGTTCCAATTCCTCGTCTCTCATCTGATCGCTGTAATTCCGTATGCGTTTCATGGAGCTTGCCTATGGATGAAGGTTAGAGTACCTCACCGGACACCCCCTGGGCTGATTCATCGGGAGATTGCGCCCGTCCGTGAGCGACTCGCACGCCGAAACACGGCGCGCACAAATGATACTGACCATGTTGTGAGGTGTAGAAGACCTCGAGGTTCTTGGCGCCGCAGTCAAAGCACGCGGGCCGCACGGCTGTTCCCCCCAACAGAGACGGGATGTGAATCCCGGCCAATTCTTTCCTCACACGTACAACGGATGCGCGCAGCGCGTGCAAGAGCTCCCGTGCGGAGTCGTCGGCGGCGGGCAACGCCTCGTCCAACACGGCGAGGCGTTGTTCAAACGAAGAGGAGTCCGACGCGATCAGTGTCTGTGGCGGGTATGAACTAGACATGAACGCCGCTTCCCTCCCTGTTTCGAACTGACGATCCCCTGACTCATGCGGTCACCGAGTGGCCTGCGCGATTGGACTGAGCTGCCGTGTCCCTATCGGAGCGTATCATCGCGTGAACGGGGACAAAGGCGCAATTAGACTTAAGTCATAGGACTTATGTCGCTCTTGATTGAATGTGGTGGAAGTACGTATACTGCAGCCTCGTCGTAAGGAGAACGAAACATCGGCATTACTCATCTTTAGGGAGGGGAGGCAGTGAAAACCATGGATGTCAGTACCGAGTCACTTGCCCGGCGGATCGCGGTGGGGTTGAGAAAGGTCAGCATGGCGATCCGGAGCCGGGCATGGAAGGAAGCGGGAGCGCGGCGGATTACTCCGTTACAGTCGCAGGCCTTGACGGTGCTGCGAACGCAGCCCGGGGAGGCGGCCACGGTGTCGACTCTTGCCGAAGAGTTGGCGGTGTCGCTCCCGACGGTCTCGGACATGGTTAAGACGTTGGAACGAAAAGGACTGGCTCGGAAGACCCGCTCTCACGATGACGCTCGTATCGTGACTGTGCGACTGTCGTCAAAAGGGAGACGCCTGGCCGAAGGGGGCAAGGGCCGCCGAGACGCTCTCGGCGCGGTAGCCGACCAACTTCCGGTTGCCGAACAGAAGATGCTGCTCCCCGCATTGCTCAAGATCGTCCACATTCTGCACCTCCGCGGGGATGTTCCCGCTGTCCGCATGTGCCTCACGTGCCGGTTCTTTCAGCCGCACGCGCATAAAGATGCCAGGCGGCCGCATCATTGCGCCTTCTTCAAGGAGGCGTTTGGAGATCGCTTGCTGCGTATCGAATGCGACAAACACGAAGCGGCAACCAAAGCAAGCAACGACCGAAACTGGCACGTCTTCACAGCACATAGAACATGACAAACGTGGTCATGTTCGCTACCATCCCAGGGACAGAGTGAGGAAGTAACCAACCTCATCGCGCTTCGGTCTCTTCACCAGGCCCTTCAGCATACTGATTCTCTATCAGTCTAGGTGTCTCTTGTTCCATTTGGTCAATCGCACATGAAGAAACGGTCTAACCACGAAGGAGCGAAATGATGCCAGAGGAAAAGGGGAACAAGTCGAAGAAGGTTGTGGCGGTAAATGTAAAACTGACTCCGGTCAATCATTCCGACCAACCGGTATCAGCCAACTATACGAACGTAGCGGTCGCCCAGGGTATTGCCTATCTGGACTGTGGGTTTATTGAACCCAAGGCGCTGGCGCTGGTCGCCCGTGCTGCCCAGAATGCTCAACCTTTCCCCAAGAGCGTGGAAGGTAGACTGGGTGTGCGCGTGGCGATGGGGTTGGATGTGGTCCAGCGCCTCCAACAGCAGTTGCAGCAGGTGCTGCTAGGCTTGCGCCCAAAGACAGAAGCCAAGCCATGAGGTAATTTCTGGTAGTCATCACGTGTGGGTGACATGCGCATCTTAGAGTACCGGCTGAGATCGTGTGTACCAAGTATGAATCAAGTCGCTTGTGGCTTGGCGGATGATCTACTGTTCGGTGGAGGCGGCGAACGATGTGCTGGTGGGAGGAAGGAATGATGACCTCCTTGCCTGACCAGAACAGCTGGGACTTTCTGGACGGCGGCACCTTGTCGAGGACGCTGTATGGGGCGCACGGAAAGCATCTAGTTTTGTTCATGAGAAAGGCGGTGTAGGTGATTGCGTTGTACCTTTTAATCGCTCTGATGCTCTATATCCTCCTGGCATGGCTTGCGGTCTATCTTGTAAAGAAATATACCGGCAGCACGATTGCGAAATATCTCACGGTCGCAGTTTTCATATTGATTCCGTCGTGGGACATTCTTCCGGGACGGCTGTATTTTCACCGCTTGTGCGAAAAAGAGGCGGGGATTAGGGTGTTCAAGACAGTGGAAGTGGACAAAAACCTACTTCAAATCCGATGGTGCACCAGATGAGGAAAGGCTTTCTCAACGTTTCAAGAGTCAGATGAAAGTTGACAGGAAATTCTCAAGCATTTTCCATATTGCAAAGATCGAAAGCTCGATTCAGGACAACGAGAGTGGAGAGTTACTCGCAACCGCAACAGACCTCCGATATCACGGTGGTTGGCTCATCGCTAGCTTCTTGCCTCAAGGTGAATCAACCGTATGTCCTTCCTACCCCGTTCATGCTCAGAAGTGGAAAGAAGCGCTGAAACAAAAATCGGATATTCCGTAGGGAGGTAATTGACGTGCCAACCCCAATTAGCACGTATTTCGAGAATGCGCAACTCTCGCTGGCTGCCTATGCGAATTTGTCGGTCAGCATGTCAAATGATCAATATAGGGCTGAGCTGCTTGAGAAAGGGTTCACCGACGCCCTCGCAAGCCAGTTTGTAGCAACATATCGCATTGCCGCAGATACCTTCACTGATGCTCACACTGGGTTGTCAGTGACCCTGTTTCAAAGGAATGCAAGCAGTGAAAACACTATGGCGATTCGCGGGACAGATAGTCTAATAGATATTGCAATTGATGGCCTAATCCTCACGGGTGAGGCGGATATACTCAACCCGCAATACATATCCTTGAAGAATTATTATCTGCAACTCGTTGCCCAAGGTAGACTTGGCGCAAATGAACTGATGAATGTGACGGGACATTCCCTAGGTGGTTATCTTGCTCAAGCTTTCACCGTCGATCATGCCGTCAACGTAGCCCATACGTACACGTACAACACACCAGGCACGGGTGGCATTATCGTAGATGCACTGCAGCGACTCGGAGTGGGCGATACCACGATTCCCTCAAGTCTGGTTACTAACATCGTCAGCAAGAATGGGTTCTCCGCCGCCACAGAATTTGGTACGCAAATCGGGACAGCAGTTAACATCTATATAGAATCGGAAACGGGCCCGCTGGCATTTCTGCACAACCACTCCATCGAAACAGCGATGGATGCCCTCGCGTTATATGATCTCTTCGCCAAGATAGATTCCAACCTCGAGCACGATCTTCCCACGGTCAGCAATATTCTCGAAGCAACATCGACCGATGCAGGGGAAAGCCTAGAAAGGACGTTGGATGCCCTGGCTAAAGCCCTGCAGGGTCCCGATGCGCAAACGACGCCCTTCGGAAATCGCGAGGCCTACTATTCGAATCTCATCGAGGTCCGCAACAGTCTCCCTACTGGTTCGGTTTCCCCCTATCGCATCGACAGCTTAATCGGAGAGTCGTCTAGTAATGTGTTCAGCCAGGCAAAGGCTTCAACCCCAGACGGCCTGGCCCATCGATATGCTCTGAAAGAGCTTAATCCATTTGTGATCCAGGGGGTGGATTATCAGACACTACACAATCAGAACGGCTCGCTCGAACTCTACGATGTAGGCACAGGCCAGGGGACTTGGACGCTGGTGGCGTTGAGTGATCGAGCGGAGCTGTTCGCGGAGAAGTTGACCTTTGGTCAGACGGATGGCAACTTGGCGCGCGCAACATTAATGTCGATGAACCGACTGGGTTCACCAACGGTCTGACGGGGCGACGGCCACCCAGGCAGTGATTTTCGGAGATGGCCAGGGGCGAGAGTTCTTGGGGCGGTCCGGCAGCGATCATGTCTATGGCGGAGCCGGCAACGATGTGCTCGAGGGACAGGCGGGCAATGACTACATCGAAGGCAACGCCGGGAATGATGATCAATTGTTCGGAGCGGTGGAATAACGACATTCTGCTGGGTCAACACGGCATAGATGTGCTCGACGGTGGCGACGGCAACGACACCCTCGATGGGGGCCTGGACGATGACACTTTGCGCGGCGGGGCCGGAGTCGATCGTTATTACTACCGAACAAATCAAGGGCAGGATGTGATCGACGATGCTGACCGCAACGGATCGATCCGGTTCGACAATCAAATCTTGCAGGGCGGCATTCATCAGGCCGGCGCCCCGGCCAATACCTACACAAGTGCGGATGGTCAGTTCACCTATGTTGCGAACAATAACAATCTGATTGTCAACGGTGGGTTGACGATCCAGAACTTCGTTGATGGGGACCTTGGCATTCACCTGGCCGATACCTCTGGGGCTTCCACGGGCGCGCCGCCCACGATTAACTATGAGAACGGTGTGGACTTTATTACCTACGATGGCGATGAGACGGATAACCAGCCCACCTTTGGTGCGCCGCTAAACCACATCGTGCATGGCTTTGGCGGCAACGATCTCTTAGACCTTTCGACCAGCGCTGCGCTTTTTAATCACCAGATCCATGGAGATGCAGGGCATGATTGGCTGCTCGGCGGCGCGGGGCAGGACCGCGTCTCTGGGGAGGACGGCAACGATCTGATCAATGGCGGGGGTGGGGATGATGTACTCACCGGCGGGGTCGGCCTGGATTTTCTCGTAGGGGATACCCGAGGGCAAACGGACGGCGACGATTCCCTCGATGGGGGTGATGGCGATGATACCCTCGAGGGGACTGGTGGTAATGACATTCTGCTGGGCGGAGTGGGTGAGGACTGGCTGTTGGGCGATGACGATGCGGGTGAGCCAACACGCCCCGTGGGGCAGGACTATCTGGATGGCGGCATAGGCAACGATACGCTCTGGGGCGGGCTGGGCGATGATCATCTTCTAGGCGGGAGCGGCGATGACCGGCTCTATGGCGATAACGTGCCGTCTGGGCCACAGAGAGTCCATACGGCGTTAACTGGCCAAGTCGTGACCACTCCAACCGGGGCCCCGGCTTTCTTTAGTCCCGCCGGCGCGACTGATTACCTCGATGGCGGTGAGGGAAACGACTATCTCCAAGGCGACGGCGGCGAGGACATTCTTCTGGGTGGAGCCGGAAATGATCAACTTTATGGCGATGATCAGAGTCTTGGCGATGTGGTGACGGGCGCCGACTGGTTAGACGGTGGAAGCGGGGATGATCTGCTGTATGGCGGCGGGGCGACGGATGCCCTCTTTGGCGGCACTGGCAACGATCTGTTGGTTGGAGACTTCGCCAACGCCGTGGGAGCCAATGACACGCTCGACGGCGGCGCAGGGGCAGATCAATTACACGGCGGCGGCGGGGATGATGTGCTGGTCGGAGGCACGGAGAATGATCTGTTGCTGGGCCAGGACGGTCAGGACTTTCTGGACGGCGGCGGCGGCGGGGATGAACTGCAAGGGGGCGAGGGAGATGATGTGCTTGTCGGCGGAACGGACACCGATCGGTTGTTCGGCCAAGGTGGCGACGACATTCTCGATGGAGAAGACGGCGCCGATGAACTGAATGGCGGTGAAGGCGATGACGTTCTGAGCGGAGGGAGTGAGCACGATTTGCTCCTTGGCGATGGCGGAGCAGATACGCTGTTGGGGGAGGATGGCGCCGATCAACTACAGGGAGGTCTGGGGGATGATCTCCTTGATGGCGGCCGCGGGAATGATGTGCTGTTCGGCGAGGATGGCGTGGATACGCTCTTCGGTGGCGAGGGGAACGATGAATTGCAGGGTGGTGTGGGAGATGATCTGTTAGCAGGTGAGGCGGGCAACGATACGTTGTTCGGCGATGACGGAGCCGATACCCTCCGCGGGAACGATGGCATCGATTATCTCCAAGGGAACGCAGGGAATGATGTTCTTGATGGCGGCATTGGAGATGACACGCTGATTGGCGGCCAAGGCGACGACGCCTACGCGTTCAATCTTGGCGATGGGGTTGACTTTGTGATCGATACGGCGACAGGGGGCGCAGGCAATAGCCTCATCTTTGGAGCCGGTATTACTCCGGATACCGTTAAGCTGGGGGTAGGCTCAGGGCTGCTGCTTCGAGTTGGAACAAACGGCGATACGGTCGAATTAGGAACCTTCGACTCGAACAACGTCCTGGGACCCCATGCCATCGAGACCTTTCAGTTTGCCGACGGCACGGTGCTGAGTTACAGCCAGCTCATTGCCCGTGGCTTTGATTTTCGAGGGACTGGGGGAGATGATGTCCTCCATGGGTTCACGAATGGGGTGAATCGCCTCGAGGGTGGCGCAGGCGATGATACCTATATCGTGAATCAGGGCACAGATCAGATCCTTGAGTTCGAGGGAGAAGGGCTTGATACGGTCCTGACAGCCGCAAATTTCACCCTACCCGACAACGTTGAGAATCTTGTTGCCACGTCATCCGATGTCTTCGGTGATACCGGAGCCGGCTTCCTTCAGGGCAATGCACAGGACAACATCATCAAAGGGCCACAGGGAATGGTATCGGACAATGCAGTTGAAGGCCGTGGCGGCAACGACCTGTTGTTTGGATATGAAGGCAACGATCGGTTGGAAGGAGGAGACGGGAACGACAGCTTGGATGGAGGGCTCGGCCATGATGTGATGAACGGCGGAACCGGAAATGATCTGTTGATCGGGGGTCGAGGTGGTGACACCTACCTGTTTGGTCAAGGATTTGGTAGGGACACGATTGTTGAGCAAGATTTTACCGGCGCGGATCTCGACATCATTCAACTGGCGGCCGGTGTGGCACCGGACGACATCGCCTTGAAAGCTCGCGTGGCTGGTGAAAATGATATTGACCTCGTATTGAGCATCAATGGCACCGGCGATGAACTTACCATGCGATCTTTCTTGAGCGATGACAGCGCACAAGTCGAGCAGATTGCGTTCGCCGATGGCACCGTTTGGGACATGGCAGCCCTGCTGAACAATGCCGACGGCATACACGTGATAGCGGCTT
The DNA here is from genome assembly GCA_963703955.1 of Nitrospirota bacterium. Taxonomy (GTDB): domain Bacteria; phylum Nitrospirota; class Nitrospiria; order Nitrospirales; family Nitrospiraceae; genus CAVPGK01. The sequence goes on along the minus strand of CAVPGK010000006.1, from coordinate 201,246 downwards.
CCGACCGTGGACAGGTCCTCACCGGTACGGTCCTTCCCGATGTCCTCACGGGTCGTAGAGGCCATGATTTCCTTGACGGGCGCGCCGGAGCAGATGTGATGCTGGGCGGCGCAGGCAACGATGAGTACGTTGTGGACAATCCTGGGGATGTTGTCACTGAAGCGTCGGGCGAAGGCAGGGATCGGGTGACCAGCTTCGTGGATTATGCGCTTCGGGACAATGTCGAGGATCTGCAATTAAATCCGTTTGAAGACTTTGGGGCGATGCCGCTTGTCGGGATGGGAAACGATGGTGACAATCAGCTGAGCGGCAATCTTCACGACAATCTGCTTCAGGGTGGGGGTGGAAACGATACCCTGTGGGGCGGCGGTGGCGGCAACGATGATCTCAGCGGTGGGCCGGGTGATGACACCTACTACGTCGAGAATTTCAATAACGGTCTCGATACGATTCATGACGTATCGCTTCCTGGCGCAGACAATCGGATTCAATTCGGGAGCTCTATTCGACCGAGCGATCTGTCGTTCGCTCACACCCCCACTGGTTTATTGATTTCCGTTGGAACCGCCGGTGATGGGCTGATTCTTGCGAATTTCGATCCCACCAACCAGACCGGCACAATGGTGGTCGAGACTGTTTCGTTTAGTGGAGGGATCCAGGATGTGACTGGCGGTGTCAGGGCAAAGTTGGTCGATCTGATGAATCCCATACTGGGAACAGGCGGGAATGATGTTCTTCAGGGCACATCCCATGTGGATTTTGTTAAGGCCGGGGAAGGCAATGATGTTATCGAAGCCGGGCCTGGCGATGATATCCTCAGCGGTGGAGCCGGACAGGACACATACAGATTTCAACTTGGTGATGGAGCGGACCTCATTGATGACATCTCTCAACCTGGTCAAGACAATTTCGTGGTGTTTGGATCGGGTATTGATCCTCAGATGCTTCACTGGCAATACGGCGGAACGGCCAACGAAGGGGTGCTCTCGCTCCATGTGGGGGACGGAGACGATGTACTGCATTTGCTGGGATTTGTTCCCTATGAACCGACGGCCGCTCATACCATTGAGCAATTTCAGTTTGCTGACGGCAGAGTGCTTTCCTTTAACCAGCTCCTTCAGCAAGGGATCGAAATCCGTGGGACAGCAGAAAGTGATGGCGAACTGTTCGGGACGTTTGCAGCGGACCAGATCTTCGGATTGGAAGGAGACGATAGTCTCAGCGGAGATGCAGGAAACGATACCCTGATGGGTGGGCCAGGCCATGATGTCCTCACAGGGGGTTCAGGAGAAGACACCTTCTTATTTAACGCAGGAGATGGTTTGGATGAAATCTCAGAGGAGTTTGAAAGCATTTCAGACGAAAATGGACAACACATTGTCAATAATCGAATTATCTTCGGGACCGGTATCACGATCGGAGAAATCGAAGCCACAGATCAAGATGGGAATTTGGTCGTAACCGTCGGGGGAAACGGCGATGCCATTGCTCTCGGCTCCTACATTGATGAGCAGTTAGGCGTGCGGACCTTGCAGTTTTCGGATGGCCTAACCATCAACGTCGACAACCTAATTGACACGCTCGTCAACTCGGGAGATCAATTCATTGCGGGTGGGTCTGGTGACAGCACTCTGCTCGGCGGAGCCGGCAATGACACGATTACGGGCGGTTCGGGTAACAATAATCTAGTCGGAGGGAGTGGCAACGATACGCTTGTCGGTGGGTCAGACAGTAATCGCTTTTACGGTGGACCCGGCCAGGATCTGCTGGTGGGTGGAGAGAGAAACAATACATTCGTATTTCAACCCGGGAGCGGGAGAGATACCATTCGAATCCCTGTCACGAATTTGCCTGGGCAGAACACGGTCCAATTTGCCGGGAGTTACAACAGCTACCATCCGAGCTTGGAGTTTGGCTCTCTGCTGATCCGATACGGGAATCCGGGAGATGAGATTCATATTGAGAACTTCGACCCCAACGATGCGTATCGCAATGCCGGAATCGACACATTTGAATTTACTGACCGGGTCTTCACTTACAGCCAATTGATCGACTTGGGGTTCGATTTACCAGGGACGAATGAAGACGATACTCTCACCGGGTCGAATGCGAGAGACCGATTCTCGGGATTCGATGGAAATGATCGTATCAGTGGAGGTGTGGGAGCGGATACCTTGAATGGTGGACGTGGTAATGACCTTCTCATCGGAGGCCAAGGTGACGACACCTATGTGTTCAATGCAGGTGATGGAGTAGACACGATTGAGGATGCGGCGGCGGTCGGGGAAGGGAATCGACTGCAGTTTGGCGTTGGGATCACTCGGAATGATCTGAGCCTGATGCAGGATCAGAGTACGTTGACGATCACGATCGGGACAGATGGAGGTGCCGTACAGCTCCGCAATTTCGATCTGACCGAGACGAATGGCTCTGTGGTGGTGGAGAAGTTGGAATTTTCAGACGGCAGTCAGGTGAGTCTCACAAGCTTGCTTGGTCCCCGTGTTACCGAGGACGATGATGTTATCACGACCGGCGCGGGCGATCAGGTCATTGATGCCAAGGGCGGCAATGACGTCGTGGACACCGGCGCGGGCAATGATACGCTTGCCGGAGGGACAGGCACTGATACATTGATCGGCGGAACTGGCGATGACATGTATGTCTTCAACCTGGGCGATGCCGTTGACACGATCGTCGATACCGCGGCCCCCGGTGAACCGAATGCCCTGACCTTCGGCGCCGGTATTACGCCGCAGTCACTCAGTCTGGGAGTAGGCTCCCTGCTGATTCAGGTTGGCACGGCAGGCGATGCCATTCATCTGCAAACCTTTGATCCTACCAATACGTATGGTCCGCACGCCGTTGACGCGTTCCACTTTGCTGACGGGACAACACTGACGTACAGCCAATTGATCGATCGTGGCTTTGAATTGAGCGGGACGACCGGCGACGATACGATCGCGGGTACCGACGCGGTCGACCGCATTGCCGGCTTGTCTGGGAACGATAGTATTGAGTCCGGCGCCGGTGACGATGTGCTGGATGGTGGCACTGGGGCTGATGCTCTGTCTGGCGGCGCGGGCGATGATTCTTATGTGATTGACGATGCCGGCGATACCGTGACAGAAGGAGTCAATGAAGGCACAGACACGGTCAAGAGTAGTGTGACTTATAGCTTGAGCGCGAACATCGAGCATCTCACGCTCACCGGAAATGTTGCCATTGATGGAACAGGTAACGCCCTGAACAATGTGCTGAACGGCAACGTGGCATCCAATGTATTGGATGGCGGGGCGGGCGCCGATATGCTCACTGGGGGGAGTGGAGATGATACCTATGTCATAGATAATCCCGGTGACCTGGTAACGGAATTTTCCAACGAAGGCGCCGACACGGTCCGGAGTGCGGTGACCTTGACCTTAGGCGCACACGTGGAGAATCTGACGTTGACCGGCAGTGCGGCCATCAACGGCACCGGCAATGAGCTTGACAATCTACTGAGTGGAAATGGCGTCACGAACGTCCTCGACGGTGGGGACGGAGCCGATATCCTCTTCGGAGGCACCGGCGCAGACTCGCTGACCGGCGGTTCGGGAGATGACCGCTTCCAGCTTTCGACCGACGCAGTGTGGACCTCTGGCTTTGTGGTGAAGAATGTTGGCAGCCCGGGCCAAGCAGGCACGAACCAGACCGTTTCACTGGTAGGTAAAACTCGTTCATTTGACGTCTTTCATGGTGACGGCGGGATGGATACGCTGCTTGGAACGACTGGCGACGATGCGATTGCGCTGGATGACTCCTTTAGCGCATCACCCGGCGCGGCCGGTGCGCGGCTTTCAGGGATCGAGCGCATCCAAACCGGTGATGGTAACGATATCATCGACTTCACCAGCAACCTGTACGCCTATGGCGATGTGATGATTGATGGGGAAAACGGCAATGATGTCATTTGGGCCAGCAGTGGGAATGACGTCCTTGTTGGGGGAGCCGGCAACGATAATTTGTTTGGTGGAGCTGGGACCGATACCCTCGTTGGCGGAGAAGATACCGATACGCTCAACGGCGGCTTCGGGGCGGACACCTTGGTGGGTGGCATGGGCAATGACACGTATAGTGTCGACGATGTCGGGGATATGGTGACGGAAGCAGTCAACGAGGGGACCGATACTGTTCAGAGTTCGATCAGTTACACACTCGGGACCAATGTCGAAAATCTGACGCTGACAGGAACTACCGCGATCAACGGCACCGGCAACGCGCTCAACAATGTGCTGACCGGCAATGGCGCAGCCAACGTACTGAGCGGCGGAGCCGGGAACGATACCTATGTTATCGGCGAAGGCGATACCGTCATTGAAGCGGCGGGGGAAGGGACCGATACGGTCAAGAGCTCGGTAAACTTTACGCTCAGCGACAATGTGGAGAATTTAACGTTGACCGGTCATGCAGCTATCAATGGCACCGGCAACGCGCTCAACAATACAGTAACGGGCAATAGCGGAGCCAATACTCTAACAGGCGGGATCGGCAACGATACACTCAAAGGCGGCGCCGGCAACGACAGTTACCTCTTCAATCGCGGCGATGGGCAGGACAAGATTTCTGAGAATGACAGCACAGCCGGAAACTCCGATAGGCTGCTGTTTGGGGACACCGTCAATCCATTGGACCTCATCATCAGTCAACAGGCGAATGATCTGCGGATTGCGATCTATGGGACAAGCGATCAGGTCACTATCCAGAACTGGTATGGCGGCAGCGCAGGCCATACGGAAATACTTCAAGCCGGCAACGGCCAACGACTCTTGAATACGCAAGTCCAGCAATTAATTCAGGCCATGGCCACGTTCAGCACGCAGACGGGACTGACCTGGGATCAAGCGGTCGCGCAACGTCCGCAGGACGTGGAGGTCATCCTGGCCGCGAGCTGGCAGTAAACAGGAACTGTCCCAGATCCAAACAATTGGTCATAAACGCTCGACGGTGCGTCTCGATTTGCCAACGTCAGCGGCTCGATACGCTCTCACTCTGCCAGCGCCACTCCTTCCATGTCTGATCAAGCATCCCGCTTTGCACTGCAATCACGACGGCATTCACGAGGTCATCGGTGTACAGCTTCTTCTTGATGCGCTGCAAGTGCATCCTGACTGTGCGGTCGCTGATCCCCTGCGCCGCGGCGATCTGCTTGATGAGCTCTCCCATTGAGCGACGTTCCAGGATGGCGGTTTCCCGCTTCGTGAGAAGTGGCCGAGGGCAGGCACGCGTGAGGGCCTGGCACAGCAAAGGAACGAGCACCTGAAATCGCTTCAGGTAGGTGCGGCAGCTCTGCTCGGAGGCCATGTTCACCGCAAAAAAGACCCAGTGGTCCTCGGTGAGGAGACCTCCCCCGAATGTATATTGCAGATTCAGTCGTTCGACTCGCTCCAGAAGTTCGGGATCAAATTGGATGGCCATCCGCCTCATGACATCGACCGTGACTTGGGCTTTGTTCGTCCGTAGCCATTCGTGAAAGACCGGACCATCCCTAAGCATGCCTTTCGAGAGATACCAGCGCGTAAACTCGCGGGGATAGCTGTGGTTATAGAAAAAGCCGATCGCCCCACTCGCTTGGTACCCCCATCCACAGGCGAGGTTCTGGTAAGGGAGAACCGTCTGCAGCGAATCGAGGAGCGTGCGAAATTGCTTCGGAGAATGACAGCGAAACGCAGAGGCCTTCAGCTCCTGAAGAGAGGCCGCATCCTGAGAGGAAAGGACACGCCCCATTCGATCATCCTTCAATCGGGAGACAGGCTGAACGCCTCGCTTCGCTCTTGAAACCCGTAAGGAATTGGAGTCCATCCTTAGTACTCCTTATGCCGGAAGAGGATACATCCTTTTTTGGCAGATTGTCACCTGCTGAATCGATCTGTATATGAGGTTGCATACGTCTGGCGGTCTTTGCGCCGCACACGCCACATGAACAGGAAAGAGAGGTTTTTATAATGTCGTCTGAAACGTCCGCTCAGCGTCAACGTATCCTCGTGATCGACGATGATTTCGATATTCGGGAAGTGTTGCGCGATCGGCTGCAGGCCAGGGGGTTTGATGTGGTGGCAGCCGGCAGCGGCCATCATGGCCTGGCTCTCATCGGAGATCACGTGTCGAAGGGATGTCAGATTGACGGCATCCTTCTGAACTGGAAGATGCCCGGGCTCCGACGGCACGGTACTTCAGAAATTACAGGAACAGCACGCCGAAATCCCCGTGATCGTCATGACCGCCTTGTCGCAGCTCGAGCGGTTAGACTGGTTTGAAGACATGATGAGAAGGGGCGCGCGCGACTGCATCCTGAAGCCGTTGGATATCAATTTGTTATGGGAGAAGTGTTCTCGCCATTTCATGCCACTCTCACATCGAGAGATAGTTGAGCTCGCCTAGCGCTCGACTGGTGAAAAAAAAGTGTGAGTTGATACGTACCTCTTCTGATGCCGGAAGAGCAGGCCTCCTCTTTTGACAGATTGTCACCTGCTGAATCTCACGATATAAGGCGCTGCAGAGATCCGGCGGTCTTTGAGTCGCAATGGCATGTGAACAGGAAAAAGCAACCCCGGTGGTGTCTGGAGCGTCGGCTCAACGCCGTCTTATCCTGGTGATCGACGACGATCTCGATACCAGAACAATATTACACGATCTGCTGCAGTCCATGGGGTTTGATGTGGTCGCAGCCGGCAGCGGCCATGATGGTCTGGCTCTGATCGAAAGCCACGCGTCGAAGGGATGTCAGATTGACGGCATCCTTCTGAATTGGAAGATGCCCGGGTTCAACGGCACGATGGTGTTTCGGAAATTGCAGAAACGGCACGCCGACATTCCCGTGATCGTCATGACCGTCTTGTCGCAGATCGAGCGGATAGACTGGTTTGAAGACATGATGAGAAAGGGCGCACGCGACTGCATCCTGAAACCGCTGGACATCAATTTGTTATGGGAGAAGTGTTCTCGGCATTTCATGCCGCCCTCACAATGATGTCTGGCGGCAGGCCGGAGGGCAAAAGGGTTCATGGAAAGCAGCGAATGACCACGATGTAGCGCCTGAGTCTGTAGTCAAGGTGCCAGGGAGAACATCTCGTGCTGCTGCGACAGGAAACGGATACCAGTGAAGACAGCGCAAAAACAAAACCAAGGGCGGCTCTAGGTCTGGCAATGTACGAGCTCATCGGATACTGCGATTGGAACCTTTTATCCAATACCATGATCTGGTCCCCTGAGCTCTACCGGATTTGCGGTCTGAGGGAGGAGACTTTCTTCCCAACGTGTCGCCGGTTCCTGGGACTCGTCCACCTTGAAGACCGTGAGATGGTCAAAAGATCGATTGAGCGAGCTCTCTGCTCCGGGCTGGTTAGGGTCCATCACCGGATTGTACGACCATGCGGTCAAATTCGTACTGTCCACCAGCAAATGGATGCAACCTTCGACGATGCGGGTCAGGCCGTCCGGCTTCTCATGACGACCATGGACCTTACAGAAACAGATAGGCAAACGGGTTTGGACGGATGAGGCAGTAACCTTTCCGCCCAACGTCACCACGCCTTCAGCCCTGCCGAAGTCCCCATCTTCCATCAATTCCCTACGCTTCCGCCCCAGTCCCCATATCGGGCAAGGCACCCGACACGCTACCCAACTGTCTGTAAAACCAAGTGATTTCACTCAGGGATCTATGGAAACGACTGGGTGGATTGCCTGTATCGGCATGAATTGAAGTGCGCCGCCGTCATTCAACTCTCTCCGGATAGTACAGACCAAAGACCTAGAACCTAGGTCCAATTGTTCTCAATCAGCAAAATCGTATATGTATCTCTACGGTGTATATCTACAGGGTTGGCAGAGGGTGATTAACACTGGGAAAGGAGAATCGTATGGATCGTCACTACCAAAAGGAGGGAACCATCATGATCGTGTTCGCCATTGCTCTAGTCGGTGCCTTTCTAACCTTTGGGTCAATTGACCAGGTGGGGGCGGGAGATCTTTTCAGCCGCAACCATGCCAACCACCAGTTTCCGCAGTTCCAGAACGGCAATTCTAACAACTCTAACGACTCTAACGATTCTAACCACTCCTCGGGTTATCAGGGTGGTGGGTCTTCTCAACACCCAACGACACCGGTTCCTGAACCTTCAACCGTAGCGCTTCTTGGGTCAGGACTGCTCGGACTTGGGTTGTGGCGTTTGAGAAAAAAGGGGTAAATTCCGTAGATCCAACGAGTACGCGGGAACACAACTCGCTATATTGCCCACCGACAATTGGATGCTAGGCCTCTGTCGGAGAGGTCTAGCATCTCGCGATGCTAGACGATAACGCTGACGATTTCTCCGGAAATATCTGTACGCTCAAGAGGTGCCGGGATCAACAGGGCACGCCGGAAGAACTTGACCCCCAACACAATAAAAGATCTCACCAAAGAACAAGCTCACCTGTCCGCACATCCGTATCCCAGGGGCAATCCGACCCAGTAGCGCCGCGCTGCATCGATGTGATGACATCCTTCGGTCGCTCGGACCTATACCATGCACAATGTAAGTCATACACTCTGTCCTCTGAGTCCCACCGTATGGGTGGTGATCGAAAGGACACTTCCGCGTTGACAGATTGACACGTGGATAAAATTCTGATACTGGAGACACCCACATGCGTGGATGCGCAGTGCTACGTGTAGTGACGTGATCTGAAGAACTCCGAGAAAGACCCGTCTCAGCATAAGCACGACAGAGTAGGCGGCTAGGGAAAGTGCTTGGGCACAAGATGAGCTTGTATGCGTCCTAAGCAGACGGTATGCCGGCGGACACACCCCATCAGGGCCGAATGTCGTCAGCCTACTTCCGGCGCGCACCTGCGATTGTCCCCAAATATTCCCGGCCTGCACCAACACTCCTTCGAGAGACGCGCCGTAGTTCTAGTTGAGAGATAACGCGGTCTCCAGACTTGAAACGTAGAGGAACACAGGTAAACCAACGCAGCCAAAAGAGGAGCATCGGTCGATACGGATGTCGAGCTAGCGGACGGACAAACTCACAACGGTCTTCAAGAAGGATACAGATGAGCCGATCAGCGGTGAGTCCTCTGGTCTATCAATCGTGTAAGACGCTCTGCGGTCCTCCCCCAGGCCTCTGGTGCCGCCTTGCCATGATGTGGCTGGCCGGGCTCTTGTCGACCATGGCCGTGCCGCCCACTCGAAGCGAGGCCCAAGCGCCGCCGATCACGCCGTCCGGACTGAACACGCAGGTCAGTGCGCCGATCAGTGTCCCGGGCGGGACTCAGTACAACATCACCGGCGGGACGCGACCCGGGGCGGGCCCCAATCTCTTTCAAAGCTTCGGGCAGTTTGGGGTGCCCACCGCCAACATTGCAAACTTCCTCAACGACTCGGGTCTAGCGACCAGCAATATCCTCGGCCGGGTGACCGGGGGGAATCCCTCGAACATCTTCGGCACGATTCAGACCTCCGGCTTTGGGAGTGCCAATCTGTTTCTGATGAACCCGGCCGGCATCCTCTTCGGCCCCAGTGCCACGCTCAACATCGGCGGGATGGCAACCTTCACGACGGCGGATTCGCTGAAACTGGCCGACGGGACGGTCTTTCACGCCGCGCCCAATGCGGCGGCCGATGCGTTGCTGAGCGTCGCGCCGGTGGCAGGGTTTGGGTTCTTGGGGCCGCGGTCGGGCCCGATCACGGTGGATCACAGCACGTTGCAGATGGCGGAGGGGAAGGGGTTGGCCCTGGTGGGCGGCGCGATCCGCATCGAGGGGGGACGTCTGGTGACCAAGGGGGCACCCGTTGAGCTGACTGCGCGCGAGTCGATCGTGATCTCCGGGGTGGAGCAGGAGGGGCCGACCGGCGTCTTGACGTCAGCGGACAGTGCCGGCCATCCAGGCCGTGTCACGTTGGCGGCGCCGACGGTGCGGTTGGAGACGGCGACGGTGGAGAGCACGGCGGGAGAGATCGGCAGTGCGGGGACGATCACGATCCAAGGGTTCGACGGGGCTGCGGCGAAAACCGTCTCCCTGGACAATGCCCTGGTCCGGACGACGATCAGCGGCGGCAGCGCGGCCAGCACGCCGGGTACCATTACGTTCACCGCGGACGCGGTGACCTTGAGCAACGGGACGCATGTGACGGCAGACAGTTCTGGTGCGGCGCCAGCGGGGAACATCACCTTCAACGTGGGGTCCCTGACGATGACAGGAGGTCCGAATCGCGTACACATAGTGCCCGACGATCTCATAAGCGATCCGACCCTTTCACGAACTGGGGTGCTCATCGAGAGTACGAGCAGCAGCCTGGATGCCGGGGCGGGGAAAGCCGGCCAGGTAACCATTCAAGGGATCAATGGTCCAGGGACTGCGGCGAGAAGCGTCTCTCTGGAAGATAGCACAATCAACACCAGAGTTTTTGGTGGGACGGCGGCCACCACGCCGGGCTTCATCAGCATCAAGGCGGATTCGGTATCCCTTAGCAAGCAATCCACAATATATGCAACCACCAATGGCCCAGCTCCCGGGGGGAACATTGAGTTCCACGTCAACACACTGCGGTCGAATATGAACTCGGATGGGACGATGATTGAAGGCGGAACTGTATTCATCGGCGGCCCCAGCGAAAGCCCGGAGAGGACAGCGGGTCCCGCCGGGGCTGTGACCATTTCGGGACCGAGAGCAGGGTCCACGGATCCCGCCACACTCATCGCCCTTAGCAACACAGAGATCGATACCTTTGTGGTGGGTGGGTCAGCGACGGCCAGGCCGGCTCCCATCTCGATCACAGCGGAGTCAGTCTCGCTCAACAATTTAACCATTCTTGTGACGACCGCCTCCGGGGAGACGCCTGCCGGGAACATTGACTTGAATGTGGGCACGCTGCTGGCGAACGTGAACCCGGATGGGAGTCCCATCAAAGGCGTGGACGGGGTCTTCTTCCAAACACCGAGCCACACCGGACAGGCTGGGAGCGTGACCATCTCCGGACCAGGCCCCGAGTCCACGGACCCCGCGAAGCTGGTTGCCCTCGACAAGACACAGATCAGTACGGCCATCCTGGGGGGGACCGCAACCACACCTGCGCCAACCATTACCATCACGGCGGACACACTGGCGCTCAGCACTGAAATAGGGAGTGCAAGATATGGTAATGGGAATACGGCAATTTTTGCGAATTCGGACGGTGCAGCCCCTGCAGGAAATATTGCATTTAACGTCGGTGTGCTACGAGCGAATGTGGATTCAGATGGGTTACCGATGCCGCATGGCTATGTGTTCATCGGCAGCAGAAGCCAAAAACCTGACGGCACAGCCGGTCCGGCGGGGACCGTGACGATCTCGGGGCCGGGTGCTGAATTCACAGATCCTGCCGCACTGGTCACACTGAACAACGCCGTGATCGCTACATCGGTGGCAGGTGGGACTCCGACCACCCCGGCGCCCGGGATTACGATTACGACGCACGCCCTAGTATTCCGCGGTAACACGCTCAGCCTTGAACCAAATGTTGTCACAGGGATTCTGGCGTCCTCGGAGGGCGCGGCACCCGCGGGCAACGTCACGCTCAATGTGGGCACGCTTTCGACCACCAACACCATCATCTCCAGCAGCAGCACCAGTCCCCTGCTTAACGCCGGGAATGCCGGACGCGTGACTATCCAGGGTGCGAGCGGCTCGGGCTCAGTCAGTGAGGCTGTCACACTGAACGGAAGCCTCATCACGACCGAAGCCAACGCCGGCGCCGGCGGGTCGATCGCGCTGGCGTCCGCATCCGGTATCAATCTCGCCGGGTCCACCATTTCCGCCACCGTGTCAGGCGGCAACCAGCCGGGCGGCAACATTGCGCTGTCTGCCGGTCACCACGTCGCGCTCACCGGAGGATCGGTGCTCTCCGCGCAAAGCACCGGCCTGGGCGACGCGGGGAATATCGTGATCGACGCCGGGCAGAGTTACATCAGCGCCAACAGCAAGGTCACCACGGAGGCCGCACAAGCCAGCGGCGGCAATATCACGGTAATGGCGCCCGGTGTGATTCAGCTGACGGATAGCCAGATCAACTCCTCCGTGCAAGGATCCACGACGACCATCGGCGGCAACATTATGATCGACCCGCAGTTTGTGATTTTGCAGAACAGCCAGATTCTGGCGCAGGCGACGCAGGGCCAGGGCGGGAACATTTCGATTGCGACCAATGCCTTCATCCCCGACGCCACGAGCCGGGTGGACGCGTCGTCGCAGTTTGGGGTGAGTGGGACCGTGCGCATTCAATCGCCGAATGCTCCCGCGGCCGGCAAGATCGTGCCGCTCTCGCAGACCCCGCTTCCGGCGACGGCGCTCCTCGGAGTGCGCTGCGCCGCCCTGGAGGGCGGCCTGTACAGTAGCTTCGTGGTGGCCGGGCACTACGGCGTGCCGACGGTACCGGGCGGGTGGCTGGCGAGCCCGCTGGCGGTACTGGGCGCGGACGCCGGGCACAGGGCAGGAGGCGAGGGGCGAGAGGGCACGAACGCGGTCTCCTCCCTTGCAAATGTGACCGATATCCTGTCGCTGCGAGTGCCGTCGTTTAGCACGGTGGCGAGCATCTTTTTGACGGATTGGATGGCAGGCTGTGGATCATGACCGGTCGCGGTGGAAAAGGGTTCAGGAACATGTTCAATGCAACCTCGTCCCTGCCCATTTGACAGTCCAGTGACCCCACCGACATCGTTCTCACATGAAATGACCGCTACCCGATGATTTTGGAAGGGGGTCCCCCAACACAGTGTCCGCCGGAGCCATTTCCGCACCACCTTGGGGCATGGCAAATAGCTCAGCGAATCCTTTGCTCTCAACTGCCCACCGCGCCTGTACCAAGAGGTTTTGGGTTTCATTTTGGACCATACGGCGTTGGTCCGGGGAGAGAGCGAAGAGTTTCTGATCGGGAAATAAATGCTCACTCACCTGCAACATCAAAGAAGCAAAAGAAGCGGCGTGTACAAACCGAGGCTGTAGTTGTCTCATCATTACGTTCTCCTTTCTGAAGACATTTAACTCCTATCTATAACGTATTGATGATGCCAGCCGCCATCGCTGGTATTTCTGAGTGAGCGATTTGCAGATCCCAAGAAAGACTGATAGGCCTACTCACTAGGAGCAGGATGTGGATGTCTCTGCTCAGGAAACAGCGGCCATCCTGGCATCAGCCCTTAGGGTTTCGATGGGATGAGCGTAATTTAGAGGGTATGGTCCGTCTGTCTAAAAGAGACTGGTATCCGACAGATTCGGTTTCATGACCTTCGCCATACCTATGCTTCGCTTCTGATCGAACAGGGTGCCCACCACAATGCATTCAGGCCCCATAACAGCGCCATTGCAAAACCCGATGATTCACTGGCGCGCCCGGAGGGACTTGAACCCCCAACCCCCAGATCCGTAGTTTTATCAGAACACAACGATTCACAGGCAAACCGCATGAACATTGACGAGGATGTAGGCCAAAGCGGGTCATAAAGAGACATTTGTCCTCAAACACGCAACCCAGACGCAACCAACTAGACCCCCGGTGGCACCCTTGTTTCGGTAGCGAGGTGGTCGTGCGGCACAGATGGGGTACGGAGGCACACAGTGTCGCGGTAGGCATGATGAGAATTTTTTGGAAACTAGAAAAGGCCTATTTACCTCTTTTGGACAGCAGATATACGATGGAAATCGTATTTGTAGGGAATGGTTGGTAAAGAAAAAGGTCGGGGGATGGCTCAGATAAAATCCTGAGGGTCTTCGGATAGGTCGTGAGAAGACATTAACTTTGTGGAGGGAACGAAATGCCGAAGACATTTCACCTGCAACAGAATGGGATCCAACGGCTTCATCACAATGTCTCGGGCCAACAACCCTGTGAATATGTCCTCTGGTAGTGCCTTAGGTTCATGGCGCGGAAGCGCACTTGTAGGCAATCCCTGTGTAGGTCACATTCGTCTGTTGCATGCTGCCACTGCCTTGACCAAAGGAGCCGCTCTGTCCCGAGCGATTCGTGGCCAATTGGACGGTATTGGCTCCCATCTTTTGCGCCTGGTTTTTCATGTCGTTTCGCGCGCCCGTCTCTAGGTTCGCATTGCTCGTGAAAGCACCGGTGAAGAAGTTCCCCTGGTTCCCGGTCACTTCCCCCAAGTATTTGCAGCCCTGCGGCTCATTGGTGACGACGCGTATCTGTTGAGCCCCTGGCTGAAGTTCAATTGCTGCGCAGCTGGCAAGGATTCCAACACCAAGTGTGGCGCACGCCCATTCAATACGCATGCTCTGTTGTCTTCTCGAATGTTGGCTGTGGGGTTTTCAACTATGCGGGAAGTCCAGCCTCACGTCAAGAGTGTTGAATAGACTCTCCCGGAAAGCGACCACGAAGGTCATCTGTCCGCACCCTCTGCACCCCAGACGCACCCCGTGGCACCCCTTGTTTACGGTACCAAGGTGGTCGGCAGGCACCGGTACGCACACCGGCATACAGTGTTTTACGATAGATTTCCTTAGTAAGGACAAAAAAGGGGTTGGAGACATCCGCTCCAGTCTCCTATTAGTTTACGACACGCCTTAGTATCTGCTTGAGTCACCGATGTCTTCGCAAGCCCCTGACGAACACCCTTTATCATGATGCCAGCCCGCCGATGATTCAGCCTCACCAGGAAGCGGGAAACGATAAGCACAGATGGTTTGTGACCGCCGGTCATGCAGATTGGAAGTTTCTGTAGCCTCGGGTCGGGGATTGCTACACCTCCCTTGCGGTTCTCAATACAAGAGAGAAAAGGAGATCCACAACGAGCACCGCGAGCACGACAATGGCAAGTAACCCGTACACGAACAACCACCACCATCCAAGAGAAAGACCACTATCCAGATACTTGCCTAGTGAGTTAACTCTGTTCACAAGGATCAGCCTCCACCATTAGATACCCAGATACCCCCAAGCATGCGCCGGTGACCCGAACGGCAACAAGTATTCCAAAGCAGCTGAGACTTTGGTCTCATGTTTTTGGGGTATGTCAATCGATAGTAAGTACTCCATACCAGTAATACTAAAGTAGAATTGCCTAAAGTATAGTTGCGTAGTTATATCAACCGTGGTAGATGAATCCTAAGAACTAGTTTCTCCTTAATTGTACTGCTATGCTTCCTATGACGTTCTCTGTCGTCATTGAGTGGGACAATGCCCTTCTCTCTGAATGGATACGGGCCCGCCGAATGCTGGTCACTCTCGATCAGCAAATGGCCGCACTGCCCCGCACCGTACAACGACTGCAGGTTCTGATTGTCTATGACGCGCTGACGGTGGATGAGCATTTGCTCCAGCAACTGGTCTGCGACACGCTCAAGAGTCGGGACACCTATGATCTGGAACTCGTGCCAGGCCCAGGATTGCACTACTATGAACTCAAAAATCTTGGTGCCACACGCGCGCACGGGGAGGTGATTGTCTTTCTGGATAGCGACGTGATCCCGGAAGAGGGGTGGTTGCTTGGTCTTTTGAGCGCATTCCAGTCTCCTGCCGTGCACGTCGTCTGTGGCAACACGTACATTGAGCTAGAGGGCCTGTACAGCAAAGCCTTTGCCCTGTTCTGGTTCTTTTCGCCTCGGGTTGACAGCGACGGTTTCGTGCCTGTCGAGAGCTTCTACGCAAACAACGTCGCCTTCCGCCGCGAGATCTTTCAGGCTCGTCCCTATCCCACCTTGCCACTGTTTCGTGACCAATTTGTGACGGTGGTGCATCACCTGAAGCAACGCGGTACCGTCATTTGGTTGCAGCAGGGGTCACGTGTCTCGCACCCACCGCCTAACGGATTGAAACATTTCATCTGTCGGGCGTTGGCCCAGGGATACGATGCGGTGATGACCGAGGACCTGACCGGAATCCCTTCGTCGGGCAATTCCTTTTCTCGATATCGAGACGCCTTGGGCCGGATTCGTGAACGTTATCGTGAGGTCGGTCTCGGACGCGGCGGGGCGCTCGGTGCCGTCATCCTGGCGACGGGGTATTACACGCTGCACTTTCTTGGAGAACTGCTCACTCGACTGTACCCTGCCCTCGTCAAGCGTTACTTCCCAACGTGACGCCATCCCGTAACGATGGGCCCCCGCTGCCATTGCCTGGGCATGGGACCCGCGAGTCGCAGGAGGGCAAAAGGCCCACCTGTCGTGCGCAAACGCTGTAGGTTTTACCTGACCCCTGGCACCCTTGCTTCGGTAGCAAGGTGGTCGTCAGGTACGGGTAGGGTACAGAGGCATGATGTGTCACGCTACAAGTCATGGGTGTTTCGATAACAGAAAAATTTTGCAAACTAGGAAAGCACTTCGTCTTGTTTGGACGGAAGTTTTAAGACCGACGTCGTATTGACCCTTAGATACATATACGGTAAATACAAGGCACCGGCATGTAAAGTTATTCTCAAGACGGATAAAAAGGTGACATTAGTGCACTACGCATAGCCATGAGAGAATCGGGCATGAAACCTGCCTTGTCGACTATCAAAGATAAGAAGATTGCCCTCGCCACATTTCTCATCGGCGTGTTGGGCATGACGGCTCTCGTGGCGACCATTTGGATCATTGGCTTGTCGAATGCGGGGCACCTCGCCGAGAGCATTGTGGCGGCTTACTTCTTGGTCTGGGCGCTCGTTGCGCTCCTATCCGACCTACCTCGGGAGGAGTTGAGAAAACGCTTCGCTCTCATCACCGTGACAATCATGTCCTGCCTGTTGCTTGTCGAGATCCCTGCGTTGTTAGGGGTCGTCGATTATCGCTATGTATTCAAGGAACCAAGGAAGGCACCGAATTTATACTTGTGGGAAGGACCGGGAAAGGTCTCGGATGAGGAGTTGGTCTACGTTCAAAAGCCGCACTCTCGCGTAAGCGGAAAATACGTGAAAGGCAACTTGGGAGAAGCACTCTGTCTTCCACCCAGCACCGCGCAGGAATTTGACCTGATATCTGGTGCTCTATCCATTGAGCTACGGGCGCGTGGGATGATTTAGTGCGGGCTTCTGATTCTCTGCCTGCGGGGCAGTATGGGCAAGTGTTGAATAGGTGTGGGCTGCTTCCTTCAGATCACTCTCCAGGAAGTTGTACCGTTTAAAGACCTCTAGGGTCTTATAGCCAGTCACCTTCATAATCGTCAAATGGTCAATTCCGCCGCGCCGCATGCTTGTCGCAGCGGGATGCCGAAAGGCATGAAAGTGGAATCCTTCGATTCCGGCTCTGCGACAGGCTGCGTTGAAGGCAGTCTTAACGGATTGGACTGACTTCCCGTCGACCAAAAAGACATGCGGTTCGTACAGGTATCGCACTTTATACAAGTCTTTCAGGCGAGCGGTCAAGTCGGCGGTCAATGGAACCGTCCGAGCTTCAGCGAGTTTGGTATCCTCTGGCTTCAGTCGAATAAACGCTGTTTTTAGGTCAACTCGATCCCATGTAAGGTTTAGAATCTCTCCCCTTTTCATTCCCGTCTGGTACGCCATGAGGTTAATCACTTATAGGCGAGGACCAGCCCTCCGCCGGAAAACGAGACAAAAATCAGGAGGCTGTCCGAGTGGGTGCAAGAACCCTAAGCTGGGCCGCGAATCATATCGGAACATCGACCAAGGTGACAATCTGTCAAGAGAAGAGGTATCCTCTTCCAGCATGCAGAGGTAGGCATGGCCCACAGTTCCGTGTCGTCAGGTTCGAGTGCAAAGGGAGGCGTTCAACCGATCTCCCGATCGAAGGATGATACAAGAGGGCGTGTCCTTTCTTCTCACCACGCCGTATCCCTCCGCAAGATAAAGGCCGCTGCGTCTCGATGTCATACACCGAGGCAGTTTCGTAAACTCCTTGACAGTCTGCAGATCATCATCCCATACGAGAAACTCGCCGTCTCGTGGGGATATCCATCCAGCACGACCATCTGCTATGTCTTCAATCACAGTTTTCCCCCTGCCTTTTTGCGCTGGTATCTCACGACAGGCGCGCTGTGGAAGAGTCCCATGTTTCGGGAATGGCTTCGGACAAGACGAGTGCTCATGTGGTGTGATGTCGCGAAGCGGTTGAAGGCGCAATTTGATGCAGAAATGCTGAAGCGGGTTGAACAGGCACGTCTGCAATATTCGCTGTGCGGAGGCTACGCCAGCCCGGACCGCTACGTATGGTTTAATGCCGCCATGGCCTCCGAACAGAGTGGCCGCGCGCACCTCAAGCGATTTGAGGTCATCGTTCCGTGGCTCGTCAAGGCGAGCCAGCGAGCATACCCGCGCACGCTCCTCACGAAGCGGGAGACCGCCATCCTGCGACGTCGCGCAATGGGAGAACTCAGCAAGCAGATCGCGGCGGCGGAGGCGATCAGCGACCGCACAGTCAGGATGCACTTACAGCGCATCAAGAAGAAGCTCTTCACCGATGATCTCGTGAATGCCGTCGTGATCGCTTGTAAGAGCGGGATGCTGGATGAGACATGAATGGAGCGGCGCTTGCGGCGTAAGGGCGCCAACCAGGCGACCAAATACCTAATGCAAACGACTTAACTCATGTTACCAGCCATCAGTGAGAGACAAAGTCCGCTTAATCACTGAGTGCGACTATTCCACGAGAGAGGGAAGGGGATTACCCGTGTCTTAAACGGATTGAGTAGTAACCCTAGTGTTGATCCGTAGTCTGTGCTCTATCCATTGAGCTACGGGCGCGTGGAATGATGATAGTGAGAACGTTCCGGCGAGCGGTTATTCCAAACTCATGTAGTAACGCAGGATGTCGGACAGCGACAGAACCCCGATAATGGTGCGGTCTTCTGTGACGGCGAGGTGACGGACGCCTTCATCCTTCATGAGCTTGACTGCTTCTGTAATCGGCTCACTGTCCTCGATGGAGATGATCGGGTTGCTCATGCAGGTCTTGACGGTGGTCGTGGAGGGATTAAGGCCGCGGGCGACGGCCTTCCGGCTCAAGTCTGTATCGGTAATGATGCCGATGTAGCGCCGGTCGTCATCCACCAACAACGACCCCACCTTCAGCTTTTGCAGCAGACGACCGGCTTCCTTGAGTGTGGCGTTGAGGGCAATGCTTCGGACATCGGAGGACATATACTCCGCGACTCGAGGCACCCGCCCTCGTTTCGAACCGCCATACGAAGTCTTCCCCTTGTCCGCGTGATGCGTCTCGAGTTCGGACACAGCGCTTTCCAGGACCCGCTTCCGTTGCTGCAAACTTTCCCGATCGATATCCTGAGTCCCGCTTTCTTGGGCCTCCTCCGGCAGGTTGACCAGACTGGCCGCTTCGCCCACCTTCGCATATTCATAGGCCTCGGCGATTTCCGAAGCTTCGCCGAATATTGCACTGAGCAACTGCTCGGTCGCCTGATCGAATTCTGCCAACGATTCGGCGTTCGCTCGACGGGAAAGAAAGGGCTTGAAGCGAGCCAACTGCTGACGCAGTCGTTCGACATCGCGGTCAACAAACAATCCTCGGCTGAGTCTGGTCTTGGTCTGTTTCGTCATGCGGCTCCATCGATGAGGTCATTTCGAGGGAGAGAATAACTCATTTGCCTCACCCAATGGAAGGCTTAAACTGAACTGGATGTTTGCTTCCTTCTCCTCGTCCCTTCTTTTTCCGCAGCGCGGCTGGAGCCTGACTCCTACCTGCGCGCGTTCACCGGGCACATTCCTCCCGAAGGAGTGCGTCCCACTGGAATAGAGCCTGCCTTGGCGGACTCTGGTCGGGTGGATAAATGACGCCTGAGGGGGAGGGCAAACATGCGGTGCGCGAGCACCGGCGGTCAGCCCAGCCGCCCTGCGTCTTTAACTTTCCATCATCTGCAAGCGGGTATCAAACTCGTGCTCGCATTGAGTGCAACGAATGCAGTCCGACTCCACCGTAATCTCATCGACGCGGACGCCCATGCCGCCGCAGTCCGGACAGCGAGCCAGATGCGGCTGGTGATCGTCCACTGTCTCATAACGGGAGCCACGCAGGCAGTACACCGGCTTCCCATCCAGTTCCCACGGCCTACCGGCTTTGTCGATTTCCGGCAGCACGATGTAATGGTGCGCCGCGTAATCCTCCATCTCCGATCGGCCTGAGAATCCCCCCTTGAGAAGCTTGCCCGTTTTCGCCTCGTAAACCGCATCACCCTTGACGATCGCTTTGGTCGGTCCCATAGCCCACCTCCATACCAAGCTTCGCCTGAGCCGGCGCGTACCGATCATTTCAATGGACGCTGGATAATCTCGTCTTGTTGTCACTCCACCGTACAGACGGCAGTGACTGTTCAGTCCATCGATGGACGCAATTATGACAGATATGACATAGTCCGCGAAACATGAAAATTATCCTGATCGTAATGGCATGGCGGATGGTCCAGGCGATTGCCTGGAGCGAACCGGCGCCCATCGACTACCCACAGTCGCTTCATCGTGAGCTTGCCGCGTTACAAGAGGCCGGGGCTGAAACCTCGACTAACCCGCAGACCCTGGTGAAGGTTTCTCATCTTTATTTTCAGATGGGGGACGATCTTTGGACGGAACCTTCGCAGCGCATTTCAGCGTATTTAGCGGGAGCACACTTCGCCCGGCGGGCACTCGACCGAGATGAAGCAAACGCCATCGCGCATTTTCTCTATGCGGCCAATACCGGCAACGCGGCGAACTTGCAAGGGATCACGGCCTCAGCACGCGTCGTCCTGGACCTCAAGACGCACATCAGGCGGGCGCTCGAATTGCAACCGGATCATGCCCCCTCGCATCACATGATGGGGATGATGCTTGAGGGCCTTCCTTGGATTTTGGGAGGGAATTCACGGAAGGCGCTTGATCATCTGAAGCGAGCGGTCACGGCTGATCCCTCATATGCGCAAGCGCGGCTAGATCTTGCCAAGCTCTGCCTAAAGAACAAGGATTTCAAGCGTGCTCGACAGGAACTTGAAGCGATTCTTCACCTCGAGCACCCGAACGATCCC
This sequence comes from Nitrospirota bacterium, assembly GCA_963703955.1. Taxonomy (GTDB): domain Bacteria; phylum Nitrospirota; class Nitrospiria; order Nitrospirales; family Nitrospiraceae; genus CAVPGK01. Next base: position 180,293 of record CAVPGK010000006.1, on the reverse strand, counting down.
TACGGATGGACGCACCGATATCGGCCGGAGGCTGAAAGACTGCTTGCTGATTTCAGCGCGCCCTCCCGCTAAGGGGGGTCAAGGACCCGGCCGGCTCACCGACTCGCCGGCGTCCGCAAACGTGACGCTCGTTATTCCTCGCGTCGCGGTCCCCCTCGCGCGGTCTCCCTGAAGGGGGCGCACCCCCTTCACAACCCTGTTCAAATCCCGTCCTCTGGGGGTGGATCGGCCACGAGGTCATGCTCCACTGTTCATCAGCAAGCAGATTGATGTTTTGGCGGAGAGGGCGGGATTTGAACCCGCGACAAGGCTTTTGGCCCTGTGACGGCTTAGCAAACCATTAAGGGGTGAGTCGTTATGTTATTGAAATGTAGCGACTCCCCCTTGAACATCAAAAAGTTAAGCACCCGCCTTGTTTGTCTGTATTAAGCTCTATTCATCTCCATCAGTCGCCAAATCCACCCTTAACACTGGAATAACACCTGCCCCGGTGGCACCCTTGTTTCGGTAGCGAGGTGGTCGTCAGGCACAGGTAGGGTACGGAGACATACAGTGTTCTACGATAGATTTTTCTTGGAATGACAAAAAGGCTTTGGAGAGCATCCGCTCCAGTCTCCTTTTGAAGGTGGCCCCGGCGTATATCTGCCAGCCCGATGGGAACGTTTCATGCAAGAATTGAATGATTTCGGATACCGGCATCTCAAAACAGACAGGAACAGGGAGCGGCTCATCGTTCCCTTGCTGTGACATGGTGATCTCCTCTCTGCCTCAGGCGTGGAGTGTCCTCGACCTGCCCGTTTGACTCTGCTTTTTCCTCTGAAAAAAGGATGGGAAAGGGATGGTCTGGAGATATCCAGCTATGAACGACCAGAGGACAAAAATCATGAGCCACAGCAAAAGCAACGTGGTCACGATCCCGATGACGAGGAGTTCTATTGTCGTCTGTAAGACGCACCTACAAGTGGGCAATGGCAACACCGGGTCGAATGTTTTCGTCTTCGGCCTCGTTCTCCGGCACCGTGCTATCTATCGACCTACTGTCGCGGCGATGCAGTCCTGGTCATACTTCGTGACTCCCCCCTCGACCTTGGACTGTACGCAAATCCGACACAGGTGCGGCCCGAGGGTTCTTGACGAGTAGAACACCTCCAGATTCGCTGAGCCACACTCACAGCAGTCGACCAGATCCATGCGTATGTGACCTTGCGACGACCGGGCGACTCGGCAGGCCATGGTGTTGCCTCTTTGTCTGCTCAGACTGACGGCGAAGGCGAGCGCCAAAATGTCAGCCGCATTATGCCTATGAAACAGATCGCAGTCTGGTCAAAATTGCTCAGGTTTCAAGAACCATGAACCTACGTGCTCGCGCCGCCCACAGGATTGGCGATAAGTCTCAGATGATCTATGATGCGGAAAATGAGAGTGATAACAACCCAACAGCACTGATGCCTGGAGGAGGCGATGAAATGGACAAGGAGGTGAGCAGCCAGTCCAACGTGAGTGGCTCGGCGTTTTTATTCGATCTCGATGGAACGCTGGTCGATAGCGTCTACCAACACGTCTTAGCCTGGCGAGAGGCTCTGGAGGAAGCCGGCATCGAACTCGCGGTGTGGCGGATCCACCGGCAGATCGGCATGAGTGAAGGTTTCTTCGTCAATGCCTTGCGATTGCGACAAGCGGTCACCTGGAGATTGCCCAACTGACCTTGCAGGTGCTTGACCTGGATCCACAGGCGCCGGTCATCACTCGGGATCCAGTCCGCCACGCGAAACCTGACCCTGACTTGTTTCTGGCTGCCGCCCGAAGTCTTGGAGTATCCATCGAGGCGTCAGTCGTGGTTGGCGACAGCGTCTGGGACTTGCTGGCTGCGCGACGGGCGAGAGCGCTCGGCGTGGGGGTACTCTCAGGAGGATACGGACAGGATGAACTGGAGAGAGCGCGTGCCTACCGAGTTTATCAGGATCCGCGCGATTTGCTTCGGCACTTCCCCACCAGAAGGGGCCACCCTCAGCACATGGCAGTTGACCACCAGTCCGCACAGAAACCCCGGATGCACGCGTGTCACGTCAAGCAATGACTTCCATATTGGGTTGACGATCAGTTGACAGGGCTGCTGACAGAAAGTAGCCTGGCTCGCTCAAGAGTCTTTCCATGTTCGCCATGGACGATTAAAAGCCCTTTGGTTCGATCTCTCTGTCTGGTCGGATCGTCTCACGTGATCGGTAGTGATTCGAGGTCAATCGCCTCTGCTGAGGCGAGACAAGATGGCCATGCCAAGCTACACACCATGACTGAGGACTGAAGATCGTATGACTGCCACGGGGAGCGAGAGACTTCCTCCTTCGCCCGAGCCTCGACGAGTAACGACATGGCCCCTGCGGCAGCAGACTTGGGGATTGACGCGTTGAAGAGGGCGCGCGGTCGCACCGTGCGGATGAAGACATCTGATAAAGGGGGCGCGACAAGTCTCATCGCCTATCCATCTCCCGTATCTCCTTCACCTGATTTTTCCGAGCAGGCGCCGTGCACGTGCTTGAATTGAAGGTTCCGCCTGTCGCTCTTGTTCTCTCCATGGCTGCGCTCATGTGGCTTGCCTCGTGGGCCATGCCGGCATTTGGGCTCATGTTTCCCGCACACGAGCTCTTCTCAGTGAGTGTGGCTGTCGCCGGCGTAGTCATAAGCGGGTTGGGTATTGCCTCATTCAGGCGAGCACGGACAACAGTCAACCCCATGAAGCCCGACTCAACCTCCTCTTTGGTGGTGTCCGGCATCTATAGGCTGACACGCAATCCGATGTATCTCGGCTTTCTGTTGGTCTTGCTCGGGTGGGCCATTTTCTTGTCCAACGCGCTCGCCTTCCTTTTTCTTCCGGCGTTCATCTTCTACATGAACCGCTTCCAAATCGGACCAGAGGAAAAGGCGCTCAATTCCTTGTTTGGGCAGCAGTTCGTGGCCTACACAGGTCGGGTGCGTAGGTGGCTATGAGGCATGACACGTCCGCTAGCCTGGACCTGCACCGGAGCCGCTTCGCGTCACCGCTATGGTTGTGTGACGTCCAACGTGAGAACACCAAGGAACGAATCTGGAATACTTTGTAGGTGCCTTTTTAGCTTTGGCAGTTTCCCTTTCAGCCACCATCGTCGGCTTTGACCGCGATCGTGCCTTTTATCCTACTTTGATGATCATCATCGCGTCCTATTACGGTCTATTTGCTGCGTTCCCGGCGGGGTTTATTACCATCCCTGCCCCGTGGGTAAAGAATGACACCGACTTAAATATCCCTTTATGCTTGCTACCTGATGATGTCATCCAAGAAGTACGGGACATCTTTAAGGTGCGTTCACTGCATGGCAATCGAGCTATATTTCCTCACCGCCAAGCAACTTTATGATCGGTTTTAAAAGGCGGTAAAGCAGATCGGATTACCACATCTGTGGTTTCATGATTTACGGCACACTGGGGTAACGAACCTCAGGCGGACGGGGGTGGATTTGCTGACCATCAAAAAAATCAGCGGCCACAAGTCCTTTGAATCCTTCGAACGCTACAACACTTGGAAGCAGCATGATCTAAGACAGGCAGGACAGCAGTTGCAAAAGTATCTGGCTGTGACACTGCCGTCCGAATCTAACACCCTAATAACACAAGTGAGCTAAGGCACCAATGAAAACACACGAGACGAGGTTACGAAACATAGCGCAAGTGGTGAAAATGGCGGAGAGGGCGGGATTTGAACCCGCGACAAGGCTTTTGGCCCTGTGACGGTTTAGCAAACCGTTGCCTTCGGCCACTCGGCCACCTCTCCGTCTTAGAGATGTCAATGGGTTGGAAGTTTGGCTCCGGCGGTTTCTGTCCTTTGTGACATTTTCTGTGTCAGGGAGTCAAGTTCCTATCCAAAAATGCACTATACTCTCCTTCCGACATATAGCGAGTAGTGCGTCAGTCCCAATTGCCATTCATGCACAGACCCATTCGTCCTCGACAACCGGCTAGATCAAGAACGCACGTGGTCACGCTTCAAAGGTGGTTTCCTCCAGATGAATTTGCGACTACAGTTGCCCGCCTCTGTTTACTCCGCGAGGATCTGTTCATTGAAATGCAGGGAATTGTCAAAAACCCAATGAAGCATCTTGACCACAACTCGGCGGCGTGGCGGCATAACTACTTCTTTCGCAATTCTGCAAGAACACTTCTTGAGATCAGTAGTGCATTGCAGCATCTTCAAGGTCAAAGCGAGTTCAAGGTCGCCATTTCTGTTCCAAACGAACGTAAATTCTTCGACGACTGCATGAGGAAGTTCAAGAATGCGCATGAAGTTGTTAAACAATTTAGGAACAATATGAGCGGTCATGTGAGGGATAGTGTAGTCAGGCGGGCCTTGGCCCGCATGCCAGCAGATCGATGTGGTGTGTTTGAAAGAAGCAACCACCCTCTCAAGACGCATCACCGTTTCGTCAACGAAATCTTTATTTCAGCACTTCACCTTGGAGATCCCGGTCCGGATATTCCAGATAAGGATATTAACGAACTGCTTAAAATGCCATCCCTGATGGCCGAGCTCGCCGTCGCTCTCCCGCTTATTGACCGCATCCTATTCCTGTATGCAAAGCATCGGGGTCTTATCTGATGGAGCCTTGTTCATTGCGCGATCTGTCAGTCCACCCAGGGCTTCCACGGCGGTCCGTAAATGCGCCGGGGAGAGATGCGCGTACCGGAGCGTCATACGATAGTCGCTGTGCCCCAGGACTTCCTTGACCTCCTGTAGCGTCCGCCCTCGCATCACCATGTGCGAGGCGGCGGTGTGCCGCGCCCGCCCGTGACTGTCCCCCGACCTTAGGGTTTGTTCCATCGTCGCTTCGTCCACGGCACCACGACGAGCAGGCTCCAGATGAGCAAGCCGATTCATGACCACCACGACGTATGCCGAAAGCGGAAGACTCCTCTTTTAACAGCATGTCATCGAGCGAGCGTTATGGGACACTGAGTCGAAAGTCCGTTGGGGCGAAAGGAGGTCACACTATGTTTAGGACTTGGTTTAGGACTTCGTTTAGGATTCATACGATTAGAGTCTACTGCTCGTTAGATGAAAAACAGGCCATCAAAGCGCGGGCGAAGCGACTTGGGCTGGGAACGGCCGGCGCCTATCTGCGATACCTCTTCAAGGTTGAAGAGGTCGCGCAGTCCAAACAGCCCGCCGGGTGCACGCATTTGCCTCAAGATGACTTATCCTACCCAAACAGGATGATAGCGGGACCATACTGTGAGTTTTGTGACCGTCGGTGCTCTCGACGACCTCAAGATGATTTATCCTACCCAAACAGGATGATAGCATCCGGCTCATCCTAGCGCCTTCCAGGCCCACCTACGCGGCGATCCTCATGACGCGCTCTATGCGATAAACACGCTCGACAGATCGATCATATCGGGTCCCTCAAAAACGGTCGCCCCGCTTCGCCTGGTGGAGGGGAGGAGTAGTTAGTCCCCTTGGAGGCAGGCGGAGCGGTTCTTTCAATCTTGTTCGATTACCAACAAATTTGTCAGATTTGGTTCGCCATACAATTCCTCATGACTGAAAGATAAGAACAATCTCGCTGGCACCCTCGTTGCTTCACAAGACCTTCATACTAACCACAATGGAGGTTCAAACATGAGCGCCACAACCATCGAGACACGACTTCTCGATACCTTGCGCGAAATGGGTCCACAGAGCATGGAGAGGCTGGTATCTCTTTCAGGTTTGAACGTGTCTGAGGTGTCCCAGGCCATCGATCGACTGAACGGATCCAGAACGGTCTCGTTGCTGCAGACGGGCTGTGGTCAGTACCAGGTGAGGATGACCGAACTAGCCTGCTGGATCTAACGGCCCGCCAGCGACTGAAGGTCGATGAGATCAGGCGATCCAAAGAGCCTGCCTCGGCGGGAGGTCGATGAATGAGCATATTCGAGTTACTGCGCGATGAACGCGAGAAAGTCCAGCGGCTACGGGATGCGCTGTCGGACCTCTTGGCTATGTGCCCGTTCGTCACAATGCCCGAAAATTGTGCTGAGCATAAATGGCAGCGGCACGTCGCCGCTGCCAAGGCCACCATGAAGTTGACGGAGACGAGGCACAATGGAGATTCTTCAAATGCATGAATGGCGCACTCATAACAATCGTCGATTTCGTCCTGTTTCTTATCGCCTTGTTTCTTATCCAAGCCTTGGAGCTGGCTGGATTCCTGCGGCTCAGATTCGGGAATCCACTGACGGCATAGAAACCATAACACCGATTTGTGGCAACCCTATTAAGCCTTTTGCTTCCGAGGCAGAGGCGAATAATGCTGCATTGGCCATGGCGATAAAATGGATGGACTCAAACTGACCACCGCCGCGTTTCTATGATCACTTTAGTTTCGTCCCCCATTGCGCCTTCCCTCCGAAAAGAAATTGATCCTCTGATCGCGTTACTGACGGATACCGGAATCGGGCACACGGCTAAGTCCGCTGATTCACTGTCAGCTATGAGGTTCTAAGTGACTGAAAATGTGAATGCTATAGAGGTTGGTGCCAACGTGGTGCCAAACAGAAAGCCCGCAAAATCCTATCATCGGGCAAAAGCGACCAGACCATGAAACGGGCAGTAAGGGCTCTGGGTGGGCGAGCGATAGACCGGAGAACGAGTCTAGGAAAGGCCCTTGATCAATGGCGGTCCGATCTTCTCAGGGACCTCGGAGGCTCAGAGGAGGTCAGTACGCAGAAGTTTGCCCTGGTCGATCTGGCGGTCAAGATGACGTCGTGCTATCCTTCCGGTGGTTCGCGAGCGGCAATAGCTTTCAGATGCCTTGAACAAATACCTGTGTGCTCGGTTTGGAGCGGCGGGCAAAGCAAGGCGGGACCCTCCGGGATCTGCTGACAAAGCAGCAACCCCCTTAGGACACTAGCCACCTGTCCGCAACTCCGCAACCCGCAACCCGCAACTTACAGTGTCAATCTTCGCTCCAACGCTCCTTTGCTCATGGGACACCCGGTGAGCACGAGTCACTCCTGACGCCTTTGACACGCGAGTGTCTTGACGACTACAATCCCGTCGATGGAAGGGACGCCTATGCGTTCACTCGGCTCAAGGCCACCAGCGATGGGCAAGTCCTGGATCGTGATAGGCGGGTCCGTTCTCCTCTCCATTGCCACAGCAATGGGCGTCCTTCCGTCTGCGTTCTCCGAAGAAGGTAACCCCCTGGCAGACCACTCTCGGAACGGTGCCGGTGCGATTATACTGTGCTCACAAGTCAATCTTCTGAAAAGTCTCTGTTACACGTATGACCGACCACCACAGCAACTCATCATCGAACGACCGCCTGATATCGGTCCGCCGATGGAGTTATTCCGCCATCAGGATCGCAGCATCCACATTCAACCACGCAAGGCAACGCCTCCGTCCCATTAAGTAAGCTCCTGTCCCGCGTTTCAGACTGGGACCGATTCCATACCATTCTAATAGTCTGATGACCAGAAGGTTCTCTTTTTGACCAGGAGCTGACGCCACAGCTGAAACTATAAAACGGAACAAAGCCCGCCCATAGTTCAATCCTCAAAGAACATCTGACTCAGGCGTGCTGGGGTAAAATTGTGAAAGTGCGCATGGATCGAACCTGTAGCCTGCTGATTAAAGGATGGGAGATGCCAATGAAGATGAAGACTTTTCAAGAAGAGTGGGGGGCCTTGGCACTCTATGCTTTTCTCTGGCTTCGAGAATGTAGGCCTGTGGGACAGCCTGAACGGAATGGTCTCTGGGGTACATGGCACGCAATGGAATGGCGTCTACATCGCCTTCTGATCAGTGCTGTTCATGAACTGTTTGTTCTTATCCAAGAGAACGATGAAGCGACCCCGAAAATCGATGTCCGCCAATTGTAGCCCGATCACTTCGTCTTCCCATTCCCGTTCTGACGGCGCAGAGAAAGAGGGAGTACGGGGAAGGGATCTTCTCGTGAGCGGTGGCAAGGAAGGTCCGCACTCCTCAACCCTCAGTGGGAAAATATGCTCGTGCGAGAGCTGTTCCATCTGTTTTCGCGAAGCTGAGAGGGCCAACAGACAATCGGTTTCTCAACGGTCTCTGTGTGGCACATGTACTCCATCATCTCAGAAGAGTTGGAACGGCACCGTCTACTCGATTACAAGAAAGCTTGACGGCTTTATAACGATCACTTGATATCTCTGCAACATGAACAGGGTAGATGCGTCCTGCCGTGACGCTGGAGGTCGTAGAGATCATCGAGGATGAACCCGAACGATTCACAGATAAGGGTCGCAAGATCATCATCCTGGTTAGCGAGTCAACCTTAAGGCAATAAAAGGCGCAAAAAAACGAGGGAGACTAGATAGAGATCCTCAAGTGGTTTGGCGTAATGCTTTGGCCGATTGAGACGAGTTCGGAACTTTGGTAGGTAAGTTGGCTCGACGCACAAAATCCGGTTGGCACTTCGATCGTATGAGCCGCTGGAACGTTAATCTGTCATCTGATGGGGTTGTGATGAATCAGGCCATTTTTAGTCGGTATGTGAAGCACAACTTACCGCCCTCCATGGTCGAGGTCTTGAGGACGGTACGGTCTCTCTCAGCTCGAGCCGGACTCATGGTGAAGGGGCGTATGAAGAGGCGAAACCTCATCGCTCTCGCCACACTACATGCGTGTTCAAAATGGGGGCCGCACTGGTACGCTCAACATTATGAGAAACATTTCTTTCCGCTCAGGCATAAAAAGCTCAATATTCTTGAAATAGGGGTGGGGGGGTACGACGATCCGTACACCGGCGGGAAGTCACTCCGCATGTGGAGTGACTTCTTCCCGAACAGCTATGTTTTCGGCATTGACGTACATCCGAAAAGGTTGGATCTGGGGCATCGCATCAAGGTCTTCCAGGGTGATCAGACGGATAAGGCCTTTTTGCATGCCGTCGTGGAGAAGATGGGAGGTGTTGATATTGTCATCGATGATGGCAGCCATATTAACGATCACACGATCAAGGCGTTTGGAGCACTCTTTCCGAGGCTCCGTGATGGCGGCATCTATGTCATCGAGGACGTCAATAGTTCGTACTGGCCTTCGCACGGGGGGGACAGTCACGATTTGAACAACCCAGCCACGATCATGAATTTTTTGAAGCGGCGGGTTGACGGTCTGAACCACAAGGAATTCGTCATACCCGGATATGTGCCGGATTATTACGACGCGCACATCACGGCCATGCACTTCTATCACAACTTGGTCTTTGTCTATAAAGGTCACAATACTGAGAACAGCATTCGAGACCGCGGCTGTCCCGAGTGGTTGGCGCTGAACGATGACCACCGAACACACCATACCAGGATCGGTGCAAGCGTGGGAGGTGAACCGGCGGGGAAGCGCCGTGAGTCGAATCAGACGGTGATTGAGATAAACAGCCAACCAATAGCGGAACAGGGCGAAGGGGTTTTCAGCGAGGGCGTCGCTTTACTGGTGCGAAGCCAGGACGGCACGATCCATTACTGGAGTAAAGCCGCCGAAGAGCTGTACGGCTGGAGCTATCCCGAGACTGTAGGGAGTTGTTCGCATCGCTTGTTGAAAACCATTTTTCCCAAGCCGCTTGCCACCATCGAGAGCGAACTCATACAGACGAGACATTGGGAAGGCGAGTTGGTGCATAAGCGTCGGGACGGCTCCGAGGTCAAAGTAGTCAGTCAATGGAAATTACTCCGCTCGCGCTAGGCCTGATCCTCTCGCAGGTGCTCCACCAATAAGCGTATTAAACGTAAAGCCGACTCTGGACGGGCACGCTGCGTTTATGAACCCACCTCCTACACCAATTCTCCGGCCAGTCCTATAGCACCAGCGGCTCCATGACGCATACCATAAGAGCACAACTATTCATCGGGTTCCTCTAGAAACTGAGGAGGCACGAAATCAGTGCGCTAATGACAAGGAGGCTGAATATGCACAAGATGATGTCTCCTTTGCCCCGCATGACTTGCCGTGGCGTTTAGTCTGACTATGTTCGGCTGATCCAACGCCACCCTTCCTTAGCTCACAAAGATCAAGCCGCGGTGAGCCGAACGCTCATCGCCTTGGCTCAAAGCTTGGACGCCCCATCGCAAGTAGAGGCCGTAGGCGCGTTCGCGAAGGCTTATGCAAAGGGTGTATCGATGCTGCTGCCTTTGACAATGGCGTGGTCATCGCTGGAGTTCGCCAAAGCGAATTGTTCCAAGACTCTGCCGAGGGGTCGCAGTGGCCCGCCTTGGAGGTGAACCCTGGCTCTGATGAGGGGTCACGTGGGTCCCGGATGTGGCACTCGATTTATGGAACCGGGTCAGGTCATCGTGGTCAACTTCGGCGCGTTTGTGGAGTTCGATAGGTCACGCCGCCAGATCTGGCCTGGCCCAGTGGGTAAAGTGGGTTGTCGTCGACCGCTTCATCGCAGGCTAAATACCTTACTTAAACTTATGCTTTGGGATGCGCGGGACGTTTGATAGTCGGCTTGGTGCCCACCCGGCTAACTAAAGCTGCTCCGAATGCCTACCGCTCCGCGCGAAGCCGTTGTAAAAGGCCGGTGGAGACTTCGTACCTCTCAGAGGCGTGCCCGGCAGATAGTTGTGGACTGTGCAGTCTAGGGAGGCTATTCATCGAAGGCAAACGCTGCGAAGAACTGTCTTTCCCCCAATCATATTTGGAGTGTATGACAGATGGCGGACTCATGTCTAGTATTCCCATGGCACCGGTTGGCCATGTCAATCGGTCATGACCATGGTCTCAGACGGCACAACGATGGTATCGCCAGGCTTGAGAATCACATTCTGCTTACTCGCATCCTTCATCACGATGTCATAGTAGCTGGCTTTCACCTTTTCTTCCTTTCCTTCGCGCATACGGAATACGACCATCCTGTCCTTAGCCGCGGTCTGAGTAAATCCTCCGGCCATGGTGATGGCTTGAAGCAACGTCGTTTTGCTTTTCAAGAAAAAGCGCCCAGGTTTGGCTACCTCTCCAAGCACGTAGATGCCATAGCTGCTGACCTGCTGCACAATGACGGATACCGTCGGGGTTTCCTTGAACTGCTTAAGACGGGAGGCAATAGTGCCGGTCAGTTCTACCGGGGTCAGCCCATTGGCTTCAATGTCGCCAAGTAAGGGCAGAGAAATCCGACCGTCAGGCCGGACCGTGACCACCTTGGATAGATCGGTGTTGCGCCAAACGATAATTTCCAAGACGTCTTCCGGTCCAATGTAATACTCGGACGTGACGATCAAGGAAGACTTTTCCGTTTTTGCTGCGCTCGAACTATCGTTGTTGGATGGCCGCTTCCCGGCAGACGTGTCGCTTGAGGTTTTGGCGTCGGATGGCCCCAGCGTTTGGTCCGCAACCGAGGACGCCCTATCCAGCAACAATGCGGACAGGAAGCCACATATGAGCACGATCTGTATCAACCGCCTGTGTGCCATTGCCACCTCCCTAACGTACAGTTACACATTCTACACATTCTACGGCAAAAATGAGAGAAGGACCGACTTTTTCCACGCCAAGCCGGCATCTATGAGTTGAGCGCCGTGAGAGGCAAGAAGAGTCTATGCACAGAAGGATATTACGGTGCGGGGAATCATAATAGCTTTGCAACGGTCTTCGGGAGGCTGATGTTGATCTTTGCATGCCCAGGCGAGATGGAATATCAGACGTTCGGGGTCACAGTCGTCAATACTCCGGTCTGTCGTGGACAAAAACGGCCTGCTGTCCCTAGCTCCCGATTCAACACGGGTGTTTTCGTTGACATCGCTGCCCACCATCTGCCCACGCCTGTCCTTACGATGATTCGTCTCCGCCGCCTGTGCTAGCTCTGCACCATTGTTCGCACAGTGCCAAGCAATTGATCCAGACTAAACGGCTTCGCCAGCGTCCGGTGTGCGCCGAGCACCGTGGCGGTATCGAGGAAATTGCTCTCTCCGGTGCCGCCGGTCATGGCGACAATTTTGGCCTCGGGATACTCGCGACGGAGGATGAGGATGCTTTCCAATGCATCGTTCTCGGGGGTAAGCAGATCCGTGATGACGAGATCCGTAGGTCGGAGACGATAGAGGCGAAGCCCTTCCTGGCCGTTTCGAGCTTCCACGACCTCGTATCCGGCTCCTTCCAAAGCTTGACGAACAAGACGGCGAACCGGCTTTTCATCGTCGATGATCAGAATCCTTGCCATAGTTATGTCAGACGAATCAGCGAGACAGGTCTTTACGAAAGCAGACGAGCCACCAATCGTTCAAGTCTCGTCCCTTCTGCTGGGGCCATCATGAGGATTTTGACGCCGAAGGCGTGGCCGCTGACCCATCGGACGATCGCCTTCTCGACCTTGACTGGGACGCCGTCGCCCGGCAACCACACGGCTAAGGTCAAAATCGTCCCCGGCGCAACAGCATGATCACCCTCGATGCGCCAGCCACCGCGGGAGAGGTTCCGCACAACGCCTTTCCCTACGCAATCCGAACTCATGTAGTCGACGGCGCACTCGACCGGAAACCGCCGATGGCTACGAATGGAAAACCCCGTTGCCATAAGACTCCCTTGCATCGACCTGGTCTGACATCAAGTCTATCAGCTGATGACAACCTTGCAAGAGTTAGAAGGGGACTTTGAGTAGCTGGGAGAGGCAGGACCGCGATGGATGTCTCAAATGATGCGCAAATGAAGGCCCATGAGACAGTTCTAAGTCGACCTTTCGAGATGACAAGTCTATCAAGATACCACTAGCCCGTCGCCGGAATTCTGGGGCGGCGGGTCCTAGCTAGCTTGGTCTGGCGGAGGGGGTGGGAATTTGAAATCGGCTGCGCAGTTTCAGCGCGCCCTCTCGCAAGGGGTTCAGCCCCCTCGCGAACGCCCCATGAAGTGGGCACAAGACCCGGCCGCCTCACCGACTCGGCGGCGCGCACAAACGCGGCGCTCTTTATTCATCGCGCCGTGCGCCCCTTCAAAACCCCCGTTCAAATCCCACCCCACGCATGGCTAGACTCCTTTCACCTCTCCACCCATATTCACTTGAACCATTGCAATTTGGCGAAGGGGTGGGATTTGAACCCACGGTCCGGTTGCCCGGACTCCGGTTTTCAAGACCTGAAGTCTACAAATCCAAGGAACGGCTAAGCGCTTCAGAAAGTCAGGTTTCGCCGCTACTGGCTGGCGGATCAGCGATGATGGGGATTGCATGGCGTTGCGCTGGATTGCGCCATGTGTCACTGTGATGGTTACACTCACGGTTACACAACAAGGGTAGGGGCGGGTAGCGGAAGGCTCCCATTCCCCAACGGGTCTACGTCGCACTGACGCCGTGTGTGGGCACACCCCCACCAAGTCTGTGCCTGAATGGGACCCTACGATGCGCGGTGTCGGTAAAAGGGCTCCGCTGGACGCACTCCAAGTACTCTTAACTTGTCGTTCCCACCGACGACCGCTTCGTTGAAGCGATCCAAGAAAAATAGAGACTTGGATTCCTTGAGGCTATGCCTTAGACCATTTCCCGTCGATATCAATTCGATTGTACCCATGGAGGTGACTACGCGTGCCGTACAGGGGGTGATCAAAGATATGGGCCAAGTGCATCAGCTCGACCCATTGCTCATGTCGATCATGTGGCGGAACAAAAAATTTGAGTCCGTGCTGTGCCGCGAGTTTTCGCATCCCATGCTCATCATTGAATTCGCCTATTGCAAGCCGTTCGCCGGTAAACTCGCAGTATCCCCCGCCCATGATATCATCGAAGTAACACGGGATACGAGGCAGCAGTCGGTCGGGATTGGCCTCCAACAGCTTTAACGCATGGCGGGTCGCTGTATACAGGTCCAGATCAATAGAAATGAATGCGACTGGGGTAAATGACGTTCGCATGAATTCCGGGACCGTCGTTTCCACCAGGCCAATCTTGAGTTGGGCGCGCTGTAACCGTTCGCGGAGTCGCTTGACGTCCATCGCATAATACCCCTCGTCCCACATGTAGGGTATGTCGCGGTAGTCCTCCGGCTTGGGGAGCCCAGTGCCCGTATCAAAGCCATAGACATCAATTTCTACGCCAACCATCTTTTCGACGAGTTCCGCAATGCGTTCCAACGCCACAAGACCGGCACCACCCGCCACGCCAAACTCGATGACTGAGACGCGTGGATAGCCTAGGACTTTTGCCAGCGCCGTGCCTTCCAGGACGCCCCAGCTATAAGCGGGACGGTGACAGATGTGATCGACCTGTAGAAACGCGGGACGGAGCCAGGTACAGGTGTTATCAAATGGTGGTAACGGTTCTTCCTGGGCAGTAGATGGCTCCTCCGCAAGCCAGCGTTTCATTCCTACGAAGGCGGTTCTCAGGATTCTTTTTACTCCCATAGCTTCCCCCCTAGCCTTTCGATGATCGGAAGGGCGCGCCACTTTCCCTGAGCTGTGAGGGCACATATAGCTCGAGAGGCTGCATACTGAACAACGGTATGCGTTATGGACATCATTGGCAACGTTACAGACGCACCCGGTAACGTCCTGACGGCAAGGCGAACCTATGAACCATCTATGGAGCCTGTGACCTGGAGAGGAGGACCCGTCATACCGACCCACTCGTATCTAAAAAGAGGAAAGTGCCAGTGACGGCACATAGGCGCATCGCGGGGATCATCAGGACAGCACTGGGCAAGGATAGACCACCTGTCCGCACATCCGCAACCCAGGCGTAACCTACTAGAAGCGTTCCCTATGGCATGGGCACACCCCCCACGGGGCTATGCTTGCAATGGGACCCGGCGATGGGCGGGCGAGTGCAAAAGGGCCACCTGCCCGCAGATTCGCAATCCCTACTCGCTCGCGGGTAGTCCACCCCTGAATTAGGCTGAAAGATACTCTCTCATCCGCCATGATTGTCACGTGAATAAAATCCTTGCATGTTGCGATACGTACATGCTTGGATGCGCAATACAGAATGCCCAGGAAGAGAGAGGGTTCGTCATGACGAGTCACACGCTCTTCCATCGTCCCCCAGGCGTCTGGTGTTACCTTGCGATGATGTGGCTGGCCGCGCTTGTGTCGACCATGGCCGCGCCGCCACATATAAGCCAGGCCCAAGTGCCGCCGATCACGCCGTCGGGGCTGCACACGCAGGTCAGTGCACCGATCACTGTCCCTGGCGGGACGCAGTACACCATCACCGGCGGGACGCGACCCGGGGCGGGCCCCAATCTCTTTCACAGCTTCGGGCAGTTTGGGGTGCCCGCCGCCAACATCGCGAACTTCCTCAACGAGACGGCGCTGCCGACCTCCAACATCCTGGGCCGGGTGACCGGGGGGAATCCCTCGAACATCTTCGGCACGATTCAAACCAGCGGCTTCGGGAGTGCCAATCTGTTTCTGATGAACCCGGCCGGATTTCTGTTTGGCCCCACTGCCACGCTGAACATTGGCGGGATGGCAACCTTCACGACGGCGGATTCGCTGAAACTGGCCGACGGGACGGTCTTTCACGCCACGCCCAATGCGGCGGCCGATGCGCTGCTGAGCGTCGCGCCGGTGGCGACCTTTGGGTTCCTAGGGCCGCGGTCGGGCCCGATCACGGTGGATCACAGCACGCTGCAGATGCCGGAGGGGAAGGGGTTGGCGCTGGTGGGCGGCGCAGATCAGCATCGTGGGGGGGCGACTGATCGCCAAGGGGGCGCCCATTGAGCTGACCGGCCGCGAGTCGATCGTGATCTCCGGCGTGGGGCAGGAGGGGCCGACCGGCGTCTTGACATCCACCGACAGTGCGGGCCAGCGAGGCAGTGTCACCCTGGCGGCGCCGACGGTCCGGCTGGAGACGGCGACGGTGGAGAGCACGGCGGGAGAGATCGGCAGTGCGGGGACGATCACGATCCAGGGGTTCGACGGGGCTGCGGCGCAAACCGTGTCTCTGGACAATGCCACGGTCCGGACGACGATCAGCGGAGGCAGCGCGGCCAGCACGCCGGGAGCCATCACGATCACGGCGGACGAGGTGACGGTCGAGCAATGGGACACATCTGACAGCCGACACGCGCGGGTCCGGCCCGGCCGGAGATATCACCTTCAATATAGGCACATTGACCACGCAGCCTGGCGCCAAGCGCGTGAATGCATCAGATCTCAGCCCTGACTACCCGCAAATTCCCACCTCGCTGCTCATTGAGAGCAACAGCAGGAGCGAGAGTCTGGAGGCCGGGAAAGCAGGCGCCATCGCCATTCAAGGTATCGAGGGCCCGGGAGCACAGCGAGGAGCGTTAGTCTGGACACCACCGTGATCGGCGCCAAGGTGTTTGGCGGGACGGCAGTCACCACGCCGGCTACGATCACCATCGCAGCGGAGTCTGTAGCTCTCAGCAATCAAGCGATGATTCATGGCCCCTACCAGTAACCTGGCACCCGCAGGCAATCTTGTGCTCAATGTCGATACGCTGCGGGCGAATGTGAACCCGGATGGAACGATAATTGTACCAAGGACGGACATGTCCCGTTGGTGACACTGCGAGTTTGTGATTTATCGGAAGACCCAAGCACAAGTAAGCCGAAGAGCACGGCCGGCCCGGCGGGAGCCGTGACCCATCTCAGGGCCGGGCCCGGAGTCCACGGATGCCCGCTACGCTGGTCGCGCTCAACAGTGCAGAGTTCGATGCGATAGTGTTCGGCGGGTCATCGATGACAAACGTACGGCTCCGATACCATCACCGCAGACTCGGTCTCACTCAGCAATCTAACGTGATCCTCGCGACACTCGCGGGACGCGCCTGCGGGGAATATTGCGATCAACGTGGACACACTACGGGTGAATGTGAACCCGGATGGGACGCCGACGACGGGGGCGCCAATGGAGTATTCCTCCAACCCGAAGCAGAAGCTCCAGACCACGGCGCGGGCAGCGGGGAGCGTGACATCTCGGGGCCGGGCCCGGAGCCCACGGATCCGGCTACGCTCGTGGCCCTCGACAAGACGGAGATCACCACGGAAGTGTCTGGCGGGACAGCAGGCCACGACTCCATCGGCGATCACGATCACGGCGGACACTCTGATCCTCACCTCGGAATAGGGGAGCCTGAAGGGTTTGAAACGAACAGCTGGGATTTTTGCGACCTCCAACGGCCCCGCCCCGGCGGGGAATATCGCGTTCCACATCAATACACTGCGGGCGAATGTGAACCCAGATGGGACGCCGATGGAGCACGGATATGTAGTCATCGCGAGCACGAGCAATAGTCCCAACGACACGGCCGGCCCGGCGGGAACCGTGACGATCTCAGGACCGGGCCCGGCGTCCACGGATGCCGCCAGCCTGGTGGCTCTCAACAACTTCGCCATCAACACTCATGTCAATGGCGGAACGGCGGCCACCGCTCCGTCGACGATCACGATCACGGCAGACACGGTGGCCTTCAATGGCAGAATCCTCAGCGATCTACGAGGGCTTCGGACAGGGATTTTTGCGGCCTCGGGCGGCGGCGCGCCCGCGGGGAATATTGCGGTCAACGTGGAGATCGTTGTCGACCAACAACACGATCTTTTCCAGCAGTAGCAGCAGTGCCGCCATGAACGCCGGGAACGCGGGTAGCGTCACCATTCAAGGAGTCGCTGGCGCCGGGTTTCGTCCTGCCGCCGTGACGCTCAACCACAGCAACATCACGACGGAAGCCGATGCGGGCGCCGGCGGGGCGATCGCGCTGGCCTCCTCGACAGACATCATGCTGGCGGATGCCACCATTTCCGCCACTGTCACAGGTGGTAGCCAGCCGGGTGGTAATATCACGCTGTCGGCAGGTAATCACATCATGCTCACCGATGGATCGGTGATCTCAGCGCAAAGCACCGGTCTGGGCGACGCGGGAAATATCCTGATCAGCGCCGGGCAGAATTACACCAGCATCAACAGCGCGGTGACCACGGAAGCCGCGCAGGCCAGCGGCGGCAACATCACGGTGACGGCACCCGGTATGATTCAGCTCACGAACAGCCAGATCAACGCCTCGGTGCAAGGTTCCACGACGACCGTTGGCGGCAACATCATGATCGACCCGCAGTTTGTCATTTTGCAGAACAGCCAGATTCTCGCCCAGGCGACCCAGGGCCAGGGCGGGAACATCTCCATTACGACCAATGCCTTGGTCCCCGATGCCACGAGCCTAGTGGATGCGTCGTCGCAGTTTGGGGTGAGTGGGACCGTGCGGGTTCAATCGCCGAATGCTCCCGCAGCCGGCAAGATCGTGCCGCTCTCGAAGACCCCGCTTCCGGCGACGGCGCTGCTCGGAGTGCGCTGTGCCGCCCTTGAGGGCGGCCAGTACAGCAGCTTCGTGGTGGCCGGCGCACTACGGCCTGCCGACGGAACCGGGCGGGTGGCTGGCAAGCCCGCTGGCGACGCTGAGTGCAGACGCGGGGCAGGGGCTGCGAGGCGAGGGGCAAGAGGGACGAACGTGGTCTCCTCCCTTACAAATGTGACCGAGATCCTGTCGCTGCGAGGGCTGCCGTCGTCCAACACAGTCGCGAACATCCTAGCGAATTGGACAGCAGGTTGTGGATCCTGACTGGTCGCGCTGGGTGTTGGAATCGAGTCAGAGAGACTGGTACTGACGCGAGTCCATTTCCGCTTCGCACTGTGAAGCCAAGAGTGGGCCTGTCCGCACCTCGATTCATTCATCTAATACAGACCTGTACCTGCTGCCTCGGTCCCAATTGTCTGTATCCCGAGCCTCGCTCCCGCATGCCTTACCCCCGTTAACCCCTCTGCATGGGCACATCCACCGCCGGGGCTTCGAGCCCGATGGGACCCGGCGATGCGTACGCGAGATCAAAAGACCCACCTGTCCGCATATCCGCAACGCAGGCGTAACCTGTAACTCTACGTCCTATTACCTTCATGTGGACACACTCCTTCCCCAGGGCAAGCTGGGCGCTGAAAGTGCTGCCCCCTTTCTAAGACTCCCATACTACGCTGTCTGCCCCTTGACTCGATCGGCTCCTGGCAGATACTGTAGGAGCACTACTGGACTGGTGGGATCATTCTACGGATCACACTCGGTCTGCTCATTGTAAGTAACCGTCTTTCATTAGGACCTGGAAGGCTTATTCTATGGTCGAACAGGAACAGGATGAACGAGCGAAAAAACTTGGTTGGCTCACGTTCACGATGCACCCCATCGACCTGAAAGAGAACCACACTATCGAAGCCCATGGCCAACTCATTGAAGGGGGCACCTACGCGCTAAAGTTAACCATCATACGGGTTGATACCGAGGCTGCGACGCTCTTTTATGCTGGTCGTGCGAGAGAGCATGGCTTCTCCCCACGACAGGTCACGGTCCCATTTGTCGCAGATCAACCGGTCCAGTTAGAAGTGACGAACGTGGGTCAAATTCCGGTTATTCCGCCACTCTATGCCATGTGGGAAGGGAGTGTGCGGGTTGCGCCCGGTGAGACAGCCGTGATTATAATCGGACAGCGAGAAGACCCTGCCAAGGAACCGATTCGGTCTACTGCTACGCACGGGTTCCTTTGTCTAGGCCCGCTCCTCTAGCTATCTTCCTATGTTCGCTTCCAACTGTCCTCCCACGGTGTTTTCCAAGAGGACTTGGCAAACCTTCCGTTTGAATTCTCAAGGGACCAATGGTCCGGGTGCTTGCACGAAGGTTAGAGGCGGAACGATCGTCAGAAATAGGAACGGAGCCAGATGTGAGAGGTTAATAGGATGCAAAAGCAGCGTAGAACCTGGGGGAGGTGACGGGTTTCGAATTACTTAGATGTTCACCGCAACATCACGAGCGAGGATGATTGAAGCAGGCGGCGACGCCCTTAGAAAACTACTTGTGGCAGTTACATTTTCGGTTACACCGGATAGTGTCAACGAGGCAGAGGCTGCGCCCGTCGCCCGCAACCTATTGAATAGTGGCGGAGGGGGTGGGATTTGAACCCACGGTCCAGTTGCCCGGACTCCGGTTTTCAAGACCGGCACGTTCGACCACTCCGTCACCCCTCCGGCGTTAGTTCTCAATGAGTTAGCGAACCACACGAACGCCCCCGACTCAGTGTTGTGAAAAGCGTTGTGAAATTCAGTCAGCTTTTCGACCGCCTCAGCCTTGTGGGCGGGCGTCAGGTGGCTATACCTCTCGACCATCGCGATGGTTTGCCAGCCGCCCAATTCTTGCACTACCCGCAAGTTTACACCGGCCAGCACCAGTCGTGATGCGAAGCTATGTCTGAGTGTGTGCATCGTCACGCCTTTGATCTTCAGCTCGCCGACAGGCGTGCTCCTGGGCCATACCAACGCTTGATGAAATTGATCGTGAACTGGCAGCCATGGTGCAGGAAATATAACCCATTTCAATGAAAGAGGGGTATCATCTCCAATCTTCCCGTCTCGGTTAATCCGGTCGATCAACTTCGGGTTGTGTGAGCAGATCGTCCGGCAATTTACCACCTCACGGCGCCTCACGCCCACTCTACCGGACTCGCTACTTACAGATGAAACCGCATCTTCGTAGTCACTATGCGCGTTCCGGGCCCGGCGAAACTCTGTTTCCGCAGTCGTCCGTATAGTTACGCGCTTCAGCGCAGTTGCGAAGACGCCTGGAGTAGTCAGCCAACTCCGAAGCGGCGTTCTCAGCGCGCTCGATTGCCTCTCGACAATCAGGAGATTTGTAACTTCTATCGCGTTGAGCCTGCGGTTGGCGGTAGAGTATCACCTCTTGCCTTTCTTCCGGCGAAAGTTGCTCCAGCGTCTGGTGTGCAATGAATGACGCGAACTCCCACCGACCAAAGGTAAACAGCGCCGCAATAGCGAGGACGTCAGCAATGCAATCATCGCCACCAGCGAAGATGGTAGTTGCTCTCCATTCTCCCAGCGCGGATCAATTACAAGCTGCCCTTGTGTGTTCATGTTTCCAAAGACAATTGGAGCCAGGCGAGCCTCATGGTTTTGGTTTGGGCATCAACTGAAATCTTCATCAGGTATTCAACTCAATCGAAACACGCTTACCTGGAGGCACGGTTTCAAGAAATTGTTTAAACGTAATGGGCTTATTCTCTTCTTTATGCATCCCCTGAGATTAGTTTCAACCCCTCCATAAGAGGTTTCAACCCCTCCATAAGAGTGGGTTTCAACCCCTCCAAAAGAGTTAGTTTCAACAACTCAATAGCAACTGTGTTCAGTTTCAAGGAATTTGAGCAAGTACTGGCCGCCACGGAACGCGATGTCTGAGCATCGCATTGAGGATGACCAGGAGCTTGCGCATGCAGGCAACCAGGGCAACGGTAGGCGCTTTGCCCGCTGCACGCAACCTTCTGTAAAAGTCTCGGATCACGGGATTATGTCTGCTGGCAGCCAACGCAGCCATGTAGAGAGCAGTCCGCACGTGCGCCCGACCACCCCAAATCGCGCGGCGCCCCCGCAGCGTGCCGCTATCCCAATTCAGTGGGGCGACTCCGACAAGCGCCGCAATCTGTTTGCGGTTCAAGCTCCCAGCTCAGGCAGCTCGGCCAGTACGGTGCGACTGACCACAGCCCGATCCCCGGCACACTCTTGAGGAGATCTTCCTGCTCACGCCAGATGGGCTTTCGCGGATCGTTTGGTCAAGGTCCGCATCGGCTCGCTGTTCCAGTTCCGTTTGCAGCCAACCAATGTGCGCCTCAATGCGCGGTGCACTCGTCGAGGGGCGCGACTGAGCCGATTCTTTTCAGCGGTCAGCATTTCGATGAGTTGGCGTCGACGACTGCGCAACGCCCGCAGGGCCGCAGTCATGTCATCCGGCAAGGGGCGCAGCCCCGGGCGCACCGCTTCGGCGAACGCGCCAACATCTGAGCGTCGAGGACATCCGTTTTTGCCAATTGCCCGGTCGCCTTGGCAAAGTCCCGCACCTGACGGGGATTGGCGACCGTGACGGGCAGCTCGGCCGCCACCAGAGCCCCCGCACCGCCGACCGCTCAATACCCCCCGTGGCTTCCAGCACGATCAACGCGGGGTGACCATCACCCAGCCACTCCACCAGCGTCATGATCCCAGGGACGTCGTTGAGCACAGACTTCGTGGCACCGGACGGACGCAGGGCCACGTCCAGCTGTGTTTCGGAGACGTCGATGCCGACAAAAGTGGGTGCACTTCCGCCATCGGAGCCTCCATTCTCTCTACGCCTCCACGCGGCTCGGTCTTGCTATGATGCGGGCTCTTTCCAGCCCAGGCAACTGTTCGAGCTCTTGAGGAGGCAGAACGGGATGACCCATGCTATTGAACGGTCTCGGCGACCAAGTTAGTTCCGATCTATCCCGTCCTGGTTAGCTTTGACGATGTTTTCATACATGAAAAAGTAAACATACAAGTTAATTAGTTTCTCTTCTTCTCATTGGGCAAGGCTGTTGATTCAGTACTCGAAAACGACGTTATAGAGAGCCGGGACCATTTCAACGCCCAACTGCGCTAACTTCGCCTTCATCGGCGTTACGCTCTTTTCGTAGGCTTTCCAGTAGACCTCTTCATCTTCCCAAATCGCGACGTTAATAAAGTTGAATTTGCCGTCCGGCTTGACGCTCCGATGAAACTTTCCGCTCATAAACCCGGGTTGCTTCGTGATAGTTGCCTTCACGTCCTGCCACCACTTCACGAACTCCTCTTCCTTGCCCTTCGGGACTGAAAACACGTTAATTAAGGTAACGGCCATGGCGCACCTCCAATCTTTAACATTCAATCAGTCAGGTTCATAAATTCTTCTACCAAACCATCGACACCTGCCAGAACAACAGAGAACACGTGGGACCCGGAGAGGCGGCGCTTGAGGCTATCTAGGAGCGTGAAAGAAGCAATGACAGAGGAACCCGACTGCCATGATTATTAGCAGGATGTTGAAAAACCCGGCTTTGATACCGGAGTCGGATGTTTTTGGACTTCGCTGCCGTGCGTTGAGCAGCCCCATGGCGCTCTCGCTACCTCTCGACCTTGGGCCACATCTTGGGGGCACGGTGCGCCGCGGCTCATGCGGCGGCTCCGGGCGGCCGCAGCCGACTGATTCGCAGCAGGTTGTAGGCGCCCCCAACCAGGTAGGCGGCATGCTGCGTACGCGCCACGCCGCGAAATCGGGTTTTGCGCAACCCGCCGATCGTCTTCAGCCAGCCGAAGATCTCCTCCACTCGTTTGCGAAGCCGTTGACTCAGCGCGTAGCCCCCGTGCCGCGTCGTCCGTCCATCCAAGCCCGGCGTGTGCCGCCCCGTGACCTGCGCGAGGTGGGGTCGAATCCGGCGCTGCCGCAAGCGGCGGACAAAGTCCCGGCAGTGATAGCCCTTGTCGGCACCGAGCGTGCGCGGCCGAATCCCCCGCCGGGCCTGACGCCGCAGCAGGGCGAGGGCCATGTCCCGTTCCGCCGTGCCTGTGGCGGGCGCGATCTGCAGGTCCACACAGAGGCCATGCCGATTCTCCATCAAGGCGTGGCCCGAGAAGCACAGTTTGGCTTCTTTGCCCGTGCTCTTGCGGGCCAGCAAGGCGTCCGGGTCGGTCGTGCTCTGATGGGTGGCATTGGTGCGCCGCTCGCCGTGGAAATTGACCGTGGGATTGCCCGGGTCATCCGGCGGCGCCGTCGGGGTGGGAGCGGTCTTCGGCTTGACACTCTTGAGCGAAGCCCAGGCCTCGATCAGCGTGCCGTCGACGGTGAAGTGCTCATCCGAGAGCAGCCCCGCTCCCCGGGCATACCCCACGACGGCATCGAAGAACTTCCGTGCGGCTTCATGCGCCAGCAACCGCTCGCTGTTCTGACTGAAGGTGCTGTGATCGAACACCGGTTCATCGAGGTTCATGTCCAGAAACCAGCGGAACAGGATGTGGTACTCCAGCATCTCACAGAAGAGCCGATGGCCTCGGATGGAGAACAACGCGATCAGCAGTTCGCCTTTCAGCAGGCGTTCCGGGGGAATCGAGGGCCGCCCACTCCGGCTGTACATCGCCTCAAACGTCGGCGCCAGCCGCTGCACCACCTGGTCAGCGATCGCTTTGATCGAGCGCAAGGGATGGGTCGCGGGCACTCGGGCTTCCGGCGAGAGGTAGCTGAACATCATGGCTTGGCCGCTGACGTATCCGCGCATCGTGCCTCCTTGGGAGTGAGTGGGCTGATGCGCCGTTATACTACGTATGTCGAGAAAGGCAAGGCCTTTTTCAACATCCTGCTAGTGGTAGGCTCTCATTCTCCCGCCGTGACCCATGTACCAAAAGACTTTGCAGCAGGTCGGTTTTCTGGTCACCCAAGGAGATCCGGTCCGGCCGATGTTGCGCGCGCGAGAGCATGGTGCGGCGGTTATATCTGACCCGCACGGCAGTTCGTTATCGTTCATGTCCCTGGAGGAAATAGAGAGCGAAGGAATTCGACGACGTGCACGCGGAGTAGTGAGGAGAATCGCAACGAGAGCGTCCGAGGAACGGGACGTCGCGACGGAAGAGCTAATGTAAGGACAGAGGTTGTCCCAACTCAGAAGGAGGTTCTATCATGTGGGGAAAAGACAAGTTGGATGAGGCCGCCAAGGAGAGTGTGATGGCCTCCGGCGGGAAAGATGAGGAGATTATCGCGTTCGTCGGGAAAGGCGTGGAGTTTAAGGGCGCGATTACGTACGAAGGCACGGTCCGGATCGACGGACGAGTCGAGGGAGAGATTCATACTGATGGAGTGCTCATTGTCGGGGAAGATGCGGTCATCTCCGCCAAGATCACCGCGGGGACGGTGGTCAGCAAAGGGAAAATTACGGGCGATGTGGTCGCGAAGCAGCGAGTAAGATTGATGTCTCCGGCCATGCTTCATGGCTCTGTTCAGGCGCCTGTCTTCTCAATCGAAGAAGGTGTGATGTTCAACGGTACCTGTGAAATGACCGTCGCCGAGGTCCATGAGCTGCGTGAGGGCGTACGTCCGGTCGGATCGGCAAGTAAGCGGGCGACGGCCTAGGGGGCGGTGAGACCTCCAGGAGCGTCGATTTGGTGAGCCGTGGTCTGGGTAAACCCAACCCTTGGCTGATGGCCGAACGGGGCATTCGTTTCAGCGTGAGAGGACGGGCGATGGTCGTACGAGGATATGGACACAGCCCACCCCTTTTGTTCGGAACCACTCGGTGATCGAACATTGATAAGATGCGGCCCTTGGCCGTGAGAGCAAAATTCCACCTCTGTGCTTACTGCGTGCCGTACGCTGCCTCTTTTCACCTGGAGTCATACCGTCGTGAGCTTGAGGGAGTCGTCGGAGTCCTCTTCATCTACATGAACCATGTGACACTCACGCCTTCCGCCCTCGCGAAGTTGAAGACGCTCCTCGCTGAGCATCCGGAAGATCCTGTTGTTCGCTTGACACTCAAGGATCTCGATGAGCATCGGCTCGCCGTGAACATTACCCTGGAATCTTCTCCGCATGGTGACGATGAGGTATACACGTATGGCGAGCTCACCGTTGCGATCGAAGCCAGCGGTGCGATGCGGATGGACGGCATGACGATCGATTATCAGGACCCCGGAGGATTCATGATTCTCCATCCTCCAGCGCAATCTCCCGATGGGTTCGCCTTTCCGCATCGCAATTGAGAAGGAAGCGTGCTGTGAGTAATAGGAACAGATTGTATACTCTGTGGCCCTCCACGCGTCGATCGCGCAGGTATCACTGGAAGCGTGACGATGTCCTTCTCGGACCAGAACTGGCGGAAGGGTTTGCAAGCGAGCACTCTGACATGAGGGTTCTCTACAGCCCGGACACACCGAGAGTGCAGTCATTCATCTAAGCCCTGGAATCGCCTCTTCAAAAGCCCTTCACCCCTGAGGTTCTGGCTCGAAAAATCCGTGAAACATTCGATATCAATAAAGGGCAAAAGCAGGGCCAAGCCTAGCTGACTCGAGCTGTTCGTTTCCTCCAGTCTTCCCCAATCGTTTTTCGACGAAATCTCAATCCGGTGCTACACTTACGTGCTGCAAAGGAGATCTTGAAAGCCGGGGCATACCTTGAAAAAAAGTAACCAGACCGCATCCTTACTCGAAGAAGCGACGAAACAAATGAACGCCGGCAAGTTCAGCCGAGCGTTTACCCTTTTGAAAGATCTTCTCGCAGCTGATCCGACCCACCACGAAGGCCGACGACTGCTCGCGACTCTGCTTCTCAAATTCGGTAACCTGGTCACCGCGAAAAATGCCTTTGACTCCTTGTTGAAGGAAGCCCTTCAACGTCAAGACTATACGCTGGCCGAGTCGCTTCTCCGGGAATATCTCGCAGTGGGTCCACGCTGCATTCCATTCATTGAAATGCTCGGCGAGGTGTATGAACGCAAGGGTGATCCGATCGCGGCCGTGATCGAATATGAGAAGGCAATCAAGGTGCTGATCGATGATCCGGATCCCGACGGAACATCCCATGCCAGAGAGCTATACGCCAAAATTAAATCGTTAGCCCCCGGCAGTTTTGTCGTCGGTCGGCTGGCCCCTAAGTTTGAGGTAGCTTCTTCCTCTGGTAGTGACACATCTGAAGCAATACCGGTTGCGCCATCTTCGGCGCCTATTGCTGTGACGCAAGCCCCTCCAGCCGTGGCCATGTCGGTATCTGATGTGATCGTAGAGTCCAAAGGCCCGTCGGTCGAGGAGCCAACTGTACTGCCCAAATCGCTTGTCTCGGCCGTCGACCTCGAGTCGCCTGAGATGCCGTCACCGGCTCCGGAGGAGGCCAGCGCTTCATCACCAGTCGAGGAGGTACCGACGGAGATTCCGCCCTTGCGGTATGCGACGACCGAAGCGTCGCCATCGCCGTCCCCTCTGGAGATGACCGAGCCACCGTTGGTCTCTCCTCCCCTGCGCTATGCGACAGTGGCTGGAGTAACGGCTCCCCAGCCCGCTCCCATGGAGATCACCACTGATGAACCGATGGTGTCCTCGCCTCTGCGAATTGCCACACCGGTTGACCAGGAGACGTCCGAATCACCTCCCGTTGAAAATCCTGATCTTGAGGAAAAAGTCCCGTTCCCTCCTGTCAACCAAATGCCTCCGTCTGCCTCCGTGGCCGAGGGACTGTCGCCAACTCAGCCTGCCCCTGTCAGTGGCTCCGCTCATCAGTCTGAGGAAGCTCTAGAGGCCAGACCCTTCTGGGATAAGGGGGAAGAGCCTGCACTGAGGTCGGTCGAATCCACGGAAAACAGGGATATCACGCAGGGGCCGGCACCAACCCTAGCCCCGGCCCCGCCACCAACCCCGACCCCGACCCTGCAAGAGACGGACATCTTCCAACGGCCCGTCGAAGAGCCGCTGCCACGGCCACTCGTCTCGTCGGAACCCGAGAAGCCGCTGGAGGAGACGGTCGAGCGGGTCTCACCAGAGCCGACGGAGCCGATTACGATTCAACAGACCGTCCAGGAAGCACCAGTAGAGCCATTCCAAAGGACGGAGCAGGTCTCGGTTCAATCGCCGGCGATACCCCCCCCGCCCAGTTACACCGAAGGGCAGAGGGCTCCCGCGGAGCATCCCTCAGCCATCAGGGAAGACGACCGACATCGAACCGCGCCGGTGCCTCCCAGACGTCGTCGCAAAACCGGTCCGTCACTTGTCACGTGGGTGCGCCTCCAGGTGTCTATCTTTATCCGACGGTGTGTCAGGACCGCAGGCTCTGTGACCCGTCTGATCATGTTCGTGAGCGCGAGCCTTGCGGTCCTGGCTCTGCTTAGCGTAGGAATCACCGCAGTCGTATGGTTAGGCCTCGAAGAGAAACCGAACAGCGTCTATCAAGAGCTGACAAAAACTACGGCGCCACGACTGTTAGAAGACCCCAAGGCCAATGGGTACTTGCTCCTGCTCGGCTTCGACGCCAGCCCTCAGGTTGATCCGGTACAGGTGGGCCATGATCGCTGGCTCAGCCCTGGGACCCAGATCGAGGAGAGTTGCGCTCAACCGGAAGTGGGTTCAGAAGAGAAATACCCCCTTTCCGGCTGGTTCCGATCCGCCGATCCGGCTGGAGAGTTCAAGAATGAAGATGACCGTCTTCGTGAATGGACTGCTTCGGAGTCGGTTGCCTTGACTCGGTATCGTCAATGGCTCGCCATGTCATTTGACGACTGGGGATACGGGTACATGGGAAGCCCAGATTGCGCGCATATTCTGCGCGTCCACCGTCTGTATGTCGCTGAAGGCTTCTCGCAAGATGTCAGCAGAGGGCTCGACCGACTGGAAGCTGACCTCACGGCTTGGCGAAATGTCCTGGCTCAGGCACGAACTCTGTCGATGAAGTCCATGGCTGCCGAAGCCGTCAAGGACGACGTTTCCGTCATGTCAGGGCTCTTGAATCGCGGGACATTGGAGAACAGGGCGTTGAATCGTATGATGAGATTGGCCCGTCCGTTAGACCCCGATGAACGGGCTCTGCGCTGGCCGATGCAAAATGAGTTCATGCTGGAAGTCAAACGAGCGGAGCGCCGGATTCGCGCGCGTGCCGACGTCGACTCCGCCGTCACGATCGCGGTGAAAAAGATGCCGGTGCCGAAACAGCGGACGCTGAATGCCTATGCCAAGTATTATGATGCCCTGATCAAGAGCCCGCAGACTGGGAGTACTACCCCTCCGAAGCTCTATGATTTTGCCCGGACGCCTGCGCGAAGTCGAGTGGATTCCTTTGTCAACCCGCTGGATAATCTGCTCCGCACCGAGCCCGCGCCTGAGTGGGACCGGCAGATTGGGGTGATCATGGAGACCGATGCGCGTCTCCGATTAGCTGGACTCCAAGCTCGCCTGCGCGGAATCTCCTTGGAGCAGCAGATCATGGCGAAGGTGGCCCAGGCAGGCCCGTCATTTTTTGATCCCTTTACCGAACTGCCCATGCTGTTGAATGTCGCGCAAAGTCGCTTGTACAGCGTGGGAAGAGACCGCAAAGACGATAGCGGTGATCCGACCTTCGACGTCAACGTTCCTCTTCTCACGAAGTAACGTTCTCCCCCCAGTTCGTTTCAGCGATCAACATCAAGATCACACGAGAGGGCGCCGCATAGCACCCTCCCGTGTCCCTGCCCTCACTGTTTCGACATCTTGGTTGCTTCCTTCACCGGGGGTTCAATCTTGATTTGGGGGCCTTGCACCTTCGGGAGTACGCCCGCACCGGGTTTTTCCAAGATACGCTGATCCTCCGGGTCCATGAGTTGTTGGGACACATGCGCGTCTTCAGAGGCCGCGGCTTCCAAGAGCGCCTTGTCTCCTCCCACATTCGTCTGACCCGGATCATTGGCCAATGATTGCCCGGTCACGGGGGATACCGCCTGCCCAGCCGGATAGCCCGGATGCTTCGGGAGCAGGGCCGGGTTTCCGAGCGCAAGAGAAACACTGAATCCCACTCCGATGATGACGGCCAGTGCAATGAAGAATGCTTTCATGGCGCGCCTCCTTTCGTGAAAACCATACAAACAAAAACGCCTTCCAGGGTACACCGACCCAAGAAGGCGTCAGAAAAGGGACTCTTGAAACAACGATCGAGAAGACTTACCGAATTCATGGCAAGCCTCCCAGCGTGGCCACAATAGCATGCGCCTCGTCGATAGAATCGTCAAGCGGGGACTAATTACGTAGGGCACGTGTCCTTTGCATGGCTTGACAGGGCTGAACCGTTTCCACAGAATCTACTCATCGCCGCAGACGGGATGGGAAGGGGCCATAATGAATCATCATCTTCGCTTGACGGTCAAGCCTCACAAGAGAGGGCTGCGACGAGGTGGAACTTTCCGGTCGCCTCTCCCGACCCGTATTGTCTCCAATGAAGAGTTTCTCCCGCCGCCGCAAACGGAAGCGCAGGCCCATGTTGAATCCCTGATAGATTCAATCGCGGAGCGCGCGAGCCGGAAGCTGGGAATCACCCGCCGCGATTTTCTCATAAGGACCGGCGGCATGGCGGCCGCTCTATTGGCGATGAATGCTGTGTTCGGCAAGTTTTTTGATGTGCAGCAGATCGAGATGGCGGAGGCCGCGGCTTTCCACGAACGGCAAGGTGAGGCTTTTTTTATTTTCGATGTCCAAACACACTACGTCGCCGCGGGATATGATCCGAACGATGCAGAGATGAGGCGCAAGGGCGCGGTTACCAAGCAGGCCATCCTGGGGCTCCGCAAACGGGCACGCGAAGGAGGACTGAACCCAAAGTTGGCTGAAGATCGTGGCACTCTCGCTGACCTGGGCTGGGAAAACTTCGTCAAAGAGGTGTTCCTTGATAGTGAAACCTCTCTGGCCTTGATCAGCACGCCCCCCGGGCCCTATCCGCAGGAGGCCGTGGTCCCGCCGAAAGAGATGGCGCATATCCGCGATGAAATCAATCGAGTGACCGGGTCGCAGCGCATGCTGGCCCATGGTCTTGTCACGCCGCAACTGGGAAGAGCCGACCTGGATTTCATGGACATGCAAGCGGGATTACTGAAGATCGATGCCTGGAAATGCTACACGGGATCGCCACCAAAGGGGATTGAACAGGGATGGTGGATGAATGACGAGCAGGTCGCCTATCCGATGTTGGAGAAGGCGCGAGCCTTGAAGATCCCACGCGTGTGCATTCATAAAGGGCTGCCCTTGGGACCTGTTGAAGACTATAACCATCCCCGTGATTTGATCCAAGCGGCCAAGGATTTTCCGGATATCATATTCCTGGTCTACCATTCGGGGTTCCGAAGCGCCGCGTCAGTCGAGGACGTGTTCGCTCAAACAGGTCAGATCCCCTGGACCAGCGAGTTCTGCCGCATGAAGCAGGCGGAGCCCGGGATCACCAACATTTACATGGAACTGGGCTCAACCTTCGGCCAGTTGGTGATCACTTATCCGGAAATCTGCGCGCATCTTCTTGGTGAGATCATCTCAGCATTCGGCGCGGATCACGTCCTCTGGGGCACGGACTCTATCTGGTACGGTACCCCGCAGTGGCAGATCGAGGCCTTTCGCCGGTTCCACATTCCTGATCGACTCATTGAACAAAAGGGGTATCGTCCCCTCACCCGCGATGTGAAGACCCAGATATTCGGCCTGAATGCCGCACGGATCTTCGGAGTCGATGTACAAGCCACACGTAACGACTTACCGGCTGATTATCTCAGCCGGATCAAGATGACCTATCAACAAGAGGGTCCCGAGCCGAGCCACCGATTCTATGGATGGGTGGCGGGGTGAGAGACTCTCCAGTAGATCAATGCGTTAGAACCGGCGAACCGAAAAAAGCTAACGAATCTCTAACATTTCTGATGAGGGCGGGTGAGATACGTAGCGGACAATCCGATCAACAGAGAGACGAATGAGCGAGAGGCGGATGCGAAAACTTTTCTGGTGATGGAGGGGTGATTTTTTTGGTTCACATCAATCACATTTTTCATCATCCAATAATCTTTGACACCAAAATCACGCCTCATGTGGAGCCTTGGTTTTCCTTCTGCGCCACCATAGCCCTCCAATTCCGGTTCCAAGAAGGAGCCATGTGGCGGGTTCAGGGACAGCTTCTACCACAAGGCGCTGCACCCCTGAGCTGCCACTCCCTCCAAAAAGCGTTTCATCGCCAGCAAAAATGGCGTTCAGACTAGTCAAGGACCCGCCAATTGAGAAAAAGCCCCCCGCCGCAGCATTAATGTCGGCGACGGCCGCACTATTCAGAGGAAAACTCAGTATGTCAGCGGGGTTTCCAGCAGTGCTCACGTCGAAGGCTCCATAGCTAGTACCGGTCCCAAGGTCATTGAAGATGGCTGCATTAGCCGGCCCTAGGGCATTAAGGGTACCTGCAGACGTGGACACGTCAAACAACCCAAGAGTCTCGGTCATATCAAATGAGTTTGCACCGTAACGCTGTATCTCAAGAGTGGCCGCTGCGGCTGGGATGGTAAGGGAAGATAAGTCAAAGGTGAAAAAGTTTCGGAAGATGCTCGCTTGAGATTGAGCGCCCACGATATAGTTGCCGTTCTGTGTATGGCCGGTTACTGAATTCCACCACCCTTGGTTATCCTGGCCCAGGACAAAAGGGCTGTCGGAGGTGTTGAAGATGAGGGAGTCAGCTTGCACTGAAGTGAACATTGTGAATGTTGCAAATATCGCAGTCACCAATTGAGGTAATATGGGCCGTTTGTTCATGGCAGACCCCCCCCGGTGATGGTCATTACGCCTAAGGGTCTTATACATCTAAATGCACACGCTATATCCCTCTCTGAATAGAGTGTCAAGATAGTTGCCCTTCCTAAGGAATAAACAGTATTTCATGATGGCCTAGGCCGCCGAAGCAAGGGCATAGGCCAGATGGTCAAGGGTTCCACGAAGATTGTGGAGACATTCGCCAACCAAGAGGGCAAAAGGGATCAATGGGAACATCCTCGGCGGTTACTCGGATGCTGAAGTGATCAGGTCTGTGGGGATCTTTATGGACCCTGACTCTGTGATGGTCATCGTTCAACCCATTGAGAAAATCCTCGTCTTCAAGTCATCCAGATGACCATACGCCCGCGCATGAGAAGGTAGTCGCTACTTCCACGCACGATGACACACTTACGCTAAGGTCAAAAGTAGAAGACGCCGAAAGGCACACTATGTCAGCACCGACGGCGAACTGAGGTAAGAGTCCATCATTTCCGCTGGGAAGAGGCCAGTTCCTTGGCTTTCTCCTCGGCAGGAAGGATCACGTTGACCTGGAGCATTTCGAGGAACTCTTCCTGCTCACGATATCGAAGAGTGTTCAAGAACCATGGAAAGGCACGAAAGAAATCGAACATGCCCGGTTCCTCCTGAGATGCGAGCAGTACAGGCTGAATCGGCAACAGTGGTCGGCGCTGGACGATCATCGTGAGTTCTTCTAGGACACTTTTCTCATCCGTTATGTCGGCAATCACAAAACGCGCCAAGCCAGCCAGGGTGTTGATCGTTTCAAGCGTACTCGGGCTCCTAGGCTTGTCGAAGTTGAAGAGAACCGGAAGATAGTCTCGCCGACGTAACTGATCCCGGATAGCCTCGAGCACCACCGTGCGCTCTGGCGTAAAGCGTCCGAGAATTAACACGACCTTCGAGGTAGTGACATCGATATGACTGATGCGTTGCTTAAGAAGGAGGCAGATGAACTGCGCTACTTCGAGGCTGTCAACGATAATCTCGGGCTCTCCCCACGCGGTAATAATGAGATTGGTCTGCTGTGTGTCCGCAAGTCGTAAGTCCCAGGCAGAGAGGCCGTGGACTCGGCACCCTGTAAAGATAGCCTTATCGCACGTCGCACCTATAAGGATTGCGTGCTCAAGCCTAGCAGCGGTCAAGTCCGCCCCTCTGAGGTCCCCGTCGCTGAGGTCCGCCCGTCTGAGGTTCGCCCCGCTGAGGTTCGCCCCACTGAGGTTCGCCTTGCTCAGGTCGGCCCTCCCGAGGTCGGCCCTGCCGAGGTCCGCCTCGGTGAGGTTCGCCCTGTGGAGGTGCGCCCCGTTGAGGTCGGCCCTCCGAGGTCCACCCTGTTGAGGTGGGCCCTGCTGAGGTCCGCCCGTCTGAGGTTCGCCCCAGCTGACGTTCGTCCCGCTGAGGGTCACACTCTGAAGGTTCGCATACTGGAGGTTCGCCCCGCTGAGGTGCGCACCGCTGAGGTGCGCCTCGCAGAGGCGCGCATACTGGAGGTTCGCTCCGCTGAGGTGCGCCCCGGTAAGGTCCGCCCCACGGAGGTTCGCCTCGCGGAGGTCCGCCGCCTGGAGGTACGCTGCGTGGAGATACGCCCCACGGAGGTCCGCCTCGCAGAGATCCGCCGCCTGGAGGTCTGGCCGGATGTCAGGGTTGTCCCCTCTCCACTGGTTCCAAATCGCTATATCGCTTATCAGACGGCTAAGGTGCTCAGGGTTCGCCATGGACAACGGTGAGGTGGAAAGTTGGTATTGATACTGACCAATGCGGTTGGCATAGTCAATCGAGAAGTGCCTATGCGTTATTGGAGCAGGCATTCTGCAATGGGGAATGCCTGATCAACGTGGCCGATAAGGTAGCGACCCTCCGAGACATTGACAAGTCCTTGGGGATCGCTCAGAATCACCAGCGCCCTCGCAGGACTATCAGATGGGCAAACTAGTCAAACGGCGCTGATGTCGAGAAAGTGTCTCGCCCCGTAGTCTTTCTGTTGGGCGTGACGCTCCTTGTGTTCCTATCGGTCCCCGCATCACTCCGTGCGGAAGACATCGCGGACTTAAAGAGAGGGGTGGCATCCCCCTTGTCATCATGCTGCTCAACATATGGGGCCACGATGGCCCTCATCCCCAATGCCTAAATCCTGGGCAAAGTGTCAACTACCGCAGTGGTGTAGGTCAACGCCTGACAACAGCCAGTCTTCTCCACAGAGTTGTCCACAGTTCCTGTGGACGCTAAAAGAACATAACTCGATGCCCAAACGCTTTGAGCCGGAAAGCAGCGGAAGAGGCAAGAGCGGTAAGAGACCGACGGATTCGGGTGCCGTCACGAACCCGCTCATCCTGTTCTCGCTACTCCTTCTCATTCCCGGCTGTGCCGCCCGCTATGAGGACATCAAATGGTCGGGGGGCCGTCCAGGAGTGACGCTGGAGCGGGATTCATCGGACTGCCGAGAGAAGGCCGAAACGGCAGCGAAGCTCCAACACATGAAAAGCACGGGCGTCGCCGCCCGCCTTCGAGCGGAGCAGGTCTATCGCGAGTGCATGATGTCGAGAGGCTATGTACAAACCGAGGGACCGGAGCACGCGGTCACGACGCCACATGAAGTAGTCGCCCAAGCTCGGTACAAAGCAAATAGAACGTGCCCACCGGGCGTGCCGCCCAAGGTCGTGCAGGAACGGCTGGGACACCAATCGATTACGATCACGATGGATGTCTACGCGCACGTGCTCCCCAGTAGGCAGCAGGAAGCGGCGGCGAAGCTGGGGGCGCTGCTCCATGGATAGCGTCCCGTGACGCATCAAACAAACATCAAAATGTAGACTAGAGAAGGATGAGACCATGCTCACACGGAATTGACTTTCTCACGCAAAAGGATTAAATAAAGTCGCCTCTGTATCAAACAAGCCTGTTGAATTCCTTAAGAAGGGTCATTATGACAAAATCTCGCTCAATCGCCGCTGATCGCCAAACGCGTGCAGTTCCTCCCATGCATGTTCAGGAGAGAAACGTCTTAAGGCAGGCAACGACCAAGCTCCTCACCTTTTCGAAAAAGCTAGCTAAAGTTCAGTCAATTCGGCCTTCTAAGCAGCTCTAATCAATCTCTCTTTGCAGCTCCTGCCTAGCCCCGCATGAGTAGTTCGCATGAGATCTTGGGTCTGATCTTTGACTTCGATGATACCCTGGTGCCTGATTCAACAACGAAACTGCTCGAAGAACATGGTATTGATGCGAAGAAGTTCTGGACCAATGATGTTGCGGCACTAGTAGCCACCGGCTTCGATCCCGCCCATGCTTACCTCAAACTTGTCCTCGACAACATCGGCCCCAATAAGCCACTCGGGGCACTCACAAATCAAAAATTACGCGGCTTCAGTAGAAAACTAGATCCGCTATTCTTCCAAGGACTCGATACATTTTTTGATGATCTTCGAAATCTGGTGAAGGAATTCCCAGACATATCGATTGAATTCTATATCATTTCTGGCGGATTGCAGGAAATCGTGGAAGGATGTGAACTGGTCGGTAAAAACTTTAGCGCTGTGTATGGGTGTCAATTGGTAGGAGACACGGAAGATGGAATGTTGAAACATATAAAACGGTGCATAACCTTTACCGAAAAGACGCGGTTTCTCTTTGAAATCAATAAAGGTATTAGACCAGAAGATGCGAAGAAAAACCCATTGGCTGTTAACAAGGACGTCAAAGAAGATAAACGAAGAATTCCTCTCAAAAACATGATCTATGCTGGAGACGGCTTAACTGATATACCGTGTTTCTCCCTACTCAATCGAAACGGTGGCTCTACTTATGGCGTTTTCCACAAACAATCCGCAAAGCGAGCTTTATCAGAATTGTTAAAGACTGATAGAGTCATGTCACTCTACACGCCGAAATTTGGTCCGGACGATGATTTAGGTATCATACTCCGGACTCAAGTTTGGGCTGCTGCCGGTTTGGTGGACACCCGCTTACGCTAATCCGGCCTTCATTTCGAACTCCATCGGACTGAGATACCCGAGCGTGGAGTGCCGCCGCGTCGGATTGTAGAAACGTTCGATGTAATCGAACACGTCGGCCTTGGCCTGGGCTCGCGTGCGGTACGTCTTACGCTGCCGTGCGTTCGGTTTTCAGCGAGGAGAAGAAGCTCTCCATCGCCGCATTGTCCCAGACGTTGCCGGCCCGGCTCATGCTACAGGTGACGCCGTGGTCGGCCAGGAGCCGCTGGAACGGCTCACTCGTGTACTGGCTGCCTCGATCGGAGTGATGCAGCCCGGTCTCGGGCTTCCCCCGCCGCCAGATCGCCATCACGAGCGCATCGGTGACGAGCTGCGCGGTCATCGTCGCACTCATGGACCAGCCGACCACCCGTCGCGAGAAGAGATCGACGACCGCGGCGACGTAGAGCCAGCCTTCGGCGGTCCAGAGATAGGTGAAGTCCGCGACCCATTTGCGGTTCGCCGACGAGGCGTCGAACGTCCGGTTGAGCACATTCGGCGCCAGGGCGTTCGTCGAGCGCACCCCGGTGTCGATCGGCATCCGTCGCCGTCTGGACGTGCGCGCAAGGCGGCGTGCCGCATCAGCCGCTCAATGCGATGGAGGCCACAGGCGATTCCCTCCACGAGCAGGTCGTGCCAGACACGCCGAGCGCCGTAGGTGCGATCGCTGGTGAGGAAGCTGGCCCGCACTCTGATCAGCAACTGCTCATCGGCCCGCGCCCGGACACTCGGCGGCCGGGTCCGCCAGGCATAGAAGCCTCCCGCGAGACACCGAGCGCCTCACACAACCATCCCGCCGGCCAAATTCCCCGGTGCTTCGCGATGAAGGCGAACGTCACAGCGCCTCCTTCGCGAAGTAGGCCGCGGCTTTTTTTAAGATGTCGCGCTCCGCCTTCAGCTTGAGGACTTCACGGCGGAGCCGCGCGAGCTCCGCCTGCTCGGGTTTCATCTGCCCCTGGCCCGGAAAGGCCTGCTGCGGATCGGCTGCACACTCCTGCACCCATCGCCGCAACACCGTGCCATGCACGCCCAAATCGCGTGCGGCTTGCGCCACCGTCACCCCGCGTTCCCTAATCAGCTTCACCGCCTCAACTTTGAACTCCCGCGTAAACTTTCGTCGCTCCATGGCTCACCTCCGGTTTCATCCATACACCTAACTCGGTGTCTTTGAAACCGGCAGCAGCCCAGTTTCAGCACTCTGTACCCAGATTGAATTGCGGCGCAAACAGACAGAAACGTAAGCTTTCGGTAGCTAACGGATAGCTAACGAACTTCCTACAAATAGACAATACTAGGCGGACAGGATAACATGAGAGGCGAGGCGAATCCTCAACAGAACAATACGTTATGGAAATGGCAATTCTAGGCGGTACTCGCCTTGCCTAATCTATGGATGGGTAGCGGGGTGAGGGGGCTGGTTGGCAAGGGCGACCGGCTGCGGTTTTGCCACCATGCGATGATGATGTATGGCTGCCGGCGTTATACTGCTAGCCGCGTGTTCCATGATGGGAGACGCATTGAATGAAAAGTGAAATTCTGTACCCTGGGGCGTTTCCGATGGTGCGCATCGATCTGGCGGCAGGAGAAAATGTGAAGGCCGAGTCGGGCGCGATGGTCGCCTCATCGCCTACCATTGATGTAGAAAGCAAGATGGAGGGTGGGTTACTGGGCGCCCTCTCTCGCAAGGTGCTCACCGGTGAGAAATTCTTCTTTCAGACGTTACGAGCGACCCGAGGTCCTGGAGAGGTGTTGCTCGCGCCCACGGTTCCCGGGGACATTGTCATTCTCGAACTTGACGGAGTGAACGAGTACTTGGTTCAGAAAGACGGGTTTTTGGCCGGCGCCGACGGAATCAAGATCGAGAGCCGAATGCAGAGTCTCAGCCGAGGGCTTCTCGGCGGCGAAGGCTTTTTCATCCTGAGGATCAGTGGGCGCGGTCAATTGATCCTCAACAGCTTCGGTGCGATTCATTCCATCGATCTCAAACCGGACCAGGAGTACATCGTGGACAACAGTCACTTGGTGGCCTGGACCAGCACGACGACATACAGCATTGAGAAGGCTGCCGCCGGGTGGATTGCCAGCCTGACCTCTGGCGAAGGGTTCGTTTGCCGGTTCCGCGGCCCCGGAGTGGTTTACCTCCAGACTCGCAATCCTGGCGGGTTTGGGTCGTGGATACGCCAATTCCTCCCTGTCTCCGAATGAGGATGGTGAAAAAGACCTCCAACTTTGTTCTGGGGTCGAAAAAATCCTCAACGAGAGACCCTGCCGCCTCACGAAGACACTACCCGCTCACCGACTCGCGGGCGTGCGCAAATATGAGCTTCCTGCTGTAATGCCTATCACCCCGAATGCGCTGTGCTTCGGCCGCGATCTTCCTGCTTCGGGGGCACCCTGCCATATCGATCTCGCATCTGCTGGTCTCACCATTCAATTCCCCGATTCCTCGTATGACACGATTCCCTTTGGCGCGCTGTCGATCGGAGCGGGCGGGTTCGACCACGATCAGCTTCTGCTGAAATGGATGGACGACGGAGCGGATCGAACGGTCTATGTTAAAGATCCGGCACTGATCCGATCTTTTCGCGAATTTGCCCCTCCCGAGTTGGTCGGAACGCTTGAGCACACGGCGAAACAGGTGCGCCGCGTTCAACTCAGGCGGAGCGTTTTTCTGTGGGGGACGGCGGTTTCGGGCATCGCGCTGCCTATCATCATCTGGTTCAGTTTCGATGAGCTGGTCGGAGTGGCCGTGAATCGCATTCCCGTGACGTGGGAACAGCAGATCGGTGGATCGGCTCGCCAGGATGTCCTCGCGGGGAAAACGGTGGTGAAGGATGGGGCTGCCGTGACAGCGATTCACGAGATCGTCCGCCGGCTGACCGATCAGATCCCCAACAGTCCCTATCGGTTTGACGTGACACTGGTTCGTAGCGAGATGGTGAATGCCGTTGCCTTGCCGGGAGGCCCCATCGTTGTCTTCTCCGGTTTGGTCAAGGAAGCCGAGACTCCTGAAGAAGTCGCCGGTGTTCTCGCGCATGAGATGAACCATGTGCTGCTGCGGCACGGCCTGCACGCAACGGTGAAAAATCTCGGAATGCTGGCGGTGGTGAAAATTGTTCTAGGCGATCAGGAAGGCGTCATCGGAGTGATGGAGCGATTGGGCGTTCAATTGACCAGCTTGACCTTTAGCCGCCGTATGGAAACCGAAGCCGACTTGGCGGGCCTTGATCTCCTCTATCGCGCGCGTATCTCTCCGTCCGGCATGATTCGATTCTTCGAACGCTTATCGCAAACCGATCCCCACCAGGTTGACCTGCTCTCAACCCACCCTATGAGCGCCGCTCGTGCGGAGCGTTTGATGTCCTGCGCCGCCGCATTGCCTCCGCTAGCGCCGGCGCCGATTGAGCTGGATTGGAAAGCCATCCAAGCCTCGCTCTAGGTTCACGTCTCCTTCGCGGAGTGTTGCGGGTTCTCGTATGACCGGGAACGATCCGTGCCGCCAAACACAATCTTCCTTTCTTTCACTTTTTCTGAGGCTTCAAGGGTATCAGGTGGTGGCCCTCGCAACAACATTCTGGTAAAGTGCGCCGACATTGCGCACGGACGGATGAATCGAGGGTTCATCATGACACCCGAGGGGAAGGAGCAGACACTTGGATCGAGATAGAAGCGGGGTGGTGCGCTGGATACTTGTCGCTTTTCTGATCTATGGGATCGTGGGCTGTGCCAATACTCCTGATCACGGGATCGGGCTTGTCGCATCACCCCTCTCCCTGGAACCGACGAGCGACAGTTTCGTCGACGAATCGGCTCAGGCTCCAGATGCGCTCTCTCCCGTCAGCTCACCCGGCCTGGAGATAGTTCCGATAAGGGTCGCTGAGGCCGAGCCGCCCTCGGACAAGAAGCCAAAGGAACCCCCCCAACCCCAGAAGCCGGGTCGAAAGACCGAGGTAATCGAAGGGGTCGAAGAGCCGTACGATCCCTTCGAAACCGACGAAGACCGTCGTACGGCAGCCGCGGAAGAATATGATCCGTGGGAACCGTACAACTCCGCCATGTTTGAGTTCAATCTGAAGGTGGACAAGTACCTGCTCAAGCCCGTGGCCACCGCCTACGACAAGGTCATGCCCGATGCGGCCCAACGCGGTATTCGAAACTTCTTTCACAATGTTCGGTTCGTTCCGCGCTTGATGAACAACCTCTTCCAGGGAAAAATAAGAGGGGCTGGGTTAGAGATGGGTCGCTTCTTGGTCAACAGCACCTTGGGTGTCGCCGGATTCATGGATTTCGCTTATGACGTATTCGGTATGCAGACGCCGGACGAAGACCTGGGTCAGACATTGGGGGTGTACGGATTCAAGCCCGGTCCCTATCTCATTCTGCCGTTCCTGCCTCCCTTTACGCTTCGAGATGTCATTGGCTATGCCGGTGACATCTTCCTCGATCCCATTAACTACCTGGTCTTCCCGTCGATAGAAATTGATGGAGCGCCTTCTCTGATCGACCATACCGATCGGTGGACCACGTTTTTTGCACAGTTCGGAACGCGGGTCG
Organism: Nitrospirota bacterium; assembly: GCA_963703955.1. Classification (GTDB taxonomy): domain Bacteria; phylum Nitrospirota; class Nitrospiria; order Nitrospirales; family Nitrospiraceae; genus CAVPGK01. The sequence goes on along the minus strand of CAVPGK010000006.1, from coordinate 139,666 downwards.
GTGAGATCGTCAACGAACGGGCTCTTAATCTGGAGACCTTCCAAGGAGTCGAGGAGGCGACCATCGACCTGTATGGCTCGGTCCGTAACGCGTACCTTCAACGGAGAGCGAGACAGATCCGGGAATAGTGAATCGAAGCGAGAGGGGAGAGATCGGAGCGCACAGTCTTGACGAAGTTCTTGCCTAAATCACATTCAGCTCGCGCCCTACAGTTGCAAATGCCCGTACGGCCTGCTCAAGCTGCTGGCGGGTGTGGGCCGCCGATATCTGCACGCGGATACGGGCTTGCCCCTTCGGCACCACCGGGTAGCTGAATCCGATCACATAGATTCCTTCATCAAGCAACCGATCGGCCATCCGAGCCGCGAGCGAGGCCTCGCCCAGCATCACGGGGATAATCGGATGCAAGACATGATACCCGCCCGCTCCAGGTTCGCCAATGCGCGCCTCTTCCCGGGGAACGAGGGTGAAGCCGAGCCTGGTCAGTTCCGACCGAAAGAATTCGGTATTCTCGCGCAGCGTTGAGCGTAGCGCTTCCCCCTGGGCGACCAATTTCAACGCTCGGATCGACGCGGTCACGACCACCGGCGGCAGCGAGTTTGAGAACAGGTAGGGCCGCGAACGCTGCCGCAACAATTCGATGAGCTCGGCTCGACCGGAGGTGAACCCACCGGAACCCCCGCCCAGGGCCTTTCCCAGCGTGCTCGTGACGAGGTCGATGCGATCCGCCACGCCAAAATGGTCCGGCGTCCCTCGACCGCATTGTCCCAGGACACCCGTCGCATGACTATCGTCTACCATGACGACGGCGTCATAGCGGTCGGCCAGGTCTGCAATTGCATCCAGCCTGGCCAGGTCTCCATCCATCGAAAAGACGCCGTCTGTCGCGATGAACCGCAGCCGAGCCCCGCCTGCATCCTTCAGCGCGGCCTCCAATTGTGTCATGTCGGAATGCGCATAGCGCAGTCGCTTGGCCTTACACAGACGGATCCCATCGATCAAACTGGCGTGGTTGAGGGCGTCACTGATAACGGCATCCCGCTCATCAAGGAGGGTCTCGAAGAGACCGGTATTCGCATCGAAACAGGAGCTGTACAAAATGGTGGCGCCTGTTCCCAAGAACGTCGTCAGGTCCTGCTCCAGTCTCTTGTGAAGATCTTGCGTCCCGCAAATGAATCGCACCGAGGCCATGCCGTAGCCGTATTGACGAAGTCCTACCGCCGCCGCCTTTACCACATCGGGATGGTTGGCCAATCCCAAATAATTATTGGCGCACAGATTCAGGACCTCCCCTTGAGCGACCCTGATCTCGGAACCCTGCGGCCCGAGGATCTGTCGCTCGGTCTTATAGAGGCCGGTTGCGCGAATCTCGGCTAGCTGTTGTTCGACGGCTTTTTTGAACGACTGGTAGGCCATTGAAACTGATCGCTACTCTTATGGAAACAGAACCACCTTGCCGCAATTTCCGGCCTTGATCAACTCGAAGCCCTTGGCAAAGTCTGCCATCGGAAAGGTGTGCGTGACGACCGGCCGGATGTCGAGACCGGCTTTGAAGAGACCCGCCAGCCGGTACCAGGTGTCAAACAATCGGCGGCCGGTGACGCCGTACACGCGGATGCCTTTAAAGATGATTTCGTTCGGCAGATCAAAACTGACCTGTCCCGTGGGAATGCCGAAGAGACTCACTCGTCCTCCGTTCTTAACGGACCGGAAGGCTTGATGAAGCGCTCCGGGGTTACCCGACATTTCCAACGCGGCGTCCACGCCCTCACCTCCCGTAATATCTCGAATGGCTGTGGCGATGGCTTCGGGGGACTCGGTCTCGGCATTGAGGACATGATCCACGCCCAACTGCTTGGCCAATCCGATCCGGTAATCGCTGACGTCGGTCGCAATGATCGGTGAGGCGCCGGCCACTCGCGCGATGGCCGCGGCGAAGAGGCCCGTTGGGCCGCACCCGCTGATCAGCACCGACTTCCCGGTCACATCTTCGATCAGGGTCGCATAGACCGCGTTACCGAGGGGTTCTTGCGCGCACGCCAACTCGGGAGGGATCTCCCGCGTGGTCTTCCACAGCACCCGTTCCGGGAGCACCACGTATTCGGCGTAGGATCCGTCCACGTCGACGCCGAGGATGCGGTAATTCTTGCACACGTGAGCCTGGCCGGTGCGACATTGAAAGCAGACACCGCATGTCAGATGCGATTCGGCGGCCACGTAATCGCCGACCGCCATGGTCGTGACGCCCGGGCCTAATTCCGCGACTTCGCCGCACATCTCATGGCCGATGATCCGCGGAGGACGGATACGACCTTGCGCCCACTCATCCCAAAAATAGATATGCGCGTCGGTGCCGCAGAGCGAGGTGGCCTTCACACGGACCAGCACTTCGGCCTCGCCGGGGCTCGGGTCAGGCATTGGCTGCAAGGTGAGCCCCGGCTTCGGTGCGGTCTTGACAACCGCTTTCACGCGTCCGTCTCACTCATGGGGAATTCCATCACTGTTTCCCGATTGGGCTTCACTACAGATGGACCAAGGTTCTCTGAGTTCATTATCGCATAGTCACTTCGAAGGCACCATGCTCTTGACCCGCCTGCCTGAAGGCAGTACTGTGAATTGTTTGAGTGCGCAGCGGATGGATGATTGACATGGAAGTACGATGGTCGGGTGGGAGGGTAAGAAAGGCGCGCAGTAAGGCTAGCCTGGTCTCCAGCAGGCAGGGGGCATGATGCTTGAAGGGTTCTGGTACATTGCTGCGGAGAGTCGACGGCTGAAAACAGGTCGCCCGACTCAGGCCATCCTGCTGAACCAACCCATCGTCCTGTTTCGAGACGAGTCCCGAGCCGCGCATGCGCTGGAAGACCGCTGTGCGCACCGTGGCGTGCCCTTATCGGCCGGGTGGCAAGAAGACAATTCGATTCGTTGCCGATACCACGGATGGCGGTTCTCCTCCTCCGGAGAGTGCGTGGAAGTGCCGGCGCAGATAGATGGGACTCTACCGAAGTCATCGTCGGTCTGCTCCTTTCCTGTTCAGGAACAGGATGGATGGATCTGGATCTACATGGGCACTGACCGTAGTCCGAAACCGGCGAATCCTCCTCCCATGTTCCCGGCCCCCACCGACGGAAGCCCGGTGTCGGTGCTCAGAATGTCCCTTCCGGTCAAGGCCAGGATGGACCTGGCGGTGGACAACTTCATCGATGCCGCGCATGTCCCATTCATACACCACGGCATTTTTCGTCAACGGCACGTGCCCAAGCTCAAGGAAAAAGTGTACACGCGGCTGGCCCAAGGCTTTCGAACGGTGGCCACCAGCGTGCGCCTACCGAACACCATTGTCTTTCGTGTCTTGAATCCCTCGCTCGCGCCGGCCACGACCACGGTGGATTTCCTCATGCCCGGCATTCACACGGAAACCTTCGAAGTCGGTTCCCGGTGGGGAGCAATCATGGTGGTCGTGACACCGCTCACCGAGGGGACCACGCGGTTGGACTTTACGATGGGCTGGAATTTTCTGCGGGCATGGTTTCCCCTGACCTGGCTCGCGCGTCTGATTGCCCGCAAGGCGCTCTGTCAAGACCGCGACATCATCGAATTGCAGGAACGCGGTCACACTCAAAAGACCACGATGAACTTAAGTCTGGACTCCGACCAACTCTCCGTCTGGTATCGCCGGCTTCAAAAGTATCACCTGGATCAACAGGCCGGCCGTCCTGACCTCACCCACCCCGTGCCGGAGAAGACGATCCTCCGCTGGATGACGTAAGAAAAGGTAAACTGGTTTACACGCCGGCTCGGCAGTGACCTGGAGGAGGAGTTAGGAGCGTTGCCTGTCAGTCCAGGAATGCGGTCGGGGAGAGCGCAATCTCAGGAAAAGCTCGCAGAATCTCTTATCGAGTGTCACCAGCGAAACCGCAGTGCCTTCCGCCAATGCGACGAATTCACAATCATAAGCCGTGCAGCCGGACGTGGCAGCCAGGTCCAAAACGTGGTCACTTGAGACCGCATGCTCCCGTCCCCGCATCCAAGACTCGGCTCGCGCTGCAATCCGCTTTCCTCCCTCGACCGTCAGAGCGCCTTCTCGTATAAACCCAGCCAGCGCATTGCGGAACTCTGATTGCCAGAGCGGAGTCGAGATCCAGATCGGATCGCGCGTCAACACGGCTTCCGCGACGGGTGTATCCCGACCGGGAACGTACAGATAGACCAGAAGGTTGGTATCCACGACGATCATAACCGCCCGGCCCGCTTGAGACGGCTGAGCCGTTCCTCAGTCAGCGGCGGCCCCGTATACAACCGCCTGAGCGCGCGAGCCCCGCGTAAAATCGTCTGCGGATTGATCTCGGGCAGAGCGGCCGCTTGCTCCAGACAGGAAATAATTTCCTGATTGAGGCTACGATGCCGCCGGGCAGCTTGTCGCTTAAGCCGCTTATAGAGCGGGTCCGGAATATTCTTGACCGTTAGGGTTGCCATGGCGCCTCAAAAAAATGATGTGGTTCCAGAATGGAACCATCTTACTGGCTGCCGGGCAACGCGTCAAGAGCGGCTGGCCAGGGTGGCTATTCCGCCAGAAAGTTCCCCTTTAAGATCGTCTCAAATTCGGGGAGCTTGCGCGATGACATCAGGTTCAGGAAGGTTATCGGAGGCTTTCAGGGGTTCCTCTTATCAAGATGTCGAGGCTGACCTTGCTACGGACACTCGCCCGCCAAGGCTTCGATCCACGCCACGATCCGCCGCCACTCTGCCAACAATGGCAGGGGATTTAAATAGCTGAGAGATCCCTTAGGTGTGGGAAGTACCGTTTGCCTGTCGCACCAGAAAACTGGTGGAAACGAGACTTCAGCTCACCGTCAGAACCCCCGCTCCTCGGATTTTTCCTGCCTTCAGTGCTTGCAACGCCAGATTCGCTTCTTCGAGCTTGAAGCGTTGGGTGTGCGTGCGGATGGGAATGGCGGCGGCTTCTTGTAGAAGATCAACGCCGTCTTGTTTCGTGTTGGCGGTCACGCTCCTGATCATTCGCTCATGGAACAGGTCGTGGTCGTAGTCGATGGGGGGGATGGTTGTCATGTGGATGCCGGCGATCGCGACCGTCCCGCCTTTCTCCAACGCGCGGAGCGCCGGCGGGACGATTTCGCCCGCCGGCGCAAAAATGATGGCACCGTGCAGCTTGTCTGGAGGAAGGTCCGTGGCGCCGCCGACCCACACCGCGCCAAGCTCACGAGCGAGCGCGCGGTGTTCTTCGCGCAATGAGCAGACATAAACCGAGCAGCCCCAATGCCGGGCGACCTGGATCGTGATATGGGCCGATGCACCGAAGCCATAGAGGCCCAGGCGCTGTCCAGGCCGCACATTGCTGAGACGGAGCGCACGATAGCCGATAATGCCTGCGCAGAGCAAGGGCGCAGCTTCGTCGTCGCTGAAGACTGATGGAATCGGGTACGCGAAGGCTTCCGGCACCATCGCATACTCGGCGTATCCTCCATCGACGTGGTAGCCAGTGAAGGACGCGAGCGCACAAAGGTTTTCCCGCCCGCTCATGCAGAACTCGCAGCGCCCGCAGGTTGCCTGGAGCCAGGCGATCCCGACGCGGTCCCCTTCCTTTACCGATCGCACGCCCCTTCCGGTTCCATCTACAATGCCGACCGTTTCATGTCCGGGGATGACCGGTCGCTGAGCCGGCGGCAGTTCCCCCTCGACGATGTGCAGGTCGGTGCGGCAGACTCCGCAGACCTGGACCTGCACCCGTATCTGTCCAGGACCTGGATCGGGGCGCGGAACCTCCTGCAACCGGAGAGGAGCTGAGTTCACGTCGGCACTGTGCTCCAGCAGCATCGCTCTCATGGATCGTTGATTTACTGATTTGTGATCTGATGATTGAAGACGGTTGCCTTGCTCTCAGCAATCAATAAATGAACGAGTTGAACAAATCAACAAATCAATGGATCAGATACAGATTCTCTGTCAAGTCAGCACATCACCAGATCAACAAATCATCAAATGGCTTATGGTATGATCGCGCGGCTTTGAGAGGGTTCAAGGAGGCGCAAGGATGATGATCTTGCTGGCATGGGTCCATGTGTTAGCAGCTGTCATATGGATCGGCGGGATGGTTTTCCTGTCGTTCATTCTGGCGCCGGTTTTCAGGCGGGGAACCTTTGGCGCCGACCGCAGGGTTCTCTTTCAAACGCTGGCTCGACGGTTTCGAGTCGCGGTCTGGGGATCCATGATTCTTCTGGTCGCAACGGGGCCGCTCCTGGTGAGTTCAAGAACCGGAACCTTGGCGGAACCCGAAGGCTGGCGGTCCGTCCTCATGACGAAGCTGTGGCTGGTCGCGCTTCTGATCGGCCTCACCGCAGTGCACGACTTCTGGTTGGGGCCCTTGGTCGCGCGACTGAGAAAAGAATCTCCCGAGACTCCCACTTCCGCCGATCAATTCTTGATCGGCCTCTCGACCTGGGTTGGCCGCCTCGGTCTCCTCGTGGCTATGGCCGTCCTCTTTATGGCCGTCGCACTGGCGCGAACCTGAACGAATGGAACGTGTCCGCGGCAGCCGCTGACATCATCGATTCTGCGACCACTCCGGCCGATCTCGGCAGGCTCAGGTCACGGCAAGAAGCCGCGTCTTGGTGTGGCTGGGGGTGGTGGGTGAGATAGCAGGTGAGAAAATAACACAGCCGGTGCGCCCGGGGACCGGGAAGGTGGAGGGGCGGTAGGTGGGCGGGTGTGATGCCTCTATGTTAGACTGCGCTTATGCAAAGAATGTCGATGGCTGGAATGCTCGTCGCGCTTCTCTCATCGCTCGGGTTCGGCAGCGTCTGGGCGCTGGAATTCTCCGCCGATCAGATCACACGCATCGATGGGCACAGCCGAAGAGCTAATATCTATTACCGGGATAACATGTGGCGGCTCGAACATCAGGACCTCAGTCCCGTGAACGTCACCATCGTCCGTAAGGACAAGCAGGTGATGTGGTTGTTGCTGTCGCGGATGCGCCACTTCAAGACGGTGCCGTATGACCCTGAGCAAGCGCCGAAAGTCAGCGAGCGCCTGGACGGGGAGATCTCGCGCGAAGAGATCGGCACGGAAACCCTGGACGGTCACCCCACAACTTTATATGAGGTGACGGTTCAACAGAAGAGGCACACCGACGTCTACTATCAATGGTTGGCGACGGATATTCGCTTTCCGCTCAAGTTGGCGAGGAAAGACGGCAAGTGGCTGGTCGAGTACCGAAACGTCAAATTGCGATCGATCTCTGATTTCCTGTTCGAATTGCCCGTGAACTTTCAACCGTTGGAAGAATTCGACGGGCCCAAACCGCCGGAGAAAAAGCAGACAATGTAAACCGCTCACTGAGGGAGGAATGGGGTGCGCGTCATGGGTCAAAGAAGTTATTCGAGGGTCAAGGCTTTCATAACGGGATTGTTCTTCGTCGCCGGCCTTGTGGGAGCCGGTCTTGTCTGGGGATTGGATGTGGCGGACGTCACACCGGAATGGACGCCCGAAGGTAAGAAGCTGGCGGCTGAGCGAGCAAAATTGCCGACGGTAGATGAGATGGTCGGCATTCCGGCCGGATCGTTTTTGATGGGCAGCGACAAGAAAAAAGATCACAATGCGTATCCGCCTGAGATGCCTCAGCGGCGGGTTTTTCTGGATACGTATGACGTCGACAAGTACGAAGTCACCGCTCTGCAATTTCTGAAATTCGTCGTGGCGACCGATCGTCCCCCGCTGCTCGATTGGCGATATGACGGCGGAAACTTCCAGGAATCTATGTCGCATCACCCGGTGATGCACGTGAGTTGGTATGACGCCGATGCGTATTGTCGCTGGGCCGGCAAGCGCTTGCCGACCTCGGCGGAATGGGAGAAGGCCGCTAGAGGCGAGGACGGCCGCATCTATCCCTGGGGCAATCAGCCGGCGGGACTGAGTCGGGCCAACTTCGGGCGAACGGGGCTGTCGGGACCGGTCAGGGATCGCCCCGAACGACTGCTGCTTTACCCGCCGATCATCTCAGTCGATAAATACGAAAACGCGGTCAGTCCGTACGGCGTCTTTCAAATGGCCGGCAATGTGGCGGAATGGACGGCCGACTGGTACGACCCGAACTATTACAAAACGGCGCCGGACCGGAATCCCAAGGGGCCGGATCGCGGAACTCAGAAAGCCTTTCGTGGAGGCGGATGGATTGACAGTTCGCCCTCCGTACGGCCTGCGCAACGGAACGGGGCCGAGCCGACCGTGAAGATGAACTGGCTCGGATTTCGTTGTGCGCGGTCGGTCACGGAGAGCCTAGCAGAAAAGCCTGTCGATGCGGCAGCCAAGGCGGCGCCCTAGCGAGCACGCGTAGATCGTTGATTCGGACTACGATGTTTAAATGGGATGGGCTCCTCTCTTGACTTCAAGAAGAGCGCGGGCGTGTTCGCTGGTTTCCTTCACGAGGATGCCCATCTTGGGATGGGAGGGTTCAAGATCGACCCGTAAACCGTAACCCTGCAGACGTTCGCTGGCTGTCGGACCCACAGAGGCGACGATCATCTGCCCGGTGGCCTCACGAAACCGGTCGGTCCCTCCCTTGAATTGAGGATCCTGACTAAGAAGACGCATGATATGATCAACCTGGACGGCGTTCGTGATGAGGACGACGTCCACCTCTCCCTGGAGTACCGCGTCGATGACCTCTCTGAGCGGTGTGATGTCTTCCGGTAAGGCCCACCGATAGACGGGAACTCGCGTGACCTCTGCGCCTCGCTCGCGCAAGGCGTGGAGCAGTTCGGCATTGGAGACGCCGTATTCCTGAACGGCGACGCGAAGTCCGGCCACAGGTCTATGGGCGTCGAGCGCGTGAATGATGTCGCGCCAGGTGTTGGGCTCCGGCACAGCAATGGTCGCGGCCAGACCAAGCTCCTTCAGGGCCGCGATAGGCTTCGGGCCTCGAGCCACGAGAATGACCCGAGCCAGCGCGCTTGTGATGGTCTCCAGAGAATAGCGCGTCTGCAGGACCTCAGTCATTGTCCGGGTCCCCACGCCGGTGAGTAAGATCACCATATCGAACTGATCGGCGACTAGTCGCTCACCGAAATGCAAGACTTCGGTATTGTCCTGAAGAGGAATCTCACGCATCGACGGAGCAACAAGCGGCTGGCCGCCGTAATGAGCGATCAAACGCGCCATCTCAGCCGCCATCCGACTCTCGAAAGCCGCCACCCGGAGTCCGCGAAAACCTTGCTCTGTCATCGCAGCCTCGAAGGAAAAAGTAAAAAGGCAAGAGTAAAAAATAAGAAAGTAAGAAGTTTCATGCTATCGGCCCTTGGTTTGTTCGGGATACGGTCGCTCCAAAGAATTCGGCCGAATTCTACAGACCTTTGAAGTAAGGGAGTAATGGCACGGCAGTCCATGATAGCGGATTCCTCAATGAGGCGGAGCCAGTAACGCGTTTCACGAATTTCCTTGAGAGCAATTGAATATTTACTAACGAAATCTGCTCGACTCTGTCCAGCCTGTGCTTCCTCCACGTTGGCACCAACGGATGTTCCTGCTCTCAGAAGCTGAAGGGCAAGGACCCTTCCAACACCAGACCTGCCATCGATCTTCTTGCATAAGCGGATAACGCTCAAGGCAAAAGAAAACGTGCGCTCTTGAATATCCCGTCTTCCATCCGACCTTATGCTATTAGCTTCTTCCTGGTTCGTACCCAGTCTTGCCTCTACTAATTTTTCCTTATTACTTCGGTCTCGTTCCAGTTCTTTGCTGTCAACTTTTGCCTTTTTACTTTTCACTTTTTACTCGGGCTTCTGGTGCGCCTACCGCGCACCGGAAGCCCGTCGAGTCATTCCGATTGAGCGGATCGCTCTTGACCCGGGTAAAGATTCGCACCAGCGGAGTCTCGACCGACCAGCCTGAGCTGCGGAGCACTTTGTGGGTGCCGGTCTCGGGTCCCGGCGGATTCTTGTCGGGGCTCTTTTCGTAGTACAGCGGATCGTACCAGTCGGCCACCCATTCCCACACATTTCCTGCCATGTCATAGGCACCATAGGGGCTCTTGCCCGCTTCATAGCTGCCGACCGGCATGAGCGTTTTTTCTCCCTGCCACTGCTGGTTGTAATTGAGATGTTTGTGCGTCGGTTCCATGTTGCCCCAAGGAAATCGCCGGTCATCCGTTCCGCGCGCCGCCTTTTCCCACTCGGCTTCAGTGGGCAGGCGCTTGCTGGTCCAGCGGCAATAGGCTTCCGCGTCGAACCAGTCCACGTTGATCACCGGACGCTCCCCCAGTGATTCCGAGATCCGGCCGTTCTCCCAAAGCGTTCGGCTCGGGTTTTGCGGGTGTTGTGGTATACGATGCCCAGTGACTTTGACAAACTCCCAATATTTGCCGTTGGTCACTTCAAATTTATCGATGTAGAACCCATCGAGGCTGACTTCATGGCGAGGATACTCATCTCTGCCGCCGTCTCGGTCCCCGGGCGGCACACCCATCGGAAACGGGCCGGAAGGAACCAGCACCATCGGCGCGCCGTCTTTCCCGACAATGTCGGTGGGAACGATTCCTACGGAATGAGCACTATGGTGTCCTCCAAACAGTATCGCCATGAACAGAACGAATGACACGCGGATCAGTCGCATCCGGTTCTCCTCATCAGAATGAGAATTTGGTGAAGCTGTTGGATCGTACCATAGCGGATCGGGCCGTGCGCAATGTCTATCCGTTGGACATTCAGTGAAGGGCAGAGTTTCTGATTGACTGGGCTTCCGGCTACGCAGTAAATACGACGAGCAATGGCGAGATGATGATGGGTACTGGCGTTCGAGGATTGTGGCATCTGGCGCTGAAAGTCACTGACCTGAGTCGGTCCCGGGCCTTTTATGAACAACTTTTCGGGATGCGGGTCGTCTGGCAGCCGGATGCGGACAACATCTATCTCAGTTCAGGATCAGACAATCTGGCGCTGCATCAGATTTCAGCTTCGGAGTTAGCGCAGTACAAAGGTCAGCGCGGTCAGTTCATGGATCACTTGGGGATCATTATGGAGTCGCCGGCAGCCGTCGATCGTCTCTTTAAGCAGGTCGAGGAAGCCGGTTACAAGATTGTGAAGCACCCGATCCGGCATCGCGACGACAGCTATTCGTTCTATGTCGCCGATCCGGACGGCAACACGGTGCAGGTGCTCTACGAGCCGACGATCAGCAGCGGCTCGCAAGGCAAAAGTCAAAAGTAAAAAGGCAAAAGCATCTTATGGCCGATGTATGGGATACGTTGCACAGTGATCAGTATGTCGGCCAGGTGCCATGGTCTTGGATTCAGTTGGAAAGTGCGGAAGCGCCGGGTCCCTTTCCATTCGTCGGTGGCGTGGCACCCGAAGTCGTCGCCAGTCTGCATGAGGCGCACAGCCTGCTGCTGAGCGGAATCGAAACCGCCATCAGCGATGTCTTCTCCCGCCGTGCCTCGCTCGATGATCCCAGCGTCCGCGTCAGACTGGAGAACGCCTACGCCGAACTCGTCAACTCCAGACCGCATCTGAGCGCGCACATTCGGTGCGGGCGTGGCCCCGATGGCGTCTTTCGCTGGGATTTCCCCAAAGATCCGACTAAATCCGCCACCATGACCTATATGGGCCTGCAGATCTTCAATTCCGTCAGGCGACAGGCGATTCCCTTGCCGTTCGACCGGCCTATTGCCCCGGTCGTGGGAAAATTTCTCGGGTTTCTGGATGGAACCCACATGGTCTCGGAGATTCGAACGGTGGCGACGGCGGCGGGTCGCGACAGCTCGCGGACCTTGACCCAGTTGCTGGATGCGCTGAAGCGGCATGACTGCCTCACGGTCTCCGCACGCGCCTCTGTTGGAGACCGCTGGCGTTCCACGATCCGGGATCGCGACCTGGTTCATCTCGGTCATGCGGCGTTGCTCTACCGGCAGGGCGATCGCTTCTTGCTCTTCGATCCATGGCTCATGCCCTGGTTCGCGGAATCGCCGGTGCCGTCGCTGTGGAATTCGCTCCTGCCCCGCCCGGCGGCCGTTTTTCTGACCCACGATCATGACGATCACGTGGACCCGCGCACGCTCCTGCACATGCCGAAAGATATTCCGGTGATCGTGCCGAGCCGGCGAAATAAGCGCGCGCTCTATTTTGATTATCCATCCCTCCTGCGCGAATTGGGATTTTCTCACATCATCGAATTGGCTCACGGCGAGACGTGGGCGTTCGACGGCGGGGCGGTGGTCTCCGTGCCGTTCTTCGGTGAAGACCCCTGTGATATCGAGATGCCGCGGAACTGCTATCTCATCGCCGATCGCGGCCAGAATACGCTCGTTCATGTAGACAGCGGCCCGACCAACTCGGGCCGCTCCGCGGTGAAAGAAGGTGTGATTGACGATCTCGTCCGAAAGTATGGACCGATTGCCACGGTGTTGGCTTCCCAGCAACAACTGCTGGAGGTCCGGACCTATGCCGCGCATGCCAGCCTTTCTCATCCCGGGAAGTGGCTGGACGTCGGGGAGAACGGCTATCTGACCAATAGCTACCTCGCGCAGCTTGCCGCAAGCGCGAAGGCGAAATTATTTGTCTCCTACGCGACCGGCGGCGCCGACTGGTACCCCGATCATCTCTCCTTCATGTTCAGCCGCCGCAACCCCGCCCGCACCTCGCTGCTCACCGCCAACTGGGAGCCACCCGAAAAGCTCGGAGAGCAACTGGCTTCCCATGGGTGCCGGTACCATTACAGCCACGCTTTGGACGTCTTTCGTCCGGCAGCCGACGGCGGCACCGACGTAGTCTCGCTCGCTGATCAGTTGGCGCCTATGCAGATCTACCGGCAGGCGTACGGCGACCCACCGTTCATGAAGCAAATGCATAGCGAACGAGCGTGACGAGCCGGAAGCGAACTCGGACAAGGGCTGAAATCTTCCGATAGATTTCATAATTAACGGTGTGCCGAAGGGCGAATAACCAGCACAACAGGAGGTATTCGTTATGCCTGTGAAGCAAGAAAATGCGTTCTTGAAACTGGGGAGCATCAAAGGCAACGCAACAACCAAGGGTTTTGAAGACCAGATTGTGTTCCAATCCATGTCCTATGGCGTCAGTCAGGCAGGTGAATGGGAAGAAGGCGATAGACTGTCCGGAAGAAAGACTGCATTTACCGACCTGACGCTGCTAAAGGAAATGGATTTGTCTAGCCCATCCTTGGCTCAAGCCTGTGCAACTAAGGAGCAATTTCCAAAAGCCGAGATCGCCCTTGTATCGGGCAAGGACACATATCTCAAAGTCACCGTGGAAAATGTTCTTGTGACGAATGTTTCCGTCGATTTTCAGAGTGGAGAGACCAGACCGACAGAGACCATCTCACTGCGTTACAGGAAAGTCACGTGGCAGTTTGGCACAGCCAAGGCCGGGTATGATCTGAAACAGAGTGTGAAGGTGTAGTGACTATGAGTTGCCGAATAGGGGCGAGGATATGGATGCGTGGGTCTATCGCCGGAAGATCAAGTTTATCTGTCCAATGGATTACAAACACCAAATATCATTAGCTGGCGTCTGTCCCCACGCTGTCCAAATCATTTTCAAATGGATACTGGATTCTAAAATATCTTTTGGCGAAGTGGTATTTTGGGTGCATTTTTGGCGAAAGCAAGGTGTAGAGGTATGTCGTTGGCGAAATGATGGCTAACAGACCAAACGCTGATGCCAATCCGATTCCCGCCGGTATCCAAGCGCCGTTGTAGGCGAAGAAGGCCGCGAAGGCTGCATCAACGATGCTTTGGAAGTTTCCCGCAAAAAAGAAGCCACCTTAAGAACCGGCTCACAAGGAAAAAACCAATTTATGAGTCCAATTGAGGCAAGCAAGTAAGAAAGCTTCCGCATACTTGGACGGGCCTTGAATAGCAAGATAGGCAAGCACCGTGTAACCAAAGACACCAATCGGAAGTCCGTACCATGCTTCAACATTTGGATGCGCGTCAGGTATTCATTGTTGAGAGTATACACAGTAGCCTCGGCAAAGGCAGAGGCTTTCCTATGAATGTCGGAACGAATCTCATTGAGATTAGTTGCCATGTCGAACCTGTCAATTAAAAAGCCTCTTAGTAGGGCTACATCATTTAAGTGGTTTATTCCACAAGGACGAACGCGCCAAGCATTCCACAAAAGCCCGCCTCAGACCCGCCGATTGTTTATCAGAGGAACCAAGATTCCAACTTTTTCAGGGAGGCCGCGTCGAGGCAGCGCTGCACAACATGCGCAGTTGTAAGCGGCGCGGCCGGATACGTGCTGGCGGCGGCGACCTTTAGCCCCGGCGCGCTTCAGTCTCAACAAGATACAGCCGCCTCACCACTCGGCGGCATACGCAAACTTGACGCGCGTTATTCCGCCTGTCTCGGACCTCGCGACGGCGAAAAATCCTGGCTAGGGGCTCCTTGCCCGCTTCCCGTCCCTCCTGTATTCTACGCCTATCTCCGAACAGGCACTCAACGCCGGAGGGATCGTGACCGAAACCCATGTGCTCAGCGACCTGTTGGTGATCTTCACGGTTTCGATCGCCGTGGTCTTTCTCTTCCAACAGGTTCGCTTGCCGTCCATCGCCGGATTCTTGGCGGCGGGGGCGCTCATCGGTCCCTACGGATTGAACCTAGTCTCCGACCTTGAGCTGATCAAGTTCCTCGCCGAGATCGGTGTAGTGCTGCTGCTGTTCACCATTGGCATCGAGTTTTCGCTCGCGCATCTGGCGGCCTCGCGCCGCGTGCTGATGATCGGAGGCCCGCTGCAGGTCGGAAGCGTGGTCCTGCTGGTGGCGATCATTGGCACAATGGCCGAGCTGCCTGTCGGCCAGGCGATCTTCTGGGGCTGCTTGCTCTCCTTGAGCAGCACAGCGATTGTATTGAAAGTGCTGGCGGATCGAGGGGAATCCGATTCCCCTCAGGGGCGTGTGACCATCGGTATCCTGATCTTCCAAGACTTGGCGGTCGTGCCGATGATGCTGTTGACTCCCCTGCTTGCCAGAAGCACAGAGGGCGCCACCGGCGATCTCCTCCTGGTGCTCGCAAAATCGGCGGTTCTGGTCGGGATCATTGTGGCAGCAGCATGGTTCATAGTCCCTAGGTTGCTCGAACAGATCGTCAGAAGCCGCAGCCGTGAGTTGTTCCTGCTGACCATCATCGTCCTGTGCCTTGGGATTGCCTTGCTCACTTCGCTGAGCGGGTTGTCGCTTGCCCTGGGAGCGTTCATCGCCGGGTTGGTGATCTCGGAGTCCGAATACAGCCACCAGGCTATGGCGGAAGTGCTGCCGTTTCGGGACAGCTTCAACAGCCTGTTCTTTGTTTCGATTGGAATGTTGATGGACGCGCGTGTGGTACTCGACCACCCGATGCTGGTGATCGCGTTGGTCGGGGCCGTGCTGATTGGGAAATTTGTCACCGGTGCCGGTCCGGTTCTGGCAGCCGGCCAATCTCCCCGAACCGCGATCCTGGCTGGGATTGCGCTGGCGCAGGTCGGAGAGTTTGCGTTTATCTTGTCGCAAGAAGGACAAGAAGCCGGACTGCTTTCTGACACTGCCTATCAGCTGTTCCTGGCGGTGTCTGTACTCACCATGGTCTTGACCCCGTTCCTCGTTCAAGCGGCGCCCAAGATCGCAAGGCGCGCTGAGGCCATTCAGCGCCTGCGCCACTGGATCCCGGCCAGAATCACGGCTGGCGACCGAGAATCGTTCCATCTCCGCATCAAGGATCATGTGATCGTGATGGGATATGGATTGAATGGCCGCAACCTGGCGCGAGTCCTCCAGGAGACGGAAATTCCCTACGTCGTCGTGGATCTGGATGGCGAGAAGGTACGGCGAGAATCCAAGACCGGCGTTCCGATCTACTACGGAGATGCGACCAATCCCGGCGTGCTCCGTCACTTGCGGATCGACGATGCACGGGTGTTCGTGATCGCCATTTCCGATCCTTTTTCCACACGACGCACGGTCCAGATTGCACGAGGACTCAATAAGAGCCTACACATTATTGTGCGAACGCGATATCTGAGGGAGCTTGACGAGCTCCATCAGCTGGGTGCAGATGAAGTGGTGCCGGAAGAGTTTGAGACGTCGATTGAGATCTTTGCCTTGGTGCTCCGCACCTACAAGCTGCCACAGGACTTCATCGTCCATAAAGCGGAACAGGTGCGTAGAGAAGGGTACGCCTTGCTCCGGCGCGGCAGCTTGCCGGAATTGGCTCATCATCTCAGAGGGGGAACTCTGACCGATGTAGAAGTCGAGACGTGCCGTGTCGAACATGATTCTCCAGCAGTAGGGAAGACGTTGGCACAGCTGTCGATTTGGCCCCGAACAGGCGCCTCTGTCATTGCCCTGACTCGAGCGGGCGTGACAGAATCCAATCTGTCTGAGAAGACCCATTTGAACGCGGGAGATGTGGTGGTGCTGATGGGTTCCCGCGATCAGATTCAGCGGGCAATCGGACTCCTAGCGGGTAACTGAGATCAGGCCGGGTCAGGGCGAAGATATCATGAGCTCATAGGCCTCCGAGATCGATTCCACCTCGATGACTGTGACGTTTCGCTGTCTTCCCTGTTCAAACAGGTCCCATTCTGAGGTGCGCGCTTGGCCTCTTGGCACGAGCATGGTGCGCATATGAGCGCCAGCGGCCCCTTCGAGCTTGGTCGGTAAGGCATCGACTTCTGTAAGCTTTCCTTGAGGTGTCACCACCCCGGTGAGCACCACGTCTGATCGCATGGTGGCCCCCCGCCATGCGGCCATGATGCCGACTGCCACAGCCCCGCTGGAACTGGATCCGTCCGTGAGGCTGCTGTTGGTGCGATTTTTGATCGTAACGATCCAGTTTCGATAATCCTGCCCTAAGACATTGGCCGCTGCAACCGTTGCCACCCGAACCCCTTCCTTCCAGTCATCACCGACGGCCGATCCCCGCGAGATTTCGCTGAACAGGACCCTCGGTCCCTGACCCTGGAGGTCCTGGTCTAATTGAATGGCGATATAGTGGACGTTGCCGATGGCGTGGCCATCTCTTGAACTGACCCCCAGCGCCGAAACCGTGGCGAAGTGATGAGGGTCAGCCGAACTATTCGACCAGGTGTCACCCAGAACCGAAAGGATGAGCGTCGCGAGGATGAGAAGCCTGTATCGACCGGTGGTCATGGAGGCGTTAAATCACAGACGAAACGGCGAGCGCAAGCCCTCTGAGATGGAAAGGAGCGGCGCACACGGTTGGTTACCTTGACAAGAAAAAGAACCACATAATATAGTAGATTTCGCCCAATTCCCGCTTCCTACCCGGAATCTTCCGACGCGTAGTCAAGAGGTGAGATCATGATTGCGACAAAATTGGAACCAGCGACAGCGCTCGCCGAATTGCAAGAGACCAAACCGGATCGAGTAACGATCGTCGTGTTGAGCGGAGACATGGATCGCGTGATGGCTTCGTTGATCATTGCCACAGGGGCTGCGGCAATGGGTATGCAGGTGACCATGTTCTTTACCTTTTGGGGTTTGAACGCGATTCGACGACGAGGTGCGACCAGCGCAGCCAAGGATTGGCTGCGTCGAATGTTCGGGAAGCTCAACAAGGGCGGTGCAGAGACCCTTCCCTTATCAAAATTTCATTTTTGGGGGGTTGGCACGGCGATGATGAAGCGAGTGATGCGCGACAATCGCATGCCGGGCGTGCCGGAGTTGATTGAAACGGCGCAAGAACTCGGAGTCAAGTTTATTGCGTGCACGACCACAATGGGCCTCATGGGGATTACAAAGGATACCTTGATCGATGGTGTCGATCAGTTGGCCGGGGTGACGACCTATCTTGCAGAGGCGCGGCACGGGAGCGTCAATCTGTTCGTCTGACGCCTCGAAGCAAATAGCAAGCGGCCGGCAACAAAGATCGAGCGATTCAATGAGCTATGCGCTGCTTGCAGAGGAGAAGTCATGATACAAGCCGATGTCAAGTTGGATACGCTAGGATACTTCTGCCCGATGCCGATTATCATGACGTCGAAAAAAATCAAAGAACTATCCCCGGGACAAGTGTTGGAGGTCCTGTCAGACGACGAAGGCATCAAAAAGGACATGCCGGCATGGTGCCAAACCACCGGCCATGAAATGGTCGCTTTAGAAGAGGAAGGACTCGACTCCAAACGGATCTACAAAGCGTTTGTCAAAAAAGCGCCGCGATAACAGATAGTTAAGTCTGAAAGAGCCGGAGATACCACGTCTCCGGCTCTTTTTCATCCACAGTTCACCCCTTGAGTGTCAACAGCTTTCCATCATGATACCCACAAGATATTGGAGATCTAACGCTTATTCTACCCATTATCTTGTATTTTCTGCTTGACATCCCGCCAAGACCCTTGTATTAGCCACAAAGCCTCGGCATTCCATTCTCACACCCTGGGGGGTTGAGGGATGGCGGTTGGACGGCGGCACTTGTGGGCGATCCGGCGTGTCACTCTTGGGTCCCACTTACCAGACTCTTTCCCGTCGGCAGCAATCGACTCCGTGGCTTCCAAGGCTTTACTCTCTTCGGCCCAGATCACGCAGATTCGATACTCCGAGAATAGCTTCTTTCGAAATGAGCATGGCTTGGTCGTGTAACCAAGGAGGTGGACGATGAGTGTCACGATGGCCCTTTCCCGTGGATGGATTCCTCAGACCGCAGACAAGATGGTGATCGGACAGGATGACTTACAGGTTGAGCCGATCACAGCGCAGGGGCTGTCCGATGGCCTGGTCGTGCAATCGTCCCTGGAGCGGATTGTGGTGTTTACGCACAATCACCCGCAGCTCTTGCTATCCGAAATCAGTCATCTGCGACGTGTGCTTTCACGTGCCCATGCGAGTCGGGCGGTCCTCTTTGTGCGGAGAGATCTTCTTATCACAAGCCCTGTAAGTCTCTTGGCGACACTCTCGAAGATCGAGATTGTCCGATTCAATGTGGAGATAGGCAGTCTCAGTACGAGCTCATAGGTGTTCGCAGCGCACTGTATGAATAGCAAACGGGGGAAGATTTCGGGACCCTTTGCTCTAAGGTATCTCCATCTCTTTTTAAGAGACAAGTCGGCGGGTGCGTTCATTCTATCCAGAAACGGAAGGTCCGCTGATCTCGTGGGGGCAAGTCCGGATGACCTTGCCGGTGCGATTCGACGATGCACCAGAGACTCCGGCTACCGATATTTCTGGTTCGCCTACACCGCCTCGGTCAATGAAGCCTACGATCTCGAGCACACGTGGTATCACCGCTACCATCCCACCGATAATGCCTCGCCTCCATCAGGCGTTCATGGCTTGGACTGGCACTGCACTCGGGAAGGATGCGCGACCTGCGCGCTGACCGGAACACGATGAGCGTATTACTCGACCGATCAGGGTAGGTCTGTCGTTCGGTCTTCCCAGGTTGGCGCGGCCAGCATAGCTTGACTTCGCGTGAGCGACACCTTTACGGTACCACCGCTGACGCTGCCGGACGATCACACCAGTCGATTTATCGAGGGTCGTAACCCGGTGCCAACGGGACATGATCTCCTCGTTGTCAATTGCGGCCAACTTCTGACCCTTCGCGGGCCGAGACGTCCGCGCGCGGAACGTGAACTGTCGGATCTCGGCCTGATCCGCAACGGCGCGCTTTTGATCCGAGGCCGGACGGTCCAAGTCGTGGGCCCGCAATCCCATGTCATTCGCAACCCCATGGCTCGCCGGACTGCGTCTCTGGATGCGCGGGGCAAGGTGGTGCTGCCGGGGTTCGTTGATTCCCATACCCATGCCCTCTTCGCCGCGCCTCGTCTCGACGAATACACCGCCCGTCTGCGCGGAGCATCCTATGAAGAGATTGCCAAGCTCGGAGGCGGTATTCAAGCGAGCGCGAAAAAGATGCGGTCGACAAGCGGAGCGGTACTCGTCGAACACCTCATGAAGGTCATTCGACTCTTTATTCAATATGGCACCACAACAGCTGAGGTAAAGAGTGGATACGGGCTCGAGATCGCTCAAGAGCGGAAGATGCTTCGAGTCATCAAGACTGTCGCGGCTCGCAGCAGCATTGACCTTGTGCCCACGCTCCTCATTCACGACGTTCCGGCCCGCTTCAGAAGCCCGCGCCAGCGCCAGCAATTTATCAAGCTCGTGACTGAACAATTGATCCCGACGGCGGCGCGTCTGGGATTCGCGACGTTTTGCGATGCGTTTTGCGACCGCGGCTATTTTTCGGTGGCTGAGGCGAGGGATATTTTGAACGCGGCATCCCGCGCCGGGTTGAAGTTGAAGCTGCATGCGGAGCAGTTGGTTCATTCCGGGGGAGCGCGCATGGCAGCGGCGCTTCAGGCCGTGTCCGTCGATCATCTGGATCATGTCAAGAAGGCTGACATGTCTGAATTGCGACGCGCAGGAACCATTGCTACTTTGCTTCCCGGCAGTGTGTTGCATCTGGGGATGACGGCCTATCCGCCGGCCCGACGATTGATCGAAGGGGGAATTCCCGTCGCCCTGGCTACCAACTTCAACCCCGGAAGCTCACCCACCCTCAACATGCAGATGATCCTGTCGCTGGCCTGCTCTCAAATGCGCATGAGCCCGGCCGAGACCATCTCGGCCGCCACGATCAATGGGGCTCACGCGGTCGGTCTCGGGGATCGGCTGGGATCGCTCGAAGTCGGAAAGCAGGCGGATCTGGTGATCATGGACGTATCCGATTACCGAGAGATTCCCTATTACTTCGGCATGAACCACTGCGAGACGGTTGTAAAAAAAGGGCGTGTCGTATGGTCCAGATAAATTCCCTGATGGCGGTTTTATCTTTGCTGACGCCGATGGCTAAGAGCTGCGTGCATAAGACGGAGAGCTATGGAATCGCTTGTTGAATGTGTGCCGAATTTCAGCGAAGGACGTAACGCCGAGACCGTACGCACGCTCGTGACGGCCATCCGTGCCGTGCGGGGTGTCTTTCTCATTGATGAGGAGATGGATCAGGACCATCACCGGGCGGTGCTGACCTTTGTCGGCGCGCCTGACGCGGTCGCTGAAGCAGCCTTCCAGGCGACTCGCGCGGCGACCGATCTCATCGACCTTCGAGTCCACCAGGGCGGGCATCCGCGCGTGGGTGCGACGGACGTGGTGCCGTTCGTGCCGATTCGCGGCGTGACCATGGAGGATTGCGTCGCTCTGGCCAGACGAGTTGGAGAACGGATCGGACGCGTGCTCAACGTTCCGGTCTTTCTCTACGAACGGGCAGCAACCAAATCCGACCGTGCAAACCTAGAAGTTATTCGGCGAGGAGGGCTGGAAGGGCTTGCCGAGCGTATGCAAACCGACAAAGCCTGGGCGCCGGATTTCGGTCCGCCGCATCTCCATGCCACTGCGGGGGCGACGGTTGTGGGCGCGAGGCCACCGTTGATCGCCTACAACGTCAATCTGCAGACCAATGACCTTTCTGTAGCCAAAGCGATTGCCAAGACGGTCAGATTCTCCAGCGGTGGGTTGCCCTATGTGAAAGCGATCGGTGTGGAATTGAAAAGCCGCAGCCTCGTGCAGGTCTCAATGAACCTGACGAATTTCGAAGAGACGCCGATCCATGTGGCGTTTGGAGCTGTGGCGCGGGAGGCAAACCTTCGTGGTGTGGAGGTCGTCGGAAGCGAAGTGATCGGGCTGGTCCCCCAGCGAGCTCTGATACAGGTGTCGGGATCCTTCCTCAAGCTCGAACATTTCGATCCGACTCAGGTATTGGAGACTCGTTTAGAGCTAGTGTTGGCTCGTGAATCGAAGCACGCGGCAGGAGACGATAGGACTCCAGCCGGCAGCACCCAATCCCTCGATGTGTCCGTTTCCTCCTTTCTGGAGGCGGTGTCGGCTGGAACACCAACGCCCGGTGGAGGGAGCGTCGCGGCGTTTGCCGGAGCGGTTGCGGCCGCATTGGGGATCATGGTTTGTAGGATTGGTCCTCCTGCTGATTCTGGCAAGCCGACCCAAACGGCTGCGGCACCCGAATTGGTCGCGGTGGAACAGCGACTTCTGGCGCTGAGAGCCGACCTCCAACACTTGATACAGTCCGATGCGGATGCTTACGCCGGTGTTGTGGCGGCATATCGAATGCCCAAGGAGGATCCTGCCAGAGCGACCACGATTTCTGCGAATCTCGCGACCGCCACGGAGGTGCCATTAGAGACCGCGACGTTGTCGACTGAAACGGCGTCGCTCTTGCGCAATCTCATCCCTTTAGCGAAGCCCTCGGTGGCCTCTGATCTCAAGGTAGGCCTGTTGATGGCGCTGGCGGCAATCGAGGGGGGACTTGAAAATGTCAAAACAAACCTAAAATCAATTAGAAATCAAGATGTTCTGAGAAAGTCTGTCGACCGAATCAGGGAGATCGAGCAGAGCCTTGTAGAACTGAGACGCCTATGATAGACTCGTCTCGCTCCCCCAAAGTATGAAATTCATTAGCTAATTGAGCGGCAAGCTCCGCAATAACCGAAAGCAGAGACGATGGAAATCAAGGTCTTCAATAACAACGTTGAAAAGGCGTTGAAGGTTGCAAAGAAAAAGTTAGCGGGCGAGGGCTTGTTCCGGGAACTGAAGAGGCGCCGGTTTTATGAAAAACCCAGCGTCCGCAAGAAGGCGAAGCAACGCGAAGCGCAACGGCGGCGTCAAAAGTGGCTTGCAAAACGCCGCCCCGATTAGTCCTCACGGCTTCTTTCCCCGTTTTCTGATTTTCCACTCTGGTAGCGGAATCCTCGATGCGACCGGAAGAGATTCACGACGCTCTTCGGATCCTCCGGCGAGCGGTGCGTCGGTGGCAGGAACCCGTCGTTGGAGTGGTCGCCAAGGAGTCCCGTGATCCGTTTTGCATCCTAATCGCCTGTGTGCTCAGCCTGCGAACGAAGGATCGGACAACTGCAGAGGCCAGCCACAGACTTTTTACCTTGGCAGTCCGATCCGGCTTCGATGGTGCGACTCCCCCTGCCCAAGATTCAGAAAGCCATCTATCCGGTTGGATTTTATCGAACCAAATCGAAACAGATTCAGGAGATCTGCCGGCGTCTTCTTGAAACCTATGACGGTTGCGTGCCGGATTCGATCGACGACCTGCTGACCCTGCCGGGCGTGGGACGCAAGACGGCTAACCTCGTCGTGACGGTGGGCTATGGAAAGCCGGGTATCTGCGTCGACGTCCACGTTCACCGGATCAGCAATCGGTGGGGCTATGTGAAGACGAAGACCCCGGAGCAAACCGAACAGGTGCTCTCTCGCAAATTGCCCGCGAAGTATTGGATCACGTTCAACGACTTGCTCGTGCCATTCGGACAGAACGTGTGCCAACCGGTTTCCCCCTACTGCAGCCGCTGCAAGCTGACCATGTATTGTGATCGGATCGGGGTGGTAAGGTCGCGGTGAAGAAAGCACGATTTGGTGATTTTATGATTTGTTGATTTTCAATGTTGCCCAAATTCAGAAATCATTCACTCACCAGATCAACAAATCAGCAAATCCTACTTAAATAAAGAGGGTCGTTTCAGCGCCTGATGTGAGATTCAGGATGGCCGGAAGTCCCATCACGTCATCGACGTTCTTGGCCACAGCCTCCGGATCTACGCCCATGTACTCAAGCCCCGCGCTGCAGGCTACGAGACGAAAGTGACCAGCCTGCCGAGCTTCGTCGAACATCTCGGAAATTTTGGGCACTTTCTTTTCTTTGAGCAAGCGTCGGACCTCGTCGGCAGATCCGCTGTACTCAGGCGGAAAATCCACCGCGTCAATCTGCCCTGAGGCCAGCTTTTTGATCGTCCAAAAGAGAAGGACGACGATCACGTCCTTGCCCATCGCGGATGCAGTCAGCCCTATGGTCGCGACCTGGTGCAATTTATCGTAGGTCGCGTTGTGCGCGAAGATGACGAAGCGAGGTTTGTGTTTCACAACGGCTCCTCTGAGTGGCGGTCGGATTATAGCGCTCCGAACAGAAGTGTGACAAGACGGAAGAGTCTAGGAGGAAGGACGAAGCGACACGCGCAGACCGTGCCGTTTGGCCGCTTCAACCGCTTCCGGGTAGCCGGCGTCGGCGTGGCGCAGAATGGCGAGAGCCGGGTCATTGGTCAGCACGCGCTCAATTTTCCTTGCGGACTCTGTTGTTCCATCCACAACAGTCGCCTGCCCCGCATGCAGGGAATACCCGATGCCCACCCCTCCCCCGTGGTGGAACGACACCCAGCTTGCCCCGGACGCCGTGTTCAGAAGAGCGTTGAGAATGGGCCAATCCGCAATCGCATCGCTGCCGTCTCGCATGGCTTCGGTTTCGCGATACGGAGACGCAACCGACCCGCCATCCAGGTGGTCGCGGCCGATCACCACCGGAGCCTTCACTATTCCACGACTCACCAGCTCATTGATACGCAGCCCCATGGCGGCCCGCTCACCTTGCCCGAGCCAACAGATGCGGGCCGGTAAGCCCTGAAAGAGAACGCGCTCGCGAGCGAGCCTGAGCCATCGGGCGAGTGAATGATTCTGAGGAAATAGGTCGAGCGCAGCCTGATCGGTCTCGGCGATGTCAGACGGATCACCGGACAATGCAATCCAGCGAAACGGCCCACGTCCCTCGCAGAACAGTGGCCGGATGTAAGCGGGAACAAAACCCGGGATAGCGTACGCATCCGCCACGCCACGCTGAAAGGCCATCGTCCGGATGTTGTTCCCGTAGTCGAACACGACCGATCCGGCGCGTTGAAACGCCAGCATGGCTCGGACATGCTGCGCCATGGAATCCATGGAACGGTCCGTATAGTCAGTCGGGCTCTTCGTTCGAAGTCTCGCGGCATCCTCCAGCGAAAGCCCGGTAGGGACGTAGCCGTTCAGCGGGTCATGGGCGGAGGTCTGATCCGTCACCACATCGGGCACGACCCCTCGTCGAACGAGGTCCGGGTACACCTCGGCGCAATTCCCGATGAGTCCGACAGACAATGGCTCGCGCCGAGTCTTGGCTGCCACAACCCATTTCAACCCTTCCTCCAATGAACCGGTCATCCGATCGCAATAGCGAGTCTTGATCCGCCGTTCAATCTTCGTCGGGTTCACCTCGACACAGAGGATCGCAGCCCCGTTCATCGTTGCCGCCAAGGGTTGGGCTCCACCCATGCCGCCCATCCCGCCAGTCAAGACAAACCGACCTGACAGGTCTCCGTCAAAATGCCGCGAAGCGGCAGCGGCGAAAGTTTCGAACGTCCCTTGTACGATCCCCTGCGTACCGATGTACATCCAGGACCCGGCGGTCATCTGCCCATACATGATCAGGCCCAATGCCTCGAGGCGGCGAAATTCGTCCCATGTTGCCCAATGCCCCACGAGGTTGGAGTTGGCGATCAGCACACGCGGGGCAAATTCGTGGGTTCTGAGCACACCGACCGGCTTGCCTGATTGAATGAGCAGCGTCTGGTCGCCCTCCAACGCCGTCAGCTCCCGGACAATGGCCGCATAGGCGTCCCAGTTTCGAGCGGCTTTCCCTGCGCCGCCGTACACAATCAAGTCACGTGGGTTCTCCGCCACCTCATCGTCCAGATTGTTCATCAGCATGCGGAGAGCCGCCTCCTGCGCCCATCCTTTGCAGGTCAACTCAACGCCGTGCGTGGCTTTGATGGAACCGGTCATTTTCGTTTCGCTTGGGTCTTGACGCTATTGATGAAGTCGTCGATCACCGTATCGACTTCAGCGCTGGTTAGAGGGCGATCGTGGGTTTCGCTTTCATCGACGAGATAGGTCTCGTTGTCTTTCTCCTGGCGGATGACGACCGTGTTCTCCGGCGTGACCTCGACGAGCATGAACCACTCTTTGGTCCCCTTTTTGATCGAAACCTCCTTCCCGAGCCCCTTCTTCATCACCTCAACCTGCAGGTCTTCGTCTGCGGCAACCAACAGAGAGGGTGGCTCTGCGGCACCGACCGAGGCGAGCCAGGAATGACTGAAGAGCATGAGACCGAGGAGAGCCGGAACGACTGGATGCACAGTGAGACCATTCATCATCGGCCCCTTTCAGTGATCGCGAGTGGTGTTCACTGTCGCCACGGTCGACAGGATGCGGCTCAATTCGCCGCACGTGACTAGGGTACGAATCTTTTCGATATCCGGCGCCAGCACGCGATCCTGGCTCAGACGAGGGACTATCCGGCGAATCGCCCGCATCGTTCGCCGACTTCCCACCCCTGCTTTCAACGGATGATGAAATTCCACACCCTGGGCTGCGCAGAGAAGCTCAACCCCAAGGATGTGTTCGGTATTCGAAAGGACCTGCTTGAGCTTCAGCGCCGATCCCATTCCCATGCTGACGTGGTCTTCTTGATTGCCGGAGGTAGGGATGGAATCGACCGAAGCCGGGTGGGACAGGACCTTGTTTTCAGACGCCAGCGCCGCCGCTGTGACCTGGGCCAGCATAAAGCCTGAATTGAGGCCGGGATCCGGGGTCAAGAACGGAGGCAGATCACCGTACTCAGGATTGATCAACCGCTCAATCCGGCGTTCGGAGATACTGGCCAACTCCGTGACGGCGATGGCCAGATGGTCGAGGACCAAACCAAGCGGCTGGCCGTGGAAGTTTCCGCCGGACACGACCTCACCCTCGTCCGGAAATACGATCGGGTTATCGGTGACGCTGTTGATCTCGATGCCCAGGGTCTTGCGCACGTAATCGAGCGCGTCTCGAACGGCTCCATGAACTTGCGGCATGCATCGCAAGCTGTAGGCGTCCTGGACGCGGGGACAGGCCAGATGGGACACCCGAATTTCACTCTCGGCCATCATGGCCAAGAGATTGCCCGCCACGGTTTGCTGGCCCGGGTAGGGCCTAAGCTTATGGATGCGGGGTTCAAAGGCCACGGGGGTGCCTTTGAGCGCCTCCACGGTCAGGGCTCCGGCCACGTCGGCCGCATCCACGAGTCGCTCGGCCCGGCGCAGCGCGAGCAGGCCAAGGGCCAGCATGGCTTGTGTTCCGTTCACAAGCGAGAGGCCTTCTTTGGCCTCTAATCGAAGCGGCTTTAATCCTGCGTGTGCCAGCGCCGCCTGGCCCGATCGCCTCCTTCCCTCGACCCACGCTTCGCCTTCGCCGATGAGGGGAAGCGCCAAATGGGCGAGTGGGGAGAGGTCCCCACTGGCTCCGACTGAGCCCCGACAGGGAATCACCGGTAACACCTCTCGGTTCAGCAACGTAAGGAGGTGTTCCACCACTACCGGCCGAGCCCCACTATGCCCACGAGCCAGGACATTGGCCCGCAACAGCATGATCCCTCGCGTTTCTTCTCGCGTCAATGGGTCACCGACGCCGGCCGCATGACTGCGCACCAGGTTCAGTTGAAGCTGAGCAATGTCGGATCGCGAGATCCGCTGATCGGCCAATTTGCCGAATCCCGTTGTGACGCCATAGACCGGATCGGGTCGGGTCGCAACGTCGCGAACCACACGGTTCGCGGTCGCCATCCGCCGCTTGGCTGTCGAAGCCAGCCGGGCCTTCCGTCCCTCAAGGGCCACTGCGTAAAATTGCGGAATCGTTAAATCCTCCCCGGTCAACCAAACGGCGGTGCGATGGGCGGTCGCCATAGGGACTGATTATAGCCTGCCCGTTCGGGCAAAATAAAAAATTTAAACAGGCCAGGCGGACGCGTGACACCCCATGCCTATTACGTTTTGCTCGCGGACCATGCTAGGATGCCCGCTGATGGAGGCCCTGTTCTCAAAAGATGTTCTGCTAATGCTGTTCGTGCTCTCAGTCGTCGGATTTCTTGGTAGCCTGATCGCCATTCCATGGATCCTCATCCGGCTCCCTGCCAACTACTTTGACGAGCGCCATCCTAGAAGGTGGATGGAGAACCACCATCCGGTACTCCGGCTGATCGGGCATGTCGTCAAGAACGCGGTCGGCATCATTTTTTTTCTGGCCGGCGTAGCCATGCTGTTTCTGCCAGGGCAGGGGATTTTGACGATGCTCATTGGGATCTCAATGTTGGACTTTCCCGGGAAGCGCGCGCTTGAGCGGAAGCTGATCGGGCAGCCCACCATGCTGAAAACCATCAACAAGCTTCGAGAGAAATTCGGCAAACCGCCATTGACCGTGACGGACCGTCACTGACCTCCTTGAAGTCCCAGACCATGGCGAATTCCGAGCCGATCGCGCGAAAGACGCTGTATCTGATTGACGGAAGCGCGTACATCTACCGCGCCTTCTTCGCCCTGCCTCCGCTTTCGAACTCCAAGGGCGTGCAGACCAATGCCGTCTACGGCTTCACGACGATGCTGATGAAAATCCTGCGTGAGCACAAGCCGGACTGCCTGGCGGTGGTCTTCGATGAAAAGGGTCCGACGCTCCGGCACGACGAATACAAGGAGTACAAGGCGCAGCGCCCGGAAATGCCGCAGGGCATGCAGACGCAGATTCCGTTGATTCATCGTGTGGTGGAGGCGATGGCCCTGCCTGTGGTTCGGCAGTCCGGCTACGAAGCGGACGACCTGATCGGGACCTTGGCCCGCAAGGCCGAAACAGCAGGGCTTGATGTGATCATCGTCACCAGTGACAAGGATATGTTTCAGCTCCTGACCCCGGCGGTGCGGATCTACGATCCCGTGAAGGACAAGTGGTTCGGCGAGGCCGAATGCCGGGAGCGCTTTGGCGTCGAGCCGGCGCGGGTCGTGGAAGTCATGGGGCTTATGGGCGATGCGATCGACAACATTCCCGGTGTGAAGGGGATCGGGGAGAAGACAGCCATCAAACTCATCACCGAGTTTGGGACGATCGAAGAACTCCTGCGCAGAATCGAGGAAGTGACACCTCAAAAGACCAAAGCCTTGCTGATCGAGCAGGCCGAGAACGCGCGTCTCAGCCGGCGTCTGGCGACGATCCAGATCGATTGCCCGGTCGCATTCGATTGCGACGCCTATCTGATGGCCCCACCGCCTGCCGAGCCATTGATCGCGCTCCTTCGCGAGCTGGAGTTTCCGACCCTGCTCAAGATGATCCAGCCGGCGTCGTCATCAGAAGCGCTGGGCGTTGATGCTGAGATCGTTCATGATGAGGCGGGCGCGCGGCGGTTCGTGGAAGCGGTGAATGAGACGGAAAAACGGAATGAGCTGGCGGTTTATTGCATCTTGAAAGGACCTGCCGGTGTGAGGGCTGATCTGCATGGCCTGGCACTGAGCGTTTCCAATGGACGGTCGGCATTTGCAGCAGTGCGAGGCGTGCAGTCACTGCCTTCCCCGTTCATCGAGCTTCTGAAAGGTCCGACCTGGATCAAAGCGGCTCACGATTTGAAACCAACGCTCTTGGCTCTGACCCGAGCAGGTCTCCTGCTCGATCCACCGTGGTTTGACACGATGATCGCGGCCTACCTGCTTAACCCGAATCGACGCACGCACACATTGGAGTCCGTGGCGTTGGATGTACTGGGTTACCATCTGAGGGCAGGCAAGGCAGAGAAAACAAAGGAAGCTCCGAAGGATCTGTTCGACGTACCCGATACATCAGCGGCTGGAAAAGCCGCTGAGGCGGCGGCGGTCATCGCTCGCCTCGTCCCGGTCCTGAAGAGTCGTCTGGCGGAACAAGGAAGTTTACAGCTCTTTGAACAGGTGGAAATGCCGCTCGTGCCTGTGCTGGCGGACATCGAGCGGAATGGGTTCCGTCTGGATGTGAATGCACTTGAGGCGCTGGGGAAGGAACTCGAGCGCGAGATGGACCGCATGACAGACACGATTACGCGGCTGGCCGGAGAGGAATTTAACTTCAACTCGCCGAAGCAGCTCGCCACGGTGCTATTCGACAAGCTCGGGCTCAAGCCGCTTCGAAAGACCAAGACCGGCTACTCCACGGATGAAGAGACGCTCACGCAATTGGCGACGCAGCATGAATTGCCCGCGCAAATCTTGGCCTACCGCAGCCTCAGCAAGCTCAAGTCCACCTATGTGGACGCGCTACCGGCGCTCGTGAATCCGGAAACCGGGCGGGTCCACACTTCACTGAATCAGACCGTCGCCGCGACTGGTCGGCTCTCCTCAACCGACCCCAACCTGCAGAATATTCCAGTCAAGGGCGAATATGGACTTCGGATTCGTGAAGCGTTCGTGGCGGCTCCCGGCTACCAACTCATCTCAGCCGACTATAGTCAGGTCGAACCGCGCATCCTGGCGCATCTTTCGCAGGACGAACGGTTGGTACAGGTCTTCGCGCTGGGAGAGGATATTCACATGGCCACAGCCGTCGATATTTTCAATCTCGCGCCGGGTCAGATTACCAAAGAGATGCGCCGTGTGGCTAAGACCGTGGTATTCGGCATTCTGTACGGAATCAGCCCGTTCGGCCTGGCCTCGACGCTCGGTATCTCCCAACAAAAAGCGCGCGAATACATCGAGGCGTATTTTGCCCGCTACGCAGGCGTGAAGGCTTTTCTGGACAAGACCCTTGCCGATGCGAAACGCCAAGGCTACGTGACAACGATTCTCGGTCGTCGCCGGCCGATCCCCGAATTGAGCAGTCCCGACGCGATGCAACGCAGTTTCGGCGAGCGCATGGCCATCAACAATCCCATCCAAGGCTCGGCTGCAGACCTGATCAAGGTCGCGATGATTGGGGTGAGCCGGCGGCTTGAAGGCCGAGCTGCGCCCGACCAAGATGATCCTGCAGGTCCACGACGAGCTGATCTTCGAGACTCCGGAGAAAAATGTGGAGCAGGCCAAGCAACTGGTCCGGTCGATCATGGAAGAGACCGGCGTTCAACTAGGCCTCACCGTGCCGTTGAAAGTGGATCTGGGCGTGGGCTGCAACTGGCGTCAAGCGCATCCGTAAGCGAAAAGGCTCGTCGCTTCTGGTGGGAGACGGTTAGGGTGAGCGGCGCAAGGGTTTCGAAAGAGCCAAGTAACGGGTTCGAAAAGCGCGGCGGAGTTTCTTGAGTGAATGCAAAAAGGCGTTAACTAACTTCCAATGGTGGACGATACAAAGCGCCTATGATCTCTGTCGTGTTGAACAGCATCGCGTTCATGCGGGTGTAGGCGGCGTGGCCGTAGATGTGGTCTCGGGTATTGTTAGACCTCGCGTCTTTGTAGTCCACCAAGAGACATAAGCCATCGTTCTGGCAGCGGACGCTCTTACGGGCGCATTCCAGCCAGCGCTCGAATCCATCGAATGGTTCCAGGAGTTCCCAGAAGGCTTTGTTCGCGGCTTTGGCTTCTGTGGAAGCCGGGACCGCGTCGGTTCCCGCCACGGCTAGCTGCTGGACATAATCACCGCCCCAGGCAATCGGCATCTCCATCGTGATCTGCGGCAACTCCATCTTGGCAAGCCATCGTTTTCCATCAGCGCGCATCGGGCGGTGATTGACGATATGGAGCAGCTTGCCGACCCCCGCCGGGTCCCAGCCATAGCGCACGGGTGTGCCGAGTGTGACGACATCAAGCGATACGCCGTTCAAGGCATCGCCTGATCGGATCAAGCCTTCGATTCGCTGAATGTTTTCCGTCACATCCGGTGCTGCCCCGGATATCAGGGCTTGAAAGAATCGTTCCTTGTCCGATGAATCGCCCGAAACCAAAAGGTTGGAAACCAGCGCCAGCAACAATCCTGCCTGACCATGTGCCTGGATCAGGATGCGGTCTCCGGCACGGAGTGTGAGTTCGTCGCAGAAGGTTTTCAGCCGGTGAATCAGGCGGACAGCCGCATGGGCGCGACCGAGGTGGTGATGTTCACAAGACCAGATGAGTCGGGAGCAGGGGATCGGCGCCGCGACTTGTCGATTGATGGCTTTGCCGAACAGGTTGATATAGGCCAAGGAGAAGTTTGCGGCGTCCCCGGCCTGCTCATCGAGCAATTGCTTAACCTTATCATCATCTTGGAAGGGCGGTGTCAACCCGCCTTGTAGTCGAGGCAACCCGTTCGTTTCGTCCCGCATGAGGGCGAGCAAGGCGTCGACGCCGGGTATGCCCCGGGAATAACCGCGTTTGAGACCGCCAGCCTCGTCCAAGCGCTGGACACCAAATGGGTCGGTACTGAATAAGGTGCCGTGTAGGAACAAGATAGCGCGAACGCCGGCACCAGCCAATTGTGTGCCAAAGGCTCCCATCGCGTCCTGCCAGGCCGGCGAGTCGGGAGGAGCGCCTACGGTGTATTCCCGGTATCCGACCCGGTTTCCTGGATCGGAGCGGGAATAGATGGCATGCTGGAAGTTATTGCCAATCGGCACGGCGGAATCTTTACCTGAAAGACGAGGGCTCCGCAATGGGTGCTATACTTAAAGACGGTTCGACTTTTGAGAACCTTCTCCTGCTTTCGGGCTATTGCATATTCTCTGGACAGACTCTAGTCTAGGACCTCTTCAGTTCCCTTCTGTGGCCGAGGTGGTGTATGAACCTGGAGATTCGGGGGTGGCTCTTTCTCCTCATGTGCGTGACCCTCTTCGCGTTCATCTGCTTGGCGGCGGGCCTCTCTTCTTTCATGAGCCCTGTCCGGTGGAGTGAAAGAAACAGGCGCTAGCGCAGAGTCAATCGCTATGTCCAAACAGATGTTTCGTTGGGGAAGGCGGGTTTACGTACAGACTACCTATCAGCTGGAAAACCTTTCCTCTCATTTCTTCAATCGTTTTTCTTTCTGTGAGTCGGGTCTTGATTCCCCAAGTGTGACACGGATTGAGTGTTGCCATTCACCATTGGCTGGCCGCCGCGCCGTGCAGATTAGCGATCTCCACCTCGACGAGCATAAGCCTCGTCATGACGCGATCCGTCACGCCATCGCAGAATTGCGACCGGACTGGATTTTCGTCACCGGTGACCTGCTCAATGTGCCTCGAGGGCTTCCTCACCTCTTTCGGTTCCTGTCCGGCTTGCGGGCGTTGGCCCCCGTGTACCTCACTCTCGGGAACCACGATCATGCGAGCGGTGTCCCCCTGGGACGCTTTATTGACCTGGCCGATCGGCATAAACTCCACCTACTGATCAATCAGGCCGTCTTCGTTCCTATGGTGTCCGGCGAACTGGGCATTATCGGACTCGACGACCCGTCGACGCACCGTGCTGATCTTCATTGTATTCCTGGGACGGTGCCTGGACGATTCACGGTATTACTCGCCCATGCGCCCAATGTGCTGGATCTTCTCGATTCGAAGCACGCCGTTGACCTGGTGCTCTGCGGCCATAGTCATGGCGGCCAATGGCGATTTCCGTTCATTCGTCCGTTCTGGTTGCCGTATGGCTGCAAGGGGCGGTCAGACGGTCACTACATCCGGAACGGTCACAGGATGTACGTGAATCGTGGAGTTGGTTGGTCTCTTTTGCCCATCCGTTTGAATTGTCCTCCGGAGATTGTCTTGATCGAATGGATTGAGGGCGATTGCTCGAATCCTCATCACCCGTAATAACTGAAGGTGTTTCCACCGCGCAGTTCCCTGAGTCACTCCTGCTTCCTTCCCTAAAATCTTCCCAAACCGTCCTTGAAATCTCTTAGCCTTGCCTTCCCGAAAATGGGCGTGTTAAGGTACTTACTCGGCTGAGTGCGAAAGGGCAGGTATGAACTGTTTGATCCGCGGTTTGTGGACCTTCGGCTTGATAGCGAGTCTGGTGGGAGGGATCATGCCGACGGCCGCGGGACTGGCAAGGACGACTCCGCCGACGGTGCTTCCTGCCAGTGATATTCGGGCCGAGCATGTGATCCTCATCGTCTTTGAGGGTGTGGGGCAGGAATCCCTGAAAACCGGAGCCATGTCGGTGGTCAGTCGTCTGGTGAAGAACGGATCGGTCACCTGGTCCGCTACCGCCGTCAATCCGCCGCTCCAATTACCCACCATGGCGTCACTGTTGACCGGGATGCCAGTGGAAAAACATGGGGTCACCTGGAACTCATTTGACTTTATTCGGGGCTATCCGAGGCCCCCGACCCTTTTTGACTACCTGGACTTAAGCGGAGGGAAAGACAGCGCTATTTTCTTCATGGATGAGGCGATGTATCAGCTCGCCAAGCCTGAACCCTACACGGATTATCAAATGTGCGGGCCCATGAAACCGGAGTGCAGCACGGGCACCGTCGTGGGGTATATCCGAGATTATTTCCGCAAAGCCACCAGCGGTCACGGATACGGACATGCGATCTTGTCCCTTCCCCATTTCTTAGTCGTGCATCTCCCGGAACCGGCCCGCGCCGGAGCCGCGCAAGGATGGAATTCAAAAGCTTACCGTGACGCGCTTCGAACCGTCGATACGGCTGTGGGGGCCATTTTGGACATTTACAAGGAACTCGGTCTCTTGGGGCGAACGACGGTGATGGTCACTTCGCTCAGCGGAATGGGGGAAAGAAAACCCGGCGGAAACGGTCAGCAGGCAGCCAACGATCTCCCTCGAGTCCCGTGGATCGCTTCGGGTGCGGGGATCAAGGCGGGGCATGTCATCAAACAGCCGGTCTCCATCTTGGATACAGGCGCGACGGTCCTCCGGACGCTAGGGTTAGAGACCCATACCGAATGGGACAGTTATCCGGTGGAGGAAATCTTCCGGGCTCCTCGTCCGGCGAAAGCCGATCACAATGAAACCGCCGCAACGGGACAGTGATCTGTCGGAGAACGTTTGGCTGTGTGCGACCGGGTTCCTTCGGGCTGTTTGGATTGTCATCCTGAGCCTGCTTATTAGTGGACCACCAGCAATGGTGGAAGGTGCCCCGCCGGCGCTGCATACCAAGGAATACACTATTACGATCGATGCTACCGCGCTGAGCCCACCGACCTGGTGGCAGGTGCCTGGTGTCACAACCATGATCATGACCATGGACCCTGACAGTACGGAGGCGTTCAAGACAACGGTGCCCTACGACTTAAAGCTCAAACCGGGATCGTATCGCTTCGGAACCTTTACCTTTGATTTTCCGTTCGTGGTCACGTTGGATGGAGTGCTCGACTTTGCCCCGTCGTTGGATCAGTGCGTGTCAGGTCGGGGCACCCAGCGTCTTGCGGTTAGATGCAGTCGAACGCAGCCGTATGGCGGCCAACCTGATTACTAATTGGCGCAGGAGAATGAGGATCATACCATGGCTCAGGCCGTAGAAGATTTACTCGAGGCTCTCGAAGATGCTGACGACGCGACTCGGGAGGAGGCCGCCAAGGCGTTGGCCGACCTGGCCGACCCAACGACGCTCGAGGCGTTGCTCCAGGCGTGCGGCGACGACTACTGGGCCGTCCGGGCGCATGCCGGATGGGGAGCGGCCAAGATCGGCGGCCCTCGGACTGTGGATGGGCTCATCGGGCTGTTCAACGATCCCATTATGGAAGTGCGCAACGAAGCCGTGGCTGCAATGGCGTACCTCGGCGCCGAGACTGTGGAGCGGCTGATTCATTGTTTGAAGGATGAGCGGTGGCGGGTCCGAGAGCATGCCGCTAAGGCTTGTGGTGAAATCAAGGACACCCGGACGGTCGAGCCACTCATGGTGGCGTGCCGTGATCGAGACGGGGCCGTGAAAAGCACGGCTGCCGAAGCTCTTGGGAGAATCGGCGATCCCAAAGCGATTCCGGCGCTGATCAAACTCTTCCGGGACTCCTCGAAGACGGTGCGTGAGACGGCGGGAACGGCGCTGGTTACGATCGGCGAGGCGTCCGTGCCTCTCTTGGTGGACAGTCTCACGGACAAGGATTTTGTAGTCCGCTGCCACGCGGTTCGCGCCTTAGGCGGCATGACAACCGACTACCAGGTCGGCCGCTCGTGGGTGAGGGATCCCAAGGTCGTCGATAGATTGATCGACATGCTAAGGGATCCTGATCGCGCCGTACGGGAAGACGCCACCATTGCGCTCGGCATGATCGGGGATCCTCGGGCCATCGATGCGTTGATCGAGGCGATGAAGGACGGCGCGGTGAAGCGGCATGCCATCATGTCGCTCGGCATGATCGGCGATTCGCGCGCGCTTCCGCCGGTCCTTGATGCGTTGAAGGGCAAAGGTATCCCTCAGGACGGCACCCCGACGCCGGGTTGCATCGTGAGCGAGGAAGCGTTCATCAAAGAAGCGGCGGCGACCGCGTTGGGACATTTCCGAGATCCACGCGTCATTCCCGAATTGATTCCTTTGCTCAAGGACATGGTGTTGCGTGAACGGGCTTCGGCGTCTTTGGTCTTGATCGGCGACACGGCGATTGAGCCGTTGGTCGCCTTCCTGCATGACCCGAAAGCTTCCGAAGTGGAATCGGAAGGGGAGCGGGTCATGTCCTTTGCCACCAGCCGGCTGACCGCCGTGGACGCGCTGAAGCAGATCGCCATGGAAACCCTGAAGAAGCTCGGCTGGGAACCACCTCACGAGGATGAAGTCGACTCCAGCAAGGCGGACAATCTTCGGGTTGATAAGCCGTTGGGTGACATCGGGCGCTTTGGCCCCTCAGGGGATCTCGCCAAAGGGGCCATGTAGCGAATCTGAGGGCCACCGCTCCTATTTTCTCACCCCGAGTCCGTGTGTGTCGGCGGTCTCCTTTCCATCCTTCATATTGGTGATCCGCGCGATTCCAACGAACTCACCTCCTTTGCCGCCCTCAATCACCTTGATCACTCCGACCCCCGGGGTCGATCCCTTCGCGTTGTTCACGTCCTTCACGTTCCCGGAGAGCGGGTTCGG
This sequence comes from Nitrospirota bacterium, assembly GCA_963703955.1. GTDB lineage: Bacteria > Nitrospirota > Nitrospiria > Nitrospirales > Nitrospiraceae > CAVPGK01. The sequence goes on along the minus strand of CAVPGK010000006.1, from coordinate 103,087 downwards.
ACCTCGCGTCCCCAGAAAGACGTACGAGCCGTCAGGAGCTACATCCAAGAGGTCTGGGGTAGGGTCATCGCTGATGGAACCGGCCAGCTCAATGGAGTTCACGCTGAGGTTGGTCAGCGTGTCGATGATTTCGATGTTATTCCCCGCCCGGTCCGCGCTCCAGAGGTAGCGGCCGACGGCCGTCATCCCATGGGAGTCCGCAAACTTCGCATCGCGCGATGTGATCAGCTTGACTGAGACCGACTTCGGCAGGTTGGACAGATCGAGGGCGTAAACATCGTAGGAGAGCGGAGCGACCGGCGCGCCGCCGCCCGAGTTGATATACAGGGTATCTCCGACCTGAATGCCTCCGCAGCCCGCCGGATGGATCTCGACATTGTTGAATGTGGCGACGACCTTCATCGGTGTCGTTGTCACATCGACGACCAATAACCCGCCCCCCCGAAGGGTGATAAAGGCGTACTGGCTGGAGTCGTCCGTGATCGGGCAGACCGGCGCGTTATCCGGCCGCTCTCCGCTTTCCAGCGCTCCCACATTCAGGACATCTTTCTCGGGATCGAAGGCAAATGTGTGAGCGCCGTAATCGGTCCAGATCCGGATCATCTTCTTCTCGGCCATATTGGCCGCGAGCACTATCTTCTGATCGGGGGTCGGCCAGGCCGCATGAAGATTCTTGCCCATGTTCAGACAAGCCTCGGGCTTTTTGGTGGCGGCATCCATAAAGAGCGCGTGACCGCTGAGAAACGACACGATGACGTGTGACTGGTCCTTGGTAAAAAACAGCATGTGAGGGCGTCGCACCGCTTTCTTAGTGGCTTCCTCGCAAAACTTGTTGATCTCGTTTGCCAGGTCGATGGTCACAGTCGGTTTCGTACCGGTCGGGTTCGCCGCCAATTTGGCCCCGTCATACACGTATAGGAATCCCCCGCTCTCCTTGCCTGTGTCGGATTGATCCGTTGCCCATACCTCGTAGGCGAAGGAGAAGGACGGCAGGCCCACGATGGCTCCTATCGTAATGGCCCAAGCTAAAGACAGCACGCCGAGCCGGGTCCGTCCGTGTATGGTCGACGATGTGCTCATCTGATCCTCCTTGCGTCAACGGCTTGCGGTGCGAATGGGCAGGGATTTGACGTAGCAGTTGAAACCGCAATATCCTAAGCGTCTGCAGAAGAGTCTGTCAACCGAACGACGGCCGATGCACTTGGTCGATGGCACACACCTTGTTCGCGCTATTGACCGTCAAAAAATGCGTATGCTAAGGTCAAATGTTGCGTTTCCGAGAGGCTTCGCGGATCCATCGTTTCCATAGATTGATGGCCTAACCGTGGCTGATAGTGTCAGAGAACAGATTGCGGCACTAACGGATGAGGACTGGTCTGTCCGCGAGGAGGCGGCAACTTTACTAGGATCCTATCGCGATGAGAGAGCTGTGGAGCCGTTAGTGAGAGTGCTCAGAGACTCTGACCGTGCGGTGCGGACGGCCGCGGCTGATGCCTTGAGGGCCATTGGAGAGGGGGCCGTTCCTGCCGTGGGCGTGTGTCTCCGGGATCCCAATCTCACGGTTCAAGAAGCTGCCGCGGCCATCTTGTCCACGATCGGGGATAGACGTGTGGTGGATCCGCTCATTGAGGCGTTGAACAGTTCGAACTGGGTTGTCAGAATGCACGCCGCGAAAGCCTTGGGACGGATCGGCCATGTCGAGGCAGTCACACCGCTCATCCCTCTACTGCAGGATAAGGTGAAGGCGGTCCGAGTCGACACCGCGAATGCGTTGGCGTTGATCGGCCATGCCGCGGTTCCCTTCTTGCTGGAAGCCTTGACGCATCAGGAATGGCTGGTCCGGTTGCACGCGGTGGAAGCGTTGGGAAAAATCAAATGCTCTGATGCGGTGGAGCCCCTATTGCGCCTGATGTTTAATGATCGGGACGTTGCCGTCCGGACGGATGCGGCGCGTTCCTTGGGTGATATCGGGGATCCTCGGGCGGTCGAATTTCTGCTGACGGCCATGTCGGATGTGGACCTTCGACCTGTTGCGGTGGAAGCCTTGGGAAAGATCGGTGATCGCCGCGCGGTGGCGGCGTTGATCGCGGTGGTGAAGGGCACGAGCAAACCGGCTCAGAGTCGGGCGATCGACGGCTGTGGCGATCGATGGGACGAGGAAATGCTGACGATCGCGGAGGCCGTGAGAGCGCTAGCCCAGCTTCAAGATGAGGTCGCGATTCCCACGCTGGTCAGCGCTCTCCAGAGCACGGTGACACGTGCTGACGCGGCAGGCGCGCTGATCAGGTTTGGACAGCCGGCCATTCCGTTCCTTCTCGATGTTATGAAGAAGGAACGAGATGAGAACATCCTGTACTACGCTAAGGAAGCCTTGCATGGGCTGGGTTGGAGACCCAACCGTCTCTAACAGGATGTTGAAAGAGGAGATGCGCAGGCAGGACGTTCGACCACGATGGTGAATCACGAGCCGCGTCCTCGTCGACGATGACCGGAGCGACGATGCCGAAAGAGTCGCTTGACACCCTGATCTCGGAACTGACGCACGAAGAGGATTGGCGTCGGATGCGGGCGACCGCCGCCTGTTTGGCCGGTGGCCCGAAAGCCGTGGACGGGCTGATTCATGCGCTCGAGACCGGGGACGCAGCATTAAAGATGGAGGCGGCCGGGATGTTGGCGCGCATCAAGGACCCACGCGGCGGAGTTCCCCTGGTGCGTTTGCTGAGCCACGAGGATCCTGCGGTCAGAAAGGCAGGGGCGATTGCCTTGGAGCAAATGGCCGGAATCCTCGATACGGCGGCCGCCACGGCGTTGGTGCAGGATCTCCATGAATTCAAGGAGGACGATCAGAAACAGACCGTCATCGGATTGCTCGGGGTGATCCCCAATTCCATCCAACCGTTGACCGCTATGCTCAAGCATGCCGATGAAGACGCGCGCATGACGGCCGCGACGATTCTGGAGCACTTGCTCGACCCTCGTTCCGCGGACGCTCTGGTTGAAGCGATCGCCGATCCCGTGGTCCAAACCGTGGCCGTCCGCACCCTGAAAAAGCTCCACGCTGTTCGGGAGAGGATCGATCAGGCCTTTGATGCGCTACGCAATGTCGACGAGTCCAACCTCCGCGAGGATGCGCGCATGTCCACGGTGATCGGCCTCCTGGGGATCGGGCGTCCGAGTGTGGAGATCCTGATTGAATACTTGAGGGACGATGACTGGGTGGTACGCGAAGCGGCGGCTGATCTCTTGGGCAAGATCGGCGATATTCGGGCGGTCGAGCCGCTCATCGAGCGGCTCCGAGTGGATAAAGACACGGGCGTCAAGGAGTTGGCTGCGAAGGCCTTGGGTCTGATCGGCGATGCAAGGCCGGTCGACCTCTTGGTGGAGCTCATCCCCATTCGTCCGCTCCGAATTTTTGCGGTTGAGGCGCTGGCCAAAGTGAAGGACACTGAAAAGCTCAGACCTTATGCGGACCTATTCGAGCGGCTGAAGACGGACCGGGATGGGCTGGTGTCGTATAATGCGGGCATGATTGTGGACAAGCTGAGCGCCATGGCCGCTCAATCCGGTGCGGCTGCCGGAAAGGAAGAGGATGGGCATGAGTGACATGGAGCAGCCGGATCGAGTCAGTCAATTGCTCGGCGCGTTGCGGGATGAGAACGAAGCCCTGCGAGATCACGCCGCGGCGAGCTTGGGGCAGATGGGAAAGGAAGCGCTCCCGCGACTGATAACGCTGCTGGCCGATGAAGACATGGTGATTCGCGAAGCGGCGACGAGCGCCATTGTGCGGATGGGACCAGTCGTGGTGGATGAGTTGATCGAAGCGTTGCGAGATGACGAATGGGCCGTCCGGGAGCAGGCGGCTTCGGCGCTCGGCAAGCTGAAAGATCCTCGCGCCGTGGAACCGCTGGTGCGGGCGTTAAAAGATAAAGACGGCGCGGTCCGGTCGTCGGCTGTTTGGGCGCTGGAACGTCTCGGTGATCCACGGGCGGTTCCCGGCCTGGTGGACGCGCTGACCGACGGCACGGTCCGAGAGGACGCGGCGCGTGTCTTGAAAAAAATCGGTGACGTCCGGGCGGTGGAGGCCCTGATCGACGGGCTCTTGGGGAATAACTGGATGGTGCGCCGGCATGCCGCTGAAGCCTTGGGCAAGATCGGGGACGCTCGCGGAGTGGCCCCGCTGATCGAGGCGCTGAAGGACGAGGACTGGCTGGTCCGCCGCAATGCGGCTGAGTCCTTGGCTCGCTTGGGAGACCGGCGGGCTGTGGACTTCCTGTTGCCCCTGCTGGAGGATGAGAATGAAATGGTCCAGGAAACCGTGGAAGGGACCTTGGCCAGTCTCGGGTGGAAGCCGAATCACCCATAACCATGAGGATACACAATGGCTGATGAGACTCCGATCAAGCTGCTTCAGATCGGTCCCAAGGGCGGGGCAAAGAAGGACGGGTTCAACCTAGTTACCGAGAAGGTGGTCTCCGTGAATCCGGCGGCGAAGCAATTAGAGGTCGAGTTGTTGGCGTATGATGGCAAGACAGTGGTGTTGGATGTCGCCGAAGAGGCCCTCGAGGACCTCCACAAGATCAAACCCGGTGACGGAGCCACTATCAGGGTGGTGGAAGAGGGCGGGAAGCGCCTTGCGAAAAGCTTCCGCATTCGCGCGAAGGATCCCAACGCGGTCAAGGCGGATGCGATGCTTGGAGATTTGAAGGATACGCACTGGCTCAATCGCAAATATGCGGCGGAGGCGCTGGGGGATCTCAAAGATATCCGCGCGGTCGGGCCGTTGGTCGAGTCATTGACGGATGAGGTGGGTGACGTTCGGCAACGGGCCTATGATTCGCTCATCAAGCTGGGTGGGCCTTCGGTGCCCGCGTTGATTCCGTTGCTGGTTTCGGAAGAGGATGACTTGCGTCAGTCGGTCACGGAAATCATCAGAAAAATCGGAAAGCCCGCAGTCGAGCCGTTGGCGACCGCGCTGGGCGAAGCAGACGAGCGACTCAAGACGAGGATCTTAAAGGTTCTCGATCGGATGGGGTACAAACCCAAGTCGAAAGACGACAAAGAAGCAGTCAAGCAAATCGGGAACGGTTGAGTTGGGATGGCAGGCCGTCCACCTTGAGTTCAGGGAGTATCAAGTGGCCTGGGGTTCTCGTGTAGGGCGGCCAACCGAGATGTAACGGAACCCAAGAGCTGCCATTCGGTCCGCTTCATAGACGTTTCGGAGGTCTATGAAAATAGGACGACGCAAGGCGGCCTTGATTTTTTCAAAGTCCAAATTGCGGAACTGATTCCACTCCGTGACTAGCATCAGCGCATCCGCCCCGCGGGCTGCTTCGTATGGGTCCGTACAGATAGTCGCTCCTGGGAGGAGCTTAGCCCCTTCTTCAAGGGCGGCAGGATCGCAGACCCGCACGTTACATCCCTCCGACAGAAGCCGTTCAGCGATGAAGAGGGCGGGCGCTTCCCGGAGATCACTGGTGTTCGGTTTGAATGAGAGCCCCAACATGCCGATCGTTTTCCCATTCAACTCGCCAAGCGCGCGCTGAATTTTTTCGACCATCAGCAGCCGTTGGCGTTCGTTCACGCGGGCGGCTGCGCGTATGATCTCCATCTGATGTCCGGCCTTCTCGCCCGTCTGAATGAGCGCAGCCACATCTTTGGGAAAGCAGGATCCGCCGAAGCCGGGACCGGCATGCAAAAATTTCGGACCGATCCGGCGGTCCAGTCCCATCGCTTTGGCGACGATCTGCACATCGGCGCCGACGCGCTCGGAGAGATTGGCGATCTCATTGATGAAGGACACCTTGGTGGCGAGGAAGGCGTTGGAGGCGTACTTGATCATCTCGGCGGTGGGAATATCGGTGACCACAAAAGGTGTTTCCAGCAGATAGAGCGGCCGGTAGAGGTTTTTCATGATCGCAATCGCCTGATCGCTGTCGGCGCCGATCACGACACGATCGGGGCGTAGAAAGTCTTCAATCGCGGAGCCTTCACGGAGGAACTCGGGATTGGAGACAATGTCAAATCCACGCCGGTTGGGCTGGTGGGCCCGTATCACTTCTCGTAGTTTTTCCCCCGTTCCCACAGGGACGGTTGATTTGGTGGCGATGACTTTGTATCCGGTCATCGTGCGAGCTATGCCGCGTCCGACTTCTTCGACATAGGACAGATCCGCAGATCCATCACTTAGCGTGGGGGTCCCGACCGCGATGAAGATCACGAGAGCCTGGTCGACCGCTTTGGCGATGTCCGTGGTGAAGGTCAGACGATTCTCACGAAGGCCCTTTGCGACGAGTTCAGTCACCCCGGGCTCATAAAAGGGGACATCCCCTTTCTCCAACCGGGTCACTCGCCGGGCGTCGACGTCCATGCACGCCACGTTCAGGCCGAACTCCGCGAAGCAGGCTCCGGTTACTAGGCCGACGTACCCCGTTCCAATCACACTGATATACATGTCGAAACTCCGCTCCTAATGGGTGAAGACACTGTGAGGACTCTGGCCTGGGAATATAACGCCGAAAGTATAACAAGACATTGATAGACCCGCAAGCAAGAGGGCCGATCCCCGGGCCGAGCCGCGAGCGTGGCAAGGCGGATCATCGATTGACACGCCTACGGGGCTCCCAGTACAATCTCTTCCTCGTTGCTTGAGGGCAGGAGGCGCGACATGGCCATGCAGATGGGTGCGATTCTGCGCCCCTTGGCGGTCATGATGAATCGCGAGATTCGAACGATTCGCCCTGAGGCCACTCTGTCGGAAGCCGCCGGGCTGATGCGAAATTCACGGGTCGGCGCCTTGCTGGTTCTCAGTGACGGCGTCTATCTGGGGGTGGTGAGTGAGTCGGACCTGGTTCGGAAGGCGATGGCCGTTGGCCTCAATCCGGACCAGACTCCGGTGCAGTCCATTATGAGCAGTCCTTTGATCACCATTGAGATCGACCGCTCGGCTCATGAGGCCAGCGATCTCATGTCTGAAAAAGGAATTAGACACCTAGTCATTACCCAAGACAGTCAGATTGTCGGAATCATCTCCGTGCGGGACCTTTTGCGTTATTTTAAGAATTGGGGAACGCTGTAATTCCCTTCAGGTCCCCCGCTTCATCCCCGTTCGGATCTGTCGGTTCATCCCCTCCGTATGAGTTCCAGTCACTCCCAATGGTCTCGAGTCTGGCTGCTAATCACCGCGTTCATCAGCGGGGCCTCGGTGATGGCGCTTGAAATCTTAGGAAGCCGACTGCTGGCCCCGGTGTTCGGCAACTCCCTCTATGTGTGGGGCGCGCTTATCGGGGTTATTCTGGCGGCGATGAGCAGCGGATATGCTATGGGAGGGTGGCTGGCTGATCGTTACCACGGAGGCGCGCTGCTCGCCTGGCTCCTTCTCGTCTCTGGGGGATGGACGTTTCTTCTCGCAGGGGTCGGACAGCCGGTCATGTTGAAGGTCTCTGCGTCAATCCAGGATCCGCGATGGGGTCCATGTCTGGCGGTAGGTGTGTTGCTGGCTCCTCCGGCATTCTGCCTGAGCGGAGTCTTGCCCGCTCTTCTTCGGCTGTCGATCGGTGATCTTGGACACTTGGGGCGACAGACCGGCCGGATGATCGCCGTCTCAACGATCGGAAGCCTGGTCGGGACATGGGGAACCGCCTTTTATCTGCTGACATGGCTGGGAAGCATGACGCTGGTCACGGTCTTGGGTGGCGTTCAGGTTCTGCTAGGCATACTCTGGTGGTGGCGCGCCGTTGCGGTCCGAGCCGGAAGGGTTGCAAGAGCCGCCGGGAGTTTGTGTCTCTTCATAAGCAGCGTGAGCCTGGGATGGTTTTCGCTGCATCCGGTACAGGTCCTGTCCGCGCCGATCCACCAGGAAGACAGTCCATATCAGCAGGTCCGTATTCGTGATGATGACCTCTTCCGTTACCTGATTCTCGATCGGACCTTCCATGCCGTAATGTGGAAGGCGGACCCGGTCGAGCTTTTCCTCCCTTACAGTCAACTGATGATGGCGGCCCTTGCGATCGCGCCCGAACCGAAACGGGCGCTGATTCTGGGTCATGGCGGTGGGTCCCTGGCCAAGTGGCTCGCCCGTCGCTGGCCAGACCTTGGCCTTGATACGGTGGAAGTCGATCCCTCGGTCGCCTGGGCCGCGGAGCAATATTTCGGTTATGCCCGGCCGACGAAACATCGCGTACATGTCGAGAGACGCTCGACTATTCCTGCGAGCCACTGATGAGCAATACGATATCATCTGGTTGGACGTATTCGCCCGGCATTTGATTCCGTTCCATCTGACGACACAAGAATTCTTCAGCGAGTTGCGTTCGCATCTGCGTCCCGACGGGGTTTTGGCGGTCAATCTGGCTTCGTCTGGCGAGGGACCGGATCGTCAGCGGTCTTATGCCGTCGTGGAAACGCTTCGGACCGTGTTCCCTTTCATTGAATCGTTCGCTGTGAAAGGTCCGTGGCGAAAGAGCCCCCCTGGAGCCGAAAATCTCATCTTCTTCGCGGGCACTCGAGTGAGGATGATGAGCCAACCCGAATTCGCGGCTCACGTAAGTAGTCTCATCGAACAACGTCGATTGCCTGTTGAAGTGAATGGGTTACTGACTTCGCAACGCAAGGCGGAATGGCCACGAGGAGTCGTTCTCACGGATGACTATGCTCCGTACGATCTCTTAGTGGGTCAGGACGGATCGATGGTAATTCCCTGAAGGACAGTTGATTCGTAAGCCATTGAAAGTCTGCTCCAATTTTAGACAAAAATTGAATTGAGCATGAAAAGAAGATTCTTGCTTCCCACAGGGGCCTATGCTATAAGGAGCGGCGGGTGGGGTCGGCGGGTGAAATCTTCCAGGCGCATTGGGCTGCGGTTGAATTCCTCATTATTAACCTAATCACATATTTTATGTCCCAAGGAGGTAGGGCCATGGGTAAGATGCTATTGTCGATCTTTTTCGGCCTAGTGGTCATTGCGGCGGGGGCGTCTACCTCATTCGCCATGCAAGCCGGTGGTGTCGAGATAGGCGATCTCGAGACCGGATCTGTCGTGGGCCAGCCATTCAAGGAACTGCCCGTGGATCAGGAACTGTTTGCGATGGAGATTGGAAACGCGAAGGTGTGGTATCCGCCCGCCACGATCATTGACTTTAAAGCACGGGCCGGCCGGCCGCTCGTTCTCAAGGTGACCAACAATTCGTCAGCCGAGCATGGGTTCTTCATGACAGTTGATGATGCAGAGCAGGCCGCTCCGACTGCGTTGAAGGTGCAGGTTGTCTTGAAGCCGGGCGAGAGCAAGTACATCGGCATCCCGACCAGCGATCTCTTTTATGCCACTCAGGGATCCACCCTGACCTACAAATGCCATCTTCATCCGGGGCATATCGGCGGGAGATTCTTGATGATCAAGTAACACCGTTCAAGGTTATCCATCCTCAAAACAGGATCGCCCCATCCACTCTCGACCAGTGGATGGGGCGTTTGTTTTGGGAGTGAATGCCGCGCGCCGTTCAGGCCCGCTCGGGATTACACTCCACGGCGGCATCCATGGGAATGTTCTGAGCCGCCGCGAGCCTGTCGCCGACGATCAACAGCAAGAACCGATTTTCAGTTGGTGCTTGACCGACCTTGCCCACCACCACCGTGTTGAGGTCGACCACGATCTCATCTTCGGCCTGCCACTGGGTGGCGTTCACAACCCAGAAGTGACTTTTGGCCTCCGGGAACTGCTTCGCCATAAAGCCTTCGATAATGGTGAAGATATCGCCCCGGCGCGCCTCGACAGAAATCGGTTGCCACAAGGTTGCTGCCAAGCAGATGAGCAAAGCAAGTTTGGTGTACATTAGCGAACCTCCCCGTGAGGATACACCAAAGTATATCATGGAGGTGCAAGCCAGAGCTGAATTCTGCGGCGTCGCGGGAGGTTGCTCTGAGAGGGACTCGGTCTGAATAACAAACCCCCATCGCCTGCGCGATGGGGGTTTTATAACGTGACCATTAATTCTGAATCAGTTGCGCACGCCGCTCCAGACCTTGTTGTCGTCGATTTGCTTGTCGGGGTTGAGTTTTCTGGCTTTCTCCAGGAGCACATCAGTGGTTTCCGGATAGGCCGGATCCGAGATGCAGCAGTTGTCGACCGGGCAGACGGCCGCACACTGTGGTTCGTCGAAATGGCCGACGCATTCAGTGCACCGCTCGTGAGTGATGACGTAGATGCTGTCTCCCACCCCTTGTCCTTCACCGACCTGGTAGCCCTTGCCCTCCGCATCACTCCGAGTTTCGAAAATGGCTTCATTCGGGCACTCCGGCAAGCAGGCCCCACAGGAAATGCATTCATCAGTAATTAAGAGAGCCATAACCCTAGCCTCCTTACACGCGGTATTGACATCTTCAGTCTGCCCGGCTCATATTCCGTGCCAGAGCATCCGCATTCTAGACCGCGTTTTTCTTCCAAGTCAACAGACAATGTCGTGATCAGAAGGCCCATATCATCAATCTGGGCCGTTGGACCTAGTCGTGCAAACCTGAACTGAAAAGACCCCACGTGAAATCTTTGTTGGATCCCACAGCGACCCCGAAACGAAGTCGGGTCTTCGTGCTAATCGTGTTGTCCCTTGTCCTGCTGACCGGAAGTTGGTTCCTCACCAATCAGAAGGACACCGATACGATCATCGTGACCTTCCCGAGTGGAAGAGCAATCCAGGCCGAAGTAGCCGACACGCCTGAAAAGCTGCTCTTCGGTCTTGCCTTCAGGGAGGCATTGCCCCCGGACTCCGGAATGCTGTATATCTTCGACACTTCGGATCGCCACCGGATGCGAACGAAGGGATTCAAGTTCCCTGTAGATATTATTTGGGCCGACGAGAGTCGACATGTGGTTCACTTGGTGGGAGGGGCAGAACCCTGCCCTCGCGACCCGTGTCCTCTGTACGGACCGCCGCCCGAAAAGGCGCGGTACATCATTCAGACTACAGCCGGGTTCCTTGGCCAAGAACATTTGGAGCCTGGTATGGAGTTGAAGTTCGCGCTTCGATTGTCATGACGTTGGCCCAGATTCTCACAGGGGTGGAACGTCGCATCTCGATTCATGAGCAGCACGGACGGTTTCAAAATGGTCGCCCGGGTCGATGAAATCCCTCCCGGCGCCTCCAAGGTCGTGCAGGTCAATGAAAGGCCCATCGCGGTGTTTAACGTCGAGGGGACGTTCTATGCCATCTATAACATTTGCCCTCATGAAGGGGGGCCGTTAGCTCAGGGACGATTGAAGGGGTGTGTCGTGTCCTGTCCGTGGCATGATTTGGCGTTTGATGTTCGGAACGGTCAGGGTACCGATGGGGGAGGCTACTGCGTCGGAAGCTATGAAGTTCGCGTCGAGGGCGACGAAGTGTTTGTTGGTGGGCGCCGTAAAATCTGATCTCTGCGCCTGATATCCTCTGCAAACCATCGTACTTCTCCTGAGCCGCAAGCCGTTCGGCGTTTATCATCCAGTGAATCATGATCGCAGAGCGCAGGCCGGAGTGTCGCCAATGGGTGAAGGAATCATGAGCGAAGGGACTCGAGAGGTCGCCAAGACGATCCGGACAGGGAAGGACGCCATCGTTCCTATTCACCTGTGGGAAGATCGGACGCGTGGCGAGCAATGGGTTCCTTCCTATGATCCGGAGTCTCTTGTCTTAGTCAATGAGGATTTCCTTCGTACCACCAGCAACAATGCGGTTGATTCAGGACGAAGGACGTTTGAATTTCGGGTTGTCCAACCGGGCACGCATCGGCTCGTGTTCGAAAAGCGATTGGGATGGAAGTTCACGGCTGAGGACCGTCGCGTGTTCCTGATCGAGGTTGCCGACCAGTTCGCCCCCGAGAAAAACAGTGGCTAACATAGGTTATGTCAACGGCCGCTTTATGCCTTTGGAAGAAGCGACGGTCTCCGTGGAGGATCGCGGCTTCCAGTTCGGGGACGGTGTGTACGAGGTTATCCGCACGTACCGAGGTGTGCCTTTTCAGCCGGAGGCCCACTTGGCTCGGCTGGAACGAAGCGCCAAGGCCATTGCGCTGGCCAATCCTCTTAGCATGGAAGAATGGAAGAACTTCATCCAAGAAGGAATTCGACGTGGAGGGTATGAAGAAAGCAAGGTGTATCTTCAGCTCACGCGCGGCGTGGCGCCGCGCGATCACGCCTTTCCCGACACGACTCCTCCCACAGCGGTCATGACGATACGCGAAATGCGACCGCTGGACCCGGCCACGTGCGCAGTCGGAGTGGAGGTTCTCACCATCGACGATTTCCGCTGGGGGCGATGCGATATCAAGAGTCTCAATCTGTTGTCGAACGTGATGGCCCGTCAGCGCGCCAAGGAGGCTGGGGCATTTGAGGCGATCTTCGTGCGGCGCGGAGTGGTCACAGAGGGAGCCGTCAGCAATGTCATGTTGGTTCGCGCCGGAGTCTTGGTGACTCCCCAGGAAGGTGAATGGATTCTTTCCGGGGTGACGCGAAGGGTGGTGCTCGATCTGGCAAGAGCGGATGGGGTCTCCGTCCGAGAACAAGATATCGGCCTGGAGGAGTTCCGACAGGCCGATGAGATCTTTTTGACAGGCACGACGTTAGAAGTCCTCCCGGTGGTGCGCGTCGATGGAGTGACGGTTGGGAGCGGGAAACCCGGAGCGCTCACGGAACGGCTCAGCGCTCGCTTCAGATGCCTGGTGAGCTAGCTAGCCGGCCTCTTGCAACGGCGTGTTGAACATGGTAGCTTGTTGCGCACTGGAAGTGGGCGGAGGCCCACTTTTTTGTTTGGGTTCACGTATACCAAATGGGTCGCGTCTGGGAACGTACTCATCGAGGAACATCCCATCATAATATTACCGACTCGGTGCGTGCGGTCGCGGCGCCCATCGTCCGAGCGTTAGAGCTGGAGTTGGTCGGCGTGGAGTGTGTCGGGCAGGGACCTCGCAGCGTCGTCCGGGTGTACATCGACAAACCGGGCGGGGTCAATCTCGATGATTGCGAGCAGGTTCATGTCTCTCTGGGTCACGCGCTTGATGTGACGGATCCTGTTCCACACGCCTACCGTCTTGAGGTGTCCTCTCCAGGCCTTGACCGTCCGCTGAAGTACGTTGACGATTACCGTCGGTCGATCGGGAAGCTGATCAACCTGAGGTTTCGAGATCCCTTTGAGGGGCAGTGGCGCGTGATCGGGCGGTTGGTCGAAGTGAACGACGATGGGGTCGATCTTACCGTTACACGATCTGGCGGAACGCGGACCATTCGTGTCCCATGGGGGGCCATTGCGGAAGGGCGACTTGAAGTGGAGTTCTAGGCTCAGCTGTGGGTACGGGGTGGGCTCTTCCGAGAGCGGGGGACGCTATCTATGAATCGTGAGTTGATTGCGGTCATCGATCAAATCGGTCGCGAGAAGGGTATCGATAAAGCCCGGGTGATCGGCGCAGTTGAAGCGGCGCTTCAAACGGCGGCAAAAAAACGATTTGGCCAAGGCGAGAACATTCAGGTTCAGATCGATCAAAAGACGGGAGAGATTGCCGTCGTATCGCTGAAAACCATCGTTGATACGGTGACAAACCCGAAGGCTGAAATCTCGATTCATGAAGCTCGCCGTGTCGACAGTGAAGCGGAGATTGGCGACGAGATCGGTTCCGTCATCGAGATGGATGAGTTGAGGCCGGATTGCCGCGCAAACGGCGAAACAGGTGATCTGCCAGAAGGTCCGAGAAGCGGAGTGGGAGTCGGTTCAAAAGGAATACTCCACCAGGCAAGGCGATCTCATTAACGGGATCATCATGGGCCAGGAGCGACGAAATTATCTCGTGGACCTCGGAAAGACGGAAGCGGTATTACCTGCCTCCGAACAGATTCCCCGTGAAACCTACCGCCGAGGAGATCGGATCAAAGCCTATCTGGTTGAAGTTCGGCGAACACCCAAGGACGTGCAGGTTATCCTCTCTCGGACCCATCCGCAATTCGTGACCAAGCTGTTTGAACTCGAAGTCCCGGAGGTGGGCGAGAAAATTGTGGAGATCAAGGGGGTTGTACGCGAGCCGGGCGATCGGACGAAGATCGCGGTCTCGTCTCGAGACAAAGCCGTCGATCCCGTGGGAGCCTGTGTTGGCATCAAGGGGTCGCGCGTGCAGGCAGTGGTCAGGGAGCTGCGCGGCGAGAAAATCGACATTATTGCATGGACCTCGGATCCGCGGGTGTTCATTGCCGAAGCCCTGAACCCGGCCTCGATTGAAAAGGTCGGCATTGATGAAGAGAAAAAGTCTGCGCTGGTCGTTGTTGCCGACTCCCAGCTCTCGCTGGCGATTGGAAAGAACGGACAGAATGTACGGCTCGCTGCGAAATTGACCGGCTGGAGAATCGACATCATCAGTTCCACAGAGTATGAAAAAGAAAAGGTCGAGCGGGACCGTGAAATCAAAGCCGCGTTAGCCGAGGAGGCCGAAGCCCAGCGCGAACAGGATGAGGCGCTTAGAAGTCAGCAGAACGCAGAAGCCCAGATCGACGAGGAAGGACAGGGATCACCGATCAGTGAGTCTCAGGCAAAGGCTTAGCCGAATGGCGTCGGAAGCAGGTTGTAGAAGATGAGAGTGTACGAATTGGCGAAAAAACTCGGGATGGAAAATCGGGCGCTGATCCCGGAGTTGAAGCGTCTGGGAATCAGTGTCGCTTCCCACAGCAGTGCGTTGGATGATGAAGCCGTCCGGAAAGTGTTGGATAAATTGATGCCGCAGGGACAGACAACTGACGGAACAGACGTGAGGTCAGATGGGAAGGTGGATGCCGGCCGGAAGGTGCTGAAAAAAGGATCGCTCTCGAGCAGGGATCATCTTGACGGACGTGACCTTAAGTCATCGAGCGCGTCAAGTGACGCTCGAGACTCTGTAAAAGCGTCGAGCGGCAAGGTATCGGCTGCGGTGGTCGAGGAGGTGCCGAAACCCGACAAGAAACGCATCTTGTTCAAGCGAAAAAAAACAGAAGAGGAACTCGGACTCGTTGCGATGCCCGCATCGGTCCCACCCGAGGCGACATCATTTCCGAGTGGAATCTCTCCCGAGATCGCGAAGCCTTCGCCGGCGGCGCCAGCGTCCGTGTCGCTGAGTCCTGTCCACCAGCAGGATCTCGCCGTTGATAAAGCTGTTCTGCCTCCGTTGCCGGTCGGTCCACGAGATCCACGATCCCGTGACGCCGTCGCGGTTGGTGCACCAACGCCGCCTACCGAGACAGTTGCCTCGGCTGCGCTTCCCCCTGTCTCCGATAAGAAGCGAGCAGGCGTTCTTGAACCGTCCCCGGAGGAAGCCGCAGGTCTCAAAGAGAAACTCAAGAAGCCAAGAAAGCCGGGTCGATCCCGTGACGACGAAGAGGTCAAGTTTCGCGAAGATGCGGCCCGATGGCAGGATCTTCGCGCAATTCCGGTGCACCGACGGGACGAAAGAACGCGTCACCTCCAGCCCTCTGCGGTGGCAGAGATCACCAAGCCTCGAAAGAAGGGGATCAAACTCACGGCCGGCCTCACTGTCAAAGAGTTCGCGGAACTCGTCGGCCAACGTCCCGCCGACATCATCAGAAAGTTGATGGAAATGGGCCAGATGCTCACGTTGAACCAACCCATGGATAAGGACGTCGCTACGTTGATTGCGGAAGGGCTTGGTCTCAAGGCGGAAGTGTCGGCTGACAAGGAAGGAGAGGAATTGCTCGAGGAAATCGCTGAGTGGACGGAGCAGGAAGTCTTGGAACCGCGGCCGCCGGTAGTGACCATCATGGGGCACGTGGATCATGGGAAGACCTCGCTCCTGGACGCAATCCGGCAGACCAAGGTGACCGAACAGGAAGCCGGCGGAATTACCCAGCATATCGGCGCCTACGTCGTGCCCGCGCATGATAAACGGATCACCTTCCTGGATACCCCGGGGCACGAAGCGTTTACGGCCATGCGGGCCAGGGGGGCGAAGATCACCGATATCGTCGTCCTTGTCGTGGCGGCTGATGACGGCGTCATGCCCCAAACCGTGGAAGCCATCGACCACGCGACGGCGGCCAACGTCCCGATCATCGTCGCCATCAACAAGATCGACAAACCTGGCGCCAACCCTGAACGCGTGAAGCATTCTCTCACCGAGCACAACCTTATTCCGGAGGCCTGGGGGGGGCAGACGATTTTCGTGGAAGTGTCGGCCAAACAGAAGCTGGGGTTGGACGCTTTGCTGGAGATGATTCTGCTTCAGTCCGAAGTATTGGAACTGAAAGCCGATCCCAAGCGCCTGGCCAAAGGAGCGGTGGTTGAAGCCAAGCTCGACCGAGGGCGCGGACCAGTCGCGACCGTGCTGGTC
Organism: Nitrospirota bacterium; assembly: GCA_963703955.1. Taxonomy (GTDB): domain Bacteria; phylum Nitrospirota; class Nitrospiria; order Nitrospirales; family Nitrospiraceae; genus CAVPGK01. The sequence goes on along the minus strand of CAVPGK010000006.1, from coordinate 86,764 downwards.
CAGAGCGGAACCCTCCGCCTGGGCGATGTCTTTGTCGTGGGAACCTTTAGTGGCCGGGTCCGCGCACTGATTACCGATATCGGAGTCAAAGTGTCCGAAGCCGGTCCATCAATGCCCGTCGAGGTGATCGGATTGCCGGGCGTGCCGGCGGCAGGCGATCCGTTCATCGTGGTGCCCGATGAACGGGTCGCTCGTGAAGTCGCCGAAGCGCGCCTCCAGAAGCAACGGAGCGCAGAACTCGCGGCCGGGGGGGGGCGTGTGACGCTCGATGATCTCTACGCGCGGATCAAAGAGGGCGATGTCAAAGAATTGGCCCTGGTCATCAAATCAGATGTTCAAGGATCCGCCGAAGCCTTGTCCGAGGCGGTCCAGAAGCTCTCCGCCGCTGCGGTGAAAGTTCGCGTGATTCATAGTGGGGTCGGTGGCATAACGGAGACCGACGTCCTCTTGGCATCGGCCTCGCGTGCGATCATCATCGGCTTCAATATTCGCCCCGAGCCGAAGGCCGCCGTGCTCGCCGAGCGAGAAGGGGTGGATATTCGTCTCTACACGATCATCTACGACGCGCTCGCCGACATCAAAGCCGCGATGGAAGGGTTGCTGGAACCCACACTGAAGGAACGCATTTTGGGTCGGGCGGAAGTCCGCCAGATTTTCAACATCCCCAAGGCCGGGGTCATTGCGGGCTGCTACGTGATCGACGGGACGATCTCACGAGCCAGTTCAGGGGTCCGGGTCGTCCGGGATCACGTCGTGGCATATGAAGGAAAGCTCGGCTCGCTCCGTCGGTTCAAGGATGATGTGCGCGAGGTACAGCAGGGGTACGAATGTGGAATCGGCGTCGAGAATTTCAGCGATATGAAGCCCGGCGATGTCCTCGAGGTCTACATCCTCGATAAAGTGGCGGGCAAGCTCTGAAGCTGCGTCCCCGGTTCTTCCACCTCTCGCAGACGTATGATTGTCGGGCTCTGCACGATCGAACTCTATCTCCCGGAAAGTGATTCCTTGAAGGCAAAGCGGCAAGTGCTCCTCAGTGTCAAAGACCGGCTGCGAGATAAGTTCAATGTCTCGGTCGCCGAAGTCGGAGACCAGGACCTGTGGCAAAAGGCTGTGTTGGGAATGGCCTGTGTGGCCAACGAGGGCGCCTACGTGAATCAGGTGTTGGACCAAGCCGTCAATCTTCTGCGCTCCGTTCCGATGATCGAGATGGTGAAATTTCGTATTGAACTGCTGTAACGAGGTGTCGGGGTCCTATGGCCAAAGCGGGGTACAAGCGTGCTTCTCGCGTGGCGGATCAGATCCGTATGGAGGTGGCCGACATCCTCATGCGGAAAACGAAGGATCCACGGATCGGGTTTGTCACTGTGACCGACGTGGAGTTAACCAATGATCTCCGATTGGTGCGGGTGTTCGTCACGGCGAGTCAGAACGGGGAGAGAGAAGCAGAGACGTTTGCAGGACTGGCGAAGGCGACAGGCTTTATTCGAACGGAATTGGGCCGTCGATTGAGTCTGCGCTACACCCCCGAGTTGGTCTTTCAGAAGGATATCACCGGGCCGCGCGGGGACCGCATTCTGTCGCTGCTTAAAGAGTTGGGGGAGAAGAAGCCGGGTGAGTCGCTGCCGGAGCTAGCCGATCATCATGAGGCGAGCGATGCCCAATCCTAGCGCCAATGTCGGTGTACTGACCGGCAGGCCCGGTCTCATAGCTCGAACGATCGGCGATGGCATCCTGAACGTCAACAAACCGATGAGGTGGACGTCGCATGATGTGGTGGCCAAGCTCCGAGGCCTGCTGAAAGGCCCCAAGATCGGTCATGCCGGCACCTTGGATCCGGCCGCCACCGGCGTGCTTCCGGTGCTCGTCGGTCGGGGAACCCGGATCGCCGAGTATCTGATGGAGTGGGAAAAGGAGTACGATACGGTCCTCAGGCTCGGTGAGACCACCGACACTCAAGATGCCACCGGGATCGTCCTGGTCTCGCATCCGATCAATACACTGGAGGAGTCGCGCATCCGAGCCGTCGTCGGGCAGTTCAAAGGGCCGATCACTCAATTACCGCCAATGTATTCCGCCGTGAAGGTCGGTGGGGTGCCATTGTATAGAGCTGCGCGGTCGGGAAGGACCGTGGGGCGGCACGCACGCCAGGTCACGATTCATCAGATCGAAGTGATCGGCATGGCCGGGCGAGATGTCTCGCTGCGGGTGGTCTGCTCGAAAGGGACCTACATCCGCACCTTGTGCGCCGACATTGGGGAAGCGCTCGGTGTGGGGGGGCATGTTTTGGCATTGGAGCGACGGCGGGTTGGGCCACTGATGGTGATGGAAGCACTGACGATCGAGGCGCTCATTGAACGCCTGTCCGACGGCCAGTTGGCCGATGACCTGCTCCCGCTCGATGCCGCGCTCAGTCACTTACCAGAGGTATTCGTGGATGAGAAGGCCGCCTCGCGCATGATCCACGGGGTGCCTGTTCCTTGGATGGCGGTGCAATGGGAGCGAAGTGCATGTGTAGATGATCTGGCGGGAAGATCGGTGCGGCTGAAAGACCCAACAGGATGTCTGATGGCGCTCGGCAGATTGCCGGTCGGGTCGGAGGGGTCGACGACCAACGCACCTGGACAACCTTCTGGGCAGTCGATATCGATTGTGAAGGTACTGGTGAATGGTTAGGTGGAGCAGAGAGGAGGAGAAGTAATGGCATTGCTGAAGGACGTGAAGACGGGACTCATTCAACAGCATCGGCAGCATGATGCCGATACTGGCTCGCCCGAGGTGCAGATCGCAATTCTGACGAATCGCATCGGCTATCTCACCGACCATTTTAAGCTGCACAAGAAGGATCATCATTCCAGGAGAGGGTTGTTGCAGTTAGTCGGTCGTCGCCGCCGACTCCTGGACTACCTCCATAAAGTGGACGATGCCCGGTATCGGGCTGTGCTAGAGCGGTTGGGCATTCGTAAGTAACCACGTTCCCGCACTCTGACGAGACGTCAGAGCCAGACGGGACTGTCATCACAGGTGAACACGGACATGAGCTCACATGTCTTGAAGAGTTGAGCATTGATTTCTGAGTGGTGAGTCCAAGAGAGTCGAGACTCAGCACTCATGGCTCAGCGCTCTTCATGTGAGCGCATCTCTGTGGGCATCTGTGCCGGCAGTGACAAGAGGAGATCAGAGGATGGTGCATGTGATTGAAATGGACATTGCCGGTCGCCGGCTTCGACTGGAAACCGGCCGAGTGGCCAAGCAGGCCGACGGTGCTGTGTTGGCATCGTATGGCGATACCGTGGTGCTCGCAACCGCCGTCGCGTCCCAAACGATCAAACCAGGAGTCGACTTTCTTCCCTTGACCGTGGATTATCAGGAAAAGGCCTATGCAGCGGGTAAAATTCCAGGCGGATACTTCAAGCGTGAGGGACGGCCATCCGAAAAGGAAGTCCTGACCAGTCGCTTGATTGATCGACCTCTCCGCCCGCTTTTTCCCGAGGGCTACTATCTCGAGACGCAGGTGATCGTCTCTGTCCTGTCGGCCGATCAGACCGGCTCCTCGGATGTGGTCGGCATTACCGCTGCGTCGGCCGCCTTGGCCCTGTCCGATATTCCCTTCGACGGTCCTGTCGCTGGCGTCAAAGTCGGCCGCGTGAACGGTCAGATCGTCGTGAATCCCGATCTCGCCATCCTCGAAACCAGTGATCTTCATCTGGTGGTCGCAGGTACAGCAGACGCGGTCATGATGGTGGAAGGGGGCGGCAATGAGCAGCCGGAGTCGGTCATGATCGAGGCGATCGAGATGGCGCACGCCGAGATCAAGAAAATCGTCGCCAAAATCTTGGAGCTGAAAGCAATGACCGGGCGGCCAAAACGGCCGGTTAAGGCCGAGGAGATTGATCCCGTGTTGAGCGACCGGGTCCGCCAACTCGTGGCTGGTGCCATAAGGGACGCGATTTTCATTCCCAATAAGACGGCCCGCCAAGAGCGGTTGGATCAGATTCTTCAGGAAGCGATAGAAAAATTAAAGACGGAGGATCCCAACAGCGAACGACATATCAAGCTGATCTTCCATTCATTGGAGTACACCGAAGTCCGGAACATGATTCTGGAGCGGGGCGTGCGAGCCGATGGCCGCGGGCCAACCGACATTCGAGGGATCACCTGCGAAGTCGGGGTGCTGCCCAGAACCCACGGATCCGCACTGTTTACGCGAGGGGAAACCCAGAGTTTGGCCGTGGTAACCCTGGGCACGACCGAAGACGAGCAGCGGATCGATGCGTTGGAGGGAGAATACCACCGGACATTCATGCTCCATTACAATTTCCCTCCGTTCAGTGTGGGAGAAGCTCGGCCTCTCCGCTCGCCGGGGCGGCGGGAAGTCGGGCATGGGGCGCTTGCCGAACGCGCGTTGAAGCCGGTCATTCCCAGCAAGGAAGCCTTCCCGTACACGCTGCGGCTGGTGTCCGATATCCTGGAGTCGAACGGATCATCGTCCATGGCGACGGTTTGCGGGGGTACGCTCGCGATGATGGATGCCGGTGTGCCGATCAAAGAGCCGGTCGCCGGGATTGCGATGGGACTGATCAAAGAAGGCGATCGGGTAATGGTGCTGTCCGACATCTTGGGATTGGAAGACCATCTGGGCGACATGGACTTCAAGGTCACGGGGACGCGGCACGGGGTTACGGCTCTTCAGATGGACATCAAAATAGCCGGCATTACCCCCTCCTTGATGAGGCAGGCGCTGGATCAGGCCCGCACGGGACGTCTCCACATCTTGGAGCGGATGGCCGAGGCCTTGCCGGCTCCCCGTCAGAAGCTTTCTCCTTATGCGCCACGCATCTTCACGTTGAAAATCAAACAGGACAAGATCCGGGATGTGATCGGCCCGGGCGGCAAGATGATCCGCAGCATCATTGCCGATTGCGGCGTCAAGATCAATGTTGAGGATAGCGGGGCCGTCTCGATCGCGGCTGTGGATGAGGCCTCAGCTCAAAAGGCGATCGATATGATCAATCGCCTGACCGAGGAAGTGGAGGTCGGGAAAACCTACTTGGGCACGGTCAGGAAGATTATGGATTTCGGCGCCTTTGTCGAAATTCTTCCAGGCACCGACGGGTTGGTGCACATCTCGCAACTCGCCCATCATCGGGTCAAGACCGTGGCCGATGAGGTCTCCGAAGGTGATCAGATCATGGTGAAGGTCCTTGAAATCGACAAGCAGGGGAAAATCCGCCTGAGTCGCAAAGAGACGATGCCCACTCCCACCACGCCGGCCGCGGGGTAATTCATGTATCGAAAGGTGGTTCTCGACAACGGGCTTCGCATCGTCACGGAACGAATGCCCGCGCTCAAGTCGGTGACGATCGGCATCTGGGTCAACGTCGGGTCTCGCGACGAAATGAAAGGAGAAGAGGGGGTTTCTCACTTTATTGAGCACATGTTTTTCAAGGGGACTCCCTCACGGTCGGCGACCCAGATCTCGCGGGAGATTGATGCGCTGGGCGGTGAAATGAACGCATTTACGGGCCGCGAGACCACGACCTTTTATGTCAAGGTATTGGATCAGCACGTGAAGCCCGCACTCGGGTTATTGTCCGATCTCTTTCACCACTCTCGGCTTGATCCAAAGGAAATCGAAAAGGAAAAACAGGTCATCCTTGAAGAGGTCCGAATGGTTCAAGACGATCCTGAAGATTTGGTGCAGGACATCCATACGCAGCAAACATTGAAGCAGCATCCGCTCGGCCGGCCGATCTTGGGCGAGATGACGACGATCAGAGCTTTGCAACAGGAGGACCTGCTTCGGTACATCGATGCGCACTATCAGCCCCACGAGACGGTTGTGGCAGTCGCGGGAAATTTCGCTTTCAAGGAGCTGCTGCGTCTCCTAGGAAAATTCTTTGGCTCCCCGCCGCGTTCCACTCGCCCGAGGGTAGACCGCCGGCCTCCTTCCGTTAGTGGGGGAGTGTCCGTGCGTCGAAAGCCACTCGAACAGGCGCATCTCTGTCTGGGGTTGAAGGGGGTCCGGCTAGACGACAAAGACCGTTACGCGGTCATCGCTCTCAACTCGGTGCTCGGCGGCAGCGTCAGCTCGCGCCTCTTTCAAGAGATCAGGGAAAAGCGGGGCCTCGCCTACTCTATTTATTCCTTTGCGTCCTCGTACTCCGATGCCGGGACCTTGACTGTGTACGCCGCCACCAGGCCACGAGAAGTCCAGAGGGTAGTTGATCTCATCTGTCGGGAGCTCAGGCGACTGCGTCACCACGGCATGGATCGAAAAGAATTGGAACGGACCAAGCATCAAATGAAGGGTCATGTCATGTTGAGCTTGGAAAGCACACAAAGTCGAATGAGCAAGCTTGCCAAGGACGAGCTCTATCTGGGCCGGCATCTGTCGCTCGAAGAAATCATGACCGAGATCGACCGAGTTTCGCGCGACCAGGTCCACCGTCTTAGCCGCGACCTCTTGGACTTCGACTCTCTCTCCGTGACCGGGTTGGGGCCTGTCTCAAGCCGCTCTCTTCAGAGCGCCCTGCACTGATGATCCGCCGCGCGGAGTTTCTAAAAATCTAGCTAGATCAATAGGTTAGTCAGGTCAAACGGCTTTCACGGCTGTCAAATATTCCCTTGACAAGAATTGCTTGATTCATTACGATCTCACCACTTCCTTATTCTTAATTCTTAGAGTTACCAAAGCGAAGGTGAAAGTGTTGGAGCGTGCTGCTATGTCATGGCTCAGAGGAAAGGAGGTGCGGATCGTTTCCTAGCCGTGGCATCTTTCCTATTCCGTTCTCTTATGGGTTCCCAAGGCTGGGTTTTTGTTGTGGGTTCATACTATGCATTCTGTGCATATCTATGAAGGAGGGATGAGGAATGAATAGGGTCGTAATCATTGCTGCAGTCGCAGTTTTTTCGGTCGCTGGTTTACTGGCGGCTGAGTTTGTTGCCGCAGCGGACGCGCCGGCCGGTGGAGGACCTGCCGTACTTGGTAAGGTCCCTCTGAAGGGGGAAGCGGTCAAGACGCTCAAGGGTCGTGTATGGTCCCAATGGGCGGACAATCCCGAGAAGGAGATCCTGTTTGGCATCCAGTATTGGAATACGGATGAGCCGGCTTCAGGAACCCCGGCTGGTCGGAAATCTTCTGATTTGGATGTGAAGCCGCCCGATCCTTTGTTTGTCTGCTGCGCGTGGGGTTTCACCGGCGGCACCGAAAAAAATAATCCCTATGCAGGTTGGTACCAGGCTGCCCAGACCGTCCGCCTTCAAGTGAAGGACAAGGCGCTCATGGACCAGATCATCAAAGCTTCCCAGGACCTCGTGGCCCTCGAAGTGACGCTTGATGGTCGGACCATCACCGGGTTCAAGGTGCTGAAGGATTAGTGGTCGAACACACAAGCGCGCCTCTTTTATACGAGCAGAATTCATTCAACGATGTAAGGAGGGTGCGATGAAGAAATGTCACGGGAAAGCAGGGGCCTTTATCGCCGCCATGGCTCTCGTCGGTGGTATGGCCACGGCTGCGCTGGCTATCGAAGCATTCCAGGAACGATTTGAATGGGGTGACATGAGCAAGCCGACCACAATCCAGGGTCGGGTGATCATCCTGGACCCCTATGATGAAGCGGTGTGGATCAATACCGCCGTGTTCGGCGGTAATGCCGAGAGCGGGTATTTCTGGCAGAAAATTCATCCCGGCAAGAACCTGAAGTTCTATGCGGGCAACAAAGAAGTGTGGGAACAATTGAAGTCGATGGCGCGTGCGCATGCCGGACCGGCTGCGGCAAAGGAGGTACCACCTGCTTCAGCGACGACGCTAGTTGAGTTTACGGCCCAAGAAACAGAGCAGAATCGGCGGGTGATTACCGCCGTCAAGAAGCTGCCGGAAGTGGCCGGTGAACCAGGCAAGACGCGCAGCATCATGGCAGTGAGGGCGAAGGGCTGCGAAGGGAAGGATGAACTGGAGGCAGGCTGCGCGAAGGCCAAGCAGGAGCTCAACACCTCTCCTAAGGGAGTGGGTGCGCTCCCGATGCAGTATGACTTGATGATCCCGGGTGGAAAGCCTGTCGGCGGTCTAATCCCCTGGACGGCTGCGTATAACGAGAGCGGTGGTCACTGAGGACAAGACGCGGTGCGAAAAGCGGTGCCTTTGAAAAGGGCACCGCTTTTTTCTTGCCTTGCATTCGACTAATTTGGGTCTTCGAGTCGGCGCTGCAGATCCGCCAGGCGATTCAGGGCTTCCAGGGGCGTCATCGTAAATAAGTCCATTTGCCGGACCTCTTCCACAATTGGGTGCGGAGGCGGGAGCGATGGATCGGGTTGTTCTATAGAACCTGGGGCCTGCTCGGAAGGTGTAGCCGTGGGTCGCTCGAGCTGAGCGAGCACTTCACGAGCTCGTGTGATGACAATCGCCGGCAACCCGGCGAGCCTGGCTACCTGAATGCCGTAGCTGCGATCGGCTTTCCCTTCCACAATCTTTCTAAGAAAGAGCACCTCTTCGTTTCGTTCCTTCACCAGCACGGTATAGTTTTTCACGCCTTCCCGCTGCGTGGCGAGCTCCGTCATTTCGTGGTAGTGGGTCGCGAAGAGAGTGCGGGCGCCCAGACGGCTGCGATCCTGAATATACTCGGCGACCGCCCATCCTATGCTCAACCCGTCATATGTACTGGTCCCGCGTCCGATTTCATCCAATAGAATCAGACTCCGCACGGTGGCGCAATTGAGGATCTGAGCGGTCTCGGTCATTTCCACCATAAAGGTACTTTGGCCTGCCGCCAGGTTGTCCGAGGCGCCGACACGGGTGAAGATACGGTCCACCACGCCGATGTGAGCCGCTTGCGCGGGAACGAAGCTGCCCATTTGAGCCATCAAGACGATCAACGCAATTTGCCTGAGGTATGTGCTCTTGCCGGCCATATTCGGTCCAGTGAGAATCACGAGTCGATTGGCGTCGAGGTCCAGGAGGGTATCGTTCGGGATAAAACCTCCCGACAGGTCCATCTGCTCCACTACAGGATGACGGCCGTCGGTGATGCGGATCTTCGCTCCCTCATCAATATCCGGCCTGACGTAGCGGTTGTGGGCAGCCGTTTCAGCCAAGGCGGTCAACGTGTCTAGCGCGGCAATGATTGCCCCCATCTTCTGAAGTCTGGGAGTTTCCTGTGCCAACGCTGCACGGATCTGGTCGAATAACTCTCGTTCCAGAAGGGTCAGTTTCAGATCGGCCCCGGTCACCCGGTCTTCCAATTCTTTCAGCTCAACCGTGGTAAACCGCTCCGCGTTGACCAATGTCTGCTTGCGGACATAGTGCTCAGGAATGCGCGAGGCGTTCGCCTTGGTCACTTCGATGAAGTAACCGAAGACCTGGTTGAATCGGACCTTCAGGGACTCGATACCCGTGCGTACCCGTTCCTGGGACTCAAGGTGGGCGATCCATCCTTTTCCTTCACGGCACACTTTCCGCAGTTCGTCCAACTCAGGATGATATCTGTCCTTGATGATGCCGCCCTCCCGGGTCGTGGCCGGAGCATCCGAAAGAATGGATTCCTCGATGATCTGGTGGACGTCGGTCAAATCATCCCAGGACCGGACAAGCTCCTGGAGAAGAGGTGACCGGAGCGTGGCCAGCAGAGCCTTGAGCTCGGGAAGCGGCGCGACTGACTGTTTGAGCGCGAGGAGCTCGCGAGGTGTCGCGGCTCCCAGCGAAACCCGACTACCCAGGCGAACGATGTCCTGAATGGTCTTGAGCGCCGTCCTGACTCCCCCGCGAACCGGAACGTGCCGCACCAATTCAGCTACCGCGTCGAGACGGGCGTTGATCTGATCCGGCCGGATCAACGGTCGAACGATCCATTCCCGCATCAAACGGCCTCCCATGGCTGTGAGGGTCCGATCCAACACGGAGAGCAACGTGGAATCGTGCCGATGGTTGGAAACGGACTTTGTCAGCTCGAGATTTCGAATGGTTGCGCTGTCGAGATGCATGGCATCATCCGAGCGCCGGATCCGTAGTCGAGACACGTGAGCAAGGCTGGCCGTTGGCTGTGTGTCCTGAAGGTAGCGCAAGACTGCTCCGGCCGCCTGAATACTCAGGCTCAGGCCGCGACAGCCATACCCATCCAATGAGGCCACTCGAAACTGATCAAGCAGGAGACGTTCGGCTAGCCGAAAATCAAACGCCGAAGGCTCCTGAGGACAGAGCCGAGGTCCTTTCAGCTCTGAGAGCCGCTCGTACAGATGACGAGGAAGGTCGGGGTGATACAGCACTTCCCGGGGATCTAGTCTGTACAACTCGTCTTGAAGCGCGCGATGCGCCGAGTCGCTGGCCCCTTCCATCAACCAGAATTCACCGGTGGACGAGTCCAGCGCCGCCAGTCCCCAGATGGGTTCGTTAGATTGTGGCGAGACCTGCGGCGGGGCCACCACCGCGGCCAAGAAGATCGACTCGGTTGCCGGGAGCAAGTCGGTCTCGATCAGCGTGCCGGGCGTGTAGAGACGGACGACTTTGCGCCGAACCAGCCCCTTGGCCAGTTTCGGATCCTCCACTTGGTCGCACAACGCCACCGTCCGCCCTGCCTTCAGCAGTTTTGCGATATATCCGGTCACGGCGTGATAGGGGACTCCACAGAGTGGTACCGGATCCGCACGGGCTTTGTCCCGCGAGGTCAAGGCGATAGAGAGCAGCTGTGAGGCCGCCTCGGCGTCTTCATAGAACATTTCATAAAAATCACCGACACGAAACAGCAGGACGGCATCCTGATAGGTGTGCTTGATTTCGCGATATTGGCGCATCAACGGAGTGAGGTCGCCGTCATGCATCGGTAGATCCCTCACCTTGGCGGCTTCCCGACACTAACGACGGAGTGACTCCTTTTTCTCTGCGTAGGCGCTCCAAATCGGTCTCGGCTTCCTGTAGGGCCTTGGTTTTTCGCCTGAGTTCGATCCTGCCCCGGACCCATGCGGGGAACAAGAGAATCAAGGCGACCAGAAGTCCGATGGCGAATGCACTGAGGATGGGTTTGTTGATAGGGGTAGACGCGGACTGTAGGCCGAAGAAATAATGAAGCGTGACTTCTTCTTCCTGATTTTGAAGAAAGAATGACAGGGAGAGTAACAGAATGATACAGACCAGAACGAGTCGGATCATGAGCCTTTCACCGTTCTTTTTCGAGATCGCGATCGGTGGTGTGAGAGCGGTGCCGTGGACGGAGGACGTCGAATGTGTGCGTCCAGCCCGGTCGGCTTATGACGATGGTTTCCCGCCTTCATGCCGCCGCGAGACCCGGAAGGAAGTTGAGCGGCCGTCTTTTTCTCTGAGGTCATGAGGCGAAACCGTGCTCGAAGCTTGCGATACGTCGCACTCAAGTGCTCGGGGATCACCCGAGTATCGGAGCACACCGGCATGAAGTTCGTATCGCCGCTCCAGCGAGGAACAATATGCACGTGGACGTGTTCTTCGATACCAGCCCCGCTGACACGTCCCAGGTTGATGCCAACATTAAAGCCTTCGGGCCCGATCTCAGATCGCAACACCTTCAGAGAGAGATTCATCAGCGCGACCAGATCCAACGAGGATTCAGGCGAGAGGACCTCCAGGTTATTAACATGACGGTATGGCGCCACCATGAGATGCCCGCTGTTATACGGGAACAGGTTCATCATGACAAAGCCGTGTTGGCTGCGGTGGAGCAACAGGTTGGTCGCATCGCGCCGCCCCCGAGCCTTCGTGCAAAAGATGCAGGCGGCTGGCTTGCGGGAGTCTTTGATATAGGCCATGCGCCAAGGGGCCCAGATCACTTTCATCAGCGGCACTCCGCCTTGCGACGAGGAGGGTTCGGTGCCTCAGACCGTGCGGAGACCATACGCCTCTTGGAATCACACGCGCGTTCGTGCTCTGCGTTCGCCCTGATCACTTGCTGAAGAAGTTCGGAGGATCGTGACCCCGTGGCGTGGAAAGAGACAGATCGGCTTGTTCTGTTGAGATGTCCGAGATGAATCTCCAGATGATCGGAAGGTAGTGCACTCTGCGCTTTCTCCGCCCATTCGACAGCTACCACAGTCCGCTCATCGAAGTACTCCTCCAAGCCCAGATGGTGCAGATCCGTGGTCGTGTCCAGCCGATAGAGGTCCGCATGTATCAGGGGCAGCCGGCCGTCGTATGTGTGGACAAACACGAACGTCGGGCTGCTCACGGCACGACGGGGTGCATCCAATCCGTCGGCGATCCCACGCACGAGGCACGTCTTTCCGCTTCCAAGATCTCCGTACAGCGCTATCATGTCACCGCCGCGCGATGACCGTCCAAGCACCTGCCCCAACCGGTCGGTGTCAATGGCCGATTGAGACCGATATGTCCATCGCTGCGGCGACCTGCTTCGAGGAGCCCGTTGGGGTTGTTTCTCAGCGGCTTGACCCTGAGATACCGAACGCTGCTCGCTACGATGTGAATGAGTGTGCGATGGCATAAGGGATTTGGTCAATCAGGTCTCCGGCCGTCATTCCGATGCGTCCCAGGTTCGCTGCTGCCAAGTCTCCGGCCAATCCGTGGATATAGGTGCCGGCGCGCGCCGCGTCCCATGCGCTCAGTCGCTGGGCTAGCAAGCCGACGATGATGCCTGTCAGGACATCCCCGGTTCCGGCAGTCGCCATCCCTGGATTGCCAGTCGGGCAGATTGCAGCGCGCCCATCGGGACCGGCTACCACGGTTCGCGCGCCTTTGAGGACGAGAACGACGCCATACTGCTGTGCAAATCGGGTGGCTGTGCCGATTCGATCAGCATTGACGATTCGCGCGCTGGTGTGCTTTCCCAATCGCGCCATTTCACCAGGATGGGGGGTTAGGATCGGGGGGATCTTGCACGTCGTCAGCAGGTCAGTCGCTCCCGCCAGCGCGTTCAGGGCATCCGCATCCAACACGAAAGGTTTTTCCAAGCGTCCGATCAAGGCACGAACCAGGTTGATAGTTTCCGGATGTGTCGATAGACCGGGACCGATCGCGACCGCACTCCGCTCGCTGGCGAAGGCGACAAGACGGTCAAGGCCTGAAAACGAGAGCGTTTGCGCTTCGGTGTCCGGCATGGGAATGGTCATGGCCTCGAGCAGTTTGGCCTCAAGCGTCTGGTTGACTCCGGCCGGCGTTGCGACGGTGACGAGTCCGGTTCCTACCCGTAACGCGGCTTTGGCTGTCAGCGCGGCGGCGCCGGTCTTGCCGACCGATCCCGCGATGATGCCCGCATGGCCAAAGGTCCCTTTGTGAGCGGACGGCATACGTCGGGGAAGAAGACGATGGACGTGGCCAGGCGAAATAAGAGTGATGCGGCTCTCCACCTTTTCCACATAGCTCTCAGGGATCCCGATGTCGACAATCCGGATATCTCCGGCATGGTCGATGCCATCCCCCACATACAGGCCCAATTTGGGCAGGCCAAACGTCACCGTGAGCGAGGCCCGGACGGCAGCACCCAGGACGGCACCCGAATCGGCGTGGATGCCGGAGGGAAGATCGACCGCCGTGATCGGAAGGCCGGTCTCCATGCTGATCTCGTTGATGGCGTCGATGGCAGCGCGATAGGGACCGGTGACCGTTGCAGAAAGTCCGGTTCCTAGGAGGGCATCGACAATGACGTCACTGTTCCGAAGCAACGCACGCATCCGATCCAAAGAAGGTGAGATATGAAGCGTTGAGGTCCTTGCAGCCTTGATGAATCGCCGATACATGGTCTTGGCGTCACCCTTCAAGTCCGTCGTCTTTGCCACGAGGACGACCTGCACGGAGGCTCGTTTGGCACGGAGAAGCCGTGCAATCGTGAAGCCGTCCCCGCCGTTGTTCCCCTTGCCGCAGAAGATCGATACGGTTTTGCCGGCCAATGAGCCTAGGACCTGTTCCATCGCGCGCACTACCCCGCTCCCCGCATGAGCCATCAAGGTCAGGCCGGGGATACCGGCCTCCGTGATGGTTCGTCGGTCGAGGGCTTGCATCTGAGCGGCGGTGACGATTTTCATCGAAGAGAACGCGGAATGAACGACAGGGTCGCGCAGCACAGGGGCCCGGCGACCTTTGCGGTTACGGGTCTCTGGTGAGGAGCGCCTCCGCAATCGCGTACTCCCCATCATGAGATAGGCTGATGAGAATGCCGGTGATCCCGGCCTCTCTCATCAAGGTTCTGGCGCGTCCGTCCACGGTGGCCACTGGGCGACCGGTCCCATCGTTGAGAACCTGGATATCCAACCATCGGATACCGGCGGACCAACCGGTGCCCAATGCCTTTAGAATGGCTTCTTTCGCGGCAAATCGCCCGGCCAGAAATGAGTAGGGAGACGTGCGTCGGGAAGAGAGCCGCCGTTCCTCCTCGGTGTAGAGCCGCCGCAAGAATCGATCTTGCCATCGCTCCGCTATAGCTTGGATGCGATCGATTCGTACCAGGTCCAGGCCGATTCCGACGATTGTCATGGTGTCTTGACGAGCCTAGCTGACAAGGTGCTTCATCTCTCGCACCGCCCGCTCGAGCCCGACTAAAATGGCCCGAGCCATGATACTGTGGCCAATGTTGAACTCGACGATTTCAGGAATCTGCATGAGCCGTTTGACATTCCGATAGGTCAGTCCATGTCCCGCATTGACCCCGATGCCTAGCTTAGAGGCTAGGGTGGCCGCTTGGACGATAGCTTCCAGCGCCGCGTCCTCTTCTTTTAACAAGCGGGCATTGGCGTACTGCCCGGTGTGAAGCTCAACGTAATCCGTCGCAATCTTGTGCGCGGCTTTGACCTGATTGAGGTCCGGTTCGATGAACAGGCTGACAGAAATACCACCGTCGTGAAGAAGGTCCACAAAAGCTTTGACCCGGTCCCGCTGAGCCGAGACATCTAGTCCGCCCTCCGTCGTCAGCTCCTGGCGGCGTTCCGGTACGAGTGTGACCAGATGAGGTTTCAACTGCAGCGCGTTCTTGACCATCGATTCTTCGGCGGCCAATTCCAAATCCAATTTGGTCTGAATAGTCTGCCGCAGAAGCGTCAAATCACGGTCCTGGATGTGGCGACGGTCTTCCCGCAAGTGCACGACAATGCCGTCGGCCCCTCCTAGTTCGACGAGCACGGCGGCGGCGACTGGATCCGGTTCATTCCCCCCTCGAGCTTGACGCAACGTGGCTACATGATCGATGTTCACGCCCAATCTGGCCATGGGACCTCTGGTTTGATTCTGTGAGTGTTTGCAAAAGGTTAGATGGCATTATGGCAAAATAGCGCAGGCGTGACAAGGGTGAAGCGGCGTCACATTGGCACGCTCGTCCTTGTGAGACCCCTCAAGGCAGGGTCCTCGAGGTGCTGCGAACTCCGAGGAACCGTGCACGTCCTTGAACATTGAAATAAAATTGACTGCCTCAGGAGGGTGCATTAAAATCAAGCTTTTCGCAAAGGTGCAGCATACCCGGATCCGTCGACGTCCCTTAAATCGTCGAGGCAATGTGGACAGCTTTTATCGCATCAAACGGCTTCCGCCTTACGTGTTTGCACAGGTTCAGGCTCTGAAGCTGGATGCCAGGCATCGAGGGGAAGACATTATTGATTTCGGGATGGGGAACCCTGATCAGCCGACGCCCCCTCATATCGTCGATAAGTTGATTGAGGTCGCCCGGAATGGCAAGAATCACCGCTATTCAGCGTCAAAGGGAATCACCAAGCTCCGTCATGCTATTACGGGCTGGTACAAGCGCCGGTATGATGTCGATCTCGATCCCGAAGCCGAAGCGATTGTCACGATCGGTTCAAAGGAAGGGATTGCCCACCTTGCCCTTGCGATGATCGGACCCGGCGACGTGGTTCTGACGCCGACGCCGACCTACCCCATTCACATGTACAGCGTGATCATCGCCGGTGGAGAGGTCCGGGGAATCGAGTTGCGGCAAGACAGTGACTTTTTTGATGACCTTATGCGAGTCTATCGACAAACGCTCCCTAGGCCCCAAATCCTGGTGATCAACTTCCCTCATAATCCGACCACTGCCGTCGTCGATCTGGAATTTTTCAAGAAGGTCGTGACATTTGCCAAGGAACATGACGTGATGGTGATCCATGACCTTGCCTACGCCGACCTGGTATTTGATGGCTACCGTGCGCCGAGCCTCTTGCAGGTTCCCGAGGCCAAAGATATCGGGGTGGAGTTTTTCACGCTCTCGAAGAGTTACAACATGCCGGGCTGGCGGGTGGGCTTCTGTGTCGGAAACCGCGAGATCATCGGTGCCTTGGCGAAGATCAAGAGCTACCTCGATTACGGCATCTTCCAGCCGGTCCAGATAGCGAGTATCATTGCGCTCAATGGGCCGCAGGACTGTGTGAAGGAGACCGTCAGCCGCTATCAGCGGCGCCGAGACGTCCTCGTCGGCGGACTGAATCGTATCGGGTGGGGTGTCGAGAGACCCCGGGCTACCATGTTCGTATGGGCGAGGATTCCGGCGGCGTATCGTGGAATGGGCTCGCTCGAATTCTCAAAGATGCTCCTTCACGAGGCGAAGGTTGCGGTGTCACCCGGAATCGGTTTCGGAGAAGGCGGCGACGAATACGTGCGTTTCGCGCTGGTGGAAAATGAGCACCGGACCCGCCAAGCCGTGCGAGGAATCAAAAAGGCTCTCAAGTTGGATGGGACGAATCGATGAAATCTTCGGTGTCAGTCGGCCTCATCGGGTTCGGAACGGTGGGGACAGGAGTGGCCAAGGTCCTAATCGAGAACGCCGCGCTCATCAGGCGCCGGGTCGGTGTTCCCGTGAACCTGGTTCGGGTGGCCGACTTGGACACGAAACGGGACCGTGGTGTTCGGTTGCCTAACGGCGTGCTGACCGCTGACCTGCGGGCGGTACTGGATGATCCCTCGATCGATATCGTGTTGGAGTTGATGGGCGGGTACGACGCGGCTAAACAGGTCATTCTGGAGGCGATGGCGAAGGGCAAGCAGGTGGTAACCGCCAACAAGGCGCTCCTGGCGGTTCATGGGGAAGAACTTTTCGAGGCGGCCTCGCGCCATCATGTCGATCTGGGATTCGAGGCCAGCGTCGGGGGCGGCATTCCGATCATCCGCGCCCTTGCGCAGGGGCTCGCGGCGAATGCCATCCGCTCCATGTACGGCATCATCAACGGGACCTCTAACTATATCCTCAGTCGCATGACGAGGGAGGGACATGGGTTCGCAGAGGTGCTCGCAGAGGCGCAGCGCGCCGGATACGCCGAAGCGGACCCGACGTTCGATGTGGACGGTATCGACTCCGCGCACAAACTCTCTATCATGGTCACGCTGGCGTACGGGACCCCGGTCAATTTTAAAGAGATCTACACGGAGGGCATTACTCATCTGACCCCGCTCGATATTGCATATGCGCGGGAGTTTGGCTACACGGTGAAACTACTTGGCATTGCGAAGTTCTTGGAGAGCGAAATCGAAGCCAGGGTGCACCCGACGATGATTCCATCCGACTCTCCGGTGGCGCAGGTCGAAGGCGTCTATAACGCCATCCAACTCGTGGGCGACGCGGTGGGCGATATCGTCCTCTACGGTCAGGGCGCCGGGTCGCTCCCGACCGGCAGCGCCGTCGCAAGCGATGTGATCGACATCGCCAGAAATCTGTTGACCGGAGCCTCCGGTAGGGTCCCACCCGCCTCGTTTCAGCGCGACCAGCGTCGCCCGCTGAGAATCCGTCCGATGGAGGAGATCGCGTCGCTGTATTACTTGCGGTTCATGGTCGTGGATCGTCCAGGTGTGCTCTCGCAGATCTCCGGTGTGTTGGGACAGCACGGCATCAGCATTTCCTCGGTTCTGCAAAAGGGACGCAAGGAGGGTCAGACGGTGCCGGTCGTCATCATGACCCATACGGCGATTGAACGGAATGTGCAGGCCGCACTTCGGGATATCAACCGTATGGCATTCGTTTCGGAGCCCACCACGTTAATCCGCGTCGAGGGGCACGACGAGTAACGTATGTGCCCCCGCTGTTTCACTTACGCTCACCACGGGATGTGTTTCCCATGATCCGCTGGCGTGGGGTGATTGAAGAGTACCGTAAGTTTCTTCCGGTGACGGAGCGGACTCCTGTCGTCACGTTGGGCGAGGGGAATACGCCGCTGATTCATGCCACGGGCCTTGCGCGGAAGATTGCTCCCGGCGTCGAACTGTACCTGAAGTTCGAAGGGGCGAATCCCACCGGGTCCTTTAAGGACCGCGGGATGACCCTGGCGATTTCGAAGGCTCTGGAGGCGGGAGCCCAGGCGGTCATCTGCGCGTCGACCGGCAACACCTCGGCCTCCGCGGCGGCTTATGGCGCCCGAGCCGGTATGGCGGTCTACGTACTGATCCCGGCTGGAAAGATCGCGCTGGGGAAGTTGTCCCAGGCGATGATGCACCAAGCGACCGTCATCCAGATCGAAGGCAATTTCGATCAAGCCTTGACCATTGTCAAAGATCTGTCGGCGACGCACAACATCGAATTAGTCAACTCGATCAATCCGTTTCGGATCGAAGGACAGAAGACTGCGGCGATGGAAGTGTGCGACCAACTTGGCTTCGCCCCGGCGGTACATGTCTTGCCGGTCGGCAATGCGGGCAACATTACGGCCTATTGGCGTGGGTACACCACATACCGGGCCGCTGGCCAGATCGCGCACGCGCCGAGGATGTTCGGATTTCAAGCGGCCGGTGCGGCTCCGATCGTGCTCGGTCGCGTGGTCGAAGATCCTCAGACGGTGGCCACCGCGATCCGGATCGGTAATCCGGCCAGTTGGGAGTCGGCCATTCGGGTTGTGGAGGAATCGACCGGCAAGATCGATATGGTGACGGACGAGGAGATTCTCCATGCTTATGGATTGGTCGCCGCCGAGGAAGGGGTCTTCTGCGAGCCGGCGTCGGCGGCCTCGGTCGCAGGGGTGATCAAGATGCAGAGGAACGGCATATTGAAGGAAGGAGAGACCGTGGTCTGTACGTTGACGGGCCACGGGTTGAAGGATGCCGACACGGCGATCGGGGTATCGCGTCCGCCGCGGACGGTCAAGGCGACCCGTGATGACGTGGAGCGGCTCCTGAGGGTGTGAGGGGATCAAGGCGATGAAATACGTCCTACTTCATGGCGACGGAATCGCGAATGTTCCACACCAGACATTGGGGGGGAAGACGCCGCTCCAGGCGGCCGCCACGCCGAACATGGATGCGGTTGCGGCCCATGGAGAGTTGGGGACCGTTGCGATCCAAGCGGACGGCTTGGTTCCCAACAGTGATGTGACCGAATTGTCGCTCTTGGGCTACGATCCTCGTAAGTCATATCCCGGCCCAGCCCCGTTCGAAGCCGCCGGCTTAGGAATTCTGATGGGAGAGCACGACGCGATCTTTCGATGTAACTTAGTGACGCTTCGAACAGGGACATCGAAGAACAAAAGCGCCGCGGCAGAGATCAAGAAATTGGGGCCGTCCATCATGATGGATGATTCTACGGCAGGGGGACTCGACAACGAAGAGGCGCGCGAACTGATTGACGCCATCAATGAGCAACTCGGTTCCGAGACGATTCAGTTCTATGCCGGCGCCGGCCATCGCCATTTGATGGTCTGGGTCAGCGGAAAGGTGCGGGCGGTCTGTCTTGATCCGAGCGAGATTCTCGGTCGTTCGATCGGCGAGTGTCTCCCGAGCGGCGATGGATCGGACATCCTGCGGAAGTTGATGGATGCGTCGTTGATTATCCTCCGCGATCATCCCGTCAACGATCAGCGCCGAGAGGCTGGTTTGAAGCCGGCCCATTGCATATGGTTGTGGGGGCAAGGACGGGCGCCCCAGCTCACAAGTCTCACCGAACGATATCAGATTACTGGGTCGCTTGTCTCGACAAGCGATGTCCATCGCGGGATCGGGATTTGTGCGGGACTGAGCGCGGTGGATCGGGACGCGTTGCAGCGAGTCGGCGGGACCGATTTTCAAACGCTCGGCCACTTAGCCCTTCAGGAACTTGAGAAAAAGGACTTTGTTTATCTGCATGCGCAGGTGCCGTCGGACGTCGCGCAGGATTCGGATCCGAAGGCCAAGCTCAGGATCGTTGAGGAGTTTGATCGGGCCATTGTCGGCACGGTCGTCGAGGGACTGGCTGCCATGGGTGCGTATCGTCTTCTTCTCGCGTGCGACCGTCCAATGGCTCCGGGAACTCCCCCTGGCACCGCCTCTTCGATCCTGTACGCGATGACGGAAGGGCCAAGCAGGAAGGAGAAAGCGGGGGCGCGTGAGTTCAGTGAACCCGATGCCGTCGCGGCCAAGTCGGGCGGACGGGACGTGACGAAACTCATTACGCGTCTGCTGTCTCGTGGCTGATGGATGATGAGCTTGATCGTTCAGAAATACGGCGGCACATCCGTCGGGAATGTAGAACGCATTCACCGCGTGGCGGAGCGGGTCGCCGACGCCCGGATGGCCGGGCACGACCTGGTCGTGGTACTCTCTGCGATGAGCGGCGAGACGGACCGGCTGGTTGGGCTGGCCCACGAGGTGACACCGTTTCCCGATGAGCGGGAGATGGACATGTTGCTGTCTACGGGAGAGCGGGTCACGATCGCGTTGCTCGCCATGGACTTGCGGGGGCGAGGTATCAATGCGAGATCCTTCACCGGTCGTCAGGTGGGGATTATCACCGATGGGACGCATACCAAGGCGCGTATCGCACGGGTCACGGCCGACCGGATTCGTGAAGCGCTGGCAGAAGGCATCATTCCGATCGTCGCCGGATTTCAGGGGATCAACGAGCGCTCTGACGTGACGACGCTGGGACGTGGGGGATCGGATCTGACCGCAGTCGCGCTGGCGGCGGCGCTCAAGGCGGATCGGTGTATCATTTTCACAGATGTCGATGGCGTGTACACCGCCGATCCGAACATCGTTCCCTCTGCCCACCGTCTGAACAAGGTGGCGTATGAGGAAATGCTGGAGCTGGCCAGCCTGGGCGCCAAGGTCTTGCAAAGTCGCTCGGTGGAGTTCGCCGCCAAGCACGGCGTGATGCTGGAAGTGAAATCCAGTTTCAAGGAAGGGCAGGGCACAATCGTGACGAAAGAAGATACGGATATGGAACGGGTTATCGTATCAGGCGTGACCGGCGACCGCAATCAGGCCAAAGTGACCATCATCGGGGTTCCCGATAAGCCCGGGATTGCCGCACGCATATTCGGGCCAGTGGCCGATGCGACCATCAACGTCGATATGATCATTCAGAACGTGAGCCAGGCGTCCCTCACGGATATCTCCTTTACGGTTCCGCGAGCGGATCTTCGAAAAGCCGTCGACTTGGTGCAGGTGGTGGCGAAAGAGATCGACGCGAAGTCAATGGCGGTGACGGAATCGATCGCCAAGGTGTCCTTGGTCGGTGTTGGCATGCGGTCACATTCCGGCGTGGCGGCTCGCATGTTTGAGGTCCTCTCGCGCGAAAGAGTGAACATCATGATGATCAGCACGTCAGAGATCAAGATCTCCTGCGTGATAGACGAGAAGTATTTGGAGCTTGCGATGCGATCCCTTCATTCAGCATTCGGCTTGGACGAGGCCACATCGTGAACAACAAGGCAAAAAGAAGCGCGAGGCCTAGAGGTGCTGGCCAAGAAAACGCTGCTGAGCCAGAGCCCTTCGCCTCTCATCCCGTGCCTTCGCTCGAAATCTACGATACGACGCTGCGAGATGGCGCGCAGGCGGAAGACGTCAGTTTTTCGGCCGAAGATAAAGTCCGTGTCGCCCAAAAACTTGACGATCTGGGTGTGCAGTACATTGAGGGAGGATGGCCGGGAGCGAATCCAAAGGACATTGAATTCTTTCGCATCATCAAAGGCACTCCACTCAAGCATGCGGCGATCGTGGCGTTTGGGTCTACGCGGAAAGTCGATCAGTCCGTTCATAAAGATCCGAATCTCCAAGCCTTGCTTGCAGCGGAAACCGGCATCATTACGCTGTTCGGCAAGAGCTGGAATCTCCACGTCACCGAAGCGTTAGGCATCTCCTTGGCCCGAAACCTGGAGCTAATCGCCGACTCAATCGCGTATTTACGGTCCAAGAACCGTCGCGTGTTCTACGATGCCGAGCATTTCTTCGACGGCTATAAAGCGAATTCCGACTATGCCATCCAGACGATCCGCCGCGCGGTACAGGCAGGCGCCGAGCGCGTGATTCTTTGTGATACCAATGGCGGGACAATGCCGTGGGAAATTCGAGATATGTGTGTGGCGGTCAAGCGGGAGTGTCCGGTACCACTGGGCATTCATGCCCATAATGACACGGAGATGGCGGTCGCGAACTCACTGGTCGCCATCGAAGCGGGCATTCTCCAGGTCCAGGGGACCATCAACGGAATCGGCGAACGGTGTGGAAACGCGAATCTCTGCTCAATTCTGCCGAACCTGGAATTGAAAATGAAGCGGCCGTTGCTGGGTCATCGCCGGTTGAGTCGGCTGAGGGAGGTCTCGAATTTTGTGACGGAAATCGCGAACCTCATGCCGAACAAGCACCAACCATACGTGGGTGATGCCGCATTCGCTCATAAAGGCGGGATCCACATCCATGCTGTTCAAAAGAATCCGGCGACCTACGAACATGTCGTCCCAGACCTC
This sequence comes from Nitrospirota bacterium, assembly GCA_963703955.1. Lineage (GTDB taxonomy): Bacteria > Nitrospirota > Nitrospiria > Nitrospirales > Nitrospiraceae > CAVPGK01. The sequence goes on along the minus strand of CAVPGK010000006.1, from coordinate 64,168 downwards.
GTGGGGAATCGCCAGCGTATGCTCGTTTCGGATTACACGGGACGGAGCGGCTTGCGAAGCAAAGTCGAGACCTACGGGATCAAGCTGTCCAAACAAAATCCCAAGCTCCGAGAGTTGCTGAACACGCTCAAGAACTTGGAGAACCAGGGCTACCAGTTTGAAGGCGCGGAAGGCTCGCTGGAACTGCTGATGCGGAAAGCCGTCGGCCTTCATCAAGCATCGTTTGAACTCTTGGGGTTCCGTGTCATCGTGGAAAAACGACACGCAAACGAGGCACCGATTTCAGAGGCGACGGTCATGGTTAAAGTAGGCCAAGCGATCGAGCACACGGCGGCGGTCGGAGCCGGGCCCGTGAACGCGCTGGATCATGCCCTTCGAAAGGCGCTCGAAAAATTCTACCCACAGCTCAAGGACGTTACCCTTTTGGACTATAAGGTTCGTGTCCTTGCCGCAAGCCATGGAACGGCGTCCAAGGTGCGGGTATTATTGGAATCCGGGGATCATAAGAAAAAGTGGGGAACCGTCGGCGTTTCTGAGAACATTATGGAGGCGAGTTGGCAGGCGTTGGCGGACAGCATTGAATACAAACTTTTGCCGAACGATCATTAATCTCTCATGCGGCTTCTCTCCCAAGAATTTCCCTTGACATGGCTGATAACCTCACATAATCTTTGATGAAATTTCATCGCCTTCGATACACAAACATTGATCACCCATCGAAGAGACGTGTGTGACGCGCTGACCTAGGGGGCAGGCATGCGAAAGGCTGACATCGCCAATGAGATCTATGAGAAAGTCGGCGTCTCCAAAAAGGAGGCCGCGGATATCGTGGAGCTAATCCTGAATCTGCTCAAGTCGGTTCTCCAAAAGGGAGAATCGGTCAAGATCGCAGGATTCGGCAATTTCATGGTCCGCAGCAAGGGAGCCCGGAAGGGAAGAAATCCACGGACCGGGCAGGAGATCGGGATTACTCCCCGCAGAGTTGTCACCTTCCGTCCGAGTCAGGTCTTCAAAAAATACGTCAATTAAGTTAGCCGAACAGGTGTCACCGAGTAAATAGATACGAGGATCGGTGATGGCGGCTGTGCCCAGACTGGGCAACAAGGTGTTCTATAAGATCGGCGAAGTGAGCGCCATTACGAAGCTTCCCGCTTATGTGTTGCGCTTTTGGGAATCGGAATTCAGCTTTTTGAAGCCGAGGAAGAGTCGAGGACATCAGCGACTCTATGTCAGACGGGATGTCGAACAGGTTCTTGAAATCAAACGCATGCTCTACGAGGAGGGATACACCATCGCAGGAGTCAAGAGGTTCTGGGCGCGGCGCGGGCGACGTGCGGCTCGACAGATTCGTCCACGGGAAGTCGCCGAACGAGTACGCGGCGAATTGCACACGATCTTACGCATTATGGAATCGTATGACCGTTGAATGCATCTGAGAGAGATGGGACGGCCTTTGACTGTCAAGACCGCGAACGACCATAAGAGTCGAAGTCGGGACATAGCGCAGCCTGGTAGCGCGCTCGCTTGGGTGCGAAAAAGAGGGGATGCTTAAATCTATGTAAATGTGGGGCATCCCCTCTATCGTACCGTAACCTAGCAAACCTTCCTTTCGTTTCTGTTTGTTTCATTTCCTCGGTTCTTCTTCCCTTTCCTCGTTCTTTTTAACACCTACATAACACCTATCACACCTGTGAGTCGCTGACGGGGGTGCCACCCCTGTTTTGCTTGCGGGGTGGTCGTCAGGCACAGGTGAGGTACAGAGGCGGTGCTACGTTAAGGTCATGCAGGGAATTTTTGAAAACTAGAACCTATCTCAAAATGGTTGTGTTGATGAACACACCTGCTACAATGCGCCCGCATGTTGCGATTGCACGACGACCAATGGGAACGAATTCGGGAGTATTTTCCCGAGGAACACATCCCGGAAAGTCGTCCCGGCCGCAAGCCGGTGCCTGCGCGAGCCGTCTTGGAGGCAGTGCTGTGGATTCTGAACACCGGCGCACAGTGGCACATGCTGCCGCAGTGCTACCCCAATTACAAAACGGTCCATCGCCGATTTCAGCAGTGGTGCGAACGCGAGGTGCTGCGCGAGATTCTCACGCAGTTGGCCAATACATGGCGCGAGGAAGGCGCGCTTGACGAGCGCGAGAGCTTCATCGATGCCACGTTCGCCGCGGCCAAGGGCGGCGGCGACGGTATCGGCCCGACCCGCCGTGGCAAAGGCGTGAAGATCCTCGCGATTGTGGATCGCCATGGGTTGCCGCTTTCCGTGAGCACGCATGCGGCCAATCATCATGAGGTCACCTTGGTGCAACTCAGTTTTGAACCTCCCCTGATTTTGTGGACACCTCTTAGGCATAATGCCAAGAAGGAGGTGTATCCGATGAAGAGAGACCGACGAATATTTAGTTCGGAGTTCAAGCAGGAGGCCATCGCGCTGGTGCGCCGCAGTGGCCAGAGTGCCAATCAGGTGGCCAAGGAACTGGGGATCAATCAAACCACGTTGAGCCGATGGCAGCGTGAGGCCAATAGCACGCTGCCGGGGACGAATGGATTTCAGGCGGCGGAGGAACTCAAACAGTTACGCCGTGAAGTTGAACGGCTTCGCATGGAGCGGGACATCCTAAAAAAGGCGGCAGCCTTCTTCGCCAAGGAGTCGGCATGAGGTATGGCTTCATTCAGGCGGAGAAGGCGCAGTATCCCGTCGAGATGTTGTGTCGGGTCATGGCCGTCGCTCGTAGTGGGTTCTATGCTTGGCGTCGGCACCCCGAGAGGGCGCGCGATCGAGCGAATCACTGGCTGGGGGCACACCTGCGGGCATGTTATCAGGAATTTCGAGGACGGTATGGGAGTCCGCGTCTGCATCGGGAACTCCAGGCCCGAGGGATTCGCGTCGGCCGTCATCGCGTGGCCCGGCTGATGCGGCTGCACGGTCTGCGGAGTATCTGCCGTCGCCACTATCGGCGGCCACGGCCGTGTCCTCCAGAGATGATGGCCGCCAACGACTTGCAGCGGAACTTCACGGCCACGCGCCCGAATCACAAATGGGTGGGCGACATCACGTACATTGCGACCCGCGAGGGGTGGCTGTATCTCGCCGTGTTGTTGGATCTTTATTCTCGGCGCATTGTGGGATGGGCCATGGGGACGCAGATGACCACGGCCCTGACCATGCAGGCATTGGAGATGGCCCTGCACCAGCGTCCGGCCGTGTCAGGGTTGCTCCATCATTCGGACCGAGGCTGTCAGTATGCCGCCGTCACCTACCAGCAACGGCTGACTGCCCTGGGGATTCACGGCTCGATGAGTCGCCCCGGCAATTGTTGGGACAATGCGGTGGTGGAAAGCTTCTTTGCCACGCTGAAGACCGAACTGGTCCATCACCGACGGTTTCAGACACGGCAGGAGGCCAAGACCGAGATCTTCGAGTATCTGGAAGGGTTCTATAATCGGCGGCGGCGGCATTCCACCTTGGGCTATCTCAGCCCGGCGGAGTTTGAACGGCAGGCAGGGCAAGTCATACGGGCTGTCCACTAAATCGGGGAAAGATCAATTACCGAGGGGCGCTTGAAGACTCAGCTCAGGCAATCGCGTTGAATCCAAATGATGCCGAAGGCCATTTTGTTCATGGCTGTGCCAATAATCTACCGGGCAACTTCAAAGGCGCCATCGAGGACCTCACCATATCGATCAGGCTCAAGCCTGACAACCCGGATTCCTATGCTCAGCGAGGCCTGGCACGATTCACTTTGGGCGACCCGCTCGGAGCACTCAAGGATTTCGGTGAGATCATCAAGATCGATCCCAACTCTTTCTTTGCCTTTTACTTTTGTGGAGTCGTGAAAGACCAGTTGGGGGACCTGCCCGGCGCAATCGCCGATTTCACCCAAGCGCTCACGCTGGATCCAAATCATGCAGAGGCGTATGTCAAGCGTGCCGGGACGAAATGCAAAGAGGCCTACGCACATCCAATGGGAACGAAGTCCTATACGGACGGTGTACATGCCGCGATTGATGATCTGATCAAGGCGATTGCCCTGAATCCGGCTGAGGTTAATGCCTACTTCCTTCGTTCCAGCATGAAGGTGGATTTACGCGACTACGAAGGCGCTCTTGCAGACTCGGCGGAAGCGCTCCGACTCAACCCTAATATGGGTATGGCGTATTTCCCTCGTGGTTGGGTAATGGCAGGATTAGGAAGATACCATGAGGCGGTTGAGTGTTTCACACAGGCGATCGAGCGCAATGCAAGAGGCCCCGAGGTGTACGTGCAACGCGGGAAGGCAAGGCAGGCTCTTCGAGACTACCGTGGTGCCCTTGAGGATTTCCAGCAGGCGAGCAAAATTAAGCCCAATGACCCCGAAATTCATGACTTACTGGGCACAGCGAAGTGGAAACTCGGCCACTACATCGGGGCACTACGCGATTTCATCACCTCGGATCTCCTTTAAAGCACGTGCGGCCTGCTGACTAAGAGTCGCCTAAGTAATCATAACAGCCCCAGCAAAACCGCATAAACAGAGGGGGATCTAGACAAGAGGGGTCATCAAGGGACATCTCTTCTCAAGACGCAGCACAGGCGCAACCGGTTGCCAGTGCCGATGCCGCCCGGTGACATCCTTGTTTCCTAGCGAGGTGGTTTGTCGATCCCGTTAGGGTATGGGGCCATACAGTGTTTCGATAAACAGACTTTTTCTAAAATTACAAAAAACATGTCAACGCACTTCACACCTTAATGAAGTGAGTAGCCGACCAGCGGGGGTCCCGACTGAAAATTCCGATCGCGCGCAAGCCAAACCTTCTATTCTGTCGTGGCTAGCGTATCTCCTTGCTAAAATGGTTCGTGAGCAGACGGTAGCTCTCCATCACCGAAACCTGCTGAACGTTTTGTGCCATGCGTTCCCAGACATCACCCGCGCCGACTTCGCCTTCGCGCAGGACGGCCAGATAAAAGCCGCAGCGACCGCTCGCGTGAAACCGTTTCGGCATGTCTGGACGCCCGAATCGTATGCCGAGTTTGTAGCAAGGGATGCGCGGCTGCGTCACCACGACCACCGCGCCCCCGATGCGGAACTGATCGCCGATGTGGACTGACGACTCGTCCAACCCCTCCGTCGTAAAGTTCTCACCGAACATTCCGTACGGTAATCGCATATCAGGAAACTCTGCCTGCCAGAGCGGATAATGTTCAGAGGGATAGATATACACCGCCTTGTCTGGACCGCCATGAACGGTCAAGTCGGCTTGCTGGTCGCCGTCGAGATTGAACCGATACAGCACGATGCGGCCAGCCACCGGCTCTTTGTAGATACCGGTGGACACGGGCTTTCCATGCCACCGCACCGGGCGCGGACGCCCGACTTGCACCGAAACGAGTCTCATATCATCCCCCTCCTGACGAACGTGAGCGTTGTTCATCTTCGTGAAGCGATTCACGTGTTAGTCTGATCACGAGATGACTTTGATACCTCATGCTTGTCCTCGTGAGTTAGACGCGGCACTCGGCCGTATCGCGCTGAGAAACTCTATGATTTTCGCGCCGATTTCTGCGGTATGCGTCTCGAGGGCAAAATGCCCGGTTTCGAAGAACACAACCTGCGCACTCGGGTTGTCCCGCTTGAAAGCGTCGGCCCCGGCTGGAAGAAAGAACGGATCGGTTTTTCCCCACACGGCGAGCGTCGGTGGCTGGTGGAGGCGGAAATACTCCTGGAACTGGGGATAGAGCTTGACATTGCTCGCATAGTCGAGAAACAGATCCAACTGAATGTCCTCATTGCCGGGACGCGCCAATAGGGCAGAGTCGAGCGCATACGACTCTGGGGCCAGGCGCGACGCCTCAGTCCCCTGGGTGTACTGCCACTTAGTGGCCTCCGGCGTGAGAAAGGCCTTCAGCGCTGCCCGGTTTTCAGCAGTGGGGGCTTCCCAGTACGTTTGAATCGGGTTCCAGCCCGCGCTGAGCCCGTCCTCGTAGGCATTCCCGTTCTGCGACACAATCGCAGTGATCCGCTCCGGATGCCGAATGGCCAGCCGGAGACCCACCGGGGCTCCGTAATCGAAGATGTAGAGGGCGTAGCGGCTGAGGCCGAGCGTGTCCGTAAACTGCTCCATCACGTCGGCCAACCGATCAAAGGTGTACGGAAAGCGCGACGGGCTCGGCGCATCAGAGAAGCCAAATCCTGGGAGGTCGGGAGCGATCACGTGGTAGTGGCGTGCGAGCAGGGGAATCAAGTCGCGGAACATGTGCGACGACGTGGGAAACCCATGCAGGAGTAGGATCGTTGGGGCTGCCGGCGCGCCTGCCTCCCGATAGAAGATCTTGAGCCCGTTCACATCCTGAGTGCGGTAATACGGTGCAGTGTCATGCTGAGCCATGGTTCCCTCCTTGGAATGTCCGGCCGGCCATCGAGCCGGTTCTTCATGGTGGTGTAAGGACTGTTGCTGCCAGGTTGTCTAACTAACCTTCTAAAGTTAATATTGACAGTTATATCAATCATGGGCTAACCTGTCAAGTATTATTTAGACGGTTTCTATTTATTTGTGAGGAAACCTGTGGGACGCGACGGCCAGGCCGAGAAGACGTTCATGTTCATCGGCAATCACCCGTGCCTGGATTTCATCAACACCCGGATTGCCCAGAACGGGCAGCCGGTGGACCTGCTTGAGACGTTCTCGGATCTGGTCATGTGGCTGGTGGAGACGCGTCTTCTGGATAAGGAGGAAGCCACGAAGGCGGAACGGAAATGGGGCGGGAAGCTCGAGGGCATGCGGACCCTGGACCAGGCACGGCAGTTCCGGGCTTCGCTACGGGAGATGGTCGAGCGGATGGCAGCCGGCAAGCCCGTGCCGCCGGCCGCGATTGAGACCATTAACAGGATGTTGCGCTACCGTGTCGGCTACGACCAATTGACGAACCGCCATGGAACATTCGAGCGAGAGTTTCAGGCGGAGTCACAGGAGGCGCATCGACTGCTTGGGTTGCTCGCCACCTCCGCGAGTGACTTGCTGTGCACGTGTGATTTGTCGCTCATCAAAAGATGTCAGAACCCGGCTTGCGTGCTCTTCTTCTATGACACGACCAAGAACCACGCTCGCCATTGGTGCAGCATGAGTGTCTGTGGCAACCGGATCAAAGTGGCAGCCCATTATCGGCGGCACCGAACTGGTTAGGCACAAATGCAACCCAGACGCAACCTACCCTGAATGAAGGATCAATGTAATGGGTATAACCAGATTGCGCCGGAAGTCTTGCATCAGGCTGCCTCGAAGCTCTCCGCGTACCACGCTAACACTGTAATGACACTTGACCTCAAGCTAGCCGTGGGACAAAATGCAACCTCGCGGGATGGCGAAGTCGGGGCGTAGCGCAGCCTGGTAGCGCACTCGCTTGGGGTGCGAGAGGTCGGCCGTTCAAATCGGCTCGCCCCGACCATCGGCGGTGCATCTCCAGTCACCTGTCGTCTAAGGACAACCCCCCTCTGAGTGGATATTCAGGGGTACGTCGGTTACGAACGATTCGCTCGCAACGGCTCGCCTCGCCAGCTGCCACGGGCAGTTTTCTTGTCTCCCGTACGCCCATGAAGATTCTGGTTACCAATGATGACGGGATCTTGTCGCCAGGCCTGCATAGTCTTGCCGCTGCAATGAAGAAATTAGGAACGGTCTGCGTCGTGGCACCGGAGCGCGAGCGTGGTGCGGTTGGTCATTCATTGACGCTTCACAAGCCGCTGCGGATCAACCGAATCGATAGACAGGTCTTTTCGGTCAACGGTACGCCATCCGACTGTGTCACCTTGGCCGTCAAACAGCTCATTCGCGTCCCGCCGGCTCTGGTCGTGTCAGGGATCAATCGTGGTGCGAATCTCGGTGACGATGTCACATACTCGGGTACGGTCTCGGCCGCGCTGGAGGGAACTCTGCTGGGCATCCCGTCTATCGCCGTCTCCCAGGATGGCCATGGAACCTTCAAGTTTCAGACGGCGGCTGTGTATGCCCTACGTGTGGCCAGGGCGGTGCTCCGATACGGTATGCCAGAGGAGACGTTACTGAACGTCAATGTGCCCAATCGCTATCTGGCGGGGATTGCGGGTGTCAAAATAACCTGTCTTAGCCGGCGTCACTTCGTCGATCCTATCGTGGAGAAGATGGATCCTCGAGGGCGAAAGTATTACTGGATTGCCGGTACTCGCATGTCCTGGGAGCGGCAGAGGGACTCCGACTATGACGCCGTACGGCGGGGGATGGTGTCGATTACACCTCTTCACCTTGACATTACGCACCACGAAGTCTTGGAGCAGCTAAGACGTTGGGAGACTGTGCTAAGTAATGGAAGGATGGGGAAAGACAGAGGCCGAGTTGTTTCCAGTTCTCGCACTCCGCGCGCGTAAGAGGTCCTCGCTCGGAAGCGGGCGCGCGGAGCGGATGGGTGAGAACGCTTGTAGTCAAAACCGCCTGAGTACCCTGTTGGACGGAACTGACCTGAGTCTAGTACCTGCGGTGTGTTGCTAGGTGCCTGATGCTGAAGATCTACAATACCCTCACGGGCCGCAAGGACTCGTTCGAACCTCTTGTGCCGGGTAGGGTTCGCATGTATGTCTGTGGGGTCACGGTGTACGACGACTGCCATCTCGGCCATGGCAGGAGCGCGCTGGTCTTTGATGTGATCCGACGGTATCTCGAGGAGAGCGGCTATGTGGTCACGTTCGTGAAAAATTTTACTGATGTAGACGACAAGATCATTCGTCGAGCTCAAGAGCAAGGTGTGCCTTGGGAAGCCGTCACGTCACGTTATATCGATGCGTACTATCGTGATATGCGTCGCTTAGGGGTTCGGTCGGCCACGATCGAACCTAAAGCCACCGAGCATATCGCCGACATCATCGCGTTGGTCGAGCGGCTTGTTCGGAAGGGAATGGCCTACCAATTAGGCCAGGATGTGTACTTTCAGGTTGAGAAATTCCCCGGCTACGGGCGTCTCTCCAGGCGGAAGCTGGAGGAGATGCAGGCAGGTGCTCGTGTCGAGGTGGATGAGCGAAAACGACATGCTATGGATTTCGTCCTCTGGAAGAGCGCGAAGCCAGGCGAGCCGTTCTGGGAGAGTCCATGGGGACCGGGACGCCCAGGCTGGCACATCGAATGTTCTGCGATGTCGATCAGACACTTGGGCGACACGTTCGATATCCACGGCGGCGGAGCGGACCTCATCTTCCCGCATCATGAAAACGAGCTTGCCCAATCCAGCGGGGCCACCGACAAGGAGTTCGCCCGCTATTGGATTCACAATGGTTTTGTACAGGTGAACCAGGAAAAAATGTCCAAGTCTTTGGGAAACTTCTTTACCATCCGCGAGATCTTCGAGAAGTATGGTTATCGAGAAGAAGTCACCGGTGAAGTCCTCAGGTATTTCCTTCTGGCCACACACTACAGAAGTCCGCTCGATTTTTCCGATCAAGCTCTGCAAGAGGCTAAACGAGCGCTGGACGGCTTTTATGGCTTATTTCAGCGGCTTGAGGAATCCACGGTGGAAGACGGCCCAGGAGATACGCAGTGGCAAAATGCTGTCCAGCTGATGGAATCAGCTTTTCACCGCGCCATGGACGATGATTTCAATACTCCCGCCGCGATTGCGGAATTGCAGCGGCTGCGGGGAGAGGTCAATCGATTGCTTGAGATGGGATTGTGTCAAAGGACATGCGGCAAAGCGCTGGAAGCTTTTCGACATTCTGGTCGGATGTTGGGGCTCTTTCAGTTGAAGGATTGGCAATTCAAGGACCCTAGAACTGAGAGCCTGAGTGTGGCTGATAGCCTAAGTGTGGGTCTTAAGGAGACGGCTAGTGTGACAGCTGTCATACCGGATACTGTCGTAGAGTCGAAGATAGCTGAACGGAACGAGGCCCGTCGACAAAAGGATTTTGTGAGAGCCGATGAGATTAGAAGGTATCTCGCCGCACAAGGTATCGCGATCGAGGATCGTCCAGATGGGACCAGTCGCTGGAAGCGGTAAGCAGGCGGAGATCCTCTATGGCCTTCATGCTGTGCGGGAGGCCTTGCGCTCGGGTAGTCGACCGCTGTTGCGGCTCCTGGTCGTGAGGCGGGATCGTCAATTTGCAGATGTTGTCCAGTTGGCCCACGCCGCAGGAGTGCCGGTGCGTCTTGAGCCACGGTCTGCTCTGGACCGTCTCGTTCCCGATGGCAAGCATCAAGGGGTCATCGGGATAGTCGGGGCCAAAGGATACGCCTCGACGGAGAATATCTTGGACCATGCGCGGGCTCGAGACGAGCCGCCTTTCGTCGTCATTCTGGACGGAATCGAAGACCCGCACAATCTGGGTGCCGTGCTACGAACGGCGGAGGCCGCCGGGGTCCACGGAGTATTCGTGCCCGAGCGACATGCGGCAGGGTTGACGAGGAGCGTCGCGAGGGTATCTGCCGGCGCCTTGGAGCACTTACGCGTGGCCTGCGCTGAAAATGTGTCGAGGCTTATTGAAAAGTTACAGGCCGCAGGGCTCTGGGTCTATGGGGTGGTTCCTCACGCAGAAAAGCCCTATACCGCACTGGATTTTAGATGTCCTCTTGCCTTGGTCTTTGGAGGGGAGGGAAGAGGAATCCGTCTCGGGGTTCTGGACAAATGCGACGAGCGAGTTAGAATCCCGATGCGTGGGCAGCTCGCCTCACTCAATGTGTCGGCCGCAGCCGCAATCGTACTCTTTGAAGCCGTGAGACAGCGAGCGCCTCTTTGGAAGCGACACGTCTAGGCTCGTGTCAGCAGCGGCGGATCACACAGCGGATCGGGCGGGAAGCTTGAACACCCTACGCCACCGCTGCAAGGTCTCTCGTTCGTCGTCAACACGAGCGGTGGTGTCGGGCGTACGAGTCGGATGGCGTGCTTCCGCAGATACGACTTATTGTTCCATGAATTTTGGGGACAGGACACTAGCGTAGTTTGATCATGCCATCCTGAATGGCGGCCTTCAGGAGTTGAGCCGTGTTGGAGACGCGCGCTTTTTTCATCATCGTCGCTCGATGGGCTTCCACCGTTTTGACGCTGATTTTCAAGCGCTGTGCAATCTCGCGATTCTTCAGTCCCGACCAGATCAGTTGGAGGATTTCCTGCTCCCGGCTCGTCAGGGTTTCGGGGCGCTTTCGCTTAGGAGTATGAAGAGTCGGTTGTCTCACTCTTTGAACTTTCGCCATATTGGTCACCTGGATGATAGCCAATTACTTACTTATCTATTATGTCAGGCAGCGAATCAGATGTAAACTAAAGAATCACTTCTTAAGCAGTCGCAGCAGGCTGTCCCAGGGAGACATCTGACACGATGTGGAGTTATCTCGGCGTGCTTGTTATTGGATTAGCGATCGGCAGCTTCTTGAACGTTTGTATTTACAGGATTCCCTTGAAGAAATCTGTCGTCTGGCGGCTGTCATATTGTCCGAATTGCTCGTGTCCAATCAAGCCATACGATAATATTCCTCTGATTGGTTATTTTCTTTTGAAAGCTCGATGTCGTTCGTGCCGGGCTTCGATTTCCCCGCGATATCCGATTGTGGAAGTCACAAATGGGCTCGGTTATATCTTCATTGTCTGGCGTTATGGTCTGGAATGGCCCTCACTTATCTATGCGCTGTTGTTCTCGGCGCTTCTGGTAGTCACCTGGATCGATTTCTCACATCAGATCATCCCCGACCGGATTACCTTGCCCGGAATCGTCTTGGGCCTTCTCTGTGCCGCTACAATCCTTCCTGTTGGGTTGCTCAACTCCGTCTTGGGTGTACTGATTGGCGGGGGAGTCTTGTGGGGCGTGGCCTGGGTCAGCCCCTATTTGTTTGGCAAAGAGGGGATGGGCGGAGGAGACATTAAGCTTCTCGCAATGATTGGAGCCTTTCTAGGCTGGAAACCGACCCTTCTCACGATTTTGGTGGGGGCGATAGTGGGGTCGGTTGTCGGCATTGGGTTAATTCTCCTGAAGGTCATTCGGAGAGATCAGTACCTTCCATTTGGTCCATTTTTGGCGTTGGGTGCTGTTGTGGCAATGTTCTTCCATCGAGAAATTCTGAGTTGGTACATGAGCTTGCTCGCAGGCGTTCGGTAACTCCATCTCTTTTCTCCTTGTTATCGCTTCCCTTGCTTATCCTTCTGTATCCAATTGTGCAAACGCTCCGTATCTAATTGGCTCTCAGGCCACCTCCTCCGTAAACTCCATATTTATACGTATTACGTTGGGACGCTCGTATCCTGCTGATTTTCCTGGCAGGCCCCATCAAACAAAGTATTTACCCTTAGTACGGCATGAGATTTGGATAGGACGGGTCGCAAGAACAGCATTCCTTGAAAAGGTGTTGAAGGAGAACAGATGAACGAAAGTGGGCTCACACTCAGTGAAATGATGGTAGTGGTGGCGTTGATCGGCCTGATGCTCGTCATCGGTGGAGAAGGTCTCGGTGCAGCCGTAGCTCGGCAGAAGAGCAAGACTGCCACAGCCGAGTTAGCTGCAGAGCTTCGGGGCGCCCGTCATTTGGCCATGATGCGGCGAGAGCGAGTACGGGTGATTTTCCAGCCGGAGACTTCATGGATCCGGATTGAGTTTGCAGGGACGCCAGGAGAGGTGGTTCGTCAGTTCGACTTTGAGGACAGAAAAGTGGTCGTCGAAAGTCTTTCGAACGGACCTTCGGTTATTTTTTATCCAAGCGGCCGCGCCGCCACGCCGACAACCATTACACTCCGCAGCGCTCAAGAAGAACGCAGACAACTTACGATCAGCCTCACGGGACGAGTGTCGATTTCTTGACGGCGTATCGTGAAAAGAGGGTGTGTATGAACCAACTTTGTAGAAGCGAACAAGGATTTAGCTTGCTTGAGGTGATGGTCGCGATGGTTGTCATGGCTTTTTCCATGCTAGGTGTCCTGGGCATGTTTCAGTGGGGAGATCATGGTTTGAGGCAGGGAGCGATGGGAACTCACGCCTTGGCGATGGCGCAGTCGCGGATCGAGGCAAAACGCACGGCTTCTTGGGAGGCACTGCTAACCGACGATTTGAATTTGGATGGTATCCCGGACGTCGTCATGCGTGATGATGGTCTTCAGGAAGACACGACCGCGGGGGATGGCATCTATACAGGGAGCATGGAACAAGATGGCATTCGATTGGTGTGGACCGTTCAATCCGACCGAGCGGATTCCTTTATCACTGCTGGAGCAGTCGTGATTCAAGTAAGAGCTACCTACCAGGTAGGTAGTGGCGCGTGGCGTCAAGTCAAAATAGGCACCTTGCGGGCAAACCCAAAATATGTTGGGTTCCGATAGCTGCAATGAGATCTTGCATGAATATCCAAACGCTGAAAAATAGTTCGGGCGTCTGTCTGGTTGAGCTGATGATCGCCGTAGCAGCAGGCCTGGTCGTGCTTTCCGCAACCATCCAGATGCTTACTCACTTCCAACAACGGATGTGGGATCAATATGACACGATCGGACTGCATCAGGACCAGCGAATCGGTATAGGGGTTATGCGGGAAGAACTGCGACTGGCGGGATCTGGTGTGTCGCGCACCCCTGCAGTACTTCGTGCCGATCAACAGGAAATTGAGTTTAATGCCAATATTGGCGGGTATACAACGAATCTGACTGGAACGGTGTCGCCTGAGGTGGCGGAACTGCCAGTCGTGGATGGATCCGGGTGGGTGAAAGGAAAACGAGTCTTGATTTGTTCAAACGAACGCTGCGTAGAAAACCATTTGGCTCGGGATGGCCAACGGACATCATTGAGTTTAGCCAGTCCACTGGGGCAAGCTTTTCCGGGCGGAAGTGAAGTCATGATCTTGAATCGCGTTCGCTATTACTTGTCCAAGAGCCGTAGCGGAAGAGTCAGTCTCATGCGACAGGTGGATGGGGGAGCCAATCCAGTTGTGAGCGACGTCGCCTTCTTTTCCCTCAGCTATGCGGACAGACATGGAAGACCAACCTTGGACCCAGCGATTGTTTCTCGTGTGAAGATGGAGCTTGCCAGTGGCAGAAATCATAGAGTTCTAACAAGTGAAGTGGGTCTCCGTACACAATAAGAAAGGAGAAAGCAGGATTATGAGAGCACGTAGAAATGAACGAGGGACTGCGCTGCTCGGAGCAGTCCTTGTGACGGTGATTCTTACGATGTTGGGGACTGTGTCGTTGAATCTAGCGACCCATGAAATTGTCCAAATTGGGGCGGCCGGAGACGAGGCTGTTGCAGAGCATCTAGCAGAGGCTGGGTCAGATTTGGTGATCCAATGGTTTCATGATCCAGGTTCGGCCCCAGAGGGAACGATAGCCGATCTGCTGGCAAAACGATTTGATCTGTCGGAAAACGGTCCGTCCTTCTTCGACTCAACTGGAAACTCTCAATTTACCGGGAGCAGCACGAGCCCGGATATTGTGTATGACGCCTCTCGGCCAATGGATGATCAGACCCTCAATGACCCGGTTCGCGGGTGGTTTCGATCACTTCGTTCATTAGGTCGCATTCTTAAGTTGAAGGTCTACGGTCCGAGTCGTCCAGGTCTTCTGTGTACAGTGGAGGTGACGGCAGAAGCCCGAAATTTGACACGCACTCTAGCCGTACAACTTGGCGCCAGGAGTGTGCCGCCACTTCGAGTGGGCGTCCAAGTAGGCAACAACGGCAATACCACAGAAGACTCCGAAACTGTTTTCCCGGTCTGGATGCATTGGGGAGAGATGAAGATCAAAGGAGATGCTCGATTTGGAAGAAGGGAGGACTTTCCGACAAAAACTCAAATGGCGTCAGTGACTGGTCAGTCCTATGCGGAGTCGTCCCTACGAGAGGATCGCTGGTTGGAGATCTTTGTCGGCGGCAATGCTTTGTTCCTGTCCTCACCTTCTTCGTCCTCGGTCCTGCCGTCAAATTTGTATCCCAATCAGGAGCCGTATCCCGGTTTGCACGAGACCTCCTGGGATTATGAGACCATGAAAAAGAACGCCATTGTTTTTGGGTCATACTATGCACGAGACCGTGACGGATTGTTATATCGAAACGGCACGATACAGCCGGGATTAGGTTTGACCCCCGATGAGGTCTTCGGATCGCGATTTGTTGGTGATCATCATGGGCTTGTGTTCATCGACACGCTCGACCGGCTTCCCCCACGTGCTGACAATCTGGGGACTGTATCCCTGACGACGGAGTATGCCGAGGGCCTGTTCATCGTCAACGCGCATCTGCACCTAAAGCCGACAGGGGTAGGAAAGCCGGTGCCTGTCCTGAGTCCACCGACTGAGGGGATAGCCTCTCTGGGATCCAGAATCCCCGTCGAACTTTCGAACATACATATTCAAGGCGTACTTTATACCGCTGGCGAACTTCTGTATGACGGGCAGCCTCGTATCTATGGAGCCTTGGTGACCGAAGGCAAAGTGCTCGCTTTGTCAAAAACTTATGGTCCTATTGAAGTGTGGTACAACCATGATCTGAAGAGTGGATTATTCCAAGGCGTCCCTCTTGTCTACCTAGCCCCTGGCTCTTGGCGACCGAAGTACTGACGGAGATTGCCGAAATTTGTCCTGATCGAACGTAATTAGAGCAGACTTACCACTCCTCATAAGGCCCACTCCTACGTAAATCAATGCGTTAGGAACTCTTCCTCCTCTGAAAGGTGTCGGCACAACGCGTGCTACACTTTCTACCGCTATGAAAATTCCACAATCCCAAAGAGAAAAAGGATTTACCTTGATAGAAGTCCTGATTGTTGTGGGGATTATGGGGATTGCTGCGGCCATGGCCGTTCCAAATTACCTGCAGTGGAGTGCCAGGTCTCAACTCAAGCAAGTGACAACCGAGCTCCAAGGTAGTCTAAACCTGGCGCGGTTGGCGGCTATGAATCGAAATAGTTCGGTCACCATGACCTTAGCAATGGCCAGTAGTCAATGGACGGCGGACTTTGGCGGGGCGATACCTCCATTGGTCATGCCGATCGGAATCATGACGGCGGCAACAACTGTCCGATTCAATTCCCTGGGACTGCTGGTAGGGGCCGGGGGTCCCATTCTGTTAAGCAATAACTCGGGCCAGACCTATTCCATCGGGATCTCTGCTGGAGGGAAAACCCGTTGGTGCCCAAATGCGACCGGCGTCTGTTAGTAGGTTAGGAATTAAACATCGTGAAAGCGCTGGGCTCAAGAACCATTACCCTAAGCAATCAAGAGGGCTTCACGCTGATTGAGAGCATGCTCTCGCTCGCCATTATCGCCGTCGGCTTGTTGGCTCTGGCTGGAATGCAAAGCATATCGCTCGGACGCAATATCGATGCGAATCAGCTATCCCAGGTCACAAATCTTGCCGCTGATATGATGGAACGTATCCAATTCAATCGTCGGAACGTGCTTGCTTACAATGGATGCCCCTGCGCGGGAGGGGGCTTCGGAACGGGGATCCAGACATCGAATGCTCTAACGAGCCCGGATCCTGTGACTCAACCGATGGCGGCTGGTGATTTTGCACAGTGGCAAGCAAGATTGACTGCATCAGGGATCCCCGGCATTACAGGGCAGGTGAACGTGACGCCGATGGGTCCTGCCGGACTCAATCAAAACCAGGTCGTTGTCACGGTGACGTGGAATCGGTCAATGAACAGTGAGACCAGCAGGCTAACGGGCACGGCATTGCGACTAACCTCCGTTGTGGCTCCTGAATAGCATGACTCAACAAGGTAACCGTCAGGAACATTTGAGAATGACGTGGCGAGGGCAGCAAGGGGTCACGCTTGTTGAACTCATGATCGGTCTGTCCATTTCTCTCGTGCTGATTGCGACTGCGGGGACCGCGCTCATCGGAAGCGATAAGGCCACCAATATCAATGACCTGACCGCTCAGACTCAGCAAAACGCTCGCGTGGCCATGGAGTTGATCACCCATGACCTCAAAATGGCGGGATACGGCGGTATGGTTACAGGAGCCATAGGAGCCTGCAACAATGGGATTGTGCCGCTCGATAACAATCCAGCCGGAGCTGATGCTGGAGCTGATAGTGCCAATATAGTGGTCCCACTTACAAGTGCGACCGGGGCGCTATGGACGCTCACCGCAGAGGCGAGAGGACCATTTACACAACTCTCGCTTTCCCCTTCGGATTTGAACGATATGGTGGCCGCTGGGCTTGTGGCAGGTTCATCCATATCAATTGGTGGCGCGATGTCACAGGCAGTCATAGGGCCTGTTAATCCGGCCTCCGGTTCGCTCGCGCTTGGGACACCTACGGGCACACCGGTTCAAGTTCCTGCACCGACAGTTTTTCCGGCCGGCACACCCGTGTTTCTATTGCAATGCATCACCTATCAGGTCAACACCAACGCGGCGACTTGTGGAGGGAACGCCCCCTGTCTTCTGCGCGGCGTCGCCCCCAACCTGCTCCCGATTGCTGAAGGAATCGTGGATCTCCAATTAGCTTATGCTTGTGACGGATGTGTATCAACTGTGAACGGAGGGGTGGCTGACCGAATCATTGATGACCAGGACGGAGGCGGCATCGGGGGGTTTACGGCGGGAGATTTCGTTTCGAACGCCAATTGGGCGTTCCCGCCCATGAGCCCAGACTCGATTAGGATGGTCCGGGTGACGATCGTCGCGCAACAAACTAGGGCCGATCTGGGATTTGGAGAAGGCAAATCCCAAGGCGTGAACAACTCAGTGGCCATGAATGTTGATGGCGACAACAATTTAGCCGCTTCGCCGCTCCGCCGGCGTGTTCTGACGAGGACTGTAGAGACCAGGAATATCGGGCTTTGAGCATGCCAAAGGATCCTATGACGCAGTACTTCAGAGACAGTGCCGCCGGAAATCAACACGGGGTGACCTTATTGACCGTCTTGATGATCCTGGCTGTCATGACCATTATCGGGATCGCGGCCATTTCAGTAACAGGACTTGAGAACCGAATGGCCGGGTTCGGACGCACCGGCGAGTCGGCGGCCACAGCGGCTGAGTCCTGCATGGAGACTGCCGTCAATGTTATTCAACAGACGATCGATGCGGGCCAACTGCCAGCCACTCATCTGGATTCGGCCAGCCCGGCGGGGCCGGTGCCGTCGTTGAATGGGCCGACATTGAATCAAGAAATCATGGGGCAGTTAGACAACAATGCCGATGATGTCAATACGGCTCCGAATACGGTTGCAAACATCGGAGGGTTCACTGTTCGTGGAGACATCGACCGTCTCTACGTAAAGACAAAGGCCGGGGGCGCCATCATGTTTGCCAACGCGTATGACGGAATGGGTAGTGGCTTAGCAGGTGGTGGAGCCGATATTTTCTATCGGGTCGATTGCACAGCGACCAACGCGGCGACTGGGACAACCAGCCGAATTGCCGCGGTGTATGCTTGTACGGCAACCGGAGACAGTTGTCAGAAATAGATCCGAGGGGTGACGCCATGCTACTTCGTTCGGCAAGATACATCCACGATCAGGTTGAAGAACAGACCAACAAGCCCAATCGACGGATGGCTATGCTTCGGTTCGCGCATGTTCTGCTTATGGTCGGAATGTTGTTACTTGGAAATGCGGCCTCGTCTGGGCTGGCCCAAACATCGGATTCGGATGCTTCGAGCACTTTCTTGTCTGGAATGGTGACGGGCATCCGAGGGAATACGCTTGAGATCGACAATAAAAGCTACGAGCTCATGCCTGGAGTTGTCATCAAGAACGAACGGGGTAATCTGATGGAACCCCATGACATCGTGGAGAATGCAGAAGTCAAATTTCACCTGAAACAGGAACGCATCGACAAGATAGTGCTGATCCTACCGAGGTGAGCCTGAAGACCTGAACAGTCATAGGTATGGAGAGCCGTTGAGAAGGATGAGGAGGAAGGCTGCCATGAAAACCCGGATCATCATAGCGATCGCCACCGTGACGCTTGCTCTTTGCGGGCAACTGATGAACCCGAGCGATTCTCCAGCGCAGTCGAACGCTCAATACAGCAGTACGCCCCCCTTTATTAGCAATGTGGTGACCCCGAATATTCTGATTCTTATGGATAACTCAGGAAGCATGGCCGGCCCTGCCTGTGATTCAACCTGGTGCGGAACCCACGCAGATGGCACGACAACGCCGGTCAACCAAAGTTTCGTTGCCGATTCCTTGTACAGTGGCTTGTTCGATCCGCTGTCGTGTTACACCTACAATGCCACGAGCACGAGGTTCGACGTAGCAGCTACAAAATCTCCGGCCACCGTCAATGCGGCCTGTGGAAGCACTGAATGGGACGGAAACCTTCTCAATTGGGCGACATTCCGGCGGTTCGATGCGGTCAAGAAGGCCATGTCAGGGGGAGATTGCGTAGTAACGCGTAATGCAGATGGGACGTGTCCAGCTTCTGGTTCACCGAGCATGATTACGATCAAGGCTCAAACTGTCTTCGATAGCTCTGGCGACGGACACTTTACAACAGCTTCGATTCCTAACTCTGGTTCAAATCGTTACGTTGGGCGAATCCCTGTGACCACAGCGCAAGGTGGAACCGGCAGCAATCCGGCAAACCTCTGGATCCATCTTCGAGGGGGAACTAATGGGATGGGTGGCACGATCTGCGTGGATAATGATTCCACTGAGCCCGGTTCAACGGCCACATCTTGCAACGATGGTGACGGGTTTTCGGAATCGCAGAGGACGCTGCGTCTTTCTGTAAGTAGTGAGCCGACCGGCGTGATCCAACAGATTGGAGGTAAAGCCAGATTCGGATTGCTGGAATTTAAGGGAGCTGGTAACGGTGGACGAATGCTGACTGGTATCGGTTCTCGCCAGTCTATCGACTTCAGTGGCTCCACCGTTGAGACCTTTAACACCAATACGGCGGCAATGCTCGATGCGATCGGAGAGTCGTTCCCCTCAACCTGGACCCCGCTCTCTGAGTCGCTTTACGACGCGATCCGGTACGTCGCTCAAGTGAATTCAGCATTCGCACCTCAAAATACCAGTTATGTCTATCCCATCGCCTTCTCCGGAGGCAGTTCGAACGGGGTGGCCTTTCAAGGGAACGGAATAGGGTCGGTGGGCTCCAATGAGATCAGTGCGCTCACCGGCTCAGAGACGTGCCCAGCCGGGTACATTGCCAGCGCCTGCGGGAGAGACCCGTATTTTTACGGAAGCAATCACTCGCCGGCATGGTCGAATCCCTCGAAACTGGTCACCTGCTGTAAGACGTTCATCATGATTTTCACAGATGGAGAGCCAACCCAGGATCAAGGCGTTCCTTCTAGTTTGCAGGACCAACCAGGTCTTCCGGCACATGCCGGCGGTGTCCCGTCTGCTATCCATGGACTCCATTGCACGGGTGGCAGCGGGACCATCCACAACCCGAACGGGACCTGCAATACAAACTCTGCAACCCCGGCCACTATTCTGATTGGAAACCCTGGCGTTGCAACTCAGCCTGGGGAGCACAAGACCGATTATGCCTCAAGCGGTAGCCACTATTTGGACGACGTGGCCTACTGGGGGCATACGACTGACCTACGGCAAGGTACCGTTCCGGTAATCAACGTGGCAGGTCACGATCTACCGGGGATGCAGAACGTGACAGTGTATAGCTTCTTTGCGTTCGGGAACATGGCGGGTCGAGAAGTTTTGATGCAGACGGCGAAGCAAGGGTCGTTTGATGATACGAATGGAAATAATATTCCGGATCAGGCGGCCGAGTATGATAAGGAGAACAATGCGACGGGGGCGCCAACCCCGGACGGAGTTCCGGACGCGTATTTTGAATCATCCAACGTCGATGATCTTCAAGACAAGATGCTGGCCACGATCAGCAGTATTCTCCGGAAGAGTTCATCAGGGACTTCGGTGTCGGTGCTGGCCACCTCATCCAATGGAGAGGGTGCTTTGTATCAATCCTATTTCTATCCCAGCACGATTGAGCTCGCCACCAATAACGATGTGAAGTGGACAGGTTACACGCACGGACTCTTCGTGGACACGTTCGGCAATACAAGAGAAGACACCGATGGAGACGGCAGACTGAATTATAAGACCGATAAGATAGTCATCACTCGATATGACTCCGCCGCCGGCCAAACGAAGGTGGATAAGTACCTGGATAGTGACGGGGATGGAAAAGCTGATCTGACACTGGACACAAACGGCGATGGCACTCCTGATAAGGCCGTTTGCGTAGACTGCGACAAGCAGCTCAGCGATATCCGTCCTATTTGGGAGGCAGGAAAGCAACTGGCACTGAGAGACGCGAGTACCCGCAAGATCCTGACGTGGGTGGATACCGATAACAATGGCTTAGTGGGCAGTGGAGAGCAGATTGAATTTAAGGCCTCAAGCCCAGACAACTCTGCCGTTCTCGCGCCATATCTCAGAGCAGGGGCATCCCCTTATACGTCTGCCAACATTGTTAATTTCATCAGAGGAGAGCAAGTCACGGGTCTTCGAGATCGCCAGTTGACGGTGTCCGGTTCACTCAAGGTATGGAAGCTGGGAGATATCATTCACTCCACGGCGACAATCGTGCCGGCTCCAAAAGAACGCTACGACGTCATCTATGGAGACAGCAGCTATACCGACTTCTTCCTAAAATACAGGAACCGCAGGCATGTGGCCTACGTGGGGGCCAATGACGGAATGCTCCATGCTTTCAATGCCGGGTTTTATAATCGGGGGGATGATGCTTCGACGTCTGGTGTGACGGAACATGGTTGGTTTTCGACCCAACAGGTTTCTCCTCCACTTGTCTCCAATACCCCCGGCTTGGGCGAAGAACTGTGGGGGTTCGTACCGTATCAGGTCCTTCCGCAGCTCCAGTGGTTGGCCAGCACCAACTATCAGCATGTGTACTATGTGGACCTGAAACCAAAGGCTACTGATGTTCGTATTTTCACACCGGATACCGATCACCCCAATGGATGGGGGACGGTTTTGATTGTCGGATTACGGATGGGAGGGAGTTGTGGAAATTGCAGCCCTACCGCGGGAGCGCCGCCATTAAGCGTCACGGCGAATTTCGGTAGTGGAGTCCAGACTCGCTTCTTCTACAGCGCCTACTTTGTACTGGATGTGACAAATCCAGAAGTGGATCCAAAATTGCTCTGGGTATTCAGCGATGCTGGTCAAGGATTGACCACTAGCTATCCGAGCGTAACGCGTGTGAGTCCATCTAGTGATGGAAAGACTGACAATACAAATGCAAAATGGTTTGTTCTGTTTGGTTCAGGTCCGACCAGTTATGAAATCAAAGACAATGTGACTGGCCTCGCACAATCAGCCAACATCTACGCCGTCGACTTGAAAACTGGTCCGGGCGCAGCCAACGGCCAGGTTACGACCATGCCTAGTGGAAGCTGGAATTCGTTCATGGGTGATCTAGTTGGCGTGGACAAGGATATTGATTATCGCGGGGACGTGGCATACGTCGGAAGGGTGATCCACGATGGTGTCCTTCCGTGGCGAGGGAAAATGTACCGCTTAACTATGGGGACCTGTAGTAGCGCCCCTTGTACAACCTCAACATGGGGGGTAGCTTCTGGTGCCAACAGGGTTCCCACCGAGATGATCGACACCTTTAATGGCAGCACGGAGGTTGGACCGATAACCGCGGCTCCAACTGTCACTCTGGACGATAACAATAAGATGTGGGTGTTCTTCGGCACAGGCCGCTATTATGGTGGGGACGATAAGACAAACACTGAGACGCAATACTTCTTTGGGCTCAAAGACTCAGTGATGAATCAAACTTGTTCTCAGACCAGCGTTACGAGCTGCATGGAAGATGATCTTGTCGATGTCTCCAGTGCACAGGTTTGCACCATCTGTAGCGGTAACCAGGTCACGGGGGTACCGGGTGTTACTGACTTGCTGGGAACGAGCACGACTTCACTTCAAGGGAAAGTTCAAAGCAAGGAAGGGTGGTTCACGAGGTTGTCCATTACAGGAGAACGGGTAGTCGTGAGTCCAACACTCATCGGTGGGGTCGTCCTCTTCACGAGCTTTGTACCGGTCAATGATATCTGTAAGTCGTCAGGTGATGGTTATCTCTACAGCCTCTTCTACCTGACTGGAAGCGCGCCCAAGGACCCTGTCGTTGGCACAACGACGTCTGGCGGTAACACCAATGTCAATAAGAGCATTTCGCTCGGCACTGGATCGGGCGTGGCGTCTCAGGTTGCTGTTCACCTTGGGAGTCAGGGAAGTGGTGGTGGTGGCACCGCTGGAGCCGGTGGTGGGTGTCAGAAGGGCATGACAGGCTTCATTCAGTCCAGTACCGGCACACTAAACTCTTATTGTACGAATGCGGGTGGAGCTAGGAGCAGGTACATCTCCTGGATCAACCTGCGGAGCTAAGATGCTGACGGTTTGTGGGGGGCGTAAAAATCGAAATCGGCTCACTTACGCCCCTCATTTCCCCAATATAAGTACTGAACCAGTAACCATCGAGACGCCTAGGTGTATCTCTTGCTTGGCGTTCCTTGCATCAACGATTCTCGTTGGGTGTACACTAGCATCTGCTCCAGCAGATGAAGCGACTCAGCGACAACCTAATCGTCCTCCGGTCATTCGATCTGCGAGCATTTCGCCCAATGTGCCCACCCTCAATAAGCCCGTCACTGTGCAGATCGACGCACAAGATTTTGATGGAGATCCTCTTTCATTTCACTACAAGTGGCTGGCGAACGGGAGTCCCATCGTTGGAAGAGAGGGCGGCACTCTCACACTTGAGATGCTCAAGCGTAGTGACAAGCTGGCCGTCGAGGTGATTCCCCATGATGGGAAAATTCAAGGTGTTCCGTATCGTACCAAAGAAGTTGTCATAGGAAACGCTCTTCCAGAACTAACGAGCGTTGTTCTTGAACCTCGCGACGCTCTGATAGCGGACCGAATACAAGCCAAAGCAGAGGGATCAGATGCCGACGAGGATCCTATCGAGTATAGATTCCGATGGTATCGGAACAACAAAGAAATTTCAGAAGGCGAAGAGAGCACGCTGGATACGACCGACTTCGCAAGAGGTGATATCATCACGGTGCAAGTGATTCCGCATGATAGGGTGGGCGGCAAAGGAAAGGCTATGTTTGCCGAGCCGGTGATGATCGCCAATAGCCCCCCGAGAATCACATCGGTACCTCCATCGGCTATTTCTAGAGGACGCTTTGAGTATCCTGTGACAGCAATTGATCCCGATGGAGATCCGTTGATTTATTCGCTTGAAACAGGCCCACTAGGAATGAAGCTAGACAAAACTACCGGTCGACTCGAATGGTCAGTTTCTGCGGGTACTAAGGGTGCTCATCGGGTTAGAATGAAAGTTCTGGATTCTCACGACGGGTTTGCGTTTCAGGAATTCGATCTAATCTTCCCCCCCCAAAAACGGTGTCCCCGAGCCGTTCTCATTCCAAATCATTTCAGCGAGATCTTCGTCTTGTCAGCCACTCTTAGGCTCTGCTAAAATACTTCCCTCCTATTGAAGGAGGCAAGTACAGGCCGGGCGTGCGTAAGATCAAACTCCGAGAAGGAACGAATACTGCCAGCCTATTTGGCCGACATGACCGGCATCTCAAGCTGATCGAAGAAGAGTTAGGGGTGCGAATATCCGCTCGGGGCGAGGAAGTCGGGCTTGAGGGGCCGAGCGAGGCCGTTCGAAGCGCGGAGCGGGTGCTTCAAGAACTGGCCGATCTCACGTTTGAAGGGTACGAACTGCGCCCGGAGGATGTGACACTTGCGCTCAAGACGTGCCGTGGGGGGTATGACGCTCCGCTGAAAGATCTTCTTCTGAACACGTTTCCGATAGCTACTAAGAAACGATTCGTCGCTCCCAAGTCTCCAACCCAAAAGGCCTATGTCGAGGCTATTGAAAAGTTCGATATTGTTCTCGGCATTGGTCCGGCCGGAACGGGCAAAACGTATCTCGCTATGGCCATGGCCGTCGGTGCCTTGATCCGTAGGGAGGTGAGCCGGATCATACTGGCTCGGCCGGCGGTTGAAGCCGGAGAGAAGTTGGGGTTCCTCCCCGGTGATATGTATGCAAAGGTGAATCCGTATCTCCGGCCACTGTATGATGCGCTCTATGACATCATGGATATGGAGAGAGCAAACCGTCTTGTCGAGCGCGGTGAGATTGAGATAGCGCCTCTAGCTTTCATGCGGGGACGAACGCTCAATGATTCCTTTGTCATTCTGGACGAAGCACAGAACGCCACTGCTGAGCAGATGAAAATGTTTCTGACACGCCTAGGGTTCAATTCCAAGGCCGTGATCACAGGCGATATTACACAAGTAGATTTGCCATCAGATCGCGTGTCCGGGTTGATCGAGGTAAAGGAAATCTTGCGAGACATCCCCGGCATTCAATTTGTGTACTTTAGTGAGCGGGACGTGGTGCGACATCGGTTGGTCCAAGAAATCATCAAGGCTTATGACCGATATGGCCCTGCTCCCGCCGTCAGTGCCCAGCCTCGAAAGGGGACTTCGCTGCTGGCGAGACACCGACGCTCCCCACGCCGAGGAGAGGGCCATGGGAGCCAGCCCCACTGATGTCAGTGTGGCTTAAATGCCGGCTTCGACATCCCATCGTTCTCCTGCCTGAAATCAAGACAGTGACACAACAGATTTTGACTGCGACCGGTCAGCCTGAGGCTGAAATCAGCCTTGATCTCATCGGCGACCTTCGGATGCGGAGGCTGAACCGGAAGTATCGCGGAAAGGATGCTACAACCGACGTCCTTGCCTTTGCCACGCAAGAGGCCAAGGGGCCTCCATCCTTTTTTCTAGGTGATGTGGTGATCTCGCTTCATGCGGCTGCACGTCAAGCTCTTGAATATGGAGTATCTCTCGATCAAGAGATTGTGAAGCTCATCGTTCATGGCGCGTTGCACCTTATGGGTTACGACCATGAACGCAGCGAGCGAGATGCCCGTCGTATGCGCCGGAGGGAACAGGCGATCTTTCGCTCTCTCACACCGCTTCCGAGGCTTGTATTGAGAAGAAAGTAGAACGCAGATGGTGCAAATCCGGTTTTCCCTGGAGCAAAGAGATGGGTGGTTGGCTACAACGGCTCAGCGAAGGGTTGGGGAAGACTCGCAGCAAGGTCCGTGAGTCGGTGGATCGACTTATGGGAAAAGGTCCGGACCCTGCGGTGCTAGAGGAACTTGAGATCTCGCTGATCGCCGCCGATCTTGGGATTCTTACCGTCGAACGACTTATGGATCGACTCAAAGCATTTCCCCGAGGATCGGATCATCGGACTCCTGGCGGGATGGTCGACGTTCTGAAAGAAACGATTCTGGAAGCCCTTCGTGCCTGTGAAGCCGACACGATCGCACATCTTATTGAACACGGACCACGCCCCTTTGTGATCCTGACCGTGGGGGTGAACGGTGTCGGCAAGACGACCACTCTGGCCAAATTGGCTCGGCGACTTCAGCAAGACGGGCGAACTCCGCTCCTTGTGGCCGCGGATACATTTCGCGCCGCGGCCATCGAGCAACTCGGAACGTGGGGGAATATGATCGGTGTCGACGTCATCAGGCATCGTCATGGAGCAGATCCGGCGGCGGTGGTCTTTGACGGTCTGGCAGCTGCCAAGGCGCGTAGCGTCGATGTGGTCCTGATCGATACGGCAGGTCGCCTACATACAAAGGTCAACCTTATGGACGAGCTACGAAAGATCAAACGAGTCTTGGCTCGTGAATTGCCCGGAGCTCCCCACGAGGTGCTGCTCACCTTGGATGCGACGGTCGGTCAAAACGCGCTTTCACAAGCCAGGCAGTTTCATCAGGGGATCGGCGTGACGGGTCTTGCGCTCACAAAGCTCGATGGTACAGCGCGCGGCGGCATTGTCGTCGCGATTGCGGAGGAATTGAAGATCCCCGTTCGTTTAATCGGGGTGGGGGAAGCGGCCGATGATTTACAGGATTTCCACGCCCGCGAATTTGTCGATGCGCTCTTCGAGCCGGCATGATTGCCTGATCAGTTCCTTAAATGCGCATGCCATGAGATCAACTGTCGTGATCCGGTTGACCATCATCTTGTTGATCACTCTTCATGTCCCTGCCATGGAAAAGGGTTGGGCTGCTGACGGAACAGTGACCGATATCTCTGAATCGCACGATGTCCGCCTATTAACCCATCAACTAGTCGTGGAGGTGGATCCTGATCGCCATCGGCTGATCGCCACAGATCGCATGGCGCTCAAAATCCTCGCGGATGAACCCCGTGAAGTTTCCTTCTTGCTCAGTGCCGCGCTGCAAGTTACTCAGATTGTGGAGAGTAGTGGGGAGCAGGCAAAGCGTCTTTCATTCACGGCGGAATCCAGGATAGATAAGGACTCTCCTGATGCAATGCAACGCCTCATTGTGATCTTGGACCCGTCGGGTTCACCTGAGCACACTGTCACGCTGGAATGGCATTACGGAGGATTCATCAACGATCCACCACGCGAGCCTCGCCATATTCGATTCGTCACGCCAAGCGAAACGGCTGGCCATATCGGTCCAGAGGGAGTGTATCTCAGCGGGGAAACTCACTGGTACCCGGATCTTGCGGGCTCAGTCTCGACCTATCACCTCACAGTCACCACTCCTCAGGGCTGGCACACCGTGAGTCACGGCCGGCTCGTCGCGGAAACCGTGCATGACCAAAACATGACCGCTCAATGGGACGTCGAGGTAAGGACAGAAACCTTGACGCTAGTGGCCAATCGCTTTGTGAAACACCATCGACAATGGCACGAGGTGGAAATTGCCACATATCTGTTCCCCGAGGATGTGTCGCTCGCCGAAGAATATCTTGACGCGGCTTCAAAGTATTTGGAGATATACACAAAATTGTTGGGTCCCTATCCTTTTCCAAAGTTTGCTGTTGTGGAAAATTTCTTTGCGAGCGGTCTCGGCATGCCCTCCTTCACCCTGTTAGGGAGCGGAGTCGTGAAGCGGCATTACGTCCAACCTTACGCGCTCGGCCACGAGATCGTGCATTCCTGGATCGGCAACTGGGTATTCAATGATACCAAAACCGGAAATTGGGTTGAGGGGCTCACCACCTACCTTGCCAACTACTATTATGATGAACTCACCGGGACCGCTGAGCAAGCAAGCACGCAGCGTCGCATGATGGTGTTGGGGTATGCCGTGTATGTTCGTTCAGACGAGGATTATCCGGTCGGAGAGTTTCGGCACAAGACCGATCAAAAGGATAACGCAATCGGGTATCAGAAAGCTGCGATGATCTTTCACATGCTTCGACGTGAGATTGGGGATGAGGCGTTCTGGCAAGGTATCCGAAAGTTGGTCTCCGACTTTGGCGGATCGCGTGCGACATGGGAAGACGTCGAGCGGATCCTTGCCCGCACCGGTCAACGAGATCTTCGGTGGTTCTTCTCACAGTGGGTGGAACGGAAAGGTGCCCCAATCCTCAGTGTGTCAGGTGTCCAAACGTCTCAGCGTGTAACCGGGAGTGAGAACGGGGTTCACGTCAAAGGTCGGCTGACTCAAAGCGATCCCCCGTACCGCCTTCGGCTTCCCGTGCGCATCAAACTGCGAGATGGGCGAGTTTCGAAGGTGGAACTGGATATGCGTTCGACGGAGTATGCCTTCACTGTGCTTGTTCCCGGTGAGCCTGCAAGTTTCGAAGTAGATCCGGACTTTGATGCCTTCCGCCGGCTCGGCCGAAATAATCTTCCACCCATGCTGAACCTCTTTGTGACTGACCACGACCGATTCGTGATTCTGCCGGCACGTGACGATTCTCCGGCACGTCAGCCCTACGAGGACCTGGTGGCTCGAATGAAAAGCCAAGACCGTACGGACAGTTCGGTGATCGTGATTACGGACCACGACATGTCCGCTGTCAAGGAACCGGAATCGCTGAATGGATCAGTGCTGGTCTTGGGCGGTCCCATCCTCAATCGACTGACGGAGTGGGCGATTCGCGGATGTGGAGACCGAATTCGTCTCAACGGCAACAACGTGATGGTGGATGGTCGAGTCTACGAAGGACCGGAGTTAGCGGTACTTGTGTCCTGCCGACACCCGAAGCATCCGAACCACGTCGTGACCGTTTTCTTCGGGCAGACACCTGCAACAGCCACAAAGATCGCTCGCCTTCTTTTCTTTTATGGATGGCAGAGCTATGTGGTCTTTCGTGAAGGATCCGTCGTGGATCGGGGAGATTTTCTTCCAGAAGTGAATGAATTGGAGGTTCGATTCCATGCATCGTAAGTTCCCAATCTTCTTGGTACTTCCCATGCTTCTTGCGGTTGACGGAACCCTCCTGACCATTCAATCGCAGCCTGCGCAAAGTGGTGCTTCTCATCCATCCGCATCGATCGAGAGCCATCTTCAGAATATTCGGCAACTGACCTTTGGTCGTCAGAATGCCGAGGCGTATTTCTCCTTTGACGGATCGAAACTCATTTTTCAATCGACCAACAATTGGATGAGTGGCAGCTTCGCAAGCAATCAGGTCCCCAATGATGAAGGCCTGGGCTGTTATCAAATGTACGTCATGGATTTGGAGGGGAAAACCATTCGTTTGGTGAGCACCGGGGCGGGCGCTACGACCTGCGGATACTTTTTCCCAGGTGATCGGCGGGTACTGTACTCTTCGACCCATCTCATCGGTTCGAATTGTCCGCCGAAGCCGAAGCGAGAGGGACACTATCGTTGGGCATTGGATGACTATGATATCTTTTCCGTGAAGCTGGACGGCCAACAAGTCCAGCGATTGACGACGACTCCCGGCTATGATGCCGAGGCGACCATTTCACCAGATGGAAAAACTATCGTTTTCACGTCAATCCGTGACGGCGACCTCGATCTATACGCCATGCACCTGGATGGAACTCATGTCCGTCGGTTGACGGACCAAATCGGCTACGACGGGGGCGCATTCTTTTCGCCTGACAGCCAGCGGATTGTGTATCGGGCCTCTCATCCCAAGGAGCCGGTGGACGTGGAACGATATCAGACTCTCTTGAAGCAAGGCCTCGTCGAGCCGAGCCAATTGGAGATTTTCGTTATGAATGCCGATGGCACCGGAAAGCGGCAGGTCACTGCCAACGGGTTCTCGAATTTCGCGCCGTTCTTTCATCCGGACAGCCGACGAATCATTTTCTCCTCCAACCAACAGGGCGGTGGGGCAGAATTTCACCTCTACCTGATTCGTGATGACGGAACCGGCCTTGAACGCATCACGCTCACGGGCGGATTCAACAGCTTTCCCATGTTTTCCACGGACGGGAACAAGCTCGTCTGGGTCTCTGACCGTCATGCAGCGACGCGAGGTGAGTTCAACATCTTTCTAGCCGATTGGGTGCCATGATCGGATCGCACGTTGAGAGCTGCGAGCAGCCGGCGACAAATCCTGTCGAACTCACGGGAACTCGAGACTCGCTACTTGCTGCATTGTTGCTGTGTACCACCTTGATAGCCGTATTCTGGGGATTCTTACAACTGGATCTCCCGTTGGCCCGTTACATGAGATCTCTTCATGTCCCTTGGCTTGAACGGGCGGGGAATGTTGGAAATCGCCTTGGGAGTGGGGTGGTCTTGGTGGGGATCAGCAGTGTCCTCCTAGTAACCGGACTGATGCTCAAGCACCCCGCCCTTCGCAGGGTTGGCCTCGAAAGTCTTCTGGCTCATGCCTTCGCCGGCTTGGCTGCGCAGGCCTTGAAACACGTGATCGGTCGGCCGCGGCCTCGACTGGTTCATGGAGACAGCGGGTTTCTCTTTGGACCATCCTTTGATCCGGGATTGGATTCATTTCCTTCAGGCCATGCCTCCGCCTCGTTCGCCGTTGCGACGGTTTTCGCGCGACATTTTCCAAGGATGGGATGGATGTTGTATAGCATGGCCGCCTTGGTGGCACTCAGTCGTATCGTTCGGGGATCGCACTTCCCTACGGATGTCATGGCCGGGGTTAGCCTCGGTCTTCTTGCCGGATGTGTCATCACCCGTCCGCTTCGAGCCTGGAGGCACTCACTCCTCCTAGCGTTGACCATGGGCACACCGTTTCTTGTCACGGCTTTTACCTTCATTTGGATCGCGGTGTACCCGTCTTTTGATGAACCGATGACTTTCGTCATGCTAATCATGGGGATGATCACGCTCGGCCTCGGCATAACCGTTCGGCTGTATCACAGGCTCGACGCGAGGCGACGAAATCCCCCGAAGCTGTTCCTTGGTCTCCCGGGAGCGAATGTCTTGATTGGGAGCGGTCTGGCTCTGACGACCGGATCAAGACTGGTGACGATCATGGCCGTATTCGTAGGCGTGGGGTATTGGTTGATGTACCGTCATGTTGACGTGGAAGATCAGCCCCAGTCAGTCATATCTCTCCCCGCATCCCGGTGGGCAGTTAATTATCAGGCCGCGTTGACCGAAGTCCCTTTCGCGATCATGCTGCCTTTCGGTGTTCTGTTTATTCAACAGATAAAAGGGCTATTGCCTCTCCTGTCCTAGGGGACTGGAATGACTATCGGAGCCCATGCGGACCCACAGCCGAGGGTGGTGGTGACTGAGGAATACTAACCATCGGCTCATTCGCTAGCAGACTATATCCGTAACGGTCGAGAATGACCGAAAAACTTGCTGCTTCGGATGGAAGTTGGGATTTGAGGAGGGCTGGCAGCAGGATCATGGTTCGACCCGGCTGCGTCAGGTGGGGTCTCATTTCGTCTTCCTCACCTGGTCGGATCACGATCACGTGGTGTTTGGCATAAAAGATGAGTGATGGCTTCGGAGGGCCGTATAGAATCAAGCGCTCTTGCGGTTGCAAATTCACCCCGGCGGTATAGGCAAGTTCTTGGGGTGGTGCAATGAAATATTTGCTGAAGCGTGGCAGTGTGACTTGGATTACAACCAGAAGGACCAGAACGATCGTCGCTCCAGCTGCCCAGAAGGTTCCCGCTCGACGATCCTCTGATAATCCAAAATATCCTACAAACGCCATGCCGACGAGCAAGACGAAACCGGCTACCGTGAGCCCAGGGCCGGGATCAACTTGTGTCGCCATTGGAAATTCCTTAGCGATCTTCTCACTGAACATTGAGTACAGCGAGGATGAGGCGGTCAGAGTCAACCCCAGCCCGTACCCAATGCCCATTAGCGTAAAGACTGCGGCGCGAATGCTCGGCGCGTCGACGTTTGTGAGACAACGGTTCCAATAGGACGCCGTCAGGATGGCGGCGGCTGGAAAGAGTGGCCCGATGTAGTGTGGCAGACGTGTTGCGGACACACTGAAGAAGAGCAAGACACCGACGACCCACAGGGCGGCGAACAATTCAAGATCATCTGCGCCTTCACTCCCCTCCGCAGGTTTGTTGCGGCGAGTCGGCCACCATTTTTTCAAGGTCTGGTACAACGCAAACGGAAGAAAGCCGCTCCATGGGAAAAATCCAACCAGCAAGACAGGGATATAGAAAAAAACAGTCCCGCTGTGTCCGCCAATGACATTGAAGAAGCGCCCGACCGTATCCGCCTGAGCCGAGGTGATATACCGTGATCCGTGGATCATGAGCATGGTGGCGTACCACGGAAGGGTGATAAGGAAAAACAGGAGTGAGCCGGCAAGAGGAAACCCCTGGGACCGGTACAGTCCCCATCGTCGGCTGAGGCTCAGATACGGGATCACACCAAGAAGAGGCACTGCGACACCGATCGGTCCTTTCGTCAGAGTTCCGATGGCCATCCCGATATAGAAGAGCCAGAACCAGTGACGTCGGTGACCTTTTCCGTGGAGCCCAAGGTAAAATCCGTACAATGAGAGAGTTGTAAAAAAAATGAGCACGCTGTCCGTCAGCGCCAGGCGACCGATGGCGACGATCTCAAGGTTCAACAACAACATGAGGCCGCCAAGGAGCCCAATGATCGGTCCGCGCAGACGCGTGAGGAACAGGTATTGAAGCAGGATCAGTGCGACACCAAACAGTGCGGAGGCGAATCTTGCGGAGAATTCACTTTCACCGAGCAATCGATAGGTTCCGCTCATGAGCCAGTAGACGAACACCGGCTTGGCGAATCGAGGTTCACCATTCAGGGTGGGGGTGATCCAATCACCGGATTCGAGCATTTCCCGAGCGGCTTCGGCGTTACTGCCTTCATCCCGGTCAGTAAGTCGGAGTGCCCCTAGCCCAAGAAACATAAGGAGTACCGCTAGTCCAAACAGGGCAAGCGGCTGGCCCCACTTGTTCAACACTCACCTTTCGGTGTCGAGGAAATCGATGCCTGGGAGGAGGGAGTATCTGCGCGGATTGACGTTTTGTAGATAAGCATGAGGTTTCGTATGTAGACGAACGCACCGATACTCTGGCCGGCGATGAAGACAGGATCTTTCCGGTAGATCGCGTAGGCTAGTGTGATGAGACCCCCTACTAAGCTCAAATACCAGAAGCCGATGGGCACGCGGCTTTCAGCGCTACGTTCGGAGGCGAGCCACTGCACAACCCACCGCATAAAAAAGATGCCCTGTCCGATAAACCCGATGGCCACCCAGATGAATTCATTCGTAGTCATCAGCAACCCGTAATCCCTACCAGGAGCGCATGTGAACCGTGTTCGTTCTTAGGGGTCAGCCGTAATACCTTATACCTTACGATTCGCGTCGGTGATTCCGTAACGGTATCGAAGACACCGATGTTGCATCCACCGCACCACTATGAGGTCGTATAACCCCTTAAAGAGCCGGTTGCCCACTCCATATTTTGAATACCCGTGGGATCGAGGAAAGTGTTTGACCGGTACTTCGGTGACCGAAAATCCGTACATCTGGGCCAGAACGGGGAAGAAGCGATGCATACCTTCAAACAATTGCATTTTCTCGACTAACGCATGGCGAAAGACCTTCAGCGAACAGCCGGTGTCGTGAATGAAATCGCCGGTGACAGAGCTGCGTACCACGTATGCGATGCGGGACGAAATCTTTCTGACCAGGTTATCGTAGCGATCCTTACGCCATCCACACACTAAATCATATTGTGATGTCAGCGGGAGAAGTGTCAGAATGTCGGCAGGATCGAATTGGAGATCTCCGTCCATGGTGACAATCAGTTCACCGTCCACGTGTCTGAAACCGGCATCGAAGGCCGAAGTCTGACCATAGTTGCGATCGAAATGCAGAACCTTTACTTCGGCATGATGTTTTGCAAGGCCGTCGAGTAAGGCGCCGCTTCCGTCCGTGCTTCCGTCGTCAATGTACACTATTTCAAACGGGGTAACCTCAGACCCCGATCGTGCCCCTAGCACTTTTAGTAGTTGCTCAGTGAGAGGAGAGAGGTTGTCGCGTTCATCCTTGATGGGGATGACGACCGATACCCACGGACGGGATGTGCCGATCATGAAACGTGGGCGCTCCTTCAGCGGGCGTTAGCGAGAATGGATTCTACAGAAAATGTTCATATACGGTCAAACCCGCACTTTCGATCAGGTGAGGGATGCAACGAAAGGCCTCTGGTCAGGGCTGAATATGGTCCAGAGGAAGGTATGCTTCTCCTCCCCCTATGCTCGCCAGCATATGGGTGAAACAAAAGGGTGGGTCTTGTGTCGGGGTTGCTTCATGCGAGGAGACAGCACGGTTTTTGCGAGCCTGCCGAGAATGCCCCACTCGGAAGAGTCGGGGGTCAACGGCAGCCCGCAGCGAAGCAAAAGGTTAGCAACCTGGCTCACAACCCCCTGCCCTTACCGGCAGGGATTCTTTGCTTATCTTCGCGAATCCTAAGCCATGATGCGAAGTTAAGAGAAGAGCCTAAAGATCACAGGTGTTTAGTTTCTGCAACAGAATTCATGTTTTGTCTACAATAAATAGCCTACTTCGCTTCTCAATAACCCCATATACAGTGTAATTTAGTGTGGCATGAGAGTTGCTGGTGCATGCAGTAGTTTGCTCCAAGAGGGCTCACAGAGGACCCATGAGGTATCAACAGTCCATCGCTCAGACGATCACCTGCTCAGGAGTGGGGCTTCACACAGGCAATCCGGTGACGCTCACACTTCGCCCTGCTCCACCCAACACGGGGATCGTGTTTGTTCGAACCGAGGATGGGGGTCCTGTCGCACTTTCTGCGTCGGTTCGGAACCTTGTTCCTGCGGAATTGTGTACGACCATCAGCACAAACGGCTTGGTCGTCAAGACAGTCGAGCACGTACTGGCAGCCCTGGTTGGTCTCAGTATTGATAATGTCTTCGTTGAGCTGGATGCCGGGGAAGTGCCGGTGATGGACGGCAGCGCTGCCCCTTTCGTACACCTCATTCGAGCAGCCGGTATCGCCCCGCAGGATAGTCACCAGCCATTCTTGAAAATTATGCAGCCGATTGAGGTGGTGGATGGTAATCGACGAATTCTCTTCGAACCGGCTACCACCACCCGCATTTCCTATTCGATTCAGTACGATCATCCTCTCATCAGGCGGCAGACTTATGTGTATCAGTGGGAGGTTTCAGCCTTTGAACGCGACATCGCCGGTGCGCGCACATTTGGGTTCTTAAACGAGGTGAAGCACCTTTGGGCGAAAGGATTGGGCAAAGGCGGGTCGTTGGAAAATACGGTGATTTTGTCCGAAGACGGAGTGCTGAACGAGTCAGGCCTTCGTTTTCAGGATGAGTTCGTCCGCCACAAGATTTTAGATTTGATCGGCGACCTTGCATTGCTCGGTGTGCCGTTCATCGGCCATCTGAAGGCTGATCGTGCCGGACACGCGCTGCACGCCAAATTGGTACAAAGTATTCTTGAGCAGCCAGAAAAGTGGAGCTTGGTCACGATGGAAGAGAAACCAGTCTACACGAAGCCCAAGCCTTCTCAGACCGCACACCTCCAGGTTTCCTCCTACTAGATTCCTGCGGTTTCTCACCGAACGGTTGAGTAGATTCTTCTGCTGGGGTACTCTGGCAAAGGAAAGGTGACGCCGGGAGCAAGTGGCCTCACCCCCGGCGTTATCCAGGCTGGGTTACTTCTTCTTCTTCTTCGCTGCCTTCTTCGTCGCCAAGTGCACTCACCTCCTTTCACGGGCTAAGGGCTTACTCGACCGTGAAGCTCACACCACCTTGGTCAAGGTTTCCTCCAACGCCTCAAATGTATTCGGGCCAACCTTCCGAAAGCGCTTGTCCCTTTTTAGTGAAGTTGCGACTGAAGTCAGGGGGGTTTTCCCCTTAATCTGCATGCCGCCTTCCACGAGGCGTTGGAACAATTCCTTCGCGTGCATGGCATGTTGAGCCTCACGAAGAATCTGATACGCGGCCTCGGGAACACTCATCCCCACATACTTGCTGCGCCCCAAGAGAATCTCTCGAGATTGATCGGTGACGTCCATGACTGGAAGAGGCCGAACCCCTTTATCGTCAGTAATAATTTGGCTGGAGAGGCTAGCGAGTTTGGCCTTATCGGCTTCAACTCGGTAAAGTGTTTCGGCAAGTTCCAAATATTTGTGTATGGTCGCGATTTCCTCTTCCAAACGGCTCCGTTTCTTAACTAGTTCCTGCAATCGATTCTTGTAGGCGCTGATACGCTGCTCAAGACCAACGATGATGTCCTTTAGCTCTTCCACAAGCAAGACCTCTTATGAACATGCTTGCTTTGTAGCATGGCTTAGAAAACATGTCAATAACAAAAATGCAAATTGTTTCTGTACGGACTGCTCATAGACTTCGCTCGCAAAGATGGTGCAATGAATCCTTCATGCACAAGACTTTTAAACATGCTTTGATTGAGAAAAAAATAATAGATAACAATTAACTAGAGCCATCCCTGAGAAAAGAAGATACTCAGGAGAACGTTCACCGATCTTGAAAATGATTAATTAGCTTCGAGATAGGGCTTTAGCTGGGTCCATGAGGAGTGGGATTCGTTTCCAGGTTTGGGCACCATCATCGCTTCGATAGAGCCCGCTGCCGTTGGTTCCGGTGTATAGCACTTGGGCGTTGAATGGGCTGATGACGATGGTTCTGATATTGAGCGTCTCAAGGCCAACATTCATACTTTCCCAGCTTTGGCCGCCGTCGAGGCTTCTTTGAACACCCGCCCGACCTCCCGCGTACAAGATCTGAGCACGCGTGGGATCAATCACCAAGCTGCTGATGTACTGATCAGCCAAGGAACTTCCAATGCGAGTCCAAGAATCCGCCATGTCGGTCGATTTGAAAAGGCCCTTTGTTGTCCCGGCGTAGACGATATTACTGTCTTGAGGGTCAATGACGAGTGTATTGACGCCGAGCGAGAGCGAAGCATCCAAAATTTCTGAAGGGATCAGACCCTGGTTAACCTTCTGCCAGGTAGCGGTCCCGTTGGTGCTGCGGTAGGCGCCCCCTGTCGTTCCTGCGTAAAGAACATGAGGCCGTTTAGGGTCGAGCGCGATCGCAACAACAATGTGGACCTCTTTCATGCCCGTCATCTGTTCGTTCCACAGTCGTCCACCGTCCGTGCTACGGAAGACACCCACCGTTGTCGCCGCATAGATCGTCTCGGTACCACGTGGATCGAACACGAATTGATTCACCACCGAGATGTGTTCTTTAAGGCCAGCATTGTACGGCATCCAGTGTTGCCCGCCATCGGGACTCTTGTAAACGGCATCTATCATAGTCCCTGCGTAGACCGTCGCCGGATGCTGAGGATCTAATGATAAGGTGAGCACACGGTATGAACTGAGGTCGGTGGCCATGCGCTCCCAGGTTGCGCCCCTGTTCCGGGTCTTATAGACCGAATCATTCGTGGCCACGTAAAGGATACTGGGGTTGGTCGGATGGAGGGCAATGGAAACGATCGTGTCGCTCTGGTTTCCGCAAGCGGTGAAGCCGAGCATCAACATGACAACCAGACTGAGGTCTCTGAGCAGAAAAGTCCGGTGACGGATTTTGGCGTGGGCGGTCAACTCATCTTGACCGCTGACGGAATGGTTGAGCATAGCCGGTCAATTCAATATACCCTTCGCCCACTAGTGGGATGTCTCGCATGACCCCGGAAATATCGACGGCTCCCTCCCAATAGGTGATCTGTGTACTCCGCTCGGTGATGAGTTCCTGATCCGCCTGTTTTGGAGTCACGGACAGAATGAGGCCGACTCGCGGGATTGAGATCCGCCAGCGGTTCGGATAGCGGGCTCCGCTGGATCTACTCTTCCAATGGTCCAGTGGCTCGACCTGGAAGTCCGCAAGAGACAGATGCTGTGCTTGACCATCAGGTAGCACAAACGTGCCGCTTGAGACTGGATCGATAGTACCGTCCCGTCGACGTAACAGATACAGCATGATCTCGGTCTGGTTGTTCAATTGGGCGCTGAACCAATCCCAACCGATCTGATCCTCTCCTAAGTCTCCCGATCCAAATTCATGATCCATCCAGCTCATGCCGGTGACTGAGAGTCGCTCTGCGCCTACCGTGACGTTGCCCGTTGTCGCCATCCGAGTCAACGAATAATAGTGGGACGCCTGAGTCGGTCCCTTTCCCTTACGGCTCACGCCGCCTTCGCCATGTACAATTGGCGGTTTCTGGGGGTCCA
This sequence comes from Nitrospirota bacterium, assembly GCA_963703955.1. GTDB lineage: Bacteria > Nitrospirota > Nitrospiria > Nitrospirales > Nitrospiraceae > CAVPGK01. The sequence goes on along the minus strand of CAVPGK010000006.1, from coordinate 25,709 downwards.
GGTCCAAGTGAATGGAAAATTCTTCAGCTAAAGCCTCGAGGTGGTGCCGCATCGAGTGAAGAGCAGGCAATTCAGCAACCCAGCGATCGATCCACACATGAAGTTGCCCCGTGTCTGCTCCGGCTTTACCCAGTCCTGCTCGGCTGACCTTCTCAGCATATCGGAACGTCTGATTCCGGTGGTCTGACAGGGCGAAATGAGCCAGATAAAGATGCCGGATCGCCCAGCGCGACGGGTTGGTTTTGACCGAGTCCTTGTCCACGCCCCAGCGAAAGAACGTCAGCTCGTAACCGAACTGGCGGCCGTTTCCAGCTACAAGATGCCCCGTGTAATACCACCATTCTGTGCGAAATTCGTCGTGAGAACCATGATCGTGGGGAAATTGATACGAGTACCCGGGTATGGCCTGACGGCGAATGCGCGCATTTACGTGATCCAGGTCCCCCGCAGCGATGCCAATTGATTGGAACATCAACCCGATGAGCAGGAGAAGACACCCGCTTGGCGACCGAGGTCGCTTATGGAGTCCGAGGATGCTCACGCTGAATGTTGAACCCAGTAGGATAGATGCCGACCACCGCTTCACCTGGCTTATAACACGCGCGTGGAAGATGCGCAACGGCAATGCTGGCAATGGTTTTCCCGCTCTAAGAAGGTTGATGCAGCCGGTCGTAGTCGGTTGACAATATCTTGGTCCTTCGGCTATCGTGAAGCATGTCACAAGAGTCTTGTCGCCGCTCCGACGATGAGTGGTCGCCTTTCAGCGTGCCGAACCGCATCCCTGTTTTCCCCCTTCCTAATGTCGTATTTTTTCCCAAGACCTATTTACCGTTACATATTTTTGAGACTCGCTATCGAGAAATGGTGAGCGACGCGTCTGCCGAAGGGCGGTGCGTCGGCATTGCGCTGCTCAAGGAGGGGTGGGAACACGACTATTACGGGAACCCGCCGGTGTACGAGATCGGGTGTGTGGGGCGGTTAGTCAGCGCGCAAGGGTTACCGGATGGTCGGTACAATATCCTCCTCCAAGGACTGCACCGATATGAAATCCGCGAAGAGCTCTATTGCAAGAGTTATCGGCAGGCCAGCATCGCCCTCAAACCTCCTTCACTGGAAAGCAGTCTGGAGACTGCCAGCCGATCCGAACTGATCCGCATGGTGGGAGAGTATTTGAAGACGCAAGACAACGGCTACGTCTGGCGTGGGTTCTTGGATTCAAACGTGAAGGATGAAGTGCTCATCAATATGCTTTCCACCTACCTGAATCTCACTCCCCTTGAGAAGCAACTGCTGCTGGAAGCGGACGGTCTCCGCCAGCGCGCTCGTCGCCTCGGCGATCTGATTCAATTTAAGATCTATGAGCGGGAGGGCATGAAAGGCTTGGGGTAATGGACCGGACCGTGGCCATTGAGGCCTCCTCGCTCGGCAAGACCTACGATGGCGTGACTGCCATTCACGGGCTCTCGTTTCTGGTGTGGGCCGGAGAAATCTTCGGTCTCCTCGGTCCGAACGGAGCCGGCAAGAGCACGACGCTCAGAATCCTCATTACGCTGCTCCAGCCGACAACCGGTCGAGCCGTCGTCCAGGGACACGATGTCACCAAAGAGCCGGAGCAAGTCAGACGGCTGATTGGTTACGTCCCGCAGGAGCGGGCCATCGATCGGTTCCTGACCGGCCGCGAACATCTGCTGCTCTTGAGCGATCTCTACCATCTGCCGAAACAAGAGGCCATCCGGCGTATCGACGAACTCCTGAAGCTGGTGAACCTCGAAGATCGAGCCGATCTCCCCGCAAAAACCTACTCCGGTGGGATGAAACGCAAGCTGGATATTGCTTGCGGTCTGGTGCCGAATCCCAAGATTCTTTTTCTGGACGAGCCAACACTGGGGCTCGATGTGCAAAGTCGTTTTCGCATCTGGGATCATATCCGGCAACTGCGCGAACGAGGGATTACGGTTGTCATGACAACCAACTATTTGGATGAGGCCGACCAATTATGCAATCGCGTGGCTATCATCGATGGCGGTCGTATCAAAGCCTTGGGTTCTCCGGCGGAGTTGAAAGCGGGCTTAGGAGGGGATGGCATCTCGCTTACAGTCGAGCAGGCGTGCGCGTCTCGAATCGATGCTCTGGCGACCGCGCTCAAAGACCTGCCATCGATCCGGGCGGTTGTCACAAAACCAGGCGGGTTGGATCTCCGGGTGGAATCGTCGGAAAAAGCGTTGCCGGCAGTCCTTGAGACCGCCAACCGGCTGGCCTGCCATCTGGACGCAGTTGAATACCGCCGTCCTCGGCTCGACGATGTCTTCGTTGCCTATACCGGGCATTCGATTCGGGAAGAGTTCCCGAAATCGGACGATGCGTAAGAATCCGCCGTCGTTCTCTTCACGAGGCACAAATCACAACATGCAGCAGCGCCTTCAAGAAATTCGCGCATTGACGATGCGATGGGTGCGGCGCCTCAGTCGCGAAAAGTTCAGCATGCTGTTCACACTGGTCCAGCCGATGCTATTCTGGCTCATCTTCTTCGGGAATCTATTTCAGCGGGCCGCCGATACCCAGCTGGTCCAGGCGCCCAATTACATCAGTTTCCTTACGGCCGGCGTCGTCGTGATGACCGTCCTCAACAATGGGCTGGCCGGCGGGGTTGATCTCCTGTTCGACAAGGAAAACGGGTTTCTTGAGCGGCTCATGTCCACCCCGATTCACCGAACCTCTGTCATTCTGAGCCGCTTCATTTTCGTGATGACGATCACCTCGCTCCAGGTCCTGGTGATTCTCGGTGTGGCATCGCTCTTCGGAGTCCGTCCAGCGACTGGTTGGCTTGGCGTAGTCGTTATCCTTTTCATCGGTATGTTGTTTGGGGTAGGTCTGACCGCGATCTCCATGGCGATGGCGTTTTCGGTCAAAAGCCATGGTGATTTCTTTTCGGTACTCGGCTTCCTGTCGCTGCCCATGATTTTTCTGAGCACTGCGCTGGTGCCCTTAACGGCCATGCCAGGCTGGATGCAGGCCTTGGCCATGTTGAATCCCATGACGTGGGCCATTGATGCAGTGCGTCCCCTCGATTCTCTCGGGCTGGGCCGAGGCTCTTCCCCGCGTCGGGATGGTGGTGATGATCATGCTGGCCTTTGATGCCTTGTGTTTATACGGGGGCGCCCGCGCCTTCCGCAGGTCGATGGGATGAAGCGGAAGTCGACCCTTCGGATGCGACTCACGCCGTGTATACTTGACGGAGTATGAGGTGAATGGTGTCGGTCGCCGATGAAAATCAGATTAAAGCCTTGATCCGATTGCTTTCGCGATGAAAACGACAGGATCGCCAAAACCATCAGCGGAAAACTGATCGAAATAGGCGACACGGCGGTACCGCTCTTATTGGAAGCGGAAATCGAGCAGCCGGACATGGCCAGGCGAATCGAATGGATTCTTGATGAAATCCGGGGGAACCAGCTGGAGGACAATCTGCGTGTTCTCGTAGAAGGGGTTGATGATCCTGTCGATCTGGAAAAGGCCGCTTTCTTGATCGCGCGCTATGCGTTCCCGAGCCTCGATGAGAAGGTCTACACACGCAAGCTCGACGAAATGGCGACGGAGGTCCGTGATCGGATGGGGCGCAGAGTGTCGGGAGAAGAAGCCGTCAAGACTTTGAATCGCTATCTTTTTGCCGAACAAGGATTCCGTGGGAACACCAAGAATTATTACGAAGCCGATAACAGTTATCTCAATCGAGTGATCGATCGCCGCACAGGGATTCCGATCAGCCTGTCGATCGTCTATCTCCTAGTCGGGCGGCGGCTCGGACTTCCTTTGTACGGAATCGGGATGCCGGGTCATTTCTTGGTGAAGTTTGAATCAGAACGGTACAAGGTTTTCGTCGACTGCTTTAATGCCGGCGCATTGTTGACCGAAAAGGATTGCGCTCGGTTCTTGATGCAGGCGGGATATGGATTTGAAGAAAAATACTTGAAAAAGAGCCCAACCCGCTCCATTCTCATTAGAACGTTGAAGAACCTGGTCGCGATCTACAGCAAGACCGATGAGCCGGTCAAAGGCTCCAGACTAACCCGTTTCATGCAGGTCCTGGATGGAGGAAAGCGGAGCGAGTGTCAGTAGGATTGGTGGACTCCCCTTTGTGCTCGCACAGTGGGCGCAATCCAGCCATCTCCTTGTGAATTGTTTGACTCAGACCGTCAGGATTTCCCACCCATAGGAATGCTTTCCCGAAATTGGTTCTTTCAATCTCCTTCATTGATCAGCCGCTATGAGGATCAGCGGGCTTCACCGTCGGTGCAAGAGTTCGTGAATGCGGTATTGGGTTCTCGCCAGGCTTCTCCATCATTCACCCTTCTCAATAGGCCGTTCCGACACCCATTGCACAGACTGAATGAGCTGCGTTACGACGGGCTGGATTGTAGAAAGCTGTCTCGGATGCGAAGCAACAGGGTCCGGGCCTGATCCGCGTCTTTTTGCGTCAGCGCGCGTTCGAAGTACGGTCGCAGGAATGCCGCATGCGCCGCAAAGGTCTTTTCGAAGAGGATCTTGCCCTTCTCGGTGAGTCGGATCTTCGTGCACCGGCGATCTCCCGCGACATCGTCCCGCCGGATGAACCCCTTTTGCTCTAGACGATCGAGGACGCCGGTCAGCGTGCCTTTTGTCACGAGAGTCGCTGCCGACAGGTCAGAGCAGGTCATGCCGTCCGTGTCCCCCAGGGTCGCGATCACATCGAATTGTGAGGGGGTCAGCCGCATAGCCCGAATATGTCGGTTGTCCTTCCGAGCGAAGGCGAGATACGCTCCAACCAACGGACGCAGGACTTTCAGATACGGGTCGTCTTTAAAATCAGGAACATCCACGACCTCACATTAGTTCTAATTAGAATTAGCGTCAAGAAAAATCTGAATCTCTGAACATCCGACGTCATTCGCTTTCCGGGAACGAGTAGGAATTGAGCCTCAGCCGGGCTATGATACGCGGCGATGAAGAAGCTCGATCAACATGGTCAAGCCAATCTGACGACGATCTTGGTGTTCGTCGGCCTGATCGTGGCCGGAGTATGGACGTGGAAGCGGCTGTCACCGGATACTCAGGATTATCTCGTCGAGAACATCATCCCAATCGCGTTGATCGGCCTGTTGTCCATGCTGTTTCTGTGGAGCGCGGTCGGAAAGATACGCCGGCATCGTGAACGACGTCATGAGTTGAGTCGATTGTTGGCGGAATTTGACCGGGAGCGATCCCCAGAGAAGCGACGCGATTTGGCCTTTTCCTTGATCGAGACCAACCGCTATCGGCTGGAAGGCCTGGAACGAGTCGGCCCGAGTCTGGTTGACCTATTCTTGACGACGATCAACACCGAGCAGGGTGATAAGCAGCACCGGATCCGGGGCATGGCGGCCAGCTATGTCGGTGTGTTGCAAGACAGGCGAGCGATTCCCTGCCTCATCGCCGCGTTGGAGGACGATCATGCGCATGTGAGGGCTTGTGCGGCATTGGGCTTGGGACGAATGCGAGCGAGTGAGGCGAAGATGAAACTGGCTCAGGTGATGGAGGAAGATTGGGATCAGACGGTGCGAAGCCGGGCGCGGGAAGCGTTGGAAAGGATGGCGTGAAGAGAGACGTCGAACGCTATCCGGCGATGAGATGAAGGGCGGCGCGGTCCTGTTCGGTGAAACGATACCCCCGATCGTAGAGGACTCCCATCCCGGTCATGAGCGTGTCGAGTGCCGTCGTGACGCGGATGCGGTCAAATTGGGCGTTGAGGACCGCGAGGTGCGCGGACGGTGGAAGCACCTCGTTGAACGGGAGGCCGAACGATTCCAGCATATCGCGCAGCTCGACTTGATTGTATTGACCATCGTCGTTGCGATCTCCGACGAGCGCAAATTCGTAAAACGTGAGGCTGACCGAAAGCGACGATTGGGTCTGGCTGAAGTCTTTTCGAGCCGCGTCCAGTCCGTCTGGATAGCGCATGGGACAGTCTGAGGCATGTTCGCGTGGTCGAGGAGCCGCTTCGACTGGATGGAGTGAGACTCCTTCGAGCTTGGGCCTGGCAGGTGTCTTCTTCTGAAGCTCCCGATAAAACCATTCGGTGCAGGTTTGCGCCGCTACGAAGGTGTGCTTATCCGCTTGGACCTGATGCCGAATGTGAGCGGTGAACGCGCCGAACACGTCGGCCTCTGCCATGACGGTCCCTGGAGCTAGCAGGAGGCCTATCAGCAGAACAAGGAGATGACGCGGCGTCGAAGATTTCACAGCACCCATGGCTCCCAAGGGGGCTGCCAGCAGTATAGCACGGGAGAGTATCCTCATGACCGGTCCATCAGCTTGACTGTTCGGAGGATCACTAAACTGCGCAATGACCATGAACGATGAAGCTCTTCCCTTCTTGACGGGTGCCGTGAGCGGCATCGGGGGAATCATTCGTAGCCAGCCGGAGGATTTTCGTGTCGAGGAGCGCCCCCTGTATCTACCGTGTGGAAGCGGCGAACATCTGTACGTGCGCGTCACGAAACGCGGGCTGTCCACACCGCGGATGGTCTCACACTTCGCCTCCATTCTTGGAGTGAAGGCCCGCTGCATCGGCGTCGCCGGTCTCAAGGATGCCCATGCCGTCACCACCCAGATGGTGTCCGTGCAAGGCGTCCAACCGGATACGATTGCTCGGGTACAAAGCGATCCTCGGATTCTTGCGGTCGAGGTATTGGGGCGACATCGTAATCGCTTGAGGACGGGCCACCATGCCGGCAACCGATTTGACCTTGTTGTTCGGGAGGTCCCCTCAGCGGCCGCGGCCTCCGTTCCCGCCGTCCTGGACGAATTAGCCAGACGGGGCGTGCCGAATTATTTCGGTCCTCAGCGTCAGGGTCGCGACGGCCTGAACCATGAAAAGGGCGCCGCGCTCCTCCATGACGCGCGCCGACGGGCCCGCATATCGCGGCAACAACGCTTGTGGTTCCTTCACGCCTATCAGTCCTTCCTGTTCAATCAAATCCTGGCGGCTCGGATCCGCCGACTCGATTGTATCCTCGTTGGGGACTGGGCGATGAAACATGAGAACGGAGCTTGTTTCCAAGTCGAAACGGTTGAGGCTGAACAGGCCCGTGCGGATCGGTTTGAGATCAGCCCGACCGGTCCGCTTTTTGGGTCGCGCGCGCCATGGGCCGCCGGCGAGCCGGGTGAACTGGAACGAAGGGTCGTCACGGAAGCGGGCGAAACACCAGAATCTTTGTCGCAGGCGGGAGCGGAATGCGGGTTCCGGGGCGAGCGCCGGCCCTTGCGTGTCAGGTTGGAAGAACCGGCCTGGTCCCTCCACGGCTCAACCTTGAGGCTTTCTTTCGGCCTTCCGCCCGGTGCGTATGCGACCAGCGTGCTCCGTGAACTGATGAAATCGGATACGCATGGAGTATGAAGGCCTTAAGGGTGGTGAGCTCGACGGCGTTGAAATTGTCGTTGCACGGTGGGATAATCCTCCGCAACAGCGACCATTTTTTCAGCGAGGTGCCAACATGGCTGATCATCAACATGCCCATGCTCACAAAGCAACGACCCATTCGCACGAGCATTCACACGATGATCATCATAACCATCCGCATCCCGACGGCGAGACCCAACATGCTCATGGGCATACCCATGCGGCTGTCACGCACTCGCACCAGCATGGCCATGACGATCATCACATGCATGACCATTGATAATCGACCCTACTCAGAGACAGGCGGGTTTCACTGTCGCTTCTTTTGATTCGACTGACGGTTTGGTCGGCGATAACCTCTAATCGCCCGTTTGGTGGGGCGGCGTGCGTGGTACGAGAGTAGGAACCGCCATGGTTTGGCCGCCCATTCTCCGGCATAGTCCACGCCGATACGGGGGGATGCGATGACGTGAGAAGTTGGAGTTCGTTCACCGCGATCTTCGATCCAAAGTTTGCGCCCGACCGTTAAATCCCAACGGTTCAGCTCAAGATCAACGGAAAGTGCCCGACAGACCCGTCCGGGTCCACTGATGAGCGCCTCGGGTGATTTTCCGATTCCATTCGTTTCCACCGCTGAAGCGTTCAGATCAACCGCTCGGATGAGCACGGCAGCCGGATATCCCTCTCGCTCGGTTACCACGTTCAAACAATGATACATGCCATAAATCAGGTACACGTAAGCGATGCCGGGCGGGCCGAACAGGACGTCCGTGCGTTTCGTGCGGCCACGGGAAGCATGACACGCGAGATCATGCGGCCCGACATAGGCTTCGACTTCAACAATCCGGCCTGTCAATGTTCCGTGCCCATCAGTTCGAACGAGGTATTTGCCGAGCAGGCCACGTGCCACCTGTAGCGTCGGGCGATTGAAATATCGTCGTCCAAGAATGTTCTCTCTCATGATGTTTTCACATCGAATCCCCACATGCCGCGCCCCTCTAAAGCAGCCGCCTAAAAATACCACGCCAGGCCACCCATCACAAACCGCGGATTGCCCGGCACGAAGTGGATGTCCTGTACCCCGCCCGACGGCTCGTTGGGCAGACGGGATGTGAAGGCAAACGTCGCTTGCTCCCAGTTGGTATTGAAGAGATTTTGGATAAAGAGGATCGCTTCGAGATGCCCGTGCGGAAGCTTCAGTGGGATCAAATAGCGCTCGGTCAGGTCAAAGTCGATCCACGACGGGGCATTAATGCTCCGGTCCTCGATGAGAGGCCTGACTCCGAGGTAGGTCATTTGGAGTTGTGAAGACAACCCCTCCGGCCATCGGAGAATAGCGGCGGCATACGCCGTCAGCTCGGGGGCCAGGGGGATCGCATCGCCGTTTTCGAATTGGGCGTGGGTCCACGTGAAGCTGCTATTGAAGTAGAGCGGACCCCACACCTGCCCCCGCGCTGCGACCTCGACGCCGTAGCGTTGCGTCGGCCCCCGCGCTTCGGTCGTCCCTTCGTCGCCCACGAACACGAGCTCGGACGCCAGATTCAATGTCCAGAAGGTGGCGATCAGCTCCATCCGGTCCGGCCCCCAGGGCCTGGATCGAATGCCGAATTCAGCGCCTTGCGCCCGGGCCAGTGGAGTGCTGGCATCGACGACCGTGGATCGAGCGTCATTACTGTGAAACCCGACGCCCCAGTTGGCGAACAATTCGGTGTTGGCCCAGGGGCCCAGAATCAGGTTGACCTTGGGGCTGACCTGACCTGAATCCTTCCGGCCGGCCGGCTGCTCGGGACAAGTGTCGCAGGTGTTGCGAACATCAAATGTAAAGTAGTCGGCTCGAACCCCCCCGGCAAGCCGCATCCACGATGTCGGCTGAAATTCGAGTTTCAGGAACGGGGAATAGGAGGCCTCTTCAACCGCGCTCTGGATGATGGTCCCGGTCGGATTCCGCTTGGTCTGCGTCCCGAGCCGAATATTGGGGATGGTGTCGTTACGGACCTGAACCCCCACGGTCGCGGCGCTGTGAATGCCGAAGAGATCTCCCGCTTGCCGGTATCCCAGATTCCCCCCAACCATGGTGCGTCGGTCTTGTTGATTAATGCCGTCACCATTTTCCTCATCGTTCAGAAAAAAGGTGAAATTGGTAAAGAGGTTCAGGTTGTAATACATTCCGTAGGCATCGGCAAAGAACCGGCCGCCGGAGGTCGTATCGTAGTGGTATTGCAGTCGACCGGTCGCCCGCTGCGTGCTCCCTCCTTCACTCGGATCGATAGACCCGAAGCGATCGATGGTGCCGTCTGTCACGGCTCGAAAAGGGATTTCCCCGGAGGCGTTCCACTTTCCCTGGTGATAGGACCCAGTCACACTGAATTCGGACCGAACCGTCGGGTTGAACGTGGCTTTACCGAACACGTTGAACCGGAAGTATCGATTGTCGTTCTCGAAGGGACCGTTCGTATAATAGCCCTCGGCCGCCAACAACGTTCGTACCTTGTCCTTCGTGGGCGACAGCATGAGCAGATAGCGCTGCGTATCCCACATGCCGCCCACCGCTTGCACCACGTTTTCCTTCAAGACATCTCGGCTCTTGAACGTCACCGCGCCGGCGGTCGTGAAGTCTCCAAATTCCGGGTGGTAGGTTCCTTTCACCACGTCTAGGCCCTGGATCGTCTCCGGGATGATGAAATTGAGGTCGGTGTACCCCTGGCCGTGTCCGTGGGTCCGAAGATTGATCGGCATGTTGTCGGCAAAGAACGCGACATCCGTGCCATGATCGGCATCAAAGCCTCGCAAGAAGTACTGGTCCGCTTTGCCTGCGCCGCCTGAATGCTCAACGGCGACGAATCCTGGAATGAGGCGCAAGACTTGAGCCGGGCGTCCCTGGGGTTGAAGCAGGATTTCCTTATCAGGAATAAACTGTTGAGACGACGCGGCGACCGGCCGCTCCGCCGTCACCGGCACCTCGGGAATGGTGATGGCGTCGTCCGGTTCGTGCCCCCATGACACCTCCGAGAGGATCGCGAGGTGAGCCAGTACGAGGAATAGTTGCCGGGGCACCTGAAGACGTCTCATCAATCCTTCCTCTGATGAACATCTCTAGGGTGGGGAAGACGCTTACAATGGTCGTCGTGCGGCTGTTTTGCAGCCGGCGCAGACCCTCGTGATCTGGCTGTAGCGGGATGGTTTAGAGAAGACTGCTAGAGGCGCCGTCAGTGCATATCGTCTGCACGCGTTGGACTGCTTGTTCGATGAGCGGCTCAAGAGGGACGTCCGCTCCGACCACTTCGACCTTCAGACGATTGACCGGTAAGAGGAGCTTTCGGCCTGGGGCCTTAAGAATAGCGGTTGCCACTTCGGCGGTCACCTCTCCTAGGAGGGATCCTGCAAGCACGATGTTGAGCGATCCCACAATAAGGTCCGCCTCCTGGACCGTCCGCATGATCGCCCATTCGCCGACCACGACCTGCGTGGCGCCGGCTTTGGCCATGGCCTGCGCCGCCATCCTGTTCGTTCCTAAACCCAAGATGTCATGAGTCCGGTCGATGACCGACACCAAGCGCTCGATCAATCGGCTGCCCAATCCTCCACCTCGGCCATCGACCACGCAGATACGCATGGTTAGTTAACTGAGGCCCTTTCCGGTCGTCGTCATCGTAAGCTTGCCGTGTTTGACGCCTTTGGTACCGATCAAGATGTCCGAGACCTTCTTGATCTCGGTCCCCTTGCCGCGCACGACTAAGACCTCCAGGCAATGATCGTGATCCAGATGGACGTGCATGGCCGAGAGAATCAGCCGGTGATGCCGATGTTGAATATCGGTGAGCTTGTCGGTGAGATCGTGGACGTGATGGTCATAGACGATCGTGATCGTGCCGACGGTTTCCTTGTTAGTGTCCCACTCCTGGCCGACCAGGTTGTCCCGGATCAGATCTCGGAGCGCCTCGGAGCGGTTCGTGTACTTTTTCCGCGCGATCGCTCGGTCGAAACCGTCCAAGAGGTGATGATCCAGTGAGACGCCGAACCGCACCAGTTTCTTCATGACCCTATCATCACAGGTTGCGTAACACGAAAATAATAAAGGTGGCACTGAACTTATCATCGGCAATCAATTCAGTCAAGCGTTTTCCGATGGTCGCCTTATTGCGATGGTGGAAGAAGCGGAAGTTTGTTAGTGTCCTTCCGGGCAGACCCGTCGCTGCGTATCAGACGAGGGGGCGCCGGAAGGAAGTTCAACCGGAGGTCAATCTTGAGGTTGGCGAAACCCTGAGGTCGAAACGTGCCCTCAAGTCCGGTTCGGATAAAACTGACGAAGGTTACACCGGGCCATCCGCTCTCCTCACTCGCTTTCGATCGGCACGTACAGGAATGTGCCTTGGCGGTTGATCAGGAGGAGCGTGGGGTCCTTGGATTTGAGCGGCTCCACGAGTCGCTGATAGAGGAACAAGTTGGGGACCGGCTGGTGGTTCACTTCGACAATCAGGTCGTTTTGTTGTAGCCCTGCGGCTTCGGCCAAACTATCTTCTTCTACGCCGGTGACCAAAATGCCGCTGACCGGACCAAGGCCAAGCTGGCGAGCCACAGCGGGTTTGATCTCCTCGACCAGGACTCCTCCTAAGGGATTGCCGGACGATTCCACCCGTGGCGCCAGAGGTGTTCCCTGGATACGCTCGCGCGGCGCTTCCTGAACAACCAGATCAACCTGTTCCGGCTTCCCGTCGCGGATGATCTCAAGGCGATGCCTACTGCCGATGGGGGCGCTGCCGATAAAATTCTGAAGGCGGCCCGCGTCAACCACCTCCTTCCCGTCGTATCGGACGACCACGTCTCCACGTCGCAGGCCGGCCTTTTCTGCAGACCCCTTCGGCATGAGATCGGTGATGATCGAGCCTTTCACGTCGGGCAACTTGAACAACTTCCCTAGCAGGGGAGTCACGTCCTGCGTTGACGCGCCAAGAAAACCGCGGACCACGCGACCGGTCTTGATGAGGCTTTGCATGGCCGTTCGAACCATGTTGCTGGGAATAGCAAACCCGACTCCGACGCTGCCGCCGGTCGTGCTGACAATCGCGGTGTTAATGCCGATCAATTCGCCCTTGATGTTGACGAGCGCCCCGCCGGAATTCCCCGGATTGATCGACGCGTCAATCTGGATAAAGTCTTCATAGTCGGCAACCCCGATGTCCGCCCGCCCGACGGCGCTCACGATGCCAAACGTCACTGTCTGGTTGAGTCCCAGCGGGTTGCCGATCGCGAGCACGAAATCCCCGACACCCAGCCGGCTTGAGTCGCCCCAGGGAATGGTGGGCAATCCTGTCCCATCGATCTTGACGACTGCGACGTCGGTCTTCGGATCAGTCGCAATGACGCGGCCTTTGAACTGGCGCCGATCCGCCAAGAGCACCTCCACATCGGCTGCGTCGGAGACCACATGATTGTTGGTGATAATGTACCCATCCGAGGTGACGATGACCCCTGAGCCTTGCCCGTGCTGACGGTGCGGCGGCGGAATGGGCAGGGTTCCGAATAGGGGACCGTCGTCAAGGATCCCCGGTTCGCGCACCAATACCGTGGAGGCGATGTTCACGACGGCGGGGATGACCTTGACCGCGGTGGTCTTGATTTGGCTCTGAAGATCGGCGACAGCGGGTGGGGAGCCGCTTGGCGGACCTTCTCCGCTCGCGGGGCTTCCTCCAGATGCCACAAGAACAACGACAAGGGATAGGATGAGAGAGCTCAGTATATTCCTCACTAACTATCTTCCTCTGGGACGGACCGTCGATGCCGTGATGACCGACTTACTCTTTTGATGTTACAAGGCGCCACCTGACTCTGTAAACAACGAAGAGCGCGGGCTCGATGAGCCACTGCCCTGACCAGTTCTCAAGGCTTCGACCGGCAGAGAGTCCCCTCAGAGGAACCGCCGACACTGCCGATCCAACCGTTTGAGGGAATGACGTAGAAGGTCCAAACCGAGGCGGGAGAGAGTCGATACCGGAGAGGCTGTGTGAGGGGAAGTTGATAAGGGAGGAGCAGGCACGCCGTCGGGAGATTACATTGGGCCCACAGCGTAAGATCGTCCAATAAGACCCATCAGGATTGATCGACCGGTTTGATCATAGGCAGCTGGCCAGAAGCTATCGCTTGCCGTCCGTATCCAGAATACTCTGAATGATCGTCTTGAGGTTCTCGGGGTCGATGGACTCCGCTTTGATATTGCCGTCAAGGAGTACGGTGGGGGTCTGTTGAATGTCGATGCGCTTGCCCCACGCCTTGCCGGCTTCAACGGCCCTGGCGGGTTTCCCGCTGGCCATCCCCGCCTCGAATGCCACCGGATCCAACCCAACTTCCTTAATAAGGGATTCACGGATGAGCTTGTCCAAGACGTGCATATGGTCCTTGTGAATCGTCCGGAATAGGACCCGCTTCATCTCCGGCCCCTTGCCCATCGTCTTGGCTTGTTCGTACATATCGAACGCCGTCGGCAATTTACCGGGAATGACGGGAAACCCGACCATGATGACCTCCAGGCGATCACCGAATTCTTTCTCCAGAATGGGGATGGCGGCCTGTTCGAACAGATGGCAATGAGGGCAGTAGAAGTCCGCGAACTCCGTCAGCTTGACCTTCCCGCGTGTGTGGATGGACGGCTCTTTGTTGAGTTCAACGAATTTTCCTTTGATCCCTGCCGGCAAGGCCAACAGAGTGGATGCGCTCATCATGAGCCCTACCACACTGACGGTGATGATGGCCTTCACTCGAACAATCCCTGATCGTTCACATCTCATTGACCCACTCCTTTGATGGAGACCACTCTTCGGATTACGGTCGAGTACAGTAGCCTCGTTGAGTATAATGGTACTATGTTCTCTTACCGCATTTCGATGGTCATGTCGTTCCTGCTAGTTCTCGCCTGTGGCTGCGCTTCACGTTCATACGACGTCGTACCTTCCACGCTCGAGTCACAGGTTGACCATACCGTGACGTTCAGCCAACTGAAGGAGTCGCCTGACTCCTATCAAGGACGCCTGGTCGTCCTGGGCGGCGAGGTGTTGTCCGCCAAACGGCTGAAGGAAGGCACACGACTCGAAATCTTGCAGCTTCCGCTCGAAGACGGTCAGGACCCGGTCTACAATCGTACGGCCTCACAGGGACGATTCTTGGCCATCCAAAAAGATTTTCTGGATCCCGCCAAGTTTCCCTCCGGGACGCGAGTGACGGTGACGGGGGAAATCACGGGCGCTACCACGCTCCCGCTTGATGAGACGCAATATACCTATCCAACCCTCGATATCAAAAGTTTAGCGGTCTGGCCTCCGATCGAGCAATATCGGCTTCGCCCGTACTACCCGTACTATCCCGGCCCGTTCTGGCCCTACAGGGGACCCTACTGGGGATGGGGAGGCTGGGGTTATCCTTATTGGTGGTAATGGAATCGGCAAAGGAGGAATGATGAGTGATGAATGATAACGATCGACTTGTTCATCATTCAGCATTCATCACCTTCTATTGTCCTTGCCGCACGATGCGCTCCACACGCTCGTCCTTCCCTCCTAGCTCAAGATATTTCCTGTATTGGACGAGGGCCTTCACTGCGTCTTTCTGCTGCAGTTCGTAGAACACCCCGAGGTTGTAGTGGGCCTCGGCCATGTTCGGTTTGAGCGCGATTGCTTTCTCATACTCCTGTTCCGCCGCGTCCAGTTTGTTGAGGCTCACATAAACGATGCCGAGATTCATGTGCGCTTCCGCATACTCCGGTCTGTAGCGAATCACTTCAAGGAATTGCCTGGCGGCCTCTTCCGGCTTGCCTTCACTCCGGTAAATAAAGCCGAGATTAAAATGCGCATCCACCAGGTCCGGTTTGGCGGCAATGGCCCGTCGATACGCCTCGGTGGCTTCCGCCAGCCGATTGTCCTTTTCTGCCATGCGCCCCAGAAGGTACCAACCATCGGCGTGTTCCGGCATCGCGTGGGTAAGCTGCGTCAGCACCGCACGGGCCTGGCGGGTGTCGCCCAGGCTGTCGTACAGATTCCCAAGGTTGTACAGAGCTTCGGGATGATCGGGTCGGATGGCCAACACTGACCGATATGCCTGAATCGCTTTCCCCGTCTCCTGGTCATGCTCATACAGCTTGGCCAGGGCAAGATGCGCGTCCTCGAAGCGAGGGGACAGCTCAATGGCACGGGTGAAGGCCTGTTCGGCCTCCGCGGATTTGCCCTGGCTCTTATAGATCAAACCCAGATCGTAATAGGCCTGTGAAAACTTTGGATTGAGTTGGATCGCCTTCTTGATGGATTCGATGGCCTCGGCCGGCTGTCGTTTGCCTTTGAAATACACGACCCCCAGCAGATGATGGGCCTCGGCAAATTGCGGCGAGAGGCTCACTGCCTTCTTCAACGCGTCGACGGCGCCGTCATAATCGCCGCGTTGGAACAGGGTCGCTCCTTGCTGATACTGTCGGATGGCCGCATCGGACGGGGCGGCGTGAAGGGAAGTTTCCTGCAGAAAGAGGAGGAACGCAGAGGTTATGACCAGCACTCTGATTGAAAGACAAACTCTCCGCACGGTCCCTCGTTCAGCTTATGTCGGTAATCTCGGCGGACTATAAACGGAGCGGTCACCGAAATCAATGCGGACCGAAGGTCGACTGATGACGATTGGTGACTCTGATCACGACTGGACGGTCGGGTTTGCTTTGAGATACAAAATGTTGGTGGGTGGATACCTACGCTTGTTTTTCCTAGACTAATCGCAAAGAGTTTCAAGTCGGTCAGCAGCTCCACCGAAAGGTTGGGCGATCACCGACCCGTTCTCGTCGCCAAACCAGACGATGCCGGATTATGACGCCACCGTCGATGAGAACCCGATGGTTCCACGGCTCATCCGCAGCTGAGACGAGAATCCCCTCTTGTCAGAATTTGTACTCGAACCCTGCAAATCCGCTCGCCAACATAGAGGGATTGGCAAACCGTTGGAACGGGTCCTGCACAACAACGGCGCCCGCGTAGGTCTTGTTGGTCAGGTTGTAGCCCTGAGCGTATAAAGACCAGTTCTTGGTGATCTGATAGCCCGCCCGGATGTTGATGATAAAATAGGCCGGATTCTTGTACGTATTCAAATAGTCGGCGTAGAATCCCGCCATGAGCCATTCGATGTTGGGCGCAACCCACCAGCCAGACGGATGGTCATACCGGAGTTCGTAGGAGAGGTTGTACTCCGGGGCGCCCGCGACCTTATTACCTTCTTGCGCGATCAAACCGGTCGGGCCACCGGTGTTGAACGCGCCGAAGACCGGCTGCGTGAAGATAAACCGCTGCCAGACGAAGGCAAAGCGGTTGGACAGCGTGTCATATTCAGCTCCGGGCCCACGCGCAAACAACCCTCGCGTGAGCACCAAAGTGCCGCCGGCCTCAATTCCCATGTGACGCGTATCGTTGGCGTTCATGAACGTGTTCGAGTTGTTCACGACGTTTGTGAGGATCTCCTTGCGCATCTCCAGATCATACACAGTGAAATCCCACGTAGCGCGATTGTTCGGTGTCGCGCCTCGCCAGCCCAATTCGAACTGCCAGGCCGACTGGGCGTCTAAGTCCAGGAATCCAGTGGTATTGGGCGATCCGTTCGGGTTGAAAGCCGAGGTGAGCTCGAGATTGAGCGGCGCTTCATACGCCTGGCTGGCGTTGAAATAGAGCTGGGTGGTCGTGGTGGTTCGATAGACAAACCCGAACTTCGGGCTCAGGTGGTTGAAATTCCGAAGCGGGTCCGTGGTGGGGCCGGGAGCAGAGGGCGCCGTCTGGACTGGAGGTCCAACCGGGAAATAGTTTGTGATGGATCCATAGCGCGTCGAATCATCAAACCGAAACCCTGCCACCAGGGTGAACTTCTCGTTGACATCCACCTGTTCCTCACCATACAGACCGAAGTAGAAGGCCTTCAGAAGCGCATCGTTCGTAATCGATCCGTTGTTGCCGTTGATGTTCACAAACCGTTGCTGGTGCTGGTCGAGATACCGTGTCTGCAGGCCGAAGACGACTGAATTGTTGAACCCGAAGAGGCTATTGGAATTGACGTAGCGCAACTCGCCGCCGACGTTGTTGTTGTCCTGCTTGATGGTCTGGAAGATGGGGTGATCCAAGTACTGATAGGAGTAGTAGGGGATGATCTCGAAGAACTGGCGTGGGGCGAACTCGTTATGGTACGCCACCCCGATGCGGTAGATCTGGTAGTACCGCCCGTAGTTGCAAACCTGATTATTCAGATTGCACGCAAAGAAGTTGCCGCTGGCCGGGCCCGCGCCGGGTGTCTGGCCGCCAACCTGCCGCGGATTGTCGAAGAGCTGCATGTTGGTCAAGGACCCTGGAATGCGCTCGGCGACGTTGGCCTGGAGGAAGTAGGCGCGGATTTCCTGGTGGGTCCCGAGCTGCAGCCCGAAGTTGGCGTTGATGCGCTCCCGGGCCTGCTGCGCGTTGCTCTGAAATCCGTCCTGCCGGTTGCCGCTGAGGCTGATGTAATAATCCATCGTCGAGTCCATGTGTCCGATCTTGAACGGCTCGGTGACCTTGCCGCTGGACACCTGGCCCATCACCAGCCCCCAGCTCCCTGCCTCGGCCCGCAGTTGAAGCATGGACGCCTGATAGCCGGTCCGTGGTACAAAGTTGATCGCGCCGCCGATGCTGTTCGCCCCGTAGCGGAGCGCGTTCGCGCCCTTGTAGATTTCGATACGCTGGTAGGCCATCAGCTCGATGGATTCAAAGTCCGAGAATCCGTCCGCGTCGCCGAAATAGATGCCGTTGATCAAAATATTGACCCCGCGATGATGGAAATTGTTTCGGAGCGCCGTCCCACGAATCTGAAACTGGCCTTCATCGGCGCCAAACCGCGAGCGATAGAGCACGCCTGGGGCAAACTGGAGCACGTCGTAAAGGTTCAACTGACGCGATTCCACAATGTCCTTCTCTTCGACCAGCACCGTGCTCGCGGGGCGCCGCGCGAGGTCTGCCTTGACGTCCTCGATGTTCTCTATCTTCTGCCCGCTGACTTGAACCGGCTCCATGGCGATAATGCCTTCTTCCGCAGGCGGCTCTGCAGCGAGGACGGCGTTTGAGCGCGTCGCGATGCCGAGCGGGAGCATCAATACGCAAGTCATTGTTACAAATGTCGAGCGCATGCGAGTCCTCCTGGTTTGGATTCTACGTGGAGATGAGGACGGACTACCGGCTCAACAGAGCGGGCGGTGCACGAGAGTGGAGCGGGCTTGTCGGCGACGCGGAGAATGGCAGGAACCAAGCTGCGATCCGAGCGATCAGAAGCAGGACGGGGACGGCCCCATGGCCGTCGGCCATGAGGGCTGAAGAAGATACCTGACACGCCCACGCGCACAACAGAGAGTGCGCCGGCTTCGTGTGGTGGGCTGTTCCGTGGTGGTGGCTTTCTGCTCTAGCGTGCCCGGGGTCCAGGGGGCAAGCGGCGGCAAGGAGGATGAGGACGCTGTAGATCGTCGTAAGCGAGACGGCGAGGACGGACCAGAACCTGGGATGTCCTCGGGGGGGCTGAAGGTGTCCGGCAATCATCGCAGCAAATCCGTCAGCAGGGCAATGGTTTGCTCGTTGTCCCACTGCCGCGGACCGATTGCGCGCCCTACGACCTTGCCCTCCCGGTCGAGAATGACCGTGGTTGGAAGCCCTCGGACGCCGAAGGCGGCGCTCACGTCCTTGGATTCATCCAGCAGAAGCGGGAATGAGAGACTCAACGAGCGCGCGAATTCGATAATTGCCTTCCGTTGCGGGTCAGTTGTGATAGCGATCAAGGCGAAATCGGGAGATGGTAGCGCCTGCTGCAACCGCTGCATGGCCGGCATTTCCTCCTTGCACGGCCCGCACCACGTCGCCCAAAAATTTACGAGGACGACTTTGCCTCTAAGGTCCGCGGAATCCAGCGCCCGTCCCTCAATCGTCGGCAGGGCGAAGGCAGGGGCGATCTGGTTGCCTGTCACCTCCTGAATACCGACCGCCTTGAAGAGCTCGCCGGCCGGTGAATCGACAGCGTCTGCAGTGAGCGCGACGGCCATGAAGCCGGTCAACAAGACGCGTCTGCTGTCCATGCGTAGAGACCACATGCGCGATTGATGTCAAGGAGCATGCGCCATCTGGTTTCTGATCTGCGACAGATCCAGAGTCCCTCGCTGTAACACAAGGCGGTTGTTCGGCCACGCATGCTCAGTCCAACTGACGGCCACGGCGCCGCTCTCGTGGACGGCGACCGTGGGATATTCGGCCTTCGCCCCATCACTCAAGGCGAGGACGGGCCCGAAGCTTTGGCCGCGATCCATGGAGACGCGCATCACCGTCCGCTTGCGTACGCCGGTGACTTCTTCCCAGACGGCGACGACCGCACCGTCGGGATGCACGGCCATTTTGAGCTGATCGGGAAGCGAGGTCGTCGAGGTGTGGAGCGACAACGGCGCTGAGAAGGTCTTGCCCTGATCATCGGAGGTGGCAAGGAAGAGCCTTGGCTGCTCATCCGTCCCCTCGGTATACCAGGCTACGTACAGCCGGCCGAAGCGATCAAACCCAATCGAGGGACCGCGATGCGGACAGGCCGGGAAGGCCCAGCCGTCCTTTTGCACCAGCATCGGCTCAGAGAAAGTCTTCCCCTGATCCGTTGATGTAGCCAGCACGATATCCCGCACGTTTCCTTCAAAAGTCTTCCGCCAGGCGACCCAGAGATCTCCGTTCGGCGCGATGGCTGCGCTCGGGCGGCAGCAAGGACACGCCATGCCGTCGATCGTCATATTTTTCTCGATACTGCGCCCACCGTCTCGGGAACAGGCGAATTGAGCCCCGGCTCCGCTCTTCTCCTTCCCACGGTTGTCCAGCCACGCCACATACACTGTTCCATCGGGCGCGGCGTGGACGTTCTCAAAGGAATGATTAATGGAGGCTTGATCATCATTGACCCTGATCGGAGCGGCGAACGTGGCTCCTCCGTCCCGTGAGACCGAGAACTGCAGATCGGCTGCGAATGGGGCATCCGGCGCCTTCTTCGGCATCGACCAGGTCACGAAGACGTTGCCCAGTTGTCCCAATGCCAGGCCGGGTGCTTGATGGAGCGCATCAGGCTCGACGGTCTGAGGATTGATTTGGACAGGAGGGGAGAACGGAACGCCCTCCTTGCTCATCCGGATCGCGCGCAACCCCCGCGTCTCTCCCTGCTTGTCATACCAGGCCAGGACCACGTTCCCTGCCTGATCGAATTGGAGTGCAGGGGGAGAGATCTGCTGAGTGCCCTCCAGAATCGTTTGTTTAGCGTTCAAGCTCAGAGGCATGACCGGAGCGGGTTCAGCCAATGTCGAGGTTGAAAATACACTGATGCAGAGGATGGGCAAGAGGGACGGCATGGCGAGGAAGGGACGTTTCATATGCCATGCTTGTCCAGATCGTTCTTATTCGAGCTTGTAGTTGATCGGAATGCGAATGGTCAGTTCAGGCCGCCCCAATTCGTGCTTCAACGTCACCGGCGAAGCTTTGCGTAACAGCTCGATCGCGTCCTGATCGAGCACGTCGTGACCCGAGCTTGTCTCCATGGTTAGCTCAGCAAAATATCCGTCCTCTCTGATCACCGCGCGGACGACCACGGTGCCCTCCCAATCGGTTTAACCGAGCTTTGTGCGGATACCGCTTGAGCTGTTCGATCTTTCGCCAGAGCGCTTGTGTCAGCCAACCGAAGTCCGCACGGGGCGTCGGAAATGCTTTCGCAACCATGGCTGTGGAAGGCGCCTGCTCCCGAACGTTTTCAGCCGAGGGAACCGGTGAAGCCGGCGGGGTAACCGTGTCGGCGGCTGGCCCTTGGTCCGCGCGCGCAACTGCTGTCGGGTGTGGTTCATCCGGCGGGCTCTCTGTGAGCCTCGGCGCGACGTCCCTGGTCGCCGGAGACGGTGATTCGGCCGCTATCTGCTGCGTGACCGGCGCGGGTTCAGCCCTGACCGGGGTCTGTTCCACAGGAACGATCTTCTTGGTCACCGGCTGCGGAGATTCCACCGAGCCAACTTCTGTGGTCGGCAGGGGCGTCTCCATGGGCTGGGTGGTGGAGACCACTTCCTGTTTGTGAACCGTAGCCGCCTCATGGGGCGCCTGCGTCACCACGGGAGTGGCTTTGTCCTCAATCCGCTGTCGTTCCTGAACGACCTGTGCTTTTTCGTAAGCCTCCGTTTCCACGGGACGAGAGGTGACCGTTTCGATCTGGCGGGATGCTTCCGCTTGCTTGATGGGCCGAACCTGCTCGACCTGTCGCCGTTCCAGAACCTGTTCCTCGATCGGCCTCGCCAGGAGAGTCTTGGGCTCGAGCCGAGCGCTTTCCACCTGTTTGGATTCGATCTGCCGTGCCACGCTCGGTTTCGGCGCAGCCGGTGGCGAGGTCGTGGCTGGAGTTGGTTGGGAGACGGATGACGCCGGAGGCTGCGGCTCGGTCGTCGCCATTGTCGGTTCCGATGTCGGCGGCCGCACGATGGCGACCTCCCATCGAAACACATTTCGATCGGGGACAAACTTCACTTGGGCGACTGCCATGACGGCGAGGCTCACGAGCGCCGCGTGGGCGATGAGTGAAACGCCCCATCCCTGAACACGAAAATCTGTGGGACAGTCAAATGAGCTCATAACGGCTGTTTCAATCCCGCTATTTAAAGACGACCTTGGCGACGCTCTGTAACGGCACTTCAACCTGACCGAAGTCCGACTCACCCTTCAAGCTTCCGGCGATCGCAGGCGTGAACTCGCCGGTTTTCCCGTTAGCAAGCGTCACGGTGAGCGTCTGGCTCCCCTTATCTTGAGCCGGCTTGGCTTCAATTTGCTTCAGCGTGTCAAATTTAAGGTAGACCGTCGCGTTCCCACGTTTGACCGGGAGTTGTTTCAATTCATGAGGAACGAAGGCGGTCTCGCTGACTTTCTCTTCCCAGTAGAAGAGAATATTTTTCATCTCTGTTTCGACACCCTGCGTGTCCGTGACGACAGCCGTGAATGCCTTATCGCCTTTGGTTTCCGCCAAGGCCAGAGGCTCGCATGCGAGCCAGGCACCAATGAGGCCCGCGTACAGGCCGACCCATCGGAACCGCTGCGTTGACCATGCGAATTTCATGTCGTTTCTCCTAGCTCCTGCGGATCCGAGGCAAGTCAGATTCATCAATGAAACGTACTCAAGCGTTTGGCAACCGGGTAGTGAGGAGCAGCCGCCGGCTAAGGGTTTCTCCCGACTTATCGGGTCGTGTGCAACGGCACTGAGCCTATGAAGTCAGGTTTTTCGTGTTTGGATAGACGACGACTGCTATTGTAATGGCGCTAGACGGGGCCAACCGGTGGGGCGCGAGACTGAGAAAGGAGACGCACTATGCCGCGCGGGTCTTCGGAAGGTGCGGCGTCGACAGACGTGACGGGTTGAATGTGAGCGTGCAGGACAATCTGGATCGCTTCGAGTCCCTGCCCGGCCGCGCACATCCAGGTGCAAAGCGCGGTCGCATGGGTCGCCGCTTTATGATGAGCGTGGTGCGCGGCGTGCGCAACTGCCTGGGGATAGACCAGACCGCTGAGAAGTAGAATGCAAACGGCCAACCCCACCGCAAGCAATGACCGCAGACGACGAATCATAGCGTGGATACTAGTTGTTCCCTTCTCGAGTGTCAAGGCCGCCGAGAAGGCGCGTTTATTTGAACGCCGTCGGCCGGGCTGGTCGCAATGAAGAGGGCGCATTTATTTGAACGCCGCTCAGCCGAGACTTCGCGGCTAAGGAGCGCGCCTGGGGGAATCTGATGGTCCCATCGGCACCTAGTGAGTGTAGATGTGATCGGTCCGGCTTCTCCTTTGAATCGGGGTCGAATTGCGGTATACTAACTCGCCCACCGTGAAAATAATCTTTTAGTCTGAATGGGTTAGATTCATGCTTGCACAAGCGCTCAATCTGATTTTCGGCAGTAAAAACGATCGCGAGATCAATCAGTTGCGGCCGACCGTGGCGCGCATCAATGAATTGGAGGCCACGGTCGCGCCGCTGACGACCGCTGCCTTTGCCGAAAGGACAGCCGAATATCAGAAGCGCGTTCAAGACGGAGAAACTCTAGACGATCTCCTGCCGGAAGCCTTCGCGGTCTGCCGCGAAGCTTCGAAGCGGGTCCTGTCCATGCGGCATTTCGATGTCCAACTATTGGGCGGGATGGTGCTGCACAAAGGCAAGATCGCCGAGATGAAAACCGGCGAAGGGAAGACCCTCGTGGCGACCCTGTCGCTCTACTTGAACGCGCTGTCGGGAAAAGGCGCGCATCTCGTGACGGTCAACGACTATCTGGCCAAGCGCGACGCGCAGTGGATGGGACCCCTGTACCATGCGCTGGGCCTCTCGGTCGGCATCATCCAGCACGATGCGTCCTTCCTCTTCGATCCACACTATGACGCATCGGATAAGCGACTGCAGCATTTGCGGCCCTGCACTCGACAGGAGGCGTATCGGGCGGACATCACCTACGGTACGAACAATGAGTTCGGCTTCGATTATTTGCGGGACAACCTGATCGTCACCAACCTGGACCAGTGCGTCCAGCGGGAATTGAATTACGCCATCGTGGATGAGGTGGACAGCATCCTAATCGATGAGGCGCGTACCCCGCTGATCATTTCCGGGCCGACGGATGAATCCACCGACCTCTATTATCGCATCAACTCGATCATTCCCCAGCTCAAGATCGAGCGGGATTACACGGTCGAAGAGAAGACCAAGACCGCCGCACTGACGGAAGAGGGCAACGCGCGGGTCGAAAAGCTATTGGGCGTGGACAATCTGTATGACCTGGCCCACATGGACCTGGTCCATCACGTCGTGAAGGCGCTCCAGGCCCATGCGATCTACAAGGTGGACGTGGATTATGTGGTGAAGGACGGCGAGGTCATCATCGTCGATGAGTTCACCGGCCGCCTGATGCCCGGACGCCGGTGGAGCGACGGCTTGCATCAGGCCGTCGAGGCGAAGGAAGGCGTCAAGATCGCAAACGAGAACCAGACGCTGGCCTCGGTCACCTTCCAGAACTATTTCCGCATGTACAAGAAACTGGCCGGCATGACCGGGACCGCGGATACAGAGGCGGGCGAGTTCGCCAAGATCTATAACCTGGACGTGAACGTCATTCCTCCCAACCGGCCGATGATCCGCAAAAATTACGCCGATGTGATCTACCGCACCGAGAGGGAAAAGTTCGACGCGATCGTCGAGGAGATCAAGGATTGCTACGAGCGCGGCCAACCTGTGCTGGTAGGCACCATCTCGATCGAAAAATCTGAGCGCTTATCCGGGTATCTGAAACGACATGGGATCAAACACAATGTCCTGAACGCCAAATACCACGAGAAGGAAGCCGAGATCATCGCCCAGGCGGGCCAGAAGAGCGCCGTGACGATCGCGACGAACATGGCGGGCCGCGGGACGGATATTTTGCTCGGGGGTTTTTATGATGCCACGGTTATCGACTGCGTGCGGTTTGTCCGGGCGGACAAGTTCCGCAGACAGGCGGATTCGACCCGGTATTGGCGGGGCCGGAAAGCAAATCTGGGGATCGACCGCAGGATCGGCATGACCGGCAGAGTGGGCATCATCGGCCATCCGCTTTTTCATAATGAAGGTGAATTTAATTTAACCCGTTATCTCCGAAAAAAACGCTATTACGCGGACAGCTTCCGGATACGTGAAGTGGGGCAATGATGAAATAATAAAGAAACAGCTTGGGTTTAAATACCGCTGCTGGGTGTTTATGGAAAATGGGAAGTGGGAAAAAACTTTTGGCGCATCCTATTCTCGCCTCGGGAATGTATTTTCTGATTGGATTGAAAAAAATCGCGGCACTTAATTCTACAGGTAAAAGGAAAAAGATGAAAAAAGCGCTGGTTACCGGTTCTGCCGGGTTGATCGGTTCCGAATCCGTAAAGTTCCTCGTGGACAGGGATTTTCAGGTGACCGGTATTGACAATGATCTGCGGATATTTCTTCGGAGCGGCTGCTTCTACCGAATGGAACCGCAAAGAACTCGAAAAAAGATTAAGATAGAAATATATCCATTATCCCCTGGACATCAGGAATAACGACACAATTGAAGAAATATTCAAGAAGAATGAATTTGATCTGATCATTCATACCGCCGCCCAGCCCAGCCACGTATTGGGCGGCCAGGGAGCCTTTTACCGATTTTACCGTCAATGCCACTAATATCTGTTTACTGGAAAATTTCCGCAAGTATCCCCCGGAGCGGTCTTTATTTTTACTTCCACCA
>CAVPGK010000005.1:0-79910 GCA_963703955.1 Nitrospirota bacterium | reverse complement strand
CATCCAATTGCTCGCCGAACCGTGACTCGCGGAAGGTCAATCGGGCCAGTTCGCCGTCGCAACAATCCACGATGGCCGACAGTTGGAACAACAGCGCACCCATCACCCCTGTGACATAGGTTCCTAACGAAAAGGACGCCGCAGCGGCGAGACCGATGAGGATGGAGAGAACCGTGATCACGTTCGGCGACCACCTCAGGCGCACAAAGAGACGGGTCAGGGCACCCGATACCTTCCGATTGAAATAGGTATCGACGAACCCCTCCTGCTCGTCTTTGAGCGACTGAAAGAGAGGCGCTCGGCCTCTCTCACATCGGCAGCCTCGTGAACCGGCCGGTACCAACCGGAGCTTTCCGTCGCCGTGACAATCGTTCGAAGACGCCCGCTCGCCGACGCCTGCGTCATGATCATGCGCAGCGGGTGCTCGTCCGGCATCGTTGCCGGCGGGTTATCTCCCGGAACCGCTTAGCAGACTGACGGGTAGCACGAGCATATCCGCGAAAACTTGGGAACGCGTCCGGATCTCCGAAGGGTAGGTCACCGCCAATAGGGAGCGCCCATCCTGTGCCTCGCGTCGGAGGTCTTCAACGAGGCCAGGCGAAAAGACGGCGTGCACACCTACCACCAAACATACCCCCTGGATATCCGCAGCCAACGCTTCCCAGGTTCGAATATCCCGGGGCGGAAATTCCCGGACAGGAATCCAGCGCACGAGCGCCGTGACGCGATGATCTTCGCTCAGACCTCGCCGAAGGGCGCCTTCGTCCTGATCCGCAAGGACGAACAGCCGAGTCATCCCGGCTCGCTGGAGCGTCAAGACCGTGCGCTGAAAGAGAGATAGACCTGCGACCCGGGTGAGCGCGCCGAGCGGGCGAACGTTCCCGCTGGCTTGGACAGAAGCCGGCACCTCACCGAAGATCGGTCCCGACGCGACGATCACAGCGGTGTTGAGCACGGTCGCGGCCGTTCCTTTGACGGCTGTTTTTGAATCCGACCTCGGCGACGTCATGCGTCCAGTTTCGGTAAGATGTCGCGCTCCGCCCGCGCCACGTCCTGGGGAAAGTCGATTTCGGTCCACGGCAGCCCGCCGATTTTTTCGAAGCCTACCCGCACAGACTCAAAGAACTCACGGAGTGCGTCCTCGTATTCCATGTCCAATTCTCCGCGATCGATGTGGGTTTTCAGCGAACTGACCAGAGCAGGGCAGTCGGCGCGGCGCACTTTGAGAAACCCGACCCCCTCACCGGCAAAATCATATCGATCCGGCATTCGCTTCGTCAGGGCCACCACCCGCCCTCCACGCACGACGGCCATGCATTCTTCCGTCTGCTGCTTGACCGTCTCATCCAGTAACAGAGCGGTCGGCCACGATGATTCGATCAAACGGCGCAGGATCTGCCGATGAAACAGCACATCCGCGTCCATGATCATCATGTCGTCGTCGAGCTCGTGCCGGGCCAGCCATAAGGAGGTGATGCTGCCGCGCTGATACTGCTCGCTCGGAAGATAGCGCACATCGACACCAAACAACCCAGGCCCGACGGCGGCTCGAATCATCTCCTGCTTGTACCCAACCACTATGACAACCTGCTTGATCCCTACCCCGGCTATTCCATCCAGATATCGCGCCAACAGGGTGCGACCGCCGATTTCGATCAGGCATTTGGGTCGGTGCTGTGTCACTTGCCAGAGGCGCTTGCCAACGCCGGCGGCCAAAATAATCGCTTTCATGAACGGACCGCGCCGGCCTCAATCCCCTTTTGACTGGTCTCCACGATCTCCTGAAAGGCGGTGAGAAATCCGTGGAGATCCTGCTCGGACAAGGCGCCCATGTTGGCCACGCGGAAAATTTTGCGCTCCAATTGCCCCTGCCCGGCATAGATGACGTAACCCCTCTCCTTGAGCCGATCGTGGAGAACCTGGTAAGTCAGGCCTTGAGGAAGGTAGAAGGCAGTAATTGTATTCGATTGATGATCAGCCGACAGGACCGGCTTAAGCCCCAAACTGCTGAGGCGCTCCCGGATCAACTTGGCGGCCTTCTTGTAGCGCCCGATACGATTCGCCACCCCCTCCTCCAAGAGCTCATTCAGCGCCTCGTCAAAAGCATAATACAGCTGAACGGCTGGGGTAAACGGAATGGTGCCCTTCTCTTGATCTTCATAGTAATGTGGGAGATGTAAGTACCATGAGCGCTTGGGATAGCTCTGCATGCGCTCCATAAAACCCTTGCGCACAAGAACAAAGGAGACGCCCGGGAACCCCTGAAGACACTTCCCCGCCGTGCCGGCGACCATGTAGACCTTCGACCCCGCGATGTCTACCGCTTCGCCGCCCAGCCCACTCACCGAGTCCACGATGAACACGCGGTTCTGGCTGTCCACCACGTCCGCCACTTCCCTGACAGGATTGATCAGGCCGGTTGTCGTCTCATGGTGCACCATCGCGACCGCATGGATCTCAGGATGCTGTCGCAAGGCAAGCCGGAGCTTTTCCGCGTCAGGGCGAGTCCCCCAGTCCAATTTGAATTCCCACACACCCAGTCGGTGGACCCCGAGCATGCCGGAGATCCGCTCCCCGTACACGCCGTTATTGATAACCATCCCTCGTTTTCCATGCGGAATGGACGACAAGACCGCCGCCTCCACCGCCGCAGTGCCGGACCCGGTCAGGACCACTGCCGTATACTCGGATTCAGCCCCTGGCGTGAAGGCCTGCACGAGTTTTCGACGGATGCCCTGCAGCAGCTCTGCAAACTCAGATTCCCGGTGGCAAATATCGGGTCGATGCAGGGCTTTTCGCACGCGTTCAGAGACGTTCACCGGACCGGGATTGAGAAGGATCATTGGTTCCCTTGGCAAAACAGATGCGAGGGTCGGACCCTTGGCTCTACTGCTTCTCGTCCCTCGCCTCTATCTTCTGCCCTTATTCGATTGCCTTCTTAAACCTTTGTGTAATTTCCTGTGGGTCGAGGGGAATCCGGTCCACGTCCTCAGCCTGCTCCGTGACTTTCACGAGCAAGAAGCTCGGACCGTCTTTCTTGAGCATGTCTTTGAACTCGTAGATCAAATCTTCCCGCTCCAAGACCCGCTCCACATTGACGTACCCTGCCGCTTTCGCCATCTGCTCCAACCGAACGATACGCGAGATCGTCGGTTGATTCCCGGTGCTCCCATACACTTCATTATCGAAGACGACATGAAGAAAGTTTTTCGGCTTCAACGCGCCGATCGTCGCCAACGTGCCCATCCCCATCAGCACATTCCCGTCGCCGTCCAGAATGATGACCTTCTTGTTGGGCTTGGCCAAGGCGACGCCCAATCCGATCGCCGGCGCAACGCCCATCGATCCGATCATGTAGAAGTGAGTCGGGCGGTCCACCAGTTTGAAAGCTTCCCGAGACGGAAATCCATTACAAATGATGACCGGCTGGTCGGTCAGCAGCTCGAGCACCGCACCGATGGCCCGCGCGCGACTTTGCAGGGTCCCTTCGTCCGGCCTCATGGCTGAATACCTTTCACGATGCCTTTTTTCAGCAGCAACGCAACCGGGATATGTTCTTTCATAAAGGTCTGTGCCGTCCACCGCAAATCTTCGACGAGCGTCTGCTCCGAGATGGTGCGATGAGGGATGTGCACGGCATCCAGAAGGTGGGGCATGCTCTGACCCATCACCAAATGCTCGGGAGCATCCTTCCCCTGAAATCCCCGCCAGGAGACGAGCAGGAGGCATGGTTGCTGATAGATGAGGTTGAGTGAGATCAGCGCGTTCAGCGATGTCCCCAACCCCGAATTTTGCATCAACACCGCCGGAACTTTTCCGGCCATATACGCCCCGGCCGCCATTGCGACGGCCTCGTCTTCCCGAACGGCAGGCGTGTACAGCCGGCGTTCCATCAATGTCGCAATGATGCCGCCCAGAATCGAATCGGGCACACCCGTAAAGAAATCGAACCCGATGTCTTGCAGGGCCTGAACGAATACATCACTCTCAATCATAATCCCAACCTCTGGACTCAAACCTTACGCCCTCAACTGCGCGTTGCGCGCCGCATTATAGCGACCGAGAGGTAGATTCACAAGGAGTCCGACACACGAAAAGTCGCGTCCCCACGGGAAGGAGCGCGTCTCGGCGCGCTTGGGGTGGGCGGGTGCAATACAATAATGAAGAGCTGGTCTTGGCCAGCTCGGGCCATGGGAAGAAGGCGCGTCTCGGCGCGCCTAGGGCGGGTGGGTGAGATAATGGATGAGAGCGAAAAAGAGCCTGTCTTGGCAGGCTTGCGCCATGGGAAAAAGGCGCGTCCCGGTGCGCTAGAAAAAGGAGAGTGAAGCGGCGCGTGAAATAGCGTCTTGGTGGGTGAAATAGTTGCCCTCACCGGGCAATCGTGGTACTGTGCGCACTCGTTCGGACCGCCGGAATGAAGCCATCCGTTCACCAGCGAACCCGGATCTTCAATGACGTGCGTGTGTCAGCCCGCTTACTCTGGCTTGGTGTCGCCATTGTCCTACTAGCCGAGACCTCAGCCTCTGCCGTTATCACATTGCAGGATGACCCCAAAGGTTTCCTCGGCATACCCT
Source organism: Nitrospirota bacterium (assembly GCA_963703955.1). Taxonomy (GTDB): domain Bacteria; phylum Nitrospirota; class Nitrospiria; order Nitrospirales; family Nitrospiraceae; genus CAVPGK01. Next base: position 75,336 of record CAVPGK010000005.1, on the reverse strand, counting down.
GGGGCTCCTCGTTAGCAGACCGGCAGGACATGGCACTGGCGGATTCCGCAGGAGCCATCAAAGGCTACGATCACAAGGATGGCCGGTTGTCGTTTGCGGAGGTAGATGTGGAAATGATGCGGTTTATGACGATTGACGATCAATTCGCCAGGGTCATCATTCGTTATCGAGGCAAAGCCAACCATGATCGAATCCTGCCCTACCTCGAATCGCACTACGGGACCATCGAACGGTTGCCTGGCCAGATGGTTCGGGGCCTGAATCAACAATACAATTGGCGCGGCACGGATACGGAAATCAACCTGACCTACCAATCTCAAGGCGAACGTGGGTTCGTTTCGTTCGATAGCCGCACGCTGTCTCCTCGCTTTTTGGACACGTATCCCGACAACGCCTACTGAATCCCGCAGGCTGCTATTTTCAGATCAGTCAGGGAGTCTTTTTCAGCGGCCAGGGGAGCAATTCTTATTGACAACCTAACAACCTCTTTCGCATAGTGACGCGCGATGCACAACGCCACGAAATTAAGAGAACTCCTTCGGCGTCCAGGCATTATCAAAGCCGTCGGCGCTCACGACGCGCTCAGCGCCAAACTCATCCAGCAAGCAGGCTTCGATGCCGTCTGGGCCAGCGGGTTCGGCATTTCTGCCGCACTGAAGTGCATTCCCGATGCCAGTTTCATCACGCCCACCGAGCAACTCGAAGTGGAACGGAACATGGCCGAAGCGGTGACCATTCCCATCATCGCCGACTGCGATACTGGTTACGGGAACGCGCTCAACGTGATGCGCACGGTCACCGACCGGGAACGCGCCGGCGTCGCCGCCATCTGCATCGAAGATAACGTGTTTCCCAAGCGATGCAGCTTCTACGCGGGGGTTCGGCGGGAATTGATCTCAATCGAAGAGCACTGCGGAAAAATCCAGGCGGCCAAAGCCGCGCAGACGGTGCCCGACTTCATGGTCATCGCCCGGACGGAAGCGTTGATCGCCGGCTGGGGACAGGAAGAGGCCCTCACGCGGGCCGAAGCCTATGCCGGCGCCGGCGCGGATGCGGTGCTGATCCATTCCAAATCCCCTACGTTCGATGAACTCAAAGCGGTGGCCAAGGCCTGGTCCGGCCCCGTCCCGCTCGTCGTGGTGCCGACGATTTTCGACGGCGTCACTGCCGCCGAACTCGAAGAGGCGGGCTTCAAGATCGTCATTTACGCAAATCAGGCGATTCGCGCGGGCATCAAAGCTATGCGCGACGCGCTGGACGTGATCAAGCAGGATACCCGCCCGGGCTCGGTGAACGATCGGATCGTGAAGTTGAAAGAAGTCTACGACCTGGTCGGCGTTCCACAGATGGAAGAAGACGAGCGCCGGTTTCTGCCCGTCGGCGGTGAGAAGCTGACCGCGATCATCGCCGCCGCGGGCTTTGAAAAGCAGTTGTTGCCGCTCATCGAGGACAAGCCCAAGTGCCTGTTGGATATCAAAGGGAAAACGATTCTCGAGCGTCAGGTCTCGGCGTTGAATGAGTGCAACATCAAGGACATTGCCCTGGTACGCGGCTATAAAAAGGACGCGATCACGCTGCCGAATATCCGTTATTACGATAACGATCGCTACGAAGAGACCGGCGAGCTGTTCTCGTTATTTTGCGCCGAGAACGAAATGAAGGGGCGGTGCGTCCTGTTGTATGGAGACATCATCTTCGAGACCGCCGTCCTGGAGAAGCTGCTCAAGAGTCCGGCGGATATCACATTGGTGGTGGACCTCGCCTGGTACGATCAGCAACAGCACGCCGCGAAGACCCACGCGCACATCAATCCTGATCTGGTCGCATTGCAAGACCCGCCGGGCAAGAGCTACCTGTTTCGCTACGTGATGCCGGATGAGCAAAACCGCGTCCTCAGAATCGGACAGCACCTGCCGCACGGCGAGGCGCACGGCGAGTTCATCGGGATGGCGATGTTCTCCGAGAGGGGCATCGAACTCTTCAAACAGGCCTACCGCAACGCGCTCAAAACATACGAGTCAAAAGGCTTTCAGGAGGCAGGCGCCGTCAGTCGCGCCTCCTTCACCGACCTGATCCAAGAGCTCATCGACACCGGCCACACCGTCAACTGCGTCCCCATCTTCAAAGGGTGGATGGAAGTGGATTCCTTCGAAGAGTACCAGCAGGCCTGGGCGAAGATTCGCAGTTAGGCCGGATGCTGAAAAACGCCATCAACTTCGTTCTCGGTCGTTCGGACGCCTCAACGTACTCGACTGTACGCCTCGCCATCCAAACTTCCTGCGGCCTCGTTGAATGACCTTTTTGAGCATCCGGCTGGGTTTTTCGATCCGAGCATCCCAAAATTTCATCGACCGTCCGCTCTCTCTGCCAGTAGAGCTTTCGAGGCGGCCCTTGGCCTATCCTTTGGCCGCGGCATCTTCCAGAATCCGGCCCGCAACTTTCCCGATCCGAGGCGAACCAAGCCTGCCCGTGCGAGCGCTAAAAGATGCGCAGAGCCCGCCGATCGGTTTGAGCCTTTGAGGCAGTGGTTCATGGGACCCTCTTAGCAGTCACAGGTGTTGTTTGAGGATAAGGCTGCAAAACAAGATTCCTTGCCATGATCTCAGCTGAGTTGCGGCGATCGTTCTATCCCTTCTGTCATGCTTTGCCTTCTTGCCCTGAGTCCACTAGTGAAAGTGTTGCTTTTCTCCCCAATCTTCTCTATACATCCACTTCCGGTTCAGCGAAATAACACTGTCCCTAATCGAGAAATAACAGTCTCATAATGATCCAAATGATCCAGGTGGAGCAGCATCGAATACGAATGCTGATCTCGACGCCGGAGTCACAGTCTTCTGAATCAGAGGACACCACGAGATAGCTATACCCTAAAGCCAGGAGGGCAATGTGAACGGTCCAATTCAACAAGGCAGCCGGAATCTGTTACTTACATGCAAAGGAGAACGACAATGCGCAAGACAATCAGTTCTCGGTTCGATGGTCCTGAGTCTGGTGATGCTGGCCTCCTACGGGTTTGCCGACGAAGGGGAACGAGCGGCAAAGGGACGCACATGAAAGTCAGCGGGGTCGTCTCGAAGGTGCAAGCAGACCAGGCTACGGTAAAGACTCCTTGGGGACAAATGGTCATCTCCTCCTCTGCCGGACCTCAGAACCTCAAGGTCGGCGAAGAAGTGGAGATGCAGGTGAATTAAGAAAATATCGTCATCGATGTGCATCGCAAAGGAGAGCCCGCCCATGCGCATCGTTACGTGGCAGGCAAGCTGATCTATGCCGGAAAGACGAAGAATCAGATCAAGCTCTGGACACCGGAAGGCGAAAAGTGTTTCCGCTCGAGCGGATGGAGGTCAAGGCCAAGCCAATCGCCGAGGGATCGCCTGTCATCGTGGAGCTGAATGAAGCTGGAAGCGTCATCGATTTACGCCAGAGTCCCACGATCGATTTGACCTTTGACGAGCATCCGCACACGAAATCGGGATCATCTGACGGTTGATGGAGTGGTGACGAAGATCCAGTCCGGCGTGATCTATGTGAAGAGCCCGGTGGGTCAGTACACCATCAGCACCAAGACGGCTCCTGAGGATGCCGCGGTCGGTGACGAAGTGACCCTCTGGCTGAACCAGGAAAATATGGTGATCGACCACCATGGCAAAGAAAAGCATAAGAAGGGTGCGCACCGTCTCATTTCCGGGAAGTTGATCTATGTCGGGAAAACCAAAGACCAGATCAAGCTCTGGACACCGGAAGGCGAGAAAGTGTTCCCGCTGGAACGGATGGAAGGAAAGACGAAGCCGATCCCGGAAGGTTCGCAGATTGTTGTGGAGCTGAACGAGGACGGAACGAGTGATCGATCTCCGGAAGGCACAATAACGACACTCACCTAACGAGCGTGGTCGTACTGACAAGAACCGCACCGGGCCGGAGATGATGAGCGATGCTGCCAAGTCTCAACTGGGCCGGAAATAAGTCTCGCGATTCCCGGCCATAGCCCGCAGAGGGAGCAATCGCATGACGAAGCACAATAGCCAGACGCGAGAGATCAAGGCGGTGGTGGTCCTTAAGAAAGCGGGCCGCTCCAGATCGACACGTTCACCTTAGGAGGAGCCACGTCACGACGAGATGCTCGTCCCGATCTTTGCAACCCGCATGTGCCACCCCGACGTGGTTGCACGCGACCAGCTTTATACAGCGCCGCTGCCCGTCGTGCTTGGACATGAAAGCGGCGAGAAGAACAGCGGGCTCGGACGTTTCGGCGGCGACTGGATCATCGAGGAGTTTACGACCGCCTAGTGGGTTACCGTACAACATCAGCCGCGGCAGTACCCTTCTGAGTAGAGGTGGGCGCTGCGATTGGGGCGATAGATGAAGGAGGTACACCATGAGTGACGTCATCATCAAGCCGCAAAACAATGGTCCGTATCACGTCAAGGGGAAGTTCAACATCGTGACCGAGGGCGGCCGGGAGATCGCGTTTGAGGGAGACGAGACGTGGCTCTGCCGGTGCGGGCAGTCGGCGAACAAGCCGTTCTGCGACGGCTCACACAAAAAGGCCGGCTTAAGACAACTTCGACGAGAAGGCGTCACTGGCACAGTCGATGAGACGGAGGGCTTATGTCACATGGAACGATGCCAAAACAAGTCATCGCGGCTGCCAAGAGAAGAGGTGACGAACCTGGCCAACCGGCGCGGGAGGGAACTTGGTCGCGCACCTGCGGAGGAAACACTGAGGAGGTGAACTTATAAGTAGATCGAGAGAGAGGGTTGCCATGGCCAGCACAGTGCGCATCCTGCGTGTAGCTGCATAGTTCCAGAAGGGAGGATGTATTGCAGTGATAAGTGCGCGTCCGGCAACCCCAGAGACGCCAGGTGCGGCTGCGGACATCTGGGCTGCAATGGACGTTGATAGGTGGAGAAGTTGGGCGGTCAATTTTCGTGAAGAGTGCTCATGAGCGGGTCCTCTGTCCATCCCAACCCCGCTCTTTCCATCCATAACGATGACCATGTCGCCGGACCCCATTCTGCGCCAATCACCGTTTCCCACTGATTCATAAACATCTCCTTGCTCAACCAGCCGAAGAAGCGGCCGACGCCCAGGGTCAGTTTTGGGTCATGCACGATCTGCTGTTTAAAAATCAGGATGCTCTGGAACAAGGGCGAATCTGGTGTCGCGCGCCAGTGAAAGGAGAGCTATATGACTCCACGGCCGAGAACAATCGAAGACATTATTGATCTGCCCCTTCGGCAAGCAATCACAATTGCAGCGGTGCATCACTTCTGCAATAGCAGTTTCGAGCACTAGGTCTTTTCCCCGCCGGTGCATTATGGTACAGTCTTGTGAGTAACCACTCACTCACTATGAAATCGAATAACGCAAACGGCAACCGGTTCTCACGCCAAGAGCGCCAGGCCAGCATCATCACCGCGGCCGCGTCGCTCTTTGCCGCTAACGGCTTCAAAGGCACGACGACCCGCGAGATTGCCAAGACCGCCGGGATCAGCGAAGCCCTGCTGTTCAAGTATTTCCCGACCAAGCGTGCGCTGTACGCGGCGATCCTCGCCGAGAAGGCGCCGATCTCTCAGCTTTTAGAGGTCGTCGAGGACGCGGCCAAAAAACGGGACGATGCCCGTGTTTTCACCTTGATCGCCAGCTCTCGCATCCATCGCGGCGCCGACCCGACGCTCTTGCGCCTGCTCCTCTTTAGCGCGCTGGAAGGGCATGAGTTGTCGGATATGTTTTTCCGGAACCAGCACCGCATGTTTTACGATTATCTGTCCGGTTACATCGATCGACGCATTCGCGATGGCGCATTCAGGCCGGTGGACCCCCTGGTCGTCGCGCGCGCGTTCATGGGCATGGTCGCGCATCATCGGTTGCTGCATGAGATCTTTCGGGTGCCCAGCCATCGCTCACCGGAGGACTGCGTCGCCACCTACGTTGCTCTGTTTCTCGACGGGCTGCGGGCCACCGCGCGAGGCGGCAAACGGAAGGGACCATCGACGCCATGAATCGGCTTCGCCAACATCCTGGCATGGCGATGGCGGCCATCTTCGCGCTGGTCTTGGTGGCCCTGATCGCGTTTCGCCTCACCAGCAGCGGCGCGAAAAGCGATGCCCGGAAGGGCCGCGTGATCACGGTGGGGACGTCGGTTCCCATTCGTCAGGACCTGGACATCCGGCTCCCTTACACCGCCGACATCCAGCCGTTTCAGCAGGTCAATATCTTCTCCCGGGTGGACGGCTACATTGCCAAGATGTACGTGGATAAGGGCGACTTCGTGAAGGCCAACCAACTGCTGGTGGAGATCGACCATACCGATTACCTACATGCTGTCAATCGGGCCAAAGCGAACCTGGCCGCCGCCCGCGCCGATGTCTTACGCCAGGAGGCCAACATCCGCAATGCCAAGCTGAACCTGAACCGAATGACGGAGCTCATCAAGCAGCAGTTCGTTTCTCAACAAGACCTTGACACTGCACAGGTGAATTACGACGTGGCGGTCGCCCAAATCGAGTCACTGAAAGCGCAGGTCAAGCAAATGGAGGTCGCGCTGCAGCAGGCCGAGACGAACCTGACCTATTCCTACATTCGGGCGCCCTTTGCCGGATACATCGCCGAACGGAACCTGGACCAGGGCTCGTTTGTGAGCGGCTCGACGGGCAGCACCTCGACCTTTTCACGAGGCATCCTCTTGCTGCATGAGATCGATCAGGTCCGGACGCTCATCGAAGTCGTCGAGAAGGATCTTCCGCTCATCAAGATCGGCCAGAAGGCCGAAGTGCGCGCCGAGGCGTATCCTGATCAGGTCTTCGACGGGCAAGTCACCCGCATCGTTCAGGCCTTGAACCGCGCCACTCGCACGATGACGGTTGAGGTGGACCTGCCGAATCCCGATCATGCGCTCAAGGGCGGGATGTTTGCCCGCGTGGAAGTCATGGTGGGAACCCATCCGAACGCGATCCAGATTCCGGTGGACGCGCTGACCCGCCTCGAGGAGCTTCAATACGTCTATGTTGTCAAGGACGGCAAAGCCTCTCAAGTGATGGTGGAGGTGGGTAGCCGGGTGGAGAATCGCATCGAAGTCGTCAAGGGTCTGACCGGGACCGAACACGTCATTGTCTCAGGCAAGGACCTAGTCGGTAACGGCACGCCGGTGGAAGCGCGACCGGTCGAATCATTCTAAGCATGATTTGGCGAGTGTTGATGTGTGATTTTTTCTAAATCATCAAGTCTTCAAATCAGCAAATCAGAACATTCTTCAAGATGTGGCTGACGCTCCTCGCCCTCAGAAACCGAATCGGCATCCTGATGCTCTCTCTGGCGATGGTGGTGCTGGGCGCCACCTCGCTGGAGCGCCTCCCCGTCGATCTCTTCCCGAATATCCAGGTGCCGGTCGCGTTTGTCGGGGTCATCTACAAGGGAGCGCCCCCGCTCGACATCGAGCAGAGTGTCGTCTATCCGATCGAAAAAGCCGTCAGCTCGGCCTCCAACGTGGAGCACGTGGAGTCGTTCTCCAAGCATGGCATCGGGGCCGTACAGGTCTGGTTCAATTGGGGCGCCGATATCAATGTCGGGCAGATGGAGGTGATCCAGCGGATCACCCAGATTCTCAACAGCCTGCCCCCCGGGATCCTGCAACCCTTCATCGTCAAGTTCGACGTCTCCAATATTCCGGTCGCGTTTGTCACGGTCTCCGGGAGCAATCTGGATGAGCGCGCCCTCTACGACCTCGCATTCAATACCATCGCCCCTCAAATCGAACAACTCCCGAACGTGGCGGCAGCGACGGTCGAAGGCGGCAAGATTCGTCAAATCAACATCAATCTCGACCCCGCGCTCTTGAATGCCCGTGGGCTGTCGATCCTTGACGTCGTGCGCGCCGTCAAAGCCTCCAATTTGATTTTGCCGTCGGGCGATATCAAGGCCGGCAACCTCGATTACAACGTCTTCACCAACAACCAGTTCAGAACGGTCGAGCCGATCAACGACGTCATCGTCAAGGTCAATCAACAGGGAAATCCGGTACGGGTGCGAGACCTTGGCACTGTCATGGATTCGTCGGACATCCAAACCAATGTCGTTCGAACCGACGGGAATCGGTCCGTTTACCTGCGCGTCAACAAACAACCAATCGCCAACACAGTGGAAGTGGTTGACGCCCTCCGAGCCGCCTTGCCAAAAATGATCGGCATCCCCCCGGGGGTGAAGCTCGGCATTTCCTTCGACCAATCCGTCTACATTCGCCAATCCATCAACAACCTCATGGAGCAGGCCCTGCATGGGTCGATCTCAGCGGCTGCCGTGATCCTCATCTTCCTCCGCAATCTCACCAGCACCATGATTATTTCGGTGGCGATTCCTCTGTCGATCATGGTGACGTTTATTCTTCTGTATTTCACCGGACAGACCTTGAACATCTTTACCTTGGGCGGATTGGCCCTGGGAGTCGGACGGCTGGTCGATGATTCCATCGTGGAGCTGGAAAATATCCAACGCCACCTCAATACCGGTCAGCGGCGCTGGGAGGCGATCCTAGAAGCGGCGCGCGAGGTGGCCATGCCGATCTTCGCCTCAACGGTCACGACGGTCGTGGTGTTCCTGCCGATCTTGTTCGTCGTCGGCATCGCCAAGCTGCTGTTCATTCCCCTGACGTTTACGATTGCCATCGCCTTGTTTACGTCGTTTTTTATCTCGCGCACCGTCACGCCAGCTCTCTGTCTGAAATTTCTCAAGCCGGAACAGGAAGCCCATCGCGCCATGCCCGAGTGGTGGGTACGACTGATGGGGTGGAGCCGCGCGAAATATGACGCGTTGGATGCCCGCTACCAAGATGCCCTTTCCTGGACGCTGTCCCATTGGAAACTGGTGATCGGCGGGATCGTTCTGTTCTTTGTAGGGTCACTGGCTCTCCTCCCACTGATCGGTACGGAGTTTATTCCCGTGACGGACGAGAGTCAGTTTCGCATTGTCGTGCGTGCGCCGGTCGGACAGCGAGTGGAAAAGACGGAGCAGCAGGTCGCTGCGATCGAACGCGTGCTGCGAGAGACGATTCCCCCCGACGAGTTGGAAACAATCGTTTCGAGCACGGGAGTCCTAGCCCAGGGACGGTCGTCCCTCTTCAATCCGAATACCGGACCACACACGTCGCTCGTGCAGGTCTATCTCGTTTCGCCGGACAAACGCCGTCGAAATCAAGTCCAGATCATGAACGAGGTCCGGCCCAAGGTGATCAAGCTCTTTCCCGGCGTGGCGACGTTCTTCGATCCCGGTGGGTTGGTCAAGCGGGTGACCAGCTTCGGCTCTCAGAAAGCGGTGGATGTGGAGATCTACGGCTACGACCTGGAAAAAGCTCGCGACGTGATCCGGCAGGTAGACGCGATCATGCACCAAGTCCCCGGCCTGGCCGATGTCGAGGTCAGCCGAGAGGAAAACTATCCTGAGCTGGATATCAATGTGGACCGTGAGAAGGCCGCCCTCTTAGGGGTAAGTGAGACCGATGTGGCTAATGCGGTACTCTTCTCGCTCAACGGCAACGGCCAGACCGACCCGATCATCTTCACCGATCCGCAAAACGGCAACGAATACTACATCAGCGCCTGGCTCGCAGAAGAATATCGAAAGGATCTGAGCGACCTCGACAACATCCTCTTGACTACCAAAGCCGGCGAGCCGGTACTGCTCAAGAACGTCGCCGTCGTCCGCCAAAACGCGGGACCGGTGAAAATCGATCGCAAGTATTTCCAGCGGGTGATTCATATCACCGCCAACCCGGTCAACCGAGACCTAGGCGCCATTGCGGACGACCTCGAAACGCGCTTCGCCGAACTCCAGCTGCCCCAAGGGTTCAGCATCCGGCTGGCCGGCCAGATCCAACAACAGCGGGAAACGTTCCAAGGGTTGATTTTCGCGACCGTCCTAGCCGTCCTGCTCGTCTACATGGTTATGGCGGCGCAATTCAAATCTCTGATCGATCCCTTCATCATCATGTTTTCGGTTCCTCTGGGCTTGCCTGGCGTCATCCTCATACTGTTCCTGACGAACACGACGCTTTCGACCACGTCGTTCATGGGGGTGATCATGATGCTCGGGATCGTCGTCTCGAACGGTGTTCTCCTGGTCGATTACACCAACGTGCTGCGGCGACGCGGCATCGCCCTTCGGGAAGCCGTGGTGCGCGCCGCGCGCACGCGGTTGCGGCCGATCCTGATGACCTCATTGGCGACGGTCTTCGGCCTCCTGCCGATGGCCATCGGGATCGGCACCGGTGGAGAGACGAACGCGCCACTGGCCCGAGCCGTGATCGGCGGTCTGAGCGTCTCGACCATGCTGACCCTGTTCCTGATCCCAACGTTGTACTTGATGCTAGAGGAGCGATTTCCGAGGAGGTCGGACCCTGAACTGAGCATGACCGAAGGCAACGGCGAGGTGGACTTGCTACCGAGGCCGATAGAGAAGCCGGTGGGCGTATGATTTGGACTACCGAGTGTGAATTCTATATTGTGAGCCTCGCGCTAATGAATCGACGGAAACAAGCTTTTCAGCTGAACGGCCAGTCCGAGGTCTCCACTTAACCGTAATCGGCCGGACATGAACACCGATTGTCCATCCAGTCTTCCGCTCAGGACGCCGAGACAGTCGTCGCTGGACATGGAGAAAACGACATGGGGATCGGGATGGCTGCCCTCGTGGACCGTGCAGGTCCCGTCCTCGACGACAAGGTTGTACTGCCCTCCTTGCGGCCCACTCAGATCGAACTGGTAGACCGCGGTTATCCCTTCCGCAGCCTCCGGGTCGAACTTCTCAGGAAGACGCCGAAAAAATTCTTTGACCGAGGTCGGCTTGGCACCCATGCTTCCTGTCACCAATCCATGATCGGCCTAGCTAGTATCGTAACGTGACGGATGCGGTGCTTTTCAGCGCCCCGAAAAAAGTCCTCGAAAAATCTTCGACGACTGATGGGTCGTAGCCCTTGCAACTGAAAATGTCGAGATAAGCTCGGTTGGAGTCGTTGGCGAAATGCCCGCTGATGAGCGACGTCTCGATAAGCTGGATCATCGAGTAACCGGCAACTCGCCCTTCTCCAAAATGGACGATCTGACAGTCTCCATATCGCTTCATGCCGATCAGCTCGCACAAGGCCATGACGTAGGCCCTGATATGGTCACGGTCCCGGACGGTGTCCGGGCGGCAGTCCTGAAGATCGAGCGCCATGGACATGCCCCACGCCTTTCCCTCCGCGATCAGGTCTCCTCGCACGCAGGCCGATGAAGCCGTAGGGGCCAATGTCGGCAAGATGGTTCCGTCCAAACTCGGTGATGCATTCATTGATCAGGTGACCTCCTCTTGAAAAAGCGGTGAGGGGGGAAAGACAATGGCGCAGCACTATATACAAGCCGTCCCCGCACTGTCCAGTCCTCTCCGTGCATTGACAAGCCTGTCCTCTCTCGGAGAGAATGCCGACATGTCGACCTCCCCGAAAGATCAGGCGTTACCGGACACGGCAACGCTCTCAACTATACCAGACCGAGCCTGCACGTGGTGTAAGGTCACGATGCTGAAACGGCTCGTCGCGGACGGGAAGTTTGTTCACTACACCTGCCCGAAGTGCATTTTCCAGCACACCTCAAAGCGAGACATGAAGAAGGGCTCGCCCTAACCGTTCAAAACCAATGGCCCCCTTCTACGCCTCACGTCCCGTCTGACTTGTCTAGCCGCAGACGCTCCGGTATTTCCTCGTAACCAAGAAGCTGATATGCAGCGCTTTCCTGCCCATCTACACTCATGGGCTATGAGCGACCAGCGCGATTTTCGGCAGATGATCGAGCAACGGGCTGCGCTCTTCTGTCTGCTTATCGAGGAGGCGTCGGATTACGCCATCTTCCTCATGGATCTCGCCGGTCGCGTGGCGACCTGGAACTCCGGGGCTGAACGGTTGCTGGGGTACAGGGCCGAAGAGATTCTTGGCCGGCCTTTCTCGACATTTTCCCTTCCCGAGGAGATCGATCAACACGTTCCGGAGAGGGAACTCGAGCAAGCCGCCAGATCGGGACGGGCCTCCGACGACCGTTGGGCCGTGCGGAAGGACGGCACCCGTCTGTGGGTATGCGGGGTGACCATCGCGCTGCGGGATTCAGCCCTCCTTGGGTTCGGCACAATCATGCGCGACCACACGCAATTGAGGCAAACTCAGGAACAGATCCGCCAGCTCAACGAAAGTTTACTGCAGAAGATACGAGACTACGAGCAGGTCATGAAGGACCTGCGGGCGTCGCGAATCTCCCTGCAACAAAGCGTCAATGAACTTGAGCGGTTCGAAGAGGCGGTGATTGGTCGAGAGCTTAAGATGGCATCGCTGGAGAAAGAAGTGGAAGAGCTGCGAAAAAAGTTGGGCCAGCGAAACTAGAGATTCTATCCGGAGGTTCTGCGCTCCTAATAAGAGAACGAGCGCAGTTCCAGAGGGCCCCCGGCTGGTTCGGTTACCTTGAAGTTCACACGCCCAACGATGCGGCCATCTTCTGTTTCCACATCCACTCGCCAGTCTCCTGGATCGACCCGCTGCTTGACCGTGTACCCGCGATACCCTTCGCTGCGACCGCCGGAAATGGCGATCGCGATCCGGTCTGTTTGGGAAAACCCCCGCGGCGAACGTGTCCCCGACGACCGATGTTGCCATCGATGGTAGATCGTCGTTTTCAGATCCACGGGTGCAAAGACCGCCGTAAAACAGTACACCGGTCCCTCTCCCCGAAACGGATCATCAGATCGTTTGAGAAACTGATACCACCGGCCCTCTTCATGGCTCAGGTGAAAAACCCCGTCCTTTCTTGTGACCTCATGGTAAATGCCGCCGAATTTGAGTGAGAGGGGAACCGGTGGAATCCAATTGAGGAAATAAAAGCCGACCAGCACGCAGACCACAGCGAACCCTGGCAGTCCTGTCAGGATGACATCCTTCCGCGATCGGTTCGGGACGCTCTCATACACTAGTTCCACTACCCGCAACGTGACCCCCAAACTCAACACCGCCCCGAGCAGAAACATGACCGTGTTCATGAAACCGGTCAGCACAGGAAGAAAGAACGTGAAGAAACTGAAGGTCACGAGCGCATACAGGCTAACCAGTAATCTCAAGTTGGACAACCGGTCCCGAAGAAATTCGTTGGCGACGAGAAAGGCGACTAGGACACCGAAAAACACCGCCGTTGTGGTCAGCGACGCGCTTCGGGAGTAGAAAATCGTATATGCGCTAAAGAGCCCACCCAGCAAAAACTGAATCGCCATCGGATAATACGGCTGAGCGCGGGCCAGCCATCCAAGGGCGCCCCACTGATCGGCCTGCCCATGCCCTGGAACCATCCGCAAGTCGGCGCGCCCTTTGAGAATAATCAGCACGCCCAGCACACTCAGGTAGAGAAGCAAAATGAGGTTATCCAGCCAGCGGTCGATACGCGTCAACGTGATGGTGTCATACGTGACGCCGCCGAAGAAAAAGAGAACCGGCAGAAAAGGTTTGGCCAGCGCGGATCGAAGGCGAGCACCAGAAAAAGTCACAGGGGCTCAGGAAATGGGGGTAGCGGCGCGTAGCCGACTGGCAAGCCCAAGAGCTTTTCCAACCAAGGAGGCATACCCTCCTCACTGAGCGGAGCACGGTTCAATCTCACTTCAATCTGAAATCGATGGTCCGCCCCCACAATGCCGATGATCGCTGAGGCGTCTTCACCGTCCGGCAGGAGTTGCTGGGTCTGGAACTCGCACAGCGTTGCATAGAGGCGGCCATCCGGCGTGATGCTCTGGAGCACCTCCGGCAATTCATCCAACGGACAGTGGACCGAACAGCGGTAGGCAGACTTCGCCTCGGCGATCACGGATTGAAATTCCTTCAGGGCTGACTCGGTAAAACCGGTCAAATACGCCCGTATGGTCGCGGGTTCTCCCCCGTATGTTGCCGCCATACGGCTGGCCGGCACCAGAAATTCAAACGGATCGGATGAATTGTATTCGAACTGGCAGGGCCCGAACGCGTCCGGCCATGAACAGAAGAGCGGCGCGCCCTCATGCTCGGACCGAAGAGCCACATTCTTGTTCTCAACCTGTGATCGAACCGGCACGTCGAGCACCCTAATGGCTTCGCAGAAGGCTTGCTGTCGTTCATCCAGCCAACGATCACGCTGATCATCGGCTCGCGTCTCGCCCGGCGTAATCACGTCCGTCGTATGCAGGCGTACCCTGATGAAGGCATGCGCGTGCCGAAAGCCGAGCCAGAACATCGCTTTGGGAAAATGTGTGCGGAGAGGGGTACGAATCCGCCAGGGATGACTGATCGAGCAGTATGTCCCGATTTCCTGATACCGCTGGTAAATCGTATGGTAGGCGCCCGCCAATAAGAAGAAATCCCCCTGCCATCGTTCTCGAATGTGTACCAGGGTAAGATCCTCGACCGACCATGGATCGAGTTGGTCGATGTCTTCAGGCCCTTCAACCGTCCACTCTTCAACATAGCAAATGATCTCTTTTGCGGGAGTCGCCGGTTTCAGTCCCAGACCGGCAAGCCGTTCGCCGACGGCCAATATGGCATTAAAATCCAAGTCCGACCGGGATTCCCACCGCCGCTCACGCATTGCTAGTACTTTTTATCTCTCTCTATCCGGTTCACCCACCTGCCCTAGCCGGCATTTCACGCACCCTCACTCTCCCTATCCCTAGGCGGAGCGTCACGTTTGCGCAGGCCAGCGACTCGGTGAGCCGGCCGAAGCGCGGTCTGACCGCCTCCCCTTTTCTATTGCACCTGGAGCATCCGGTTTTCAATTTTCGCGTCGGCAAGTAGCCGCTCGACGCTCTCCTTCAGCATCCGGTTGATGGCCTCCTCCATAGCCTCCGGCTCAAACCAAAACACACTCTCAGACCGCGAGCCATTCAAGGTCATGCGTGCGACGCTGCCGTCACGGGCGTTCTGCGCCTGGATGTTCACCCTCGTCTTCGTCCTAATGTCGGTCGAGCCGAACTTGCTCTTGGCGTTGGCAGACAACTCCAGTACCTGTCCGGTCAAGGTGACATCCAGCCCTCCACCGGGATTGGCGACGACCGGGCCTCCTGCGCGGCTGACCCATGTCTTCCACCCCTTTTGGTTTAAGTAATCGGACAGGGCTTGGGCTACCACATCACCTGCCTTATTGTTCGCCACGGTAAAATACGTGCGGCCGCCCCCGAGATGTGTGCGATACCCGATCGTTCCCTTTTCGGGCCGTTCGTCTTCAAATGTCATGATCAGCGCTTTCATCTCGTCCTTTTGAGGACCCGGCTGGGGTTTCGAGGGAATCGCTCCCACATCGAGCGCGACGACCTCACCCGTTCCTGCGCAACCGCTCACGACGGACAATCCGAGCCCGATTGTCAATACCCACGACAGCGCATACTTGTTCACGAGAACCTCCTTGGCAAGTGAGCAAAGATGGGTCAGATCTCAATTCGACCCGGATGGTTGCTGGAGTCTAATGAAATTCGACGGTGAATGCTAGCGGCCTCGAAAGGTCCCAGATCAGGAGGTGATCACCGGGAGTAGTGACCGAAGTACTTCCCGCCCGATGTCGGCAAGGCGACCCTCCGCCACCACAGGGTCTTCATGAGAGACAAACCGGCCCAGCTTGAAGAACCGGCGCCCAGACAATACCGCCGACACCTGGGACTTACGATCATGGGTCAGCGGCATCGTATAGCCCTCCCCGCGTTTCCACTCCCACAGTGAAGGCCCAAGGGAAAGATAGAGGTCGCGGCCGGCGACCAGATGGTAGCGGTTGATCAGATTCTGTTTGTAGCGTAGGAGTCCTTCCCCTTCAAGAATCAAGGCAAAGACGAAGTGATGGCCCCACCAGAACAGCGAACGAAACGCAAACTTCTCGTCCCCTTCATAATGCTTGGGGAAATCCAGATACTGGTAGGGATAGTCCTCCAAGTGTTCCCCTTTGACGAACTGAAACTTCTTCCGGTCAAACCCAACCGGCGCCAGCAAGTCGACTCCCCTCAGTTCCTCTTGCAATCCGGCATGGAGCTCGTCCAACACGCTTCGCACCTTTTTCATGATCCGCGCCTTGGTCCGAAAAAACTCGACATCAGCTATTAAGCCAATCTCCTCCGAGGTCAAACGAGTGGACTCTCTCATCATCAAGACCGGCTCTTTCCCATGGCTACGTTGTGGGCACACAGCGCAATGAATAAAGAGCGCCACGTTTGCGCACGCCGCGACTCGGTGAGCGGGCAGTGTCTTGTGAGGCGGCAGGACACCGTAGTGTCTTGAACAAGGTTCGGCGCCTCTTTCTGCGTCTTGTTATCGTTGGTGGGTTTCGAAGAGAGAAACATCCAACCCGAATGTCAGGCGACAGTCGTGGCATCGAAAGCCGACGAATTCCTGTAGGACGTCCATGGTAGACACCCCGATCGCCGCTCGATGCCCATCCACACACGACGTGAGACACTCCACCGGTGAACGGCCGCTGTTCTTCTCCGATCCGGTCTTTGGGACGGACGGCTCATACACGGTGCACGAGCGCACGGTCAGTCGATGGCTCAGATTGCAGGAAGTGCACGACAGAATCACCTGCTCCGGCAATGCCAGTTTCTTGATATTCAAACAGAGTGGGTGAACTGAGAAGCACTGCTGAATAAATGCGCCGCTCCTATAGACCGGCATACGAGTTCATTCGAAGGACAAACCTCAAGCTGCTTGCATTCCTAGGATGCTCAAAAAGCTGCTCTCGCCTTCGCCCACCCTGGACGCGCATTTCACCCGTCATGGTACCCACCCAATTTCCACTGTGCGCGCCGGGGAGGTGCCCAAGGCGATGAATAAGGAACCTCACGATTGCACGCCCTCGAGCCGGGGAGCGGGCAGTGCCTTCGTAGTCCGGGTCCTCCGCTGAGGATCTCGCCGAGACGACAACAAAGCCGGGCACCTTTTCAGCGTCCCCCTAAGGATGCGAGACGAACCAGGCCGAGTAGCGCCAGCACGCCCAGGCTACATGGAATGACACAGGAATAGAGGAGAATCTTCATCCGATCGTCGTGAGAACGCTGCGGAAAACGCACCCGCTGTTCCTTGTAAACGAATTCATATGAAAGGACGAGCACGGTGATGATCAGGGCCACGACCCGGCTCGTTCGCGGCCATGTGTACATACCGCTCAGCAGAAAATCGGTTGTGAAAAATCCGCTGCTGAAGAGAATGAGAGGAGCGATCACGAGCCGAACCGCCTCGGCAAATCGGGCATGCCAGATCGTGGCGTCCGTGCTGGGGGAAGCATCAGAGTGAGCGTCCGGCCTCACGTTCCAACCGCTGTGTCGACGGGTTGAGCCGGCGGAGCCGCTTTCTCGGCCAGGCAGAATTTGCAGACACGGGGACGGCGCTTCAGAAATGATACGCTGCCGTTGGCCAAACAGCTGTAATGCACGAACTCATCACACTTCGTGCAACGCGACCAGCCACCTCGAAACATGGTTACATTTCGGTACAGCCCCTTCCCACAGACCTTACAGGTCCGAGGCTCAATGCCCAACAGCATGGACTCCCACTCACCGCCCGCTTTTCGAATACTCATGAGGCGGAGTATACCGAAGGCTGCTGCAAAATAACAAGTCGCAGCGGTCATGCGCGAGGCCAGCGGTTCGAGGCGAGGTGGCCCTCGAGCATTGCTGCGCCGTGCCCCCTTGCCTCGTGTCCTCCGGTTTGTTACTCTCTCGCCCCGTTACATTGAACGGAGAAACACGCACCGTCCATGGATATCGCCGGGTACCTGGATCAAAAGCGCGAGGAAGTCGATCAGTTCCTTGATCGGGTCCTTCCCGACGCGAAGATATCTCCCACCACACTGCATGAAGCCATGCGCTACAGCCTGTTCGCTGGAGGGAAACGGGTTCGTCCCATTTTAGCGATCGCCGCGGCTGAAGCAATCGGCCCGCCGACGAAGGCGATCCTTCCGATCGCCTCGTCGCTCGAATTGATTCACACCTATTCGCTCATCCACGACGACCTGCCGGCCATGGACAACGATGACTATCGCCGCGGAAAGCCGACTAACCATAAGGTCTACGGTGAAGCGATGGCCATCCTTGCCGGCGACGCGCTCCTGACCTTGGCATTCGATCTCTGCAGCCGGTCGGAGTTGGTCGAAGGCCTCGATCCGGCTCGGCAGGTGCTCATCATCCGTGAACTCGCGTCGGGATCGGGCCACCTCGGAATGGTCGGCGGGCAAGTCCTCGACATTCAGGCCGAGAATAAGGCGATCGATCTGCACACACTCCAGACGATCCATACGCACAAGACCGGCATGCTCATCCGCGCGGCGGTGCGGATGGGCGCCATCGTGGCGTCTGCGACACTTTCCCAACTGAACCAGTTGACCAAGTACGCCGAGGATGTCGGACTCGCGTTCCAGATAGCGGATGATGTCTTGAACGTGACGGGGACCCGTGAGGAACTCGGTAAGAACGCCAATACCGACGCCCAGCGCGGCAAGAAAACCTATCCGACCTTTTGCGGTGTGGACGGAGCCCGTCGCCTCGCGGATGACTGCATGGACCGCGCCATCAGCCGGGTGTCGACGTTCGACGGAAAGGCAGACCCGCTGAGAGAACTGGCCAAGTACATCACGTCGCGCCGGAATTAGCAGGTGCTGGAAAGGCCCCCAGCTTCGTTCTCGGCTCGCCAAAGTCCTCTACGGGGCCCCTGCCGCCTGACGAAGACACTGCCCGCTCACCGGCTCGCGGGCGTGCGCAAACGTGAGGCTCCTTATTCGTCGCACCATGCGCCCCGAGGGTGCCCTTCCAGTTCTTTCTCGCCTGCGGCCGCGCTCGGTAAAACGCGCGCGTCTTGGCGCGCCGGGGCTGGGTGGGTGAAAATAATGGCCTTTGAACACCCGCTCAGTAAATTGATTCAGGATGACGCATGAAAGCATTGGTCACCGGCGCAACCGGATTCGTGGGAGCCGCGGTCGCCCGCGCCCTAGTCGCAGCCGGTGCGGATGTGCGCGCGCTGGTTCGACCCAACAGCGACCTTCGCAACCTGGGAAGGCTCAAGATCGAACCGGTTCACGGCGAGCTACGCGATCGTGATTCTCTTCGGCGGGCCCTCGTCGATTGCCGGCACCTGTACCATGTGGCGGCCCATTACGCGCTGTGGGCCAAGAATCCGGCGATTTTCTATGAGGTCAATGTGACCGGGACACGAGCGCTGCTGGAGACCGCCCGCGAGGTGGGCATCGAGCGAATCGTCTACACCAGCACGATCGGCGCGATTGGATTGCCGTCGGGCGGAGGCGCGGGAACGGAGGAGACCCCCGTTTCGCTCTCGCAGATGGCGGGGGATTATAAGCGCTCCAAGTACCTGGCCGAACAAGAGGTCATGAAACTCGCTCAAGAAGGCCTGCCCGTGGTGATCGTCAATCCCACCGCCCCGGTCGGCGAAGGAGACGTCAAACCCACCCCGACCGGTCAAATCATCGTGGATTTCATGAAAGGGCGCATGTGGGCGTACATCGAAACTGGGATGAATCTGGTGGATGTGGACGATGTGGCCGTCGGTCACCTGCGTGCGATGGAACGGGGACGCACCGGGGAACGCTACATACTGGGGAATCGGAATCTGTCGCTTCGCGAAATTTTCGAGATCCTCGGGCGGCTGACCGGTGTCCCGGCGCCTCGCGTCAAATTACCCTGGCAAGCCGTTTTACCGTTGGCCTACGCGAACCGGTGGGTCGCTGACTTTCTGACCCATCGGCCGCCTCGGATTCCCTTGGAAGGTGTCCGAATGGCCAAATACCGCATGCATTATGACTGTAGCAAAGCGCGCCGGGAGCTGGACCTTCCACAGACTCCGGTGGAAACGGCGCTGGAGAAGGCGGTCCGATGGTTCAAGGACCACAGATACGTGTAACAAAGCAGCAGTCAGCTTTCAGCCTTCAGCAAGGAATGCGAAATGCGACGGAAGATCCTGCAGATCTTCCAAACCATCACTGCACTTGCTGTACGCTGATTGCTGAGCACTGACACCTCGTGAAGACCTTCGAGCTCCTCCTCAAGACCATTGTCCTTCGGCCCTACGTTTTCCTCTTTCTCGCCGTGTTTCTTTTTTCAGCCAGCCGATTGCTCGGGTGGCGGAAGACGGGACTGTTCTTTTTCATCACGTGGATCACGGCCTTCGTGTGCGAGTTCTCCTCGACCCGAACCGGGATTCCGTTCGGCTGGTACCACTACACGGGTTCGACGATCGGGCAGGAACTTTACCTCTTCAATGTGCCGTTCATGGACTCGCTTTCCTTCACCTTCCTCCTCTACGCGAGCTACTGTCTCTCGCTCCTGTTTCTCTTGCCCGCACGACCGGTGGAGAGACATACTCGGTCATTTCCCAGCCTGAGATTGCTGTTCGATCGCGACGTCCGCACATCCTGGTCTGTTCTGGGATTGACGGTTGTTCTCTTCACCTTCTTTGATATGATCATTGATCCCGTGGCGCTCCGCGGTGACCGGTGGTTCCTGGGCCGGATCTATTACTATCCTGATCCCGGGATCCATTTCGGCGTGCCCTTGGGCAACTACGTCGGATGGGCCGTGGTGGGCCTGATCGCCCTGACCATTTATTTCACGATGGACCGCCGACTTCCCTCCCCGAGCCAACAGGGTGATCAGCCTGTCACAGGAAAAATTCTCCTGGGGTGCGGGCTCTACTACGGTGTGGTGATCTTCAACTTGATGATGACGTTTTGGATCAATGAACCGCTGATCGGGCTGGCTGGCATTTTCATCTATCTTCCAATTACCGCCCTCGCCATCCTGCGGCTCGGAAACCGACTCAATCCCGCCGTCAAACTTTGATCGCAAAGATGAGTGGTGTATAGAGGAAGACTCGTCTCGCAGTTCTTGGAGATCGAACCGGAGACCCTGTATACTGCACTGAGAGGCTCTGTCACGGGTCACCGGGAAAGGGCGCGTCTTGGCGCGCCCGGGGCTGGGCGGGTGCAAATGAAGGAAGGGGCGCGTTCACTCGGCGCAGTTAGGGGGTGAAGCATCCGGTGAAAAGACGCCTTGGGATCAGGAGGATGAAGTAGCCGCTGAAACCATTTCCCTGGCCTGGGGCGGGTGGGAGTAATTGGGAGAAAGCAGCCATGGCGAGCAATCCTATCGGTGGAGTGATTCGAAAGGTGATCATTGCGACAGTGATCGCAGTGATTGCCTGGGTCGGCAGCGGGGTCTTGGGGTTCCCGCGGGTTTTCCAGGTTATGTTTGCTCTGTACGCGGCGCTAGGTCTGGGAATTTTTTTGTTGTTGGACGCCCCCCCTCTGCCCCGCCTCTCAGGACTCAAGGCCGGCCTCGTGCTGATCGGATTCTACGTGGTCCTATCGGCAGTCTACATTTTCGGCGCCGGTGCCTTGCCGCAATTCGATCCGGACGATGAAAAAGGGAAGATCGAGAAACTCTTGAAGGCGAAACGCGCGAAGGCCGAACACGACGTGGGGAACCTGGATGAGTTGGTCAAGCAAGCCAAGGAGCAAGAAGCGAAAGCGCAATCGCTGCTGACCCGACTAAACCGATTCACGCCCGCGACGACGACGGCCGCGGCCGACAGTGAAAACCCGGCGTCTTCAGGCGGCGGCATGACCTTGCTCGCCCGAGGAATGGAGGTCTACGAACTGCACGAATGCTACAACTGCCACAAGATCGGAGGAAAGGGCAGCGTCAAGAAGCGAGGTCCGGTGTTGGACAACATCGGGAATTTGATGACCAAGGACGACATCAAGAAAAAGGTATTCGATATCGCGTATCTCTACGCCGAAGGGTTCGAAAAAGAACACAAGAAAGGCGTCATGCCGGATAAGTACAAGGAACTGATGACCGAAGAAGAACTCGATGCGTTGGCGTCCTATCTCAGCACGCTCAAGAATCCTGCCGTGGAAACGCCGAAGCCGATCTTCGTGAAAACCAAAGTAGAGCATGGATTCATCGTATATGGCTACGTCCGAGACGGAACTGGCAAGCCGATCTCGGACATCGAAGTTCAAGCGAAGCCGATCAAGGAACATGCCCATGCCGGCAGCGCGAAGACGAATCAGGAAGGATACTACGAGATCTTCCTCCATCTACATAACGAGGATTCCGGCACCAAGATCGTCATATCGGCCAAAGGCGCCCAGAAAGAGATCGTGGCGAACTACGACCCGAACGACAAGATCACCAAGCGGCAGGCTAGTGTGGATCTCGCCGTCGCAACCGGGTAAGACGCATCACCTCCCAAGCAAAGAAAGTACTCGCTCGAGGGAAGGGCGCGCACTCATGGGTGAGGAGTGGGTCTTGGCGAGCTCAGGGTGGGCGGGTGAGAAAGTAGCGGGGCTTTCTTGGCAGGATCGGGGTGTACTTGAACCTTCTTGAGTATCCTCACGGGGGTGTCTCGGAAGAAACTGATTGCCGAAAGAGGAGCATGAAAGGCGTTTTCATCCGTTTTGTCATCACCGGCGTGGCGGTGTTCCTCGCCGCCCAAATCATTCCCGGTATCGAGCTGGAGACGGTGGGGGCGGGCATCGCCGCAGCCATCATTCTCGCGCTGTTGAATGCGCTGGTCCGTCCGATTCTCTATCTGTTTTCGTTGCCTCTCATCGTGCTCACGTTGGGATTGTTCATGATCGTGATCAATGCCTTGCTGCTGCATCTCGTCTCAGCCCTCGTGAAAGGATTTCATGTCACCGGATTCTGGACATCGTTTTGGGGAGCGGTCGTGATCAGTGTGGTGAGTACAATTTTGAACCTGTGGGTCTCCGAACAGGGGCGGTTGGAAATTGTGACCCCTCGGTCACGGCCTCCGCGAATCGTCAATTGAAATCACCCTCCCCCGTTGCTACAATCGCTCCGCCAGCTCAAGGAGCCCCAGGATGGGACGATCCATCGCGCAGTCTACGCCTGAAAAGCAGAGCACGCTCCTCAAAACCTTGACGACCGCCCTGAACGAATTGGGCCTGGATGCCGCGCTGGTCGCAATTGCCGAATGGGACAACGGTCCCCTCGTGGCGCAAGGTTCGCGCGGATTTTCGCCACGAGACGTGCAGGCAATTCTGCGGGCCTTATCGCTGCAAGAATTAGGAGCCGTTCCCGCCCAGAACGGTCAGGTTCACGGAGGCGGAGACGTGGAACTCAAAGCCGTGCGGGTCCGGATGATTAGCCCGGGCGCCAAGTCCCTGCTTGCCGCCCCACTCCGATATAAACAGCGCGCGTACGGCATGCTCGTGATTGGAAGAAAGGAATCGGCGGCCTTCTCCAAGAAGGAAAAGAGTCTCCTCGAAGCCGCCGCCGACCAGATCACCAGTTCGCTTGAGCGTGCCTCTCTGTTTGACGGTTCCGTCATCCTCGGTCGTCCTCCGGTGGTTCAAGAACCGATCTCTCCATCGCCTCCGACCGGCCCGGAAGTCTATGCCGCTCCCTCTTCCTACGCCACTCCTGAAATGCAGGAACGGATCGTGGCCCTATTGGATCAGACGGCCGAGACCATGCCGTTCGACCGCGGATGGATCACTCTGTACGATCCAATCGCCGGCGCAGTGGAAGTGCTCGGGCTGTCGGGAGAGCACCGGGGGGACGCTAAGAAAGACCTGAAGCCGGGCCAGCGTTTGGCATTGGACGCATCGGCGTCCGGATGGGCTGTCCGTCACCGCAAGCCACGGGTGGATCACGATCT
Organism: Nitrospirota bacterium; assembly: GCA_963703955.1. GTDB lineage: Bacteria > Nitrospirota > Nitrospiria > Nitrospirales > Nitrospiraceae > CAVPGK01. The sequence continues at coordinate 51,634 of CAVPGK010000005.1, read as the reverse complement.
CGCCTCGACCCAAGGGCGGTTCCAGGACCACAAGCCTCTGTACAAGGATAGCTTCCAGTCCGCGATGGTCGTGCCGTTTTTTGTGCGTGGGCAGGTTGGGGGAACGGTCGCATTAGCCTCGAAGACGGCCATGCAATACGGTCTTCCCGAAGTCCGCACCTTGGAACCGCTCCTCGCCAAACTGGCGGAGTTGATCCAGGGACCAGTCGGCTTTCCGGTCGGCTCGCGCACCGGCGAGACGCCGGGAGACAAGCCGTCTGTTCCAGCGACGCAGCCTCCCTCGGAGCCTTTGATCAGAAAGCAAGAACGCCAGGCAGCCATCGGCGAATTCAGCGCGTTCCTGGCGACGGAAGTCCGCGAACCGCTCGCATCGATTCGAGCTCAGTTGGAAGAAGTCACCAGCGCGGGCATTCTGGACTTCGACTCGCAAACCCGTGTCGAGAACGCCATGCGGGACCTGATCCGAGTCGAAGCGATTCTCCACGAGATCCTCGACTTCGCCAAACCATTGGCCCTGAATCGTCGCGCCTGTCGGATCACTGAGATTATTGAGAACGCGCTGACCGTCGTAGCCACTGAGTTGGACGTGAATCGTATTCGCGTCACGAAGGATTATGGAGATAACCTGAGCCCTGCGCGGTGCGATGAAGGGAAAATGCAGCAGGTCTTCCTCAGTATCTTCAAGAATGCGCTGGAGGCCATGACTCCGGGAGGACATCTGCATATTGAAGTCGCCCAACAGCGGGCAGCCCGGAGTCACCTTCAGATCACCATCCAAAACGACGGCGTGCCGATTCCCACGGAACACGTCGGGAAAGTCTTTGAGCCGTATTTCACCACCAAACGAAGCGGCACTGGGCTTGGATTGGCCACGGTCAAAAAGATCGTCGAAGAACATCAAGGCCATATTTCCATCGCCAGCGGGCCCGGTCAAGGAACCGCCTTGATCATACGGCTCCCCACGCCGCCGCGCAGTCAACATTACCGTGGCCGCGGCAGAGGGCGTCGACCGCATCGAGGACGGTGAGCGGGTCGAGGTCGTTGGGGTACGCTCCGTGCTCGCGCACCGCGCACATGAAGAAAGTGCGATGGAACCCACTCCAACCACCCTCTTGATGTAAAGGTGCGGGAGAGATAAACACGTCGAAAAGTCAAAGAGGACCGATGCCAGTTTTTGGGAGAGGGCCATACTTGACAGTGTCATCGGAGGCGTCTAATATTCCCGCCTTATAGGGCCTAGAAGGTCTCTTTCACAATTATTTCCTACAAAGGAGTCCTGTCATGAAGACACTTATCGGCACTATTGCAGGATTCGGTGTCGTGTTCTTCTCACTTTCGCTCGCGCTTGCGAATCCGGCCTTGCTCCCTAAGCACCCTGGTTATCCAGGCGGGAACGCGGTGAGCCCGGTCACTGGCCAGCCCTTGGCGAATGATTCGGGTCAGACGAACGCCGGTGGCGAGAAGGCCCTTGTCCAATCCAGTGATGCGACGGACAATTACACGGTGCAGAACCTCAAGGATGAGAATAATCAGCGACTGGTTGAAAAGCAGGGAGCAGGTCAACTGCCGAAGGTGCAGGGTCCCCAGATCAAGATTGAACCGCCGGTGGGCTCTGCGACGAAGATCGGAGCTGATCGGGTCATTCAGTAACATCAATGCTGAAATTGACGGGGGAGATCGCCGATGGCGACCTCCCCTTTTTATTGCCCTCTTCGTTCCACTGACTTTTCTCAATAGACCTTCCCCTCTGTGGCGTCCATGACCCTCGACAGCCACCGCAGATAAAATCGGCGACGTGGTATCATATCGAGAGAGCTCGGAACCTGAACCCACTTGAGGTCGCTAATGGCCGCCGCTCAAGAAACCATTCTGCTGAGTGGACACATCATCGATTCGCTGATCTTGGCGAAAGTGCTGGATACCATTCATATGATGGGCGGCACGTTCGATCTTCACGAAGTCCGCATCGGCGCCACCCGCGAAGAGCCGTCCCGCGCCAAGATCGTGGTGCATGCGCCGTCCACTTCGCTCCTGGCTGAAATTCTTGAGGCCATCCAACCGCACGGCGCAACCATCGAACGGGAATCGGACTGCAGGGTGGAACCGGCACCTGCGGATGGAATTCTCCCGGATCAGTTCTACGCGAGCACGCATTTGCCGACTCAGGTTCGTTTTGGCGGACACTGGATTGATGTGGATGCGATTGAGATGGATTTGGCGATCCGTACGAATCCGAAGCATACCGCTGCGCGCGCGGTGTCGATGGGCGCCGTGAAGAAAGGCGATCTCATTGTTACCGGCAGAGACGGCATCCGAGTGATGCCCCTGAAGCGCCCCCGTGAGCGCGATGCGTTCGCTTTCATGGAATCGCACGTCTCCGCAGAACGCCCTCACGGGCCGCTGATCGCCGATATTGGGCGCCGGATGCAGGCGCTGCATGATCAGAAAGGCGGCAAAGTCTTACTGGCTGGTGGTCCCGCCATTATTCATTCGGGTGGGCGTGAAGCGCTCACCTGGCTCATTGAATCCGGGTTCATTCATGTGCTCTTCTGCGGCAATGCCTTGGCGGCTCACGACATGGAAGCCCATCTCTTCGGCACGACATTGGGATTCGGCCTCGCGGCCGGTCGCGCGGTGCCGCACGGCCACGAGCATCACCTGCGGACCATCAATCGCATCCGGGCCATCGGCAGCATTCAACGTGCCGTTGAGACCGGCGTGATCACGCAAGGGATCATGGCGGCCTGTGTCCGCCGGCGCGTTCATCTGGTCATGGCGGGAACGATCCGCGACGACGGCCCCCTGCCCGGTGTAATCACCGACTCAATCGCCGCGCAGGATGCGATGCGAGCCGCTCTGCCGGGAGTCGGGCTGGCGCTTCTCGTCGCGTCTACGCTCCATTCTATCGCTACCGGAAATCTCTTGCCGGCGACCGTCCCGACCGTGTGCGTGGACGTCAATCCCGCCGTTCCGACCAAGCTCGCCGACCGCGGTAGTTTTCAAGCCGTAGGTCTTGTCATGGACGCAGCCTCTTTCTTGCGTGAGCTGGCCCGCGAGTTAGGGTGGAAGCCATGACCCGCCTGCTGGTCTGCCCGCCCGACTATTACAGCATCGATTATGAAATCAATCCGTGGATGCGTGTCTCGAATGCCGCCGAACCCGAGCGCGCCCGCGCGCAGTGGCATGGCTTGATGCAAGTGTTGGAGCAAGAAATCGGCGTCCTGCTAGAGCGGGTCCCACCGGTTCCTGGACTTCCCGACATGGTGTTTACCGCGAATGCCGGTTCCGTGATGGGTCGGCGGGCTGTCCCCAGCCGCTTCCGGCATCCGGAGCGGCAACGCGAGGAAACCTATTTCGAGCAATGGTTCAGAGCGCATCAGTATGAAGTCATCCTTCTCGAAGAAGGCCTCTACTTCGAAGGCGCCGGCGATCTACTGGGATTTCCGGATGTCTGGTTCGGCGGTTATCGTCAGCGAAGCGATATCCGAGCTTACACGCGCCTGAGCGAGATCTTCGGGCGTCAGATCATCCCCCTCGAGCTGGTAGACAGCCGCTTCTACCATCTGGATACCTGCCTTTGCCCGCTTAGCGGAGGAGAATTGTTATATTACCCTCCGGCGTTCGATGCCTACGCGCAGACGGTAATCAAGGATCGCATCGATGCGACCCGCCGACTGGTGGTACCCGAGTCTGATGCGCTTCGTTTCGCCTGTAACGCAGTCTGCGTCGGCAAGCACGTCGTCGTGCCGGAAGGGTGTTCGGATACGATGAAACTCCTGGTCGGGAAGGGGTACGAGCCGCATCCTCTGCGATTGGACGAATTCATGAAGGCGGGCGGCTCGGCAAAGTGCTTGACGCTGGCCTTGGATTGAGGCGGAGAAGAGGGAAGCCGGGCCGACCACCGTACTCACGCACCGCGATTATTTCACCCGCCTCTCCCCAGGCGCGCCAAGGCCTGTTTATTAGAAAGTGAGGTGGTTTGGACGTGTACGTAGGGGGATCGGTCCCGGCAGCATGACTTCTTACATCCGCGCTTTTTTCCGGAAGAGCCACGAGAGGTAGAATCCCGCCACCACAATGGTGACCAATTCGATCGTGATGAGGAGCCGGCTGACGACTCCCCCTCCACCGCTTTCATCCGCGCCGATTTCCGGCGGATTCAGAATGAAGTGAAAGCCGAGAAATTCCGGCGGCCGGCCAGGCGGTGTCTCCCAGGGAGGGAAGAGAACAGCCAGGATCAACGCGGCCACCATGACGTACAGAGCCGTCATGTTCATATCCTCCACCTCGTGACCGTTTGCGGCGATGCCGGCGTACGTTGATCTGAGTTGAGCGTCGGTTCCCACGGGCCTTCCGCATCGCGTGCAGAATCGGCTCTCCTCCGCGAGTTGCTGGCTGCAGGCCGGACAGATCATCCTCGTCACACTCTACCGAGAAGTGAGAATAGCGGCTGTTTGCTCTCTGGAGCCTACCGCTAAACACATCGTGTTTCCAGTCGAATCTCATTTCCAAGAACCCTTTTCCTGAGAAAGTCATTCTTTGACACCAGCGCCGACGGTTTCTATAATCCCGCAGCCTCATTACTGTTACGACTATGGAACAGCCCGTTCAACAAGTCGCCGTCATTGGAGCGGGAGCGTGGGGGACCACGTTGGCACGCCATCTCGCGCTCAAGGGCCTGCCGGTCCGCCTCTGGGCTTACGAACGCGAGGTTGTGGAGAGCATCCAACGCCGCCATGAGAACAGCCTATTCCTGCCCGGCATTTCCCTTCCCGTCTCGCTGACCCCGACGGGCTCGCTGACCGAAGCGATCGAGCTGGTTGCTCTTGTCATCTTTGCGGTGCCTTCACATGCCGCCCGTTCGGTCCTCATGGAGTTGGCCCCACTCGTCACTCAGTGTATTCCGCTGATCAGTGCGACGAAAGGAATCGAAGAAGACACATTGAAACTTATGTCGGAGGTGATGGGCGAGACGTTGGCTTCGCCTATGCATCGCTCGTTGGCTTTTCTTTCTGGGCCCAGCTTCGCGCTCGAAGTGTGTAGGGGCCGCCCGACCGCCGTCGTCCTGGCCGGCGAGGACGCGGACCTGATTCGACGACTCCAAACACTGCTGATGACGCCGCTCCTGAGAGTCTACGCCGGGTCCGATGTGGTCGGAGTGCAGCTCGGCGGTGCGTTGAAGAATGTCATGGCCGTCGCCGCCGGGGTCGTGGACGGTCTCCGGCTCGGCCACAACGCTCGCGCCGCTCTCATCACACGGGGATTGGCCGAAATGATTCGATTGGGCCATGCGATGGGCGCCGAAACACGAACGTTTTATGGATTGTCCGGCATCGGAGATCTCGTGCTGACCTGCACAGGGCCGTTGAGCCGCAACTACACGGTCGGCGTTCGCCTCGGCCAAGGCGAGCGTCTGGCCGACATCTTGAAGGAAACGACCGCGGTGGCCGAAGGCATCCGGACCTCGAGAGCAGCGGCCGGCTTGGCGAGTCGATATGAGATCGACATGCCCATTGTTGGAGAAGTGTGCGCGGTCTTGTTTGACGGTAAGCCGCCGCATCAGGCGGTCAGTGAATTGATGGAACGGGTGGCAAAGGAAGAAGGTGACGTCCGACCAAACTGACTCAGGTACGACATCGATCGAAAGAAGGGACGGTCGGACTGCCCTTTGTGCTCGCGCAGCGCGCACGATCGGACTATGCTCGCTGGACGCGCGCAGTGAAGGGCAATCCGACCATCCCTGTACAGCCATTTGGGGATATGAGTCAGTCAGGTCGTCCCTAAGAAGGGGTCGTTGAAGAGATGGACCGAGATCTGCTCAGGAAAGTATTGATCGATCTGGAGAAGGGGAAGACGAGCGTCCCGGAGGTGTTAAATAGGTTGCGGACGCTTCCCTTCGAGGATCTGGGCTTTGCGTCGGTGGACCACCATCGCTCGCTTCGTCAGGGATTCTCGGAGGTCATCCTCTGTGAAGGCAAGACACAGGCACAGGTCCTCGCCATTGCCCGCGGCTTGTTGAAAAAGGGCGGATCCCTGTTGGCCACGCGTGCCGACGCGGACATCGGCAGGGCGCTGCTCCGCCTGGATCGCCGCGCGGTCTTTCATGAGTTGGCGCGCGTGGTGGTGATCCAAAAGCGTCTCCCACAACTCACCGGTAAGATTCTCGTGATGACGGCCGGCACGGCGGATGTCCCCGTGGCCGAGGAAGCGCGAGTCACCGCTGAAGTCATGGGGAGCCGTGTGGACACGCTCTATGACGTGGGCGTGGCCGGTCTACATCGCGTGCTCAGCCGGCATCAACGGCTTTTGCAAGCCCGCGTCCTTGTCGTCGTCGCCGGCATGGATGGCGTCTTGCCGAGCGTGGTCGGAGGCCTGGTTGATCGCCCAGTCATCGCTGTGCCTACCAGTCGGGGATACGGCACGAGCTTTGGCGGCCTGGCGGCTCTGTTGACCATGCTCAATTCCTGCGCCGCGGGAGTGGGGGTCATGAACATCGACAATGGTTTCGGCGCCGGGTGTCTTGCGCACAGGATCAATGTGCTCGGCGGAACACGAACATGAGGAGCGATCAATCCTCAGCATGAGTTCTGGAAGATCGAAGATGCCGGAGCGGTGGGCCGGGGATATCTTCTAACGACTTCATTTTGACCGAAAACTGAAAGCTGATCGCCGACGGCTATTCAACCGTGAGCGTTCCTCGTTTGGGCCAGGCATTCATCTGTGTGCGGGGCCCGTTCTCGCCGACTGCCAGCAGCTTGGCGCGGATTTCATAGTGGTAGCGCCCGCTTTCCGCCAACTGCTTCGATTGATCCATACCATCCCAGGTCAATGTCACGCTCACCCTGGGCTTCACCGCGCCGGGCTGCGACATAGTTGTGGCCACGTCCGAAGACTCAGGCGATAGAGGCTGCCTGATGGCGAGAAATCGCATCGAACTCATCGACGGAGAACTAACCAGGGAGGAGACTTCCAGCAGGGTGCCTTGACCGACCTCCTTCGGCAATTCCACCTCGATGTTGAAATCGACGACCCCCGATCCTGGCTTGTAGGGATCGGGTAACGCGCTCACGGTGACAATGCGCAGGTCCGGTGGAGTGACCGGAACGGACTTGCGCTTCGCCGCTTCAACCTCCGCCTGGAAAGCTGACACCAAAACGAGGCCTGTCAGCAGGACGGCCGAAAGAAAAGAGGTGAAAGTCGGCCGCTGTGCTAACAAGGCAGGCCACTCTCACAATTGACTGGATGACTTGATAAACCGCAGAAACAATGGGGCATCGGTTTGCTCGGATACGAAAAACAACGTCCTCGTATGTGTGGATATCACAGAGGGGTCTTACTGTCAAACAAGGCACGATCTTTCAGCCATGGTGCTCTCACCTTGACATAAACATGAGACGGTGAATCATGGCCCCCGCGATTGCTGCGAGCCAATGCCTTACGTTATGATCACGGACGCCACGCTCACTGCGACGTTATGAAAGAGGCCTCGTGACCCGGCTTCACTTCGACTGCTTTTCCGGAATCAGCGGGGATATGATACTCGGCGCGCTGGTTGACGCCGGTCTGCCGTTCAAGGAGTTGGTCCGCGCGCTCAAAGACGTTCCGGTCCAAGGTTATCGCCTGCGTTCCACGCAGGTCACGCGTGGCGACTTGCATGCCACGAAGGTGGATGTCGTCATTCGCCACGGGTTCCGGTCTCCGTTTTCACTCCGCCGCATCCATCGTATCATCGCCGCCAGCCGGGTGCCGGCGACGGTCAAAGAGCAGAGCCGTGACGTGTTCGAGCGCCTGACGAAGGCGGAAGGACTCGCCCATCGCGTCAAGCCCTCGGACGTGTTGTTTCATGAGGTTGGTGTCGTCGATTCCTTCGTCGACGTCATTGGATCGCTCTTGGGCTGCCATCTCCTCGGCGTCAAACGGATGACCGCATCGCGCTGTGAACCTTGGCTCCGGCATGATCGATTCCTCTCACGGCAAGCTTCCGGCGCCGGGTCCCGCAGTGGCCGCCATGGCGTGCGGCATCCCGATCTACAGCGCCGGTCCAGCCCGCGAGTTGACAACGCCGACCGGGATCGCGCTGCTGAGGACGCTGGTCAAAGAGTTCGTTCCACTCCCCCTTATGCGTCCGACCGCCATCGGACACGGCGCCGGCGCGGCGGACACCGGAGAATGGCCGAATGTGCTGCGAATCTTTGTGGCCGATGTCGTCGCCGCGTCCCGCGAGAGTGAGTCGATCGTTCAGATCGAGACAAACCTGGACGACCTGAATCCTCAGGCCTATGACACGATCATGGAACGACTCTTTGCCGCCGGCGCGGTGGATGTGACGCTCACCCCCGTGATCATGAAACAGGGTAGGCCGGGCATTGTGCTCGCTGCCCTCGCATCTCCCGCTCAGGCGCAGGGAGTGGCAGACGTGATCCTGCGAGACACAAGTACGCTGGGCGTCAGGATGCAGGAAATGTCCCGCCGCGTCCTTCCCCGAAGGATCGAACAGGTGCGGACCACACAGGGATCCGTCCGCGTAAAGGTCGCCGATCTGGGGCAGGGCCGCAGCAAGGCGGCGCCTGAATACGCGGATTGCAAACGGATCGCGCAACAAACCGGCCGGCCGATCCGCGAAATCATGGAAGAAGCGGCGCTTGCTTACCGCAAGCAAGCGCGAGGCCAAAGGCAAAATGCCAAAGGCAAAATGCCAAAGGCAAAATCATGAGTCGAACTTTTTCATTTGGGATTTTTCATGTTGCCTTATCGCTCATGGAGCGATCGTGACGGTCCTGTACTATGTCTTGTTGTTCCTTGCCTCAGTCGTCGTCACGCTGGGAGGCTGCGCGCTCTTTACCAACGGCATTGAATGGCTGGGCAAGCGGCTCAAGGTCCCCGAGGGAGCGGTCGGAAGCATTCTTGCCGCGGTCGGCACGACCCTGCCGGAAACGTCGATTCCCATTATCGCCATTTTCTTCGGGTCCGGACAGGAGAGGACCGACGTCGGGCTCGGGGCCATCCTGGGCGCGCCATTCATGCTCAGTACGCTTGTGCTGCCGATTTTGGCCGGGCTGCTGGTCTTGTATGCGAAGATGGGAAAACGCCACGCCTCCTTTGTGTTGGACTATCGGGAGGTCCGCATCGATCTTCAGTTTTTTCTCGTCGCCTACGGATTGGCTCTCGCCTGCGTGTTCGTGTCGAATCCGGTGATCCGGTATGCCGTGGCCATCCTCTTACTGCTGCTGTATGGCGTGTACATCAAATTGAAATTCTCATCGGAGGTGGAAGGAGAGACGGGCCTTGCTCCGTTGATCTTTACTCCGAAATCGACTGTGCCCTCCTATGTGATGATCGGGGTCCAAGGCGTGATCGGTTTGCTTGCACTCGTGGGCGGCGCGCATCTGTTTGTGACGGCGGCGAAATCCTTGTCAACTGAATTGGCTGTGTCCCCTCTGCTCCTGGCCCTGGTCATCGCGCCGCTGGCCACCGAACTGCCGGAAATGTCGAACAGCTTCCTGTGGCTGTACCAGCGAAAGGACACACTTGCGGTGGGCAATGTCACCGGGGCCATGGTCTTTCAGGGAACGTTCCCAGTCTCCGTCGGGCTCGTCGGGACCAGTTGGAATCTGGAGCCGTCGGGTCTGGCCACGATGGGGCTCGCGCTGGGCGCTGTGGGGTTGAGCCTTATTCAACTGCTCGGAGGCGGGCACTGGAGACCGTGGCTTCTGGGCACCTCCGCCCTTCTTTACGTAGGATTTTTCATCGTATACCTCTATGGCGCGTAATCGTTCACACCACGAGAACAACCGTCCGATTCTTGGGCTCACCATGGGAGATCCCGCGGGAATCGGGCCGGAGGTGATCGCGAAGGCGCTCGCGCGCCGAGCTGTCCGTGAGCTCTGTCGTCCGATCGTGATCGGGTCGAGGCCGGTCATGGAGGAAACCGTGCGGTCTCTCAGGCTCCGACTGCGGATGGTCACGGTCCACGAACACACCCAGTCATGGGGATCGTCTGTCGAGGTACCGGTTCTGGACCCACTGGAACGCCCGCTGGGCAAGTTCAGAGCAGGCGTGGTGGCTGAGAAAACCGGCGCGGCGTCGGTAGCATTTATCGAGACGGCAGTTCGTCTGGCGCAAGCCGGGTGCGTGGACGCAATCGTCACTGGCCCCATTAATAAGGAAGCGATCAATCTGGCCGGCTGTCACTATCCCGGTCACACGGAGCTCTTAGCGGCTTTGACCAACAGCGAAGAAAGCGGCATGATGATCCTCGGGGGGCCACTGAAGATCATGTTCACCACGACCCATGTGGCGATTAGGAATCTCTCGGACACGCTCACCACGGATCGGGTGCTACAGGCGATTCGACTGGCGACGCGAGGTTTGCGGGAGTATTTCGGAGTGGCTCAACCGCGGATCGGAGTGGCCGCGCTGAACCCTCATGCCGGAGAATCCGGCTTATTCGGAGACGAGGAGCGCGAGATCATCTCACCGGCTTCCCGTCAAGCCCGACGCGCGGGGATTCTGGCCAGCGACCCACTTCCCGCCGACACTTTGTTCGGGAAGGCGGTACGCGGCGACTATGACTGCGTCGTGGCGATGTATCACGATCAGGGGTTGATCCCGCTGAAGCTGGTCGCTTTCGGAAAGTGCGTGAATCTGACCGTGGGGCTCCCAATCATCCGCACGTCCGTGGACCACGGTACTGCCTACGATATTGTGGGAAAAGGCGTCGCGGATCCCGGCAGTCTGATCGAGGCCATTACACTTGCAGCGATGCTTGCACGTAGAAGGAGAAAGACCCGATGACCGACGGTCCCACAAACGCCTTGGACGTGATCCAGCTCCAAATCAAGGAACTGGATGATATCGTCAAGCAAGCCACGGTCGGGTTGAACGTCGTGGCGGGCACCGAGCAAATCGCGAAATGGAAAACGAGGACAAGCGAGCTGTTGGCCCAGCACGTCGGCAAGGAGGAGGCCACCCGCTTTTCGGCTACGGACCCAGGGCCGTCCTTTACCAATGATCTTCTCGAAGAACTGAACGACGAGGCCGAGACCTATCGCAATTTTCTGGTCACCCTCTTGGAGCATGCGAAGAAAGGCGGATAACGAGCGCCTCGTGACGAGTGACCGCCCCCCCATCGCTCCGCGCCCTGACAAACGCCTCGGGCAGCACTTCTTGATCGATCCCAATATCGTCCGAAAGATCGTGGCGCTCGCAGCCCTAGGACCGGATGACTCGGTGCTGGAGATCGGTCCGGGGCGCGGCATTCTCACCCGCGCGTTATGCGCCACGGCCGGATCGGTGACGGCCGTCGAACTCGATCCGCAGCTCGTCGAGTACCTCACCGAGACGCTGACCGATTGTCGCAATCTCGATCTCCGGCTGGGCGATGCGCTTGACTTCCCCATCCACACGCTCCGCGCAGGAACCGTCGTTGTCGCCAACCTCCCCTACTACGTCTCGACCCCGTTGCTGTTCAAACTGCTCGATACCCACGATCGGATCGATCGCATGGTGCTCATGTTACAGACAGAAGTAGCCAGACGGCTGGTGGCCAAACCGAGCACGAGCGAATATGGTGTCCTCTCCGTCCTCACGCAGTATTGGACGGAGCCGTTTTTGGCCTTTCGCGTTCCAGCGACCTGCTTCCGCCCTCGACCGGAGGTGGACTCCGCCGTTGTTCGCCTGATGATGCGAGAATCACCTTCTGTTCACGTGAAAGACAATGCACTGTTTACCCGCATCGTACGCGCGGCCTTCGCCCACCGCCGCAAGACGTTCTCAAACTCTCTCCGCGATGAAGGTCTCCTAGCAGAACAGATCTCACGCGCCATGTCGCACGCCGGCATCGACCCATCCCGCCGCGCCGAGACTCTGACATTGGCGCAATTTGCAGCATTTTCGAACGCGATAGGAAGGCATTGGCGGCTTGACTGACCGATATGACTTCAAAAGCATGGTCACATGGGACTCAGGCATATAACCGCCAGCATCATCAATCCTGCTAGTCCGAGGAAAAAAGCCACGGATGAGTTCTTGGTCGACTCTGGGACAGTCTATTGTTTGGGACCGTGTCCCTTGGAGCCTTGGGATTCATCCTGGATCCTATGAAGCGCCAGCTTCGACCGACTTTGGGATGCTTCCCTATCAGTATCGAGAGGTCTCAACCGGCATGCGCCTCTCAACCCATTGGTTTCGTGGGGCTCTCCACCCTTGCACATCCTCAGATACAATTATCTTTCGGCCACAACTCTCCGCTAGCTTAAAAGGATGATAAGAGCCAACGCCCTTCTCAGAATGCTCTCTTCCTTTGTTCTGCCGGACGGCCTACTGCTGCTGGCAGCTGTGGGTCTGCTCCGCCCCACCGGTTTACCCGCGTGGACCGGGATGTTCGTGATGATATGCGATTACATTGTTCTCGGAGCGGGGATGCTGCTCGGGTGGTTTGTGGGGCTCAGTCGGGTTATGTTTGCCACGCTGCTGTTGGTCATAGCTGATGGCGCTTTGCAGTTCTTTGCACAGGGTATTGTCGCAGCAGGTGTCGGCCGCACGGTGTTCAACGCGGTCGGGCTGCTGGTGCCGCTGAACTTCTTGGCACTGTCGCTGATCCGAGAGCGAGGGTTGGCCGTCCGCCGGGAGCTGGGTTGGGTCAGCCTGCTTCTCGTGCAAGCGCTCCTCGTCATCTGGCTCTGTTTCTCAAAGCAATCCGAGCTTACTGCTGCTGGAACGGCGTCACTGGAGATTACGTTCATCGATCCCCGTTATACAGGATGGACCTCTCTCAGCCAGTCGTCTCTGTTGGCATTCGGCTCGGCGTTTGTCCTTGTCACATCTCGCTTCATTCTCCATAGGAGCCGACTCGATCGAGGGTTTTTCTGGGCACTGATAGCGGTATTTATCGCACTGGACGGCACCCGACTGGGTTGGTCCTCCACCAATTTTTTGGCCGGGGCCGGCCTTATTCTGATCGTCGCGATCTATGCAGATGAGTACCGATTGGCCTATTATGACGAGCTGACGAACATTCGAGGCCGCCCCGCTTTGGATGAAATCCTGCACAATTTGGGGAGTCGGTATGCCATTGCCATCGTGGACATTGACGAGATGAAGCAGGTTAATGAACGTTATGGGCACTCTCTCGGAAATCTGGCATTACAACTGGTCGCGAAAAAGATAGCGAATGTGTCCGGTGGCGGTGAAGCTTTCCGCTACGATGGCGGCAAGTTCGTGGTGATCTTTCGACGTAAATCCGCGGCTGACGTCCTGCCCCACCTCGAGACCCTCCGGACTGCCGTTGAAACCTCGTCCATTAGTCTGCCCCGCCGGTGGCCTGGCCTGAGAACAATCAAGGCGATGGATCAATTTGCTTCAAAGGAGCTCGTCGTGACGATCAGCATCGGCGTCGCTGAACCGAACCAGCACCTGACCAAGGCCGATCAGGTGATGAAAGCAGCAGGCCAAGCCCTGCTGCGCGCCAAGCAAGCCGGTCGTAACGAGGTGAGAGCCTTAGTCTAAATAGCCCCTGCCTTCGACCTCACCAAGCCCGCTCCGCCTCATCTCTCATTTACGCGACCTTACTGCTCCCTTTCATGCCCGCTTCCTACCCATCGTTCGTCTATACGTCTTGGGAGCTTTTCCATTAGAATAGTAAGCACTGCCCTCGCGCCGGATCGTTCATCGGTGAGTAACGGAGGGCCCGCGTATGGAGACCTTTGTCACGATCCAACTGAGTGCGACAATCAGAATTGAAGAAATAGAGCATCAGGGATCATAGAACTCACCAGGCATAGAAGGAGACAGATATATGAAGACCTACTCGCCCCTTATGATCCTTGTGTCTTTCCTCATCGCGATGGGTATCGCCTTGCCTTCCGCCTCACAACAACCGGAGACACCTGGTCCGGGCATGGCTCCGGGCGGCCGCTTCGGGTCAGAAGATCGGGCGCCAAGCTCTCCCAGTAGCGCTCTGATGCCCGGAGAGTCGATGACTGGACCTACCATCTCACCGGGAGGTTCTGATTTTTTGTCGGGGGGGTCAGATCTTCGTTCGATCATTGAACCAGGACCGGTCACCAGTCCAAGTCGTAGCCTGCCTATATTAGGTACAGGCGGGGGATTCAGGAGTGAGGGAGTCCACCCCGATTTTGGAGCCGGCACTCCTGGTACGACCGGTGCTGATCGATAGACCTTCTCAATCTGATCACGTATTCCGCCTCTTGTTTAGCCTTGGGAAATGAGAAGCTGGTGGACATACCCCCCCTTCTCCTTTTGAATTCACCTCCCTCCTGTGCTACCATCGTCCCCATGGGTGCCTCCACCACGGCGAAGCGCGGTGACGCCCGCAGTGCCTCCCGTCAAACCTCCAATGTCAAGCATGAAGTCATCGGCGTTCTGCTGTTGACGCTCGGGCTCTTGACGCTCCTAAGCCTGATCTCCTTCTCTCCAACTGACATTCCGCAGTTTAGTTCTTTTCCTTCGCACACGGGCACGCCCGTTCCCACCCGGAATATGATCGGCACCGTGGGAGCGTCCCTCGCCGCCACTCTCTTTTGGCTCGTTGGGGCCGCTGCGTACCTCTTTCCCTTTCTCCTGGTCATGCTGGGAGCGCGCTGTTTCGTCGAAGGCGCGCTTAGTGTCACGCTTCGGAGCGCCGCTGGATCGCTGGCCGCCGTGCTGTTCCTGAGCGGTTTTCTGCATTTGGAACTCATCGGCGTTCCGACCCTCTCCAGTGGACTTGTACAACGAGGGCTGGCGGGGGGCGTCATTGGAGGGTTCATTGCGGATAACCTACGGGGGGCCTTCGCCAGTACCGGCGCACATATTCTTGTCTTAGCCGGTCTGCTTGTGTCCCTCTTGCTGGCCACGCCTATGTCGCTAGGGGAACTCTGGAGGCGTGTGCCCGACTGGTGGGCCTCGCTGTCGGAGACGATGGCGGCACTCCTTCCGGCGCCCGGCACGCAACCTGGAAAGGCCAAGAGGACGAGGCCCAAGCCGGTGAAGATCCATCGGACGCTTCCCGTGGAAGATGAGTCCAATGATGAGGAGAGCGCGGAGGCGGCTGAGGCTCCAATGACCCGCGCCGTCGAGGCACCGGCTCAATCTATTGCTGGGTCGGTTGCGGAAAATGCGGGGGCTTCTGAGATCATCGTGTCTCGACCGGTTGCGGCTGGTTACATGCTGCCCGACCCCGATGAATTACTCAGCGACCCCTCCGGCCCACTGGAACGGATGACCGACGATGCCCTGAAAGGCCAGTCCGATGTCCTCACGCGCGCGCTATTGAGCTTCGGCATCGAAGGAAAAGTGACTGAAATTCACCCCGGCCCGGTCGTCACCATGTATGAATTTGAACCGGCCCCGGGAGTCAAGGTCGCTCGCATCGTCAATTTGAGCGATGATCTGGCGCTGGCTTTGAAGGCGACAAGCTTGCGCATTGTCGCGCCCCTACCGGGCAAATCGGTGGTCGGCGTGGAAGTGCCCAATCTGTTTCGTGAGACCGTTTCGCTCAAGGAGGTGCTGACCAGTGAGGCCTACACCCGCTCCAGGTCCAAGCTGATCTTGGCGCTGGGAAAAGATATCTTCGGGAAGCCGGTCACCGCCGATTTAAAGACCATGCCCCATCTGCTCGTCGCCGGCGCCACGGGCGCCGGGAAAAGCGTGAGCCTCAACACCATGCTGCTGAGCATCTTATTTGCGGCTCGCCCGGATGAGGTCAAACTGCTCCTGATCGATCCTAAAATGTTGGAGTTGCAGTCGTACGACGGCATTCCCCATCTTCTCAGGCCCGTGATCACCGATCCCAAGTCAGCCGCACGCGGCCTGGGCTGGGTGGTTCAGGAAATGGACCGTCGCTATAGGCTCCTGGCCGAAGCGGGTGTGCGAAATGTCGATACCTACAACCGGCGTGTGGCCGAGGCCCAAGGTCACATTCCAAAGTCGCGCGAGAAAGATATTCCCGAGCAGACGGACTTGCCGATCGAGTTTCTCCCTGAGGAAGATCGGCTGTCCGCCGGTGAAAGCGTGGCCTCCGATACCGGATCATCGGCGCCCCCGACGCCTCCTACCCCGTTACCGTATATCGTCGTGATGATCGACGAGCTGGCGGATCTGATGATGGTCGCGCCCAAAGAGGTCGAAGACAAGATCGCGCGGTTGGCGCAAATGGCGAGAGCCTCGGGCATTCACCTGGTGCTGGCGACGCAACGCCCCTCGGTTGATGTCCTGACCGGGCTGATCAAAGCGAACTTCCCCGCCCGGATTGCATTTCAGGTCTCCTCCAAAACCGATTCGCGCACCATCCTCGATGCCAATGGTGCGGAAGCGCTCGTGGGCAAGGGCGACATGTTGTACCTCGCCTCTGGGACCGGACGGCTGACTCGCCTGCACGGCTCCTTCGTGCCGGACGACGATGTACGCCGCGTGGTCGAGTTCGTGAAGAAGCAGGCCGCGCCGGCATACATGGAGGAGCTGCAGTCGCTGCGTCAGGAGGATGTGGTGGAAGAGCAGCAGCGGGACGAGGTTTATGAGCAGGCAAAGGATCTCGTCATTTCTTCAGGGCAGGCCTCCGCCTCGCTGATTCAGCGCCGGTTGCGGGTCGGCTATCCCAGGGCGGCGCGGATGATCGAGCGCATGGAAGAGGAAGGGATTGTGAGCGCGCCGGCGCGGGATGGGCGGCGGGAGGTGATTGGGCGAAAAGGGCCGGTTGGCGAGGAGGAATCATGAAGAAATTCGGAGGGAGGGGCAGGGGGGCTGCTCCTCGTGCTCGCGGAGCGCGCACGATCGGAATGTGCTCGCCCGACGCGCGCAGTAACGAGCAACCCCCCTGCCCCTCCTTTTTCACTATTGCCTTTGTCGTTGTAGTGTCCACCCTACTTGCGGCTGGAGGCGTGATGGCGGCTGAGGAGGGGCTGGAAGCGAAAGAACTGAAGGCGGTGAAAGAGGTGATCAAGAAGTTGCAGGCGCGCTATGAGCAGACGAAGGATCTGCAGGCGGACTTCAAGCAGGTGACTCGGATCGAAGGGTTCGCCACGCCGCTCATGTCGAGCGGGCGGGTGTCGATTAAGAAACCCGGCCTGCTCCGATGGGATTACCTTGATCCGAACGTGGAGGAGATTTACGTGAATCGGGATGAGGTCATGATGTATGTACCGGAGCACAAACAGGTGCTGGTGGGAAAACTGACGCAGATGGCGGCCTCGCAGGCCCCGCTGCAGCTTCTGCAGGGCGTGGCGAAGATTGAGGAGGAGTTCGATGTGGAACCGACGAAGGACGGGGAGCGCGGAGAAGGCGGAATTCCGCTCGTGACACTGGTGCCGAAGGTCTCAGAATCGGAATCCAGTCGGGCGCTCGTCCGCATCGTGCTGGAAGTGCAGCCAAAGACCTACTTCATCAAGACCGTGTCACTCCATGAGATCAGCGGCAACATTTCGACCTTTCAATTCAGTAACCTGAAGGCCAACGCCGGCCTGAAGCCCGACCTGTTCACGTTCGACGTTCCTCCGGGCGTCGAAGTTGTGAAAGCGTCTTCGTTCATCCCGCAGCAATGAATCGAGTCGGTCGAGGCTATGAAAATGGCCTCAGGCATCGCTATACTCGGCGTCGGTAGACGAATCGTCAGTATTTCTTGATGCGAGGCAAAGGATCGATATGATTGCAGCCAATGTGAAGGGCATCGCCGAAGCGGTTGAGCAAGCCATCGCGTCATTGGATTTCGAGCGGGTGCGGAAAGAGTATTGGGAGCAGAATGAGTTTGTCTGTCTGCAACGGTTTCTTCCGCAGACCGTCGTGGATGAATGGCTTGTCCCCGAAGTCGTACGATTAAAACCCAAGCTGAATCGGAACTATCTCCCCGGACACAAAAAGGGCGGTAGCGTCAGTTACTATACGGTGAGAGAGGAGGCGCCGGCCTTTCTCGACCTCTACAAGTCACCAGTGTTCATGGATTTCCTCAGCCGGCTGGTCGGCGAACGGTTGATGCTCTGCCCGGAAAACGACCCGCACGCCTGCGCTCTATACTATTACACCGAGGCGGGGGACCATATTGGGTTTCATTATGATACGTCATACTACAAGGGCGCCCGCTATACGATTCTCGTTGGGCTGATCGATCGATCCCCGTCCTGCCGGCTGGTCTGCCAGCTCTATAAGGATGACCCCTCCCAACAGATGAAAGAACTAGAACTCGCCACAAAGCCCGGCACAATGGTGATTTTTAACGGCGACAAGCTCTGGCATGCCGTGACCCCGCTCGGAGAGGGTGAAGAGCGCGTCGCGTTGACGATGGAATACGTCACCAACCAGGAGATGGGTCGCTTCAACCGCCTGTACTCAAACCTGAAAGACGCCTTCGGTTACTTCGGCCTCAAGGCTCTTTTGGGAGGTAAGAAGGTATGACTTCTTCGGCAGAATAACTGGATATGTGGTCGAGTCTGTTTGTAAAGGTCAATCACCCGCCTGCGCCAGGCGGCGTTTCACCCGATGTTTCGCCCTCCCCACCCTCAGCCGCGCCGAGATGCGGCTTTTTCCATGGCCTTAGCCTACCACTAATGCTTTGAACAGAGCCTGGCAGCTTGTTAGATCGTAAATTGGTCCTTCATGATCACGTGCTGCTCGACGGATTTCTTCATCACGGTCAGCAATTCATCCTTGGACACTGGCTTCACCAGATAGTCTCGTACACCTTTCCGCATCAAAGACACGGCGAGTTCTACGTCCGGATAGCCCGTCATCACCACAATCGGCACCGTCGGAAACTGACCTCTGAAATACACAATAGCCTCGTCTCCGTTGATCTTGGGCATCCGAATATCGCAAAGGATCGTGTCCACCATCAAGGCGTTGTCTCCGTCGCCGATTTTCTGAATCGCCTGCTCCCCGTCTTCCGCCTCCACGATTTCATACCCTTCTTTCCTGAGCATGAGAGAAATCGGCTTTCTCACCTGGGGTTCATCCTCGACGATGAGGATTCGTCCTTGTCGACCGTTGGCCGCGTATTGGGTATGCATACAGACCTCCTGTTATTTCGGTTCTTGTGGAAATTGAATTGTGAACGTGGTGCCTTTGCCCTCCTGGCTCTCCACGCCGATCCGCCCGCCATATTTTGATACGATCCGATGAACGATGCTAAGGCCCAATCCCGTCCCTTTCCCCGGATCTTTGGTGGTCATGAACGGATCGAAGATCTTGCTTAAGATCGACTTGGGAATCCCGCTCCCCGTGTCGGAGACACGCACCGTGATAACGTCTCCCTCCATCAAGGTCGATAAGGTCAGCCGCCCCTTGCCGGCCATCGCGTCCACGGCGTTGCTGATCAGATTGATAAACACCTGATCGATTTCGGTGCGATGCGCTTTGAACCGAGGAACCGGCTGATAATCGGTCGTCACCTGGATGTGTCCGAACTTCGGGCCCCTCTGGACCAACTTCACCGCCTCGGACAGACGTTCGCAGAAATCCAGCTCCGTGATACGGTCTCGGGAAGCCGGCCGGGCATAACAGGCGAAGTCCCGAACGACCGAGCCGACGTGCTCGGAGTATTTGACGATATCACCGGCGTATTCCTTCACTTCTGTCCGGATTCTCTTCCTGCAAAATGATCTCCGCCATCCCCATGATGCCCTGAACGGGATTATTGATCTCGTGAGCCATACCGGACACCAACGTGCCGAGACTGGACAGCTTCTCCGCCTGGATCAGTTGATCCTGAAGTAACCGCTGTTCTGTAATGTCCCAGAGGACGATGCCCGCCTGCAGGCGGTAGGTCTCCCGAAGCGTGACGGGAAAGAGCCGATATCGATACATGCGCTTATGCGCCTCAAACTCGCGCTCTTGGGGTGACCTGCTCTGAGCGGTCGTCTCACGCAGGTCGGTCAGCAGGCGTTGCCACTGCACGGCGGTCAGCGGCAATACGTCATGCAACAAACTTCCGGCCAGCGTCCCATGCTCCGGCCAAAAGTGCTGACACGCCAGCGGGTTGGCGTAGACCACCCGTTGATCCTGATCAACGATCAACACCGCGCACGGCAACGACACGAGAATCGCGTCGATCTTGTCGTAGGCCACCCGTAAGGCTTCCTCCGCCTGCTTGCGTTCCGTAAACTGACCGATCTGGCTGCCGACGGCGCCGAGCATGCGGAGGAGATCTTCGTCGGGCTGGCGGATCTCGCGGCTGAAGAATTCGAGGACCCCCAATACCTGGGTACGCAATTTGATCGGAAACGCCAGAGCCCCGTGCAGACCCGTTTTGCCGGCAACGGCGGCACGCGGGAAATTCGGGTCCCTGGTGATATCCGTTATCCAGACCGGCTCGCCACCGGCCCATACCCGTCCCGGCAGTCCGATGCCACGTTGAAAGACCATCTCCCAACTGAGCGTCTCGAAGCTCACGGCCTTGATGCCGGGAGCATGCCAGACATGAACACAGCGCAACGCACCGACCTGCTCATCGATCGACCAGAGGGCTCCGATATCCCACCCCAGACTCTCGGAGATGGCCTGTAGAATCTTCGGGGTGGCTTCGGCCAACGTGGCGGATTCGGACAGGGCGCGGGCCACCGCATACTGAGCGGCCAATCGCTGGTCCGCAATTTTCTGGGCGGTGATGCATTCCGCAATCCCGCCACACGATAGACCTTCCCGGTTTCATCGCGGATCGGAAAGGCGCGGTCTCGGATCCACTCCACGCCATCGTCCGGGCGCAGGATCCGATATTCCTCCTGATACTCTCCCTTCACCTGTTTGGGCAGCGCGCCGACGATCCGTTCCTTGTCTTCCGGATGGATGGCGTCAAGCCAGGAGCGGGGAGCGGCATAGAGACTCTCGCAGGTCCGCCCCCATATCGCCTCATAGGCCGGGCTGACGTAGATCATCTCGTTCTTATCGACCGCCGTCAGCCAAAAGACTTCCCTGATATTCTCGGCCAGTTGCCGGACGCGTTCTTCGCTCCGTCGAAGCGCGTCCTCAACCCTTTTCCGCTCGGTGATGTCGCGGATGATTCCGCCGTAAAACCGTGCTTGCTGCGCCCCCCACATGGCCAGCGATAACTCCACCGGAAACTCGCTGCCGTCTTTCCGGAGACCGTGCAACTCCAAGGTCTTTCCCATCACGTGAGTCCCGCCCGAGAGTCGGACCCGATCCAGCCCTCGTTGATGGCCCACGCGGTAGCGCTCCGGCATAATCATCGTCAGAGACTTCCCCATGACCTCATCGGCCGCATGGCCGAACATGCGCTGCGCGGCCTTATTCCAAAAAACGATTCGCCCTCCCTCGTCCGCCAAGATGATCGCGTCCGCGGTAGACTGAACCACCGACTTGAACCGTTCCTCGCTTTCACTAAGGGCGGTTTCAACCGTTTCGGCCTTGGCGGACAGAGCCCTGACCCCCACGGCTCGGCGGAGCACGGCCTTGATTTCTTTCGGATTATATGGCTTGGTTGCATAGGCGAAAGCGCCCTTCGTCAACGGCGCAATGGTATTCTGTTCGGTCGCCTGCCCGGTTAGAATAACGACCGGCAGCGTGGAATCCATTTCCATCAAGTTTTTCAAGACGGAATGCCCGTCGAGGTCCGGCAGCCCGATGTCCAGCAAAACAGCTCCATATCGGAATTGGGACGCCTGCTGAATCGCGGCGACCCCGGTCCCCACCGCGTGAACCCGGTACCCCTCGTGTTCCAACATATCGCTGAGGGTCTCCCGGATATCCGGCTCGTCATCTACGATGAGAATGCTAGACAAATCATCCTCGTCAACCGTGGGGCTCATTGAACCCTCTCAACGGTGAGGCCACAAGGCACTGAAACTCTCATGCCGCCTTCGTCAGTTCAGCCACCTGAGAAGTCAGTGGATAGCTGTCAGCCATCTCTTTCGGCAGCGGCATATGGGCTATGCGATCGCTAAGCATCCACAGCGCCAGCATTCCGAACAGGGTGCATCCCGTCACGATCATTCCCCAGGCCATCGCTTCCACGGTTTCTCCCTCCTTCCCTCCTCCATCGACAACCGCTTTCGAGCAGAGATGGAGCAACCGCTGTGCCACGAAATGGCCGCAAAACAATATATGGCAACCGCTCGAAACACGTTGATGATCCGATGAATTATCCCTCATGGACGAGGAAGCACTCACACGGGGATGATAAAAATCGTATCGAATTGAATACAGGGTGTTATCCAGTCAGATACACCACCGACGACCAACTCATATTAGTTGTCAGTCCTAAGAACCCAAACTGTTTGGTTACCTCGTGCTGAATCCAGGATTCAGAAATGAAGAGCGAGATGGTCCTATTCAACCTTCGATACGCCGAACCACAACTCCAGGGGTCCGCAATCATTCGAATCATGCGATCGACGTTGACGCTAAGCCGCAACAGGCAACCCAGGTGGCTCATTAGTTTCAGGGGACACGACACGGGTGAGGTTCGACGGTGCGATCAGTAAATAAACCGCAGGCTGACTCCCCCCGCTTGAATGAGGGTGTCATACGTCCCGTTCACCGTGGGGTTCCGGTTACCGGTGATCGTGCGGACCTCATAGATCGCAGCCTGGTAGGAGATATCGATCCCAAAGGCTTTCGGTTTCAGCGTTCCGAATCCGAGCTGGCCGCACTTGAGACCCAGGAAGGATCCGTTCTCCTGACACAGGAACCCCAGACCGACGGACGGGATGTGAGTATTTGCCGAAGGCACACCGGGATTGAAGGTCAAATCAGGAACCTGCGTCTGCTGATTGGCATACCCTCCTCGCAACGCAAGCTCCCAATCCGGCAGACGCGTGAGCCGAAGCCATCTGTACTCGGTTCCGATCATCACGGTGAAACTGTTGCTCCAGTTCTGGGGCTGAGGGATGACCCCACCTGTAGACAGCTGCACATCCAGATTTTGATTGGCCTTCCATCCGACATAGTCCACATCCAGCTCAAGCTTCCATTCGCGCTCCGCATCGCGGATCGGCCAGACCGCAATCGCCCCCGAATAAACCTGCGGTAAGACAAGGGTCGCAGCCGTATCGGCCGTTGGCGCGCCGTTTATGAGAAACAGTCCAGTGAGATGAAGGGTCGCGCGGCTTCGATAGACCAGCCCGACATTGGCCAGCGGTTTTCCGTCCGCATTGCGGAAGGGCGTATACAGGAGACTGACATTAAATCCCGCAGCGGTGTCGCTTCCGTTGATCTCGAATTGCTGCGTCATGGCCGTGTTCGCCGTCTTGAGCTCGACGTGTCCCTCACCGAACAATCCGGAAAAGGTATAGATATCCGCGCCCAGGCCTAGGGATAGCTGATCGTTGATTTTGTAGGCGATGGTGGGCTTGATATCCAACAGCGGGAGCGTGCTGAATGTGACCGCGGTTCTGAATGGACCATTGACCGGATACCGGCTGAGCGAGCCGAACGGGCTGTTCAACCCCACTCCGACCGTCAAATCTCCGAGGGACCTCACTCCCAGATCCTTCAGATTGGCGGTCAGGTAAATGTGGCCCGGCGGCGGCCACGCCACGCTTCCGCCTCGATCCCCCGTTACCTCAACACCGGTAGGACTCGTAAAGTTCGTCGGCCCGCCGACGAACAGAGCCCCAAACATATTTTGCACGCCTTGCAACTGGGTCATGCCGGCAGGGTTGTAGTGCAGGGCGGACGGGTCATCGGCCTGGGCCGCAAATGCATTGGCCATGCCAGACGCCGCCGATCCTTGTCCTTGGATACGAGGAGTTTGCGCATGCGCCGGTGGGGAAGAAGTCAGCCAGGCGAGGGCGAGACAGGTCGTGCAGCAGACAGAATGGAGGACAGCCGATGCTCGTCGAACCACGCTATCCCCTCCCCTTCGTCCTACCCTCCTCTGTTCCCGCCTCATTCGGTCGAAACCAGCGAGTCACGACTTGGTGCAACTGTGCCGGGTCGAACGGCTTGAGTAGGTACGCCTGCGCGCCCGCTTCCAAGGCCAGGACCGCGCGTTCCCGGGCCTCGACCGCCGTGATCATCACCACGGGCACCGTAGGATACTTCTCACGAATCTCACGAAGCACCTCCAGCCCGTCGATATCGGGCATGCCGATATCCAAGATCAGGCCATCCACGGAACCCAGCCGCAGCGACGCCAACGCGTCGCGCCCATCAACCGCCGTCTGCACGACGAATCCGTCCGACTGCAGCCGGTCACACAGTAATTGCCGGATGTCCGATTCGTCATCCACGACCAGGATGCGCTTGCTCGGCGATGGAGAAAGCGACAGTCTCTTTTCAAAGCCCCGATGAACCGGAAGCGTAAAATGAAACACGCTTCCTCGTCCCACCTCGCTCTGAACCGAGATCGCGCCGCCATGAAGCTCGACCAGATCCTTCGCGATCGAGAGCCCCAGGCCCAGGCCTTTGATCTGGCTCTTCTCGTGATGGCGAGATCGGAAGAACGGATCAAAAAGCCTCGGGAGGGCGTCGCGAGGAATGCCCTGTCCGGTATCGGTCACCGACACTCTGGCCATATGCTCCTCCAGTGCAATTCTGAGCATCACCGACCCGCCGTCGGTCGTGTATTTGATGGCGTTGTCGATCAGATTCGTCAGGATTTGGCTCAACCGATCGGCGTCGGCCCAGACGACCAGGTCGGGCTCCGGGCACTCAAGGTCCAGCCGCTGGCGTTTCATCCGCGCAAGCGGCCGGAGCTGCTCGATCACCTCCGAGACCAGCGCGGTCAGGACGACCGGTCCCAGGGACAGCTCGAGCTTGCCGGCTTCAATCCGGGAACGGTCCAATAGGTCCGTGATCATCCGGGTCAGCCGATTGCCATTCGCTTTGATCCGGGCCAGATACTGTTCCTGTTTCGCGCTCAAGGAGCCGGCCAGCCCTTCCAGCATGTTGTCGGTGAATCCGGTGATGCTCGTCAGCGGCGTGCGCAACTCATGGGACACGTGCGCTAGAAACTGAGACTTGAGCTGGTCCATCTGCTTGAGCTGTTCGTTGGCGGCCCTCAGTTCTGCGGTCCGCTCGCGTACCCGCTCTTCAAGCCCCAGGTTCAACGCTTCGATCTGGCGGTAAGCCTCTGTGTTATCCAGCGCGATTGCGACCTGGCTCCCGACGGTCACCATCATGTCGAGGTCATCCTGCGTGAGTGAATGCCCCTGGGCCCGATCGACGGTCAAGGAGCCGATGATGAGATCCTTGACCTTCAGGGGAACGGAAATCAGCGACGTGACGTTGGCCATTGAAACCAGTTGTTGATTCAAGGGGTGCAGGCGGTCCCACACGTCTCTAATATCGGTCACGAGTAGCGGCTTTCCCTGGAGAATCACGGTTCCCTCAATGCTGTTGGGATCGGTAATCGGCAGCTCTCGCGAGCGTGCAAACGCCGTAATATCCTCGGAGACGCCTATGACTCGAAAATCATGGGTGATCTGTCGGGCCCGGTCATAGAAGGCAATCATGGCCCGGTCGTAATGAAGGTCCCGGACGATCGTTTCCAGGACCTCGCGCAATAACGCCTCCCGGTCCAGGGTGGAGCTGAAGAGGAGCCCCGCGCGGTGCAACGTGGTCAATTGCCCGACTTTCCGGCGCAACTCGACGGTCGTCTGTTCCTGCTCAACATAGGCTTCGCGCAGCTCTTCGTGGCGAGCTTCGACGGCCTGGTCTTGCTCCTTGATGAGATCCTTCAGGCTTTCGACCTGCCTCTGCAGCGGTCGGCTGGCGACCAGCCAGGCCACGACCGCCGGTACTAAGGCAACGATTAAGGCCTCGACGACGGTGACCGCCGGATGGAACAGACGAAGGTACGCATAAGCCGCAGTCCCGGCGAGCAGCCCCCACATCGAGCGGAACAGCCTGTCAGTAGGCTGAGGGGACCACTTGAACTCCCATTCGCAGTACTCATCACCATTCACGATACAGGTGCGGTCCGTGACGGTCGCCGGACGCAGGTGATGGATCTGCGCAGGAACCATCGAGAGACCGAATTTGGCCGATTGGCAGGCCATTTCGACGCAGCGCTTCCGGTACGGACCGAATTGCCGATAGACCCTGTCCGCAAATTTCATCCGCAACACGGCCGAACGCTCCGTCACGGGCCCCACCTCGAACTGGAGAGAGCCCTTCGCGTACTTCTCCCCGAAATGGGCCCACATCTTGTAGATGTCGGATAGCGAGAACGGTCGGCCTAAGATCTGGAGCAGCGGCGAGATATTATGTTTCTCCTTCGCCGCATGGGCAGTAAAGTCGGGGTCGTTCAAGATATTCGCACAGAATTCACGCAGGAAAGAGACGAACTCATATGAGTAGCCGTTCCAGACATTCTTGAGAAAGGCGGGAGTGACGTGGTAAACAGGATCGCGAAGCCGCTCATTCAGCAGGCGGCACAACTCCTGGACAGCTCGGGCACCCGCCTCCGGTCCGGCGTCGCGCGAGATCGACTCTTCCAAATACGCCACGCTCGACCGAACGATGACCCCGCTGATGTCGTGGATTTTCTCGCCATCTTCGTCCACCCCGAAGGGGCGGTACTCCATGGACCCCTTTTCGATGATCGTATGCTCTTTCGAGAAGAGTTCAGTCATCGTCGCAACGTGACTGCGAGGTACCGGCGGCTCTCACCTGTAACCGACTTGCGTCGTCGTCCTAATCATAAGGTTTTCATGTACTCGACAATAGCCCATCGATCTTCAGACGCAATCTCACAGCCGAGAATACCATCCTTGGCATGTTTCATACGATCCTCACACTGGGCTCGTGTAAATGTGTGCCCGGCTCTGTCGTCGTTTCTGAATTCATGCCCGGTGTTCATATTGCCGGGACGTGAGGTATCGAATGGAGCTTCTCCTTCGACGCACACATCTGTTTTGAATCCGACGTGCTTTGGCTCAAATTCAAGACTGCCGACGCAAAACGACTTATCACGTTGCTCTGCTGGGAGAAGCAGTTGATACAAATTCGGAACGGACCCATTATGCAGATAGGGCGGGGTCGCCCATACCCCGGCGTGGGTAGGTGCTTTGTACTCCGGTCGCGCTCGCCATTCATTTTTGCGGCATCTCTGCATCCTGTTTTGCTCATTCACCGAAAGCTTCAACTCTGCAAATTGTCTTTCCATTATTGTGTCAGTTGTCTCTTTCATGATCGTCGCGGCTGACTGGCCGGTCTTAATCTTGCGGTCTACAAAGTTAGCAGCCGTCTTTTCGTCGGTCTTGATGTCTTCAACTGCAATCAACTTCATGGTCAACTCTTCTTTCCCATCACAGGGATTGGGTTCGACCGGAGGCATATGGCAACCGGCACATAGTCCTTTCCCATCTCGCCCCTGGTAGAGTTCTTTCCCTTTTGCCGCCAATTTTCTGTCGATAGAAGGAAAATCGTCCGGCCAGGAAGGTGGTTTGAGCTTCTGAACGTAGTTTTCCAACTGATCAAGGGCCTTGATCTCAACGGTCTCGGCGTTTAAGCTCACGGTCTGTCCGATATTTCGCGCCAGCGGATTTTCAATCGAACCATTCCACTGCACCCAGTCGTACCTCCAGGTTCCCCAAAGGCTAGGAATACTCACTGGCATCAGCTCGTTCAAGAGCGCATGGATCACGTCGGGTCAACAGCGTATTGCCTCCTCGCCCCAGCGCATCCAAGCGACCAAATCCCCAACCATCCTTGGGGTAAACCGAATACTCGGGGTTAGCGTAGATACTCTTCTTGTCGGGGTCTTGGCATTTCTCCTTGGCTTCCAACAATGGCTTCTCCTGCAGCTTAAGAAATTCGGCGACTTCCACCTTCAGCTGATCGTTGGCCTTGCCGACTTCCTGAGCGAAGCGAGTGAATTTGTTGTCATCTTTGAGAATTGCGCCAAGAGAGACGAACATCGTTTTCATGAATGCAAGGTTGTTCTGCATCGAAGCGCCGCCATCGATATAGATGGTCTTGCCTTGATACCGAATTTGACTGGTATGACACGCCGCGCAATTCAAGCCGAGGAATCCGTCCGGGCTTATTGTGAATCCCACGGGCAAACCGTCCGGATGTGTTGGATCGGGGATAAAGCCATACCGCGCCGTGATGTCATCTTTGAAAAGAGCCCCATCATGTTGTTTCAGGTGGAGAAACCAATGATAGGGAATCAGTTCGGTCCCCTGCGGAGTATGGTAAAACTGCTGTCGCAATTCCGGGCTCCAACCCTGATCAAGGTACCGAACGGATGACTCTCTTTTCCCCATATCCCCGTAATTGGGTACAGCGGCGAGAAGCAGTGCGATCGACATCACGACAAAACTCCACGTCTTCCTCATGTTGCACCTCTCTGAAGGAGTTTCTCAAGAAACCTCGATCTCTCGCGGAGTTAACTCGCTTGGCTTATGCTATTGCTAACCATCGCCCGGTTTATTCCGGAGATCATCGCCCTGTTTCCGTCCCGCTCCCGCTCCCTCACTTCCCTATGAAAGCATCTTCGCAGATGTTCTAAGATGAGCAACTGAGGTGCCAGCATCGTGTTGCGAGGTCTGGCAGAGCACGCGCATCTTAAGATATTGATTCATCATAATAAAACTACTTATGCTGTGAAACCCGACGCGGCTGCAAGAGCAACGGGTGCCCTGGACCGTATCGAATCGAATACGCCGCGTTATCTGTTCCGATACATGGAGCCTGAAGACGATCACTGTGAATCGGAACCCTTGAACCCCCGCCATCGTTCACGCTTGCGATTCACGGTCATCGATCCGGTGGGACCATCGGGATGGTAAAGAAGAATTGACTGCCCTGACCGAGCGTGCTTTCCACCCATATCTGGCCGCCATGCAGTTCAACCAGGCTCTTTGTAATGGCTAAACCCAACCCGGCCCCTCGCTGTTCGGCTTGCACGGATTCGCCGCGGTAGAATCGCTCGAAGATCTTAGAGAGTTCATGGCGAGCGATCCCGCAGCCGGTATCGGCCACACAGAATTGCACGAATCCATCGTTCCGCAAAGAGGCGTCCAGCCGCACCTCGCCGCCTTTGGGGGTAAATTTGATCGCATTCTGAATCAGGTTCGTGAGAATCTGATGGAGCTTGTCACGATCGACCTGCATCGCCCACGGATCTCCTTGGAATTGGCCGCGCAGCGCGACGCCCTTCGTGTCCGCGACAGATTGTAACGCCTCCGTGGTTTCCGCCAGCAGATCGGCCACGAGAATGTGTGTCAAGACAAGCTCGACCCGGCCCGCTTCGATACGAGAGAGATCCAGCAGATCGTTGATCATCCGCGTCAGACGCTCGATGTTGAATTTCACCCGGCTCAGATAATACGACTGCTTCTCGGTGAGAGCACCCGTCAGGCCATCTAACATGTTTTCGACATAGCCTTTGATGGAGGTCATCGGGGTGCGTAACTCATGTGAGACAATCGAGACGAAAGCCGATTTCAGACGGTCCAGCTCCTGGAGCTGCTCATTGGCCGTTACCAAGTCCTGTGTCCGTTCTTGGACTCGTCGTTCCAGCGTCTGCGTGAGGTGCTGTAGTTCGTGGTACGCCTGGGCGTTGTCGATCGCCACGGCAATCTGGCTCGCTAGCGTCACCAGGAGGTCCAGATCCTCCTCCGTGCACGCCTCCTTGCCTCGATCTGCCGCGATGAATCCCAGAATGCGCTGCGAGCTCTTGAGTGGCGCACCGACGAAGCTGGTGACTCCGATTTGACGGGCCAACGGAAGAAGTGGGGGATAGATTCGGTCCGAGACCCTCTCGAGATCCGAAATGAGAAGCGCACGCCCGTGGATGAGCAGTTCCGCTCTGACGCTCCGATCATCCTGAACCGATATTTCCAGCCCTCGAGTTTGCCGTTCGATCTCGTCGGGCAGCCCCGCAACTCTCGGACCATAAGCGACTCCTCGATTCGGATCGTACGACATGATTAACACCCGCCGGTAGCCGAGATTTTCAGTCAGGAGACGCAAGACACTCGTCAGCAGTTTCTCCACGTCGAGCATGGAGGTGATCGCCGCACCGGCTTGGTTCAACGCAGTGAGTTGCGTCACCTGTTTGGTAATCGTCCCAATCTGAGACGAAATGGCCTCGTCACGCTCCTTGAGCGACTGGGTCATCCGATTGAAAATGGATGTCAGCTGTCCCACTTCATCATGGGTGGCCGGCTCCGCGGACACCGTCAAATCGCCCTCCGCGACCCGTCCCGCGACCATGGCCAGGGTCCTTAACGGAGTGATAATCCGAGCGGCGAGCGCGATGGTGGCCGCAATCCCGCCGAGGATGAAGAGAACGGTGATGATGACCACCCGCCTGACGGCCTCGGCGAGACTCTGTCGCCTCTTGGCCTCCGTGAGGCCGATCTCTATGACGCTGACGATTTGCGGATTTGAGTCCCGCTTCACATTTCTTGATCTGTCGCTCTCACCGGACTCCAAGGAGTATTGGAGAGGCACGTCGGATGACGAGCGCGGGCGCCTAAGGATCGGAATCGCAAAGTCATAGATGGCTCGGCGATCAGTCCTCCGCCCGTCGAGACCCGAATCACCATGGGACTCTGTGAGACGTCGAACGGACGGGCGAGGGACTCATCCGGATAGAGGGGTGAATCCTGGGAACGGAGAAAGCGATCCGGTCGACCAAATGCCCCTTGCTCCTCGCCACCACTCGCGACCCGTCCGGTCTCGGTGATCACGGCATACACCACCTCATCGTCCTCCATCACGCCATCAATGAACTGCTCCAGATCTGTCAGATCCTCGGTAATGGCCGCATATCGACTGTTATGAGCCAGATTGTTGACCAATAGTAATCCGGTGTCCGTCAACGTGCGCGTCAGCAATTGGGCCTGTTGGTGGATGAAGTACCAGCTCAAGCCCGTGCAGACAGCGATAATGATCAAGCTGATGAAAACCACAAATTTGGTCCGAAGGCCGATGAATCGACCTGTCGAGCCCTGGTGCGGTGATTGTCGGGCTCTCATAGAAGTCTCACTGGCTTAGTAAGGAACCGTTGAGCCCGTGGAACTCCTGAACGCACCAGAACGAACTGAATGTCCTGTCATATACACCAATGCTTCTGGGATTTCTCTTAAGAGGATGCTCAAAAAGATCATCCAGCAAAAACCGCAGGGAGTTGGCTCCGAGGCGGACAGGTGGATCGTTGAGGCGTCCAAACGGCTGAGAACGAAGTAGCTCATGGCCGGGCCATTCGCGCATCATAAAATGCACACCCTGCACGGTAGAACGGCAGCAAAACAGTTGGTGGCCTTTTTTCGTATCCTCCTAGTACAATTCGTCCGCACGACTGACGACCTCCGGTGAAATAAAAAGCCCGAGGAATTTGGCGGTCTTTAGATTCAGGGAAAATCGAATTCGGCTGGGTGGCGCAGGCACAAGAGAGATGGCGGACTGCCCTTTGAGAATTTTCTTAGCAATACCGGCCGTCTGCCGCCCGATATCTTCAGCATTAAGGGAAAGGCCAATGAGCGCGCCGTTGCGGACAAATTCAGAGGAGAACCCGACGACTGGAACATTGTGATCCAAGGCCGTCGCCAGCACGAATCGAAGCGACTCTTCGGTTAGAATTGTGCTGTCCGGCACCAACCACAACACTTCCGTGTCCGAGATCATTCCACGAAGTGCAGCCGGAAAGTCTTTTTCAGAAGAGACCTGGCGCTCGACCAGGTTGAGGCCCAGCCCCTTAGCCACACGGCGCGCCTCTGCGATCAATGGGCCGGTTTTCTCAGGGTCATAGAGGACGCCGACATGTTTCAGGTTCGGGAGGACCGAGGACATAGTGGCGAACTGCCGCTCGACCGGAATCTGCAGGCTGATGCCGGTGAGGTTTGGCGCCTGCAGTTCATGCTTGGCCGGATCGAGCACCATGCAATAGATGACAGGCATAGCGACAATCTCCAGCTTGGCAGCCAAGGCGGCTTTCAATCCGACTGCGACAACAACACTTGCTTCGGACGCACGAATATCTCGTGCGAGCTTCCGGCCCCGCTCCGCATCGCCATCCATGTTGTATTCGCTGAGGGTGGTCGATTCCGGCAGTTCGCTCTTCAGACCGGCCACGGCTTGATTGTATGCCGCGATATCGGCAGACTTGAGCACGGCGATCTCACGGGCGTGCAGGGACGCGGGAAGGGCGGGCCCGATCATCCAGATGACAGCGACGAGCCATCCTAACCAGACTGCGGTTCGTGCAAACGATGGCTGTACGGCCTTGTCCGTCACAGATGACAACTCTCTGCGGTCCCCACGGAAATCCGCCGCGCGGCTCAAATACGACTCGAAGATCTGGCCCCACCGTCCGGCCCGAAGCAGGCCATAGCAAGATTGCTTCATGACTGGTTGTCCTGTTTTCGACTCGTCATGTCTTCGGCAATCCCGGCGATGCGATAGACTCTCCCTGACGCGTCTCGCACAGGAAACGCGCGATCATGAATCCATCGGATGGACCCGTCGGGTCGGACGATACGATATTCTTCATTGTAGCGGCCGCTCACCTGTTTGGTCAGCGCGGCGTCCAGCACGCGGGCGCGGTCATCGGGATGGATCGCATCAAGCCATGAACGCGGCGACGCCCGGAGGCTGTGGCAGCTACGTCCCCAAATCTCTTCATACGCGGGACTGATGTAGAGGATCCTCGTTCTTTTCCGGGTCGCTGATCCAGAAGACCTCCTTGATATTTTCCGTCACCTCGCGGAGCAGTTCCTCGCTCTCCCGGAGCGCCTCCTCTGTGAGTTTCCGATCGGAGAGGTCCTTGAAGATGATGACCGCGCCCGCCAGCTCACCGTGCTCGCGAATGGGCGTGCTGAGGTATTCGACCGGAAAACTCGTGCCGTCCTTTTTCCAGAACACTTCGTTGTAGACCGCATGCACGCTGCCGTCCCGGAACGCGGCGTAAATTGGGCACTGCTCATCGGGATATGATGACCCGTCCGGCTTTGAATGGTGGATGAAGGAATGCATCGAATTGCCGATCAATTCATTCGCCTCCCATCCGAGCATGCGGGCGCCGGCTTCGTTGACGAAGGTCGTATGGCCATGACGGTCCACTCCGAAGATTCCCTCGCCGGCCGAATTGAGGATCAAATTGTGCTGGTGACTGAGTCGGGCGAGCGCTTCCTCGGCCTGCTTGCGTTCAATCCCCCCCGCGATGGCATTGGCGGCTGCCGCCAACGCCTTGATCGTATAGTCGGTCAAAGCTTGGCGGGCAAACATCGCCACCACCCCGACCAACCGGTCTTCCACCATCAGCGGATGGCCCGCGAAGGCCACTATACCTTCGCGTCTGGCCCACTCCGGATCACTGATCTGTTGATCGTGGAGGACATCGTTGGTCAGATGAGGCCGACGCGTCTGGGCAATCCGGCCGATCTTAAGGGAGCCGACCGGCACGCGACTATGGGGTCCATCGAGATGGGTGTACATTCCCGAGCTGGCCTGTAACTCCAGACCGGTCCCCTCTTGATTCAACAGCCACACCCGGGCGAACGCCGCACCGAGATGGTGCACCATGGCTTCCGTGCAGAGGCCGAGCATGTCGCGCAGGGTCCGGCGCCGCGTCAACACAACGCCCAGCTCGGAGCCGAAGGTGGCCAGGCGCAATTGCTCCCGCAGTGCCTCCTCCACCCGCTTTCGATCGTTGATGCACTGCAATGAGCCGGCCATCCGAACAAATTGCCCCCCCTCGCTCCAGATCGCCTGCCCTCTCGCTCGAAACCACTGGTATTCACCTTCCTTCGTCCGTAACCGGTATTCCACGTCATAGGGGGCCTTGTGGTCGATATGCGCGGTCAGTGCCGCGAACACCCGATCCTTGTCGTCGGGATGCAGCTGCAAGAGCCAACTTTCGAGCACATCGGGAAATTCTTCCGGGGCGAAGCCCAGCATCTCTTTGAAGCGTGGGGAATACCAGGTCGGGGTTTTCGGGGAAGACCACGGCTCGGTCTGCAAGGGCCGTACATCCCACAGGCCGTCATTCGAACCTCGCACCGCCAGATCCAGCCGCTCCTCGCTGGCGCGCAAAGCGACCTCCGTCTGCATTCTCTCCAATTCTGCACCGGCCCGCGCGGCGAAGATTCTGAGGATCGCTTTCTTGCGGTCTTCATCTCCCATCGGCTTGTCGTCCATGACGGCCAGATGACCGATCACGACTCCCGTTGAGTTGACGAACGGGATGCCCAGGTAGCTCTCCGCGCGCATCTTCCCGAGGACCTCATCTCGGGGAAAGAGTTGCTGAATGTCTTTGGCGTAGTATGCCGGCTCCCCGCCGACCACGCCGTGGCATGGCGTCCCCTCCAAGTCATAGTCGAAGTTGTCGGCAAAGGTGTCGCCCATCCAGACCGAGAGGGTCTGCACCTTTGTGGCGGGCGAACCCTTGCACATGGTGGCCAGCGCGTACCTGACGTCGAGCGCGGTGGCGAGTTGGCGGACCAGCGACCGGAAGAACTCCCGGCCCATCAGCGAGGAGGTCCCCTCCACCACTAGTTGCAACGCCTCCTCGGCCCGCTTTTGCTCGGTGATATCCTCGCACACGATCAAGACCACCGGGTTCTTTCCAGCGGTACCGACGGCCCTGGCCGCTTCGCGCACGCGGAGCAGACTACCGTCCTTGTGGACCTTGCGAAATTCCCAGTTCATCGTGTGGCCGACCCGGGCGAGGCAGGCTTTGAAATTCCGAGTGACCGCCTCCCGATCGGCTTCATAGAAGACGTTCAGCAGCGGTCGACCGACCAACTCCGTCACGGTGTAGCCGAGTTGCTCGGCCCCGAATCGATTGACCGACAGGATCCTCGCGGTATGGTCCACCATGAAGTACATGGACGGATTGTCTTCAAACAGGGCGCGATATCGTTCCTCACTGGCTTGCAGCGCCGCTTCCGTCCGCCGTCGTTCGGTCACGTCACGGATGATGCCGCAGTAATAGGTCTCCGTGTGCGTCTTCCAGGTCGCGAGGGAGAGTTCAATCGGGAATTCTGATCCGTCTTTTCGCATGCCCTCCATCTGCAGCGTCTGACCGATCACCTGCGACTGCCCCGTGGCGCGGACTCGCTCCAGCCCACGTTGATGCGCCTGACGGTACCGAGCCGGCATCAGGGTGGTCAGTGCTTTGCCCAACACCTCCGTCTCGCCATACCTAAAGAGCCGTTCGGCGGCCTTGTTCCAGGAGATGACCTGGCCCTGCGCATTGGCCAGCACGATCGCATCGCTGGCGGACTGCACCACCGAGCGAAACCGATCTTCACTCACCGTCAAGGCGCTTTCGACGGTTTCCGCTCGAGTGGCCAAGGCTTTCACCCCGACCGCCCGGCTCAGCGTCGCCTTGAGTTGATCCCGATTGTAGGGTTTAGTCATGAACGCAAAGGCGCCCTTGCTGAGGGCCCCGACGGTCTTCTCCGCCGTGGTGTAGGCGGTCAGCACGATGATCGGAAGTGTCGCGTCCACTTCCTGCAGCGACTTCAGCAATTCGAGACCGTCCATATCGGGCAGGCCCAGATCCAAGAGGACGGCCCCGTAACGACCCTGCTTGGCTTTTTCCAACGCCTCCGCTCCGTTCACGGCGACCCGCACCCGATAGCCCTCATGCTCCAACAGGTCGGCCAAGGCCTGGCTGATGTCGAGATCATCGTCCACGATCAGCACTTTCGTGTCGCTTGCCACGGGCTCGGTGCTCATGACGGCCTCCAACCCCTCCTTGGGAGTTTTGAGTGCTGAGTGTCGAGTTCTGAGGTGAGAATACTACGTTGCGGGTCAAGAGTGTTGGGTTCTGAATGATGAGTGCTGATTGACGAATTGGAGGTTCTAGACCCCAACTTCCGACGAGTTGTCAGAATCATGCCGTTCAGCACTGTCAATATTTCCCGATATTTGTTCAGAAGTTCGTCGATCTCCGGTATGATCGGCGCTCTCGATTCATGCAACAATCTCAGCGAGGAATGTGTTTCACTTGCCCTTCCTTGTAGCAATTGACTCGTGCCGAGAAAATCTTTTTTGCTCTGTCCTCTAAGCACTCCCTAACATTCGCCCTCATCGGGTCCCTGAACACAGAAGCTGTTTCGATAAAACAAGTTCTTTCCGCAGCGCGTGCGCTGGAGAAGGAAAAGCCTTGGGGTGGGTTCGAGTGGATAGTGATAAAGGAGGTCTCCCATCTGACACCATATTAGCTTGAAGGCCAGCAGGAGACCATCCTTGATAGTCGTTTATCTACAAGTTAGCGTCACAACGTCCGAAATTGTGCCAAATGTGGTTAGGAGGCGCTGATATCGTTTCCTTCCCGTTCAAGAGTAACTGTGTAGAGTACATACCTCCGGTGTGCGATTGAGTGCAACCACCTACCAGTGTGGTTTTTACCCTTCCGGGAGAGGATCAGGTTGGCGACGTCTGGGCCGTCCTCCCTTGAGCTCTGCCAACCGCCTCGGAAATGGCCCACCACGCAGATGCTCCCGTTGGTCAAGGGATTCTCTGAGCGCCGCTTCAAGAAGGCCGGCCACCGTGGCTCCTCGGGTCCAAAACACCGTGTTACGCAACTGTTCCAACAGGGTCACCGGCAGGTAGACCGTCAGGCGTTTCCGCCTGAGGACAGAGGGCTGAGGGCATTTCTCGGTAGTGAGCGGGAAAGCGGTCAGGATCTGAGCCGGCTGAGCCTCTTCTTCGGGTTGCCAGTCGCGCTGCTTGGCCGAACGACAGACTCCCGTTGAGGCAGGGGCAGCATTCTCTCCGGGATGTATCGAGGTTGGAGACGACAGTGCGGTTTCCACGGGTCACTCCTTGTATCTACAGGTTTAGGGCTATTTAGGGCGGACAGTTGCTAGGCCGCGTTGTGCCGATGCGCCTCCACGTTGTCGACCGACCTGTCCGACTCCGGCTTCTCCACGGGAACTTCGCGGCTGCCGTGTCCGTCGTCGTGAATCACCGCCATCGCCATTACCCACAACAATCCGACCATCCCAATGAGAATCATCCATGTCACGATCGCCCAGTCCATATTCCACCTCCTGCAGTGGCTTTTGGGTGCCGTTGCCTTTAAACAGAGCAATCGCAATGCCTCTTGGCAGCTGGTGGCTTGTATGGTCATGAACCGTTCAACGGATTGATTCGTATATGAAAATTCTCAGTGGAGCGATACGAGGCAAGAATCGACGAACATGCGCCTGCCTGAAGTGTATCGAATTGCATACTCTCGGTTATCTAGTTAGATACAGCAGGAGCCGTTGAGGGCAAAGTGGCTGGCTATTCAAGGAGTGGTTTTGTGTCTGGCATGGTGACCGGGACCCTTCACGTGTTCGACCTAATAGAATTCAACCAGCATGGCTTCCGAGTCCTGTTGCCATACGTCTGACCTCATCGGCATAGTCCTCGATCAACTTCTCAGACTGTAGGAACTCTGTTCGGACTTTGTATTTCCGCTATTCTTTTTTCATCGGATTCACTCGCTGGTCCTAAGGACCAATCCGAGCGACACGAAAAGCTCTCACAGTCTTACGATGGAAGGCAGCAACGGTATTCGGGGCATGCCGCGCAAGCAACCACAGCAAGCGCGCAGATCTCGGAAACACAACCACAGCTTGATCGCGAAGAACACCGTCTACAATCTCGCGCGCCGCGTTTTGGGTATCCATCAATTTGGAGGGAACTAATTTTCGCACGTGTTCTCGCGCCACGTTCACGATGATGGCATTCTCGTAGATGCCTGAGTCTACAAAACCTGGACACAGCGCGGTGACTCTGATGCCAAACGCTTCAGCTTCCGCGCGGAGATTGGTCGAGAAGGCCACGACGGCCGCTTTCGTCGTCGCATACGCGGACATGGTCGGATAGCCAACCAGACCCGCCAAGGAGGCCATATTGACGATATGCCCGCTCCCTTGTTTGAGCATCACCCGATAGGCCGCCGTCGCCCCGTGAACCACCCCCATCATGTTGACATCCACGATTCTTCGCCAGTGGTCCAGCGATAGGTCCCGAACTTCGCCCATGACAGCGACGCCGGCAATGTTGAAGATGTAATCGAGGTGGCCTCGGTTGGCCACGGTGTTCTCGACCAGGGTTTCGACATCACGACCACGAGCCACATCCACGTGCGCCGCTTCTGCGCTCGCGCCCTTTCGTTTGACGAACTCTACGGTTTGCGCGACGCCCAGTGAATCAATGTCGGCGGCAATCACGACAGCACCATTCCGCGCAAGTTCAATGGCAACCGCTTTACCTATGCCGGATGCTGCGCCGGTCACGATGGCGACTTTGTCGGTGAAGTGGCCCATAGCAACGCTTTCTCCTTGCTCCTCGAATTGCTCCTCAACCAGGTCCAATGATCACGAGCATAACGGTTGCTTTATCGTATCCTAGTCGCTCATCAAGCCCCCCAGCGACTACTGGGGCATCCTCTCGTCGGTCGCTGATGAAGGCTCGCTTCCATGGTTGCGTCTTTCTTCTAGGACGAATGTCCAAGTGCCCATTTTAAAGGGCGACGCGAAACCTAACTACCTTCCCAACCGGTCGGTGGCGGAAACTAACTGGAGTGCGCAGCGATGTCAATCAGTTGTGCTTGCCGGATGAACGAGGTTCCTCATGATCCCTGCACCTTGTGCCCTTGAGCAACTCCTTGAGCGACTGGATGATGCATAGGTTGAAGCATGACTACTTCACTCCAAACGAGATGGAACTCCAACATCCACTGAGTTCGCCTCTCATTATCTGAACAAGGGCTTGCCTTGATTACCGAATATGAAGATACTATTAGGCCGACCGAACGTACGGACAACCGGAGTCTTGCATGACGACAGAGAATGCGCTTCCATTGCGTGACCTCGACGAGGACGCGGCCCTGCGAACGATCTTTGAAGGCACGGCTAGCGAGACCGGAGAACGGTTCTTCCAGTCGCTTGTTCAGAATCTTGCCAAGGCGCTAAATACGCACGCTGCCTGGGTGACCGAATACCTCGAAGAATCCCGCCGGCTTCGGGCGCTTGCCTTCTGGATGGGCGGGCAATGGGTCCACGGCTATGAGATTGACATCAGCGGCACGCCGTGTGAGCAGGTCATTACACAAACCCGACTTGTTCACATCCCCGAGAACGTCTTGGAGCTGTACCCCGGCGACCCGGAGATCAAACAGAATGGCGTTGTCAGTTACATGGGTGCGCCCTTGTTGGATGTGGACGGGAAAATTCTCGGCCACGTGGCGGTCATCGACCGGCGGCCGATGCCTGAGGAGCCCCGCGCACTCACGCTCTTTCGCATTTTCGCCGCGCGTGCGGCGGCCGAGCTGCAGCGGCTTCGGGCGGAGCGAGAGGTGCGCGAGCGTGAGGAAAAGCTCGGCCGCCTCGTGGACAGCGCCATGGACGCGATCATCGAGCTGGACCAGACCCTCCGGGTGACCCGGATCAACTCCGCCGTGCAAAAAGTGTTGGGATGCGAAACGGACCAGGTCGTGGGGCAGGAGTTCACCAAGTTTCTCGCAGAGGAGGGACGAGCCAAGCTCGAAGCGTTGATCCAAGAGCTTAATAGTCGGCCGGAAGGGCGGCGGTATCTATGGATTCCCGGGGGGTTGAAGGCCAGGTGTCCCGGTGGAAGGGAGTTTCCCGCAGAAGCGACTTTGTCGGGGTTCGAGATGCATCGCCAACGCTTCTACACGCTGATTCTCCGGAACGTCAATGACCGGCTCGAAGCCGAGCAGAAGATTCAGTCGCTGACCAATGAGGCCGAGTATCTCCGCGAGGAGATCAAGTCGCTCCACAATTTCGATACGATCGTTGGGCGCAGCGAGCCGATCGTGCGGGTCTTGCGCGATATTACACAGGTGGCGGAGACAGACGCCACCGCGCTCATCCTCGGCGAAACCGGCACTGGGAAGGAACTCCTGGCACGGGCGATTCATGCTGCGAGCCGGCGACGCGACAAGCCGCTTGTCAAGGTCAACTGCGCCGCGATCCCCGCGACCCTGATCGAGAGCGAATTTTTTGGCCATGAGAAAGGCGCGTTCACGGGGGCCACGGCAAAACGTGATGGGCGATTCACGCTCGCGGACGGTGGGTCGATCTTTCTGGACGAGGTCGGCGAACTGCCGCTCGACCTCCAGTCGAAGTTACTGCGTGTCCTCCAGGATGGCGAATTCGAACCGGTGGGTAGCTCCAAGACGCGGAAGGTGGACGTGCGCGTGATCGCCGCCACAAATCGCGATCGCCGTCAGGCCGCGCAGGAAGGAAGGTTCCGAGAAGATCTGTATTACCGCCTCAATGTCTTTCCCATCGACGTGCCGCCGCTACGAGCACGCAGTCAAGATATCCCGCTGCTGGCCAGCACCTTTGTGCAAAAATTTGCACAACAACTGGGGCGCCGGATCGAGCCTCTCTCGGAGGAATGCATCCGGCGGTTACGCGCCTACAGTTGGCCCGGCAACGTGCGCGAGCTCGAGAATGTTATCGAACGGGCGGTGATCACCTCTCGAGATGGCCGGATCAATCTGGACCGGGCGCTTCCGGAAACGGTCCGACTCACCACGACCGAAGCCGCTGTGCCGCCCGACGAGAAGACCTCGCGTATTCGAACCATCCACGAACTGGAGGCCTTGGAACGCGAGAATCTGCTCCGTGCTCTGGAATCGACCGGGTGGCGGGTGGCCGGCGACAACGGCGCCGCTCGTCTCCTGGGTATGAACCCTTCGACCTTAAGCTCGCGCATGAAGGCGCTCGGCATCACTCGCCGTAGCTAGTTCTCCAGGTGGATCTCTTTGCATCAGCCGTCTGCCCAGCTTCTCGTGAAAACTCACGACTCCGCTTCGCGAAATCTCATGACTTGCGAAACTTCGGGACACGCCCGAATCCCCGTCAATCCTCGTAACTCCCCTTTATTCTTAAATAAGAGAGCACGGAAGCGCACTGGCACAACCTCTGCTTGTATCGCAAGCGACGTGGGGCTGATCAATAGACAAGGAGATATCCAATGAAGAAGCAGCAAGACATGGGCTGGTGGTACTGGCTCGTGACAGTCCTGCTCTTGGCCATTGAAGAGGCAGGGTGGAGGCCGGGGCTCTACCTGGCGATGGCGCTTTGCGGGGTGCAGGCCGTCCATTTCGCCCAACGCGAATCGAACGTGACCGCCCTGACGGTGCAGGTTCGCATCGCGTATCTGGGCCTGCTGCTCGCGGGATTGTGGGAGCCGTTGCATGCGATTCATTGGGTCCAACTGATCGGGACCAGCGCCAGAGTGCTGGTGGACTATTGTTTCCTCTCCCGTTCGCTGTCGTTGCTGCCGTGGAATCGTCTAGAACCCCTCTCATGGGGACTGTTGCGTCGCACCTTTTTCTTGGCTCCTGCGAGAGCCACGTGCGGCATGAGGTGACCGTGGCGTCTGCAGATGAAAGACCGTCCCGATATTCGGCGCCGAATGACGGGGACGAGCTGAGCACCATGTTGAAGAACATGTGTCGTCAAGCGGATCACTTGTTGTTTCGTTCGTTACTCCACACCAACCTAGGAGGATGCCCTATGATGAAGGATGTCAACGTGAACGGAGTCAATGTCACCAAACTGTCGTCGACGATCGATGCCATTAAAGCTCGGCCGGGGCTCGCCAAATTCCAGTTTCGCGCCCGCAATACGTGGCTGACCGGCGGACGCAATCGGACGAGCATCAAAGAGTTTTACGGCGCCGGACAAGAGGACGCAACGCGCATGAAGCCTTTCGTCCTTGATGCGGACGAGCCTCCAGTGCTCCTGGGCGAGGATCACGGGGCGAATCCCGTGGAATTCGTCTTGCACGCGTTGGCAGCGGGCCTGACCACAACACTCGTCTATCACGCAGCCGCACGCGGGATCACAATTGAGGCTGTAGAATCTCAACTCGAGGGGGACCTCGATCTGCACGGCTTTCTGGGTCTCTCGGACAGTGTGAGGAGAGGCTACCAGAACATCCGAGTCAATCTCACAATCAAGACAGACGCGCCCGCCGATGCGCTGAAGGATCTCTGCAAGTACTCACCGGTGCTCGACATCGTGTCGAATCCGGTGCCGGTGTCGGTCACCGTGGAGACGGTACAACACTCATAACTATTCTCGCGCCGATCGGTTTCGGTGTCGGGAGAAAACCGAAAAGGAGACACGATCATGAATAGAATCTTAGCCTTCACCTATGGAACCGTGAGTTACGTCATTGGGTTCGCCGTGGCTGTTCTGCTCGCCAGCGCCGCCCCCAGCTGGGGCACAGAGTCGACGGTGGCGCCCGCACCGCCGAAAAGCCTTTCTGACACGGTCCCCCTCTATACGAACCTCGGCTCCCACCACAAACCCATCTCCACTCGAGTCCCGGCCACACAGCAGTACTTCGACCAAGGCCTGCGACTCCTCTACGGATTCAATCACGCGGAAGCGATCCGCTCCTTCACGCGCGCCGCAGAGCTCGATCCCAGCTGCGCCATGTGCTACTGGGGGATCGCACTCGCCTACGGCCCGCACGTCAACGCTCCCATGGACTCGGCAAGCGGAGTCGCCGCGTACGCGGCGGCGCAGAAAGCGCTGGCGCTCAAGTCCCACGCCACGGCGCCTGAGCGCGCGTACATCGAGGCGGTCGCGCAGCGCTACGCGGCGGTCCCGCCGACCGATCGTGCCCACTTGGACACGTTGTACTCGCGCGCGATGGAACAGGTCGCCAAGACCTACCCCGACGACCTCGACGCCGCGACCCTATACGCCGAATCGCTGATGGACCTCCGCCCGTGGAACTACTGGCGACCTGACGGTACTCCCTACCCCGGCACCAATGAAATCGTACGCCAGCTTGAGAGCGTCATCTCGCGCAACCCGAACCACCCGGGCGCGTGCCATTACTACATCCACGCGGTCGAAGCAGTGAACCCCCAGGCCGCGGTGCCGTGCGCCGAGCGGCTCGCTCGGCTCATGCCGGGCGAAGGGCACATGGTCCACATGCCCGCACACATCTACATCCGCGTCGGACGGTGGAACGACGCCGTGCAAGCCAACCAACACGCCATCCACACCGACGAGGTGTTCATCGAAGGGCAGCACCCGATGGGCGTCTATCCGCTCGCCTACTACCCGCACAACATCCACTTCCTTGCCTTCGCCTCCACGATGGCGGGCCGCAGTGCGCAGGCGATCGAGGCGTCCAACACACTCATCTCCAAGGTGAACCTCGACGCCGCGCGCCAGGTCGGGATGCTGCAGGAGATGCTGCCGTACCACGCGCTCACGCTCACGACGTTCGGAAAATGGGACGACGTGCTTGCCCAACCGCTTCCGCCGGAAGACATCCGCTTCTCGTACGCCCTGGCGTACTACGCCCGCGGCGTGGCGCACGCCGCCAAGGGACAGTGGGCGGAGGCGCAAGCCGCGCTCGATACGGTGACGGCGATCAACGCCGCGACGCCCGAAGGGGCCGATGGCAAGACGGCGCTCTCGATCGCCGTGCACGCGCTGTCCGGCGAGATCGCCACCCGCCGCGGCGACCTCGACGCGGGCATCAACCACTTCCGGGAGGCGGCCAAGATCGAGGACGCGGGACTCTACTTCGAACCGCCCAAGTGGTACTACCCGATTCGGCACTCGCTCGGCGCCGCGCTGTTGAAGGCGGGACAACATGCCGAGGCCGAGAAGGTGTATCGCGAGGACCTCCGGCGCTTCCCCGAGAACGGCTGGTCCCTGTTCGGGCTCACGCAGGCGCTCCGGGCGCAGGGGAAGAACACCGAAGCGGCCGCAGCGGAAGCGCGCTTCCGCCGTGCGTGGGCAAGCACGGACGTGACGCTGACGGCATCGAGGTTCTAGCGAATTGAGTGACCTTAACCCACGATAAGAAAGAGAGGCCTACGATGACACCGCGCGAATGTTTTGACCATCAACTAGAGACACATCACGCTGTCTCCGTCGTTTCACGACGCGATT
Source organism: Nitrospirota bacterium (assembly GCA_963703955.1). Taxonomy (GTDB): domain Bacteria; phylum Nitrospirota; class Nitrospiria; order Nitrospirales; family Nitrospiraceae; genus CAVPGK01. The sequence goes on along the minus strand of CAVPGK010000005.1, from coordinate 7,832 downwards.
TCCTGATTCGTGGAAGCTCCGTGCTCGCGGCGTTGGCCTTGTCGGATTCTCTGTCGTTTGCGCAAATCTGGCGTACCAGCGAGGGCGAGAAGGTGATCCCTTTTCTGGATCAAGCTCCCGCACCTCCAGATGAGGCCGTTCGGCAATACGGCGAGTTGAACACGCGCAATTGGGAACAATTGAGTTCCTGGATTACCCCCAACAACGACTTTTTCGCCGTCAGCCACTACAACCGGCCGGTTATCAGGCCCGAAGAATGGCGGCTGCACGTGGGCGGATTGGTCGAGAGGCCGATCTCGCTCACCTGGGAACAGATCAAGGCACGGCCGCGGCAGGAAGTGACGTTCTCGCTGGAGTGCGCCGGCAATCACGGCTTCAACTGGTTCACGGGCGGCATCGGGAATGCGAGGTGGGCAGGGACGCCACTCGCGCCGATTCTACAAGAAGCCGGTATCAAGAAGAACGGGATTGAGGTGGTGTTCTTCGGCAGCGACGAGGGGGAAGAAGAGGTTCGAGACATCAAGATGAAGCAAAATTTCAGCCGAAGCATGTCGCTGGAAGACGCATTGGCGCCCACGAATCTCCTCTGCTATGAAATGAATGGCGAGCCGTTGCCCCCGCTTCACGGATTTCCGCTGCGGCTTATTGCGCCCGGATGGTATGGGGTGGCCAATGTCAAATGGTTGAAACGTCTTGAGGTGGTCGAGAAGCGTTGGGCCGGCCGTTTTATGGCCAAGGACTATGTCACGATTCGTGAAGAGCCGCGGGAGAACGGGGAAGTCGTTTGGACGCAGAAGGTGGTCGGGCCGGCCTTGCTGAAGTCCGTGACGGCGAAGGTCACCATGAAGGACGGCAAGCACCGAATTTATGGTGCGGCCTGGGGGAAGCCGATCCAACGTGTGGAAGTCCGAATCGATGACGGACCATGGCGTGCCGCGACCGTGGATCGCGTGCAGGAGCATGAGTTCGCGTGGAAGTTCTGGCATTTGGATTGGGAGGATGCCAGGGCGGGCGAGCATACGATCACATCACGGGCCATCGACAGAGCCGGGCATGTTCAACCAGCCATGAGTGATCCCGTCATCGCGACCAAGCGTACCTACTGGGAGAGCAATGGGCAGATCACTCGCCGGATTCGAATTGCTTGAAAGAAACCGGCGTAGAGAGGTCATCGAGAGGCAGGCTCAAGGAAGGTCAATCCAGCTGGTGTAAAGTAGAGAAACGAGCTTGTTAAAATCCACCCCCGCCCGCCTGAAGGCGGTATTCTGGGCAAAGTGAATTCTGTCAAGTGGTTGCAGAGTTCGGTAGGCACTTTCTGTGCAACGCCCTGGTTCCACAGTGGTCAAGTGTCTCACGGAGGGGCCCATTCTCAATCAAGACTAAGGAGGTCGAACGGGGCTTGCTCTAGTTTCTGATCGAGCAAATTATACATGGGGTGAGGTCGAGTTCGCTGTAATGAGCCCCGCAGTTCTCTCCTTGCAGACGAGCTTTTCCATCTCCTCGAGAATGCCTTTGACCAGTGAGGCCAGGTGAGCGACACTAAGGGTTCACAAAGGATCACCAAAATCTATGGGGGGTGCAATCATGAAAGGGTCGAAGAACACCCATTACACGATCCCGGTGTATTGGGGAGAAGTGATCAATGACAAACTCGAGGCGTTTATCCGGAAGTACCCGATGAGAAAATCGAAGGTTCACATCCTGCAAAATGCCCTGGTGGTCTACCTCGATCTGGCCGAGGAATATGGAATTGACGTGAACTGGAAACCCATGATCAAGGAATGGGATGAACTCTGGGGGCCAGAAGGAAAGATCACGAAGCAAAGGCCGGCAGAAAACCATGAAGATCAGAGACGAGGAAGTGGAAGAAGCTAAGGCCATGATCAAAGCACACCGCGAAAGAGACGGGCGAATGATCGGCGTGATGATGGAGCTGGATTCTCCGAGATATGGACCGTCGCTCCTGCACGTTCGCTGGTGAGAAAGAACATTGAGCCTGCCGCTAGGAGTCCCGGCACTAGGGTCCACAGAATGACCATACGGAACTCGATCCCACCCCAAATCAGCAGCGTGGCCATCAACGGTCCCATGACTGCTCCAAGCATATCTCCGGCGCGCTCCAAACCATATGCGTGCCCATAGTGGGTAGGTTCGACCGCATCCGCGAGTAAATAGTCTCGCAGCGGTCCGCGAAAGCCTCGGCCGATCCAAGGCGCGCTGCGTAGGGAGATCAGTGCACCGAGCTCCTGGACAAGAGCGATCGCCCACGTCGCCACGGCCGTTGTAACCCAGGGATGCCAAGGGACGCTTATGGCGGACATGATGTCCGACCACTCCACCCGCCAGTTTTGAGAGGCTGACCAGAAAGTCAGCGACTCCCTCGATCAGACCTAGCGCGGCAGGGCCGAACCCCAGTGTTGAAAGGTAGAGAGGGAGGACTGCTGTGCACATTTCGTGGCTAAAGTCTGAAAAAAAAGTAGCGAGCACGATGCCGATCACGGACCGAGTGATCCAGGGACCGTGGCGCGGAGATACAGAAGCGCGACCAGAAGGAAATATCACGACCACCTGCAGTTCAACGGGCAACTAGTTTGAACGAGTCAGGTCTGCTCTTGTACCTCAGAAATGACCAAGTTTCCAAATCGTCTTGAGGGGCAAGTACAGAGGTGCCAGAAATCCGTCGGCTTAGGCGGGGCAGTTGCGATGTCTTTTGTATAAAACGATGGTCCTTTCCTGAGGAAGGCATTAAAGATCAAGAGAAGGCTATCAATGAGCTGTTCTATCGCGCATGCGGGGCGAGCCCACTGGCAAGAAAATAGAATCCCCAAAAACTGTGAATAAGGCTGTGGATAATGAGTCACTGACAAGCAAACTGCCTTCAAGGCTGAGCCGACGAACACCTTGCCCACTTTTTAATCATTGCGGTACATCGGCTGACCACCACCATATCTAGTAGCAGATATAAATAATACGTAGTTATAGGGCCGGCAGTCCTAACAGAGGCTGACCTCAGTGAATGCCTGTGGACAAGGTGTCGAAATTTGGCATAACTAACAAAGCTTCATCCTGCTCAAGCCTACCCTCCTCGCATCCTAGGTTCCAAAGTGGATCAACGCTGAGAGCGGCCACCCCTCACATTCTACTCCCCGCCCGAATGTGCTTCAGGGTAGCGCCAGCGAGTGATGACCTCCGTGCCTTGATAAAGCGCCCACTCGGTGAAGGGTAAGCAGAGTTGCCGTGGTCTGATGTCCGCTTTCACTTCTGTAACCCTCGCACGTTCAGACCCATAGTCCGCCAGCTCAAACTGCGGGAGGTGTGCAGCCGTGAAGAAGGCACTATAGGGGCTTCGGCCATTGGCCCAGATGCATTGCCAGCCCGAAAAGCGCCACTCATCCGCAATGAAGGTTGCTGTTCTGATCCGATTTTTCATGCCGTCGTACAGACAAAAATGCCCTCGCAGATCATCTCACGAGGGCAAATAAAAGGGTCGCGCGAGACTAAGTCTAATTACCCCGGTTCCATGACTTTCCCTGTAGAAAGAAAGTTATAGAGATCGAAGCTGATCCTCTTGAGAAGAGATGTCAAATCGTCTAACCTTCGTAGATCTGAACCCGATAGAGAGGCACAAAGATTCAACTACAGAGCGGTGTTCCCATCTTGCTCATGGCCCTAATCTTTCTATGGGACCACTTTGTTCCCTTAGGCGTGGCCATGGGGCTTCTTTATGTAGCTCCCGTATTGACAACCCTATGGTTGCGTGGACGAAAGCCGACACTCACGGTCGCCACCGTCAGTAGTATCCTCATCATTCTGGATTACATTTATTCTCCTAGTGGAGAAGCCATTCCCTGGATGGTACTAACCAATCGCGCACTTTCAGTGAGCATAGTGTGGGCTGTCACTTTCCTGACCTTGCAGCGTAAGGATACAGAGGAACGGTTCGCTCAAAAGCAGGATGAGTTGCAAACCATCTTTGATTCAGTACCGGCAATGATCTGGTATAAAGACAAAGCCAACAGGATTCTTAACGTGAACAAGGGAGCCGCCCAATCAATAGGGGTACCCGAGCATCAGATCAAAGGAAGACTGACCGATGAATTCTATCCAGAAGACGCGCTGAAGTACCACCAAGATGATCTTGAGGTGATGCAAACAGGAGAGCCGAAGCGAGGCATTATTGAACCCTATCGCGTGTCGGCCGACGAAAAGCGTTGGGTCCAAACGGACAAAATTCCTTATCGCGACGCGCAAGGGAACATCGTGGGCGTCATTGTGTTTGCGGTTGACATCACCGACCGCATACGGGCAGAGGAGGCGCTGCACCGCGCGAACGAGCAATTAGAAGTCCGCGTGACAGAAGCATTGGCAAAGCTCAAGATCCTCCGTGGCTTGTTGCCTATCTGCGCGTCGTGCAAGCAGATCCGCGACGATCAAGGGTATTGGGATAGTGTTGAGTCGTATATCCAGACGCATTCGGAAGCAACATTCACGCACAGCATTTGCCCCAACTGCATACGGAAACTCTATCCCGACATTGATATCGCGAAGTTGCCAAAGCCCTGAGTCAGCCCGGTAAATAGGCTTTTTCTAATTTCCGAAAAGGCTTTCTCTTACCGCGTGACACTGTATGCCTCTGTACCCTCCTGTACCTGACGACCACCTCTCTAGCAAAATAAGGATGCCACCGGGGGTCTAAAGGTGGTTGCATAAATTGCGTCTTTGCGCATAGATCTCTCTCTATGACCCTTCTTGTCTAGGTCACGGCTCGATCCCGCCTGGTGGTATGGGGATGAACCCTTCGACCTTAAGCTCGCGCATGAAGGCGCTCGGTATCACTCGCCCCAGCCAGAGCTAGTTCTCCAGCTCTGGATCATCCTCCATAGCCGTCTCCCCAGCTTCATGCGAAAACTCACGACTTCGGCTCGTGAACTCTCATGATTTGCGAAACTTCGTGACACGCCCGAATCCCCGTCAATCCTCTTGCCGAACCTGGCTCAAGTTTCGGAAGAAACTCGCGGCAAGTACACTCGAATGCATGTGCCCTGCCCTGGCTCGGTCGTCACGTGGATGAAGCCGCCGGCCCGATCGACGATTCGATGGACGATTGTTAGGCCCAGCCCGCTTCCCTTGTCTTTAGCCTTGGTCGTAAAAAGCGGCTCGAAAATCCGCGCCCTGGTTTTCGAATCCATCCCCGCACCCGTATCCCTCACCTCGACAACCGTATAGACCCCTGGAGCACCGATTGCTTCGGTGACACGGGTTTCGAGGACCGTGATCGTTATGATTCCACCGGGGGGCATGGCATCGCGCGCGTTGAGGCACAAGTTCAACAGGACACGTTCGAGTTGGGAAGGCTCTATGAACACTCGGCCAGGGGATGAGCCTCGGATGAAGTGAATGGAATAGGCTCTGCCGACCGCTGTTTGGAGGATCCCCACAAACCGCTGCACAACATCGGAGACTTGGATCGCGCTCGTCCGATGCGATTTCTCCCGCCCAAAGTTCAAGAGTTCGTCGGAAAGCGCTTTGCCACGCTCAGCCGCCTCAAGAACCTCCTGGGCCATTGCAATGATGTTAGGCGTTGCAGCCTCAGCCCGCCTGATCAAGTCTGCGTTGCAGATGATCACCAGCAGAACATTCTTAAAGTCATGCGCAATGCCAGCGGCCACTCGGCTAACGGCATCCAACCTGTGGAGTTCTGCCGTGTGAAGTTCCAACGCCCGACGCGACAACTCGACGTCCTGCCGCGTCGCGCTCTCGAATTTTGACGCGATGGCGTCCGCCACTGAGCCCGTAAAGTCGCGCTCCTCAACTGTCCACTCTCGGGGCGGACCGAAATGTTCATGGCACACGACTCCGATCACTTGTCCGTCGCGAAAAATGGGAGAATCCAGCATGGACGTGATGCCAAGCGGTTCCAGATAGGCTTCCCGTAACTCCTGGGTCAAGGGGTGGGTCCGCGCGTCTGCGGCCGCAATGTCGCGGCGTTCCTCGAGCGCGCGGAAATAGATAGGAAAATCAGCGGCATATAGGATCGCCCCCTCAGAATGCTCCTTCCGTGACCGCTCGTACAGGTCATGGCAGCGAATGGCCTGGCGGTCGTGAACGAAGAACCAAATGCTCACACGTTCGACCTTGAGGGTCGCGGCAGCAGTTTCTGTGCTACGCTCAAACACCTGCTTAAGAGAATTCCCTCCGCTGACCTGCATGCGCGCCAGGAACAGGCGCGCCGTCTCAAGCTCGCGTCGCTGTTCGCCAATGATGTCTTGCTCATTCTCGGCCATCATGGTCGTCTCCTCGTGAACTAGATAGCACTGCAGAGGGCTATTCGGCTCGTCGACGAAACAATGAGATTCAAGACCGGTTTCGGACACCGTTTTCTTCCACCACGGCAAGAAATCGGTGGATCACCTCCCTGGTCCCAACCCCAATGACTAACTTGCACGGCTGTTCGAACCCTTTCCCTGTCTCGAATTGCCTCAGCACAGCTTGGGCATACTACGCGATCACATCCGATCGCAAGAATGCAACTTCGCGGCTTCCGACGGTGTTGTCACGGTATTCATAGAAGCCGGTTCAGAATCGCCGCTACTTTGCTCTCCTAAGCGTTGCGTTGCAAGTGAGTCAAATCCTCCTTTTTACTTTCCGGGTAGACCCTTCTCACCCTGTGAGGTGAGCACACCACACACCGATACGCTCGCATGACGGGCAAATGCCATCGCGTGTAGATCTTATGACACGACTGGATTAGCCGACAGAACCCGGTTCTGTGTGGATGTCATCACAAACGCGAAGTAACCTTGCTCACTGCAGGTAATTGGATGAACGGTGGGCCTCGGTTCGGTGGTAATCGTCGTTCTGCACGTTCCCTGGCACGACTACATTCCCGTCCAGCACGATACTTCTCTCATTCCTGTATCGCAATCGGGAGGTGCGAACTCCGCTACCTACGGCCAGCGTCTGCATAGGCTTTCCCTAAGTCATTACGAGACGGTGGAGAAGAACGGATTCACCGACCGCGCAGAATTCACGAAATCCTCGTGAGTCGGAAAAGGCAACGGGACTATAACACCGGCGTCGCTGAAGCCACAAGAAAACTTTCTGGAATCTGCAATCCAAACTCACGGAGGTCTCGTAACGGAGGTAGAGAGTGCAGGTAAGCAAGAGAAGGAACGGCTGAACGGAGAACTCACCCATTAACCAGGAGGAACTATCATGCGCTCACATGGTCTGTCTCGCTTGTTCGTATTCGGAATTGCTCTCGCGGTCGCCGGTTGCAGCACAATGGAGTCAAGCACCACAAAGCCCGCTGCGGTTACACCGCTGTACGACCGGCTGGGGGGCAAGCCGGCGATTACCGCGGTCGTTGATGATTTCGTCGCCCGGGTGGCGGGAGATAATCGGATCAACGGCAAGTTCGCCAATGCCAACCTCCCACGTTTGAAGACCATGCTCGTGGAGCAGATTTGCCAGGCCTCGGGCGGTCCCTGCACTTACACTGGGCGTGACATGAAGACCGCGCATGCGGGCATGGGAATCACCAGTGTAGAGTTTGATGCGCTGGTGGGAGATCTAGTTGCGACCTTGAACAAGTTTAAGGTTCCGGAGCGCGAGAAGAATGAACTACTCGGCGCCCTCGGGCCGATGAAAAAAGATATCGTCGAGAAGCCGTTTGCCGGCATGCCCGCGGTCACCGATCGCGGCTGGCAGAATGACTTGGCAAGAGCGCAAGACGAAAGAGCATCGCTGTCCTTTTAGAAACACACCATACAGACAAGTCACAAGAAGGACTGCACGGAAGACCGGAAGGGGATAGCCCATGGGCTATCCCC
>CAVPGK010000004.1:0-41674 GCA_963703955.1 Nitrospirota bacterium | reverse complement strand
GCCAGCGAGTCGCGTGTCAACAAGAAGCCCAGCGGAATGATGGGCTGGGTGATTACAAACGCCAGAATCACCAACGCCCCACAGATCAGCAGCCCCGCGGGAATATTGACATTCATCACCAGTTCCCGCGTTACGTTGAGCCGCTCGATGACTTTCTTGAGAATGCGAGGGAGCACGATGGCCTTGATCACCACAGTCAAGGCCGCCGCCACGTAGATGTGGTGGATACCGGTGAAGAAGGCCACCAAGGTCGCCGTGTTGGCGAGGAAGACCGACTGCAACGCAAACAAGTCCACGCATGCGGACAGCCGCCGCTGCGCCACAATGGCGAAGCAGGTCAGTAGCAGCAAAACGGAACACAAGTCCACGACCTGGGACGCGATCTGAGGAGGAATCTGGGGCATCTCAGCCTCGCAGGGTATAGAAAAACACCAGCGCCAGCAGCGACAGGATGAACGCGACACCCAACAAATCGGTGACGCGGAACAGCCTTAACTTCGCAAACATGCATTCGATAACCCCGACCACCACGGCCAGGCCGGACACCTTCACGACATACAGTGCCAAACCCACACTAATCGCAGCGGGGGTCGGACTGGTCGCAATGCCCCAGGGCGCAAAGACATTGGCGATCAACGTCAGAAAGACGAGCAGTTTGATCCCTGCGGCCCACTCCACCAGCGCCAGGTAGCGGCCGGAATATTCCAGGATCATCGCTTCGTGAATCATCGTGAGTTCCAGGTGGGTCGCCGGATTATCCACCGGCACGCGCCCGGTCTCGGCAATGGCTACGATGAAGAGCGCCGCCAAGGCCATGAGATGAGGTGACGGGTCGGTGACGACGCCTTGCATAAGCGCAGTCTTGTGCACGATCGTGCTGAGATTCGTGGATCCCGCCGTGAGTGCGATGGCGAAGATGGAAAGGATCATCGCCGGTTCGGTCAGCGAGGCGACGATCGCTTCTCGGCTGCTCCCCATTCCGCCGAAGGCTGATCCGGCGTCGAGCCCGGCCAGAATCAGGAAGAAGGTACCCAGCGCGAACAGATAGACCAAGGCAATGATGTTACCGGCGAAGGTGAGCGGTGTCTGAGATACGAAGACCGGGACCAGCAGGCCGGCTGCCAAGGTCGAGGCAAAAAGGATGTAGGGCGTGGCCGTGAAGATCCAGGACGTCGTGGTCGAGACGACCGGCTGTTTCCGGAACAGCTTAGCGAGGTCGGCATAGGGCTGGAAGACACTCGCGCCGCGGCGGCACTGCAGACGAGCTTTGACCTTGCGGATCAGCCCCACAATGAACGGCGACACGACCAGCAAGACAAGTGTCTGTGCGACCACTAGGATGAGCGCTCTCAGCATGGGATCAACTGGGTTCACGGCTACACCGCAATCAACAACAGCACGACTAGCGTGACAAAGATGTAAACCAGATAGAGATGCAGGCTCCCGGCCTGGATGATCCTCAGGCGATCAGCCACAGTTGCGAAGAACGTCACCACCGAATCGTAGAGATACTTCTGAAAGAGCGGTTCGATGTGGAACTCAAACCGCCTGCGCTTGGCAAAGTACCTCGACTCTTCCAGGAACTCCGTTTCCAGCTTGACCGTCGGCTGGTAGATCATGCTGAAGACTCGCTTGATTGGCTGCACAAAACCCGTCGCCGTGTATTCCATGCGAGGCGTGAGATTGATGCCGCAGCCCCACGTCTTGTAATAGCGTGTTCTCCAAAGACCGCCGAGCGGTGACGACCAGCAAGAGCCCGAGGAGCGACAACGTGATCAGCAGCAGAGCCAGCGCCGGTGTCGAGAGGCTTGAGAACTCGACATTCACCGGCGCGAGCGCCCAACCATCCAGCGCCAGCACTTTTTCGGCAATCAAGGCTCCCGTCAACGGTCCGGTGATCCGATCCAGGAGCGGGACGACCACCATCGGCGCCAGGCCAAGGAGGGCGCAGACGACTGCCAGTGACGCCATTGCGATGCGCATCGAAAACGGGACCTCTTCAGCAAGGCGTGCGTGCGAGCTTCGAGGAAGGGCCAAAAACGAAATCCCAAACGCTTTGGCGAAACAGGCCAACGCGAGCACGCTTGTGAGCGCGAGCATGGCCGCCGCCAGCGGCAACATCAACTTCAGCAGCACGACGGGCAAGTGAAAACTCAGAAAGAGGCTTTGAAAAACGAGCCACTCGCTGACGAATCCGTTGGTGGGCGGCAGAGCGGCAATCGAGACGGCTCCGATCAGAAAGCAGGCGCCAGTCCAGGGCATGCGCCGCAGCAGGCCTCCGTACTCTTCCATATTCCGGGTGTGGGTGGCGTACAGCAGAGACCCGGCCCCCAGGAACAGCAGGGCCTTGAACATTCCGTGGTTGATCGTGTGGTAGAGTCCAGCCAGGACGCCCAGCGCGGCAAACTCTTTCAGGCCATATGATTGAAAAATCATCCCGGCGCCGATGCCCAACAGAATGATTCCGATATTCTCCACACTGTGGAAGGCCAGCAGGCTTTTCAGATCATGCTCCATTAGCGCATACATCACGCCCAGCAAGGCTGATACGGCGCCGACAACCAGAATCACGAATCCCCACCACCACGGAAACTGACCACCCAGAAAATCGAAATACACCCGAACCAATCCATAGATCGCCGTCTTGATCATCACCCCAGACATCAGGGCTGAGACATGCGACGGAGCCGCCGGGTGCGCGTAGGGAAGCCAGACGTGCAGCGGCACGATGCCGGCCTTTGTCCCAAAGCCGATCAGTGCTGCGAAAAACGCCAGCGTCCGGAGGCCTTCAGGCAAGGGCTGCTCCAGATGTCGGAAGGCCGAGAAGGAGAACGACCCGGCCTCTTGCAAAAAGATCAGAAAGGTCAGGATGATGAACGCGGTTCCGACATGGGTCATGATCAGATAGAAGAATCCCGCGTAACGGACCTCGGCCTTCTCGTGTTCGGTGACGACGAGGAAATAGGAGACCAGCGACATCAATTCCCAGACAATCAGGAAGAAGAACCCGTTGTCGGCGATCACCACCAATGTCATGGAGAGGAGAAACCCGTTGAACAACGACCCAAGCGCCCCAATCGAGACCCGCCCATAGCATTTGGTCACATAGCCGAGGGCATAGACCGAGGCAGCCAGACCGGCCAGTGAGATCATGAGCACGAAGAAGGCCGCGAGCGCATCAATGCGAATGGCAAAGGCAAGAAACGGAAGACTGGAAGGCACCGAGACGGTGATCGGGCTGGACATGAGCAGACCGGCGAGGCCAAGCGCAATCCCTACCACACACGCTACGCCGGCGAGTCCGTGAGCAACGAAATTCTGAAGTTTGGGTTTTCCAGCCAGGCAGGGTGGAAGGATGACTCCTGCCGTATAGCACGCCAGTAGGGCGACCAGCAGGAGGGTCATTCAGGAATTCCCGTCAAGATCATCGCTAAGGTGTCTGAATCCTGACTCACTACCTCTTTTTTCTCTTTTTCCTTACCGACCCGCTTTTCTTGGCTTTCTTGCTCGTTCCCTTGCGTTTTGGCGCCATGTGCCCAACCTCCTTTTACCCTCGTTGACAGGATGAGTGCCTGATTACCTCAGCCGCAGGAGATGATTCTCAACCTTAGCGACACTCGGTAGCGCGATGCTCATCCTAACCACCCGGCTACACTTAGACGCATCGACCGTCGCGGTCCTGGCCCTCCTCTGAGGCCTGAGTGTGCCAGCCGCGCAGACCCACAAAGGCTCACGACGATCAGCTGGGATGCCTGTGTTGACCGCCATGGCCGGGGCTCACCTCAAAACTCTCACTTAACGGCCTCAGAGGTCAGAGTGAGATCAGCGAGCCCGTAGTGATGGGCGAGGATGAGTAATTTCTGTCTGTTCGAGACTTCCAGCTTGTCGAAGATGTTGGTCAGGTGATGGCGTACCGTGACATCACTGATGCAAAGTCGATCGGCGATGTCTTTGTTCGCGAGCCCCTTGGCTATGAGATGGATAATCTCTCGCTCCCTGGTGGTCAGTGTGTGGATTTTCTCACTTTCCGGGTCGAGTGGGTTTCGTTGGTGAATAGGGTCGAGATCGACTTTCTTTGGCGCGTGAGAATTGGGAGAATTATTGAACAACGCCGAAGCTGGTTGCATCTTGTGGCGGTCAACGTGAGACTCGCCTTCGCAAAGACTTTGAATGGCAGCGATGAGAACCGCCGGAGGCTGAATCTTCAAGACCACCCCCGCCGCCCCTGAAGTGAGCGCCTTGCTGATCAAGTCTTCATTTCCCAAGCTGCCGAGAATAAGTGGGAGCACGCGATCAGTGACCTTTCTCAGGTCGCGCATGAGACTTACGATATGAACGCCAAAAAGATCGAGATCGATCAGGGAAATGTCCGGTTCCCGACGGGCGGCGATTTCGACAGAGCTGACGGAGGAACTCGCCTCACCCACAACGGAGATGCTCGGGTCAGTATCGAGGATCATTCGAATACCGACACGAAGCATGTTGTCACTGATGATGAGCAACTTAATTGAGCGATCATATGTCTTTTCCATGGCCACATCGTCCTTCGTCCTTAGCATCGGACGACTGGTAAGAACCGAAAGGAATGAGATAAGATAATTGAAGCGTAGCGCTCCCTGGTCGGATCGGACGTAGATCGACCCAGCTTCCACCCCCCAGGTTTCTCTGATAATGTCAGCTCAACAAACTCACCTACCTGGGACATCAGCCAGGGTAGTGCGCTCTGGCCCCGAGCGAGGAGCGTCTGCGCCGCAACTGATATAGATCCTCACCATGCATGGCCACCTGGCACCACAAGTTCTCTTCGGCGATCACAGCTTGGAACGGAGCGTGTCAACCGACCTCTCTCGGCACCGCGCGACTCCCTCCCAGGCGTTCAGATTGTTGGGGTCGTAATCCAGGATCACCTTCCAATGAAAGAACGCACCCTCGAGTTCCCCTAGTTCCTCCAGAAGTGCCGCCAGCTCGCGTCGAGCCACGATGTCAGCCGGGCAGGCATTGAGTGCATCATGTAAATAGCGGGCGCGCCCCCTCCAGTTATCATGTGTCACCAACTTCGTTGGCTTCTGTGACTCTGTATTCCGCACAGCCCTCACTCCAGGAGTCTCGGATGGTCGAGACTGCATGCCGCGCCCTCACGGTGTGCCGACGTGCGGCCCAACGCCCGTCCCTCGAGCGGGATGACCCACTTCAGGCGAAGCGTCTTGTATCCTTGGGCATCGTAACCCCCAACTCCTTGCGGACTGATCAGCAGGTTGTCGTCATTCCAATTCAGGATGGCGTTGCTCGGCGGCAGGTATCTGCCGACCGAGTGTATTTTCTTGAGGACGATGCGGTTTCCCGGGGGAATCATTTCGGAAGACATCGATGACGTAGTCCCTCTTCTTGACACCGAATTCCTGCGTGGGTGGCATAGCGGCAGCAAAGTTGATGCCATTAAGAGTCGTGGGGCTAGGCCTTCACCAAGTGAAGAACTACCGAGTGCTAGAAGACACGGGCGGCTTGATCGTCTTGGTGAACTAAGGGGTTCGCTGACCATGCAGAAAATGCATCCTCGATCCACTCCGACCCTCAGCCCTACTCGCTGGAGAACCATCCTCTCTGACCTACTTCTTCACGCGCCATGAGACACGTACATCACGAAGCAGCGCATAGGCAGCAATCAGCATGACCGCGGTGACAAGCAGATTCAGCCCCCACACCACGCTTGCCACTACTGTCGCTAGCACTGCGAGAGCACAGACAATTTCTAATAATCCCACCTTGCTTTCAGTTTCTCCTTCCCTCATGTTTCCCTCCGCGTCACAGATACCCGTGCAAATCTTGTGCGCACCCATCCATGCTCGGTCCATTACTACATAGCTTCAAGAATTGAGCCCGCGTCAGTGTAGGACCGAAAAATCGACAGGGTCTTTTCCTGTTTCGCAAGCTCGTCCTTCGCTAGAGTGGATTCCGTGCTGCCACTGTTGCCTTTTTGGGCAGCTTTGAGTTGGTGAGCGGGTGGCTGGGCGCAGCCACCGCAGCCTCAACGACGCCAATATATGCTGGTGTGTGGATCCAGAAATTCACCGCTGCCACCGCGTTTCACGATCATCGCTCTGGTTGTGGAATTCGTTCTGTGATAGACAATACCGTAGCTAACGATCGAGATTGTGCGCTGCCTGTGGGTGTAGTTTCTGGTAATTCAGCGGATTTGGGACACATGCGAGGTAAATTCTGAGAACGATCTGAGGCCTGCACTGCAAGATTTGCAGACCTTCTCGTTTTCTCTATCGTGGTTGTGTGGGAATTCCTGTGGAGACTGGTGCGGTTACGTGAAAGAGCAGGGGAAAGTGAAGCGCGCAAGATTTGTGATCACGATGCTGCCGGGAGTTCGAAACAAAAGGACGGAATGAGAAGAAAGGGTCTATTTCTGATGGTGCTCAGTCTCGGATTCCGTATTCTTTAATCTTATATTGAAGGGTCCTGAGGCTGATCCCCAAGAGCTTAGCGGCCTTCTCACGATGGTTGGTGACTTCCGCAAGGGTTCGGCGGATGACTTCCCGCTCGATCTCCCCAAGCGAGGTGCCTAAGGTGACCAGCATGGTGCGCACATCTTCTTTACTGGCTTGGATCTCCTCTGGCAGATGCTGTGGCTGAATTGTTTTTTCAGGCATGGTCACGACCAATCGTTCGATGACGTTCCGGAGCTGGCGAATATTCCCAGGCCAGGCATAGAGTCGCAGCAGCCACATGGCTTCCCGGGAAAATTCCTTCGGTTCGCGCTCGTGCTGAGCGCTGAACTCGTGCAGAAACCTTTCCACCAGAAGCGGAATGTCATCTGATCGCTCGCGCAGAGGCGGCAATTTAAGGGGAACCACATTCAACCGGTAGTAAAGATCTTCCCGAAAGTCCCCTGCCTTGACCGCTTCCTCAAGATTCCGGTTGGTTGCGGCAATGATGCGTGTGTCCACCTTGATGACCTTGGTACCGCCCAACCGTCTAAACTCTTTCGTCTCCAGCACGCGCAAGAAATCGACCTGCGACTTCAGTGAGAGTTCCCCCACTTCATCTAGCAAGAGCGTCCCGCCGTCGGCGAGTTCAAAACGCCCTGATTTCGTGTTCATCGCGCCTGTGAAGGCGCCTTTTTCATAACCGAACAATTCACTTTCGAACAGGTTTTCAGGCAACGCCCCACAGTTCAACGTGATAAAGGGACCGGAGGTACGAGGGCTTTTGTGGTGAATCGCTCGCGCCACGAGTTCCTTGCCGGTTCCGCTTTCTCCGGTCAGGAGCACGGTGACATCGCTGCCGGCCACCATCTCCACGAGGGTGTAGATACGCTGCATGGGCTCGCTCTCGCCGACCATCCGCTCGAAGCGAGTCCGCGTCTCGAGACGGTCGCGGAGTTCTTTATTTTCCGTCACGAGAAAATGCCGTTCCAATGCCTTCTTGACTGCGACCGGAAAGCGTTCTCGATCGATGGGTTTGGTCAGGTAGTCGTAGGCGCCCAAGCGCATCGCCTCAACGGCCGTGTCGATGGAGCCGTAGGCCGTCATCACCACGACCTCCGTCGCCGGCCAGGTGTTCTTCAGGCGGCGCAGCAACTCCATCCCGCCAATCCCTGGCATCTTGAGATCGGTGATCACTAAGTCCGCCCGGCGCTCCCCCAGAAGCGCAAGCGCCTCTTCCCCCGTGCCAGCCCCACGGACCTGATGTCCCAACTTTTCCAGCATGGTCACCAGTGCAGTCCTGATGTTCAACTCGTCTTCGACGACCAGAACGTCCGCGATCGGCTTCATCGTCCCACCATGAGTGTCTGGCGCCTGACGGAGGCCACCGGCAACCTGATTACCACGCTGGTTCCGCTACCCGGCGTGCTCGAAACCTGAATCGTCCCTTCATGATCCTGGATAATCCGGTAGGCCACAGCCAGCCCAAGTCCGCTGCCCCCAGCCTTCGTGGTATAGAACGGTTCATACAAGCGGGACAGATCTTCTTTCTTGATGCCCACGCCCGTATCCTGCACAGAGATCTCGATCCAGTCCTTTCCCTCGATCTGTCGGCCTGCCGCCACAATGTGACACAGGCCACCATCCGGCATGGCCTGAAAGGCATTCACCACAATATTGACCAACACCTGGCTGATCTGCGTCTCATCTCCCAACACAGGCGGAAGCTCTTCCTCGAGGCTGTGCACGAGGCGAATTTTCCGCTCTTCCCCTTCGTACTGAAGCAGTGCCAGGATATGCGCGATTACGCCTCTGACATCCACCTCATGCAGCTTGACCGGCTCCGGCCGGGAAAACTTCATAAAGTTGTCGAGGATCACCGACAAGCGGCGGCATTCAGCGTTGAGGACCTGCAAATAGTGGGCAGCCTGCGCGGGCACTATACATTTTTCACGTAGCTCTTCTTCGAGCAGGTGGAGGTTTAGGTCCATGGCGCTGAGCGGGTTGCGCAGTTCATGAGCCACACCGGCGGAGAGCGTATGTAATCCTGTCAGTTTCTCCGCCACGCGCACGCGCTGCTCGAGAGTCAGCAACTCCGTCGCGTCTTCAACTAGTAGGAGAGCACCAGCCGACTGCCCTTCATCGCCTGTCAGGTCCGCCGTGGTCACACGGATGGTACATAGCGTCTGGCCGTCTCCTTCATACGGTAAGTCCTTGTGATCGAGGTGGTGATGACGATGGAGCGCGCCGTCGAGCACCACCCGGATCGTATCGCCTTCGGCAAAAACCGACTCATATGAATTCCCAAGCAATTCTGAAGCTGAGCGTTTCAGAATCGAAACTGTAGCCGGGTTGACTGCCGTGATGAGGCCGCTCCGATTCACCGTCAGGACGCCGGTCGGGATACTCTCAAGAATATTGCGTGCGAGCCCCTTGACTGCCTCCAACGTCCTACGGGTGCTGTCATAGTGGAGAAAGGTGATAACAGCGGCAATCCCCATGGCACTGACGAGAAACAAGAGCACGGTGATCGCGATGAGGTCCTGCCGGGATTGCCAGAGGGCCAAGACCAGCTCCGTCGGGACCGTCTTGCCCTTTGTGAGCTCATGGACCACGAACTTCTCGTGTTCCAGGCTGAACACCAGCAGCACGGAGATTGCGAGAGCGAGGATCAGCAGGACGGCAGTGATCAGACGAAAGGGAATTTTCCGGAAGAGCGGTGTTTCTTGGGCAGGTCGGAACATGGAGGCAAGTGAAGATCCAGATTGGCTAAGGCTATGCTAACACGTACCAGCAGGGGTGTATACCCTGCTTCTCCACTCGTGGCGGGTGGAACCTGTAGTCAGGCTTCAGTGCCTTACGACCTTGTCTTGACAGGCTGGGTTAGCCTCGCCCGCCGGCGCGCCAGTTCTCGTCGGCACTCTGCGCAGATCTCCTGTAGGCTGAGATCATCAAAGACCAGGTCCAGCGACCGCCGTGCACAACGATCACAGTAGTGCACCGGCTCTCCCTGCTCTTTTATATCCAAGGTCTTCACCAATTCAGATCCTCCTCTTGGTTGTTGCCATGTGGCTCCTGATATCCACTATCCCTCTCACCTCTGACTCACGCTCGGCCTTGCCTAATGGTGAAGAGGGCACCTGCGCGCAGTTAGGCGCAGTGCAGGTCTTCGAGCTCGGTCCAGCATTGGAGCGCCTCCTCGAAATGACCGGCCTTGGCCAGCATTGGGGCAAGCCGGTGACGCAGAATCTGTTCGTATCGTGAGAAATGGGCAGCCCGATGCAGGATACGAGACCGTACCTTATGGCTGAACGTTCCGCTCATGGACAGTGTGCAACTTTGCATGGCTAAGGATCTCAGACTCGCCCGGCAGATGTTGATACCGCTCTCAAGCCACCCGATGGCTTTCTGGGTGGCCTGTGTTTCTTCGTAGATTGTTGCTAAGAGCAGATAACCACGAAGCCAGAGAGGATTCTTCCCGAGCGCGCTCCCCAGGAGGGAGGCAGCCTGAGCAATTTCGTTTCGAGCAATGTGTTCCAAGGCGAGTACTGACGAATGCTGACCCGCCGCACGGTGCTCTTCTGCTTCCGGCACGATCTCATCCAGGATTTCCGTAATCCGCCGAAGGCGAGTCGCCAGGTCAACCTCAAGCACCTTCGACATCATGGTGAACCTCTCAGCCGCCTTGCATGCCTACTGACGTATGCGGTTGTCGTTCGACACCACCAGCTCAATGAGCAGCCAAACACAAAAGATGGAAGCGGTGAGAACTTTACCGCAGAGCGCACAGGCGATGGGTCTCATGTGCCTCCGCTTCTGCCCTACGTCTTTTAGTCTGCGTCATGGACTACAACGGCTCAGCAAACGCCACACCCCCTCACAACGCAACAGATGTGCCGTCACTGATGAGACGATCATGTGAAGACGGTTCTTTAAGGAGAATGGTCACTTAGAAGCGCGCACCGGAGATGACGATCACGCTGCGCTAATAGCTGATCGATGGGGTCGTGCAAAGACTGCACCCCTTCAATCAACGACTTGAAATGCAATGGGCTGTGGCAGAGCTTACTCGCTGGACATTGTCTTCTACCTTCCGGCCTGACTCTTTCGAGCCCAATGACAGGATGTCCCTGATCCTCTTGTTATTGGATCTGGTAGGCGCGCAGGGGGGTTGGATGCCGCTCGCCTCCTATTGGAGTCGAAGCCTCGTTCGAATGTAGTTCATGAAGCGGCTTGTGCTGCTGCGGAAACGGGACCACTGGGACGCCTCATTGGCTTTTCCCACGGTTGGTTGATCCGCGCCCTGCTGCTTGTAGGCCCCCACCAAATGACCTAATCGGATTTCGTGTTCCCACGTAAACTTGAGAAATTCGACCCCGCACCGTCCCTTCTCCACCCACCGCACCTTCGCCACCGGCACACGTAATGCCTGCTTCTGATCAGGAAGACGTAGATCGAGTTCCACATACTCTCCCCTAGCAGGTGTCTTGTCGCTTGCGACGGCGCAGCCGGCGACGCCGAGATTGAGAACCGTTCCTTCAGTGACAAAATTGTCGTTCGCCAAGATGACCGAACACTGGAGTGAAATACGCGGGTGAAGGCGATTATCGATGGAGCTCCGTTCAGTGGCGTGCTTCACTCGTTTCTTCCTTTCAATATCTCACCGAACGGTTGTTCGACTCCGAGAGCTGAGGCCTTTGGACCTGATCGGAAGTGACATCGTACTTTTACCATTCGCCGTTGATTACTTCAATCATTGCGAGCAGTCCAAATTTGTTGCCGATAGGACTCCTCTCAATCCGGATCAAGTAGACCCGGGAGGCCCGAGAGAACGATCGGCATCTATTTTGGTGAAGGTCAGTCAGACGGGAACAGGATTCGCACGACTCGGGTGCTCGTGGATCAACTCTCTAACGGAGGAGGGACGAATAAGAGCCCAACGCGTGGAACCTCTGTTGGCGAAGCAGGCTCGTGACTAGCTGTTCAAGCCGAGCCGATTCTCCCGGCTCCATGACAAGGATTCTGAGACCGAAGACCCCATCCCTTGCCCATCGCACAAGGGCTTTTTCAACCCTAATCGCGTCGTGGTCAGGCACGAAGACGGCCAAGGTCAAGGTCATCCCCGGCTCGACAGCATGGTCGCCGTCCACACTCCAGCCCTTGGGGGACAGGTCTCGCACCGTACCTTTTCCGAGGAAATCAGACCCTAGATAATAGACGGGACACTTCGTGGAAAACCGCGAATGGGAGCGAATGATATAGCGGGTCGGCATAGGGAACCCTCAAGCAGTCCGGACGAACACTCCTCATTCACTTTTCCATGATCGGAGGTCGGCGCCAAGTCAACGAAGGTAGCAGGATATCCGTCGAAGGTAGCATGATCTCTCATGTCTTGAGGTTCTGTCCAAGGCCCAGCATGACTTGGCGAAGTCGATCACCGTCACGCGACCGCGTGGCAATGAATTCCACCCCGAACTCTTGTTCTCGTGACCACCGCACTGCCGCCCGTTCGATTTGAATCGGCGCATCCTGTCCCGGGACCGTGATACGCAGCGACACGTGCATGCCTACCAGGATAGTCATGTCACTCTGAATTCTGCAACCTCGCAGAGATAGGTCAAGTGCCGTACCGCCATAGTCGCCGATATTGACAGAGGAGAGCACGCTCCGGAAGCGGACCGGAAAGCGCTGATCCCGACGTTGCTCCATGAGAACCTCTTACGATCACCCTATGCGATCATGTGCGCGCATCGAGCAGGACCCATACGCCAATAGCGATGAACCAACGGCCCGCAACGAATCTCAAAGCGAGCGGCGAGAAACAGACCACTGTTTCTTTAGGATGGCAGCCCAATTCGTGTGGTCGCAGTGGCTCGTTCACTTGTTCGCGGCCTTGTAGTCAGTCGCAAATTGAGTCAGATGACTGGTGAGTTGATCCAACACCGCGAGTTTAGCTTTGTCTCGCGTTCCATGGAGATACGACTCCAGGTCCCAGGCCCGAACTTCAGCGGGGATACCGGTCTCTTGAAACATGGCCTTGCGTCTGGCTTCCAAGCCAGTGTGGCCATAGAAGCCATGGAATGTCTCCGTCGAGAGATTTTGCAGATACACCTTGTAGGTGAGTCGGTTCGGACAAGCCGGATCGGTCTTGAGGTCGGGCAACTGAGCCTTCAGCGCAGTCCGCATGGCATCACGGAGAACCTCCGGCGTAATGCCAAGGGATTCCCCGACTTCTAAGACGGTGGCTTGCAGCGAGAGGCATTGCATCTTACCGAGTAGGGGGTCCGCCCAGGCGAAGCGGGAGAGCACAAGGAAGCTTCCCAGCACCCACGTCAGTGACTTGATCAGACGTCTCTTGTGCTCCACGCAGATCGACTCCTCGACGCCTGCCTCGCCCAGGCTCCCACTATCCGTTGAGGCTTGTGAGGTACCGATTCAACGCCCGCTGTTCGCTCGGGTTAATGGTTACAAACTTCACGCCAAAAAATTTGTTCTTGATGGTCCATCCGACAATGCCCGCCTGGATCACCAGCGGTGGTGTTCGATCGGAGAGCGAAAGTCGTAATGTGAGAGAGGCTCCTAAAGGAGGAGTCACGCTGCTGTCGATCTTACAACCGCCCTCTGAGATGTCGTACAGCGTGCCGGCGCCTTTCGCGTCTCCCGAAAAGGAGACGGGCACCGGAGAGAATGAAGTCGCCGCAAAACGAACGCCTTTCCGACGGTCCATGGTTGTTCTCCGAATCTTCGAAGCCTTTAGCCCCGGCTCTTTTCGGTTCGCCATCTTCACCCGTTCAATCCGATCATGTGGGATAGGTAGAAGTTCCGAGCCTCCATCTCATCGGTCGGTGGTCATGCAATGATAATGGGAATAACACGTTTCCTCCTCATGGTCAAATATCAATCAGCACAGCTAAGCATCTCATCATACTGCAGCTTCACTGCCCAGCGGGGAACTCGAAGGTCTGTAACTCCCAGCAGAATGACACGGATGCGCTCTAGGATGATAGATTTGCGACTAGCGTATCGGCGTGAAGTGGCGGTTGAAGGTTGAAACCAATACCGCCGCTCTTAGCTAGGTAGTAATGTGAACCGGCCAATCCGGGACGGCCGGTAGACCTCAAAATCGCGACGATCAAGCGTGAAGATACGCCGAATCTTTTCGCGTTCTGCGCGCGGACCAGCGCCGCTCCGCAAGCGCGCCATATCATCCGCCTCTAAGGACAACACCACGAGCACGTGCCGTTCAATCATTTCCCAGAGCGCTTCCTGGGCTTTCCACGAGAAGTTCAAAAGATACATGGCTTACGTAAAAACCGATCAGACGGTCCCTAGAGGCTCGTGCAGCGATTGTAAGACAGCCTTGCAGCGCTCGTGGTGATGATCTTCCCGTGAATGAGCGTCCAGAGGATCGGCATCCACTAACAACATGTTAGGCCCTGCGTTTTTTCGCAAGAAGCCGTCGGAATTGCTCTCCCGTACGCGCAGACAAATGGGGAGGACCGCCTCGCACACAGCCAATCAAGTCGTGAATAGCCTCGTAGGGTGCTCGCTCTTCTCGGTTTCATCAGTCTGCCTGGCCAGCAGGTCAACCGCCTCTCGGATGACCTCGGACTTCGTTTGTCCTCTTCTCCTGGCGAGTCGTTCGATCACTCGTTCTGTCTTCATGTCGACCCGTACACTAATTGGCATGCATGCCCCCTCACAGTTGTATGACGACAGTGTACTACACGACCCTGGATCGCCCAAGTACTGGTCGCGCATCCATTTACTTCGACCTCAGCCGGTGGCCTATGTCAGGAATGGCGGTGCGTGAGGGTATAGAGATGGAGCCACGTTCGTTCGACTTGCACCTCGACGCCGATCGGACAAAAGCTCGGGCCTGACGTATTGTTGCTCTCGACGCGCGCGCTCAGCGTCCCTGCTCGCACTTCCACCACAGCGAGATGCTCGTAGATGTCAATGATACAGGCCGTGTTACGTTCGCCGCGGCCGACAGCCGCCAGGCGCGCGACGACAGGTTCCTGAAGGGTGAGGAGGTCGCCGGTGTGGAACGCGGGATCGCCGCTCGCTTCCATGTATCCCCAAATCCCCAAGCCGACAACCACCAGGCAGAGCGCCACAAGAATCGAGCGAAAGTGCTGAGGATAGGCGGTCTTCAGCCGACTGACGAACGCGAGAGCGCCCATGACAATGAGCAGGCTCATGAAGCCGAGCACAAGGAGAATGAGAGCGGCGCGAAAATTCATGGCTTCAACGGCATCATGTTACATAGAAGAAGAAATATACCTTCCTGCGGTCGAAGTCTTCAATTCGCTTCGGACAGCCAGAAGGATTGCCCGTCTTGAACGGAAGCGCCGACGAGCGGCTCCTACATTTTCGTAGGAACTCCG
Source organism: Nitrospirota bacterium (assembly GCA_963703955.1). GTDB lineage: Bacteria > Nitrospirota > Nitrospiria > Nitrospirales > Nitrospiraceae > CAVPGK01. The sequence goes on along the minus strand of CAVPGK010000004.1, from coordinate 26,853 downwards.
TCAAAGTTGTCGGACTCTCCGCTCTTCAGTGGACTCACCTCCCCTAGATTCTTGTGAAAATCACGAATCGGGTGACATCCTCGATGGCAAGAGTCTTGCGTTATTCACCTGAGCAAGGAGGGCCACCACATGGTCAAACCCGACGTCGAACGCATCGCAGGCACCGCAGTGAGCAAAGTCGAATACCTCGATCAGTCGCCAGTTGGTTATTTTCTGCTGGCTATCCTGGCAGGCATCTACTTGGGGTTTGGGATCACCCTCATCTTCAGCGTGGGCGCTCCGTTTGCTGTCGCCGGCTCGCCGGCGCTGAAGCTCGTGATGGGGATGGCGTTCGGCATCGCGCTGACACTGGTGATCTTTGCCGGGTCTGAGTTGTTTACCGGCAACAACATGGTGTGTGCGATCGGGGCGCTGGCTCGCGTGATCTCTTGGCGTGCACTGACCCGTATCTTCGCGGTCTCGCTCCTGGGCAATGCGGTGGGGTCGCTGGGGCTCGCCTGGCTCGTCGCGCAATCCGGCGTCCTCTCGCAGGCGCCCCAACTGGACCTGGTGATGAAGGTGGCCACGACCAAAATGACGCTCTCCGGGTGGGAACTCTTGCTCCGGGGCGTCCTCTGCAACTGGCTGGTGTGCTTGGCCCTCTGGACGGCAAGTCGGACGAGCAATGAGATGGCGAAGCTGTTTTTAATCTTCTGGTGCTTGCTGGCATTCGTCGGGAGCGGCTTTGAGCATAGTATCGCGAACCAGTCGCTGTTGGGCCTCGCTCTGTTCCTCCCGCATCCGGAGGTGCTCAATTGGACGGGCTTTCTTTGGAATCAGGGGTGGGTCATTCTCGGTAATGTGATCGGGGGGAGCGTGTTCGTCGGCGGGGCGTACTGGGTCGCCAGCGCCCCCGCGTTTCACCGGCAGGCGAGGCCGACGAGCAGGATGGCAATGGCCAGTGTCCCGAGTTCCGTTCCCACCCCCTCGGTCTCCGCATGAACAAGATCGAAGCGATCAAGGCCGAGTGCGACGGACTCGACATCCGCGACGCCATTGCCGGATATGCGCAGGCCGGGTGGCGATCGATCACCGAGGGCGATATTCAACGCCTGAAGTGGTATGGCCTCTTTCTACGAAACCCTACGCCCGGCTACTTCATGATCCGCGTGCGGATTCCGGGAGGCCGCGCCGGATCCTATCAACTGCGCACGCTCGCCGAGATCGCCGCTCGGTATGGAAATGGACTGCTCGACCTGACGACCCGCCAGCAGGTGCAGCTTCGCCAGATCGAGATCGAACACGTCCCAGCCATCTTCGACACGATGGAGGCCGTGGGTCTGACCTCCATGCAGACGGGGATGGATAATGTGCGGAACATCATGACCTGTCCGGTGGCCGGACTGACCTCGGACGAAATCTTGGATGCCACGCCCGTGGTCGCCGCCTTGACGCAGGAAATCCTGTACAACCGCGACTACAGTAACCTTCCCCGCAAATTCAACGTGACCATCACGGGCTGCCCGGACAATTGTCTTCATACCGAGACCCAGGATCTGGCGTTGGTCCCAGCCTCTCGCGAAATCGACGGCGCCAACGTGAGGGGATTCAATATCTTGGTGGGCGGCAAGATCGGATCGGGAGGCTATCGCATTGCCAGCCCACTGGATGCGTTCATCACGCCCTTCGACGCGGTGGAGGTGTGTCGCGCCGTGATTTTGGCGTATCGCGACTTCGGCTTTCGGGACTCGCGCAACACCGCCCGGCTGGCGTTCCTCCTGGACGACTGGGGCGAGGCTCGTTTTCGGGCAGAAGTGGAAGCCCGGGTTGGTCGGCCCCTGCTGCCCGCCGGGCAGGATGCTCGAAAGATGTCCGTGCAGGATCATGGCGGCATTTATCGACAGAAGCAGGCCGGGCTGAACTATGTGGGACTGAAAGTCCCCGTCGGGCGTATCACGGCTACCGACCTGCTCGCAATTACGGCGCTCGCCGAACGCTATGGCACCGGAGAGATCCGTCTCTCGCCGGCTCAGACCCTGATCCTGCCAAACGTCTCTGACCGCAAGCTGGGAGATTTGACCGAAGAGCCCGTGCTGAAACGGTTTGCGTATAATCCGTCGCCGATTCTGAAGGGACTGGTCAGTTGCGTCGGGATCGACTACTGCAATCTGGCCGTCATTGAGACCAAGGCTCGAGCCATGGAGACCGCCAAGGCGCTTGAAGCGAACCTCGGCGACGGGATCAAACCGATTACCATGCACTGGTCGGGTTGTCCGGCCGGCTGCGGTAACCATACCGTAGCGGACATTGGCCTCCTCGGCAAGAAAGCCAAGATCGGCGGCCAGGTTGTGGATGCGGTTGATGTGTATGTCGGAGGCCGGTCAGGACCCAACGCGAAGATGGCGGTCAAGATTTTGGAGGATGTGCCCTGCGAGAAGTTGGCTTCAGTCTTGGAAGGACTGGTACCCTACCACACGCGGGACAAAATGCACAGGGTGCGAGGCGGGGAACCGAAAAAGGTCACGACGGCAAAAATCGCGGCCAAGACTGAATCTGGTACGACCGATGTTCACCTTCCTCCTGTTCTCAATCCCGCCTGATATACTTCTGGGGGTTCACGATGCAAGACGGGAGGGCCATAGAGGTCGGGGCAAACGGAATGCCCGAAGAACGACAGGCGACTCAGAGATACGTTGAAGACAATGACTTCCACCCATAGTGCCCGGGGACCAAGAATCGGTCGGGGACCAAGCCCGGAAATAGAGGAGGACCAAACCATGGCGACTTGCCCAGAATGTAACAAGAATAGTTTGGAGTTCAGCGTGGTCAGGAAGGCCGCGTGGTGCCTGTATACCGACTGCGCGTTCAGCCAGCCGGTGAAGAGCTACAAGGAATACATTCGAGAATTTCAGCACACGGCCGAAATGGTGTCCCAGACTAGGAGGAGTTCCTAAACCTGTGGGGTTCCGCATTAGGGTCAGAGCCAGAAAAATCAAGAAGATTCGGGGTGACTGACGGGTTTCGATCACTTTCCCACCTAAGAGAAAACGCAACAACTGCTTCATAGCGGAGGTGGACAAGAATGGACAAGAAGGGTCAACTGCCTGCACCCTCTTGTTAATAAGCAAGATATCGATGCAGCCGCTCCTGTTCTTGTGGCTGAACCCCAAGAAGGGCAACACGTTTTTTCGGCATTTACCTGGCCCTAATAGTTACTTGCTGGTTCCGAGACCATAGGTCAACCCTAACACTGGCTTATTGACAGTTCCACGGGATCCATCAGGATTTACGCAATAGTGCCCACTCAATGCCGCGACGCTAGCGACTCTGACTTCATTCAATGTTCCACGGATGCCGTCAGGGTTTACCCACGATTGAACAGTGGCTAGGCCGATCTGTGGCAAAGCGTACCCGGAGGAGCCGTCCGGGTCTAACCAGTGGTACCCGTTCGGGTAAGGCATCTGTCCATACTCACCGGAGCGAGTGGGTTCTGCGATGACGAGGATGATCAAGCAAATACCGACGATCGTCATGTAATTTCTTTTCATGGGAGCGTCCTTGTTTGTGATGGGTTATGGTCAATTGAATCAGCTGGCTGTTAGAGGGTCAGCCTGAAAGTAGAGGCGAACCCGCAGATCAAGAGTCACTTAGAACAGTCCCAGCAAGGCCGCATGAACCTGGAGAAGGAGAACTCGGCTTTGAAGGGTGAGTTGAGCCGCTTCAAGCAAGACAACCAAACTGCTGGCCTGCCTTCCCTCCTCTCGTTTCTGTTGCAATTCCGCTTGCAGGTTAATCACGTGGCATCGTGGGCGCCATAGTGAACCTCACCCTCTTCCCCTTGTTTCGTTGATGCGGTGGTGCCGATTCACCACTGTCTTTGGATTTCTGATAACATGCGCGCCCGTAGATTCAACCTCCCCTATGGGTCGGCCTGTTCTCACATGCCTACGCTGAAACGACTGGTGCGAGCTTCCGGCCTTCTGTGTCGACTTTCGATTGTACTCTGGATGATCGCCACCCCGGTCCTTGCCGAGGAGCCGTCCGCGCCTGAAGAGACTCGGAAGGACACCCCCGAGACGCCGACGACGGAAAAACCGCGGGCCGAGCCGGCCAAGCCGCGGTGGCACTATGGCGCCTATCTCGATCTGAGCTATCCTATCGACTTCAATTTTCCGGAAAATCATCGCTGGCGCAGCAAGGTCACGACGCAGCGGGTGAATGAGCTGACCCCCAACATGGCGCTGGGCTATGTACGAAAGGATGCGGTCGAATCGTCGCGCTGGGGGATGGAGTTCGCAGTCCAGGGCGGCTACGACGTCACAGGACAGGTTCCTAATGCCAGCCTCAGGTACGGCGATCCCTACTCGGCTGCCGAGACGTTCAAACACGCCTCCCGGGCCAATGTGTCGTACCTGGCTCCCGTCGGGACCGGTCTGAAACTCACGGCCGGGCTGTTCAATAGCTTTATCGGCTATGAGTCGTTCTATGCCAAAGACAACTTCAACTACACTCGGTCCTACCTCCCGGACTATTCGCCCTACTTCATGTTCGGACTCTCTGCTCAGTATCAAATCAACGAGGCGCTGAAGAGCGTCTTCTACGTCATCAATCGCTACAATTTCCTCTCTGTTCCCAACCATCTGCCGAGTTATGGGACGCAGGTCAGTTGGGCGGCCTCGCCACGCATCACTCTCACGCAAAATTTCTACTATGGGCCGGATCAGTCGAACACTGACCTTCGGTATTGGCGCTTCTTTTCCGACAGCAGCCTCCAATGGAAGCGGGATAATCTCACCATCGCATTCGTCTATGACATCGGCACGGAGCGTGCGATCCCAGAAGCCGGAGGCCAGCGGGTCTTCTGGACCGGCGCTGCGATCTATACCCATTGGCAGTTTACTAAGATATGGGCGCTGGCCATCCGGCCAGAGCTGTATTATGACCCGGACGGGACAATGACGGGGGCTCGTCAATTCATCAAAGCCATCACGAGCACGCTGGAATACAAACTGCCCGTCGCCGCGACCACCACGAGATTGCGGATGGAGTACCGGTATGATGATTCGACCGGCCCACAAGGCGGGTTCTTCACGGGAGGAGAAGTCAGCCCAGGCGTGATCGGTCTCACGCAAGCCCAGCATTTGCTGATTGTCGCACTGCTGTGGAACTATGATTCTCCATAGCCAAGCCCGCAGACGCTCCTTCACAAGGCATCTCAAGAATTCCTCAATGGGTATTTTGTGATGAACGAGGACGGCTCTTTCATCACGATGCGCTAGGAAAAGAGTGACGGGTTTCGAATTACTTACCGCATGGTGCCACGGTTGTTGTGCTCTCGGCCCCATTTGTACCTTGTCTGAGCCCGAGCAAGGTAACGAGGGTCGGCTCGCAAATTTCGCGCAAGACGGGACGAACACATGCGATCCCTCGTGGGGAAAGTTGCTCTCGTCGCGGGAGGAACGCGCGGGGCGGGACGCGGAATCGCGGTCGAACTGGGCGCGGCAGGCGCCACGGTCTATGTGACTGGCCGCACCACCCGAAGCCAGACGTCCGAGTATGGTCGCCCTGAGACGATCGAGGAAACCGCGGCGTTGGTTACTGAAATCGGCGGCGAAGGTATTGCAATGCGCGTCGATCATCTTGTCCCGAACGAGGTCGAAGCGCCGGTCACCCGAATTCGGATGGAACGCGGAAGGCTCGATATTCTGGTCAATGACATCTGGGGCGGCGAACATTTGTTCGAGTGGAACAAGACAGTTTGGGAACACAACCTGGAGCACGGGTTGCGATTGTTGAGACTTGCTGTCGACACCCATCTCATTACCGCACACCACGCTCTTCCACTTATGATCGCGAAACCTGGCGGCCTCATGGTCGAGGTGACCGATGGTACGGCGGAGTACAATGCGGATCACTACCGCCTGTCGGTGTTCTATGATCTTGCCAAGATGGCCGCCATACGCATGGCTTGGGCGCACGCCAAGGATCTTGCGCCCTATGGAGCCTCGGCGGTGTCCATCACGCCGGGGTGGATGCGCTCTGAGATGATGCTCGACAATTATGGCGTGACCGAAGAGAACTGGTGGGACGCCACGGCCAAGTCGCCGCACTTTGTGATTTCCGAATCGCCGCGTTTTGTTGGACGCGCCGTCGTCGCGCTCGCCGCCGACCCAGAGCGAGCCCGCTGGACTGGAGAATCGCTTTCAAGCGGTGGGCTAGCGAAGGTCTATGGCTTTACTGATCTCGACGGATCGCAACCGGATTGCTGGCGCTATATTCGGGAGGTTCAGGAAGCCGGAAAATCGGCAGATGCGACCGGGTACCGATAGTCGTCCGGGAGTGCAGTCAACGCCGTCATATCCCCTGCTGGCTTGGTCGTGATGTGGTGTTCCGGTGCTGCTTGTTCCAGGGCACCGCTCATGAATTTCTCCTCCTTCATTGAATCACCCTCTCGATCCAGCCCGCCAACGCATCGAGCATCTCGCCTCTCAGCTCCGCATCCTTGCGTCCGCTGCGCGCCGGCATATGAAAGGAATGATCGGCGTCCGAAAAGAGCCTCAACCTCGCGCATGCACCAAGCTGTTCGACGAGCCGCTGTACAAGCTGCACGTTCGCAAGCGCGTCGCGCGTGCCCTGCATGAACAGCATCGGAACTTTCACGTCGAAGAGATGCTTGGCCCGCTCGTCGGACGGCTCGCCCGGCCGGATGAAGCGGAAAGCCGAGGAACGGCGAGGCCCCGGACTCCCGGCAACGGCGACGCCGCTTGCGCCTGCGACGTCATGCGGCCGCCGAACGATTTGCCGCCTGCGATCAGTGGGAGCTCCGGCGCGCGACGCGACGCCTCGGCGACCGCCGCGCGCACCGTGGCGTGGGCGAGCTTGGGCGCGTCGGGCCGCTTCGAGCCGCGCTCCATGTACGGAAACTGATAGCGCAGCGTCGCGATGCCGCGCTCGTGCAAGCTCGTCCGCGATCGCGCGCCATGAACGGATGCGTCATGCCGGCCCCGGCGCCGTGCGCCAGCACATAGCAGGCGCGTGCGTTGGCGGGTGTCTGCAGCACACCGGAGACGCGCTGCGTGTCGTTGACCCTGATGGTGAGATGTCGGCCGGCAGTCAGGTTGACTCCTTTAGGCGTCGACCAGGACCTTGAACCCGCCGTAGACCATGCGCTTGCAGTCGAAGGGCATCGACTTCGTCATCCATCGAATTAGCGAGGCGCGGGTCTTTCATCACCTTGGCGTTGACGCGATCGCGATGCGCGCGCGACTTGAACACGATCCACGCGAACACGACTGTCTCGCCGGGCTTGAGCTTGATCATGCGCGGGAACGGCACACCCCACTTGATGTTCAGGTCGTCGCCGGCGCACTCCCGGTACTCGAGCGCGCCGTGCTCCCGCCAGATCTTTCCCGCCTTCTGAGCCATGCGGCGGTAGGCTTGCAGGTTCTTCTTCGGGACCGGCAACACGTATCCATCGACGTAAGGCATTCATCCTCCTCAGGACGTGAGTTCTTCTCCTGTAGATAGTACCCCCACAGCGTCCGTGAACTTGGAACTCCTGAATTGATGAATGGTGGTGGCTTGCGACTGGACTGCTCGAGGATTCCTTAGGCTCGTGCGAACGCCTCTCGCACCGCCGCGAGGACCTGGTCCAGCACCAAGGGTTTGGTAAAGACCCATTCCGCGCCAAACGCTTTGGCATCTTCTAGAAAATCGCGATCGCCCGTCCCGCCGGTGATCGCGATCACCTTGATCTGAGGAAATTCACGATGGAGAACTCGAATGGTCTCGAGTCCTTCTTGTTGGTCCATGAAAATATCCGTGATGACCACATCGATGGGCATCTCACGGCAGTAGTGGATACCTTGACGACCATCACGAGCTTCCACAACGTGATAGCCCTCCTTCTCCAAGAGCTGTCGTAGGAAGATTCTAATTTGCTGATCGTCATCAATGACGAGAATGGAAGCCATGCGACACCTCTCCCGGGAGAATCATGTCCCCATTCCATGGTGTCTGTCAAATCCGGTGGACGATTTTCGAACCTTTCTGCTCAACCCTCTAGAACATCATCAGATCTTGTTAGGGCACTCCTAGTGTAGTGCGTCATAAATAACTTGACGTATATGTCCAGACCTCTCTATCTTCTGGAGCATGAGAACCGCGGCCCCTATCCAGCTGTCCCCTATGGAGCGCTCGGCCCTGAGGACATGGGCCCGGGTCGGCGTGTCCCCTTTCGCCTGGTGCAGCGAGCGCGGATCGTCCAGTTGGCGGCCGATGGCGTCAGCAATCAGGGATCGCCCGAAGCATCGACCATCTCCAGACCCACGGTGCAGCTTTGGCGGGAGCGGTTTCTGGCTCTGCGCTTGGCAGGGCTCGAAAAGGATGCGCCACGTCCCGGTCGTCTGCCACGCATCCCCGAACGCAAAGTGCGGGCCGTCGTCGAGGCGACACTGCACACGACCCCACCGGCTGCGACCCACTGGAGCACCAGGAGTATGGCGAAGGCCCAAGGCCTCAGCGAAGCGACGGTGCGGCGGATCTGGAGGCGATACCACCTCAAGCCCCATCTCATCAGGACCTTCAAGCTCAGCCGGGACAAGCAGTTTGTCGAGAAGCTCTACGATGTCGTGGGGCTCTATCTCAATCCCCCGGACAAGTCCTTGGTCCTGTGCGTCGACGAGAAAAGTCAGGTCCAAGCCCTCGACCGCACCCAGCCGGGCCTTCCGTTGAAGAAGGGCCGTTGTGGCACGATGACGCACGATTACAAACGCCATGGCACGACCACCTTGTTCGCAGCCCTGAGCATGCTCGACGGCCAGGTGATCGGCGACTGCATGCCGCGGCATCGACATCAGGAGTTCATTCGCTTCCTCGCAAAGATCGGAGGCCGAAACCCCGTCCGAGCTCGCGTTGCATCTGATCGTGGACAATTACGGGACGCACAAGCACCCACGGGTGAAAGCTTGGCTCCGGCGGCATCCGCGGGTCCATCTGCACTTTATCCCAACCTCCAGTTCCTGGCTGAACCTGGTCGAGCGCTGGTTCCGCGATCTCACCGACAAGCGCATCCGGCGGGGCAGCTTCCAGCATGTGCGGGAATTGATCGCTGCGATCACACAGTACCTGGACCATCACAATCAGAGCCCCCGGGTATTCGTGTGGACCGCCTCGGTGGGGAATATCTTGACCAAAGTCGCTCAATGTAAAGAAGCGTTAGACGCACTACACTAGCCTGCCTCTTCCTCTTGACCGACCAGACTGAACACACTAGGCTAGACACGCTCAGATTAGGGTGACGTCAAGCAAGAGGCTTTCCATCATGTCAAATGATGTCGGAGCGGTTCTGGTTGTAGATGATGAGCCGGAGATGCGCACCCTGGTTCAGGACGTGCTGCAGGATCACGGCCATCATGTCGCGGTCGCGGCGAGCGGGAAAGAGGCGCTGAAACGGTTGGGCGAGGAAGAGTACGGAGTGGTGCTGACCGATCTGCGCATGAAGGAGATGCAAGGTATCGAGTTATTGTCGGAAATCAAACGGGGTTATCCCAACACCAATGTGATCCTGATGACGGCCTTCGGGTCGGTCGAAACGGCCATCGAAGCCATGAAGCAGGGCGCCTACGACTACCTCGTCAAGCCCATCAAAAACGACGAACTGCTTCGAGTGATCGATCGGGCGGTGCGGGAGGCGGAACTGCGGCGGGAGGTCGATCGCCTCCGGCGCGAGGTGCACAAGGAATACAGCTTCCACCAGATTCTCGGGAAGAGCAAAGCCATGCGCGAGGTCTTCGACCTCATCCGGCGGGTGGCCGATAGTCCGACCAACGTGCTGATCACCGGCGAGAGCGGGACGGGCAAGGAACTGGTGGCCAAGGCGATTCATTACAACAGCGAACGGCGCGATGCCCCGTTTGTGCCGGTGAACTGCGCGGCCATCCCAGATACGCTCTTGGAGAGCGAGTTGTTCGGGCATATGAGGGGCGCCTTCACGGATGCCAAGACCGATAAGCGCGGCCTCTTCGAGGAAGCCCAGAAGGGCACTCTCTTTCTGGACGAGATCAGCGAGTTGCCGCTGTTGCTGCAGGCCAAGTTGCTCAGGGCCATCCAGGAACGGGAAATCCGCCGCGTCGGCGCCACACGCCCGGTGTCGGTCGACGTGCGGATTATCGCCGCCACGAATCTGGTGCTGGCCGAAGAAGTCAAGGCCAAGCGCTTCCGCGAGGATCTCTTCTACCGCCTGAACGTGATCGAGATCCGGCTCCCGCCGCTTCGTGAGCGCAATGAAGATATCCCGTTGCTCGTTGACGCCTTCCTGAGGAAATGCGCCGAGGCGAGTCATAAGGAGCTGCGTGGTATGACCGAGGCGGCGCTGGCGCTGATGATCGACTATCAGTGGCCAGGCAACGTCCGCGAATTAGAGAACGTCATCGAACGCGCGGTGACGCTGGCTCGTGGGGCGAAGATCATGCCGGAAGATCTGCCGTCGACGCTCCAGGGCACTCGCGGGGACCGGCGGGTCATCGCGGAGGCCGCCGATCGGACGCTGCCGCTCAGCGAGGTCGAAAACGAATACATCCTTCGTATCTTGGAGAAGACCGGTGGCAACAAATACCAGGCCGCTCACATCCTCGGGATCGATCGCAAAACTCTGTATAGGAAGCTGGCCGAGATCGAAGACCGAGAGGAGGGCGAGTCGTAGGTCTCGCACCCCAAGAGCATCTTGTCCGGCCACGACATTCTCGTAGGCGCAACAGTCCCTCGATGCCTCCCATACCTAGCAGCCACTGATGATGGAAGGTAGACAACCATTAAGTCCCCTGTACGTCGCGATCACCGTCGCATTGGCCATCTGCATCTTTGCCGTTGACCTGATGGCTCAAAATGGCGTCGCGGTCGGTGTCCTCTACCTTCTCCCGCTCATGATCTTGTTCCGGTCCTCCGAGCGATTGCCGATTCTTCTGTTCGCGATGGTCTGTACGGTGCTCACCGGTCTCGGAGGTCTGTATTCGCCGCCCGGCGGGACCCCGGAAAAGGTTTTCTTGAACAGGGCGCTGACGATGTTCGTGATCTGGGCGGCCACGCTCCTCTACCTCCAGCGGACTCAGGCACAAACCGGGCTTCGCACCGCGGAAGGGCAGCTCGGCGGCATCCTGCAATCGGCCATGGATGCCATTATCACCATCGATGAAAAACAACACATCACGCTCTTCAACCCGGCTGCCGAACGCATGTTTGGCTGTTCCGCCGCCGAGGCGCTAGGGGAGTCGATCGATCGGTTTCTTCCGGAGCGATTCCGAGATGCGCACCGTGACCACGTCCGCCATTTCGGGGAAACCGAGGTGACCAATCGGCGCATGGGCGCGTTGGGATCTGTGATCGGGCTGCGGGCGGACGGCGAAGAGTTCCCCGTCGAGGCCTCTATCTCTCAAACCAGTACGGGCGGCGGAAAACTCTATACCGTGATCATGCGGGACATTACCGAAGGACAGAAGGCTCAGCAGACGCTGCAAAAAGAGCGTGACTTTATCACTGCGGTTCTCGACACAGCGGGTGCGTTGGTGGTCGTTCTCGATACCGACGGACGCATTCTTCGCTTCAATCGAGCCTGTGAGAAGACGACCGGGTATACGTTCCAAGAGGTGAAAGAAAAAAAGGTCTGGGATTTTCTGTTGCTTCCGGAAGAGACCGAGCCCGTGAAAGCCATCTTTCAGGCGCTGCGCGGCGGTCAGCTATCGAACAATCACGCCAATTATTGGGTGACCAAAGAGAGAAAGCGCCGTCTCATCACCTGGTCGAACACCATTATGCTGAACAATCAGAGGGACGTTGAATACATCATCGGCACCGGCCTAGATGTCACCGATCTCAAACAGATGCGGGAACAGCTCCGGAGGACCGAGCGGGTCGCCGAACTGGGGACCCTGGCTTCGGGAATGGCGCATGAAATCGGCACGCCGATGAATGTGATCCTGGGACGGGCCGAGTATCTCATGCGGCGAACTGTGGATGAAACGACAAAGAAAGGATTGGAGATCATCATCACACAGGTGGAGCGGATCACCAGGATCATGAATCAGCTCCTGACCTTCGCCAGGCGGCGGCCGATCCAACGGCGGGCGATCGACTTGAGGCATACGATCAAGGACGCGCTGGATGTGCTGGAGGATCGCCTCAAACGACACCAGATTCACGTTGAGACGAGGTTCGAGCCAGGCGTGCCGTTGGTGCACGCTGACCCGGACCAGATGACTCAAGTCTTACTCAACCTGTTCATTAACGCAGTCCACGCCATGCCCGAAGGCGGGACGCTTCGTCTGGAACTGGATGTGGCGGGTGATCACGTACGAATGACCGTGACGGATTCGGGGCAGGGCATTCCACCGGAGCATCTGCCCAAGATTTTTGATCCGTTCTTTACGACCAAGGACGTGGGGAAGGGGACGGGCCTCGGTCTCACGGTGGTCCATGGCATCGTCCAGGAGCACGGGGGATCCATCACCGTTGAGAGCCAGCCGGGACGCGGCACCACGTTTGCGCTATATCTTCCAATTCATCAAACCTAACGGACTGAGTGCTGCGGGCTCAGGTTTCTGCCCCTCTCATTCCTCGCCCCTCGTTCCTCAGGACCATGAACCATAAAGTGTGGCATCTCGCGCCACTGGGGCTTCCGGCTGGTGTGGTCTTTGTCACCATCACCGCCAGCATGTTTCCTATTTTCGCTGGAAAACTGGGCCAATCCCACGAGTCCTCCCACATGACGGAGAAAAACATTTGGCATGATGATTGCGGAAACCAGGTATTAGACCAAACCAGCCATCAACCAGTTCTCGTGGAGGAGGCGGCGGTGAAAGTAACACAACCTGTTGTCTTGCTCGTGGTTGAAGATGATAACGCAATGCGCAGCCTCCTCTGCGACGAATTATGGGATTTGGGCTATCGGATCATGGAAGCAGGGGATGGGGATGAGGCTCTCCAGCGTATTACCGAGCGTTGCCCCGATCTGATCCTCACCGATCTTCGGATGCCCGCCGGAGGACTGGACTATCTGGCCCGCATCCGGAGCTTGGCGCCCGTCTGTCCAGTTATCTTGATGACGGCGTTCGGCAGCTCTGAGACCAGGACCCAGGCTGTCCAAGCCGGGGTTGCGGCGTATTTCGATAAGCCCGTTCGGATTGCCGAGCTGAAGGCCGCTATTCAGCGCCTGCTGGAAAGAGATGGACACCACTCACCGACTTCGTCGACGGAAGGCTGAACGCACAAGACGAACGAGTCGGAGCACACACAGAAAAGGATCGCGCGAGATGGCCGGATCTCAAGCGCACAACATTTGTTCTCCTTTTGCTGACCCCGTGTTGGCTGCCCGCCTGGAGGCGCTCAAGCTGCTCGCGGACCGTGTGTCCGACCGAGTGATGGTCCTCGACCGGGATCTCACGATCATCTATGCCAGCCGATCGAGTTGGGCCGGGAGTGATCTGGGCGAAGGCCACCTTCGTCCGGCAAAATGCTACGAGGCACTTCTGCAACGTACCGATCCGTGTGAGGCCTGTCCTGCGACCAAGGTGTTCGAATCTGCAGACGTGGAATCGGTTTCCTACTCAACCGGCGGCGATGGAATGGCCTGCGGGATGCACCAAGCGTTTCCTCTCTTGTCCAGCCAGGGAGAGGAGGCCGCCGTGTTGGTTCTCGTCAAGAGCAGCGCTGAGGAAGCGACTCCACATCGGCGGCCGTCCCGGAACGGACCGGGGGATGAAACTCCGCCGGAGCTCAGTGAGTGTCGGCTCGGTGACCTGATAGGCCGTAGTCCCTCCATGCGTGAAGTGTTCGAAATGATTCGGCTGGTCGCCGACAGCCAAGCCACAGTCCTGGTTCAGGGAGAAAGCGGAACAGGTAAGGAGCTCGTGGCTCGGACCATTCACCGGCTCAGCCACCGCCGGGACCGGCCCTTTGTGGTCGTCGACTGCGGCTCGTTACCGGAGACCCTTCTGGAAAGCGAGCTGTTCGGCCACGTCAAGGGTTCCTTTACCGGCGCCGTGTCTTCAAAACGGGGCCTGTTTGATGAGGCCCACGGCGGGACGATCTTTTTGGATGAAATTGCGGACACCACCCCCCAGTTTCAAGCGAAGCTGCTGCGGGTCATTCAGGAGGGCGAGATCAAGCCGGTCGGTAGCAGCCGGCCGAGCAAGGTGGACGTGCGGGTCATCTCGGCAACCAACAAGGATTTGCTGGAATTGGTCAAAACAAGGGCGTTTCGTCACGACCTCTACTACCGGCTCGCGGTGTTACCGCTCTTCCTCGCTCCGCTCCGGGAGAGGCGCGACGATATTCCCTTGCTGGTCTCGCACTTTGTCGCAGCCTCCTGCAAGCGGCATCGCAAGCCGGTGCGCCGTATCACAATGGAGGCCATGCAGACTCTGATTCACGCGCCGTGGCCGGGCAACATCCGTGAGCTGCAACATTTCATCGAACGAGTGATCGTGACGACCAGTGGGTCTGAGCTGACGTGTAAGGATGTCGCGAACTTGGCGATGGCTCCTCTCCCCGACGATCTTCGGAGCGTGTCCCGTGGTGCGGCTCAACAAGCAGAGCGAGCGCGCATTCTCGAGGCCTTGCGCCAGGTCTCGGGGAACAGGACGCGACTGGCGAAGATGCTGAAGATCAGCCGAGCCGGCCTCTACAATAAACTACGCGCCTACAGCATCGACTAATCCGGCCTGCCTTCTTCTTTCAGATGTTCTCTTCTTGTACATTGGTGGCGGACTGAATGAGTGTGGGTGACCGGACTAAACCCGGCCCTCCACGAGTGCGCGCGTTCCGATCATGCGGGTTGCACGAGGATGAAGCGCACTCCTCTTACTCTCTTCCCTCTGCCCCGTCCTGCCCCACTTTTCCACGTTGAGCCGTCCAAGGATTTGGACAACCCATCCTCTTGAAATCATTCACCGCCTCAAGTCATTTCGCTTGAGGTTGTCTAAGTCTGTGGAATACTCACCAAGCCGTTCTTCGCGCCGTTCCTCTTTGAAACACGCTAAGCCCTTCTGCGACCGACGAAAATTCGTTTCCCGGCTCTCCGATCGCACCAGGCATGCTGGTTGCGCCATGTAGCGGCGCTGGTGAAGGCAGGGAAATTAGGACCGGCCTCCGAATGACCCGACTCCTCGCAAGAGGAATCCTTCACCAGCTCAAATTTTGAAGCATATGGCTGGCAACGAATAGCTGATAGCTCGAACAAAAGGCCGGCAGGGTCGAGTTTGAAGCTGACAATCGTGGCTTGTGACATTTTCATTCTGTACTGTTAGCTACCGGCCACGAGCTGTTAGCTAGTGATCGAAAGGAGGCCGTGTCATGAGGGGTTTTCAATTACAACATAGACGTAGTGCCCGAAGAGCGGCGCTGGCGTCGATGACGCTGCTGGCGAGTGGTCTGATCGTTTCACCGGGGCTGTTTGCTGCAGAGTCTACGGGAGAAAGTCATCAGGGACACGCTATTGCCGTGTCGGGCTCGAATTGGGCCGAGGCGCTCAAGGGCCAGACCCGGGTGGAGGATGCCATCGAGGGGCGGGCCGGTCGGTCCGAGCAGGTCGACCTGCAACACCATCGCTTGATGCGCCAGATGGAACAGCAGATGTCGGATCAGGCATCGGCTCAATGGACGTCCGGCGGCTATAACGGCATGTCCATGATGCACCAGTACATGGGCCAGGACGGGTCTAGTTTTCTGTTGGCATCGGATAGCAAGGCTGAGCCGGTGGGCATGGCCGGCGGTAAGTGCCCATCCGCCGGTCCGGTGAAGCACTATGACGTCTCGATGATTCCGGTGGAGATCACGCTGAACCGGTGGCAGGACTACTATCCGGGCTATATGTACGTGCTGACCGAGAACATCGATAAGGTGCGGGCCGAGGAGGCCAAGAACAAGGCGGCTCGGGAAACTGAATGGGACCCGGGCGCCGTCAGCACCGGTCTGCAGGGCGACTACATTCAGCCGCTGGTCATTCGGGGCAACCAGGGCGATTGCGTCAAGATCACATTGCGGAACCAGATGGCGGATGAATCCGGCAGCCTCCACATCCACGGGTCGAGCATGGTTGTCAGCGCCACCGGGAAGGCCGCGACGACCACCAATCCGGACTCGATCGTGGACGCTGGCAAGACGGTGGAGCTGGAGTGGTACCTGCAGCCGGGGATTCAGGAAGGTGTCCGGCAGTTCCATTCCTATAGCAATGACCGGGAGTTGACGGTGATGGGGCTGTTCGGCGCCTTTGTCGTAGAGCCGAGAGGGTCGAAGTATTTAGAACCGCTCGGCACGGGTACCCCGACGGAAGCCAAGAGCGGCTGGCAGGTCATGATCGACAACGGGTCCGGTCCGGACTTCCGCGAGCACGTCATCTTCTACCACGAGATCGGCGATGAAGCCTTCCGTCCGTTGAACAAGAAGGGTGACTTTCTGCCTCAGCGCGATCCGCTGACCGATGCCTACCGTCCGGGCGGCCGCGCGCTCAACTATCGCAGCGAGCCGTTCGGCATCGATGAGATGCACCTGCAGCACGAATACTTTGGCTTTGAGGACGAGTCGCTGGCCTACAGCGCCTATACGTTCGGTGATGCGCCGACGACGATTCCACGAGCCTACCTCGGCGATCCGGTCAAGTGGCGGATCGTGCATGGCGGATCCGAAGTGTTTCATTCCCACCATCCGCATGGCGGCTCCATCCGCTGGCCGCGCAGCCCGCGTGCGGTCGATCAGGAGCTGTGGGCGACGGCCAAGGACGGACCGGTGAAGTATCCGGTTGTCCGGACGAAGACGGATCGCGTGGACGTTGAAGTGATCGGACCGTCTGAGGCGCTGGACCTCGAAAACGAGTGTGGGTCCGGTCTCTGTCAGCAATTGGCCGGCGATTTTCTCTTCCACTGCCACGTGGCGCACCACTATGTGGCGGGGATGTGGGGCTACGGCCGTACCTATAACACGCTGCAGGTCGGCCAGCACCACACGGACACGATGCCGGACATGCGTGAGCTGCCGGATCGGGCGGGTCGGATGAAGGTCGGCCTGACTTCCGACAAGCTCGTCGGAAAGACCGTCGATTGGTTCGGGAAGACCTTCCAGATTGTCGACAAGAGCCAGAAGACCGATTGGAAAGCCGGCGTCGTAACCATCAAGGACTGGGTCGAAATGCAGGTGCCCACGATGGGCAAGCCCGGTCACAAGGACGATGAGAAGGGCCAGATCATGGCCTATGACGCCACGGTGTGGGATTGGAAGTGGGACGGCAACAAGGCGCTTGGGGAACGGGAGAGCACCGCCAAAAATCCGAAGTATCCCTCCGCTGCTAAGTGGGACGACAGCACCAGGCCGGCCATTCTCTTTGAACCTAAGACCGGCAAAGTCTCCTTCCCATTGGTGAAGCCACACTTCGGGAAACGCATCATGTTCCCACCGAACCACAACGGGGCCCCCTGGCTGGACATGATCCACCAGGACGAGAACGGCGAGCGGACCGCCGAGCCGGCGAAGCCGGGCGAGCAGGGACGTTGGAGCCTCTGCCCCGATAATGCGAACCGAAGGGCATACAATCTCCACTTCATTCGCCTGCCCATCACGTTGACAAAGCAGCAGGGAAAAGAGCCGGCGATCACCGACAAGGACGGCTTGATCTACGTCCTCCATGAGGAAGAGCAGGCCATCCGGGCGAACGACGACCTGAAGTATCCGGCAGTCATTCGGGCCAACGTGTATGACTGTGTGGACGTGGTGCTGACCAGTGAATGGGATGACGACGATTACACGAACTTCCAGTCGTCGAAGATCAACATCCATCCTCACTTCATGCAGTTCGATAACCAGGCGTCGGACGGCGTGATCAGCGGACTGTCCTATGAGCAGTCCATGCGGCCGTTCACGATGCTCGAGAAAAAGGGCAAGCATGGGCTTCCCGCTCCGATGAATACCGTCCTGACTGCGGCGGCCAAGAAGGGAGACCGGTCGATCACGGTGAAGGATACCGCGTCGTACCATCTCAATACGGAGCTGCTGGTCGGCGCAGACTGTTTGCAGCCGAGCAAGGATGCCTCCAGCGCGATCAAACGGGACGTGAGTTGCTCGGAAGTCGCGCGGATCAAGGAGATCAAGGGCAACACGATCAACTTCTACCAGCCCTTGAAATTCGATCACCCCAAGAATGACATTGCCACCGTCGAGTTCGTCCGTTACCGGTGGTGGGTCGATTCCGACTTGGGGACGGTGTTCTGGCACGACCATGCCTTCGGGGCCACCACATGGCCGCATGGCGGGTTCGGCGTTGTGCTGATCGAGCCCTATGGGTCGACCTATCACGATCCGAAGACCGGCAAGAAGGTCTATAGCGGCCCGATCGCGGATATCCACACGACTGAGCCGATCGGCTACGGCGTGAACGGCAGCTTCCGCGAACTGATGGTGTCCATCCACGACACGGTTCCGCATACCGTCAATATCGTGGAAGCCGGCAATCCTCCTGGACAGCCGGTGGAGGTGGCGCTGGAGGCTGGCAAGACGGTGTCATTCGCGATGCCGGAGAAGATCCTCAACGCGCCCAACAAGTACATCAACGGCGGCACGCACACGACCGGCAGCGGCTTGAATTTCCGCGCAGAGCCGTTCGCCCAGCGGCTGTCGAACAATCCCGACACTTCCAAGCTGTTCAGCAGCGCGATTCACGGTGATCCCGATACGCCTCTCCTCCGTGCGTACGTCGGAGACACGGTCGTATTTCGCCTGCTGCATCAGCTCATGAACGAGTCCCACGTGTGGACCATTGCGGGCCACACCTTCCTGACCGAGCGCTATGCCGGGGATGCCAATCGGAAGAACTCGATTCACGTCGGGATCGCCGAACGGTATGACCTGGTAACCAAAGCGGGTGGCTTCCAGGGCATGTCGGGAGACTACATCCATTTTAACGGCCGAAGCTCACACTTTGCCGAAGGCGGGTGGGGTATCTTCCGCGTGCTGGATAAGCAGGTGTCTGATTTGATGGCGTTACCGTCCGGGACGAAGTCTGAGGACATCCCGACGGTGCCCAAGAACGTTTGCCCGGCCGATGCGCCGGTGAAGTCCTTCAACGTGGTGGCATTGGATCGCCCGTTGAAACTGAATCCCAAATCGCCGGACGCGATCGAGGTGGACTTCGAGCGGAAGATCGAGATGACCATGCCGGAAGGCAAGATTTTCGCATTGGAAGAGGAAGCCACGAAGGTGGCGAGCAATATCATGCCGAATCCGCTCACGTTGAGGGTGAATCTCGGCGACTGCATCAAGGTGAATCTGAAGAACAAGATGAAGGCGAGCCGGGCGTCCTTCTTTGCGCCGGGCCTGGCCTTCGATCCGAAGGACTCGTTAGGCCTGAACGTCGGGAACAATCCGGGCGATCAGACGATCGCCGCAGGCGAGAGCCGAACCTACAGCTACTACGCCCATCCGGACAACAAGGAGACGACCTCGTTGGTGTGGGACGGTGGCAATATTGTGACGAATCCACGGAACGGTCTGTTTGGCGCCGTGATCGTCGGGCCGAAAGGGTCGAAATATCGTGATCCGATGACCGGCGAAGATTTATCGAACAAGAACGCCTGGAGGGCCGACGTCATTGTGGACAGAAGCCTTCCGGAAAATGCGGGCAAGGTGAACTACCGGGATGTAGCCCTGTTCTTCCAGGATGAGGACAACATCATCGGAACCAGCTTCATGCCCTATGTCCAGAACGTGGCGGGGTTGACGGCGGTAAACTACCGGTCGGAACCCTACAAGTTCCGGGAAGAGCAAGGCTGTTCGCTTGGGCGAATGTTCCATCCTTGCGCGGTGGACAAGCCGGAAGATCCGGTGACGCCGCTGATCGAAGCACATGCGGGTGATCCGGTCCGGATTCACGTGATCGGGGCCAATAATGAGCAGAACGGGATGTTTGCGGTCGAAGGCCATGAGTGGCCCATCGAGCCGTACATGCCCGGCGCCGACATGATCAGTGTGGTCGAATACTCCGGATCGGAGGTGTTGGATGTCTTCCTCCGTGAGGGAGCGGGCGGTCCGTTCCGGCTGGTTGGAGACTACCTCTGGTCCAACCAACGCTTGCCCTACACACAATCCGGGCAATGGGGCTACTTCCGCGTCATGCCGGCCGGCGACCAGCGCATCCTGCCGCTGTCGAAGGGCGATGTGGGCGCGAAGCAAGCCGTGCTTCAGCCTGAGCCAGGATCGGTCCTGGTGGTGCCGACTGCTCTGAAGTAGTCGAACTGACAGAGTCGAAACGCGGGGGGAGCTGGGGATATGCAGCTCCCCCGCTTTGTTTGAAGGAGGCCGGTGATGAGAACAAGCCGTCAAATGAAAGTCAGTTGGGTCGCCGGAGTGCTGGCTTCACTCCTGAGTTGGGGAGGAGCGGCTCTTGCCTACGAGGAAATTATGGTCAGTGACGGCGGGATACTCACGGGGACGGTCACGCTGTCAGGAACAGTTCCGAAACCGAAAGGCTACAACCTCGTGACCTTCCCGGACCCCGTGTATTGCGGTCGCATTTCGAATGGAAAGGGATGGCGTTTGTTGCAACCCTTCAATGTAGGACCGCACGGGGAGTTTAAGGATGTCGTGGTCATGATCGAGGGCCTCGAGCGCGGGAAAGTCTTTGATTTTGAAATGCCGCGCATCGAAGCCATCAATTGCACGTTTAAGCCATTCATTACCGTGGTGCGGGACAAGAACGAGGTTGAAGTGGTGAACATGGATCCGGCGATGCATGACATCCAAGCCTATGAGACATCTCACCTTGGACCACGTGTGCTGTTCAATGTCCCGCTTCCCGTTAGCGCCAAGTACGCCCCCGGCGCCGGCGTGACCGCTCCCATCTACCGACACTTCGCCGGGGAACCCATGGAGCAGATGGTCAAGATGACCAAGGATCGGCGGGTCTTCGTCATGCAATGCGGGTTTCATGCATTCATGGAGAGCTGGGGCTTTGCAGTCGATAACCCATACTACGCGCAGACTGACGAGAACGGTCGGTTCGAGATCAAGGACATCCCTCCGGGGACCTATAAGGTCGTGGTATGGCATCCCAATATCGGCGGAGCGAAGGACTACCGGGTGACGATCGGGCCAAAGGCCCCGACATCACTCGACGTGAACGTTGAGGCGCCGACCGGACGGCTCTATGCGAATGAGGCCGTGGATGATCCACGGTTCGGTCTGGGCATCATGGGCAATGTCGAGATTGTGCCGACACTGGAGAAGCAGAGCTACTGAAGCGCTCAGCTGTCACCGATCAGCATTCGGCTTCGACCGCCTCCCCTGCCAGGGGGAGGGAGAGTTGGGGGTGGCATGATGGCCCAAGCCCGATTGCTAAAGGGTCAACGTCTGTTGTTTACGAATCGAGAAGGGCTCTGCACGACGGTCATGTTGTTGATATCGTGCCTGCTCATGCTCCGCGATGCGCGCGCGGATCATGACCAGCCGGTCAGAGAGCCTTGGCTTCCGCAGATCGAGGCCGAACGGCTGGCTGCGATGGAGGTGCCGGAGGGAATGGTCTCCGTACCGGCCGGATGGTTTGTCATGGGCAGCGATCCGTACGTCGATCGTGATGCCGGTCCTCAGGAGCAGCCGCAGCGGTGGGTATACCTCAACGCCTTTCAGATCGATCGGTTCGAAGTGACCAACGTTCATTATCTGCGATTCGTCCTCGTGACGGGCACTTTCTGGCCTCCGTACTGGAAAGAGAACCCCTTCCTCGAGAAGATTGCGGCGCATCCTGTGATTGGAGTGAGCTGGGAGGAAGCGCACGCGTACTGCCGGCGAGTCGGGAAACGCTTGCCGACCGAGGCGGAGTGGGAAAAAGCTGCGCGCGGGTCGGATGGGCGCTTGTTCCCGTGGGGCAACCAGCCTGCCGGCTGGGGCCGGAGCAACATCGCCCACCCAGGGTCCAAGCGCGGACTGAAATATCCGCCCTTGTCGAATGTGAATCGCTACGATCGTGGCGCCAGCGCGTACGGAGTCCACCAAATGGCCGGCAACGTGGCCGAGTGGGTAGCGGATTGGTTTGATCCTCAGTACTACCAGTCGGCGACCAGCTACAACCCAGAGGGGCCGGCGTTCGGTCAGGAAAAAGTCTTTCGCGGAGGATCCTGGAACGAGGACCCCGAAGTCGCGCGGTCGGCAGGACGCGGTGCGCGAGCCCCAACCCACCGGTCCTATCTGATTGGGCTTCGATGCGCGAAATAAAAATCAGGTGTGGGGCAAGAGGCGAGCGGCAGGTTTTTCTTGCCCATCGCCTCCAGCCTCATGCCTGTAGCCTGCGGAGAGGAAGCCGTCATGGACGATAAAGCAGATCAAAGTTGGATGACGTTCAACAGGATCATCAATATTTTGCTTGCTGTTGCTGCCGCAGTTGCACTGGCCAGCGTGGCGTGGGGGCTGGACGTGGCGGACGTCGTACCCGAGTGGACGCAGGAGGGCAAGACGATCGCCATGGAGCGGGCGAGGCCTTCCGTGGCGGTGGCTGGATGGACAGTACCCCGAGTGTCCGCGCCACCCAACGGAATGGCGCAAATCCCACGACCAAAATGAACTGGCTTGGATTCCGCTGCGCAAAGGATGCGCTGGATGAAACACCTGCGACGGACCAGCGGGTTTCACAGGTTGTTCGCGACCCCGCCCCCTAATCGCGGAGCCTCGGTTCAGCCGATGAATCTCGTCGTGCGCATTCCAGAGTCGGCCTCGGCCTCATTCCCGGACGTTCTAGCCCTGGCTCGGTTGGCCCCCAGCTTCACGGTTGAAGGTCAAGGGCTGGACCGGACCTGCGCCGCCATTTTTACCGACTTCCCAGAATCTCTGGATCTTGCGGTGCGACTGATCGGGGAGGTGATCAACATCCCGGATGTCTGGGTGAGTATCAATGCCCGGAGAGTCGTCAGCTTGACAAGATTTTGGAGCGCCTTGATCTGTTATCGCGAGAGCCTCGATGAACCGGATAGCCACGCTTATTGCAGGCGGAAATCCGCCAAGTTCAGCGACGTGGCCGGCTGTCCGGATCGAGCCTGCCTGTCTCATTGCCAATTCATTTGCACGCGTTGTCTCGGTGTCGTTCGTGAGCCTGGGGCGCCGCCGGTGTCGGCCCAACTGCTCGCAATCGCCCGCCAGGCCGAAGTGGACTGGTGCCCGAACCTAAAACTGCCGTAAGGAGTGAGGAGGAAAGGTCTCGGCCTTTGCCATGGCGTGGCCGCCAATGTGCTGGCTTGGAATTTTCTGGCGTAGGCGCTCCTGCTCGTACTGCTCGAATGACAACTTGTAGCGGGCGCGCGGTTTGGCCGCGCGCCACAAAACCCAGGCGCAACCTCCTTCTCCGGTTGAGGCGCCGCTAGCACGCGAAATCGTTGAAACAGAAGAGAAGCCGACAAAGAGAATTGGGGTGAGTGACGGGTTTCGAATTACTCATCCAGGTAAGAGAAAGCCGCAATAACCGCATAAATCGCGGAGATCAGGTGGGACAGGAATGGTCAAGAAGGGTCAACCGTTCCCACCTTTTGCACCCCAGACGCACCCCCCGGCACCCTTGTTTTGCGGACAAGGTGGTCGGCAGGCACAGGTAGGGGTACAGAAGAGGCTACTAATCTTTTCTGAGCAGGACTGATAGGACCGAAGTCGGTAGTACCCGAGGTATAACCAAAAGGTGGGGAAATAGAAAAGAGGCGGTGTATCCTCACGGGTGACGAAACCCAACCGGCTGGGCTTCCCAGCCAGAATAGGAGGACGACACCGCCATGGAGAAGCAGAGCACAGAGCCAGGGGAAGCGTCAAGCGTGAAGTGGGAGAACTTGGAAACGTGGGTACGTGGACATGTGCAAGGATTCATCCAACAGGTGCTGGAAGAAGAAGTCAGCGAGTTCTTGGGGCGCCAGAAATCGCAGCGCCGGCGGCCGCGCGAGGAGCGTGGCTATCGGAATGGCTATGGGAAACCGCGCCGCGTGACCCTGAGCTGCGGCACGATCACCGTGCAGCGGCCGCGGGTGCGGGACTGTGAAGCCCGGTTTGTCAGTCAGGTGTTGCCGCTGTTCAAACGCAAGAGCACGACGATCGAGACTCTGGTGCCGGAGTTGTATCTACATGGGCTGGCGCTGGGGGACTTCGAGTTGGCGCTCCGAGGCCTATTAGGGGATGGGGCACCCTTGTCCGGCTCCACCGTGGCGCGGCTGAAGGAGAAGTGGCAGGGAGAACTGGCCATCTGGCAAGGCCGTCGCCTCGACGAGGTCGAAGCGGTGTATCTATGGATCGATGGGATCTATGTAAAGGCCGGCTTGGAGAAGGAGAAGGCGGCACTGCTGGTCGTGTTGGCGGCTCTCAGTGATGGGCGGAAAGTGCTCGTGGCAGTCACGGCAGGGTACCGGGAATCCACGGAGAGTTGGGGGACGGTGCTCCGTGAGCTGCGCGACCGTGGGTTGCGGCCACCCCGGTTGGTGGTGGGCGATGGACACCTGGGGATCTGGAGCGCCTTGCGCCAGGTCTATCCGGAGGCCGAGGAGCAGCGCTGTTGGAACCATAAGATCGTCAATGTGCTCGATAAGCTGCCGAAGCGGCACCAGGCGGCTGGCACGGCGCTCCTCCGCCAGATCCCGGCGACCCCTACGCGCCGGGAGGCCGAACGGCGCCGCGATCAGTTTGTAGCTTGGTGTGCGCAACACGGCTATGCCGACGCGGCGAAGTGCGTGATGACCGACTGGGAGCGGCTGGTCACCTTCTACCGCTTCCCGCAGCCTCACTGGCAGCATCTGCGAACGTCAAATCCCGTGGAGTCGCCGTTCGGAGCTGCGCGCCTGCGGACCGATGCCGCCAAGCGGTTCAAACTGGTGAAGAATGCCACGGCGGTGATTTGGAAGATGCTGCTGGTGGCGGAACACACCTTCCGGCGCGTGAAACATCCGGAGCTCATGCCCGCGGTCTATCGAGGCGTCACGTTCATGGATGGAATGCAGGTGGAAAAAGAGGTCGCCGCCTAATTCTATTTACACACTTCTTGACATGACTTCTAGTACCCCTCCCCACCCGATAGTTTAGCCACAATTCAGCCACAGTTTCCCCTTGTTTCTACTGTATTAACCCTCGGACAGAGTCGCGCTGCCTCTCTGATCAGTTTTTCATAAACTGAGCAATTTTGAACAGATTCGAACGCTATACTAGTTTAGCTTTAAAGGGGAAGACTCTGGGATTTACATCATTCATCTTCCGGGTAATGTTTGAAACGCTCTGATTCTTAATCCATGTCTTAACGACCACTAACAGGAGAAAGTACCAATGTCATCGAACAAGGCCGGTCATTCGAGCCATGGTATGAAATCACAAGCAGAATGTGCTCATGGGAGAATGGTTGACCACGAACTTGCAGAGGACGGAGAAAAAACAGGAAACCTCATCTGCCTGGAATGTGGGGCCACTATCCTTGAAGAGCTAAAAAGCCATTGGTGATTGAGCCCCCTAGAAACGCCAAGCGGACCAGGATCACTCGATCCTCTAGCCTAGTAAAATCCCCCATCTCTTTGCGTTGACTTCATCAGAGGAAGTCGTAACATGTACACTATAATTCACCTCCCATCTGCTGTCTCGCAACATTCGCATCGAGGAAGACTTGGTGGATCAATTGTTCAATTCCAGCGAGAAACGGCTGGCGCGGGTCCTCCTGCTGCTGTCCCACTTTGGGAAAGAAGGCAAGCCTGAGCCGGTCATTCCGAAGATCAGTCAGGAAACACTGGCCAAAATGGTCGGTACCACACGCTCCCGCGTCAGTTTCTTTCTGAATAAGTTTCGGAAGCTGCGCTTCATTGACTACAACGGCGGATTGCGAGTTCACAGCTCCCTCCTCGGTGTCGTCCTGCACGACTAGGTTGACCAGCCTCGCTGGTTCGAGCAGGCACCGCGCAGATTCGGCTTCGTGTCGTCAGCGTGCCGTGGCCTAGCCCGGATCATTCATGACGGTCAAGGCGGAGCCGTCCTGCGATCCCCACGTCATCCGCATGAACGCACTGATGTCACCAGCCGCCAGGATTCTCCCACCCCATTCATCTGTCCGGCACCGCATCGACATGCCTTGCGGTTAGCTCACGCAGCGGCACCTTGAAGCTGCCCCGCGCCATCAATTCTTACAACTGAGCAATTTTGACCAGATTGCTTCTGTCGAGAGGTATAGCCTTTTACGAAGTTCTATCCAGAGAAGGGGGCCATCAGTGAACGGCTCAGGTCATCCTTTTCCCAATCCTCATCTTCGGAGGTGGTCGTCATGATGATGATCTGTGCATGGTGCAAGCGCCAACTGCACGAAAAACCGCCTTATAAAGACAGGAGAAACAGCCACACCATCTGTCAGTCTTGCCTGAGAGCTCTCGATAATGACAGGGTTCCCGTTGAGGCCAAAGGGGACGACCACGACTGAGGGTTGGCTCAACTCACGACAGCGCCGAGAATATTCAGGGGGAGATTGCCAGGTTGAGGGGAATTATGCGGCGTGCTCGTCGTTCCTGTCCTCTACACGTGTTCTACACCATCACAGCCAGCCTAACTACTCATTCCTAAGTCATTTAAAATTGGTGGGCCGTGCAGGGATCGAACCTGCGGCCCGCTGATTAAGAGTGAACTGCCGGGGATGGCTGAAATAGTAGTAAATATTGGCCATCCCCTTACTCTTCAAGCAAATGAAGAGATCGCCTGTCTTCCTCTATTTGCCTGATTCTGTCTCTTCTTTCCTTAATTTGCCTCTCTCGCTAACACCGTATTAACACTACCCGGTGGCACTCTTGTTTCGATAGCAAGGTGGTCAGCAGGCACAGGTAGGGTACAGAGGCATACAGGGTTTAGGTCATAGTG
>CAVPGK010000003.1:0-43512 GCA_963703955.1 Nitrospirota bacterium | reverse complement strand
TAGGAAATGCACGATCCTTCCTGCGGTTCAAAAACAATAGTTCAAGAACTCTTCGGCATTATTGGTTTGAGAGCGCGGCTATCGGAGCCAAGAAAAAGAAATGGAGGACGCATCATGAACATAAGAGGCTTCTGGTTGGGACTCGCTGTTGGAACCATCTCCACTTGCCTACTCGGTCAGTGGGTGTTCTCCGCCGCAAGCAAGGAGACAGATCCGCCCAAGGGCATATCCCCCGAAATTGTCGCCGATTATGTGCATGATGTGGTCGAGGCGGAGCGAACTTTTTACACGACCGAGGTTGTGGAGCGATTGCAGACGCGAGGCGTTGTCTCTGCCTCGGAAAATTGGAAAGAGACCGGAGATCTCCCTTTACCCGCCCAATTTTTACTCGAAACGGGGAGGCTCGTGGCTGAACAACCAAGTGGAATTCGATTCCGGCTGATCAGCAGTTGGGCGATAAATAAAAGGAATAGCCCAACGACAGAGTTCCAGCGGACCGCGCTTACGAAAATCCTCGTGAATACCGATCGTCCCTATGCAGGCGTTACAACCGAGGGCAGGGCTCGCGTCTTCCAAGCACTCTATCCCGATAAAGCCCTGTCTCAGAGGTGCGCCGATTGTCACAATGTGCACCCCAAAAGCCCAAAGAGGGATTTCAAGGCGGGAGACGTGATGGGTGGGATTCTTATAACGATTCCACTCCCCAAATAGGGAAGGCCAACTGAAAATGAGCGCCATACCTGCGCCACCCAAATGGTACAAGCGGGAGTGGATCTTTTATAAGGTCCAGCGGATCTTGGGCCATAAGTCGCCAATCATGACTCAGCGATAGGACTGATGTTTAGCGCAGACCTCTCTTGTGCTCGTCATGTCAACAGCTTCCGCCGCCACATCGGTCTCCTTTCGCGATGTGCTCCCGAATCGAACCATGCGCATTGCCCTCGTCGATCCGAGGACGTCCGCATTGGGAGAGATCACGGCCAGAGTGATCACCCAGTTCGATCCCGTTCCCCCACTATGACGATGGCGGGTCAAGACTTCTTCCCCATGGTCGATCCGCAGATTCCTCTGGAGGCGAAAATTGAGTAAGATTGCTCGTTCGGGGGACCCTCGCAGTCGTGACGCACATGCATTGATGATCACGGCCTGTACACGAGTAGATCGGTGATGATGAGCCGAAAGGCGTGGTGGATCGAGCCGGCGATGGTCAACTGGTGTCAGGTCCTCCTGGACAGCTTTCGGCGGTGGGCAGGTCGGGATCTGATGGAACGAGTGGGGTCTGGCGAAGACCAAGCGCAGGCCTTATTTGGCGCGCCCTTCGCGGTGGTGTCTCACGGCACCGAGCAAGACCCGATTCTCAACTATGGAAACCGTGTGGCCTTGGAACTGTGGGAAACCAGTTGGGAGCAGTTCAGCTCGACACCGTCCCGGCTCACCGCCGAGCCGGCGAACCAGGCCGAGCGCGAGCGCATGCTTGCACGGGCGAGCACGCAGGGATTCATCGACGACTATCGGGGTGTGCGAGTTTCCGCGAAGGGTCGACGCTTTCTGGTCGAACGCGCCTTTGTCTGGAACGTGGTGGGTCAGGATCAGCAGCTCCATGGCCAGGCGGCTACATTTTCACACTGGACCTTCCTGTAGCCGCGGGCCTCGTCATGGTGGGCGCTGCTCGATCTCAATTCCATACCGTGGCGCTGAAATGTCTTCCCCACGACATCGTGGACACCGGCTGGGTCGGGTGAGGCGCGTTCGTTCACGAAAGAGAAAACCGCAGCCGTAACAGGTCGAGGGGTTGAGAATGAACTGCCGGGTTGGGTCGCGCGCGATCGATCTGACTACGTGAGCCAGGTGGTCTTCAACCTGCCGCTCCGGAATCGCCAATAGGTCCGCGAGTTCGCGCGACGAGCGGAGAGACCCTGTCAATAGATGCATGAGGCGTTGCCGAACCGTGCCATCCGGCGGAATCATGGAGTGCCATTCTAGCATTCGCATCAGGACCGACAAAGAGGAGACCTTTCACGATGAATTGGTGGCCGTATTCCGATAGCGCCTTGATCCCCGACATCCTTAAGTCACTTATCCTCCTCGCCATCGTCCTGGTCGCGCGACTCGTCTTGGCGCGCGCCATCCTGCGGAGCGAGGCGCTCTCCATAGAGACCCGGCGTCGCTGGGTGTTGACCACTCGGAACGGTCTGGCGCTGATCTTCATGATCGGATTGGTCTTTATCTGGTTCCATGAACTCAGCACCTTTGCCGTCTCTCTGGTCGCCATCGCGGTTGCGCTGGTCCTGGCCACGAAGGAACTGATCCTCTGTCTGAGCGGCACGGTGCTGCGCGCAGGCACTAACGCCTACACCCTTGGCGACCGCATCGAAATCGTGGGGACCCGAGGCAACGTCATCGATCAAAACTTGCTGGCGACCACGGTGTTGGAGATCGGGCCTGGGCGCACATCGTCCCAGTACACCGGCCGCGCGGTAATCTTTCCGAACAGCCTTCTACTTAGCCATCCCGTGATCAATGAGACGTTCATGAAAGAGTATGTCGTCCACATCGTGACGATTCCGCTGACAAGTCAGGATGACTGGCAACAGGCCGAAAAGCTTCTCTTGGACATCGCGACCAACGAATGCGCACCCTTCATGCAGGAGGCTCGGCAGCATATGAAGCAACTGGAGGGGAAAGCGTGGCTGGACGCGCCGTCGGTCCAGCCCCGCGTGTCGATCCAACTGCCGGAGCCGGGACGCATCAACCTTCTCCTGCGCATCCCTGCCCCGGCCCACCGCACGTCTCGGCTGGAGCAGGCGATTCTCCGTCGTTTTCTGCAGACGTTCACGGGAACGCAAGGCCGCGCGGACCGGTTTGACTCATGAGGGTTCTAGACGCTCCGCTCGCCTTTTACTGTCTAGTGTGGGGCGTGAGCATGATGGTTCTTCAAGGGTGCCCTCGCTCCACATGGGAGACGGATATGGGAGCCGGACAGCAGGCCTACGCGCAGGGACGCTATGACGAAGCGGTTCGTTTCTACTCGGCGGCTGTTCTGAAAGCCGAGCAGTTTGGAGCCGCCGACCCTCGCATCGCGCTATCACTCAATCAACTCGCGCAGGTGTATTCGACCCAGGGCAACTATGTCGGCGCCGAACCGCTGTTCCTTCGCGCGCTCGCCATCTATCAATACGCCCATGGTGACGAACATCCGAATGTCGCCGCCACGCTCAATAACCTAGGCGTGCTTCACCGGATGCACGGTCAGCACGCTGAAGCCGAACCCCTCTTGAAACGGTCGCTTGCCATCAAGGAAAAGGTCTTCGGGCCGGAGCATTTGGAAGTGGCCTTGAGCCTCAGCAACCTGGGTATGCTTTATTATACGCAAGGGCAGTACAGGCAGGCCGAACCTCTCTACGCGCGCGCATTGGCGATCCGAGAGAAGTCGTTGCCCCCGGATCATCCTGATCTCGCGAAGACCCTGCGGGATTATGCAGCCTTGCTCCGGCGGACCCACCGAGACGCGGAGGCCGCTGCGCTCGAAGCGCGCGCCCCCATTATTCGATCACGCCACGAAGCCGCCAATTCGCAGAAGCCCTGAGAACTCTCACGCTGGGGGGCTGCAAAGGGCAGACTAATTCAACGTTGATGACAGGTCGCTACCCCAAGCGCTGCGGGGTGAGACTCAAAGGAATGTCACCCCGCCTCACCTGCCAGAGTATCTATTAGTCTTTACGCTGAACGGTGGTCGCGTGGCCGTCCTCGTTAATGTAAGCTTTGACTTGATCCCCGGGTATCACCTTATCCATCTTAGTTCGGTCATCGACATGGACGCGCACTTCTTTCCCGCCATCTTCCCTAACCAAGAGGTAGACCCCGTCGGTTCTCACCAGTTGGCCTTTCACAGCCTCCTTAGATACACGTTCGCTCATGGTGGGACTTGCATCTCGCTTGGACATGGCGGAGTCCGAGCAGCCGACCGTAACGAGCCCAAGACTGAATACGACGGCACTTCCCAATAGCAGATGCTTGTTCATACAAACCTCCATTTACAGTGATAGGACTTCTGTTCATATTCATATTACTGTGAAAGAAAACGCTTCCAACATCCGAAATCCTCCTACGTGATGGGACATAGACCTATTCTAACGACCATGTGCAAATAGTTAGCCTTTGTGGGCTGACTATGAAGAAAACCCGTTCCTTCCTAAGATCAGCAGAATAGGAGCGAAGGTGAAGGCAGGACTGAGACCGGGTTCAGCTATTCAGGATATCTTGTCCTCATGCAGGACAGTATGGCACACGCCAGAGTGGGGTCGATGGGAGAGAATGTAGTTCACGCTCACACGGAGGACGCATCACACTCGTTGTTCTCGCGAACGCTCGACAGTGAGATCTTTTTTCGCAGACGCTTGTTTCGGTTGACCGGCTTCGGTGGTGACTTTGGATTTTCGAGGCGTCGGCGTTTGCGCGGCGCCGACGATCTTCAGGTCGAGTGCTTCGACCTGCGACATGAGACCTGCCAGTAGATTCTTATGGCGCGCCAACTCCTTCTGAACGGCGGTCAATTGGACCGCAACGTTCTCTAAGGCTTGTTGTTGAGCCAACAGCGTGGCCTTCGTGACCTCAAGCTCGTGGGTCAAGTCTTGAGCCAAGTCGCGAGCTGCAGTCGACTGTGCCTCGCCTCTCTCTTGTCTCTGATCCGAAAGAGCCTGGAGGCGAGTGAACGTCTGACCGGCGCGCTGCCGAACGAAACGCGTGACCGCCCTCCACCTTTCCGGAAACTCAGTGCGCACAGCCCGTAACGACTGCTGCGTGCGCTCCAAGCGTGGAGGAACTTTGGCCAGCATCGGTGTCATGATCGAGGCAATCTGCTCCTTCTCGCGAAGCCATTGCGCGACAATCGCCGCTTTCACCGTTTCGAAACGCCGTCGCACATCGACTAGCTGCGCGGTCGTCACATTCTCATCGATGTGATCGGCGATGAGATTAGCCGGATCGGTGGTGATTGGAAGCGACGGCTGGGGCTGGAGGACGACAAGATCTTTCACGACAATATCCTGAGGGCGATCCGCCCACACGGGTGCGAGCATGGAGTCGGTGTCAGTCCGCTGAAGGGGCGACCTTGCAGACTCTTGGGCCGGTCCAGGATGAAGTTGTCCTTGATCTTCCTCGATCATCGGTGTGGTGAGCTGATCAAGGTCCCGATTTCTCTGTTGGATCGACTCCGTCAGTTGATGTATGGTCTTCATCATCCGTGCTGCCGCCTGGCGAAACGCCTGGATGAGTCTTTTGATGAAGGCAGAGAAATCCGGCCGCGGCATCAAGGGTCGCTTGGAAAGCTCGTTGTCCACCGGCAGGAGTTGTATCATCTTCACGGGATCAGGGACCCGGTTTTTCATATAGCGTCCTTCCCGCCGCGTACGATTGGACTGGCCTTGAGAGGGTCAGGTTGAGGCCGTTATTCGTGGTCGCGGCTCAATCAGGAAAAGGGGGTGGCGAATCAGCGCCTGTGCATAACATAGTGCCGGTCAGAACAGAATGTCTACATAAAAATTTGGGCCTTTATCGAGCCCGTCGTGAGTATCCGAAAATCTTTGCGATTTCAATGCGTCCGGATAAGAGCGCCCGTCCGTCCTCGGATGGCTCTTCCGGCGCCGGCCGGTTCCCTGTGACGAAATGAGCGTCCCCAAGACTGAGCCGTTGAGAGGGTGTTGATGAAAGCTGAAACCGACATGTCGGCGGGTGCAGCTGAAGATGGGGCGGGTGATCCCGTTCACCACGCCGGGCCACAGGGACAAACCGTTCTCCACTCCGACCAACCGGCACCGGATCGCTTAGTGCCTGACATTGGCCTCACGCCCGCGTTTCCGACGTATCGTCACAGACTTCCCGTTCGGGTGGCTCATTGGATCAACGCACTGTGCCTGCCGATCTTGATCATGAGTGGATTTCAAATTTTCAACGCGCACACGGCGCTCTATTGGGGCGACCGATCCGATCGTGATCGCCCACTACTATCCATCAAAGCCACCATCGGTGAGAATGGTGAACGAACGGGCACAACGACCGTCCTCGGCCATTCTTTCACCATTCGTCTCCTCTTGAAGCGGCACTATTTCGTCGCCAAAACGCCGAACGCCGCAGGCTCTAACTTTGGCAAACCGATATTTCTGTACAGTCTTGCGGCAATGGCCCAAACGGCGCTATGTTTATGGTTCGACTGAGCCTCCCCAAGAGATCAGGGGGACCTGAAGACCGGACAACGAAGTACTTCTTGTACCAGAAGTCTCAAACGGAACCCAATGCGAGCCCTGCAAATCTTTTCGGTAGATCCAGATCGATTCGTGAGAAAGAAGCAAACGGCAGGTTCATCGTTCTCCATGAAACACGACTTTACGTAAAGTGAAAATAATAATGAGGACGATATGATGAGCAGAAAGACCAGCTTCAAGACAATGGTGGCAACCTTCGTCGCGCTCTCCGTCTTGTTCTTGTGGTCGTCCCAAGCGGTTTCTGTTGTGCTAAAGAGTCGGCCAGACTGCGTGGCGTGGGGGCTCGACAAGCCCAATCAGTTGCACTGTTTCGTCATCGGTGATGACGGTCATCTCTGGGAGAAAGCGTGGAGGGACGGCACCTGGCACACCTGGCAAGACCTTGGAGCCTCGCCTAGGCAAAAGGTTGAGGGTCAGCCGTCCTGCGTCGCCTGGGGACCCAACAAGCCGGACCAGTTGCATTGTTTCGTCAGAGGATCGTCCGACTCAACCCTCCAACACAAGGGATGGTGGGATGGAGCCTGGCACGACTGGCAAGATCTTGGTAAACCGGCTGGGGGTATCGTTGACTGGGATCCGCGCTGTCTGGCATGGGGGCTCGACAAACCCAACCAGCTGCATTGCTTCGTCACTGGCGATGACGGTCATCTCTGGCAGAAAGGGTGGAGGGACGGCGGCTGGCAGACCTGGCAAGACCTCGGAGCCCCGACTGGGCAAAAGATAGAGAGTCAACCGTCCTGTGTCGCGTGGGGACTGAGGGGACTGAGCAAACCCGACGAGTTGCACTGTTTCGTGGCTGGTGTTCATGAATCCCACCTCTGGCACAAAGGCTGGTGGGAGGGTACCTGGCACAACTGGCAAGACCTGGGAAGGCCTTCAGCGCACCCTGTAGGAGGGTATCCGTCCTGTGTGGCATGGGGACTGGAGAAACTCGACCAGTTGCACTGCTTCGCCGGGCCGGCGAAGGGGATATCCTATGACAGCCACCTTGTTCACGTCGGGTGGTGGAATGGAACTTGGCACAATTGGGAAGACCTAGGAAGTCCTTACAAGCCTTCAAGCCAAAATGAAATGTTGGGTCTGGACTGCATGGCATGGGGGATGGACAAGCCTAACCAGCTACACTGTTTCGCCACATACACCACGGGATCCCCTTCGCACGCCTTCTTCCATATCGGCTGGTGGGACGGTGCCTGGCACGGTTGGGAAAACCTGGGATCAGGTGAGGGTTCGAAAGGTCCGGACTGTTTAGCATGGGGCCCCGACAAGCCGAACCAGTTGCACTGTT
Organism: Nitrospirota bacterium; assembly: GCA_963703955.1. GTDB lineage: Bacteria > Nitrospirota > Nitrospiria > Nitrospirales > Nitrospiraceae > CAVPGK01. The sequence goes on along the minus strand of CAVPGK010000003.1, from coordinate 35,964 downwards.
TTGTCACAGATGACGACGGCGAACTTAGGCACAGGGGGTGGTGGGATCGCGCCTGGCATGACTGGGAAGATCTTGAGAAGCCTTGAACGGTGCGACTACCGGTTGGTACACGAGCGCGCCTGAACAGTGCGAGCAGGAGGGACGATGCAAAAGAGCATAGGGCTCGATCGGTCAGACACCATCGGTGACCTCAACCAGTTCCACCTCCGTGTCCACATTGACGACCGAACCGATTCCGCGGCGCGCCATAGCTTCCACGATTCCGTCGTACACCTTGCGGGCGGCAGCTGACCACATCGGATTGAAGGCATCCGCTCTGAAGGCCGCCTCGGCCGCCTTCTTCTCGTCGTGCGTGAGGGCGCGAGGTGTCTCGGTTGTCGGTTCGGGTTTCCACAGCTCGCGATCAACTGGTCTGAGTGTCCGTTCCATGATCCACCTCCGTGGTGTGCTCCTCTGCCGTACAGTCTCTATCCTGACCAAAGCGTTGATGCGTAGAATCTAAGCAAGGGCCATGCCAAGCTCGTCATGGCCTGAACGATATAACAAGTGGCTTTGAACAATGATTTTCTGGGACATGCGATGGCTCCTTGAACTATAGGCGCAGTCTCAGCGTATCCGGTTCGATACCGCTTATCCATTTGGATACCACCCCCGGCTTTTATTTCCGGAACCCTGCGAGAGGGCCGGTTTTGCTGGCAGGGTTGTCCTGGGACTACCTAGCCGTCTTGAGGGATGCCTGGTACATCAGTGTTCCGCCAAATGCCCGCGCACTTCCTGCACATAGCTCTTGAACGGATTCGGCATCAGAAACGGCTGGCGGCCTCGGAGTTGGAACGCCGACCAGTTGATGACGTAGGCAGGAAAAACCCGCCCTTCCGGACGGGGGTCCTCTTCCTCAGGTGGGCCACACGCAAGCAGATGTCGGACCAGTTCACCTCGACCGAACGCGCGTGTGTTTCGTGGCGGGTGGTCTTGGGCCAGTTCCACGGCCTTCTCGGTGGTGACGCGCGGCACGCGCCCTTCCCCCAGCAAGCCGAAGTAGAGCCCCTTGTCATGATGCAGATTGTGGTATTCCAGATCCAAGCTCTTCAGCATCGAATCGTCCCAACCGACCTGCTCGGCCTCGCGATAGCAGTCAAACAACCATAGCTTGGACGCCCAATCGACCCGCCCCACCAGCCTGGTGTAATCTCCTCGTAGGTCCCTGAGCACCGATTCCCACTGCCCCAACACCCAATCTGTTTCTTCATCCTGACCGGCATAGTGCTCGCAGGCCGATTCGAGGTATCGCTCCTGAAGATCGATAGCCGAGATCGTCTTTCCGGATTCCAGCGTGACAAGCCACCGGCGATCCTGATCCCGCGAGATGTCCTTCAGCGCATCAACCGGCTCCTCGATCGCCAGCCCGGATGGAGCATGCCCTTCCTCGATGAGCTGTAGGACCAACCCGGTGGTTCCCATCTTCAGCGCCGTCGCCACCTCGGCCATGTTCGAATCGCCGAGCAGGAGATGGATGCGCCGGTATTGATTCGGGTCCGCCAATGGTTCATCTCGCGTGTTCACGATGGCCCGGTTCTGTTGCACCCACTCGAAAAAATCGTTCACGATATGATCAGAGCGTTGCGAGATCTGAAACGGAACCGTCACCCGATCTCCGGCATTGCGCAATCCAGGTCGGCGGACGAGAAGCTGATCCATCGGCACCCATCCATCCGGCGTCCCGGTCGCCCCGACGCGGCCGGCGCCCGTAAAGATCTGGCGCGTCACCAGAAAGGACACAAGCTTGCTCAATCCCCGCCGGCTGAAGGGAAACGAGCGGGACACCAGATAGTTTTCATGGGAGCCGAACGTGGCATCGGTTTCGTGGTCGATATTGTTCTTGATAAGCGAGACGCTCTCGCTCAGGCCCATGTCTTGAAGCGCGCTCTGCAGCAATTGGTCACCCGCTCGATCCGACGCGACGAGGTCGGCCAACGCCCCGCATTCGGGCGAGGCATATTCCAAGTGCCCCATGTCCAGGTAAATTCGACCTGCATTCGTGAGAAATCCCCCGTTGCCCGGCGGCTCGTCGTGGCCGCGGTAGTGGAGATCCAGCACACCGCGTTGTTGAATGCGAAAAATGTGATCGCGCAGTCGATGGGCAATCCAAGACGGGGAATGGTCTGGCCGGTCCTGATTGATCAGCAGGCCGTACTCAGTCTCGAGCCCGAAGATCCGATTGAGCATGGATCAATCCGATGGAGTGAGGGACTTCGGCAAGAGGTTGGTGACTTCATTCGCCTTCAGCACCCGGTACTTTGATGAGCCAGGGGCATTGCGTTCGAGGACGGCGCATTCGATGGTTCTTTCCCCCATCATCTCGCGGAGGTGCGCCTGGATAGCCGCAGGCTCAGGTTCATGCGCCGCGTCCGCGCGCTTCTCCGTCTTCGGCTCCTCCTTAGGGTCTTCCGTTTCTTCGACGCGCTGAGCCAGGGAGCCAACCGTCCACGCACGCAGGCTCACCTCCAGCGCCCGTGCGAGGGAAGCCGACGGGAGCGCCGCCTCCTTCTTGACGCACTCGGTCATCTCAGCCTGCACATCCGGCGTCGCGGCGATGATCGCACAGCTTGTCGTCTCTTCGAACCCGCCGTCGTAGTTAATGGTGAGGAACGCGTCTCGCCCCGGCTTTGCTCCCAGTTCGGCGAGGAGAATCTTGACGATGAAGGGGGCTTTATACACTTCTTCGAAGGCCTGTTTGATCACGGGAGCCAATCCATACTTCACCAGGCGCGACCCCGTGACATCGGACGGCGAGCGATTGAACCCTTCCATGTGCGCCAGTTCAAGCAGGCTGAAGCGCAGTTTCTCCAGGTCGGCCGGATGGCCCATGCCGCCCAATCCGATCCTGTCGTAAATTTCGTACAGCTTCGGCGTTCCGCGGCTCACCGTGAAGAGCAGGATACCGTCCGCATACGACACAGCCACCACCGGACTGCCTTGCTTGAATTGCTCGTCGAGGTACTGGCGTCGATTGCCGACCGCCTCGACCCAACGATAGGGTTCGTCATACATGGCGCAAGACCTTCGCTTCGAAGAGGGGTTTGAGCCGACCTTCGGATACCGTATGGACACCGGTTTCCGTGATCAGCTTCACCACAGGATACAGGTTGGCTTCGTGGTTGACTCCCCCAGTGGCCGAATCGAACTCCGCGGCGCAAGTCAGGAGCCGCAAAGCCTGGATCGTGGCGTCCTCTTCAGGCAGGACCGCGAGCGAGCGTTCGCCCCAAACGTTGAGATAGTGGAGAATGCCGCGAATCGTCGGAGAGCCGGAGCCCGAGACGGCGTATTCCGCGCCCTCAAACTCGGCGCCCAGAATATCGTAGAAATAAATCTTGGCCGCCGCTTGTTCGACATCGTATCCGGCAAAAATCGGGGCGACGGCGCCCGTGCCCGCCAGCGCAGCGGCGACATTTTCCTTGAGCAGCTTGGAGAGGGCCCGCAGTTTCCCCTCGAAACTCAACTCTTGAAGCTGGCTCCGGCGATAATATTTAAAGGAATGTTCTAAGATGCGAGCCATTTCATACGCAGTCGCCGGCACACCAGCGATCGCCATCACGCTGTGGCGATCCAACTCCAGCACCTTATCCGTCCGGTCATACATGACCATATTGCCGGCCGTAGCACGACGATCGCCCGCCACAAGCACGCCGTCCCGATATTTCATCGCCAGGATCGTGGTCCCACGCGTAATTTCAACGCCCGCCCCCTGACCCAGCCCCTCCCCGGACACTCCTCGTGTCCCGAACTGATACCCCTGCTCTTTCAGCAGTTGCATGAAATCGCCCTGCATTCCCATCTTGTTCCCCTCTTCTCCCTCACCCCCTCACGAGCGGTGGAGAGATAGGGTGGTCGGGTCGTCCACTACTGCGCCCGTCGAGCGAGCAGATTACGATCGTGCGCGCTCCGGGAGCACAGGGGACGGCCCGACCGCCCCCACGCGTGCCCGTCAATACTATTCCCCCGTCCTCTGCCGATACCGCTCCGCCTGCTTCGGATCGACTTTGCGCATCCGCTTCAGCAGATTATCCTTCTCCGGCGACTCCGACTCCGGCCGTCGCGGGCCACCTTCTTCTTCCGAAGGACTGGTCGGCTTTGGCATCGGATCGAAGGGCCGCTCTCGCCGTTCCACTGTCGTGAAGTCCGATGCTCCATCATCCCTGCAGATGACCACGTTCATGGCGCGTATTCCTTTCGTTGGTCCCAGGCTTCGATCGCTTCGGCAGGTGAGGCTGCCGTCTCCAGAATATACGATAACTCTCTCACCGCCTCCGGTTCAAACAGATCACCCATCTCGAGCACTTTCGGCATGAACATACCCTTAAATTGGACGCGCTCCCATTGCACGGACTTGATCTGATCATGAAACCTCCGGACGCACAGCCCCCGAATTCCACCCCGCGTGTCGCTTGGTCCTGCCGCGATTGCGTCTTCGATGTCCCGGTTGCTGGCGAGTCGAAAGGTCTTGCCTTCCGCCTCGAGTCCCAGGAACAGACCCCGATCGGGGTTGATATTATGGTATTCGAGATCCAGGCTGGCCAACCATGGGTCGTCCCACCCCAGCCGCTCTTCGCGCACAAAGGTCTCCAAGAGCCACAGCTTCGTCACCCAATCCAATCGACCCACCAATTGCGACCGTTCAGCCGGGAGCAAGGTCAGAACATCCAACCACTCGCGCAAGATCCAATCGGTCTCCTCATCCGATCCCCAAAACTCTTGGCGGGCCGCGAGATAATACGCGGTCTGTAACTCCAACCCGGAGATCGTCCCTCCGTTCTTCCGCCGAACAACGGCCTTCAGATCAGGAGCTCGGGAAATGGTCTTGATCGCAGACACGGGATCATCCAACTCCAGCGCAGGCGCCAGTCCGCGCCAGATCAATTCGAGCACGAGCCTCGTGGTGCCCACCTTCAGTGCGGTGGCGTACTCGCACATGTTCGCGTCACCGACAATCAGGTGGAGCCTCCGGAACCGCGCGCGGTCGGCATGGGGCTCGTCCCGCGTATTCAGGATCGGGCGGTTATGCATGGTATCCACGCTCAGAGCCGTCTCCATGAAATCCGCGCGCTGAGAGAGTTGAAATGAGCCCGGCTGGAACACACCCCCTTGAGTCTCGATCCCCATCTTTCCTGCCCCTGCAATGACTTGGCGGCTGACAAGGAAGGGCAGAAGCGCTGCAATCAGCGCGGAGAACGGGATCGAACGGGAGACGAGATAATTGTCGTGACAGCCGTAGCTGTGCCCATGAAAATCGGTGTTGTTCTTATAAAGCTGCACGTATGGGCCACCCAGCGCACGGTTGCGCCGGGCGGCGGAAGACTGGAGAATGCGCTGTCCAGCGAGATCATGAGCGACCAGATCACGCAGCGTCCGACATTCCGGTGTGGAATATTCCGGATGCGTGTGGTCGTTGTAAAACCGGGCTCCGTTCGGCAGAACCAGATCGCTTTTCATCTCGTGGAACGAAAACGGACGATGCGCGTCCAGCTTGGCGAACTCATCTTCCTCTCGATCCTGCTGAAGCCCGGACACCCGGAAGCCGCGCGCGTCCTCGTGCGGGTCTTCCCCGCTGTAGTCCCACGTTCGCTCGAAGGCGGCGGTCAAGTGGGCACGCACCAATTCCATCGACTCGACGACCGGATCGACTGTCGTCTGATCCTCGCGCGTGATCCCGTACTCCGTTTCAAGCCCGAATAGTCGCATCTGAAAGAATTTGATGATCTGGTGATTTGACGTGTGTGATTAATTGAGATCCCAACACTACTCGATCAACAAATCAGCACATCATCAGATCGTTAGATTATCTGTCCTACCAGCCGCTCCTCTCCCATTCGCCCTTTTCGGAACAAAGAAATCCCGACGACCTGTTCGGGGTGATGATCCAGCAGCTTGAGCCACTCCTCGGCAGCATCATCCGGCGGTAACATTTCCCCTTCGCGAAACTCCGCGTTCGTGGAGATGAGGAGATCGTCCAGAGTTAGACCGCCATGCCCGCCGCCCCTGGCTTCAGCGGCGAGGTCCTCGCCGAGCGGCGCTCGAAGCGCGATCGTCCGCTCGATCGCGCGTTCCTTCGCACGTTGAACGATCGAGGCGAGAATCGCCCCACTGACCAGGTCACCACGATAGAGAATCTTGTGTTGTCCGCTTCGGAGACGGATGGATAAGAGTCGAGTGTCATCAGTGCGCCGGAATACGGCATCCACCGTCTGCGAAATGAGCGATCCGCAGGCGGCTTGCTTATCACCCCTATGAGCGGCGACGAGAGAAGGATCAAGGGGAAGCTCGGGAGTGAGATAGACCCTGAGAATCTCAGCGGTTTCTCCCTTCCCGGGGCGACCCACCTTGATCTTCCGATCGATCCGTCCGGGTCTGAGCACTGCAGGGTCTATGAGGTCTGGCCGATTGGAAGCCAGGATGATGACCACTTCGCGCAACGATTCGATACCGTCCATTTCCGAACAGAACATGGGGACCAATGTGTTGGAGATATTAAAGGCTCGCATGGCGCGCCGCGTGCCAAGGATGGATTCCGCCTCATCGATAAAGATGAATGGGAGAGAGCCGGCCTTCCGACGGGCGCGGGCCTGGGCAAAAAGATCCCGCACCATGCGTTCGGATTCCCCCAGCCACATGTTGAGGATCTCGGGCCCCTTCACGTGCAGGAATACCCCGCCCGTGATCGGGTCGGACGCGTGTATTGGGTCAGACACGCGTCTCGGCGCGTGTGGGGTGGGCGGGTGGAATGGAGAATGCTCCGTCGAATCGGGCTGCGCTTCGCTCACCAGCTTCGACAGACTAACTGCGGCCGCCTGGCCGATTAAGGTCTTTCCGCACCCCGGAGGACCGTACAGAAGAAAGCCCTTGGGCTGGGTGAACCGGTACTGGGCGAAGGTTTCGGCATGCAGCAGCGGATACTCGATGGCCTTGCGAATCGCCGCAATCGCCGTCTGCTGCCCGCCGATCTGCTCCCAGGTTACGGTCGGCACTTCATCCAATAGGTGTGTGTCGGCCTTTCGATCTTCCAACCGCTCGATCGCAATCCGGTGGCTGGGATCGATTCTCACCTCATCGCCGGCCTTCAGCTCGATCCCCATCAAGTCGCTCGACCGTTGGAGGATCAGGGCTTGGCGCCCCGGTTCCTGCTCGAACCGAAGCCGTCCATCGGGCAGCGTTTCCGCCACTTTCAAAACAGGCCCACTCCGATCACAGCCCAGGGTCTTGATCAGCGCGTACGCTTCATTCACCAGGATCTGCGTCCCAATCTTCAAGTCGGCCGCAGGAACTCGGGGATCCACATTCGTATAGTATTCGGCCCCACCGACCACGATACGGGCCAAGCCTTCAGCCGGCAACTCGAGCAGCATCCCGATCCGGTTCGCAGGAGCCGTGAGTTTGGCCACGACTTCGCTGATTTTTTTGAACTCCGCTTCGCGTTGCTGTCGAACAACACCGTCCTGCAGCAGGAGATGTCGTAGTCTGAAGAGAATTCTCTGCCGTGGGTCATCGTCCGGGATCGCGGCCAGACATTCGTCGATCAGGACAAGTGGGTCGTTTCGGTCCTGCCGATCCTGATCCGAGCGCTGACCCGCCTCTCCCTTGCGCGTTTGTCCGGTTTCTCGGTGGTCGCTCATAAGTCCTCCATCAACGGAACGCCCCATGCTACCATACTTCCCGCTGCAAGGTCTGCCGCTCGACAGAGTTGGACCGAGCTGTACTGGCGTTCACCCGTCCGAAACGAAGAGGAGGCGGGCGGAGTCGGTTGACGGCAAGTCACAGGTGGCATCAAGCACCCTCGAGTCTCGGATCCGCTTAGGCTGTAACAGTACGCCGCCATCTTCTTCGTACACTCACGAAACCCTCGCGCCATACCTTGACAATGGCGGGAGCCGCTCCTAGACTTTCCCCGTCCAATTCCCACCGGACGTATGGCACGGTCCACCTCCCTTCCCATTTGCACAGTCCGGGAGCGCGGAATGGTTGTAGCTCAAGCCAGAGCAACTACTTAGACAAAGGGACCATCCGTGTACGATCTCGCACGGTTCTCACTGCACGACATCATTGAGTGCGGGACAGCGCTCCGCCGGTTGAGCCTGGAAGCCCAGAGGATGGAGGAAGTCGCTGCTCGGATCGTCGCGTATCTGTACACGAGCCTTGGAGACAAGCGTACCGGTCAAAAGGCGTGCGCCCTCGTCCGCTTCTTCAAGACGTGTCCGTACAGTGAGCTTGACGACGACTGCCGCCGATATGCCGAGGACGTTCTCGGACGGGCACCCGCTTCTTCGACCATGAAATGTTTCACGCTCATGGGCACGGCCGGGGACCGGCCTGAATGGAACACCAAGGAGAACTCTCGTCAATACAAGTCGATTCCCTTGGCAAGCGCTCAGTTCATTGCGCAGTTTCCGATGTTTTCGCAACTCCTCAAGCAGTTCGGGGTGGCGTTTCCGGCGCAGCCAATAGGAAACTCCAACCTCCTGATCGATTCGGAAGCGACGACGTACAACGTCTTCTACGTGCCGGAAGCCGTTGGCAGCCCCTTCGTACCGGTCCAACAGGAATTCGTGATGCGGTTCGGGATCCGATCGGTCCTTGGATTCGGTGGCATTTTGCCCTCGCAGGAGCTGTTTGCCGTTATCCTGTTTTCCAAAGTCTACATCCCCAAAGAAACGGCCGATCTTTTCCGAACACTGGCGCTGAGCGTCAAGCTCGCCGTTCTTCCCTTCGACGGCCCCAACGTCCCTCTGGCTCACACACAGCCGCCCGCTCCGAATCCGACCGTGGTGGCAGACGGGCTGCCCGACGCGAAGTTTCTGCACTATCAATCCTACGTTGAGACTCTGGAGCAGTTGCTGAAGGTTCATGAGCAGGCCGTGCTCGCGGACATCATCGATCGTAAGCGCGCGGAGGAGGCGTTGCGGGAGACTAAGGAACGCTTCAGAGGAGCGTTCGACTACGCGGCCATTGGGATGGCGTTAGTGGCAACGGATGGCCGGTTCCTTCAAGTCAATCAGTCGTTGTGTACGATCGTGGGCTATTCCGAGGAGGAATTGCTGGCGACAACCTTTCAAGCGATCACCCATCCGGATGATCTCCAGGCGGACCTCGCTCAGGTGCACCGGATTCTGGCGGGAGAAATCCAGACCTACCAGATGGAGAAGCGCTATTTTCACAAGCGCGGCCATATCGTCTGGGTCCTGCTGAGTGTCTCATTGGTTCGCAATTTCGACGGGCGGCCGTTGTACTTTGTCTCTCAGATTCAGCACATCACCGAGCGCAAGCGTGCCGAGGAGCAATTGCAAAGCACTCTAGATCGGCTGCGCACGTTGTCCCGACGTCTGGAAGTGATCCGTGAAGAAGAACGAACACGGATCGCTCGGGAACTGCATGATGAGTTAGGAGTGGGGCTGACGTGCCTGAAGATCGACCTATCACGACTGAATACCGCCATGGAAAAACTCATGACTTCCGCGGGGCGCCACAAAGTGGACGCCAAGATCCGGTCAATGGTGGAGCACATCGACACGACGATCCGATCCGTGCAACGGATCGTGACCGAGCTGAGGCCGGCAGTACTGGATGACCTGGGTCTGGTGGCGGCGATCGAATGGCAAACACAGGACTTTCAACGGCGCACCGGTATTGCCTGTGCCTGCACGGTCGGTCAGGAAGATATTCATGTGGATTCGGAGCGGGCGACCGCAGTGTTTCGCATCTGTCAAGAAGCGCTTACGAATGTCGCGCGTCACGCGCGCGCCAGTTCCGTGAGCATCCGTCTGGAAGAGCGAAATGGCCAGATCGTCCTGGACGTGCGGGACAACGGCCAGGGTATTCCGGAGGACAAATTGTCGGATCCTCAGTCACTGGGCCTGTTGGGCATGCGGGAGCGCGCCGGCCTGTTTGGAGGACAAGTCACCGTGAGTGGACAACCAGGTGAGGGCACGACGATTACGCTCCACCTTCCGAGCCCTCGGTCCATATCCTAGTAAGGGAACCTATGTTAAAAGTGTTGGTGGTCGATGACCATCCGTCGTTTCGACGAGGGGTGAAAGATATCCTAATTGAAGGCTTTGAGACGGCCAAGGTGGGGGAATGCGGCAATGCCGACGAAATGTTTGAAGCGGTCAAACAGAAACGGTGGGACCTGGTCGTCATGGACATCAGCATGCCCGGCAAAAGCGGACCCGAAGCGCTCCGAGAGGTGAAACGGCTCAGCCCGACGCTGCCGGTCCTAGTGTTGAGCATGCATCCGGAAGACCAGTATGCGATTCGCATGTTTAAGGCGGGGGCTGATGGTTACCTGACCAAGGCCAGCGCCCCTGAAGAACTCGTGCGCGCGATCAAAAAGGTGATTGAAGGCGGCCAATATGTGAGCCCGTCCTTGGGTGAGAAACTCGCAATGACGGTAAAGCACGGGGCGGAAAAAGCGCCCCATGAGCGTCTCTCGGATCGTGAGTACCAGGTCCTGCATCTGATCGCCTCCGGAAAGAGCGTCGGTGAAATTGCGGACGTTTTGCACTTAAGCATCACCACGATCAGCACATACCGGGCCCGCATCCTGGAGAAGATGAATATGAAGAACAACGCGGAACTCACCCGCTACGCCGTCCAGCAAGATATCCTACAGTGAACGGCGAGTGCTTCTCCTGTCTCGGCCGCCTCTCTCCCTCTCGATCGTAGAATATTTGATGACACTGCAACCGGTCAAAATTCGACAGAAAAATCCAACCGGCTGCGATACCCACGCAAACGGGCTTCCTGTAGAAGTTCTTAGAAATAGAGACCAGCCTCGGTCCATGCAGCGCATGCCCGAACGAACGCAGACAGAGAACGTCATGACGCAAGGACAGGAAGCTCCCGTGCAGAACGGAATTCCGGCCCGCAGAATGCAAGTCTTGCTCATCACGCATGAAGCTGAGTGCTTGCGGCAAGCAGATTGGCTGGCCGCTGGCGGGTACGAAGCGGTAGTGGCGCGTGAGATGGACGAAGTCCTGGAGCTTCTCATGTCCATAGAACCGGATGTCATTGTACTCGACCTGAATTTTTCACCCAGCGGCTTGGATGTGCTTCCGATTGCTCGGATGGCGCACCCTCGGACGCCCGTCATCACGATGGCCGACCTCAAGCTGCACGACGTCGCTATCCGGTCTGTCAAAGCAGGGGCCTCTGCTTATATCCTAAAGCCGTTGGACCGTGACCGCCTGTCCGGCCTTGTTCAAACGCTCTCGCGAACGGCCTCCGATCATCGCCCATCTCACGTCCTTGAAAGAATGACCGGCTCACTCGGCTAAGCGTGGTAGTCTTGCCCTTTCCACTCCGCACAAACGTCCGAAGGAGAAAGGTCCTTGAACCGGGCAGGATATTGCTCAATCACCGTCGCCGCGTAAGAGATGGCATCACCCCGTGTTGAATGTGAACCGCATCGCCCACAGTTTTTCTGAGTCCTTTTTAGAAGTCGCGGCTCTAATCAGCATTGACAGATCTGCGTGGTGCCTCTCGGGCTGGTGCGATAGGGAATGTCGGCTCCACGCGAAACCGTTCATCTCTTGCAAGGAGGTCGGACATGTTAGGTAAGCTCGCAGTTTTCGGCGCATTCAGTGGGTTCATGATGCTCATCGGGCCTGCTTTGGCTGAGGATAAGAAGCCGACGCCCGCGGAGGGGTTCACGATTCACGTGATCGCTCCTCACAAATTTGAGGATGGGACGGTGCACGGCCCTTATCATCATTATTGCAAAGGGATCTCACCGGAAGTCCTCCAGTGCCTGCTCTTTGAGTCCACTCATCCCGATGCCAAGCTGACCGACGTCGAGTACTTTGTTGCCAAGCCGATCGCACGCGAACTGCCCCTGAAGACCTGGAACCAGTACTATCACGATCACGAGGTCGAGATTGCGACCGGCCGAGTTCAGGTCTTAGACTTGCCGGAGGATAAGGCCAAGGAGATTGCTGACGCGGCCGCGAAGACCGACGGCATCATTTTCCACCTATGGCCGGAGGGCAAGCCCGCGCCAACCGGTGAGGTGGGACATCCCCAGTCGGTTGGCCATAAACACCGAACGGAGTAGTCGCACTCTCGGCGAGGCGGGAAGGATGCTGGCAGCGTTCCTCCCGCTTTTTCTTTCCCTTCTCTTTCGGCTGACCTACACGGAGTGAATCGTCTATGCCCGCGTACCGCCTTGTGTGGCTGGCGGTTGCGGCTGTCTTGCTGGGAGCGATGCTCGCCTGGGCAGCTGATCCGGAAGTTCTGCGCCCTCGCGTCCCACCTGATCAGATCGAAGCCGCCAGATCGGTTGCCAATCCTTTCGAGCCGACTCCGGAGCAGATCGAAAAAGGACGAGCCCTTTACAACGGGAAGGCTTTTTGTGTCGCCTGCCATGGGAGGGAAGGGAAAGGGCTCGGAACGGACCTTGATCTCAAGGGACCCTTACCGCGCAATTTTACGGATCACTCCTGGCAAGCAGCACGCGCCGACGGCGAGCTCATGTGGATTCTGAAGAACGGCAGCCCCGGGACCGATATGGCTCCGTTTATCCCGCTGGTACTGACTGAAGAAGAAGCCTGGCAGGTGCTGCTCTATGTGAGAACGTTCAGCGGTCGGTGGGGGAAATAGCTGTGAGATGCCTGGGCACCCGCGGGCTGCGGCTGGAGACATCATCGACGAAGCAGCTCAATCGGAAAACTTGATCCCGGCTTTCTGAACTTCGGCGTAAGGAAGAAGCCAGACCAATGATTCATCGTGCAGATCGACGACCTGAATCCGATTACCCCATGGGTCGCGAAAATCACACCGGAACCCCGGCTCCAGTTGGAGCCCATACTTCTTTGTGATCTTTTCCCGTACCTCCTGAATCTGCGCGTCGTCGCGCACCATGATCCCGAAATGCTTCATCCGATCGGGGCGGAGTTCGTCCACCTCGAAAATGGCCATGAACTGGTGTTCGCCGAGCTTGCACCAGGCAGCGCCCTCGCCACCACGGAGCATGTCGAGGTTGAACACATCTGAGTAAAACTCGACGGCCTTCTCGGCGTTATCCACCTCAATCACCACATGGTTTGATCCGTAGACCTTCACAGCCATCATTCCCCTCCTGCTGAGTTGTCCTGCCTAGAAATCGTGGACCGTCCCGTCACATGATTCGATCATAACAGAGTTTGCCGCCCCCTTCCGCGATCCACCACACTCCCACAACAGTGACCTACTGCCGGACACCGGCCCGCTGGATGAGGGTGTTCGACGGTAGCGTCGGAGCCAAGATCTTCCGCGCGGTCTCGACGCCGCCGATCGGGAGTCGACGAGCATCCAACAAGCCCAGTTGAACCAGGACGCTCGCCTGATCCCAATAAATATGTTCGCTTTCGATCTTGCCGTCTCGGAATTGAACCACGACGACCACGGCCAGCTCGACACGTTTCCCGGTCGGCTTGATCCCGGGCAGCATCCATGGCATCTCGATGGTATGGGTAAACTTATGAATGAGCTCGTCCACGATTCGATCTTGGCCGACGGTCCGCGACACCGGAACGATCTCAGTGTCCGATGGATGACCAGGGATGAAGTACGTGCCGTAGAAGGAACTGACCTCGTTCAACCCTACCCCACCTGTCATCACCGGAACATGGTTCACGAGAGGGTTCGGGGTCATTGTCGCGAGAGTCTGCGGAAGACTCTTCGTCTTGAACTCAGATGAGATGTGCTGTTCCCAGACGTCCACCATCGCTTGCTGCGCGGGCGTCAACGTGTGGTCCGGGGTGGGATGAGCTGGCTGGATCATAGCGGCTCCTTTCGGCGGAGATTGCAGCCACGTCCTGTAGATGATACCAACACAGATGAGATGCCGAATCGTGCGCACCATCGTACTTTCTCTTGATGTGAAATGCACTCCTCATTTCCCTCGCTTGGAGCACGTTTCGCCCGGCAAGCGCTTTGGTGTACACTACCCCAACATGAAGGTTCGCATGTCCATCGTGGTCTTCCTTGCCGCGGTGCTGGGGGTTGTGTCTTCCAGTTCAACCGCCGCGGATCAGGCTGCAGATGGGCGGCTGGAGACCGCGACGTTCGCGGGAGGCTGCTTCTGGTGTATGGAAGAGGCTTTGGATAAGGTGGACGGAGTGATCTCGACCACCTCGGGGTACACTGGAGGGCACGCGGTGAATCCCGCCTACGAGGAAGTCTCGGCAGGAGGCACCGGCCACACGGAATCGGTGGAGGTTGCCTACGACCCCGGCAAGGTCACCTACACCACGCTCCTGGAAACCTTCTGGCGTAATATTGATCCGACCACCCCGAATCGGCAATTCTGTGATCATGGGACCCAATACCGCTCAGCCATTTTTTATCATGGCGAGAACCAGAAACGTCTGGCCGAGGAATCGAAGCAGAAGCTGGAGCAGTCCAAGCCGTTCAAGGGATCCATTGTCACCGAGATCGTTCCGGCCTCAGCATTCTATCCCGCCGAGGAGTATCACCAGAACTTCTATCAGAAGAACCCGATTCGGTATAAGTTCTACAAGTACAAATGCGGGCGGGCTCAGCGGCTCCAGGAGCTCTGGGGAAAAGGCCACTGATGGTAAGCCTACCGTCTCGGTCAGTTGCTGCAATGCACCGACGTTTTCGGCCTTCACGGGCCAACAACAAGGAGATGGTCATGGATCGACTGATTCGGGTTTCAGTGCTCCTGACCCTAGGATGGGCCACGTTGACATGGAGTGGCTGTGCGGGAATTGAGCCCAGGCAGCCGCCGGGTTCGACTGTTGTTCCCATTTCCGACCTCAAGACCGTCGCAGGGAAATGGGAGGGAGTGCTGAAAAGAGAACCGCCGGCAAACTACCGTCTTGGTGAAGATTGGCTAACTCTGACCATTGAAGACAGCGGCTCGTTTGAGGACAGCACCTTTGAATTCGAAAGCTATCGCACGAGCGGGGTCTTGATGGGAAGCGGGTCTCTTCATTTGCGGAATGGCAGGTTGGAGTCGGAATCGGAAAAGGGAGGCGCCACCTACACACTTCACGAACGAGACGGCAAATCTGTCCTTATCGTGCAGGCGCATGACAGGAAGGGTACCCGATACCACGCCGAGTTGACTCCCGCAAAGCGATAGCGTTGATGACTGCTTGCATGACGAAAGATCTCTTTTATCGTTGAAGTTTACAGGCAGGCACCTCTCAAGAGAAACGATGGTCACCCTGATCATTCTCCCGTGAAGTCCCTCAACGACCGAAAGACTTCCAACATCTGCTGGTAGGAGTAGTGCGCATTGCGGCCGCTCGGATTTGGCAACACGAAGACCCGCACGCCGCTAAGGGTTTCCTCTCGCGCCCCAAGACGTTGATGCCCTCGCCCGATGTGCGTGCGGGATCGTTCCGCCCGCTCGCGGGGAAACAGCGACTGGTAGATCGTAATTCCCAAAAGTGCGACCACGTGAGGGCGATAGCGCCGGATCCTCGCCAGCAGCTTCCGGCGACCGATGGCATAGTCACGCGGCTTCAGTTGATGAATTCCCCGAGTTGGCCTTGCGACCAGATTGGTAAGGCCAATGCCCCATTCCGGCAAACGGCCGTCGTCTTCATGAGACAAAGGGATCGGGACCATATGGGAATCGAACAATAATTTCCAGAATCGGTTGGAGTAACCCGCAAAGTGGTGGCCGACGGCGGCGGATCGTGTGCCGGGGTTAATCCCGACAAACAACACCCGCGCACCCGGTCGGATATGATCTGGAAGGGTCTTACGCGTCCCCATCAGGGCGGAAGAGACTTCGCATCCTTAAGAAAGCCTGAGGATCGGCCCATAAAGTAGGTCGGATCTCCGTTGAAGGCAGGGGGCTGTCCGAAAATCCAGAAGTCGCTTCGGAAGGTGGCCTGACAGAGGCTTGTGACTAGCACGCTCAAAATCCTCCTCTCTGATCGAGTCCTCCGCCGATCGACCCATCCTTATTGTCCCGCACCTTCACGAACGGTCGGTCACTGACGTGCTGGTGGTTTACACGCTCTTCCTGGTTGAAAGCAACCACGCATTCGGCTCTATTCTTTTGATCACAATAGATATCAAGATGTTACAAGCAATTCATATGGCACCGCTGTTGCCTAAACTCCTCTATGGTGGTGTGTGCCCTGTATCTTTCCGATGTGAATGGGGTGCCTTTCCGTCCCGACTTCTAGGAGAACGACAAGGGAATCATTCGACCCGGACCGAGGTGGATGAGTGGTTCAGAAGGACTAGGGAACAGTAGGCGAAGTGATTCTCGAAGTGAATCGGTTGGATCAATGACCAGAGAAGTCTGACGAACCACGGTTATCCGGCCTTTGCCATTACGAGGAAAGGTCCATGTCGACCTGGGGAGCACTGGGATATTGGGGAATCGTAACCGGGCTGCTGGCTCTGCTCGCGGTCTTTTTCGCGTGTATGGAGATCATGTCTCGCATCCCGAAAGCTGAAGGGAAACAGGAATTCCCGGGCGAGGGCAGTGGACGATCCTCCTCCGGTACAAGGCGCGCGGCCTAGCCCCATACGCGGCGGGCAAGGGAGGAAGCTGCGAGGAGTCCAAGAGATGAGTCCCCTTGGACTCCCGGGGCGGAGTGCCCTGAACGAGCCGAGGCACATCAGACATGGGCTCGCACCTGTTCGGAGGGATGAGCGTGCCGCAACTTCCATAATCAGGCACGCCTCCTACGTGGACTTGCCCTCTGCTCCGAGTAGGACCATAATTGCCGAGGCCTCTCTTTCAAAGTCCGGAGATTTGCCCCGCTGGCAGTCCACTTTCATCCGGTTTCTCGAGGAGGTGCTCTATGCGCCGTCACAAACTCGTTTCTTTCGTCCTACCGGCATGCGCCATGATCTTTTTCTACGCGGGTTCGGCGCCCGCTCATGAGGCCGATCAACCCGGTCCTCATACGCACAAACAGTTACCCGTCGTCGTGACGAAGATCGACGGGGGGATCGTGTTTGTCTCCCCCAAAAGCCCCAAATATGAGTTGCAACATCGCGCCATCAGCGTCAAAAAAGCCGAGCGTCTGGGGCTGCACGAGATAAAGGTCGGAGACGAGCTGACGTTCATGGTTGATGAGGGCAATGTGCTGGTGGACGCCCACAAGACAGGCTCACCGGGCGCGGGACATCGCCTCGTTGATGGCAAACTGACCTATGCGGATCCGTTTTGGGGAGTGGTCAAGGTCTCGACTCCGGAGGGAGTGAACAGCTTTGCGGTCGATACCCTGGCAGGGAGCAAGCTCTCGGTCCTCCAGGAAGGCACCCCGGTTCGCTTGGAGCTGGACGAAGATAATATGGTGATCGATATCCATCGGACGCACTGAAAAAGAGACTCGAAGAGCGATAGCCGAATAGTTTTCTGTTGATCATTCAAGGCGAGAGCCCGGCCAAGGAGGAGAGCCATGAAGTGTGCATCCTGTGGTGTGATGCTTCCTGACGAGACTCACTCCTGCCCATCGTGTGGGTCTCCGATGCATCGGACCTCCGTCCAGCCCCCGGCCGTCGGCGTGCCGACTCTGAAGCCAATAACCTCATCATCTCTAACGGAGGGTGATGGTTCACAGAATGCGAAAATAAGAAAAGACCTTCTTGATTGCTATATTGGGTTTTCGATTTCTAAAGAGCTGTATGAATGGCTGCACGACCTCGGTCAGATCCCAAACGGGACGCTCGAAGAAAAAATGGCTCGCATCCGAGAACATACCGATCGGGTGGTTGTTCCGTCGGAAACCTCTCCCCGCCAAACGATTTTCTACCTCAGCCAGTATGGCATGGACACTCTCTCAGAAATTTGCCAGGAGTTCGGGTTATCCAGCGAGGGATCGAAGGAAACCCTGTGTAAGCGTATCTACGGCGAAGTCGGACTGCGTGACGGTTGGCTACTCCCAGACGATGCTCGCCTCCTTACGAAAATGTTTCTCTCCATGCTGGAGAGATTTGGCTACGAGAATGACGTTTCCTTGAACCTTGGAGAGGACGTTTCCGACCTGCTTGCCAACGAGAAGCCCAAACATCCGCTCGCCCACGAGAGTGCCCTCACGACGCTCATGATTCCTGACCTCCTTCAAGAGGCTCACGGCACTCTGCTTCAAGACGAATTCACGCAAGAGGGACTGGATCTGCTGAAATAGATCATAGATCAAGATCCTCCGAGGACCTCCCACCGTCAGAATAGAACAGTCATCTTGGCCATTTCTCCTCAGACCCGGTCTATGATAGAAATGCCAGACGGCTTCAGCCATCAGAGCGAAGCATCATGCCGAAGCTGCCTGCTCGCCGCATGATCGGCCTTGATGACAGAGTCACTGAACGAGGAGTTGTGTTCGATGACCACGCCCGAGTCAACCATCCCATCGGATTTCATCCGCGACATCGTCGCCCAGGACCTCAAGACCGGTAAGCACGGCGGACGTGTGGTGACCCGTTTTCCGCCTGAGCCCAACGGCTATCTCCATATCGGGCACGCCAAGTCGATCTGTCTGAATTTCGGGGTCGCGATGGAGAATCGCGGGATCTGCCATCTTCGGTTCGACGATACGAACCCGACGACGGAAAATCCCGACTACGTGGAGGCGATTCAAGCGGACGTGCGCTGGTTAGGGTTCGACTGGCGGGATCGCATGTTTTTCGCCTCGGATTACTTCGAGCAGCTCTATAAGTTCGCCGTCCAGCTTATCACGAGGGGAAAAGCCTACGTGGATAGCTTGAGCGCGGACGAGATACGGCAATACCGAGGCACGCTCACGGAGCCAGGCAAGGAGAGCCCGTATCGGAATCGGTCGATCGAGGAGAACGTGGATCTGTTTACCCGAATGCGGGCGGGCGAATTCCCGGACGGAGCCCACGTCCTACGCGCGAAGATCGACATGGCCTCGCCCAACATCAATCTGCGCGATCCGGTCCTCTATCGGATTCGCCACGTCTCCCATTACCGAACAGGACCGGCCTGGTGCATCTATCCGACCTACGATTATGCACATCCCTTGTCGGACGCCATCGAAGGAATCACCCATTCCATCTGCACTCTGGAATTTGAGGATCATCGCCCCTTGTATGATTGGGTGCTGGATCACGTGGACGTCCCATGCCATCCCCAACAGATCGAGTTCGCGCGTCTCAACCTGACCCATACCGTCATGAGCAAGCGAAAACTGCTGGACCTGGTCGAGCGCCGGCTCGTCACGGGATGGGATGATCCTCGCCTGCCGACGCTCAAGGGATTGCGACGGCGTGGGTATACCCCAGAGGCGATCCGGGCCTTTTGCGAACACATTGGCGTGGCGAAGCGGGACGCGGTTGTGGAAATGGCGTTGCTGGAGCACTTTATTCGTGAAGATTTAAATCGCCGGGCACCGCGTGTGATGGCCGTCCTGCGGCCCCTCCGGGTGGTGATCGACAACTATCCCGAGGGGCAGGTTGAGAGCTTGGACGCCGTGAACAATCCGGAGGACCCGACCATGGGGACACGGACGGTCCCTTTCTCGCGTGTCGTGTACATCGAGCAAGACGATTTTCGTGAGAGTCCGCCCAGGAAATTTTTCAGACTGTCTCCCGGACAAGAGGTTCGTCTCCGCTATGCGTACATCATTCAATGTGTAGGAGCGGTGAAAGACGAGCGATCCGGAGAGGTGATCGAAGTCCACTGCACCTATGACCCGGAGACGCGCGGTGGTTCATCCCAAGCGGGACGGAAGGTCAAAGGCACCTTGCACTGGGTGTCGGCTGCTCACGCGCTGGATGCGGAGGTGCGGTTGTATGAGTCCCTGTTTCAGAAGGAGAGTCCAGGCGATGGGGAGGGTGGTCAGGATTGGACATCGGATCTCAATCCCCATTCACTGGAGCGGCTCACCTCATGTCGTGTTGAGCCGAGCCTTGCCGGGGCTCCCACGGGAAGCCGATATCAATTCGAACGCCAAGGGTACTTTTGCGTCGATCCTGATTCATCCCCAGGCAAACTCGTGTTCAATCGAACCGTGGCATTGCGGGATTCCTGGGCAAAGATTGAGAAGGCGCAGCAGGACGGGTAGCTCTTCAGAACAGGTTGGCGCGAAAAAGAAAGATTGCAGCCATAGTATCTGACTTGATCGCCCTCCACTGGCTTGGGAGATGATGCCGTGTCAATGGACGTTACGGCTGGTTCCGGCGATCTCTGCAGAATTATGGTCGTCGGAGATTCCGTGATGTGGAACCAGGGCCTTGGCGAAGAGGTATCGTTTCACCCCAGATTCAGGGTTGATGCTCAATCAACAACACGTCGACTGTATCGGATCAGATAGTAGAGCGTATCTGTTACGATAAACAGGAAAGCTTGTAGACGCCCCTCTTTTGTTTTGGTTCCATTTACAAGTTGTCGACCGCCCGTGACTCTTCATCTGATTTCTCTGAGGGCACCGTCCTTGCGTGCCACGATCTACACGACCTGATCTGGCCGCCGCATCTGAGCAAGTTCCCATGCCGCATGGTGACTGACTCGCTGGCGGGACCAGAGGACCAACATTGAGGGAGCCACCTATTCGAATGGCCTTCGCTACTTCTCTACTTCATTTGCATGGAGGCAGTCATGAGAAAACCAACGATTCTAGCCGTCTTCGCTCTTCTGCTTCTGGCGACCTATCTGAATCGGTCTCTCGATTCTCTCTCCGACAAGAAAATCATCTCACTTGGTTGGTTCACACCGCCAGTTGCCGCACAAGAAGGCGAACCTCCGGCTGCTGACCCAACTTCCGCATCATCGACCGCCGAGCAGGTCGACGCCGCGATCAAAGCGTTGCCCGAGAGAGGCGAGGATCGAGGTGGCGCTGCGGTTGCCTCGGTGCCAGTCGTCTTGCAACGATCGACTCAATTCCAAACTTCAGACGGAAATCCGGCAATACTTGATGCGGGCAACTACCTCGTCGAAGTTACTGCGGGACCACCTCTCAGAGTACAGAGCGAGGTCGGAAATCAAACCTGGACTCTGACGGCAAAGAGCGGAACCCATAAGGAAAAACTCACTGCTCCAGAAGCCGAATCGGTGGCAGGGCCAAACCCGGACGAACACCACTTCGTGTTACTCCTCCCCTCTGGCAAATCAGCGGATGCCGCAGGAACTTACTCTGGCGTGGCCAAGCGCGCGCTGGCCCCGGTCAGCGCTTCGGTGATCGCAAAAAGTCGTGGGAAGGCCAAGAGTGCAGTTCAATCCGGGCTTCGAATTCCCTCGAAAGACCCTGTCGATCAGGAAGCTCCTCAGGCCACTGCAACGATCAAGGCACGTGTCGTGGAGGAACGCCCTGCTCGGGCCACGTTCTACCAGGGCCTCTTCCGAGATCGAATCATTGTGAAATTCAAGGAGGGAGCCGTCGTTCGGCTCGGTCAATCGGCCTCAAGGGATACCAAACCCTCGTTCCGCTCAATGCCCCCCGCTCAGGATGCCGAATCGAAAGCGAGGATGCAACGGGGCAACGTGACTCAAAGTAAAGTGCAAACCGACCTGGCAAAAGTCAATGAGATCTTGAAGCGCCAGGCGGTCAAACAGATAGCACCGTTGTTTTCGAGACAGGAGAAGTTGCTTCAAGCCGACCGCATCGCTGCCGAACGCCTGACCGCTCAGGAGCAGGCGGACCTCAGTAATTATTTCACAATCCAGCTTGAACCGGACACCAAAGGTGAGGAGCTGGTAGACGAGTTCAACGGGTTAGCATCAGTAGAAACAGCTTACTTGGCCCCGGTTCCTGTGGATGCCCAGGCAGATATCGCCCCGCCGACTCCGACTCTTCAGGCTAACCAGGGGTACGTTGCGCCTGCTCCCCAGGGTATTGATGCGCAATTTGCCTGGACCTTGCTGGGAGGTCGAGGCAACGGCATTCGCGTCATTGATATCGAAGGAAGTTGGTATCTCCAACATGAAGATCTCCCGCCGCCGTTCTTTACGAATGGATCGATTGGCACGAGCAGCGATCATGGGACTGCAGTCTTGGGGGAAATGGTTTCAAATAACGGTAGCTATGGAGTCACAGGCATCGCGAGCGGCGGTGCATACGGCGTCGTCTCCGTCATTCGTCCGACGGGTGGCTACAGTGTGGCCGATGCTGTGAACGTCGCGGCAAGCCGATTGAGTCGGGGCGATGTGATCCTCATCGAGCAACATGCCAAGGGGCCGGCGAGCGGTCAGCAATGTACTTGTAACTGCGGGCAGTTCGAATACATTGCCATGGAATACTGGCAGGCCGAGTTCGATGCGATCCAGGCAGCGACCGCCCGGGGAATTCATGTGGTCGAGGCCGCCGGCAACGGGAGCATGAATTTAGATGACGCTCGGTACGGAAACCGCTTCAACCGAAACACCCGAGATTCGGGTGCGATCATAGTCGGCGCGTCCGACGGCAATCTCCGGCCAACCTGTTGGACGAACCGTGGAAGCCGTGTCGACGTGCATGGCTGGGGCCAAGGAGTCTGGAGCACAGGGTACGGAGTGCCTGATCCGCAAAATCGCATCAATGGAGCAGATCGCCGCCAGTGGTACACCAACCAATTCAGTGGGACATCCAGCGCGTCGCCTATCGTGACCGGGGCTGTCATGTCTCTGATGGGCATCCGTCGCGCCGCCGGCATCGAGGGGATGCCCGCGATTCAACTACGCACCCTGCTGCGCAATACAGGAACACCCCAGCAAAACACCAACGCAGGACAGATCGGCCCTCTTCCAAACCTGCGCAATGCCGTGTCGCAAATGCCATTACAGGATTGCCTTGGATTGAACCCCAATAACGTGTCGGCGCAGCGGATCCAAAATCGCTGGAAGGTGGTGGATGGCAACCATTGGCTCCTGGACTTTGCTAATGACCAAGCGGCCGCAGTGAGGGCCCGCAATACGATCCGGCACTACGGATTGAACAAGATTTGCTTTATCGGTCGGCCAGATCCTTCGATGAGCTATTGGTTGGTGAACAACCAAGTGCCGACTGGAGCATTCTCAGGAGAGGACTGTATTTCGGTTAACCCTAACGGGATGCAAGTTCAGCAGGTAAGCGGCCGATGGAAGATCGTGCAAGGAAACATGTGGGTCCTAGACTTTGAGGACAAGGAACATGAGGCTCGTGCGTCTCTCAACGTCATCCAGAAGTACGGATTTACTCGACAATGTTTCGTCAAGAGGCCCAATCCACCTATGAGTTACTGGAGACGTTAGAGGGATCATTCCTTCTTGCATGAAAGTGCCAGGAGTTTGTGAATATAATTGAGCAGAATGTCTCCGATTCTGGGCCAAAGGCGTCAGCTGCTCGTCGCCCTAGCGTGCGTGCTTGCGCTCGTGAGCGCAATGGGCCTGACCCCGGAAAGTTCCTTTCCAGCTCGCATCACTGTAAAACTGGTCGATGGTCTCGAGATCCGCCTTTCGGAGAGGCGGGTCTCGGGAGTCCTTGCTCCCAAACAGGAGTCTGCCCCACCCATTCAGAAAAAGGGGTTAACTGCCAAGGCCGTAGAACAGGCCTTCTCAACGCTCAACGTGTTATTGCAGGATCCTGCTGTGCTGAGTATCGAACCGCTGTTTAGCGATGAAGCCGGAGGTCTTCGGTCGGGAACTCAGGGGAGTCACAAGCGGGATTTAGGACTCTACATCACCATCGCTCTGAAGCATGCCGGCACAAACGATGCGGACCGTATCATTGCAAAGCTCCTAGCCTTACCGATTGTGGAGACCGCATATCAGGCACCTATTCCTGAGGATGCGGGCGCAGAACTACCCACCAATTGACTGACGTGTCAGCTTCGAGATCCTGAGTGAGATTGAATCCACTAGTCCGCGAGATTCACACTTTGCTCAGGACCGTTTGCCAGAAAAATCCGTTTTGGAATGAAAAAATCAGAAGAAGCAGATACGAGGTCGATTCATCCATCGCGGCGTAGATGACTCCAAACACGATGGGAGAGACAGCCTAAGCGTTCAGACTAGGTTAATGTTGTGGACATGGCTCCACGACGGAAGTCGCGACCGATTGTAGGGGACTCCTTAGGTATACGCTAGACTTACCTGGGATCGATAGATGGGGAAGCTGAGAAAGCGTTGGACTTCGGCTTGACCAATAGGCTCTTACCATTCGGGCAGAGCCGCCTCGAGCTGTGACCGCTGCTCCCGAGCGATGGCTTGCGCCTCGCTCACATCAACCAGGGCGAAGCCGACGGTGTCACCCGGCGCCAGTTGGGCCGCGAGCGGAAGATCGGCGGTGATGACTACCCCGATCTTTGGGTACCCACCGGTCGTCTGACGATCCGCCATCAGCAGAATCGGCTGCTGATTGCCAGGGACTTGTAACGAGCCTGGCGGGGTCGCATCCGACACAATATCAGACGGTCCCGCATGGGCGAGCAATGGACCGTGAAGGTGATAGCCCATGCGGTCTGCGTGCTGAGAGACGGTATACCGTTCGCGGACCAGCGTTTCGACGGCTTCGGCCGAAAAGCAATCCGCTTGTGGACCGAGAACCACGCGCAGCGTCGGCCCGGAACTATATGGCGGGCGCGCGGTGATTGGAATCGTGCGTCCGATCATCATTGCTGCTTCTGAACGTCGAGGCCCACAGGTCACCCTGTCGTTCTTGACCAGAGCCCGGCCCAAGAATCCGCCTGTCCGGCTGGCCAGGTGGGTCGCTCGGCTGCCTAAGACCACCGGCACGTCGATTCCTCCTGCTATCGCCAGGTAGGCTCGCGCGCCGTTTCGACGTTCACCGAAGCTCAGCGTGCTTCCAGGTCTAATTTCTACCGTGGTCCAGAGAGGCGCCGGCGTACGATCAATCATCGGTGACAGGTCGGCTCCGGTCAGCGCGATCACCGCATCGGTTTCAAAGGCGAGGTCCGCTCCCTTGACCGTCATCTCGAGCGCCGCCGCGTCATCGGGATTGCCGACCAGACGGTTGGCGTGGCGCAGGGCGACAGAGTCCATCGCGCCGGCAACCGGCATCCCAAACCGCTGAAATCCGAATCGGCCAAGGTCCTGGACCGTCGTCAGAAATCCGGGGCGGATGACCCAGAACCGAGCAGGGTCAGGATGGGGCATGAGCGACGGCCTGAAGGTAGACATTCATGTTGACCAACTCTCGCCGGATTCCCTCCGCGAGTCCAAGAGAGCCCGGCGTGTCGGCATGCAGACAGATGGTATCGGCATGGAGGCGAATCGACGAGTCGTCATGGCTCACGATGATCCCATCAAGAATCAAGCGCCGAATACGGAGGATCACCTCGGCCTCGGCCTGAATGACTGCTCCTTCAGACCGGCGGGGCACCAATGACCCATCTGCGTTGTAGGCGCGATCCACAAACGCTTCCTCTGCCACGGTAAGGCCGATGGCTCGCCCTGCTTCCACGAGCGCCGACCCGGCCAACCCAAAGAGAATCAGCCGGCGATCAACCTTGGCGACCGCGCGCGCGATGGCCCATGCTAGGGTCTGCTCCCTGGCCGCCATGTTATAGAGCGCTCCGTGCGGTTTGACATGGCTCAGCGATGCGCCTTCAAGCGCGGCAATCCCGGCAAGCGCTCCCACCTGATACGCCGTGAGGTTTTCCACCTCTTCCGGCGTGAAAGTCATCTCCCGACGACCAAATCCCTCGACATCGCGAAAACTGGGATGCGCGCCGATCGCAACTCCGTGAGCCCGCGCGAGCCGAATCGTGCGCCGCATGAGATTCTGATCCCCTGCATGAAACCCGCAGGCAATGCTTACGGACGTCACGAGAGGCATGATGCGCTCTTCCAGCGCAAGCCGCTCAGGATCGGCGAATTCCCCCATGTCGCAATTGAGATCGATGCGCATACGCTGATGCGAAGGGAAAGGTAAAAAGGCAAAAAAGCCTTTTCCACCTTACTCTTTACTGTGAACTTTTGACTTGTTACTTTCCTCTCGGTCAAGCCGGTCGTACTCGGCGCGGTCGATGCGGACGAACCGGACACGATTTTCTGGCTCAAGAAGAAAGGGCCTCGCCCGGTTAGGGTCGTAGAGCCGAAGCGGCGTTCGGCCGATCAGGAGCCATCCCCCGGGGGTCTCGATCGGATAGATACCGGTCTGGGAGCCCGCGATCCCGACCGAACCCGCCGGCACCTTCGCGCGCGGAGCGGCCAAGCGCGGCATCGCGATTTCATCCGGGATCTTCCCCATATAGGGAAAGCCGGGGCTGAACCCCAGCATGTAGACGCGATATTCGACCGAAATGTGCAGCGCGATGACATCCTCGATCGAGCGCTTGGCGAACGCGGCGACAGCCGGGAGATCAGGGCCATATTCTTCTCCGTAGAGGACCGGGATTTCCTTCAATTTCACCCGCCCGCCCCGATCCCGCCGAGACGGGCTCTTTCCCAAGTTCACTCGCCCGCCCCGATCGCTATTGCACCCACCCACCCCGAGCTGGCCGAGACCAGCTCTTTTCCCGAGGGACGGGCTCTTTGCCGCCCGGGAACGGCGTGATGTGGATGGGGCCAGCGATACGGCGAGCGCCTGGAGGCGCTCCGCCAGCGACAGGATATCGATTTTCAGCGGGTCGACATAGACCGTCACCGATCGATAGGTCGGGACAATGTCGAGCAGACCGGATAACGATAGCTTGTCCACGGCTCGCGAACAGACCATCACACGATGATTGATGTCCGGATCGATCGTCGATCCAAACTCGATGGTCAATGCGCCATCCCCGGCCATCAGCACCCGTGGATAGCGAGCCATGGTTCCCTCCTTAAGATCGACTCCCATCGAAGACCGTCCCGCAATACGTCTCCCACCCTTTCAACAGAATGGAGACTTGGCCTACTCACCGTTTTTCCGGTCATCCGTTGACTCCGGCAAGAGGACGGGGAGTCGCTTGGCAAATTTTAAGTTACGTGGTATCACCTATATGTCGACTCATTGCAAACACTTACCATGGAGGTCGTATGACAAAAGGATTGATCGGTTTGACCCTCAGTTCGATGCTGGTCGGTGGCACGGCGCTTGCTCAGACCACCGACACGCCCGCGATTGATCAGCGTATTCAGAATCAGGAACAGCGGATTCAGGAAGGGATCAACAGCGGTCAATTGACCGATCAAGAGGCTAATCGAATGAACCGGCGCCTCGATCGGATCGAAAACGCGGAGGCCAAGGCGAAAACCGACGGGCAAGTGACGAAGATGGAGCGGCGGCGACTGAACCGGAAGCTAAATCACAGCAGTCGCGCCATCCACCGACAGAAGCACGACCGGCAGCACCAATAAGCAAGACCTTTCTGCATGGGAAGGCGGCCGTCACCGAGAATTGATCGGGTTGGCCGCCCGACCGGCAATCCTCCGTCGAACAATATCCTCGTTCACTGCCGCGCCTTCTGCTCCAGTCCGTTGATCACCTCGGTAAACCGTTTCCACTCACTTTCCTTCATATCATGAAACTCAAGCCCAAATTCTTCACCTTGTGACCCGCGAACACTCGCCACCGCAATTTCGATCGGCGGCTCGAAATCCGGAATCGAGAGCCGCAACATGAGATTAGTACCCGGACGAACCACCGTGGCGCTGTTCACTCGACATCCGCGTACGGACAGGTCGAGCACCATGCCTTCTCCACTCACCATGTTGACGGAAGAAAACAAACTTCGAAATTGCACTGGAAAGCGCTGATGCTTGCGACGTTCCATGAAAGGAAGCCCTCGTTAGGTTGTGACTACGCTCGGAGGCCCTGAAGATAGACCGCTTGAAGCCCGACCATCGTCTTGGCATCGCGGATCGTACCGTCGTTGATCAGTGCAACCGCTTTTTCGATGGGTAGTTCGATAATCTCCAACACTTCATCCCGCTCGAGATTCTGCCTACCCGGCGCCAGCCCCGTAGCCTTAAACAGGTGCATGATTTCGTCGGTAAATCCCGGCGCCGTGAAGAAGGTCGCCAGCTTTTCCATGTGCGTCGCTCGGTAGCCGATCTCTTCTTCCATCTCCCGCGTTGCGCAATGCAGGGGGTCCTCGCCCGGATGCAATTTCCCGGCTGGAATTTCATAGATATAACCCCCGGCGGCGAGTCGATACTGCCGAAGCAAGATCACGGTCCCATCAGCCTTCATCGGAACAATGGCGGCGGCTCCGGGGTGCCGGACCACTTCCAACTCAACGGTCACCCCATTGGGCAGGGTCACCGTCTCAAGGTTCAGCGTGACGACACGACCGTTATAGATAGTTTTAACCATAGTGCTGAGTGTTGAGTCAAAAGCGTTGAGCGAATCAACTCAAAACATGAAACTGATGATAGCGCTTCATGTTCGGCGTTTATAAAACGGCGGCTTGACGACAACAGCCGGCACGATCTTGCCGCGAATATCGATGGCAATGTGAGAACCCGCCGCCGCCGCATCGGGTTGGACGTAGCCCAGACCAATGCCTTTCTGGAGAATGGGCGAGAGATTGCCGCTTGTCACTTCGCCGATTTCCTTTTTCGCCGGTTGACCGTTTGACCAAATCTTGAACCCATGGCGCGGAACCGCCTTTTGCAGCAATTCAAAGGCGACAAGGCAGCGTGTGACCCCACGATCCTGCTGCTGCTTCAATCGGTCCCGGCCGATAAAATCACATTTTTGAAAATCGACCACCCAGCCGGCGCCGGCTTCCAACGGTGTCGTCTCCTCCATGATGTCATTTCCATAGAGGAGATACCCCATCTCCAGCCGCAACAGGTCCCGCGCGCCGAGGCCTGCCGGTTTGAGGCCGGCGGCGCGCCCGCGCCCAAGTAGCTCGTTCCAGAGAAGGGGTGCGTGGTCGGCAGGCAGATACAATTCGTACCCGGGCTCACCGGTATACCCTGTTCTGGTAATCAAGCAGGATGCACCGATCAGCTTGGCCTCCAGGCAGTGGCGAGGCTTTAATCCAGCTATGTCCGGGACCCCGACCCGTTCTAAAATCGACCGCGCTTGAGGTCCCTGAATCGCCAACTGGGCGAGGTCAACCGACCGATCCTCTAACCGACAACCCTGCCCGTGCTTGATCTGTTCGCGCATCCAGTCGAGGATCTTTTCACGGTTGGATGCGTTGACGCACACGAGAAATTGATAGGGTTCGACATGATAGATGAAGACGTCATCCTTGATCCCGCCGTGAGAGTTGCACACCATGGAATACTGCGACTGCTTGACCGCGATCTTGGCGACATCGTTCGTGGTCACTCGCTGGAGAAACGCCAAGGATCCCGGCCCCGCCACCAAGATACGCCCCATGTGGCTGACATCGAACAGGCCCGCAGCCGTCCGGACCGCCTGATACTCGTCCACCACGCCGGAGTACTGGATCGGCATCTCCCAGCCGGCAAAGTCCACCAGCTTGGCGCCACATGCAACGTGACCGTCGAACAGAGCAGTTCGTTTCATATCGTAAATGATTATCCGAGTCGTTAAGTCACGTTTTGTGAGACATGCTTTTCAGGTACAAGGACTAGACGGGTTTGACGTTACTAGGCCCCCTCTACCCCTACAACAACAATCAAAGGGTGGGTCGATTGCCCTTTACTGCGCGGGCCCGTTTTCACCCGCCCACCCCAGGCGCGCCAAGACGCGCCCCTTCCCGCCCGAGCACCTTCCGAGTGTGCGCGGTGCGCGAGTACGAAGGGCAGTCGGCCCACCCCTGCTACCGTAATCCCAGCAACTCGACGTCGAAGGTCAACGTCGCGTTCGGAGGGATGACACCGCCCGCGCCACGCGCGCCATACCCGAGTTGGGGAGGAATGATTAATTTGCGCTTGCCGCCGATCTTCATGGAACTGACGCCCTCGTCCCAGCCCTTGATCACCTGCCCCGCTCCCACGCGGAACGAAAAGGGTTCCTTGCGATCCACGGAGCTGTCGAATTTGGTTCCGTCGGCAAGCCAGCCGGTGTAATGAACGGTTGCGGTGTCGCCGAGTTCCGCTTGGCGGCCGGTACCCTCCAGGAGGTTGATATATTGCAGGCCGGACGGGGTCGTGACGGTTTTCCCGCCAGCCGCCTTTCCGCCCGCTGGTTCTCCGGAATGGACAACGATCGCCAGGCTCACCATCACGACCAGAGCGATCAGCATAGGAAGAGTTCGCCTCATCATCATTCTCCTTTAGACAGATCGATTGCTTTTTCGGAAAAGAGCGCGACGCTGGCGGTATACCCGTGAAGAAAATTGCTGCCACCGATCGGCCCGATCTCCCCCTGGGCAAAGAATCCGGCGATCGGAATCTCTCCGGCTCGCTCACGAAGCACGGTCACGTCATGATGCGGGCGCCCGAACAGGCCTCGCCCGCGCCCACAGCAGCTGAACATCAGCGCCCCGAGCGGCGGCGCCTTCTGCCGCGAACGAGTGGCGGCGAGCAGGAGGTGCAGATCCTCGCTTGCGGACTGGGCGTCCCTCACGTGGAATTGGACGGATTGCCCTTCTTTGACCAGATCGCCGATGGCAAGGCTGCCGGAGCTGCGGTCGGCCCCGACCAGGTTCCGCACCAGAAAATCGCCCCGCTCGAATCGGCTGCGTTGCTCATCGATCGCGATCCCGAGATGCAACGCGCTCTGTGCCAACGCTCGCTCCTGGGGATCCAACGCTTCGAACATGGCCTGAAGACGTTCCATCGCGGGAGTCCCTCCCAACTCGTAGATCACATTGTTCTCCGCCCTCGTCACAATGTATCGCTCCCCGATCGGCCGGCAGCCTTGTGAGACCACGGTTCGAACCGATACAGCACCGGAGATGGCCACGCCGACGAGGCCGCCATCGTACACGTTGTCGTTGAGCAACAGGCGGTTTTCGCCGAGATCGTGACCGCCGCCGGCCAGTCCGCCGATTGCGGTCGAGCCCGGGGTCCGGTCCTTAACCATCGAAAGGACTTCGTCCATCGGAGTCGAAAACGGGTCGGCCAGAAGGAGCATGACAGGTTGCTCGGATCCGTGTCGGAGATCCTCCGGCCACCCTTCAACACAGAAGCCCGCGTGCTTCTCATCCTGGCTGGACGAAAGCCGGAGGGGCGTGAGCGAGGCACCCGGCATCTGCGCCGCCCACAGCGTCACGGCGGCCGCCTGCTCAATTTCCTCTGTTCCCGCGATGATCCCTTCCCCGGTACAACCGAGGAACACACTCGGCGCCAAGATGCCGCGCACCGCCGCCGCTAATTCTTCAGCCTGCCCGGCATAATGGGACGAAAAAAACAGGCAGGCCAGATCAACCGGCTGGCTGCCCAACTCGCGTCCGGCCGCCAACGCCAAGGCGTGGCCCGCCTCGGTGGCGTCGAGGTCTCGGGAGAGCGACGAAGAGAATCGCACCTGAATCCATCCTCTCGTTACGATCGATCACTGACTACGATCTCGTCCCGTACGTGCGGCAGGTCTACTCGTCGAGGCGCAAACGATCCCCTCGTTCCTTCTGGAGCTTTTTATAATACCGCCAGATGAAGGAATGATAGTCGTCAAGTTGTGCGAGGAGATAGTGCAACTCTGCGGGGTCTTCCGTCTCGATCGCTCTAGTCATCCGCTTGTGAAGAAACTGTGAAAAGGCCTGCGTCTTTTCGACCGCCGTCAACAGCCTGAGGCTGCCACCGAGCTGATACTCCGTCATGTTTCCCCTCTTCTTCTCGTTGCGCGCTGCGGGTCACACGATTGCCGCCAGAATAGTGGCTCGCCGCGTCAAATGCAAGTCGACCGATGGCTAGGGCTTCGCACCCAGCAATGAGCGGAGTCTCGACAACGATATCGCTTCGATGCGATGATCGTCTCTTCCGACGACGGTCGAGGCCATCGTCAGCGCATTGAGAATCGCTTCCTCAGTTGCTTCTACCGTGGCGCTCAAGAGCGGGTTTATGTGCGTGTCGGCCAAATGCGTCATCGAGAAGGTCTGCTCAGCAGGATAATGGGGAATCGTATTCCCCGTCGAGAAGGCCAGCATGAAATCACCGCTGCTATGCCGGGCTGTGGATCCTGTTCTGGCTAACCCCAGCGCGGCCCGCTTGGCCAGGCGACCAAGCTGTCGGCTGTCGAGCGGCGCATCGGTGGCGATGATCACGATGATCGATCCTTCCCCTCCGGACCGCGCGTGACTCTCGGACCCGTATAATTTTCCAACGGGCACACCCGCCATCACCAGTTCCTCCCGCCGGCCGTGGTTGGCGTTAACGAGGACACCCACCGTGTGCCCTCCTTCCTGGCCGGAAAGACGGCGGGAGGCGGTCCCGATTCCGCCCTTGAACCCGTAGGACACCATACCGGTGCCGGCTCCGACACTTCCTTCCGCGACGACCCCTCCCGTGGCCCCATCCAGCGCCGCCATCACATCCTCCTCGGAGACATGCCGACCCTGACTATCGTTGAGACGACTATCGTCGCATTCGGCGACCACCGGCGTTAAGGTGTCATCGGTAATGCCGATGTCGGGATACTGCCTGATCATCCAACTCATAACGCCGTTGGCCACGCGCGGAAGGTTCAACGTATTGGTGAGCGCGATCGGATACTC
Organism: Nitrospirota bacterium; assembly: GCA_963703955.1. Classification (GTDB taxonomy): domain Bacteria; phylum Nitrospirota; class Nitrospiria; order Nitrospirales; family Nitrospiraceae; genus CAVPGK01. Next base: position 3,510 of record CAVPGK010000003.1, on the reverse strand, counting down.
CAAGAATCCGGACTCGGTTACCCATGCCAATCCGGTCATTTCCCCAGTGCCATTCAACACGAAGGCGCTGGCGGGCACCTTTTTATGCCACACGTCCTCGCGTGGGATCACGACGGTCACTCCCGTTCGAACCGGCCCTTGGCCGGGCCTCAGTGGACCCTCCCCTCGGATCAACGTCACATGGCCGACTTTCACACCATCCACATCGGTAATCGCGTTATGGAGACCGGGCTGATAACGCCCCACAGTAATCCCAAGGGCGCGGGCCCTGACCCTTGGCTCTTCCGTTGTTTCAGGACCGGCGACGGCGAGGCGATCGAAAGGATCGGACGCAATCGCCGATGTCGCGAGGAGGAACAGGCCCGCCAGAACCGCGAGCGAACTAAGAGGGGTGCTCTGATCAATACTTCGCACAGCCCAAGACGCCGATGAGGGGTGAATGAAGCATGCGCCGCTTCTCAGAACGGCCACGGCTTGTACCGGCTGGCTTGAACATGGTGAGCAAATGCGTGTTGCCGGACGACCCAATCCGGGTCTAAGACGATGAGGAACATGTCCGTCCCCAGGCCGCCCCCGCCGAGAACAAGATCCGGGGTCACCGGAGACCAGTACCGAAGGGCCCAGCCGTAATTGACCCGCAAATATTTGGCGTCCCTGAAATGGTAGGCGGTCATCACGCCTTCATCGAGACTGGTCAATTCGTCTGGCACCCCAAGTTTCTCGATGACTTCAGCGAACGTCGTCTTGCCCGTGACAATGAAAGTCACATCGTCCGGCCGAATGAGATCATTGACCGAGAGACGCGTGAAACTAATAAACCCGCACCCGGACAACGCCGAGAGGAACACCAGCATCCCAACGCTGATTCCTACCGTTCTCATGGTTGCTTGAGCGGTCATTGTTCATTGTCCAAACGGCCAGACCTGAAACTTCAGGCTATCGGTCCGCTTTCCGAACACCACGTCATCAACCACGCCTTCCCGATTGAAAAATACGTAGAGGTCGTCGCTCTTCACGTTGATGCGGGAGAAGAACAAAATATTGCCGGCTTTGATGTCGTATCGATAATATTGAAAGATCTCATGACCGTTGGCCTCTATGATCCGGTCCGGCGCACCCAAACGGGTCGACACTTCCGCTTTCGTCGTCGCTCCTTTTTGGATGGATTTGACATCATCATCGCGAAATTCATCGCCGACGTTCCCCCTGACAAAGGCACACGCTTCGACCAAGGTCAACATAACCAGGATTCCACACACCAGCGGTATGGGACCCTTGTGATGTCGACTGTCTCGCAGGTTATCGACCGATCGCGATCCGGACATCACAGCCTTTCTTCTCTTTTGGGAAGAATGAAATCCTGTTCGAACACGCAATAGCGGGCCCTGTGCAGTCCCACGCGCGCATACGCCGCCTGGGCGATAGAATTCTTTTCCTCAACATACAGGCGCACTCCACACACATCCGTTCGGGCCCGCGCCTGGCTCAGGACGTACTCGTGCATCCGCCGGTACACACCGTGACCGCGCCAAGCCGGATCCACATAGACGCTTTGAATCCACCAGAACGTGGCATTACGCCAATCACTCCATTCATTGGTCACTAGCAATTGGCCGATGACCGCCGGTGGCTTCCCTTCGTGCAATTCGGCCACAAGATAGTACCCCCTCGCCGTGGCCTCAAAAACGGCGAGCGTTCCCAGACGAAGCCGTTCCAGATCCAGATTTCTGCCCTCCGTCTCAAGGGCCATCGCTTGGCTGAACCCCACCAGGATATCGATATCTTCTCGGGTGGCTGGACGAATGAGAAGCCGATTCGCGATCGACATGGGAATTACCGACCTGGGGCGCCCAGGTCCGGTGAGTTGGGCCAACCACCCAGCCCGCGGACGAAAGAGTCCGGCTGAAAACTCCACCTTCATCGCATCCTCCGGTGACAGATTGATGGGCATGACTTTCTCTTTTGGAATGAAGGCCAAATAGCCCGTGAACGGATGAATGGCGGTCGGGACAAAGACCATGACCAACGATTCCATCTGGACAGGACAGATGTAGGGGGGCGCCGCCCCCATGATAAATCCCAACGCCCACAGTCCATCGCGGGGGAATGGAAAGATGACGACCGTGCTCCTGTCAAAACGTGAGCGGAAATGAAACAGATCGGTCATGCTCTTGATCGTCAGGTAAATCGTGCGCACCAAAGGGATACGCTGCACCCAATCGTCGGTAAGCCGAACCAATCGCTGTCCCAAAACGTCCGTCGCCACAATACCGGCCAAGAGGATCAGTCCCAGCAGAGATACGATTCCCAATCCAGGGACATCTGACTTCATCGCGGGGCCGAGAAGATCGCTCCACATCCCATCCACGGCATAAAAGAGCGTTTGGAGAATCAAGAACGTCCCCCACGCCGGGAGGAGGACAAAGAGGCCCGTCAGAAAATAGCGCTTCATCTGACCATCCCCTTAACCGATGTTCTTGGAAACCCTCTAAGTCTAACAGATTTTCTGAGCATCTTCACAATCTTGCCGAGGTTTGGAACTCCCGCAATGGCTCCGTCCGCTTGTTTTGTTTCCGCATGACTCTTGATCTTGTATTATGATGATTCCTCTAGCTTAGGAAGCTTCTTGGACTCGCTCGCACAAGCCGACCAGGAAACGATGAACCGGAGGAAACATGGCAAACACGAACGATTCGAGAAAGAAGGTCATGATCGACAAGGACTTGCTCGCCATCCTCTGCTGCCCTGAAACCAAACAAGACGTCAATCTGGCCAACGAGGCCCTGATTGATCAGCTAAATAATCGTATCGGGACAGGAGAGCTCAAGAACAAGGCGGGTCAGATTGTGACGGAAAGGCTGGATGGAGGGCTTGTCCGCGCGGACAAGAAAATTCTCTACCCCATCCGGGAAGACATCCCGGTCATGCTCACCGAAGAAGGGATACCCATCGACGGTCTCGCCTAGCGCTGTCGGATTATTCATCAATGCCGTCGTGAGGTCCGCGGTGCCCCGAATAACGCGCGTCACGTGCGGGCAGCGCGACATGTCCCTGCTCAAGGAATGACTACGACGTACGTCCCCCCGATCCTGCTCCGTCTTCGAGCCGGTCGACGAGCCGCACTGAACGCAGAGGTATTCGTACAGATTGCCCGTCGGCAGCACGAGCAGGAGACGCTCGCGTGTCGGGGTAGCTTGTCGGCACTTTGGACAGTAGAGTAGTGAGGCTCGAAAGGCTCCAAATTGGCCGGCAGCCGAGGCCTCTCGTTGTTCTCCAGGCGGGAAGGGCCCCGGGGCCTGATCGCGACTCGATCGAGGAGAAGGAGGCCACGCGTTGTGACGCGAAGCTTTGGGTCGGGGAATGCATACGAAATTTCGATTCGCAGAGTTATGAATGGTCGAGAAAATTTCCGGATCAGCTGAAAGAATCATCATCAGGTCCGATGCCCGCGCGTTGAGACCGCCGGTGCCCCTTGAGAGCCCACCAACAGGAACGCAGCAGCTGCACCAC
>CAVPGK010000002.1:0-37078 GCA_963703955.1 Nitrospirota bacterium | reverse complement strand
TTCGAATGAGGGTGGTGCACATTTCCACGATTCATGGCCCTCTGGACGTGCGTATTTTTTACAAAGAGTGTCGGACTCTGGCTAATGCCGGATACGAGGTGCACCTTGTCATATTTGACCCCCCCACGGCATCAGTGGATAGGGTCACCTTTCACGGGATTCGAAAGAAGACTGAGGCCAAGTATTTTCCCCGGATCTTTTCACGCTTGAGCCGCGCGTATGAAACTGCAAAGCCTTTGCGTGCCGACCTCTATCACTTTCACGACCCTGAACTGATTCCAATAGGACTTCTTCTAAAATTAAGAGGCGCCAAGGTCGTTTATGATGTCCATGAAGACTCTCCACAGGAGGCTCTTTCCCTCAACAATAAGAATCCATGGCGAGGGTGGGCGTATTTTGTTTTTTACTCGGTTTGTGAATGGTTGGCCAAGCATTTCTTGGATGGAATGGTTGCAGCGACTCCAGCGATTACCAACCTCTTCCCTGTCAAGAAGACCGTCCTTGTACAAAATTTTCCCATTGTTGAAAGGACGGATGACGTGAAGTCTCTGCCGAATTCGGAAAGGCTTCCACTAATTGCATACGTCGGCGGCATCTCGCTCATTCGTGGCGTCAGACAGATCATGGAGGCCATGGCATTGCTGAAAGACCCCTGCGCAAGATTGACTCTCGCCGGCAAGTTCTTGCCACCACAGATTGAGGAAGAGGTGCGCAGGATGCCTGGTTGGGGACGGGTTGAGTTCTTTGGGTGGCTTTCACGGAAAGATGTGACATCGTTGCTTGCACAGGTCAGAGTCGGCCTGGTGCTTTTTCACCCCCTTCCCGATCACATCGAGGCGCAACCAAATAAGTTATATGAGTACATGGCGGCTGGCATCCCCATCATTGCCTCCGACTTTCCTCTGTGGCGCAAGATGTACGAGCCAATCGGATGCTGTCTGTTTGTCGACCCGCTTGATCCCTCCGCCATCGCGGAAGCGATTCAGTGGGTGCTGACCCATCCTCGGGAAGCAGAGATGATGGGCCAACGTGGAGAGGAGGCAGTGCGGACTCGCTTCAACTGGGAGGCCGAAGCGAACAAACTTCTTCGGTTTTATGAAGAGGTGACGCGGTGAATATCGTAACGGTGATCGGCGCTCGGCCGCAGTTTATTAAGGCGGCCGCCGTCTCGCGGGTCTTACGGAGCCGGCAAAATGTCAGCGAAGTGCTGGTTCATACAGGACAACATTACGATGAGAATATGTCGGCGGTGTTTTTTGATGAACTTGAGATCCCAACCCCGGATCACCATCTCGGCATCGGCTCCAATCTCCATGGGGCGCAGACGGGTCGCATGTTGGAAGCCATCGAGATCGTCTTGGTTGACGAAAAACCGGATTGGGTGCTGGTCTATGGAGATACCAACTCGACGCTCGCCGGCGCGCTGGCAGGAGCGAAGTTGCACATCCCGGTCGCCCATGTCGAGGCCGGATTGCGGTCGTTCAATCGCCGGATGCCGGAGGAGATCAATCGGGTGCTCACAGACCATGTCTCGGAGCGTCTCTTTGCACCCACCTCGGCTGCAGTGAGCAACCTGAGGCGAGAGGGAATTCCAGAAGATCGCATTTCACTGGTTGGCGACGTCATGTATGATGCCTCGCTCTACTACGGGGAGAAAGCTGAGCGTCAGAGCCGAATCCTAAAACAGTTGGAACTGAAGCGGAACGCATACATTCTGGCGACGGTCCATCGGGCGGAGAATACCGATGACCTCGGCCGTCTTCACAACATCATGCGTGGACTTAGCGCAGCGGCCGAGACCATGCCGGTTGTCTTGCCTCTCCATCCGCGAACCAGACACGCATTGGACAGGGAAGGCATGAGCGACAACATCTCGACAGGCGTGCACGTGATCGATCCCGTCGGATACCTCGACATGGTCATGCTGGAAAAACATGCTTATCGGATTGCGACCGATTCGGGTGGGGTCCAGAAAGAAGCATTCTTTTATCGCGTTCCGTGTGTCACCTTACGAAATGAAACCGAGTGGGTGGAACTGGTGGAGCTCGGTTGGAATCGGCTGGCGCCACCCGTTGATGCCGCCTCGATTCGGACCGCGCTTGTGGATTCCTGGAACGAGCATGCACGCCGCGAAGGGCCCGCTGATCTGTACGGCGGTGGACAAGCGGCGGAGCGGATTGCCGTGTCTCTTCACCCTGTCTCATCCTGAAGCTTTTTCGAATGCGTCTCTTGCTCATCTCCTATTTTTTCCCTCCCTTTAACAATATGGGGGCCGTCCGCCTGGGAAAGACCGCTAAATATCTCATGAAGCTCGGTTATGACGTTCGGGTGGTCACCGCGGACTCACAACCTTTTCAACCGACGCTGCCTCTGGAGATTCCTCGGGACCACGTGGTCAGCACGAAATGGATCAATATCAACAAGCCGGCGGAAATCATGGCTGGGGGATCCGTGAGGGTGGCAGCCAAGGGGCATGAGCTTCCTCTTCGTTCCCGCCGCGTGGTGAACGGGCTACGGTTTCTCTACCGCACTCTCTATAAGAGTCTGGCTGCGTTTCCGGACGATCAGGTCGGGTGGCTCCCGTTCGCGCTACGAGCTGCCTCAACCCTCATTCGTGGGTGGACCCCGGATCTCATCTTTGGGAGCGGCCCGCCCCATACCTCTTTACTCGTCGCGCACAGGCTGGCGCATGCCTTTCGCATTCCGTGGGTCGCGGAACTGCGAGATCTATGGGCGGAGAGCCACTATTATGAGTTGCCGGAGTGGCGCCGTAGATTAGATGATCGACTAGAACTGAGGACCCTTCGTACCGCTGGGGGATTGATCACCGTATCGGAGCCGCTCGCTGAGGTCTTGCGGGCGAAGTACCAAATGCCGGTCGGAGTCATTCTGAACGGTTTCGATCCCGATGATTACCCTCCCCGTCCCAACGGGTCTTCGCCGAACGACGGTCTTCGCATCGTGTACACAGGGATGCTCATGTGGGCGGGTGCTCGAAGAGGAATGGATCCTACCCCGTTGTTCGAAGCGCTGCGACGGCTCGGACCTCGGGGAGACAAGGTGAGATTGGTTTTCTATGGCCGCCGATTAGCAGAGGCGCGCGCGATGGCAATGTCCAAAGGGGTGGAACATCTTGTCGAAATTCATGATCAGGTGCCGTATCGCACGGCCTTGCGAATTCAGCAAGAGGCGGACATACTCCTCATTTTTTTGTGGAATAATCCAGATGAGCGGGGCGTGTACACAGGAAAACTGTTCGAGTACATCGGGGCTCGCCGGCCTATCTTAGCCATCGGCCCACGCGACAATGTAGCGGCGGATCTCATCCAAAAACAATGCGCCGGAGTTGTCGCGAACCATCCGGATCATGTTGCGGATCTTCTCGATCAATGGCTCCGAGAAAAAGAGACGCGAGGGATGATCCCCGCTCTTCCGCCGGAAGCTGCGATAGGTCTTTCCCGCGAAGAACAGACCGCTCGCCTTGACAAATTCCTACGAGAATTGGTCCACTGAGACGCCGCGTCCCTTCTTCTCGTTGCCTCAATCGTTGTCATCCAGTAGACGGGAGCCGTGGGTTCGAAGCCGACCATCAGCGTCATCGTTGTCAACTGGAACGGGCAGGGTCTCCTTGGAGAATGCCTTGAATCTATCTGTCACCAGACGTATGGCCCGTTGGAAATCATTCTCGTCGACAACGGGTCCACAGATTCATCGGTGCAGTTCGTCAAGGAGACATTCCCTGCCGTGATTCTGGTCCCTCTCGGCGAGAACAGGGGGTTTACCGGAGGGAACTTGGCGGGGCTGGCAGCTTCTCAGGGGGAATTCGTCGCCCTGATCAACAATGACACGCGGGCGGAGCTCGTGTGGCTGGAGCATTTGATTCAACCGATGCTGGACGATGACCAAATCGGAATGTGTGCGTCTAAATTGATCGTCGACGGGACGAGAGTGATTGATTCATCCGGTGACGGCATCGGGACGGGAGGGGTGGGATACAAACGGGGGACCGGGAAGAACGCCGCGTGTTACGGCGCGCCGGAGGACGTCTTCGGAGTTTGTGCGGCGGCGGCGTTGTATCGAAGGGCCATGCTGGAGGCCATCGGCTTCTTCGACGCGGATTTCTTTTTCAACGACGAGGACGCCGATCTCAACTTCCGCGCTCAGCTTGCCGGTTGGAAATGTCGATATGTTCCCGATGCCGTGGTGCATCACAAGGTCAATGCGACCATCGGCCGACTCAGTGACCTCCACGTGTATTATCACCACCGAAATCTGGAGTTTCTCTGGGTGAAGAATATGCCGGCGACGCTCATGCTACGGTTTTTTCATCACAAGCTCATCCAGGAAATCGCCAGCTTTTGCTACGTCTGCATCCGTCATGGGAAATGGGCGCCGTTTTTTCGGGCCAAGCGGGATGCGTTGAAGATGCTGCCCCGAATGCTCAAAAAGCGCAGGGCCATCCAACGGCACAAACAAGTGCCGAATCAGTATGTTAAGTCCATGTTGACTCCGATCTTCAGCAAAGAGTTGTTGTGGAAAAAGGCGCAAATGTTGGTACGGGGCTGATGATGAAAGTCGCGCTCGTCCATGACTGGCTCACCGGCATGCGTGGGGGAGAGCGCTGCCTTGAGAGCTTCTGTGAGGTGTTCCCTCAAGCCGATCTCTTTACGCTCTTGTACGTTCCTGGCACCGTGTCGTCCATCATCGCCCAGCGGCGAATCACGACCTCATTCATTCAGCGTCTTCCAATGGCCAACCAACGGTACCGGTACTATCTACCCCTCTTTCCGGCGGCCATTGAACGATTAAATGTGCAAGGTTACGATCTGGTGATCAGCTCGAGCCACTGTGTCGCCAAGGGAGTCTGCGTTCCGACCGGTGGGTATCATCTCTCCTATGTGTACACCCCCATGCGCTACATCTGGGACCAATACGAGACGTACTTTGCGCGGGAGAAGGCCGGATTGCTGACGCGTGCGCTCATGCGCATGATGCGACCACGCTTGCAAGCATGGGACGTTACCTCGAGCCGACGCGTCAGCCAGTTCGTGGCTATCTCCGATCACGTCGCTCAGCGGATCCGCGGCATCTATGGGCGACAAGCGACGGTGGTCTATCCCCCGGTGAATTGGCAGTCTTTTCAGGTGTCCATGGACCATGAAGGGTACTATCTGATGGTCACCGCCTTTGCGCCCTACAAACGGGTCGATATGGCGATCGACGCGGCGAACCGGCTGGGATTTCGGCTGAAGATCATCGGTTCTGGGCAAGACGAGGCGCGACTTATCCGCATGGCGGGGCCGACCGTGGAATTTCTAGGCTGGAAGCCTGACGGGGTTGTCCGGGAGCACTACGCCCGGTGCCGAGCTTTGCTCTTTCCCGGCGAAGAAGATTTTGGTATTGTCCCACTTGAAGCGATGGCGTGTGGAAAGCCCGTCATCGCCTATGGCAAGGGCGGAGCACTTGAAACCGTTGTCCCGTTGAATCCGCGACCGAGGGGAGGCGGGGCGGAAGGAGCCGGCTCTGTGTGTCGTCCCGGTGCGCCGACAGGCCTCTTTTTCTACGAGCAGACAGTGGTGTCGCTGCTGGAGGCGATCCAGATCTTTGAGCGCAATGAGTCCGTCTTTGATCCGAAAGCGATACGGGAGCACGTGGAACCGTTTGATCGAGACCATTTCAAGAGACGAATCCAACGAGTCATCCATCAGGCCTACGCGGGGCACGTGACGCGCCATGCTGAAGCGCCACTCTGAATTTCTGAAAAGCCTGCTTTTCCTGTTTGACCTGGTGCTCATTTGCGCCTGTTGGCTTGGCGCCTACTTCTTCCGATTTGAAGGGATCGGGGAGCCGGTCACCAAAGGGATCCCACCGCTGGCGCCTTACCTTTGGATCCTGATCCCCATCGTGGCGGTCTGGGGATTTTCCTTCCAGGCGTTCAATCTGTATCGACCGCGCCGCATGGGATCTCATTTCGCCGAGTTTATTGACCTGGCGAAGGCCGACACCCTGTCCGTCCTGATCCTCTTGTCGGTGACGTTTTTTGTGCGGGAGTTTGAATTCTCGCGGCTGGTTGTTCTGTATTTTTGGTTGTTCAATCTTCTGGCGCTCGGTTTTTCGCGGATGGCCTTTCGTGAGGGGCTGCGGTTCTTTCGGCGGCGCGGGTTCAATCAACGGCATGTGCTGATCGTCGGGGCGGGAAAACTGGGACAGAAAGTGGTGCAGTGCTTGCACGAGCATCCTGAACTCGGGTTCCAGGTCCGGGGGTATTTGAGCCGCCGGCCTCAAAAGCTCGGACAGGTGCTCGAGGGGGCGCCGGTCATCGGTACGTATGTCGACTTGAAAGACACCCTTGGCACGGGAATCGACATGGTGTTCGTCTGCCTCCCGCCTGACGTGGAAGGGCAGGCGGAGAAAATTCTGCCGTATCTCGCGACCACCATGGTGGAAGTCAAAGTCGTTCCCTCGATTTACGAGTTTATCACGCTTCGGGCGGAGGCCGAGATGTTCGAGGGCCTGCCCGTGATTACACTCCAGGGGTCTCCGCTGCACGGATGGAATCTCGTGATCAAGCGAGGGCTTGATCTGGTCGGTGCCTCCGTGACCCTGATCGTCATGTCTCCGTTCTTCCTGCTGCTGGCATCGCTCGTCAAGCTGTCTTCTCCCGGGCCGATCTTTTACCGGCAGCGACGGATGGGCCTGGACGGGCGTGGGTTTGATATGCTCAAGTTCCGCTCCATGCGGTGGGATGCGGAATCTGAAACCGGCCCGGTCTGGACCCGGGCCGATGATCGGCGACGGACACAAATCGGCGCCTTTCTCCGGCGGACCAGCCTGGATGAATTACCCCAGTTTTGGAATGTGCTGAAAGGAGAGATGAGTATCGTCGGACCGCGTCCGGAGCGTCCCGAGTTTATTGTCCGCTTTCGACAAAGTCTGCCTCAGTATATGCTGCGCCACAAGATGAAGGCGGGAATTACCGGCTGGGCTCAAGTGAACGGCTGGCGGGGAAACACCTCACTGGAAAAGCGCGTCGAGTATGATCTCTACTATATCGACCATTGGTCGATCCTGTTCGACCTCAAGATTCTCTGGCTCACGGTGTGGAAAGGCATGTTCCACAAGAATGCGTACTAGCGCTGATCGTCCGTGAACCCCTACTGCAACAGTCGATCCTCCTGTCCAGCGGGGCTTTTTCTCGTTCGGTCCTCGACCGTATTCGAAGGAGTGGATATTTCGGAACCGGGGGCTTACGAAGACACTGCCCGCTCACCGGCTCGCGGGCGTGCGCAAACGTGAGGCTCCTTTATTCGTCGCGCACGTCGGCGGCGCGCACAGGCATGGCGCTCTTTATTCATCCCGTCGTGCGCCTGCGAGAATTCCCGGCGATCTTCGGTGTCAGCCGCGTCGCGAAGGTACTCATGAATGATCCGGGCTAGCCCCGTCCAAGCGTGTTGCCGGGATTCCGCCGTCTCACCCGCCGGTCCTGTTCTCGGACCGTTTCCTTCCCTGTCCGTCCTATGAAGATCGTGATTGCGGCCTGGCATGTGAGGAACCCGAACGTCGGCCTCGGGCGTTACACTCGCGGTTTGATCGATGCAATCGGTCGTGTGGACCTCGAAAATCGATATGACATTCTCGTTCCCCACAACGCCCATGGGTTCCCAACCCGGCCGAATGTGACCTATCGAGTGATTCGATTTCCACTCTTCAAAAGACGCTTCTGGGAACAAATGGCCCAGGTGCTGGCCGGTCGCCACGATCTGTTGCATTTCCCGTATGACTCTCGGGTGGTGTGGAAGCGCGCGAAGTTTATGACCACGATCCACGACGTCAAACCTCTGTTATTTGATACCGGACGTCAGCGGACAAACCTCAATTATCTGATTGAGCGGATGCTGGTGCGAGACCAGTGGGCAGAGATCGATCATGTCCTGACAGACTCGGAGTGTTCCAGACGCGATATCATGGCCCATCTTGGAGTTCCGGCGGAACGTCTGACGGTTGTCTATCCCGGTATCGACCTGGAACGGTTTCGACCGCTGTCGCCTGATGCCGTGAGCGTCCAACCGGAACGGCCGTATGTGCTGTGTGTGGCCGGAGCCGATCCCACCAAGAATGTCGGGGTTTTGATCGATGCATTTGGGCGGCTTCCTCCGGCCGTTCGCGCGGCCCATGATCTCATCCTTGTCGGTGACTTTCGGAGACGAGAGGACCTTCGTGACCGAGTGACCCGGTCGGGAATCGGGACGAACACCCGATTTGCGGGGATCATCAGCGACGAGCGACTGATTGACCTCTACCGGCGCGCGGCTGTCTTTGTTTTTCCGTCGCTGTACGAGGGATTTGGACTACCGGTCCTGGAGGCCATGGCGTGTGGATGTCCGGTCGTCAGCTCGGACGCTTCGTCGCTTCCGGAGGTGGCGGGAAACGGGGCCGTGCTTGTGAATGCCACGGATGTGAATGGGTTCTCCGCGGCGATGGAGCAAGTGTTGAAGGATCCGGACTTCCGGGCCTCGTTGTGCAAAAGAGGACTCGATCAGGCCAGAAGGTTTTCATGGGACCGCACCGCCCGAGACACTGTCGCCGTGTACAAGAAGGTCGTCGGAGAAATGTGAGGGAGAGACGTGAGAAGGGTGAAGACTGCGCAGAGAGCGGAATACTTGCGTCAAAATGGAATTTCGCGTATCTTGAGGGTTCGTATTTTACGCTCCTGATTCGTACCGGGAGGATAGCAAGAAGAGAAGGGTCGTTCTCATTCTTTTGAAGGATTGCGGTGTCCCTGCTTCCTCTTTATCGTTGACCCAGCTAAAGGAGTGACGCGATGCGTATTCTCATCACGGGCGGCGCGGGCTTTCTTGGGAGCCACTTGTGCGAATTGTTCGTCGCGCAAGGCCATGAGGTGAGGTGCCTAGATAATCTCATCACCGGACGTCCCGAGAATGTCGCCCACTTGATGGGGAACGAACGATTCAGCTTCGTAAAATACAATGTGTGCGATTACCTCCATGTCGACGGGCCGCTCGATGCGGTCATGCATTTTGCCTCGCCAGCAAGCCCTCAGGATTATCTGGAGTTTCCAATCGCCACTCTTAAGGTAGGCGCTCTGGGCACGCACAAGGCGCTGGGATTGGCCAAGGCCAAGAACGCGCGATTCCTCTTGGCGAGCACGTCCGAGGTCTATGGCGATCCGCTGGTCAATCCTCAACCCGAGTCGTATTGGGGTAACGTGAATCCCATGAGCCCGCGGGGAGTCTATGACGAAGCTAAGCGCTTCGCCGAGGCCATGACCATGGCCTATCATCGCTATCACGGCGTGGATACCAGGATCGTTCGGATCTTTAATACCTTTGGGCCGCGCATGAGGCCGAACGACGGTCGGGTGGTCTCGAACTTTATCGTTCAGGCTCTCCAGAGTAAACCCCTGACTGTCTTTGGCGACGGATCTCAGACGCGAAGTTTCTGTTATGTGGATGACCTCATTTGGGGGATCAGCACCCTGCTGATGATCGAATCGAATCGGAGCATCGCCGAACGCACGGATCGGGCAGGATTTCTCTCAAAGCGGTCCGAACCGGACCTCGACACCGTGCATAATCCGGTGAACATCGGGAATCCGCGGGAGCTGACGGTCGTGGAGATCGCGAAACTCGTGCTGAAGCTGACCGGCTCCCGGAGCGCCATACAACAGCATCCCCTCCCGGTCGATGATCCCAAGGTCCGGCGTCCCGACATTAGACGGGCGAAGGCGCTGCTCGGTTGGGAGCCGAAGATCGAGTTGGAAGACGGTCTTGCGAAGACGATCGACTACTTTCGCACGGTCCTGCAAGGATAATTCGATATTCAAAGCTCTTATGATCAGCCCATAAGAATCCCCGGTTCGACAGCTCGATTTTCTTTCGCGTCGAACGTCAAGCCTCAAACCCAATCCTGTAGAAGCGATGAAGGGTGTCGTACTTGCGGGTGGCCTCGGGACGCGGCTTTCTCCGCTAACACGGGTTACCAATAAGCATCTGCTGCCGGTGTATGACCGGCCGATGATCTATTATCCGATCCAGACGCTCGTGAACGCGGGCATCCGGGAAATCCTGCTGGTGACCGGTGGAAACAGCGCTGGAGATTTTCTCAAACTGTTGGGGAACGGCAAAGAGTTCGGACTCCGGCATCTTGATTACACATACCAGGAAGGGGAGGGAGGCATCGCGGACGCGCTTCGGCTGGCGGAGTTCTTTGCCGACGGAGAGCCTGTGTGTGTCGTCCTGGGAGATAATATCATTGAACGTAACATTCTTCGGGCCGCGACCTCGTTTCGAGAGCAGAAAGTCGGGGCGAAAATCCTCCTGAAGGAAGTTAAAGATCCCCAGCGCTTCGGCGTCCCCCTGCTGGACGGCAACCGTGTCGTCAAGATCGAGGAAAAACCGGCGAGTCCCCACTCTCCGTATGCCGTGACGGGCGTGTATTTTTACGACGCCCGCGTGTTCGAGATTATCGAGACGCTGAAACCATCGAGCCGAGGCGAACTCGAAATTACGGATGTGAACAATGCTTACATTGAGGCGGGAGGGCTGACGTGGGACCTCCTGGAGGGATGGTGGACGGATGCCGGGACTATTGAGTCTCTTTTCCTGGCCAATCAACTCGTGGCCAGGACCGGCGCGAACAAGATGGGGTAAAGGGTAAGGGACAGTAAGGGTAGTAAACGGACGTTGTGGGGGTGTTTATGTGTCATTCATCTTATGTTAGTAGTCCGCTGCCTCTCTATCCCAGTACCCCTTTCAGTGCCACATGCTCATTCTAGTGACAGGAGGAGCGGGTTTTATCGGATCGCATTTGGTGCGCCGACTGTTGACGAACGACGGCCATCAGGTGATCAACCTCGATGCGCTTCGATATTCCGGTAATCTGGAAAACCTCGAAGACGTCTCCGGTCATCCGGGCTATGCCTTTGTGCATGGTGATATCTGTGATGCGAAAGCGGTTCAGCAGATTTTCGAGCAGCATCGCGTTGAAGCCGTTATCAATTGCGCGGCTGAAACCCATGTCGACCGTTCCATCCTCCAACCTGGGGATTTCGCAAGAACCGATGTCGTCGGGACGGCCGTTCTGCTCGACGAAGCCAGAAAGGCGAAGGTCGCGCGATTTCTGCAAGTCAGCACGGATGAGGTATATGGCAGCGTGGAAACCGGTTCGTCGAAGGAAGATGATGCCCTGGACCCTCGCAGTCCGTATTCGGCAAGTAAGGCGGGAGCCGACCTGTTGGTTCGGAGCTATTGGACCACCTATCGGTTTCCTGTCCTTATCACCCGCGGCAGCAACACCTACGGCCCCAACCAATACCCGGAAAAATTCATCCCGCTGTTTGTGACAAACGCGATTGAGAACCAGCCGTTGCCTCTGTATGGGGATGGACGATACCGCCGTGATTGGCTCTCGGTGTTCGACCACTGCGCCGGTATCGAGCACGTCTTGCGGCACGGCGTGCCCGGGACGGTCTACAATATCGGTGGGGGCAACGAACGTGAAAATATTATCGTGGCACAGGCGATCCTTGAACATCTGGGCAAACCGGCCTCGTTGATCCGTCACGTGAAGGACCGTCCCGGCCATGATCGCCGCTATGCTGTGGATTGCAGCCGTCTGCGCGGGCTCGGCTGGAGTCCGGCCGTTCCGTTCGAAGGGGGGCTGCGGGCGACGGTTGACTGGTACCGCACGAACGAGCGATGGTGGAAAAAAATCAAAGCCGGTGAGTTTGTCACCTACTACGCTCAAGCCTATGGACACCGGCTTAAGGAAGGGGAAGTGGGAATAGAAGGGAAAAGGGGGTAGGTTACACAGTGTAAAACACGGTGTGATCGCCTTGTTTCTTTACCCCGTAGTCTCACTCGAACGATGCGCATCCTGATTACAGGCGCGGACGGCCAATTAGGCCATGAGCTGCAGCGGGTATTGGCGGCCGAGACGCTCCTGTGCGCCGTCTGGCCGGCATTCGATCTTCTCAACCCGGATGTCGGACAACAGGTGCTGGCTGCACGACCGGATGTGGTAATCCATACCGCGGCCTATACGCAGGTCGATAAAGCGGAAGAGGAACCGGAACACGTGATGGCGATCAATGCGGAAGGGACTCGTCGCGTTGCCAGAGCCGCATCTCAGGCGGGCGCTCGCTTGATCTATCTGTCGACAGACTACGTATTCGACGGTTGGAAGCAGACCCCGTATGGCGAGACGGATGAGCCCAACCCGATCAGCGTGTATGGGCGGTCCAAGCTAGAGGGGGAACAGCAAGCGTTGGCCCACTGCGGAAATACGCTGATTCTGCGGACCTCATGGCTCTACGGCGTGCATGGCCATAATTTCGTCAAAACGATCATGCGGCTCGCCCACGAGCAACGGGAACTCCGTGTGGTGGCAGATCAGAGAGGATGCCCCACTTATGCCGAAGATCTGGCGGCGGCGATCGCCCGGGTCCTCTCTGTGGAGATCCGCGGCGTCGTCCACGCCTGCGGAACCGGCGATTGCACGTGGCATGAATTTGCGCGCGCCATCATATCGACGATGGACGTTTCAGTGTCGGTGCATCCCATTTCGACGGCCGAGGCGAAGCGAGCGGCGTCTCGTCCGGCATACGCGGTGCTGGCCAATCGAGTCCTTGCCGAAGCCGGCATTGTTCTCCCTCATTGGAGAGACGCCTTGATGAGATTCATGGAAGCGGTCCGAACGCCTTCGACACCGGCCAAGGTGTAAATGAAGCGCGCACTGATAACCGGAATTACCGGGCAAGACGGCTCGTATTTGGCCGAGTTACTGCTGGACAAAGGCTATGAAGTGCACGGGATCGTCCGGAGAGTGGCGATCGAAGATCCCGAGCACCGACTTTGGCGGATCTTGCACGTAAAGGATCGTCTCCATTTGCATGCCGCCTCGGTGGAAAGCCTGCCCAGCGTCTACCGCGTGTTCCATGCCGTCAAGCCGGATGAGTGCTATCACTTGGCCGCCCAAAGCTTTGTGACCTATTCGTTTGAAGACGAATATTCGACCCTCAATGCCAATATCAACGGCACGCACCACGTCCTGACCGCGTTGCGGGACTGTGCGCCCGGTTGCCGGTTCTACTTTGCGGCGTCGAGTGAAATGTTTGGGAAGGTGGCGGAGGTACCGCAGAATGAACGGACTCCGTTTCATCCGCGCTCGGCGTACGGCATTTCGAAAGTTGCGGGATTTCATTTGACGAGAAACTATCGGGAAGCGTACGGCATCAAGGCGTCGTCCGGCATCCTGTACAACCACGAATCGCCCCGGCGCGGGTTTGAATTCGTCACGAGAAAAATCACCTCGCACGCCGCGCGGATCAAGCTCGGGCTGGCGAAGGAAGTGAGATTGGGCAATTTGGACGCGCGGCGCGATTGGGGGCATGCGCTGGACTACGTGCAAGCCATGTGGCTCATGCTCCAGCAGGAAACCCCCGAAGATTATGTGGTCGCGACGGGCGAGCAACATACGGTTCGAGAGTTCGCCGATGCGGCATTTTCTCACGTCGGCCTCAATTATCAAAACCATGTCGTTGTGGACCCCCAGTTTCTGCGACCCGCCGAGGTGGAGATCCTATTGGGCGATGCGACGATGGCCAAAAAAAAGCTGGGGTGGTCCTGTCGGGTGAAATTTAAAGATCTGGTCAAGGAAATGGTTGAGGCGGACCTCCAGGCGTTGTCCCGGAAGTCCAAGCCGACCTAGCCGACCTGACCGATATCAGGATCGGTCGCCCCGGTTGTCTTTGCCGGAGCCCCTCTGTTAAGATCATCCGCGTGTGCGACCTCACGCGCTATGCCCATCCCCCGATCCAATAAACGGGTTCACGCCGATCGTGCGTCCATCTATCGAACCCTGAAGCGCGTTCGCCTTCTGGCGACGGATGTGGATGGAGTGCTCACGGACGCCGGGATGTATTATTCCGAGTCCGGAGATGAACTCAAGAAGTTCAATACCCATGACGGCATGGGCATCAAATTGCTTCAGCGCATTGGGCTTCTCACCGCCTTGATCACGCAAGAGGAGACGAAACTCGTGGCGCGACGGGGAGAAAAGCTCGCCATCCCAGAAATCCATCAGGGAGCCCGCGATAAGCTGGCCGTGATGCGGGGCATTATTGCCAGACATGGCCTCTCGCTTCGAGAAGTCGCCTATATCGGCGATGATGTCAATGATCTGGAGACGCTGAAGGCCGTGGGATTTTCGGCGGCTCCCGCGGACAGTCTTCCAACGGTGCTGGAGGCGGTTCATTACGTCTGTCGAAAAAAAGGCGGAGAGGGGGCGGTTCGTGAAGTCGTCGATCTCATTCTGACCGCACGGGGAATTTCCGCGCAAAGTCTCCTCGTTCATGCGTGAGCCGAGCTATACTTGTTGAGGTGCCGTTCCAACGATTCGCCAGAATTCCGGGTAGAAACTCGGTCCAGCGAAACACGGCTAACGACTCTCACTGAATGCGTCCCAAGGCGAGGTGAAAAAAGTTGGAGCGGCACCGACAGCGTGAACGGACACTGAACGAATGATCATCCAACCACCACGGCATGACTAAGCATCTCTATGCGGTGATTTTAGCCGGCGGAAGCGGCACTCGCTTTTGGCCTCTCAGTCGACACCTCTACCCCAAGCAGCTTTTGCGGATCATGGGGGGAGAGACTCTGATCCAGCAGACGATGCGCAGGGTATTGCGATGCGTCACGGCTGATCGGGTCTTCCTGTCAACGAATGTGGCTCAAGCTGACTCGATCCGATTCCAGCTCAATGAATGGAAAGAAGAATTGCGGGACAACTTTCTCATCGAGCCAGAAGGCCGCAACACAGCCCCGGCGATCGCGCTGGCCGCCGCGCACCTCGCCCGGCGGGACCCGGATGCGGTCATGGTCGTGCTGCCAGCCGACCATGTCGTCAAGGAAGAGAAGCGGTTTCGGGCCGCCGTGGCGCTCGCGTCCGAGATGGCGGAGGACGGATATCTGGTCACGTTCGGAGTGAAACCTCTTCGTGCGGAAACCGGATACGGGTATATTCAACCGAATCGTCGCGCTCGTCTCGGAGTGCATGGCAAGCTCTGTGGGTATCGCGTCGCCCGCTTCGTGGAAAAGCCCGATGCGGAGACAGCCGCCCGGTATCTTCGTTCAGGCCACTACTATTGGAACAGCGGCATGTTTGTGTGGCGGGCCTCGACCATTTTGGAAGAGGTCGCTGCGCACCAGCCAGCTTTGGCCCGTAGGATCCAGAAAATGGCGCCTCTGTTGGACTCACCGTCGGCCTCGGACGAGTTCACCCATGCCTATCGTCGCCTGGCTTCGGTCTCCATCGACAACGGCGTCATGGAGCGATCGTCCAGAGCGGCGATGATCCCGGTCGATTTCACTTGGTCCGATGTCGGCAACTGGAGCAGCTTGGAGGAAGTGTCCGCGCGAACAGCCTCGAACAATGTCGTCAGCGGCAAGGTCGTGGATCTGGACAGCCACGACTCGATTCTGTATGCCGATCAACGGCTGATCGCGACCATCGGATTGTCCGGCATGGTGGTGGTCGATACGCCTGATGCCACCTTGATCTGTCCCAAGTCCCGGGCTCAGGACGTCAAGAAGGTCGTGGAGATTCTCAAGCAACAGGGCGCTCCGGAGCATCTGGAGCATCGGACCGTGTTTCGTCCGTGGGGATCGTATACGGTGCTGGAAGAAGGCACCGGCTATAAGGTGAAACGCGTGACCGTCAATTCCGGTGGGCGCCTATCTCTGCAATTGCATCATCAGCGCAGCGAACATTGGGTGGTGATTTCCGGGACGGCGCGCGTTACGTGTGGAGAGCGGGTCTATGATCTGACGGTCGGGCAGAGCACGGCAATTCCGAAAGAGACCCGTCATCGGCTAGAAAATCCTGGCTCCGACACGCTCCATATCATCGAAGTGCAGAATGGGCCGTACCTCGGTGAAGACGACATTGTCAGGTTTCAGGACGATTACGGCCGGGGTACAAAACGTGACTTGTGAAGCGTGAATCGTCAATCGGTCGGACCGATAAAATGCGACAAGACGGATTGAGGGCTGATTTGGTTGTCAACAATGGCCCTGCTCGCTATGTAGTCAAAGCACGAAGCCAACCTTGTGTTTAATCATGACGGTTAACGAATAACCAATCGTGGCGCTTTTTCGCGAGTATGACATCAGGGGAATCGTCGGACAGGAACTGACCGAACCCGTGGCCGAACAGATCGGTCGCGCCTATGCCACAGTCGCACAGGGTAAGCAGGTCAAGACGGTCAGCGTGGGCCGCGATGGTCGCCCGAGCTCCCCGGCGCTCCGGGACCGGCTGGTCCGTGGCCTGACCCAAGGCGGACTGAACGTGGTGGATGTTGGAGTATGCCCCACCCCGGTCTTGTATTTTTCCTTGTTTCACCTTCCGGTCGGCGGCGGTGTGATGATCACCGGGAGTCACAACTCATCCGAGTACAACGGCTTCAAGCTGTGCATCGGAAAGGACGCGATTCATGGCGAAGACATCCAGCACCTGAAGAGGGTCATGGAAAGCGGGCAGTTTTCTTCGGGAACCGGGACGGTCACGATGCACCCGACCATCCCGGACTATCTCGCCTATTTGAAAAACAGTTTTGCGTCAGTCCAAGGGAACCGGCTGCATATCGTGATCGACTGCGGGAACGGCGCAGCGGCGCTGGTGGCGAAGGAAGCGTTAGAGCAACTGGGCTGTCGCGTCACGGGATTATATTGTGACCTGGATGGGCGGTTCCCAAATCATCATCCGGACCCCACCGTCGTCGAGAATCTCCACGATCTCATCGAGGCGGTGACAGAGACCCGCGCCGATGTCGGGATTGGGTACGATGGCGATGCCGATCGTATCGGCACGGTCGATGAGCGGGGAAACATCCTGTGGGGAGACCGGTTGATGGTGGTTTTTGCTCGAGACATCCTGGCGAATCGGCCGGGGAGCACGATTCTCTCAGAGGTCAAAGCGTCGCAGAGTCTCTATGACGATATTCGACGCCATGGAGGCCGACCGATCATGTGGAAGACAGGCCATTCATTGATCAAATCCAAAATGAGGGAGGAGTCGGCGGTGCTCGCCGGAGAGATGTCAGGCCACATGTTCTTTGCCGACCGGTATTTCGGATATGACGATGCGATTTATGCCT
This sequence comes from Nitrospirota bacterium, assembly GCA_963703955.1. Classification (GTDB taxonomy): domain Bacteria; phylum Nitrospirota; class Nitrospiria; order Nitrospirales; family Nitrospiraceae; genus CAVPGK01. Next base: position 19,905 of record CAVPGK010000002.1, on the reverse strand, counting down.
CCTGCCGGCTGGTTGAAATCCTGGCGAAAACCGGTCGGCCGCTGTCCTCGTTGATCGCCGATTTGCCGTCGACCTCGGTGACACCGGAGATCCGTGTAGATTGCCCGGATACGATCAAGTTCGACCTGGTCAACCATGTCCAGGCACGTTTGGTGGAACATGCCAAGTCTGGGTCCGCCGTGAACGCATCCGGATTAACCATTCGGGAGGTCGTCACCATCGACGGCATCCGGGCGATCTTTGAAGACGGCTGGGGGTTGATCCGGGCGTCCAACACCCAGCCCGCCCTGGTCCTTCGGTTTGAGGCTTCGTCACCCGACCGCCTAGCCGCCATCCGGACCTTCATTGAGTCCGAACTGGAGCGGTCACGGCGGGCCCTGACGTCGTGATGAAGGGACCGGCATTGGCGCGATACGAGAGGGGTCACGGTTGGATAGTCGGCGGTCTTCTCCTCTTCTTTACTACGCTCCTTCTGTGTTACTCCCCGGCTTTTTCTAACTCGCCCGCGATAAGCCCTGACCTTTCTCCTCGCCCTTTCGCGCCCGGCGAACGTCTCACCTATTCCCTCTCTTGGTTGAACATCCGCGCGGGGACCGCTGTCATGGGGGTCTCGGGCACCTCGCCGATCGATGGACGTGCCGCGTTGAAACTCCTCACCACGGCCAAGTCCAACTCGGTGATCTCCAAAGTGTACCCGATTGATAACCGAGTGGAATCGCTGGTCGACGCCGAGACTCTGGCACCATACCGGATGATCTTCCAGCGGCGGGAAGGTAAGAGGAAGAACGATTTCGATGTGACCTTCCGGCACCGTGACGGCACGAGTCTTGACATCAAAGATGGAGTTGCGGAAACCCTCCAGATTCCGCGTGAGACCCATGATCTTGTCTCCTGTCTGTATTACGTCAGAAGCTTGCCGTCCATCGAGCCTGGCTCGACCATCACGTTGAATCTGCACCACGACAAGAAGAACTATCGCGTAGAGGTCCGCGTGGAGGGTACCGATCGGGTCAGAGCTCCGTGGGGAGAGGTGGAGGCCATTCGGGTCCTGGTGATCATGCCGTTCCAGGGAATTTTCCTCAACGAAGGGAATATTCGAGTGTGGTTGACCCGCGACACCCGCCGCATACCGGTCATGATGAAAGCCAAAGTCATCATTGGGTCTGTGGTTGCCCGTCTCGTCGAAGCAACGGAGATCAGGACCGACCAATAACCCAGCTAGATCGACGAAGGCGCCGACGACAGAACCCACTCGGGAGAGCAGAAATCCCCGCATAGTTGTGAATCGATTGCGCCTTCTTTCATAAAACCGTTATAATCTCAAGACCACCTGGAAGATATTCCATGGATCATTCCCCAGTCACTTTGACTCGACATATCATTGAAGAACAGGCCGGCGAGCCGGCGACCACCGGGGAATTCGCCGCCATCATGGCTCAGTTTGCGCTGGCCGCCAAGGTCATCGCCCGAGATATGAGCCACGCGGGTCTCATTGACGTACTGGGTCTGACTGGTGAGACCAATGTCCAGGGTGAGGCGGTGCAGAAATTGGACCAGAAGGCGAACGACAGTTTCGTTCGTGCCTTTGAATACAGCGGCTCCGTCCGAACCCTCATCTCGGAGGAGATGGACAATCCGCTCCATGTGGGCGGCCGGTTGCCTGTCGGCGCTCGGCGTGGCAATTATGCGCTGTTCTTTGATCCACTGGACGGATCGTCCAACGTGGATGTGAACGCCGTGGTAGGCTCGATTTTCTCGGTACATCGCGTGTCCGATCGCGCCAACACCGTCCCTGACGCCGATTTGTTGAAACCCGGCTCCGAGCAGGTCGCCGCCGGCTATGTCCTGTACGGGCCGAGCACGGTGCTGGTGTATACGCGAGGAGCCGGGGTCCACCAGTTTACGCTGGATCCGGGGATCGGCGAATTCGTGTTATCGAACGATTGCCTCAAGATGCCTGCTCGGGGGAAACTCTATAGCGTCAACGAGGGCAATCGTCGAAAATGGTCCCAAGGGGTGCAACAGTTCATCGCCCAACTGCAGGAAAAGGACACGGCCAGCGGACGACCCTATTCAGGGCGATACTCCGGATGTCTGGTCGCCGACGTTCATCGCTTGTTGAGCGTGGGAGGAGTGTACCTCTACCCGGCGGAAGAGGGAAAGACGGAGGGAAAGCTGCGGTTGATGTATGAGGCGGCGCCGCTCGCATTCATTGTGGAACAAGCCGGCGGCAGTGCCAGCACCGGCACCCAGCGGATTCTGGACATACAACCGACCAAGCTGCATCAACGCGTGCCGCTCATCATCGGGAGCCCGGAAGACGTCCGGTTGGCTGAAGACTTCATTCAGGGAAAACGATCATAACGAGACAATGTCATTGACCGTTCAGCGAGAGACCGTCTTGACTTCTTGGCGATAAACGTCACGTGTCACGAGTAACGTTGGTGGAGGGGGATCATGAATACTCGCATCCGAGAAATGCTCGGTTGGTACGGAAGCGATAATCCTGGAACAAAGGCCAATCTGGCTCGTCTGTTGGGGCATGGCAAGCTAGCGGGAACCGGTCGGTTGGTGATCCTCCCGGTGGACCAAGGATTCGAACACGGTCCGGCCAGAAGCTTCGCCTCCAATCCGCCCGGATATAGTCCACTCTATCATTTCGGGCTGGCGGTGGAAGCCGGATGTAACGCCTACGCCGCGCCGCTGGGATTTCTCGAAGCCGGCGCGGATCAGTATGCGGGAGCGATCCCGACGATTCTGAAGCTCAACAACCATGATGTGCTGCACGATGACAAGGATCCGCTTCCATCCGTGACGGGAAGCGTGCGGGACGCGCTTCGGCTCGGTTGTGCGGCGGTCGGGTTCACCATTTACCCGGGGTCGGTTCACTGTACGACCATGTACGAGCAGCTTCGCAAAATTGCTGAAGAAGCCAAAGCCCACGGCTTGGCTGTGGTCGTATGGTCGTATCCGCGAGGGTCGGCGTTGAGCAAACAGGGTGAGACGGCCATCGACGTGGTGGCCTATGCGGCGCAGATTGCCGCGCAGCTTGGGGCGCATATCATCAAGGTCAAGCTGCCGACCGAGCATCTGGAGCAGGCCGCGGCAAAAAAGGTCTACGAATCCGAACAGGTTCCGATCAAGACGCTCTCCGAACGGGTGCGACATGTAGTTCAGAGCGCGTTTGCCGGTCGCCGGATCGTGATCTTCTCCGGCGGCGCCAAGAGCGAGGATCAGAATGTGTTTGAAGAAGCGCGTGCCATCCGTGACGGGGGAGGGTTCGGGTCCATTATCGGACGGAACTCGTTCCAGCGTCCCCAAGCGGATGCCGTGAAGTTTCTCCGAACCGTCATGGGGATCTATGCGGGAGAGATTCCGTGATCGTGAGTGTCAAGGTTGAGGTTCAGGGCTCTTGATTCAGAGAAAGAACTGCTCAACCTCAGCGTTCTTCTCATGAGGAAACATGAACAGATATGAAACGCCGGGACCCCCCCGCGTTCAGACTCGATCCTCATTCTGGCTCAACGCGCTGCTGGTCGGAGTGGGGATCCTGATCGGCCTCGCCGTAGCCTCGGATTTGGGGTGGCTGCCGTTCGGTCACGCTGTGCCTGAACCAACCGTGTCGGTTACGACGTCGCCGGCTACCCCGACAGCGGTGCCTCCGGCGACGGTGCTCCCAGGGACGGATCGCAACTTCGTCCAGATTGCCAAGGCGGTGACCCAAGCGGTCGTCAATATCTCTACGCAACGGAACGGGTCGGGAAAGGAGGGGCAGCACGGTCTGCCGTTCGACGATCCATTCTTCCGCAGGTTCTTCGGTGAAGAGTTCTTTCGGCGCTTTGAAGCGCCGCGTGAGCGCAAGGAGCGGAGCTTGGGATCGGGTGTGATCGTGGACGCGGGCGGTCTCATCATTACCAACAATCACGTCGTGAACAAGGCTGACGAGATCAAGGTCCTCCTGTCAGATAAGCGTGAGTTCAAGGCCAAGTTGATCGGCACTGATTCCAAGACCGATCTTGCGGTGCTGAAGGTAGAGGCTGATGGCTTGCACACGATTCCGTGGGGGGATTCGGATACCCTGGAGGTCGGGGAATTCGTTCTGGCGGTGGGGAATCCGTTCGGGTTGAATCAGACGGTCACGATGGGCATTGTCAGTGCGGTCGGCCGCGCCAGCATGGGCATTGCCGAGTATGAGGATTTTATTCAGACTGATGCCGCGATCAATCCCGGGAATTCAGGCGGAGCGCTCGTGAATACGCGCGGTGAGCTGGTCGGGATTAATACGGCGATCTTTAGCCAGAGCGGCGGCAACATGGGGATCGGCTTCGCGGTCCCCAGCAGCATGGCCCGTTCCATTCTTGAGCAACTCACGAAGAGCGGGAAGGTCGTCCGCGGATGGTTGGGTGTTTCGATTCAGGAGCTGTCGCCGGAACTGGCGCAGCAATTCGGCATCACCGAGCCCAAAGGCGTATTGGTCAGCGAGGTGCTGGATGATAGTCCCGCCAAACGGGCGGGACTCGAACGCGGCGATGTGATTGTGGAATTTGAGGGGCGGGTCGTTGAGAATCCAACGCAACTCCGGAATGCTGTAGCGAAAACCGTCATAGGTAAGAAGGCATCGGTCAGATTTATCCGGGACAAGCGCGCCAAAACGGTCGATGTTACGGTCGTCGAGCAACCGAAGACCGTGGCTCAAGCGGGAAGTGAAGAGACGGAGGACTCGGGCACCCCGGCGAGTCTGCTGTCCGGTCTTGATGTGCGCGAGCTGGATAGCGACCTCGCGCGCCGTCTCGGTCTGTCCGGCGGTGAGAGGGGGGTGGTGATCGTACGTGTCCGATCAGGCAGTGTGGCTGAGGAAGCAGGCCTGCGAGAGGGCGATGTGATTCTGGAGGTGAATCGTCGGCCCGTCGCTAATCTCAAGGCCTTTGAACAATCCACGTCAAAGCTAAATAAGGATCAGCCGGTGTTGCTTCTCATCAAGCGTCAAGGCAGGACCAGTTTCGTGACCTTGAAACCCTAATGAGGACTCGGTTCACAGAGTCGGGTGATCTCATGATAAATCAAAAGCGGGTGGCACAGATTGCACTAAGAGTGATTTTTGTGTTTTTGAGCGCCCTGGCGGGCATGGCCCTCTTTATGCGCGGGGAAGAACCCAATGGGGCGTTCCTTCTCCAAGGTTTTCTCATCGGCGCCGCGACCGGCGGATTGATCTTGTTCGGAGAGTATGCGCTTCAAAATATGTCGTTCGGCATTATTGTGGGAGGTACCGTCGGGTTGGCGGTCGGACTCTTGCTCACTGGACTGGTCGAATGGGTCGGCAGTGTCGTGTTTGATATGGAAACCGTGTTGTTTCACATCGGCGGCCTCGTCTTTCTCCTAGGGCTGCCGTACTTGGGATTGGTGTTGGGCGCCAAGTTCGGGCATGAGCAGATTTCCGCTCCGATGAAACGTGTCGAGCATGGTCCGGAGGTTGCCAATCACAAGATTTTGGATACCAGCGTCATCATCGACGGACGCGTGGCCGACCTCTGCGAGACCGGCTTTCTGGAAGGCACATTTCTAGTCCCTCAGTTCATCCTGCAAGAGTTGCAGCATATCGCGGATTCATCCGATGCGCTCAAACGCGCGCGCGGCCGGCGAGGCTTGGACATTCTCAACAAGATTCAAAAGATGGTCGATATTGACGTGCGTATCGTCGATGACGACTTCCCGAATGTGAAGGACGTAGATTCCAAGATCGTCGTGCTTGCCAAGCAGGTCGGGGCCAAGGTCATAACCAATGATCTGAACCTAAACAAGGTGGCCGAGCTGCAGGGAGTGCGCGTGTTGAACATCAATGAATTGTGCAACGCGTTGCGACCGGTCGTTCTGCCCGGCGAGACGATCCGTGTCTTTGTCTTGAAGGAAGGCAAGGAAGCCGGGCAGGGGGTGGCCTACTTGGACGATGGAACGATGATCGTCGTAGACAACGCAAAACGTTGTATTGGACGAAACACGGATGTCGTCGTCACCAGCGTCTTGCAAACGACGGCTGGCCGGATGATTTTTACCCGGCTCAAGGAAGAAACCGATAAGGAGGAGTTCCAAGTCGCGCGTGGTTAGGAGCCTGTCGGAGACTCACCGTTCTACTGTGGCACAGGATCCCTCACCACCTGCAACGTTCTCGGCAGGAAACAATTCACGACGTATTGCAAAGAAGACGCCTTCTCTATCCGATCCAGAAACCTTGCATCTAACCCCGTCTCCTTCGCCTCGTGACGAAGCAGTTGTCTGGCAGTCTCCTCGTACCGTGGCGCTGGTCCCTGCCGCCGGACGGGGACTTCGCATGGGAAGCGGAACTCCTAAGCAGTTTCTTGCGCTTGGGGGACTGCCCGTTCTTGTTCATTCCCTCCGTGTGCTCGAGAAGTCGGAGTCCATCACGGGCGTGATTCTCGCGGTCGCAGAGGCGGACCGTGAGTTTTGTCTCACTGAGATCGTATCCCGCCACGGATTCGCCAAAGTGAGACAAGTTGTGGCCGGAGGAACGCAGCGGCAGGACTCCGTCCGTCTAGGCCTGGCCGCGGTGGAGGAGAGCGCCGATCTGGTTCTTGTACACGACGCGGTACGGCCGTTCTTCACGCCTGACCTGGTCAATCGAGTGGTCGGGAAGGCGGCAAAACACGGTGCGGCTGTAGTCGCGATTCCGATGCGCGATACGGTCAAGCGCGTGGGCGCTGACAACTTGATCGAGAACACCGTGGATCGCCGCCGGCTCTGGTTAGCGCAAACACCGCAGGTCTTCAGGCGCGCGCTCCTCGAAGAAGCCCACCGCAAGGCGCAAGAGGACGGTTTCGAGGCGACCGACGACGCTCAATTGGTCGAACGGCTCGGGCATCGAGTGGCGATCGTGGAGGGAACCGGGGAAAACATCAAGATCACGCGGCCGGAAGATCTGGCCATCGGAGAGGCCATATTGGTTGCCAGATTGAATCGTGCATCGTGAAGCTTCATACGAAGGAAGAACCATGCGTGTCGGATTGGGATATGACATTCATCCGTTGGGCGAAGGTCGCAAGCTGATTCTAGGCGGGGTCGAGATTCCGCACACGCAAGGCTTGGTGGGGCATTCGGATGCCGACGCGTTGGTCCACGCCGTGTGCGATGCCCTGCTCGGGGCCATGGGCGAAGGTGACCTCGGACGCCATTATCCGAGTTCTGACCCGCGGTTTAAAGATGTGTCAAGCCTCCGGTTGCTGGACGATGTTGCTGGGTTGCTGGGTAAGAACGGTTATCGCGTGGTCAATGTGGATACCGTCATTGTCGCGCAGGCGCCCCGGCTGAGCCCGCACCTCGGCAGCATGGCGGCGACGATCGCCAGTGTGCTCAAAGTGGAACATGGCATCGTGAATGTGAAGGTCAAGAGCGGCGAGGGGTTGGGCGCCATCGGACGAGAAGAGGCCATTGCGGCTCAGGCGATTTGTTTGATCGAGCGAGTCTGAAAGTCCTCAAGTCAGAATGTCATCATGTTGATAAGACGAGATGTTCAACCTTCTTAAGGAAGACTTGGCGGTAGTCTTTGAACGTGATCCTGCGGCGACCAGCCGCTTGGAGGTGATATTCACCTATGCGGGCTTCCATGCCCTCCTCGCGTACCGTCTGGCGCACTCTCTTCATCGGTTGGGGATTCCGTTTTTTCCGAGGACTATCTCACAGATTGCCAGGTGGCTGACGGGGATCGAGATCCACCCGGCCGCCACGATCGGACGAGGGTTTTTCATCGATCACGGCATGGGGGTTGTGATCGGGGAGACGGCTGAGGTGGGCGACTACGTCACGCTGTTTCAAGGGGTGACCTTGGGCGGGACCGGGAAGGAGCGTGGGAAGCGCCATCCTACGCTAGGCAATCACGTGGTGGTCGGGGCAGGCGCGAAAATTCTGGGCGGCATCAGAATTGGCGACAATGTGAAGATCGGCGCCAACTCCGTCGTGTTGAAGTCTGTTCCCCCCAATTCCACCGTGATCGGAGTACCTGCGCGGGTCATCAAAACGGAGGGCGGACGCCTCCCTGAAGCCACGATGGATCACATCAATATGCCGGATCCCATCAGCGATCGCTTTGCCGCTCTTGAGCAGGAATTGATCGAACTTCGCAAGCAACTAGAAAATCGGTCAAACCAGTGATCGCGATGCGAAGGATTGTCCTTGGATTATCGAGGTTTGGCCGACGGGATGAGGCCCGGGGACTGCGAAATTCGTCGGGCGCCCGCGCTGAAGGCGGCTCTCGAGGTGGACAAGCGTTGCACGTTCAAGACCTACACGCTTCGTCCAACTTCCCTTGCGCATGGTAGACCATGCCGCTGTTATGGAAGATGGCAGATTGAGCGACGGAATCGCCGCTCTGTTCGTAGAACTTAAGCGCCGACCGGTACATCTCGAGCGCTCTCTCATACTTACCTTGGCGATAGTATGTATTGCCCAAGTTGGTAAAGAACGCGCCCTCGAACTCCAGATTCCCTTTTCTGTGGGCAATCTGAATCCCAGAAATGAAGGCGTCTTCGGCTTGGCGGAATTCCCACACACACACGAGCGACACGCCTAGGTTCATGTAGCCGGACATCGTAGGCAGCACATCATTGGCCTTTTGAAAGCTGTCGGCGGCTTCTCGAAAACGTCTCCCCGCAAAATCCTTCTCGCCGGCAGCAAGATACGCTCCGGCTTCTTGAGCGACCTCGGTGTCGGCTTCCTCCAACTCCTGCTTGACCCCGTGCCGGGTGACCTTTTGAGAGAGTTGCCCACTATACAGTTGAATGGACTCCAATTGCGGTTTCGAACCTAACAGATCTTTCCACAGCTTTGCTCCATAGGCCATCACCCACAGAACCACGGTGATCGTCAACAACTGCGTTTGCTCCTCATACAGCAGGTTGAGAAACTGATGCTGTTTCCGGTGGCTCTCTGAAAAACTCATGCCAACCAACACTGCGCCAATGACTCCCAGGCATGCGAACAGAGAGGCCAGAAAGATTAACGTGCGCATGGACGACAGATCTTAGGGTGAAGACGACCTTCTTTGATCCGCCTACTGTGAAGCTCGTCGAAGCATAGCGTTTTTTGTTCAGAAAATCGACGAAGGAATTCTGGTTGCGTGAGGGCTGCCTGTCTGGGCTATCCTGATGTGTGGCTAAAAATACGACGACAGTCTAGTAATCGACCCCGACGAGATAGAGCCCTTGCGGCGGCGCCGTGTATCCGGCGGCGCGGCGGTCCTTGGCGTCGAGGATCTGCTTCATCGCGTGGGGTGACCGCTTCCCCATGCCGACCTCAACCAACGTGCCGACGATGGTGCGAACCATCTGTTTGAGAAACCGATCGGCTTCCGCGTCGATCCTGATGATGACCCTCGCCTGGGTTATATCCAGCCGCCGGAGATCGCACATCGGGTCTTTACTGTCGGTCTGCGAACCTTGGAACGAAGAGAAGTCATGGCAACCGATGAGCCATCCGGCTCCCTTGCACATCGCGTCCACGTCCAATCGCTTCCGAACATGCCAAGCCCGAGTCCGTTCGAACGCCGACCGTTCTCGACGATTGAGAATGCGATAGCGGTACACCTTCGAGCGCGCCGAATAGCGAGCCTGAAAGTCCTCAGAAACGTGCTCGGCGTACCGGATGCTGATATCGGCAGGCAGGACGGCATTCAGGGCCTTCACCCATTCGTGTGGGGCCATCGTTCGGTCGGATCGAAAGCTGGCGACCTGGCCAAGGGCGTGTACCCCGGCGTCGGTTCGCCCGGCGCCGATCACCGGGATGTGTGTCTGGGTGATGCGCTGCAGCGCCGCTTCGATCGCAGCTTGGATGGTCGGTTGGTCAGGCTGTTGTTGCCATCCGGCGTAGGCGCTGCCGTCGTATTCGATCGTTAGCTTGAAGGTCGCCATGGAAGAAGGGTAGGCATAGCCCTTGCCCCCCGTACTACGAGCCCTGTATCCCTCCTTGGGCTCCAGCTTGTGGCGGACTGATGAAGGCTTTTACCCCTTCGAAAATGCCTTCGGCAATGCGGGAAAGGAACGCGCGACCTTGCATCAACCGCTCTTCGGTGAGATTGGAAATGAATGCGATCTCGGCCAGAATGCTGGGCATCGCCGTGAAGCGTAGTACATAAAACGGACCGGTCTTGACCCCGTGATCGACGATGTCGTAATGCGTGTCGAGATGTGAGACCATGGCCTGCTTTGTCGTCCACGCCAGCTCCAGGGACTCCTCCATTTTCTTTGTCGTGAGCAGGTCCGCGACCAGATACTGCCACCCGACGCCCGTATTCTCGATAGGCGTCCCGTTTTCTCGTGCGGCCACGGCCAACGCGCGAGGATCGGTCGCTTCGCCGAAATGATAGATCTCGAGGCCTTTTGTGGCTCGCTGGGGATGTGAGTTGACATGCACGGATACAAACAGGTCGGCGTTTTGGCTATTGGCGAATTTTGCCCGATCCTCCAACTCGATGAACACGTCTCGATCGCGCGTCATCAGCACGCGCTTCTCGAGGTGCTTGACGATCAGATCGCGAAGCATCAGGCTGACTTCAAGCGTGATATCCTTCTCCGCGGTGCCGCCTCTTCCGATAGCGCCGGGGTCTTTCCCGCCATGGCCAGCATCGATGACGATCGTATTGATGTCCGTGCGAGGCTGCCGTGGCGCCGATTTCTGCAGGGCGCCGCCAGTCGGCGGGGGAGTCGAGCTGACAGGCTCAATGTCTTCATGCAGTTGACGATGAAAGAGGTCTACCACCAGACGGGTTGGCCGGTTCAGCGGGAGCAGCTTATAGTCGCTGATCCTCGCAAGATCCAGGGCAATCAGCACTGAATGGGGAACCGTTTGGTTGGCCTGGGTGATGACGACCTCGTTGGGAAAACCCTCATCAGTCAAGCTGGCGAGGGCCGTCTTGCCGAGCAGGGAGTTGTGGAGTTGAATGATGACCCGGTCCGGGTGTTTCTGACGATTTTGGGTGAAGGTGACGCTTCGTTGAAGATCCAAGACGAGACGGGTGTGGTCTAGGTACGGCACCACTCGCACGTCCTGCACGATCGTTGGGATGGCCGGCGCGCGCGCAGGGGTTTTCCCTTTTTTCTTGACCGTATGGCTAGTGGCGGTGTGCTGTCGATGATCTTGTGAGAAGTGCAAGGGGGCGGCGTCGGCGGGTCCGATATCGAACCCAGAAAGGCTCGGTAGACAGGTAGCCAGCCAGAGCCATACGCAGAACAGCGTTTTTGTCATTGGTGAGGCGCCTCGCCGCATCTTCTGTGTTTGTGTCAGATGACGCCGCTCTTGTCAAGAGATACCATGCGAAACGGAAAGAAACCTTTGAGCTCTCTAAACGAGAGCTCGAGTTCGGGAATTGACATACCCGCTGGCAATATCTAGGCTCTGCTGAATGACCAGGCATGTGATCGTGGACGGATACAATCTACTCGGTAAACGTGGCCAGGTTGGGCCCGAGTCTGAGATGGCGCGAGAATACCTCCTTCGTGATCTGATGGCGTATCGGCAACGGAAAGGCCATCCGATCACGGTAGTCTTCGACGGCTGGCGGCAAGGTCAGGGCACAGAACACCATGAACATCGCGCCGGCGTTCAGGTGGTGTATTCCAAGAAAGGCGAGCGAGCCGACCAGGTCATTCAGCGGCTTGCCTCGGAGTTCGGGCGCGAGTGCGCGGTCGTCTCTTCGGATCGAGAGGTCGCCGACTTTGCCAAAGCACAAGGCGCGTTCGTGATCGGTGCGGGAGAGTTTGAGGCGAGGCTTCGCGAGGGCGCGCCGGTCGGTACGCGGATGGCATTCATTCCGTCGCGGCGAGTGTTAGATAAGGATGACCTTCTGGAACGCCACCGAGAGAAAAAAGGAAACCCGCGGAAATTGCCGAAGGCACTAAGGAAGCGGAATCGCGAACTCAGGGGATTTTGACATTCTCTGCGCCCACTAGGTCTCCGGCGGGCAACCGTTCGGGAACGAACGCGAGGGCTTCGTTAGCAGGAACGCGGCGATGGGCCGGATTGGTTGACCAATGAGATCAGGATGTCGAGGCGATCACGCAACGTGTGGGCAATCTCATAGGCGCACAAGTCGGGGCTGGGCCAACCCGCTAGGACCTGCTCCACGATGTTGATGCAGATGCCCAACTCTACCAGCGCAATCCGCCGTTCTTCGTCCGTATAGACAGACACGTCGTGCCTTTGCCCCTGCATCACAGAACCTAACATGACTGAAAAACTCGGAGTGAAACAATTATTCAGAAGAAGAAGGCGGGGGGGTCCGAAAGTTGTAGGGGCTGGCACGCCGAATCGCCGGCACCTGATCACCCTCAATCGTGGGCACAAGTCTTTATGCCCGCTGGTGACACCTCCAGACGAGGTCCAGTTCCAACTGAAACTTGAGCAGCTCTGGCTCCTAGGACAATACTGCTTCATGAGGAGGGACGTTTGAATCGGGACCTCGTGGCTTAGGAAGGCGGTGTAATCCGAAAGAGATCGCGGGCATTCTTACAGGTGATTTCCGCTATTGTGTCTACGCTGGTCTTGTGGATTTCAGCGATCTTCTCTGCAACCGCCCTCACGTAAGCCGGTTCGTTCCGCTTGCCGCGATATGGCACCGGGGTCAGATACGGGCAGTCGGTCTCGATCAGAATGCAATCCAGGGGCACCGTTTTCACGATATCCCGGAGCATGGTGGCATTCTGAAATGTGATGACCCCTGAAAACGAAAGGTAGAAACCCAGGTCCAGCGCGTCCTTCGCGAGCCATGCGTCGCCGGAAAAACAGTGAAAGACGCCGCCGACCTCCGCCGCGTTCTCCTCCTTCAAAATCGTGATCGTGTCGTCCTGCGCCTCCCGGGTGTGGATCACGATAGGGAGGCGAAGCTCACGCGCCAAGCTCACCTGCTCGCGAAAGCGGGCTCGCTGCTGTTCCGGGGCGGAGTGGTTGTAGTGATAGTCCAGCCCGATTTCGCCGTATGCGACCACCTTCGGATGCTCGGCTAATCGGCGAAGCTCGTTGTACCAGTCCTCCTCGATCCGTTTGACCTCATGTGGGTGTACGCCGATCGTCGCATAGACATCGGCATGGCGATCGGCCAGCGCCACTGCCGCCCGGCTCGTGGGCAGATCGCATCCAATGGTCACGAACGTGTCCACCCCCGCCTCACGGGCACGCTGGATCATGGCCTCGCGATCGGCGTCGTAGCGCGAGTCGTCCAGATGCGTGTGGGTGTCGATCAGCATGGCTTCCGCCCATTGAGGGCGCTGGTGATTCGACCGAATCGTAGCATGGCGCAGGTGAAGACACCAGTCCGAGGGTAGAAGCAGCGTCCAAATTGACAACTTCTGAATGGGTGTGGTAGAAGCGCCCCGCTCATGATACTTCGTCTTCCTCAGACTCCGTCCTACCGGTCCCTCCCCGGCGCGGGAGCATTCACGCTGGTGATTATCCTATTGGCGCTCTCTCCATTCGCCGTGGCCTTAGAAGTGCACCATGCCTTGGCGGCGGCGGATCACGACGACCATCAGCATTCCGACTCCGACCTATGCCAATGGGTCCAGCACCATGCCGGCAGTTCCCTGCTGGCCGGTGTGCCCACTGCCGCCTCCACTTTCGCCGTCGAGCAGCATGAAAGTCCTTCGATCCCTCTGCTGGTTTCCCCTCGCATCATCACAGTCGGTCCACCCCGCGCGCCTCCGCTTTCCTAATCTCGGAGACAGTCACCGCCGTCGGCCGGCACGTCTGCTTGACGGTGCCGTCGCTCGCGCGCGTCAACGACCCGTCTTGATGATCGGAGGAGATCATGAGGCGCTCATGGGTAAGGTGGTCCCGTTTGTTCGTCTGCGCAATGCTGTGGGTCACTGGAATACTGTTTCAGGAACAGCAGTCGGTCCTGGCCCAGGAACCAGCGGCTTTTGTCACAGCGAGAACGATCACCGGAGCGGTTCAGAACCAGGACCTACGGCGAGTCGATCAGGCGATTGTTCAGATTCGCGACCAGGAAGGCAATGTCGTGGCACAAGGCGTCACGAACCAGGCCGGAGAATTTTCCGTCACGGCCCCGAGCGAAGGAACGTATTCCGTCAGTGCGGTTCAAGACACCTTCAAGAGCGAGTATGTGGTGGTTAGGGTCGGAACGGAAAAGCCGCGCCCCGGTCACCCTGACGCTGGCCCTCACACAAGAGATCGCATTGGAAATTGTTTCCACGCTGCCGGCGATTCAATACAAGGCGTCGAGCACAACCTACCAGCTGAGCCGCAAAGATGTCGAAATCCTGCCGAAGGGCAACAACAACGAAGTGTACGAGGTACTCCTGACCGTGCCGAGCGTGGTCTACGGAGCCCTGAAGCAAACTCACATCCGGCAGGACCATGCCAATCAGCAGTTTCGCATTGACGGGATTCCCATTCCCGATACGGTCACCGGGGCGTTTGCCGACATTGTGCCACCGAGGGCCTGGGAACGCGCCGATATCATCTTGGGTGGCATGGAAGCGCAGTACGGCAACAAGACCGCTCTTATTCTGGATATCACCAGCAAGAGCGGAACCAAACCAGGATTCGGGTCGTTGCAGATGTTCGGCGGTTCGAATGAAACAGTGAATCCCTCGTTCGAATACGGCGGGACGGTAGGGGAGAAGTTTCGCTACTATGTTTTGAACAGCTATGTGACCACGAGTCGGGGCATCGAGCCGCCCACTTTGGGCAGGACGAATTTTCATAACCAGAGCGAGAAGAACAACACCTATCTCAGGGGAGATTACCAACGCGACAATAACAATAACTTCAGCTGGATCTTCTTGGGGTCCGTGGCCAAGTACCAAATCCCAACGAACCCGAACCTGGAGGTGAACCAGGACGTGCTCGCACTCCTGCAGACGGGAGATCCAAGTTTCACCCCTGTGACCTCTCAGGCTGTCAATCAGTTCCAAAAAGAGAACAACCAATATACGCAACTGGTCTGGCGGCATGATGTCAATGCGTCGAACTTTTTCAGTCTGGGCGGCTACTTCCGGGCCGGCTATGCGAACTTTCAGACCGATCCATCGAACGCACTGGCGTATGCGCCCGAGGCGGACAGCGCTGAAACAGCCAGCCAGCAGCGCCGGGCCTATTCCGGAGGTGTCCGACTCGATTACACCTGGGTGCCGAACAACCAACATCTGGTGAAAACGGGGTTTCAGATCGATTACACCAATGCCAACAACACGGCGCTACTCTTCGCCTTCGACATCGATCCGGACACAGACCTCCCCGTTGGTCCGGCCATCACCCGCGAGGCCTCGAATCGGAACATCCAATGGCGCGAAGAGTTCTGGGTGCAGGATCAGTGGAGCCTGACAGATCAGTGGACCTTCAACCTGGGTCTTCGGTTCGACCAGATCCAGGGGTTCTACAACGAAGGACAGGTCAGTCCCCGGGTCGGCGTCACGTACAAGTACAATCAGTCGAATGTCTTCCACGCCTATTACGGTCGCCTGTTCACGCCGCCCAACGTGGAGCAGATCGCGTTCATCAATCTCAATACGACAGGGACCACTGCCGAACCAGACGATCCGACCGGCTTCAGACCGCGCGCTGAGCGGGCGCATTACTTTGAGGTTGGCAGCTACCATGCGATCAGCCGGTACGCCACATTAGAAGTGGCTGGATACTACAAGTTGGCGAACTTTCTTTCTGATGCTGGGCAGTTTGGGAGCACACCGTTGCTCAATTTCTTTGCTTTCAATAATGGTTGGCAGCGCGGGATTGATGGAGCCCTAAAGGTTCAGTTCACCGACAACCTGACCGGGCGGGGCAATGTGTCCTGGGGGCAATGTAAGGGGTTCGGGTTGCAGTCAGGTCAATTTCTGTTGGACCAACAGGAAATCAATGACATCAATTCCCCGGGTGGTATCTTCTGCGATCATTCGCAATTCATGACGAGTTCGGCAGTGCTCAGCTATAAGTTTTTGGAGCGGACAACGATCACCGGGCAGATGCTCTATGGCTATGGCTTGCGCACGGCGGCAGAGGGAGCCAAGACGAATTCTTCGCATGAACCGTCTTATACGATCTATAATGCCTCCATTACTCATGTGATCCCGCTCCCGTGGCATAAACAAAAGCTATTGCTGGGGTTTGATATCATCAACCTGTTTGATCGGAACTACTTTTACAATAGCGGTGAAGGTAGCATCGGCCTGGGTATCGCACACGCCGGCGCACCGCGGTCGTTCTTTGGGCGCGTGCAATGGTTCTTCTAATTGGGAGTGTCGGATGAACCGGCTTCACGGTTCCACTTGGATTCTCGCCGTTGTTATTGGGCTGTGGCCGGTTCATGGCGGGACAGCGGAGGGAGACCGAGCCACGCATCAGTCGGACCACGACGAAGATATCGTGGTCGTGCCCGAGGTTCATGTTCATGGGCTTCCGCTCAACAAAGACCAGCAATTGGGGCCGGTGCCGAAGTCCACGCCCTGGCCGGCGATCCCGCCGGCGTTGGAGGGTAAGGTGATCGATGATTGGATGAAGGCCCGGATGCTGGTTTCAAAAGAAGCCAAAGTCACGGTAGTCGTGCTGGAACCGGCCAAGCACCGGGAGCTCACGGTCTCAGGTATTGCGGCGCTCAACAAGTGGACCTTCGATCCGCAGATGCGGGGAGATGAACTGATTGATGGGGAACTGACGGTACGTATCCACTTCCGCACGCAATAGCCGGGCTAAGCTCCTAACACCTTCTCGTGCGTGTCACCTGCGTGCAGCATGTCATCGACCATGAGTCATAAAAGACGCGAGCACGCTTCGTGAACTGGGACCTTAACATATTCCACGCCATCAACGGGCTGGCTGAGCGAGTCAGCCGCATTGGATTGGGCCATGCTGGGGCTCGCGCGCCCGGAGAGCTTACTGGTCCCTGGCCTCTGTCTGTTCGGATATTGGCTCTGGATCGACAGACGCGAAGCCCTGGTCGGTGCTGCCGTGCTGACCACACTCGTGCTGCTTTGTGATGTGGTGGGGGCGCAGGTCAAACTCCTTGTGGAACGAGCGAGGCCCTGTTGGGTGCTGGAGGGTATTCATGAGCTCGCCGGATGCGGCGGTACGTATAGCTTCCCTTCCAATCACGCATTGAACACTGCCGCGGCCGCCGCCTTTTGCCCAGGTGCTGTATCCCTCGACCGGGTGGGTCACCTGGCCCCTCGTTGCCGTGATCGGAGTGTCGCGAGTGTACGTGGGCGCGCATTTCTTCAGCGACGTCGTGGGCGGCTGGGTCATCGGGGCATTGCTGGGGGTCGGGGCGGCCTTACTACTGATACGCTGGCCCGTCTTCAGAGCCGGCGAGAGTCGTGAGGCGAGAGGTTAGCGTTGCAGTTCGGTGTGCTGCGTCCTGTGCAGCGCGCCGTCTCCCGTCAACTGGTTCAAATCGCAGTGCACCGCATCCGGATGGCAACACTGTGTTTCCATTTGGATGGTGAGATGCTTTATGCCGAACTCGGTGGCCACGCAGCCCCTGATGGTCCGCAGCAGCTCATCCGTCAGTTGCGAATCATCCCCGTCCACCATCACGTGACAGCTGAGCATCACCAGCCGAGGCTCGACGGCCCAGATGTGCAAATCGTGCACATTCTTGACGCCGGGGATCTTTTCAATCGCCTGGACCACGTGGGCGGTTTTGATGCCGGGTGGCGTGGATTCGAGGAGCACCTCCATGGACTCTTTCAAGAGCGGCCAGGCGCCCTTGATGATGACCCCGACGACCACCAGGCTGACCAGGGGATCCAGCACCGACCAGCGAGTCAATAGAATTGCGGCGCCGCTAGCCACGACGCCCAAGGAAACCCAGGCATCGGCCAGCATGTGCCAGAAGGCGCTCCGAATGTTCAGGTCATCTTGAGCGCCCTGTTGCAGGAGTTGGGCAATGGCGAGGTTGGCGACGAAGCTGAGGAGCGCGATGGCGATAACCCATCCGCCTGCGACCGGAACCGGATCCATGATCCGTTTCCCTGCCAGAACGGCGATCGCCAACGCCGTCAGCAGCAGCACACACGAATTGATGAAGGCGGCGACGATGCCTGCACGGTGATAGCCGAACGTCCGTGCCTCCGTTGCCGGCCGTCGGGCCAGAATGTGGGCGTATAACGCAAGGAACAGCGACCCCTGATCGATCAGGTTGTGGCCCGCGTCGCTCATCACCCCCATGCTGTTGATCAACCAACCGCCTACAAATTCGGCCAGAATGATCACCGCATTCAACGCCAACGCGAGGTGTAGGCGATGCCGAAGATGATCGTAGGCGGAAACCGAAAGCGTCATGGGCCTAGTTTCTCATGCTTGCCGCCTGAGCGCAACCCGATCGGTGTACGGGAAGAGGCGCGTCCCTCGGGCAAGGAGCCTGTCTTGGCAGGCTCGGGGCGGGTCGGTGAATGGCGAGCCTGGGGCGGGCGAGTGCAAAGAAGAGGAGCGTCTATGAGAACGCCAATCAGCCGAGACTTCGCGGCTTCGGAGCGCGGCTCGGGATTGGGAGGGTGAAATAGCGGCTGAAAAGCCCACCAGGCTCATTGAGCTGAGAGAGCAAACTCCAGGAAATACTGTCGGCTCAAGAATGTGTGCTCGCGGATGAGCGAGTAGCCGGCCTTGGTCATCTCATCAACCACGGTTTCACGGGGCACCAGATGGTGGCGGGGAAAGCCGACATCTCCGGAGCGCTCGTCGTGATAAAAGTCGATGACCGCCACCCGGCCTCCGGGCTTGAGGGCCGATCGTACGTTGGAAAAGTAGGTCGTGCGATTGTCCAGGTGATGGTAGACATTGCACAGAAAGATCAGGTCGACCGAATCCAAGGTCAGCTTAGGGTCATCAGGCCGAGCCAGAATGAACTCGGCGGTGTAGGGGATATGCATGTGCTCGAGGCTGTCTTTGACGTAAGCGAGCATGTCTGTTTCGACATCGATCGCATAGACCTTCCCTTTTTCGGTCACGGCTTCCGCAAAACGCCGAGTGAAATAACCTGAGCCGGCTCCAAGGTCGGCCACGGCCATGCCGGCTTTCAACCCGAGCGCGTCGACGACCTGCGAAGGCTTCTGATACTGATCACGCTCCGGACGATCGAGATTCTCAAGATATTCTTTGATGTCGGCAGGTCGCCGGTGCTCGACTTGACCATGCTGAGCCAGGGCCGACACATTCAGACCACTCAGCGCCAGTCCGACCCCGGTGATCAGCAGCATCCGAAAGCATGTGATCGCGTTCATAGTTCCTCCGTCACGTTCGAGATGAGCCGATGGACGACGTCCTCTCTTGTTGAAGCTGGGTAATCTTGGACCGAAGCGCCTCCAGCGTCCTCACCATCGATTCGTGGTCCTTGTACGGATGACGGGGCCAGAAGAACCCTTTCAACCCATCTTTTCTGCGGCGGGGGATGACGTGAAGGTGCACATGCGGCACGCTTTGGCTAACGCGGTTGTTCATGGCGACAAACGAGCCGTCCGCGGCCAATCCTTCTTCTACGGCCTGAGCCAACAGTTGGGCATGCGTGAAGAGCGGCGCGATCAACGTCTGCGGAAGGTCGGTCAGCGTTTCATAGTGATCTTTCGGAACCAGGAGACAATGACCGTCAAAAAGGGGCCGATGATCGAGGAACGCTACGGAGACTTCGCTCTCAAAGACGACGGGCGCTTCAAGCTCTCGTCGGACGATGCGGCAAAAGGTGCAACCCTCAGTCACGTGTCGCGCCACAGTGAAGGCCTTCCTGGCGGCGAGCGGCAAGCCGAGCCGCGACCATGGAAGGAGCAGTAAAGTATTCGACCACACCGAGGGGGACCGCCGCAGCTCGGAATGCCTCCTGCTCGTTCGCCGACTTCGACCATAGGGCGGCGCCGAACGGAATATCGGCAAGCCGCGCGGCGCTCACGTCCAGCAGCGAAT
>CAVPGK010000001.1:0-93519 GCA_963703955.1 Nitrospirota bacterium | reverse complement strand
ACCCATCTTGGATTATACAGACGAACATCGTACTTCGAAAAGGCTGTAAATGCTGAAATGTGATCGAGTACGGTATTGGCGTGACTCCGATGATTATCACAGAGTAGGAGAATGGAAAGCCTGTCGCTTCGTGAGAGTCGCATGCTAGAAAGGTTCGTCTAACTCTTCAACAATGTCTTCTTCGAAAGGAACGTACGATACCTGCTAACTAGGCCTTGTGCAATTGGTACACCCCGCCTATGCCGGCATGCTTTCCTTGATACAATGGATAACCCTGTTCGTCATACACAAGACTGCCCAGAAATTCCCTATGTTCGGCGGCCAATCGTTCATCTTGCAGAGCCTTTGCATACTAACTGCTTCAGTACTTGTAACTCATGGAGAGAAAAATAACCACCGGCATATTCAACTCGAAATCCGACGTCCTTGCACAGTGCTGTGAACTCTTCCGGCGCATAACATCTCGCGATGGGACAGTGTTCGCCATCCGTATTTCTCGAGAACGCCTGCAAGATATCCATTCCAGGAAATGCGTTCTCAAGCACCATTTTTTGATAAGCCGTGTACAGGTGCAACCAGAGACTATGACGGTTATATACCATCAGACACGCTTTGGAACCGCGTTTCAAGATTCTTGAAAATTCCCCCAAGGTGACCTCAGGATTGCTGGTGTGATGAAGCACGCCTTCACAATAGATGTAGTCCACCTCCTCGTCGCCAATAGGAATTCCGAGCGCAGAATCGGATGTTTGCATGAGTTCAATTCTGTGGTGGTCTCCTTGATGAAGCGCGAGCCTATGTCTGGCAAGGCGAAGGGCTCTGGATGATACATCGATGCCGATAATCTTTTTCGCATTGGTATGCACAAAGAACCCTACGAGATCGTTGCCTGGTCCACAGCCATAGTCGAGCACAACCTCACCATCGTGGTTACCGTACAAACTCATGAATTCTCGAAACAGCGGATACTCTCCGAACCTCCACTCGAGATAGTTGAGAGACTCATCTGCATTGCGAAAACGTTTTGAGTTCACCGTATGTTTTGACCAGTAGGAATCCACGACCGTGGACATGGAATGGGGCAACTTCTGAACAGTTAACTTGTTTTTTGGTAACAACCATTTGAGTAGGTCATTCAACATACGCATTGGACAGGCTTGTAGTCAAACGTAGGGAGACAATCGTAGCTCTATTTCGTGGCTTCGATGTAGAGGTCTAAACCCAGGATCCGTCCCATGTTATTAATCAGTTTTTCTCGTGGAATCACAAGCCTGCCCTTAAAGAGCGAGTAGGCGTCAAAGTTTTGACTTTCAATGCGCGCGCGAGAGAAATCCCGGAAAGAGTCTCGCGGCTTCCACGCGGGAGACAAAATCGGTATGAGGGGCCGCCTCACCTTCCACATTTTCGTCATACATGGCGCGAACACGTTCTGCAAAAGACCGTCTGTCACGTGACATCAGGCTCCGAAGACGTTTCAGAGGGACCGCCACGAGCCGACGGAACGAGTGGCGATTGTAGAGCATCACAACCGCTTTCCCGCCTGGCGCTAAGATACGGTGCAACTCGGACACCGCTTTCTTTACGTCTCCAGTGTGGTGGAGGCACCCGATCGAGTACACATAGTCGAAGGTCGAGTCCGCATGGGGAATCTGAAGGGCGGACCCGACTTGGACAGTGTTGGTGCCATCTTGGCCAAGTAAGCCGAGACGATATCGCATCATGGCCACGGGCCCTTCGGCAACATCAAGGCCATAATATCGACAGCCGCACGATGCGAGAAGGTGGCCCAGGGTCCCATAGCCGAGCCCGATCTCAAGCACTTTCTTTTGTCTGAGGTCTTCTTTCGAAACAAACTGACGCAGGTAAGGATACAGAGCCATATAAGCTGAATCGAACTTGTTGAGATTCTCCGGTGAGACGGTATGAATCCCAAGCGACCTCGCCAACCCCGACCCGCACAGTTCGTTCCAAAACACCGCGTTTTTCGCATCAAGAGCCTGTTGGGACATGCCTACCCCACGCTAGCTAGCAAGTCGGCATAGATGCGATCGAAGCGTTTCGCTCCTGCTTGGGCCGAATGCCATTTCACCGCAAAGTCGCGGCTACGCCGGCCGATATCCATGCGCTTCTCAGGATGCTCAATGAGATCTTTGAGCACGTCATACACCGTGTCGGGTGTCGCACTGACGACAGGCAACTCATCGACATACTCTGGAATTTCCTGTCGCATGGTCTCCAACCACTCTGGACGAATAAAACAGACATAGGGTTTGCCGAGCATCATGGCTTCCCGTCCCGTGGCTCCGAACCAGCCGAAGGTCAACATGTCCACGACAATGTCGGCCTGCACCTGATAGAACCGAATGTCCTTATTGGGAACATTCGAATAGAAGAGCAGCTCGACGCTATACCCCTCTTGCTTTAGGCGATCGATAAGAGGAACATAGATATGGGTGCATTTGATATTGCGATTGTTTAGGCCTGTTCGCGATTCGAAATTTCCCACGGCATGATAAATCTTGACCGTACCCTCAGGATATCCCAGTCGATACTGAAGCGGCACCGGTAAATCTGGATCCCAAACCTTGGTATCGAGACAATAGAATTCCGGCACTTCATGGACCCGAGGGTCATCGTTGTAATCTTTTCGATTCCCCCCCAGATTGATCTGATAATCGGCAAGGTTGTTCCGCAGCTTACCCCATGCCAGGTTTCGCTCATCGCTGCAGACGGTCGGCTCATCCCGCCAGCGGCAGATATCGCATACCGGCTCAGGCGGCCACGAGCGAAAAGAGGTTTGCGATACGCCGTCCAAGCATCCGATATTGCTGTACACGATTTTCTTACCGAGGCATTTGAGCAACTGCACATCCCAACCGATCGGCATTGAACCGAACAGCCAAGGATTGATGAAATAGAAATACCGCAAGTTATTCATGCCCGTGAAGTGCAAGATGTCGTAGCCGTCAAGAATCCTATAGATCGGATCTAATTCGCCCAGTTTCGTCTTTCTCATTGACGTGAGAAAGTACCTCGAGCAGGTTCTTGAGAGGCTCCGGATGTTCAGATCCTCGTAGGGCCTCCAACAGGATAGGGCCCAGAATCCGGCTCAGAACATTTCGTTTGCCCCTATAGAGAAAGTCGATTGACCACAGGCGCCAAGCCTTTTGAACGCCGCCATCGGGTAGGCGTTTGTCCCGGAGCACAAATTCGATGATCGATCTCGCGAGATCAAACCGCCGAACAAGCAAGAATCGAAATAGACTGCCCAATGGACTGAGAAGCGGATCGATCTTCCCTTTCGACTGCTCATCGTTATTCTGCTGTTCTTCTGCGTACCTGCGTAGCCAATATCTCAGAAAGTTGAATAACTTGTCATTGAACTGAGTATCCCCGGTAGCATAGTCCCTTAAAGAAAAGTCATACCCGTGAAGATACAAGTCTGTGCTTTCAGCCGAATAGGTCAGGAGATCAGCTTTCCAACCGAGATCACGCAAAGATCGAGAGAGGTACCAATTGTTGTAGTATGAGGCACCGATGTACAGCACGCGACCTTTTGGATTTGAAGACATAACCCCTACTCTTACTTGGACTGAGAATATTGAGTTAGAGCCGCGCTTCGAAATATCCCTTGACCCGTCGAAAGACTCGTAATCCCCACACGCCCAACATGAAAGACAGTGCAGCGAGATACAGCAATCCCAGGAGAGGTGGGGTGCGATGGTAGATCAGCGATTGACGATAGCCTTCTGAAATAATGTAGAACGGGTTCGCGCTTGAAATAGTTTTGACGATGCCGGGCATCATATCAATCGGATAGAAAATGGGTGTCGCGAACAACAGGATCATGATCACATTCGGCAGCGCGATTCCCACGTCACGCACAAAGACGGTAATCGCAGATAGAAAGAATCCCAGTGAAACCACAAGGCCAAACTGGAGAATGACGATGGGAAAGACAAAGAGCGCATGCCAGGATAAGCGATTTCCGTCTACGATCAGGAGCAGGCTCAAGAACAACAATCCGACGACTAACGGGACCAAACCGGTCAAGCCGGCGGAGATCGGCAGCACTTCCGTCTTAAACGCCATATTTTTCACAAGCCCGGTCGCCGCGACGACTGACATCGTCGCCGACGTCAACCCTTCCGTTGAGGCCAGCCATGGGATATATCCGCTGATCAACCAGATGGCATACGACAAGGTTGTTTCGGCTCCAGGCAGTCTAATCTTATACACATAGCCGAACACGAACGTAAAAATTGCCAAGAAGAGAAGTGGATTCGCAACCGCCCAGACACTGCCCAAGGTCGATCCCAGGTATTTGTCGCGGATATGCATTTTGAAAAAATTCCATATCAATTTCACATCGATCCGATCAAAACCGACCAAGGCTATCAAACGCTTCATTGGGGAACAGCGCAGGCCTGAACCGAGCAAGGATACAAGAGTGCCGTGCGGCCGCCGGTTGGAATTTTCTCGGCGACGACCTCCATGATCGTTGACCGTTCAGCCACTACCTCATCCCCGTCAAGAAGCTCGACAACGATGCGATAGATGCCGGGGCTCAGCACGAGAGGTCGCATACCGACGAGGTAGGTCACGGATCCGATCAGAGGCCCCGTAGTCACCCCGGCGGCCTCACTCATATAATTTTCTGTGAGGATTAGCCCATCTAGCCGCGTGATCACAAGTCTCATATCCGCACGCGCGAGGGCGTGCGGGATGCGCATCTGAATCTTGAGGTCGGTAGCCTCGCCTGCCCTCACGATCGAGCGGAGTTCGGAGGTAGGGTCTTGCCTGACCTCGATCTGTTCGATCTGACATCCCTGACGCAGCGACTTGCCTCCGATATACGTACGGAATCGTTCCATGATCGCAGCTTCGTCCTTTTTCCGGACCGACTCGATATAGGCCAGGGTGACGGCCGAAGGCGCACCATCCATCGTAATGCTGCCTTCTTCCATCCAGAGACATCGATTGCAGATCTCGACGACGTTCTCCATGCTGTGAGAGACAATGATGACGATTTTGCCCTTGTTGCACAACTCTCTGATCTTTTGTGTCGCCTTCGTTGAAAAGGCGGCGTCACCGACCGACAGGGCTTCATCGATAAGCAGTATCTCAGGTTCGATATGGAATGTCATCGCAAATGCGAGCCGCGCTTTCATCCCGGTCGAATAGGTTCGAACCGGATACTCAATGAATTCTCCGATATCGGCAAAGGCGATGACTTCGTCAATCACCTTATCGATTTCTGACCGGCTACGCCCTTGCACCTCACCATCGAGATAGATATTCTCACGACCAGTGAGATCTTCCCGGAGACCGAGCCCCAAGGTCAGGATGGATGTGACATGTCCTTCCATGCTGATGGTTCCTGACGAGGGAGTGATGACGCCTGCGATCATGGACAGAAGCGTTGACTTACCAGCGCCATTGCGACCGACGATACCCAGACGCTCTCCCGTTTGAATGCGCAGAGACACCTTATCGACCGCTGTCTTCCAGCTTGGGGAGTGATTCTTTTCTTCCGGCCGTCGCGTGAACAGTTTGGAAATCGAAAACCCGACATCGAAGGATTGCTGATACGGATAAATTTTCGTAACACTCCGTTCAGTTCGATTCTGGGACTCATCGCAAGGCGGCTTCCTCTAGCACCCAAGAAACTGGGATGATGGTCGAACTCTGGCGTGGCTTTCCGGTCACCTTGAGAGAGATCGCATTGCCGTATGTCCACCCTCTCGCGTCATAAGCGCTGACTGCCCGGCCAGACTCACTATTCTTCGGCGAGGTCAGAAAGAGATTTAGATAATAATTTCCAGGCGCAAGCGGCAAATTCGGAATAGTAAGACTCACCTCATGGCGGCCTATGGTTGAAGCCACCGGCAAGTTATTATCCAGCAACAGAATTTCCCATCCGACCCCGACCCGCAACAGTTCAATTGAATACGCAAGAACAACTGGAACCGGCTCTAATAATTCGATAAAGAAACGAAGATCGGTGTCGTGCAAGCTCTGAGCCGAATAAGAATCGGGATTCTTGCAATCAAATCGTGCGATCGTCGCCGGAGGATTCGAGAGATTAAGATAGGACCTTACAATTCTATCGGTCGGGCCTGAGTCTATGACACGTCCGTGGTCAAGGATATGAGAGACTTCACAGATTTTCAGGATCGCCGACCAATCATGGGTGACCAAGATCCCCGATGCGCCACGCGAAAGCCGATCCCGTATTCGCACCCAGCATTTGGACTTGAAATGCTCGTCGCCGACCGACAAGATCTCATCGATCAAATAGATGTCGTGTTGAATCGCCGTCGCGACGGCAAAATACAAGCGGGCCGCCATGCCCGTCGAATAGGCATAGATGGGGAGCTCAAAATAGTCCTCTAACTCGGAAAACTGACGAACGTCCTCAAGAATGTCGTTAAGAGAGGATTTCTTTATTCCCTGCAGCAGCAAAGACCGAGTCGCATATTCTCGACCGGACATCAGAGGGTTCGAGACTCCGCCCAGCTCAAAAAGCCCGCTGAGATCACCGTGACGTTCGATATGACCGGACGAGGCACTATAGATGCCGGCTAAGATTCGAAGCAGTGTGCTCTTCCCCGCACCGTTCCTCCCAAGTACCCCGACCATTTTGCCCTTTGGCACTGCTAATGACACCTCATCAAGCGCGACAACCGTCTTGCCCTTGAAAGAGGTTCCCCAGAAAATCCGCCAGGCGTCACCCGTGTCAAACACCGGGAAGACCTTACTCACACCCTCGCAAGATAGAGCGACAATGCCGTTTGGATAGAACTTAGTGGCCACGGTTTAGACCGGCTTCGTTTTGGTGGGAGCTGTTCACCGTGTCGCGACAGAACCGCTTCTAGTTCTGTTCAAGAGTGCGGGCTGACTACTCATGATCAGTCGGCGGGTTTGTTCAAAGCCGCAATTCATCAAGACGTCAATGATCGAAAGTCCGGGAACAAATTCCCTACTGGTTGCCTGTGGATAAGTCGGATGTTTGAAGTCCTGATAGATCAAGTCGACGCCCCCCGCGACAAATTTTTCATCCTCCTGGTATTCCGCAGTCCCGCCCCCGCAGAGGTAAGCAGTTCCCCGTACGGATTTGACGATGGCGACCAAAAGCTCTGTCGCCTTTCCTTCCACATGGAGGGTTGAGCCCAACACCAATTGGCAGGAGTCAAACCCAAGAGCCTCGGTCAACGCTCGGATGGCGAAGAGATTATACTCGGCAAGATGGTCGACAGGATTATCGATCAGCGTCGCCAACACGGGATAGACCTTCTCGAATTGAGAAGCTCGCCTGTAGTTATAGTGGAGCGTCTGCAAAAGCGTACTCCGCCACGACGTCTCGCTGATAACCATATCGCGAACGACCCGTACGCCCTCATACGCCCGGACTACCGGCATGGTAACCCAACTGGGTTTTCCATTGACAATCAGCCGCACCCTATTCGACCACGTGCCGCCTGTCTTAGGAAATTGCACATTGTCCAAGACGACGAACACATCGGCATAGGCGAACTTGTTGAAGTAACCAAGCCAGGGGAAAAAGTTCGGCTGATGGATCGCGATTACTCTACCGCCTCGCATACTCCTCACGCAAAATTCCCATAACTATAACATCCACATATTTCCCGTCGATATGGGCCGCCTTCCGCAGCACCCCCTCTCGTGCAAACCCCAATTTTTCATACAAGCGTAGCGCGGATTCATTTTTCTTGAACACATGCAAATAGACCCTCTGCAAGTTCAAGTCCTTAAAGGCAAAGTCCAGAAGTAGCTCGACAGCTTCCGTCCCATATCCATTTCCCCGGTACGCCGGTTCGCCGACCCGAATCTGTAGCTCCGCGCTTCGATGAATGTAATGAATACTGTGAAGCTGGCATGTTCCGATAAGCTTTTGTGTCTTTTTAAGTCGGATTCCGAAAATGACAAGATCGTTACTGTTCTGAATTTTTTCGAGCCAAGCCTGATGCTGACTAACGGCGATAGGCTTGTAGGGAGCGTTGAGAAGAACTTCCTGTCGACTATTGATCCATTTCCACAAAATCTGTGAATCTGCCGGCGTTAGAGTGGTCAGCATCACTCGATGCGACTTAGGCATGGTTCGTTCCTTCATATCCGCACAGTCGACGTCTGACATGTCTAGAGCGGTCCAAGGGGAGTTTCTCTCCTTACCAAATAAAAATACGATGGGCAGGCAATCGTGTCACTCAGCTTTCTGCATTGCGGCAGTGAGCCATTCCCTAGAAAACGTTTCTAAGACGTCGGCAGGCATTCCCTGGGGGAACAACCTCTGATAGGTGTGGTTCAGAGAAAATTCGCCTTCTCGTTCACGAATGACGTACTGCCAGGTTTTGGCTATTACTTCGTTCATATTCTTGCCGCCGGCTATCCAGTTGAGCGGATGAAGGAGCAGGTGTAGCCCCGAATGGTGTTCCCGAGTCAAGATATCCTCAAATTCAGTCACCGAATAGCGCATATTAGAATCGGAGATGTATTTGGCCTTTTTTGTAAAGCGCTCCCCGTACACGTTGACCAAGCCAGGCACATGAAGGTCGTCGCTTCGGCTCAAGACTTCAAACGTGGGATTGTGCCAGGAAAAGACCGGCTCAAGGTCTGGAATATGGCGATTTGCAAGATCAAAGTCGGAACGAACCAGCCTTGCGAGATCTTCATCGTCATCAGGAATCGTGGGAGGCAATGCACAATGGAACGCAAGGCGCTGGTTCAATGCCTGTATTTCTCTCGCCCGACTCAATCCCCGATAGCTTAGCAGGTTATACACCTGCGACCGTAAGAGCAGAAAAAAGGTCCCACTGACATTGAGAGATGCATTCACTCGTGCCAGCTCCACCGCAAGGTCCAAGGAATAGTCAACATCGTGGCGGAGGAAAATGCAGCAGGACGAAGTATCTTCATGATCGACGAAGCGCGAGAACTGGTAGCCCCCTTCCGATGCCAATTTGAGTAGTGATTGGTAACTTTCCTTCGAGTACATTCAAGCCTCTAACGCCAATTCAAAATGACCTAAAAAAGGGCTGCATCTGCATGAGGCTACAAACCTGACTCCTCCCATCGTTTGTCTAAGACCAGGGCGACATCGCCTCTCTCGTCAATCTCCACACGGCCGAGACAACGAAACGGTACACCACCGGCAACGGTATGTGGTGGTATGTCCTTGTTGACAAATGAGCACGCCCCAATGACACAATGATCTCCGATCGTCACTCCTTTGGCAATAACCGTCTGGCTTCCAATGTAACAGCAATCCCCTATTCCGACCTGGGCGTGTTCATACTCGGCCTTGCCACCAGAAAGAGCCCACTTGACCGTGTCATGAGTGTAAATATGTACGCCCGCTGAGATCGAGCAAAACGCGCCTATCCGTAGAGGGCCGCCTGATCCATCAAGGACAGTGTAAGGACCGATCCAGGAACCGCGTCCAACGTGGACATCGCCAAACACGAGGGCGCTGTTGTAAATGCTTGCCCTCTCGTCAAAGCCAAGGCGCTTCGCGCGTTCCCATCGATCGAAGATCGCGTCCTGGAATGGTAAACTTCGGCCAAACTTCAGCCGCAATTCGCTTTCACACGCCAGGTAAAGACGCTGAAGCTCGGCCATTAGCCGCCCATTATCCACATCACCGTTCGACACATTCGCCCTACGAGAATCTCTGGCACCACTTCTCGAAACTGAGCAGGGACCAGATCAACAACCGTCGATTCCTCAGACCGTTGAGATGTTCAGAAACCAGAGCATGCACGGCATCTCGGTCAAGAAACTCGTAAATAGCCGCCCCCCCATCGAAAAGCATGTGGCGGATATACTCGATGCTCTCCCCCTTAAACCAACTGGCGTCCGGGGCGGAAAATCCTTGCTTTTCGCGATTGGTCACGTCTTCTGCTACGTAACGCCGCATGGCTTTCCGGAGCAGCAACTTGCCGTCCTTTGTCTTTTGAAAATACTTCCCTGACTTATTCCCCGGCTCATTTTCGTTGAGCCGCATCACTTGCGATAAACTTCCGAGTTTCAGACCGATAGGCACCCGCATCGCAAAGTCAACGAGATCGTTATCGAGAAAGGGGAGGCGGGTTTCAAGCCCAGAGGCCATGCTCAACTTGTCTTCCACGACCAGAAGTCCGTGCAGGAATGTCTTGGCTTCAAAATACAGTGAATGGTTGATGTAGTCTTCTGGACGCGTGAACGTCGAGGCGTGCTTCGTGAACACATCGCGAAAAATATCGCGTGTCCATACGTGCTTGACGTCCTTCCAAATCGGCTTGAAAACTAACTTGATGGCTTCATTGGGAATCAGACGTTGCCAATACTGATAATACTTGTCGACATAATCTTCGAAGTTATCGTTGACGACAGCCCGATAGTAACGCCACGGGTAGCCTGCGAAAAGCTCATCGCCTCCCGCCCCAGAAAGTACCACTTTGACGAACTTACCGGCCAGCTGGGCGACATAAAAGTTTGGATAGCTCTGTCCGACCCGAGGCTCCTCCAGGTGCCATGTGAGCCGCGGAAGGATTCTTTCCATGTCCCCCGCTTTCAAGACCATTTCGTAATGCTCGGTCTTGAACAGATAGGACATTGATTCCGCTTTCTCTCGTTCATCGAAACCCAGTTCCAGGCCTGAGGCAGAATGCAGATCAAAGCCGCAGGTAAAGGTCTTGAGATAGGGAAGCTGGGCTGCTGCAACGGCTGTGATCGAGCCCGAGTCCATCCCCCCGCTCAGATAGGCACCGACGTCCACGTCACTGACCAGTTGGCGATTCACCGCCTGCCGAAATAGCCGGTCGAGTTCCTCGAGATACTCACGTTCGTCTTTCGGGTGCTTCGGTTCTACAAAATCATAATCCCAGTAGCGCTGAACCCCTCCATGCAATTGGGCGCCCAGTGACACGCGCATATGGCAACCGGCTGGCAGCAGTTTCACTCCGGCAAACAACGTTTTGTCGGTAAAGAAATTTTGAAAGGTGAAATATTCCAAGAGCGCTTCCTTATCGACTTCGGTCCGATACGACGGATGGGCAAGGATGGCTTTGACTTCTGAACCGAAGACAAAAGTATGGCCTTGTAGCGTGTAATAGAGCGGCTTCACGCCATAACGATCACGGGCAAGGAAGAGCTCCTGCTTCCCCCGGTCCCAGATCGCAAACGCGAACATGCCGTTGAAACGCTCAAGCGCCTTCTCTCCCCACTCCGCATAGGCGTATAAGACCACCTCGCTGTCCGTCCTCGACCGAAATCGATGCCCGCGCGCTTCGAGTTCGAGCCTCAGCTCTTGAAAATTGTAGACCTCTCCGTTGTAACTGAGGATGTATTGACCATCTTTACTCATCATGGGTTGGTGGCCGCCCGATGAAAGGTCGATGACGGCTAATCGCCGGTGTCCCAAACCGAGGAAGCTGTCGATATAGAAGCCTTCCCCATCCGGACCACGGTGAGCCATGGCATCGGTCATTCTGCGAAGGACCACGGGCGAAACCGGTTCCCCGTTCAAATTGAAAATCCCGGTGATGCCGCACATACCCTAACCTCTAGTGGCCCGAACCGTGAGCCCGCTCTCCTGTACATTGAAGCAAATAATACAGAGGCCGCTCTCATCACACCAGCGACGCACCTCTTCTTCAGTATGGCGATGCGCGTAGTACGGGTGATACCAGTCGAAGTTCACGTGATTATTTTCTTCGAATGAGAACGTCTCGTTCCAATAGAGTTTGGCGAAGTGCCAGTAGATCAGGCGTTGGACATCGTACCGCCCCGCCTTAATACCAAGGTAAGGAACGTCTTCGGGAACATCCACCTCGGCATGCAATTCTGCCAATGCCTGACCAAGTTTGGTTAAAGGTCGCAGCATGTTCCAAGCCGTCTCAGGGTCGTGCAGTGACACAATTCCGCGGATGTGATCGTCCGTGAACTCGCGAATGGGAGCCTTCTTTCTATACACGTAAAATAAGATTTCTCCGCCTGCTGTGAGAACGGTCACGAGGGATTTCAATGCTCTCTCGGTCGAAGGAGTATGATGAAGGACGCCTTCGCAGAAAATTGCATCGAAGGTATGCTCACGAAACGGAAGTGTGAGGACATCGGCTTGGACAAAATGCGTGCCGGGGATGGATCCTAATCGCTCCTGCGCCACATCGATCGCTTCGGAGATATCGACGCCGAACCATTGTGAACCCGCGTCGTCTTGCCACGACTCATCCATCCAAAGAGAAGAGCTAAAACCACTGCCGCAACCTGCATCCAAAATTCGACGCCGACTTCCGAAAAACTTTCGAATGTCATCGGCGTTTTTGAATCCGTAACGCTCTACCATCCACTGTTGAACGGTCGCGCGAACTTGGGGAGAGTCGTACGTGTTCCGTTGTCGCCACTTGTAACCAAAACTGCTCCCCGTTTGACTCTGCTTCTCATCTTTACCAAACACGAACCGTGGAATCCCGTTCACAACGGGGTACTTTCTTCCTTCAAACCCCAGAAGGTTGCCTTTCACGATCGTTTCTTTCGGCTCCTGTTCGCACTCCTCACATTCCAGCGGCGTCTTCGCAATGGGATCGACGAGGATATCGAGCAATGACCTATCCATGCCAAGCCTTTAGAAGGCTTTCGCATACCAGAGCCTGCTCCGCCTCGGTCATTTGCACATAGAGCGGGAGCGTCAGGCTTAGTCGATCCGCGAGATACGCGCAAGGATAATCCTGGGGCTGCAACCCGTATTTCTTCGCGTAATAGCTGAGCGCAACCGGCGCATGGGTTCCTTGACGTGTGGCGATCCCGTTGCCTTCGAGCCGCATCATCAATTCGTTTCGCTGTGCATGCAATCGATCCACATTGGTGAGGTTCGGCGCTTCGGGTCGGAACATGCACACATAGGCTTGGTAGGCATGTACGTATCCTCCAGGAACCCAGGGAGCGGCCAACCACTCGACACCCTTCAGAGCCTGATCGTATTTCTTCGCTCGGTGAGCGCGCTCGGCCAGAATCCATCCCCCTCGTGCGATCTGAGCGCACCCCAACGCTGCCTGGAGATCGGTCATTCGATAGTTGTACCCCAAATGATCGTAATCCGCTAAGAGAAAGCCGGCCAGTTGCTGATGTCGCGCGAGGTCGGAGCGGGAAGCGCCATGGTCCCGGAGGGAGCGCGCCAATTGATCCAAGTCTTCCCGCTGCGTGGTGATCATGCCGCCTTCTCCGGTCGTGATCGACTTTCGTGGATGAAAGCTGAAGCAACCCGCCTCCCCAAACGTGCCGGCGTGACGTCCATGATAGTGTGCTCCAAACGCGCAGGCAGCGTCCTCCACAACCCAGAGCGCATGCTTGCGGGCGACACAGAGAATGGGATCCATGTCTGCGCAGAGCCCGAATAAATGCACGGGAATGATTCCGACTGTTCGCGGAGTGATCAGCGTGTCGAGCTGTTCGACGTCAATGTTAAACGTCCGCAGGTCGATGTCACAGAAAATGGGTCGTGCCCCCATATACTCCACCACATTGGCCGTGGAGACCCAAGTAAATGCAGGCACGATGACTTCATCGCCTGGCTTCAGGCCCAGGGCGGCGACTGCAATGTGCAGGGCGGTGGTGCAGGAAGTCGTGGCGATCGAGAAACGAGACTCCGAGAAGGTTGAAAATTTGTCCTCGAACTGTTGAACAAACGGACCTTGGACCACCCATCCCGTCTCCAGTGGCTTGAGAACCGCATCACGGTCGGCCTTGTCGAAGAACGGCATCGTGATGGGAATCGGTTTCATGCTAGCGCTCGCTGTGCGGTGACCTGTTCTTTATGACTGGACCGCCATTCTATCAGTCTCTTCAAGCCATCTCGCAAATCGATGGTGGATCTGAAACCCAGTTCTCTCGCTGCTCTCGTCGGATCCCCGATTCGTTTGGTCACGAAAGTTTGGCCGGCCGGCTCATAGTGAATCGGAAGGCGTGATCCGGTGATCTCCAGAATCATCTGAGTAATGGCCCGTATCGTGGTCGCTTGTCCGGATCCTACGTTATAGAAAGTGTCGGTGGTCTCCGCCTGCATCGCCTTGACATTAGCCACAGCGACATCGGACACATAAACGAAATCGTATTCCTGGGACCCGTCTCCGTAGATGATCGGGGGTAATCCCTGGTCCAAGCGATCCAAAACCTTCATCACGACCGCGATGTAGGCCCCTTTGTAATCCTGTCTTGACCCGTACACGTTCATATAGCGAAGCCCGACATAATTCAGACCATATCGCTCGTGGTAAGCCCGGCACATGTGCTCTCCCGCGATCTTGGTGGCCCCGTAAAAAGTTCGATTGTTGTAGACATGGTCTTCCGACATCGGAATCTGAACGGCGTTTCCATAGACGGAGGCAGAAGAGGAATACACTAGCCGCGCGACCCTGTTGGCCACACAGGCTTCCAGCACGTTGAATGTTCCGCGCATGTTGACCTCGAAGGCCGATCGCGGGTACTCGTGGCAATGTAGCAGCCACAGCGCAGCGAGATGGAAGACGCCGTCGACTCCCTTCATCGCTTCGTTGAGAATGTCGATTTGGGTGATATCTCCTCCCAACCCAAAGACACGCACACGCGAATCCTTCAGCGAATCAGTCAGATTGTCACGGGTGCCGCGACTAAAGTTGTCATAAACGAGGATCTCGCCGGCGTCAGTTTTTACAAGTTCGTCCACCAGATGCGAGCCTATGAATCCTGCCCCACCGATCACCAACAATTTTTTCCCGCGTAGGTCCACGGTTCGCTCCGGGCTACATAGTATGACGCTGGATCGCAAAAGGGACGGTACAGCGAGGAGCCAGGGTGGCCCTGCCTCCTTCGTCAGGCGTGAATCGTCCGGTAAAACTCTGTGATCGATTCCACCACACACGCTTGCTGTTCAGCGGTCAGTTCGGGATATATCGGCAAGGCTAGCGTTTCGTTGGCGGCGCGTTCCGCCTCGGGGAAATCCCCCTTGCGATACCCAAGCGATCGAAAGCATTCTTGGAGATGAAAGGGCACCGGATAGTAGATTTCAGTCCCAATGCCTTGCTGTTTGAGATGAGCCATGAGCCGATCACGCTCGGGGACCCGAACGACGAATTGATTATAGATGTGACCACGGGGCCTCCCCTCCTGCGCGTAGGCGGCTGTCGGAAGCGTGATCTTCCGTTTCTGAATCAGCCCGCTTTGGGTGAAGAGCGATTCATATCGCCGGGCGTTCTCTTGCCGGCGTTTGGTCCACCCGTCTAGATAGTTCAACTTTACATTCAGCACGGCCGCCTGAATAGAATCCAGACGAAAATTGCCGCCAATGATCTTGTGATAGTACTTCGGTTGGCCTCCGTGGACGCGGAGAATCCTTATCTTTTCAGCCAGCTCGCCGTCACTCGTCACCACCATCCCTCCGTCTCCCAAGGCACCCAAATTCTTGCTGGGAAAGAATGAAAGACAGCCTGCCGATCCCATGCTGCCGGCGCGTCTGCCGTCCCGATATTCCGCTCCGATGGCCTGGGCCGCATCTTCGATGACGGCCAGACCGCGCCGAGTCGCAATCTCCAAGATGGAAGCCATATCGGCACACTGTCCGTACAGATGAACAGGAATGAGCGCCTTGGTTCTTGCTGAAATCGCCGGCTCGAGCTTTGCGGGATCGATGTTATACGTCACCGGATCGATATCCACGAACACCGGCTTGGCGCCCAATCGCGAAATCACGCCGGCGGTGGCAAAGAAGGAATAGGGAGTCGTCACCACTTCGTCGCCGGGACGGATGTCAATCGCCATCAAGGCGACCAAGAGCGCGTCCGTACCCGATGAGACGCCGATCGCAAACTGTGTGCGACAATAGCTAGCAATGCGCTCTTCCAACTTGGTGACATCCGGACCGAGAATGAAGGCCTGGCTGCGAAGGGTGTGCTCGATGGCCGCCATGAGTTCCTGGTGAAGCGGCTGGTGTTGAGCATTGAGATCCAGTAAGGGGATAGTCATGCCGACTCCTTATTCATGCTTGACCGAAATGGGCCGAAGCCCAGTGCGCCCCAGCCCATACTGTTTGTTACAGGTACGACAAATGCCATTTTCCCCTTTCATCTGCAATTTGGCGCCGCACGCGCACATCCAGCCTGTAACCCGCGCCGGGTTGCCGACCACCAGAGCATGGTCGGGAACATCTTTGGTGACCACGGCTCCCGCCCCGATGAGGGCATAGTATCCTATCGTAGTCCCGCAGAGAATGGTGCAATTCGCCCCTAAGGTGGCTCCTCGCTTCACGAGCGTCGGCCGGAGTTCGTTCATCCTGGGGATTTCGCTGCGCGGGTTGAAGACATTCGTAAAGACCATTGAAGGACCGCAAAATACGTAGTCCTCCAATGTCACCCCTTCATACACCGACACATTGTTCTGAATTTTAACCCCCTCCCCGACGGTGACGTTCGGCCCGATCACGACGTTCTGTCCAATTTTGCATTTCTTCCCGATCCGCGTGCCCTTGAGGACATGGGAGAAATGCCAAATGCTGGTCCCTTCTCCAATTTGCACACCATCATCCACGTAGGCCGATTCATGCACAACATAGCCCAAGGAGGCCCCGGTCTTGGCGCTTCCTTTGGACCGAAGCTCTTTCCCTTCCGATTCCAATGACTCCTGGCATTGCTGCAGGACGGTGAGAACCCGAAGCCCTTCCTCTCCATCCGTGCGCGGGCGCTGGCGAGTCCGAACGCAGTCGAGGAAGTGCAGACATTCGGCCTGCAGTGGCTCACCGTCCTTCAATGGGACAGGCTGAGCATCCGCCTTATTAGCGATCGGAATCTGGTTTTTCCAATCGATCGAGTGAGGATAGAGCAGCAGTTTGTCTTTCTTTTCGATGTCATCGAACACGGCCATCTTGCGGTCTCCGACGACGATCAACTTCTGCTCTTTGAACGGATGGAGCCACGACACGAAAATATGCGCCTTGACGCCGCTGGCAAAGGACATGAGGCTGACAGTCACATCTGCGATCCGCTGATGTAGATAGTTCCCGCCCTGCGCCCGGACCACATCCGGCATCTCACCCAGCAGCCCTAAGATAACCGAGATGTCGTGCGGAGCAAAGGACCAGAGAATATTCTCCTCTCGCCGAATCTTCCCCAAATTGAGCCGGTTTGAATAGATATACTGAATCCGTCCGAGTTCCCCGCTGTCGATGAATTCCTTGAGCTTGAGGATGGCCGGGTGATACCAGAGCAAGTGCCCGACCATCAAGATCCGTTGGCGGTCCTTGGCCAGCTTCACGAGAGCTTGCCCCTCCTCAATGGACAGGCAGAGGGGCTTCTCCACGAACACATCTTTCCCGGCGAGCAAGGCCTCGCGGACCAAGGTCGCATGAGTCTCGGCCGGCGTGGCAATGGCAACCGCGCCCAGGGTTTCATCCCGCAAGACGTCACTGTAAGCCTTGACAACCCGACCGTGTGGATACTGCATGCGAAAGCCCGCCAGCGTATCCTCATCACTGTCGCAGACTGCCCCCAAGGCGCTCAATGCAGAGAAGTTTCGAACCAGATTCTTTCCCCAATAGCCCGATCCGATCACCGCCACCTGGGTCATTCGTTCATCTCCCCGTATTGCCGACGCTCAGCGCCTCGTTCGCAAGTGTCCGAGAGTTCTCGATACCCGAATGCGCTGGATTCTCAGCCAATCCCGTGGCCAGCAACATCCAGAACAAATAGGCCAGGCTGCCTGCGAACATATAGTCGAAGATATTGCGGGTGGCAAACCCAATGATCATGATCGCCGCGGCGAGCGTGATCGCATACGCGTACCGATCGGCTATCTGCTTCGCGTGCCGAACAAGAACGCGGATAGCGCTGACGAGGGTCCACGTTAGGAACACGAGCGCGGGGAGCCCGCTGCCCATCGCAACCATCAGAAAGGCGCTGTGCGGTCCATCGGCGTTCTTGGTTTCCGGATAATCAGCAAAGCGCATCATAAAGGTATTGCCTCCATAGCCGACTCCGACCAAAGGATGCGCCAGAACCTCGGCCACTTCCAGTTTCCAGACCGCAAGTCTCGCATTGAACGTCCAGGGGTCAACCGTGCTCCGCTGATACCCCAACTGCGAGACAGCCAAGAGACCGCCGGTAACCAATAAACATCCTCCCAACACCCACGCCACGACCTGACGCCGGCCGGTCAGTAATCCGAACGCAAGTCCTTCGGCGACCAACCCCAACCAACCTGCCCGTGTGTACGACAGCACCTGTGCTAGCACGGCTAGACAGACAATGGCTGCACACGCCGCCCGTTGCCACCAGGCCCGCAGGGCGACACCGGCCAGCGTCACTAATGGAATCACCATGACGAGGTAGGTGCTCAACCAATTGTAGTCGGAAGAAGGCGCGGCAGCTCGAACGTATCGGTCTTCCCAGCCTCCGCCTCGGGCCACGAATTCTGCAATAGCATAGATGCATAGCACGGCGGTGCCGATTTGTACTGCAGTAAGAACCCCCCGGGCCGTTGTCCTGCTCGGCTGGGCCTGCAGCACCCTAAATGCCCAATAGAACGCAAGAATCTTGGTCGCCAGCTTCCGCCATTCCGCGAAGCTGTAGGCAGGGTC
Source organism: Nitrospirota bacterium (assembly GCA_963703955.1). Classification (GTDB taxonomy): domain Bacteria; phylum Nitrospirota; class Nitrospiria; order Nitrospirales; family Nitrospiraceae; genus CAVPGK01. The sequence continues at coordinate 74,918 of CAVPGK010000001.1, read as the reverse complement.
GGTCGCAAAAGGAACTGTCAGGAGCACCCACCCGGCAAACAGCAGCAGAGGAACATCGATCGGCGTCGGGACAAGAATTTTCTTCCCTTCGAGCCAAGCGGCCGTCACCGCGGCTAAAACCAAGGTCAGGAACAAATATTCCCCGACGTGAGATAACCTTGGGAAAAAACTGAGAAAAATGAGGATCATTAACCCATAGCCCTGGATAGTCCACATCCCTGCTGGCATGTTCCATGGAAGACTCCGGCTGAGCTTCTTATTTGCAATCTCCAGCTTTGCCGTGATCGTGGCTGTTTCCACGGGTTGGTCACCATCAAGTCTACCTGATACGTTGGATTGTTCCATAACGGTCCGCATGGACAAAGATACGGGAATTCCCTAGCCCTCCGCAAGGTAATTATGCGTCACGTTTTTCTCGCTAACGCGATCAGCGATCCGCCGATCGGAAGGTTCATGAAGCGCAGGGCAAGATGGTCAAGCGCACACAGCCAGCGAAAGAGTGTATTCATTCCGGGAGGGACCTGGAACTGTTCAGCGAACGGTTTATGGTGGTCAGGAATATTTCGAAAACGCCACTCGTTGAGCAATCGTGACGCCATGATAGCCGGAAACACGGCGGTCATGAAATAGGAGATTCGCTCGATTTCATACCCGTTGGACCGAAGCTGGTCGACCAGGTCCGCTCGCCGATAGCGTAACCGGTGGCCGCTAAGCCGGTCGACCCACCCGTAGAGGCTGGGAACTGCCGGAACAGTGACCAAAAGAACCCCGCCGGGAATCAGGCACCGGCGTATTTCTCCTAACAGCTGGTCTGGATAATCGAAATGCTCCAAGCAATCAAACAACCCCACGACTCCGACACGTTCGTGAAAAGGCAGTCTCATGGCATCAGCCCGATAGAGCGGGGCGAGGACTCGCCGCCGGCAACGAACCAACGCCCTTTGAAAGAGATCCACCCCCATCACCTGGAGTCCCATTCGATGCAAATGAGACAGGACCGTTCCGTTTCCACAGCCCACCTCAAGAACACGCCTGTGCCGAATATCGGGAATATGTCGCATCAGCCACTCGCCGATGATACGGTTCCGTTCGATAAACCAGAAATGTCGCTCTTCCACGCCTTCGAGGAACTCGAACGCCTCCGGTGGATAAGATGGCACGCTTTGCATGGGCGTGAGGATCGACTCCGACGATCCGGATGACTGAAGCGATTCCATCAGGCACACCGAAAGGAGCACACGGCTTCGACTATTCTTTCAAGCTCGTGCGTCGCCAAATCGTTGTAAAAGGGTAGACGAAGCAAACAGTCGCTCACCCGTTCGGTGATCGGACACGCGCCGGCTCGGTACCCGTATCGAAGCCCCATGGGTGAAAGATGCAACGGCTGGTAATGAAAGACGCTCAGGATACTGTGGGCTCTCAGGTGCGCGATCAACCCTTGACGATGCTCGATCGACGGCAATAACAGATAGAACATGTGATATGGCTGCTCGCACGAGGAGGGGATGATCGGAAGCCGAACGTTGTTGATCTGGGCCCACGGTTGAAGTTGACGGGCATAATATTCCCAGATGTGCCGACGTTTCTCTTGAACCTTTTCCCGTGCTTCGAGTTGAGCATACAGAAATGCGGCGAGAATGTCGGAGGGCAGGTAACTGGAGCCCAGATCGATCCACGTATACTTGTCCACTTGACCACGAAAAAAACGGCTGCGATCGGTGCCCTTCTCTCTGAGGATTTCGGCGCGATCCAGATAACGCGCGTCATTAACGAGTAGCGCCCCGCCTTCTCCGCTCGTGTAGTTCTTGGTCTCGTGAAAACTCTGCGCCGCCAAGCACCCGAAGGTCCCCAACTCCTTTCCCTTGTACCTACCGAACAGACCATGAGCGTTGTCTTCGATAACTAGGATGCCATGACGTCCAGCCGTCTCCATAATCACATCCATCTCGCAGGCCACGCCCGCATAATGAACGGGTACGATCGCGCGTGTCCGGGAAGAGAGCGCGCGTTCAAGTTGGGATTCATCCAGGTTCAACGTATCCGGCCTGATATCTACGAAGATAGGCTTTGCGCCTCTGAGCGCGAAGGCATTGGCGGTTGACACAAAGGTGAAGGACGGCAAAATGACTTCGTCCCCGGGCTGAAGGTCCAGCAGCAATGCGGCAAGCTCCAGGGCGTGCGTCCCCGACGTCGTGAGAAGAACGGCTCGCGCTCCGAGCGTGTCCTGCAAGTAAGCTTGGCATCGTTTGGTAAACACGCCATCCCCGGATATGTGGCCTTGAGCGATAGTTTCTGCGATATAGGCATACTCGTTCCCCACACAACACGGCCGATTAAAAGGGATAGCATAATTCATCGTTTCCTAAACACGAACAGTTTTTGCGTGCCGTAGTCGCCGGCCGCAGGCAATTGCGCGCACCACCGGTTCCATTCCATCTCGGGATCCGCCGCATTGATATGATGCCCGGCCCCAAGCGCCTGAATCAGCAGTGGTTTCAGCACGCGCGTGCCGACGTAGTAGGTACTGGAGAAGTTACTGATCTCCACCAGTTCAAGCTCCGAGGCCACTGCGTTCGCCAGTTGTTCCTGGTCCACGTACAGATTAAACAGCGGCATCGGGATGTCCGGCAGCCTCCACTCCCTCCTCAAGCGATTGAGTTGATTCCAGCCCTGTCGTGTCGCCTCCGACAGCAACAGCAGGCCACCGGGCTTCAGAACGCGAATACACTCTCGGATGCCCTGCATTTGGCGAGTCCAATCCCCCAAGTTAATGATGACTCGAATCACCACGACTTTGTCGTAACTTTCAGGCTGCTCCTGTAAAGCGGTAATGTCGCCGACGTCGAACTGCACTCGACTCCGAAACTGAGGGTCCATCTCGTTGAGTCGCCGTTTGGCGTGCTCGATCATTTCCGGAATATAGTCCAATCCACGCACCCACACCCCCTTGTGGGCGGCGAACTGGATGGTCGAAAACCCATTAGCGCATCCCAGGTCCAACACCCGGTCGCCGTGTTCAAGCCGATTCAGAATTTCGCGTATCTCCATCTCGATCACCCGACGGTCGGACCAAGAAGCGACCGGGGATTGCCCATGATCGAGCGCTTGTTGCGTCCAAAATTCACGGATTTGTTCGAGACTGTAGCGCTCCGTCATGTGAGACTCCGGCGCAATCGCTCATCCCCGCCGATCCGGCGCCGTACGCGGTTATTTCGACCGGGTTGCCCCTCGACACGGTGAGTCCCCGAAGGAAAAAGATTCAGTATGGTATCCCCGTTCATGGCGACTCGCATCGAGAAGTCTGTGAACGTATGGTGTAGGCCGGCCTATCCATCATCCGAAAGTGCATTCGCGCGAGGTATTCGCCGATCACTCCCAACGTGAAGAGTTGCGCCCCGGAGAAGATCGCAATGATCGAGGCCAGGAATGGAAATCCTGGCACGCTCTTGCCATGGATCAGATATCGCCCGAGCACAAAGAGTAAAATGCCCACTCCGAAGAACGTCAATGCGAAGCCGAGGAGACTGGCGAGTTGAAGGGGCAAGACGCTAAACCCAGTCATCATGTTTAAGGCATGCGTGATCAGTTTGCGAAACGTGTAGTTGGATTGCCCGATGACGCGCGGAGCATGGTGCACGGGGATCGCGGCAAAACGCCTCGTCCCCCAGGTGAGCAGCACATCAATCGAGACAAACGGACCCTGATAATTGGCAAATGACTCTCGTATTCCACAACGAAAGGCTCGAAACGCGCTCACTCCGCGCGCCGTTTCAATCCCCATGGTGCTTTGCAGAGCCAATTTGGTGATCCGGGAAGCAAGGCCTCGCCACAGACCGTGCTGCTGTGTTTGCGGCGTGCCATAGACCACGTCGTAGCCCTCATCGAGCTTGTTCAAAAGTTTGGGAATTTCCTCGGGAGGGTGTTGGAGGTCGTCGTCCAGTGTGACAATCACCTCGAACCGTGCCGCTCGAATCGCACAGAGAAGCGCGTTATGTTGACCGTAATTCCGCATGAGCGCGATTCCTTTTACGGCGGGTGACTTAACGGCGAGGGTCCGAATCACTTCCTCGCTTGCGTCCCGGCTCCCGTCATCAACCAGAATCAACTCATAGCGACAACCAAGGAAACTGAAGACCGATGCCACCCGATCGGCCAGAATCGGCAAACTGTCCGCGCTGTTATACACGGGTACCACCACGGACACGGCCTTCTCATTCGAGAGTGGTCGTTCGGTCATCTTGCCCTTACGCAGACCATCCAGGCCATTAAGTTCACAACCGAACAACAGGCTGGAGCAGGCCCCGTCAAAATGTTTTCATGAGAGGGGACGGGGCAAATTCATGTCCCAATCGCTCGCGTCCCTGGAGAATAACGAAATCGCCCTGGTCACGTACGATAACATATCCAAGCCCGTTCACGAGTGAAGTGACATATTGCCTTCTCATGGACAAGGGCACGGCTTGCGAACGACGCTCCCCCAGATCCAACATGACGAACGTCGGCGCGCCCCACTCGCACAACCGGCCCGGCTCCCACTGTACATAGCAAACCAGATGGCGATTCACAAGTTGGGGAACCAAGGCTCCGCTTGCAGCCACGCTGGCTCCATCCGGAATCACCGAGAGGACTTGGCGAGCGGCGATGACATAGTCATGATCGATACGCGTGAGATCGTAGCTTGGAAACTGGGACACATTGAACCCCACCAGCGCCGCGACGACTCCGACCGCTACGCGACTACGGATCTCCATAGACGGAATCCAGACCGAGAGGTGTTTGCGGGCGACTCGTACCCCATGCACCATGGCATAGTACAGATACGGCAGCGCAGGGGCGGCGTAATGGAAGCCGAGCTTATATTGACCTGGATTTCGGCTGAGGATCATCGCCAGGAGAGGCAACGTCGTGAGCAAGCTTTCCCGCCAGGCAAGCAGGGGCACGAATCCGAGCGAGCCGAAAAAGGCCAGCAGATAGAACCACTTGTTGTCCACGATCACCGCCTGCTGTACTGCCCACAGAGGGTGCGTGACTAGATTGATGAGTGCCTCCTTGACGGATCCTCCCAGATGGGCGTAGCGATCCCACAGCAAATGACTTCCCGGTTTAGAGAGGAGCGGCATCATGACGGCAGTCACGACAAAGAAATAGGCCGTCGCCATCAACAGGCAGACCCACCCCACGATTCGCAGAGGCGCACGAAAGGCAATCAAGTAGAGACCCACCCCAGCCACCGCCGGGGGCACACCTTCTTCAATCGTCAGCGCCAACGCTCCCAGCAGCACGACCACCACGCGACGACCGCATTCGACGCCATACACCATCCACAACAACACGGGAATGGCCAAGAGAGTCGTGTGAAAGTCTTTGGCATGCGCAATATGGAGATACGAATGAGCGCAGTAGAGCGCGAGCGCTCCAAACGGCCATAAGGAATACCCGAGTCGCCGAACCGCAATCAGGTAGACCGCGACCGCCCCGAGTCCTAATCCGAGACTTTGAACTACCATTAATGTGGCCGGATGAGGGTACACCTCATAGAAGAGGCCGAGAAGGAGATAGATCGGACTGAAATGCCCGCCCAAGATGTTGCGATCAAAGATCGCATCATAGAAGATAGGCCCATGCACCATGTGCCAGGCCACGTTGGCGTAAATCGCCAAGTCAAACCCTGTTTGAATCAACGCCTGTTGTTGCACTTTCACGAAACACAGAATGACCGTCCATGCCACGATCAGCACGAACGCTAGACCTCGATGAGTTTGTTGAGGCGCTCTCTCGAGGCTGGACGACCATCGGGCCAGCCGTTGGCCGGACCGGCGGTCAGCCAACAGCCAGAGTAGAGTCAAACCGGCGAGCGCGATCAGTCCGACTTTAACCATCTAAGTACTAAGTAGCCGATGCCCTCGCCGTTCCTGCTCGGGAAGGGGTTGCCTCTCCCATCCCTGTGATATGATAAAGAGCCATCGCGAACAGGAACGCTCTCATGCCCGTCATCACCACCGTTATTCCCGCCTACAACGGAGTGTCACGATACCTTGAGCAAGCTATCACCAGCGTCCTCGGTCAGAGCTTTCGAAACTTCGAATTGATCGTCGTGGACGATGCCTCCTCCGACGAGACCGCCCGCTTGGTGTTGAGCTACCCTCAGGCTCGTTACATCCGACGGGCGGATAATGGTGGCCAGTCAGCGGCGCGCAATGACGGCGCGCGGTTGGGGACAGGGACCTGTCTGGCGTTCTTGGATCAAGACGATCTCTGGGAGCCGACCTTCCTCGAGGAGATGAATGCCGCCCTGGAACGCCATCCGGATGCGGCCATTATCCACAGCGACGGGTTTCAGGTCAACGAACGGAACGAAGTCCTGGAATACGACGGCGCGATGAAACACACCGCGAGCATCACGCAACTCTTGCGCGGAGGCCATGATACCGCCACCTCCGGTTCGCTCTTACGGAAAGGTTGTTTTGACGCCGTGGGGGGATATGATGAGCAACTTTTCATCTGGGAGGACATCGACCTTGCCATCCGGCTTTATCCACGCTTTCGCATCGTTCATCTTCCCAAACCCCTGTACCGACACCGGCTCTATGGGCATAATGCCTCGCGCGAGATCCCTTCAGAGCGTGCTCTGTTGGGGCGATGGCGCTTTCTTGAGAAGCACGGCCCTGGATGTCAGCCCGGCACGCCGGAAGCCCGCGCGCTGGCTCGCGATTGGGCTCATTACTACGGGGATTTGGGAAAACACCACTGGCAGAGCGGGAGGAGGGAAGAAGCGCGCCGCGCGTTTTGGACATCGTTGAAACATGGTCCGTTCAACCATAAGGCCGTCTTGAGGCTGTTGGGCAGCTATCTGCAGAACCCCCGGTCAGCCGAAATCTCCCCCGTATAACTCGGCCACAGTCCCTCTCATTGACTGTCACCCTTGTCCGCCCCTGCATGATGAGCAGGCGGGAGCACGTGCTGAGCGATGAAGTCCGCAACCGCCGCGTGGCCAGGTTCTCCCAAGTGTGTGTCGTCCCGCCACCAGAGGAGTTGGCCGGATGACTCGAACAAGCGGCGAGCCTCCTCCGTCAGGTATGGCTTGCTGTCAAGACAGCGGAGCTGGATGCGATCGCAGGCGGCGAGGACAGCCTGCGCAAAGCCGGACGATCGGCCATCCTCGACACTCCACTCGCGTCGGTCGAGAATCCATCGGTAGACTTCGCCTTTCGTCGGCAGGATGAGCACCGCAAGGTTGAGACCCTTCTCGCCCGTGAGCCGTTTCATGGCTTCCATGGTGCGCACGAGCTTAGGAAAGTTAGGGTGCTGTTCGACCTGCCGGCGTGGGCTTGCGCCCCATGCTTCCTGCCCTCCTTTAAAGAGAAACGGTTGCCCATTCGGAAGCGTTCGCCGGATCACGTCGTCGGGACCGCCTGTCAGCCGGCCGCGCAGGCCCTCAAGCAGTCGATTCAGAGGCGAACGATTTCGGAATGTTCGATAGGACACCCGCCATGCGCCGAAGGCCGATTGCCAGGGGAGCGCGTCGATCTCCCAGGCCTGGCCCGCCGCATCATCCAAATCGTTCCCAGTATAAAATGCCCAGATGATCGTGGTGTTTGTCGTGAACATCAGCCGGGGCGACTCAATTGCGAAGTTGACGTATTGATCATACGGCCCGCCGGGAAATGACAGGTTATAGACATGCCGGCCATGACGAGTTTCAAGGAGCCGCGCGAAAATCCGCTCCTGTGTCGTGCCCCAGCCGGCTCCAAATGAATCGCCGAGCACGATGACATCGATCGAGGCCGAGACCGCGGTGTTTCGAAACCCCTCAGCATCCGTTTGAAACACAATCTCCCGAGGTTCCCGGAGTGTGGGGTCGCCGGCGATGGCGGCCAAATCGCCATATAAGGTATCGCGTAACTGTAGGTTCGGGTCCCACCGTCCCACGATCGGCAACCTGGGCAACTTATGAGAATACACATTGAGCGCAGTATAGTTGAGGCGCCGCTCCAGCAGCGGACGGAGCAGCACGTCCGACGCGGACAAAGCCAGGCACGTGGCGGTGAGCACCAGGAGCACGTTCTGCAAGAAGGGCTTGGGCGCGAGGACGAACCAGAGGACCGGCGCCAGCAACGCGACCTCGATGAGGCCGTTTTTGAGAACGCCTTCAGCATAGAGCGAGACGGTAGCTAGGACAGTCACAAGGGCCAGCACGTAACGGCTCTTGTCACTCGTCTCCCACATGCTCATCGCTCGACCGAAGGGAGAGAGAGTTTCGCGGCGCCTCCCACGAGCGAGAAAGGAGGGCTCTCCAGAATCTGCGCGACGATGAACTGTGCGAGGATCTCATGCCCGCGCTCGCCAAGATGGGTATCGTCCCGCCACCAGAGCAACTCACCCCGGGATGCCCAGAGCCGGCCCGCTGCCTGCATCAAATAGGGCTTCGCATCGAAGCAGAGCAGGCGAGTCCGCTCGCAGGCTGAGCGCACCGCCTGGAAAAATCCGGAAGGATGACCATCTTCGGGCCGCTCAGGCCGCCGGTGAAGAACCCAAGGATACACCTCGCCTTTTGTCGGCAGCACGACAATGACGATCTTCAAGCCTTCCTCCTCGACTAGCCGCTTCATCGCTTCCATGGTCCTCAATAATTTGGGGAAATTGTGATGCTGCTCCACCTCAGCCCGTGATCGCTGTCCCCACCCTTCTTGACCTTTCAGGAAGAGCATTGGCCGGTCGTCCGGCAAGTATTCTTTCACTACGTTTGCCGCCATGTCTCGAGACCGTTTGATTCGCCACAAGAGGTTATCCGTGAGTTGATGAAGCGGCGATCGGTCCCGGAAGGTCTTGTACGAAACCAGCCAGGCGCCGAAACGGGATTCCCATAGAAGCTCTTCGAGTTTCCAGGTATCGCCATACTCGTCATCCAAATCATTTCCGGTGTAGAGCAGCCAGATCACGGTGGCATGCCGGCTGAAGGTCAGTCGCGGCGATTCAATAGCCAGATTGATGTATTGCTGCCAGGGTCCGCAAGCGGGAAAGGACAGATTGTACGTGGACCACCCGTACTGTGTTTCCAGGACCCGAGAAAGTACCTTGTCTTGGGTCGTCCCCCCGCCCGCTCCGAATGAATCCCCTAACACCAACAGATCGATCGATCTTTCGACCTCCGTATTTCGAAAGCCCGCCGAGTCCGTCTGGAACACGATGGTCCGTGGCTCTCTCAGCGTGGCATCTCCGGCCATGGCGGCCAGATCCCCATAGGCTTCGGCCGTGAGGGCCACCTGAGGGTCCCAGCGTCCCACGCTCGGAAGCTGCGGCAGTTTCCGCGTGAACACTTTCATCGGAGTCGAATGCAATCGGCTCCCCATAAGCGGTCGAAGGACAAGATCGGCGGCGGAGACGGTGAGACAGAGTGCGATCAAGGACAGAAGCAAGTTTTGAATCACAACACTTCGCCTTGAGGCAGCGAGGTACCACACGACCGGCGCGAGCAGGACCTCAATCCAGCCGTTCTTCAGGACGCCCTCGGCGTACAAGGTCGCCGTTGCCAGCCCTGCTACGACGGCTAGTCCAACCCGACCGCGGCTCCTGAGGAAGGAGGAGTCCCGCTCCAGATCGGTCATAGCAGCGACACTACCCGAAAACCCCTCGTCTTGCCGGCCGCCATCACACATGGCGACCGTGTCGAAGCTTCCCAACCTGAAAGCCCTTGCTGTCTCAACATTCCCCGTTTAGCCTCTTTGTTTTCAGCGGCGATCCTGATCGTCTCTGGCTAGATGTCTGGTCGCAATCTGACGTTGGAGTATCGGCAGGATGGTTCGTGCGGCCAGATCGTGCCCCGTCTTGGTCCAATGGATGTCATTCTGAAAATACAACCCTGTCCGATCCAGGACTTGCTCAAAAGCCGGTAGGAGGTCGACCACCAATACACCATGTTGCTCACACCACGCGGTCAAGAGGCGTTGGGGTTTGGTGAAATCATAGTGATCCGGACCGGTACCAAGAGCCGTCATCAACTCCCGTCGCAGATCGGGATCCAGTTGCTCCTGAGCGGGCAACAACACGAGCATGAGTGGAATCCCTCTTGCACCAAGAAATTCCCGCATCTCATTCAGCGTCGCGACCGTGCGATTCCAGTGGTATCCGAATGCCGGAGTATCTTCCTTCAGATAAATCTCACTCCGCTCGTCGATGTCCTTGAGGTACCCTTCTCTCGACCTGAACGGCACCCATACCCCGGCGGCTTCTCTCATCCCTTCGTTGAGATCCTGGGTTTGCCGCAACCGAACGGCTCCCACCTTCAACAAGTAGTTGATGTTATGGAACAGGTACCAGCGATCCGGGCCGAATGTATCATGCACCCAGTTACCGATGGTATGAACGTAATAGCTTTGCCCCGCGACCACGATCGGTTCTTCTACATACGCCCCTCGACGACGCATGATGTCGTTGCCGATAAAGAAATTCATCATGACCAAGTCAGGCTCAAATTTGCTTCCGTAGACCTTTAGCAAATGGAAATATTCGGATGGATCCCATCCCGAGACGCCTAAGTTAATGATCTCAACCCCGGAGGCGAGTTCTTGCAATGAACGCTCTAAGAGGGTAGTGAAAATCTCGTCATAGGTAACCCCAGCACCGTAGGTGAACGAATCCCCAAGGGCCACCATGCGCGGGGCCTGAGTGGTCCGTTCAAACATGCGCTCACGATCCCGAAATCCCTGCGAATTCGTCATCCTAATCGAGCCAAGGGTGGGCACATACGGTTTCAAATCGGCCGAGCTGTGCTTGTTGCCGAAGAGCCCGCTTCTGGCAAGCACCGGGTCCATGAGACGGAGGGCGACCTCCCCGACCAGGACAAACACCAACACATTGATGACTGCCATCTTCGTCCACCCATAGATCCTCCCATTAAGAAGCGCCGTGAGGATTGAGGGCCGCAGAATGAAGGTGACACTCCAGAGAAGGATCACGACGCTGGCGAGTAGTAGCTTGTCGATATGATGGGAGTGGTATGGGAGCGGATAATACAGCAATACTACATACAGGACGAGCAGGCTCCAGAGAAGCGTGAAACTCATCGACCACGTCGAAGCAATCATCCGTTGCACGGAAGCGCGCTGCCAAGTGCGCCAGGCCGCTGTCCCAAGAAACAGGCCTAGGCTCAGGAAGATTAGGAATACAAGAATGAGTTTTGAGATTCGTGGAGGATCGGCAAGCTTCGTTGCCGGGCGAGCCCCCAACACGAAGACAGCGACATCACACGCCGTCGCCAATGCGACAACGGCGCCGATCGCGCACGATACCGCGACAAGCAGAGGAAGAACCAATTCTGCCTTGTACGGGAATCCGTTGGCCTCGGTCACAGGACACTGATTGACTGGCCCTGTGTCTGCCTGTTCGATCACAGTGAGCCCGACCTCACATAGGACTTGGCGATTCTGGACAAGCACCGCCAAGCCGTCTTCGGACTCCGCGCCTCACCGAGACTCAAGAACAATCCGTGAATCAGATGTGTTCGACCTTCCCGGCGATGCCCATTGCGGATGAGTTGCTTGCCCTGGTCGGCACAATACGAAGCATGTTCCCGCAAGAGATATTGCCGTTTTTTCGGATCCGTCCCGAACCGTTTCATAAGTGTCGAGATGAGCAAGGCACGATGCTCAAGAGCGATGTGCGGTGGCTTGGTCGTCAGATTCCGGTGAAAGGTCAGCGCTTCGGGGATGCTGGCGATATCGCAATGGGCGGCGACTCGGGTCCAGAATTCATGATCGTCCAGGCCGGCGGAATGGAAGGTCTCGTCAAATCCTCCCACCGCATCGAAGACTGCCCGGCGAATCATCGCTGCCGACGGCGTCGGAACGTAGCCACGCACGAAGAGCCTGGCAAAAATCTCGGAGGGATTATACCCCGGACCGACGATCTCCATGGGCCGCCCTGTGCGATCAATGTGGGCGACATCGGTCACCACCAACCCGACTTCAGGGCGGTGCTCCAATACCGTCACCTGCTTCTGAAGTTTTGTGGAATGCCACAGGTCGTCATGGTCCAGCAACGCGACATACCGGCCTTTCGATTCAGCAATGCCACGATTGCGCGCCTTGGCCACACCGCCGTTGTCCTGCCGCACATATCGAAGATTCTTCTCAAATTGCCGAATTATTTGGGACGATCCGTCCGTAGATCCATCATCCACGACAACGATCTCATAGTCCGTCCATGTCTGATGCAGCACGCTCTCGACTGTTTCTCGAATGACCCGGCGCGCGTTGTACAGCGGAATGATGACACTGACAGCGGGAATGATCGTCGCATGTGACGATCCGTCAAAGCCGTTTGAGATAGCCATTGGGCTGGAAGGTCATCAGATATTTGTGCTGGTCCCGGTCGATCATGAAATCTTTTCGTGTGCTCAAAAATTCCTCTACCGCCTCAAAAGGGCCTGCTCCATGCTCCGGGAAAACCGGATGGCCGTTCACGTTCGTATCCTCAACCACGAGATAGCACCCCGGCGTCACGAGATCGGCGTAGCACGTCAATTCTTCCCGCACATGCGCCAAACTGTGATCGGAGTCCAAGATGACCATCGTCCGCCGGCCGGACACGCGTTGTTTGACGAGGTCCACGATAGCCGGATCGGTCGAACTCCGCTCATGCAGAGAGACGCGAGGATGCCCTTTGACCTGAGGATACACATGCCGGAAGGTGATGTCGATTCCGATGATTTCTCCCTGCTTTACCAGATCCAGAAGGGAGGCATAATAGAGAGTACTCCCTCCATAGTTGACCCCACATTCGACGATGACATCGGGCTTGGTACGTACGATCAATTCCTGGTAAATCCAGAGATCGAGCGGACATTTCTCACATGGCACCCCCAGCCATGTGGTGATGCCATCTCGCCACGTGGTTCCCTTGCTGAGGTCTTCGCGAAGCGGCGATCCGTAATACAGTTGAGCGAATTGTCGCACAATCCACTGTTGCTTCCAGTACCGGAGTCGGCGGAAAAGGTCTTTTGGCTTCATGGACATCCGTTACTATGGTTCATACCGACGTTATGGTGTGGAGCGCTGCCAAAATACTCCTGTCCAATCAATGTGCTCGATCTTATCAGTGATGTTGTGTTGAGCCCGGAAGTCGTCAACGGCCGCCTTGCAAGCCGGGATCGCTCCATAGTCATCGACCACGACATACCCCCCAACTGACAGCTTGGGAAACAGATTCCGCAGCGCATCTATCGTGGACTCATACAGATCGCCATCCAAACGCAGAAGGGCAAACCGGTCAGCGGGAACGTGTGGAAGCGTCTCACGAAACCACCCGACGAGAAAACGGACTTGATCATCCAAGAGCCCATACTTCGCGAAGTTGGCTTTCACCTGCTCCAGAGGAATCGCAAGTTGTGTGAAGGTCCAGAGTCGATCTCCGGCATCCGCGGGATACCGATCGGGATCAGGTGGGGGAAGACCTTGAAATGAATCGGCAACCCACACCGTTCGCGCGGTGTCACCATAAGCCTTGAGAACCGCTCGCATGAAAATTGATGCGCCCCCGCGCCAGACGCCGGTTTCAATGAGATCGCCGGGCACTTGCCGACGCAAAAGACCTGTGATGCAGGATTGGAGATTGTCGAGTCGCTTCAGACCAATCATGGTCTCAGCTTCCAGCGGCCAATCACGGCCCTCGGCACGCGCCTGTGGATCAAAGGACTTTTTCCGGACAAGCGCCAATTGTAAAGAAGCAAGCAAGCGGCGAATAGGGTGGAACAGAGCTCGCTTCAAGCTCCCTCTTTGAGGCCCATAGAGCTCAAACTGCTCCCCGAATTCGTAACGGGTCAGACACTTTTTGAGGAGGTCGAGATAGAGATCCTCGGGCGTCCGTTGGGGAGACGCCAAACTCGGCTTCATTTCATGCTCCCAGTCTGGGCAATATGTCCGACCTTCTTCACATAAGGTCTGATATACGAGCGAGCCAATCGAAGTAGCGACCGCATGACCATTTTCGGGTTGACCAGATGACGCCGACTCAGCGCGAGCGATTCGCGTAAATGCTTTCGACCCTCCACGACCCGACCGGCGCGAACCTCATTGTGACCGAGGTTCGACAGGAACGCAACGCGTTCACCGGCGAGAAAGTGCCGTTTTTCCGGGTCCATGTGGTGCCGCTCCCATAGTCGGGCTAAATAGCGCCCCTCATTCCATGTCGCCGGTTCACGCGCAATTCTCGAACCGTGATCTCGATACAGCACCAGGGTTTCCGGGAGGCACCCGACTTCAACACAATCTACGACGCGAGACATCCACTCCATTTCTTGAAGGCCGGCTGCGACAAAGGATTCGTCGAACCCTCCCGTCTGCTCAAACACCCACCGCCGAATCATGACAGCCGAGCACATGATGACAAAGCCCCTTTGAAAGAGACGCACATAGGGTTCATCGGGGTTGACTCCTCGAAGATAGCGATCCAGTCTGATCCCGGACTCGGAGATGTACTGCATGTCACAGTTCACCAGACCGCAGTGAGGATGCGTGTGGAGGAAGGCTATCTGTCGTTCAAGCTTCTCAGGCAGCCAGACATCATCGTTATCCAAGAATGCAATGAGCTCGCCCCTCGCGAGCGCGACCCCTCGATTGGTGGCTGCGGAAACCCCGGAATTCTGCTGATACGCATAGCGAACGGCATCGCCATAGCTCCGAGCAATGGCGGCGGAGCCGTCGGTTGATCCGTCATCGACCACGACGATCTCAAAATCGCGAAACGTCTGCGCGAGCACCCCTTCGATCGTCTCGCCGATGTGTTTTTCACAATTGTAAAGCGGGATTACGACGCTCACCCGTGGCGAAGGTCGAGGTGTGCCTCCGGCGGACTGTTGCGCCTGCGCCGTCATAACCGGACCGCTTCGAGGATCACGTCCATTTCGATGCACACGTTCCAGAGATACCGCCGAGCGCGTTTCTGAAAGTGCGCCGGAAGCCTATTGAAGGGCTTGCGCATCGTATAGTCGATGGACACCGTCCGGAAATTACACCGCAACTCGTAGAAGTTCGGGAAGGCGAAATACTTGAATGTATCTTCGGTCATGAATCGCACATGCGTTGGATCGACAAAGGCTTCGCGTGAAGTGTAGTACGGAGTCTTAACATAGACCTTTGCCCCCGGTGAACAGACGCGGTACAAGTCTTCCATGAACGCATTGAGATTCCGGATATGCTCAATGGTATGAACCAGGTAGGCCGCGGAGATGCTGGCCTTACGAAACGGCAACCCCTGTTCGATATCACAGACCACATCGACACCCTTCATTCGCCGTCGGTCTAGGCCGATGGCGCCGCGCTGTTTTTGCGCGCCGCACCCGATATCGAGAATGATTGCGCCCATCAGATCAGTGCCCGCAGCCAACGAGTGTATCCACGCAATCGGAAGGGATCCTTCCGGATCGCCTGCCGATAGAAATGACGCGCTTCGGCGCCATGCCCCGCGCGCTCCGCAAAGCTTCCCCGCGACAGAAAAAAATTCGCCCACTCACGGTCCAACGCCGCGCGCCGGTCCGCACGCAACGGCTGCATGACCTCCAAACCGTTCAGAAAGCGTTCTCGGCTGGACAGCACTTTTTGCCGGTGGGTGATCTCGTCGAACGCCATATCCCGGTATCCATGACCACGCTGGAGCTTTTGGACCAGTACACGGTCGATGCATTCAAACCGGGTGGCCGCGTAGAGGCGAATGGTCAGGTCGGAATCCTCGGAGCCGTACAGATCGGCGTTCAATGCCCCCACTTTCTGTAACAGGTTGCTCCGCATCAGCAAGGTCGACGGCAACGCCGCGTGCCCGCCAACAAAAGCCTGGACGAGGGGCTCGGAGCTCCGGCCAGCCCGAACACGCTCCAGGACCTCGCCGCGCTCATCGACCACTTCATAATCCGTGTGGACCACTCCCACATCCTGTCGATCACGCATCATCGAGAGCTGCGCATCCAGCTTGCCGGGCAGCCAGACATCATCGCAGTCCAAAAGCGCGACGTACTCCCCGCGCGCCGCCTCGATCCCTCGGTTTCGCGAGCGAGCCGGACCGCCATGATCCTGCTGAAACCAAAGAATCCCTTCTGTCTGTTGGAGGTCCGACAAGACGGCCTGCGTGCCGTCCGTCGATCCGTCGTCCACCGCGATAATCTCCACGTCCCGCACGCTCTGGTTCCGGACACTGGCAACGGCTTTCCCGACAAACGACGCGCCGTTAAACACCGGAATCACGACTGACACGAGAATGGTCATAATTCTCTTAGCCCGAGGTTGAAGTTGAGCGTGAGAGCAAGACAAGTGATCTCGTCGTCAGCTCACCTTCTACACCCTAACTTCAGCCTGCCTTACAAGAAAGCGGCGCGCGGCCGCGAACACCTCCTCGACGGAGATCTGCCTCATGCAGTTGTCCTCGCCCCGCCGGCACGTCGGGTGGAAACATGGCCGGCAGTCCAGTCCCTTGTGCAGCACTGCAATATCCCGCCCACGTGGCCCCCACTCGGCGGGATGGGAAGGCCCGAACAGCGCAACGATGGGAGTCCCCATCGCCGCCGCGATGTGCATGGCGCCGGTGTCGTTCCCGATGAAGACGGCGCATCGCTTTACGATCGCCGCAAACTGACGCAAGTCGGCCCGCCCGGCCAAGATTTTCAGGTCGCATCGAGCATGCATTCGAATCCTGTCGACCATATCACCGTCCTGGTCGGCTCCACCCACGAGGATCTGACAACGCCAGACGTCGGTTAGGCGATCGGCCAGCTCGGCAAATCGCTCAGCGGGCCACGCCTTGAACCAATACCGGGCACCCGGATGCAGGAGCACCAGCCGCCGACCATCAACGCCGTTCGTGCTCTCCGCCCCGATTTCTTCCAGCAATACGGCCGCCTCGTGTTCCTCTTGGGGAGAAAGGTTCAAGACCGGAAGGTCCGTCTGCGGCTCGATGCCCAGCGCACGAACCGCCGCAAGATCCCGCTCGACGCGATGGACAGATGATGCCGTGACGATGAGGGTGTAGAGCAACCCGCGCCACCGATGCTCTGCATTGAATCCGATCCGAACGGGCGCGCCACTGGCCCAGGCCATCATCGCCGATCGGTCCCCATCGGTGAGATCAATCACACAGTCGAATCGTTGCCGGCGGATCTCGCGCAGGAATCGAAGATCGGCGCCCACTCCGCTCCGGTCAACCGCCAGCACCTCAGTCAGATCGGGATTTCCCTTCAAAACCTCTTCGGTCCCACGATTGACAGCCATGGTCAATCGGGCCTGAGGAAACGCTTTCCTCAGCGCCCTCAGGACAGGTGTCGCCAGCAGCACATCACCGATGTACCGAAGTTTAATGACGAGAATGTTGTCCATGAGGCACTACAACGTGACTCGTCAGTCGAGAGCGGCTGTCCACGTCTTCATCTAGATAATTCCGGTGTCTGTGAGCAGACTTCCCGGTAGACTGCCAACGTCCGGCGCGCAGCCCGTTCCCACGTGAACTGTTTGGCGCGCTGAAAACCCTTGGCGCGCAACGATTCACGAAGTCCCTGGTCTTCCAACACCCGGACGATTGCGTCGGCCATTTCTTCAACTCTCTCCGGATTTACCAATACGGCGGCATCGCCGGCCACCTCGGGCAATGCCGTGGTGTTGGAAGTGATCACGGGCGCTCCGCAGGCCATCGCCTCCAGCACCGGCATCCCGAATCCTTCGTACACGGAAGGAAACACAAAAACATCGGCATGCGAGTACAGCAGCCGCAAGTCTTCGAAAGACAGCAATCCCGTGCACACCACTCGGTCCTCCAATCCGAACGTACGCGCTGTCTCATAGATGTCGCCGAAACGATGGATCGCTTCTCCGACCATGATCAGGCTGTAAGACGAGATCAGTTCTCCCACACGCGCAAAGGCTCGGATCAGCGTCTGATGATTCTTTCTGGGATCCGCCCCTCCCGCGAACAAGATGAACCGGTCCGTGGATATTCTGAGGCGCGCACGGACCTCCGACAGGGCGTAAGGCTGGATGGTCGGCCGGAATTGGTCGGAGACCCCGTTGTAGATCACGGTGATCCGCTCGCGGGGCACACCATAGAGCGAGACGATATCATTCGCAGAGTGCTCGGAGACCGTGATCACCTTCCGAGCCCGCCAGGCCGTCCGCCTGGTCCGGTGAAAGGATCCGCGTTGTCCGAATAGCTTGGTCGAGTACTGAGGATTCCTGTCCAGCCAGAGGTCATGAATCGTCACGACACCGCCGTATCGGCCCGCGGTCCGCATTCTGAAATTCATGCCATGGTATAAATCCAGGCGATCCAGGGCCCCCCGCCACCGCCTGGTAAACCGGCCGACCTCCGTCCACGTTAGGCGCGGATCAAGCTCCCAGTCTTCAATCCGCTCGCTCCCCCGACGTCGAAGCGCTCCGGGCTCGATATAGCACACAAATTCGATGTTTTCTTTCAAATCCAGAAGGGCGTGCAGCAGATGGTACGCATGCCATCCTACACCGCCCCGGTTTCTAAGCATAGGATTTGCATCTATTCCAATCCGCATCTGTTCGTTCCGTTAACGGTCGATTGTTAATAATAGAAAGCTGCCGTTATCAATGTGGCTTGCCTCTTCCTACTGCTTGTCTCAAGCACCAGCCGACCGCCCCTTTCCCATCCCCATGAAGATGCTGTTGCCGCACCATTTCCCATGCCTTGGCGTATTTGACGAACGTGTGCATACCCGCGAATAAGGCGACGATAACGCCGTGGATGCCATCCCGATACCCGCCTCGCATGAAAAAGGTCCTTAGAATCGTCCCCAGATGATTGCCGGCCAGGTCCATCGTTGTCACACGTGACCGGACTTTCATCTTCTCCTGCGCGCCCAGCGTCGTGTAACGCATCATTTTTTTCACATGTGCGCCGATGCTCGGCATGCTGTGATGATCGAGTGCGTATTTCAGCCGTGCGATCCGTCCACGCAGTTGTAACCGTTCATGCAGCAACACGTCATCATATCGACCCGCGGTCCGCCGGAACAGCCGTAACTGATAGTCGGGATACATACCGCCGCCTTCGATCCAGCGCCCGTAGAAGAAGTTCCGCCTGGGTACTTCATAGCCGACGAGGTCCGCCGGGCGATCGGCCTCGATGACCTGCTGGATTTCAGCCCGGAGGGCATCTGTCACCCGCTCGTCCGCGTCCACGATGAGCACCCAATCTGCGGTGGCCTGATCGAGGCCGTAGTTCTTTTGCGGCCCGAACCCTGGCCAGCTCCGAATGAATACGCGCGGCGTGTATTCTCGAACGATCTCCACCGTCCGGTCGGTGCTGCAGGCATCGATGACAATGAGATCATGCACCCATCGAAGCGAACGAAGACACGCACCGATGTTGCGCTCTTCGTTCTTGGTGATCACAATGGCTGCAATGGTCATGGATCGTTATTGGTTTTTTTGTGAGCCGGGCTTTTATCTTTGCACGGCTCACGTGTAGCGATTCACGTTCCTAGCCCCTAAATCCCTTCTTCAAGATGGCGCGATAAAATGCAGGCTCCAACCAACGATTGCGGCTCGGCTTCAGCACCGGATACTGGTGGACCCGGGCGGTCATGACGGCCGGATGCGTACCGGTGAAATTCTTCATGATGTCGTACTCCTCAAAATCATACTCGTCACGAGCCAACATGCGCGCCTGCTCGGCTCCCGGCTGATCGCCATGTTGACGCGCCACCTGATATCGAAATTTGTCCAGCAACACCCGAGGAGGTTTCACCCAACCGTAATGATAGATCGTTGCGCCGGACGGTTTCACACGCCCCTGGTGGACCGTTTGAAGGAACCCGCGGTCGGCCTTCAGCCAGAACCCCACCGCATCGCCGCAGGATTCCACTCGGCCGTCGTTTCGAATGACCCGGACAGCGCGATGATAGAACCAGGGATTGCAGGATCGGTAGTCGCCGTAGAAATGCAGGTACCGAAAAGTGAATCCAAGCACCTCCGGATCGGTCACACGGTCGCGGAGGGACCGGAGGAGACGATCGTGTTCCGCCTCGTGAAGCACCTCGTCCGCCTGCAGATAGAGAGCCCAATCGCCGGCGCAGCGTGCAAGGGCGATATTGGTCTCGTGAGAGAACAAGAGCCCATCTTTTTTCATCGAATCATCCCAGACCGACTCGACGACGCGAATCTTGTCGGACCCGATCGAGCGAATGAGGTCCAAGGTCCCGTCATCCGACTGCCCCACGTTGACGATGAACTCATCGACGATGGGCAAGGCGGATCGGATGGCCTCGACGATCGGATAGTCGAACCGGACGGCGTTCCGACAGATGGTGAACCCGCTGATCTTCATGTTTCACAAAAGGTCTTCTGGCTTTTTACTTTTTCCCTTTTCCTTGCCTGCAAGTTCCCAGAACTTTGCATACTTGATGAACGTGTAGTACGCATACAACCCCGAGAGAATCAGACCGGGCATACCGTCCCGCCATCCGGCCCTGCCGACGTACATTTTGGCGAAGGTGAAGCAGGGATGGGTCACGAGCTGGTGCGGCCGAAACCGCCGACCTTGCTCGACCATTCGGCGAGCCATCAGGTCCGAATACCGGTCCATCTTGGTCAGGTAGTGATCGATATCCCGAAACGGGTACTGCAGGACGTGCTCCTTGAAATACCCGATCCGTCCGTCCACCTCAAACCCTTCGTGAACCAGTTCTTCGCGATAGCGCAGACGCCCCTTTCGAAAGAGCTGCGGTTGGCGATAGTCCGGATACCAGCCGCAATGGCGGATCCACCGGCCGAGAAAATAGTTCCGGCGCGGCACCAAGAAGGCGTCCGCACTCTCGTCTGCATCCATGACTTGATGGATTTCCTCTCGAATCTCCGGCGTGGCGCGCTCGTCGGTGTCCAAGCTGAAGACCCATTCATGGGACGCATGGGCCACCGCCTCATTCCTCAGCCGCCCGAACCCATGAAACTCGTGCTGGAAGACCTTCTCCGTGTACTCACGGCTGATTTTCTCCGTGCCATCGGTGCTCCATGAATCCACGACGATGATCTCATCGGCCCAGGCCACACTCTCCAGACAGGCGCGGATGTTCGGCTCATCGTTGTACGCAATCACATAAACGGAAAGTTTAGACATGACACACCGTGATCCGTTCCACCCCACTCACCACCTGCTCAACCCTCCGCGCGAGGTCGTCCGCTGTGATCCGATCAAGGCAGTCCCAGTATGGGCAGGCTTCGTAGATACACTTCTCGCAGGTCGGAACATCCGGGCGCAAGACGATTCCCCTTCCAATCGGCTGCCATCGAGTCGGCAGATTATTCCGGCGAGGATCGAACAAACTGACGGTGGGGACTCCTAAGGCCGCGGCCATGTGGGCGGGACCTGTGGCACCCGAGACGAGCGCGTGACTGTTCCCGATCACTGCCATCAGCTCCCGCACGGTCAATGTCCCCATCAAGTCGAGGATGCCGGGAAGCAGGCCTGACCCCGTCGCTTCACTGTGGAATCGTTCGCGTTCGGCAGCGCTCCCGGTGATCACCACACCATATCCGGCGCGAACGAGCCGATCCGCGAGCGTCCAGTAGTGCTCGCCCCGCCAGCGTCTCGCCGCAAACCCGCCCGGGTGCACGACCACACGCTTGGAAGGGAGATCACTCATGCGTGCTTCAGCCTCTCGCCGCTCTTCATTCGTCACGACCAAGATCGGGCGAACCGGTGAGCCGCCGTCAAGCCCCAATCCCGACAAAAGGCCGAGGTTATATTCCGTCTCATGCCTGGAGAAATCGCTTCGATGTTGATAGACGCGTCTGTTGGCCAGAAAGCTGTACCACCGATACCCGGTCGCCACCCTTAACGGAATCCGCGCGACCCAGGCGGCCAGCATGAGCCGACGAAAAGGCTTTAAAAAGATAGCTGCGTCGAACCCCTGGTGAAACAGAGCTACGAGCTCTCGAAATCGTTCCTTGCCGGTGACCGTGAGCACCCCGTCCACATCGGGATGGTGATCAAACAGCGGCGCCGCGTTGGCGCTGGATACGAACGTAATCCGCGCGTCCGGCATCAACCGGCGGATCGCCGACGCCACGGGGAGACACAAGATCTCGTCCCCGATTCCGTCCGGCCTGACCAATGCGATCTTCATCTTTGCGCACCTGCGGCAGTCATATCCCACGCCTTCTCAGACAAATCCATATCCGGGCCGAAGGAATTCGTGTAAGTCTGTTCGATCACGCGACCCGACGGCACACGAAGCTGGGGGACGGTCAAGACTATCCAGATCCGCCCGCCAGAAGCACGTACGATAGCCATAGTAGATGGGACCTTAAGGCTCCGACAGGAGACGAACCTCATGCTCATGCGTGCGCAATCCTTCCGTTTTGAGGAGAAGGGACAGTTCTCCCTTCGATGTCTTGGATTCGGCAATCGGAATCTTCACGGAGAATCAGGTGACCGCCCGCATCGCTAGCCGTTCACGCACCGCTTTCAGGACCGTGTCGGGAGAAATGCTGGTTAGGCACTCGAGCTGGACGTTATTTCGACAGACGCGGCTGAAGCACGGACTGCACGCAATTCCGCTTGCCAGCACGCGGTGGCCTGCACCGTAGGGTCCGGTTCGAATCGGGCTCGTCGGACCGAAGAGTGCGACAACCGGGGTCCCGACGGCTGCCGCGACATGCATGGGGCCCGAATCGTTCGTGAGCAACACCGACGCCGAGGCGAGCAAGGCCGGCAGCAGACCCGGCGTCGTTTCTCCGGTCAGATTCACGGGTACCGTGCGCATCCCCGAGGCGACCACCTGAGCGTCCGCGCGTTCATCCGGCCCGCCGATCAGCACGACCGGCCCGAGACCTTCCTCTTGGAGTTGATCGGTCACCGCCGCAAAGCGCTCCAGCGACCACCGCTTAGTCGGCCACCGTGCCGACACATTGACGGCAACCCACGAGGCGCCCGCGTGAACCCCGTGTCGCGCGAGCAATCGGGCGACCTCCTCACGGTCATTCGACAGAAGGCGAATGCAGAACTCAGGTGACCAGCCATCGCTCGCCCCGAGAGCGCGAGCCACGAGCAGGTAGCGATCCACGGCATGCATATCCTCCGTCTTTATGGGCACGCGGGAAGTATAGAAGAAGGGGCTGCCCTCTCGTCCGTTGGCGAATCCGATGCGGGTGGGACATCCGGTCATCCATGCAATCGCTCCACTGCGAAAGAGGCCTTGCAGATCCACCGTGAGGTCAAACCTCTCTGCCCTGAGCCGTGGAACGAGAGACAGCCACCCCAACAGGCCGGGCTCAACCGGCCAGATCCGGTCCAATCCCTCGGCCCGTTCAAGCAGCCCCGCCCATTGTCGTTTCACGAGCCAGGCAATGTGCGCGCGAGGGAATGCGGTCCTTAGCGCCGCCAGCGTGGGGAGCGCGTGCACTACATCCCCTAGCGAACTGGGCTTGATGATCAATATTCGACGGTAGTCGGACATGGCAACGCGCGGGCCTCAATAACGCCCTCTTAGACCTCAGCAGGTAGCTCTCCGCCTTCATAGCTCTCTCCCTTAGAGGGGGAGGGAAGAGTGGAGCGGCCTGATCCCTGACGGCCGACGGCACTTTCGACATCATGAATGATCCAATCCACAGCCTCACTCAGCCCAGGCGCGACGTAATCCGCCGACGCGCCTTCATGCACCTGCGTCGTCTGCATGGTCGGTCCGGTTGCCACCCGCACGCTGCGCGCGCCGATTTGCCTGGCCAATTCTACATCACGGGTCTGGTCGCCCACCACATACGACTTTGAGAGATCGATCGCAAGATCGGCCACCGCCCGCCTGACCATGCCGGTCCGCGGCTTCCTGCAGGAACACTCTTCATCCGGATGGTGCGGGCAATAGTAGATCGCATCAAGCCGCGCTCCCCCCGCTTCGAGCTGGGCACAGAGATTGAAGTGAATGGCCTTGAGGGCATCGAGCGTCAGGAATCCGCGCGCAATGCCGGATTGGTTGGTGATCAGCACCACGCACGCGCCGGCCTGGTTCGCTCGAGCGAGCGCCTCTACGACGCCGGGAAACAGTTCGAGTTGGTCCGGTGTCCGGACATAACCGGTATCCCGATTGATCGTCCCGTCTCGATCCAAGAAAATCGTGACGCCCTTCAATGACACGCGCGGCGCGTGATGAGAACTCTGACGGGGAGCCTCGGCATTCATCATTCCACGTTCAGAGTAAATCGTTTGTAATTGCCGGACCGCCGCATCATAGACCAGATCCACCGACACGCCTGTCATGCAGCGATGATCGATGGGACATTCGCGCAACAAGCATGGCGCGCACTCGACCGGCTGACGTACGACACGATGCCCGCCTCCGAACGGCGAGGTCGTGCGCCAATCCGTCGGGCCGAACACGGCCACGACCGGCACGTCGAAGGCTGCGGCAATATGCATGGGCCCCGTATCATTGGTGAGGAACACGCGACATCGTCGAATCACCGCCATGAGTTCCCGGATGGAAGTCTGTCCCGACAGGACGATCGGCCTTACCTGCATCGCGTCCGCAATGGCCCGCCCCAGGGCCTCTTCCCCCCGCGCCCCGACGATCACGACGCGTCCGCCGTGAGTTCGGGCAAGCCGGTCCGCCGTCTCGGCGAATCGCTCGGGCAGCCACCGCTTGGCGCCTCCATATATGGAACCCGGGTTGAGCCCGATGAGCCATTCGGAAGGTGCGACGCCTGCTTCGGCGAGTCGCCGCTCTATGACGACCCTCTCGTCATCTGAAAGAAACAACCGGGGAGATCTTGCCGTCTGCGTCAAGCCCAGCGGGCGCAACAGGTCGACATAATAGCGGACCTGGTGGTCCACGGTGGCTCGATCCGGTACCCCAATGGCATCCGTAAGCAACCACCCTCTTCCGTCAGTGGCATACCCGTAGCGGCGGGGAATTCCCGCGAGCATCGTCAGGAAGGCGGCCTCGAACGCATTCTGAAACAGAATCGCCAGGTCAAACCGGTGGCGTCTCAATTCGCTCACCAATTTCCATTTTCCCGCCAGCCCGGCATGTCGCCCCCGGGACTCATAGATCACGAGATCATCACAAGCGGGATGGCCTTTCAGGAGTTCCGCGATGGCCGGTTTCACCAGGAGAGAAATGTGTGCGGCGGGAAACAGGTCCCGCACCGCGGTCAATCCCGGCTCACTCATTACGGCATCGCCTATCCAATTAGGACCCCGAACGAGCAGCCGCTTGACGAATTGCTTCTGCATGGTCTGCGGAATACTGAACAAGAGGGAAGGGCTAAAAGGAAAAGCGGAAGAGTAGCCACCTAGCTTTTGTTGCAGTCTCTCCCTCCTCTAGACCTTTACCACTGGTCCCTATACCTCCAGAATTAGTTTTTCGAGACGCTCGCGCCCCTCTACGATCTCAGTACCAAGCCGCACGGCCCACACAGGTTCCTTCGTACCGAGAAAGGAGGTAATCTTGACGGCGTCCTTCTCGGTGGTGACTAGCAGGTCCGCGCGACAGCGGGTGGCTCGCTTCCGCACATGATCCATGTCAGCCCTGCTGTACGCATGATGGTCTGGGAAAACGATCTCTTCCTCAACCTTCACGCCGTGACGTATCAATAGACGCCGAAAGGACGCCGCGTTGCCGATTCCGCTGAAGATCAGGGCTCTCTTGCCGACGGCCTCTTTCAGGCCTCTTAGGGCTCCACTCCCCGCCTCCACATAGCCATCCGCATCAAACCGGGTCCGGATCAAGATCACGTCGGCTCCGGCCGCTGCTCCGAGCAGTGCGCGGATCGCTGCGACATCATGATCCGTCTCGGCTCGTGTCAGGATAATTGCGGAGGCTCTCGACACCGATGAGAGCGGCTCTCGGAGACGTCCCGCCGGCAGAAGTGCGTGAAGGCCGGTGGCGTCCGATGCGTCCACCAGCAGCAAGTCCACATCTCGCCTCAGGGACCGATGCTGAAACCCGTCGTCCAAGAGGACGTAATCCAGGGGAAATTGCTCCAGCACCCATCGACCGAGCCGATAGCGATCGGCTCCCACTGCCACCACAGCGCGACGACAACGCGCGGCAATCAAGTAAGGTTCGTCTCCCGCCTCCATGGGGTCGGCCAGAAGCGCTCGGCCGTCGGACACCATGAGCTGCGGGACCCCGCTGTGGCGACGGTACCCCCGACTGAGTACACCGACTCGAAAACCGCGCGCCAGGAGGTATTCCGCGATCCAGATCACCACTGGTGTCTTGCCGGTCCCGCCGACCGTCAAGTTGCCGACACTCACCACTCGGCAGGGAAGTGTGTACTGACGTGTCCAGCCCCAGTCATAGAGCCGGTTGCGGGTCCGGATCAGAAGGCCGTAAGGAACCGCCGCGATGTGAAGCGGTCCTCGCATCCACGCCTTGCTCCCCTGTTCCATCAGGTCATGACTCATTGGTGACGTGCGCGGATTCAATGAACCAATGAGTCAATTGTCCTCCTGGCGGTCCGCGCGGCAGGAGCGCCATGATCACGCGCCGATCCGCTCATATTGGGGTGGTGGAGAACGTGTCCGATCGTGGCAAGGGTCTGCTCGAGCGCGCCCCGATTTTCCATCACGACCGCCCTGGCGGCGGCCCCCATGCGCTCTAGGACAGGACGATCGTGGAGCAGAGCGGCCATTTCCGCCGCTAATTCCTGACCATTATTCACGCGCCGCCCGCCTCCCGCCCCCAGGAGAAGCTCCGCGACCTCGAAGCAATGATCCGTGTGGGGACCGAAAAATACCGGAATCCCCCACAGGGCCGGCTCGAGCAGATTGTGTCCACCGATCGGAACCAGAGTCCCACCCACAAACGCCAGCGCCGCATGGCGATAGACGGCCGCCAACTCCCCGCGGGTATCAAGCAGCACCACTCGCGGACGGTCTCTCCCGGCCGAAACGGATCCGCTCTTCGGATCGGTCACGCCCAACGCGCTTCGCCGGACGGCGGGTAACCCTCGGGCCTTGATGGTCGACTCAACCTGCAACGCTCGTTCAATGTGCCGTGGCGCCAACAGGAGCACGAGGGACGGAAAGTCACGTTGAAGCCGCTCATAACACGAGATGATCTCTTCCTCCTCACCCGGATGCGTGCTGCCCGCTACGATTAATTCTTCATCCGCCGCAAGTATGGCGTCCTTCGATAGGGTCGCATCACCCGTCGAGACGGGTAATGGTTGATCGAATTTGATGTTGCCGGTTCGGAGCACTCGTTCGGCCGGAGCTCCAAGGCTCCTAATCCGTGACGCGTCACGATCCGACTGCATCAAACAATAGGTCACGGTCTGGAGAGCCTGGCTGATTAGCGGACGGATCATCCGATAGCCGCGAAACGAGCTTGACGAGAGCCGTCCGTTCACGAGAAGCGACGGCACCCGGCGTCTTGAGAGCGCACGCAGGAGATTCGGCCACAACTCCGTTTCGACAAAAAGAAACAGAGCCGGCTCAAGATGACCGATCACCTTGGCCACGACCCATGGAAAATCCAACGGCGCGTACCGATGTTCCGCGACCCCAGCGAGACGTTGCTCCACGGCTTCACGTCCGGTTTCGGTGACGGTCGTCACGACGATCCGATAGCCTGGCTCGCGCGCATGGAGTTCCCGAACGAGCGGAACGGCGGCCACTACCTCGCCCAATGAAACCGCATGCACCCAGATAACCGGCAGCTTCGTGTGGTCGACTCTGGAATCATGAGGAAGAAACCCCATGCGTTGGGGCAAACCGCGTCGGCAACGTCGTTTGGCAAGCAAGATAAGAAGAATGACCGGAGAGGCTGCGATCAGCAGGACATTGTAGATCAGATACCACATGATAGAAGGTCTCGACACGTCGCATTCAGCCATCAGCAGTCGGTCCAAGAAAACCGAACGCTGATTGCTGATCGCTACGACGTCACCGCTTTATCCGCGTCAGCGGTGATCCGGTTGAGCGATGTCTCCAGCTCGACCCGCTTCGCCTCCATCTCCGCATCGGTGGCGTCAGACGAGACCCAGATCGGCGGTCCGCACAAGAACAACCCTCGCCCAAAGGGATAGGGCATCTGAAAGCGATCCCAGCTCGCAAAGACTTTTTTTTTGAGCAGCTGAACGTGACCGGCACGATCGGCAGACGAGTCGCCCTTGCCAGTCGAATGACACCTTCCTTGGCCACCTGGCGAGGACCTTTGGGCCCGTCAGGCGTGACGACGAGGTCCTGGCCGGCGCCCCCCAGCTCGATAAGGCGTCGGAATGCCGGACCACCTCCCCGAGTTGTTGACCCTCTGACCGATTGAAGACCGAACCGGGCGATGATTCGTTGAATCAGTTCTCCGTCCCGGTGCTGGCTGATGAGCACGTACGCCCCCTTGCCTCGGTAGGCGAGCGGCATCATCAACTGGCGGCTATGCCAAAACGCAAAGATGATCGGTCTGCCCTGTTTGTAGAGTTCATCGACGGCTTCCACTCCTTGGATGCTAATCCGCATGGACAGCCCAAGAAGCCGAATCACTCCTGCTCCCAGCGTGGGAATCAGCGCCTGTTTCAGCCAGTTGGTCATTTCTCACAAGCGTTGCGGTCCGCTCGTTCGGTCTGTCAGTCGGGTGCTTGACTCGGGCAGCGGGCCAACGGACGATACGGACTAAGCGTTCACGGCGCCACATCCTCAGACTGGAACTGCATGGCATGCAGGCGCTTATAGGGCCCCCCCCGCCTGAGCAGGTCTTCATGCGAGCCGATTTCCACGATGCGCCCTCGATCCAATACCACGATCCGGTCAGCGTTTTGCACCGTGGATAGTCGATGCGCAATCACCAGGGTCGTGCGATGCTTCATCAAATTGGACAAGGCCAACTGGACGATCCGTTCAGACTCGGAGTCCAGCGCGGAGGTTGCCTCATCCAGAATGAGCAAGGGAGGGTCCCGTAGAATGGCTCGTGCGATGGCCAACCGTTGGCGCTCTCCTCCAGACAGTTTCACGCCGTTTTCTCCGATGACCGTCTCGTACCCGTCGGGCAGTCGCTTGATGAATTCATGCGCATAGGCAGCCTTGGCCGCCTCTTCGATCTGACCGGCCGTCGCGTCAGACCGGCCGTATGCGATATTATGTTTTACCATATCGTCGAACAGGACCGTTTCCTGTGAGACAATGCCGATCTGGGCCCTGAGCGATCGAAGCGTACACTCCCGAACATCCTGGCCATCGACGAGGATCACGCCTTCGGTCGCATCGTAAAATCGCGGGACGAGACTGACCATGGTCGTTTTGCCGCTCCCGCTGCTGCCGACCAGCGCAACCATTTCACCCGCCCGGACGTACAGATCGACGCCGTTGAGCGCCGGGAGATCGCTCCCCTCATACTGAAAGCTCACCCCCCGGAACTCTAACGAACGGGTGAGCGGGGGTAGGTCTTTGAGCCTCTCGCTCCGGTCTTGCTCGCTTTCCATATCCAAGATGCCAAAGACTCGCTCGGCCGCAGACAGAGCCTGCTGGATCGTATTGTTCGCACCGGCGAGACGACGGATGGGTGTATAGGCCATGAACATCGCCGCGAGAAATGAGAAGAACGAGCCAGGCGTCATGACGCCTTGGATCACGAGCCAGCCGCCGTACCAGATGATGGCCGCCACACCCAACACTCCAATGATTTCCATGTGCGAGGAGGCCAAGGAGGAGACCTGGATCGACTTCATCGTCGCCCCAAGAAAGGCCTGATTGCTGTTTCGAAAGCGCATGGCTTCGGCCTCTTCGCGCCCGAACGCCTTCACGATCCGGATACCCGCAAGCGACTCCTGAAGCGCAGACGCCATGTCGCCGATTTTCTCCTGCCCATGCGTCGCGAGCTTCCGGAGGCGCTGCCCCATCTGAACCATGGTAAAGAATGAGAGCGGGACCACAATAGCGGAGACGGCCGCCAGCTTCCAACTCTGATAAAAGATCACGCCCACCATCGCGAGAAAGGTCAAACCCTGTTGGAACAGGTCCTTCAAGACCCCGGCGACCGCGTTGGCCATCAGGTTCACGTCGTTGATCACGCGCGACACCAGACGGCCTGAGGTGTTGGCATCGTGAAACCTGACCGGCAGTCGCATGAGTTGCAGGTACAATTCTTGGCGGATATCGGTGATGACGTGATTGCCCACGTAGTTCATCAGATAGTTCTGCCCATAGCTGAAGGCGCCCTTGAGCACAGCGACCGCTAGAATCGCAACCGGCAGCAGGACCAACAGAGCCTCGTCCTTGCTGATGAAGATGCCGTCCAGCACCGGCCTGACCAGCCATGCGTAGGCCCCGGTGAGCCCCGCGACCAATGCGGAACAGACGAACGCGGCCACCAGACGAACACGGTAGCGCCACAGATAGCGAAGGAGCCGCACATACAACTTCATGTCTGGCACTCCGCCAGCACAACCGTCGCTGCCCGCCTGGATGCCCCCGCGGATCCCAATGATTCCCGAACCGCGCGCAGGGCTTCCCGCATCTGGCGGGAGGCCGCGCTGTCCCGCAGGAGGCGGGTGGCCTCTTTCGTGAGCCGTTCAGCGGTGACGTCGTTCTGGATTAATTCGGGGACGATTGGATGACCCGCCACGATATTGACGAGACCGATGCACTTGATCCGGATCAACATTCGGGCAATCCAATAGGTCAACCAATTAACACGATAGGCGATGATCATAGGAGTGCCGATGACCGCAGCCTGCAGTGTCGCCGTTCCTGAGGCGACAAGCAGCAGATCGGACACGGCTATCACCTCGTTCGGCTGGTCTTTGATGATCCGCGGCTTCACACTGCTCCCGGCTGAGAGTTCTTCGATGAGACCGTCTCTGATGGAAGCAGCCTGGGCGACAAGCGGCTGTAAGCCCGGATGCTGGTGGGTCAAACCTGCCGTGGCATCGAGCAGAGTGGGCAGCAAGGAGCGGACCTCCCGTTCACGGCTCCCCGGCAAAAGCCCCAACAGCAACGCCGTTTCCTCCAACCCGAAGCGCTTCCGAAGTTCTGCCCGGTCATAGGACGGCGCCACGGCATCCAGCAGCGGATGCCCGACAAAGTCGCACGGCACGCCGGCGTTTCGAAACAGCGCCTCTTCAAACGGAAGAATCACAATCATCCGATCCACGACGCGGGAAATCAGACGCATACGACCCGGTCGCCACGCCCAGACCTGTGGAGCGATGTAATAGACGACGCGATGTCCCTCCCGTTTGGCTCGACGCGCCAATCGCAGATTCAGCCCGGGATGATCGATGAAGACGACAGCGTCAAGGGGCGTGTCGCGAAGGAAACGGGTGATCACCAAATAATTGTGAACGGCCATCCGGAGCTGAGCCGGGCCCGGGAAGCCGATCATATCCAGCCGCCCGATTCCGAGAAGCAGGGTCACACCCGCTGTCTCCATCTTCGAACCCCCGACTCCCAGCAATTCTACATCCGGACGGAGGATCTTCAGTTCCCGCGCGAGGTTCGCGCCATGCAGGTCTCCGGAGGCTTCGCCGGTCACGAGCAGAATGCGTGGCATCTTACCAGTCAAAAGGTAAAAGTGAGGAGACCATTGTGCCCTTGCCTTTTTGCTTTGTACGTGTCCTTATTCCGTGTGTCGCCGGACGAAGATTCCGATCGCTTCCAACACACGGTGGGCGAGCTCCAGCGCCGCCGCACCATCTTCTCCCGTGACAAGAGGCGGCGTTCCCGTGGCGGCCGCATGGAGAAATGCCTCCAGTTCCAACTTGAGCGGCTCTTCATCCACGGTGCGCACCGGCTCAATCTCGATCTCAGGTCGCCCTCCGCGTCCGGTCCGACGCCGCAAAATCGCGCCCTGCCGCGCCTGATAATCCACGGAGATATACGCGTCCCGCTGAAACAATCGCAGCTTGCGCATCCGCGTGGTGGAAACCCTGCTCGCGGTCATATTCGCCACGCATCCGCCGCTGAAGGCAATGCGGGCGTTGGCGATATCGATCGTCGACGAGAGAACCGGTACACCCGCGGCGCGGACCTCTTCAACAGATCCTGGATGAAACGACAGGACCATGTCCAGATCGTGAATCATCAGGTCGAGTACTACATCCACATCCGTTCCCCGTTCTCCGAACGGGCTCAGACGGTGGCATTCGATGAAGGCCGGCTTGGCGATGTGCGGACGGACGGATCGGATCGCGGGGTTAAAACGTTCGATGTGCCCGACCTGAAGCACGCGGCCCCCCTTCTTGGCCACCTCGACCAGGTCAAACGCTTCCTCCGGAGTCACGGTGATCGGCTTCTCGACCAGGACGTGCACGCCGGCCTCGAGGCAGGCTTTCACCACGGCATGGTGCGCGGACGTCGGGACAGCGATGCTCACCGCATCGACTTCACGCAACAGCGCCGACGCCTCCTCATGGGCCGTGGTGCCGTATCGTTCGGCAACCGAGTGCGCCCGTTTCCCGTCGATATCGCAAACCCCGACGAGCGCGACGCTCGGGAGCCCGGCATAGAGGCGGGCATGATGTTGCCCCAGATGACCGACTCCGATGACACCGACCCGTACTCGTTTCATAGGAATCAGTGATGGGGTTTATTCTCGTTCCCAATGACTCAGCGTGTTATTCATCGTTCATCACTGTCCGTGAGTCCCACGATCACGATCCCCGCACGTTCTGCTTTCCGGATCGTCTCCTCCCGGTCCAGGAGCACCGTGCGGTCGGCTTCGACCGCCAAGACCGAGGCCTTGACCGACTCCATGGTCGCGATGGTCGCGGGACCTACTGCGGGCAAATCGAATCGGAGATCCTGGTGTGGTTTACTCCGTTTGACGACCACCGCCCGGTTGCGAGCCAGAGCGCCGCCTCGACGGATGGCCTCATCCGTCCCTTCCACCGCTTCGACCGCCACGACCACCTTGTCCTTGATCACGACACATTGCCCGATGTCCTGGCGGCCGATTTCCTTTGCCACAGCCCATCCGAACCGAATGTCTTCCCATTCCTTCTTCCCGGGTGCGCGCTTGGTAACGGCTCCTTTCTCGACCAGGATGCCTCTGAGCCCAAACGTGGATTCGCGTATCCGAATGCCCTCGCTTTCCAATTCAGCCGCCACCTCGCGGAGAATGGCGTCGTCCTTCCATTCCCGGAGCCGACTGAAGATGGCAAGGGCACGAAGGTCCGGGCTCACTGTGGTGAACACATGAGTTTTCTTGATGCCACCGAGCATGACCGCCTGACGCACCCCGTCTCCTTTCAAGGCCTTGATCAATTTATTGAACTGGCCGACCTTAATCCAGTGGATACGCTCGACGTGTTGCTCCAACTCCGGAGTTGTCTCACCGATGTGCGCGACGGCCGAGACCGCGAAGCCCAGGCGCCGGGCATTCTCGGCAAAAATAATGGGAAAACGGCCATTGCCGGCGATGAGGCCGATCCGCTCGCCGCTCGCGCCCGACTCGGACCCTGTACGCGCGCCGGGCATCTAGTCTTCGTCCTCGACGTCCCGCCTGACCGACCGGCAAATGCCGCGCTTGGAGCCCTCGAAAAAGGCGATGAGCTCCAGCACGTCCGCGCTTTCTTTGAATTCTTCCTGCGCGCGCTTGACCGCCTCGGCCATCAACAGTTCCGACCGGAACAGCACCTCGTAGGCGCGCTTGAGCACGGAGATGCGTTCATTGGAGAACCCATGCCGCTTGAGACCGATGGAATTCAACCCATAGAGCCGAGCGCGATGGCCGCCTGCCGCGAGCATGAACGGGGGCACATCGCTCCCGACCGCCGAACAGCCGCCGATCATCACATGCGAGCCGATGCGCACGTATTGATGGATGCCGACCAGGCCGCCGATGATCGCATGATCTCCGACTGTGATATGGCCGGCCAGCGTCGCGGCGTTGGCCATGATGAGGTGGGTGCCGAGACGGCAATCATGTGCCACATGCACATATGCCATCAAGAACCCATGATGGCCGATCGATGTCACGCCGCCTCCGAACGACGTCCCGCGATTCACCGTCACGTACTCGCGCAGGATCGTGTCGTCTCCGATCACCACCTGAGTGGGCTCGCCTTTATACTGTAGATGCTGTGGCGGGGTTCCGACGGAGGCATAGGGATAGATCTGACATCGCTCTCCGATTTCCGTCCAGCCGTCGACATTGACATGGGACATGAGCTGGGTCCCGCGACCGATGGTGACATGTTCACCGACCACCGAATAGGGACCGATGACCACATCTTGGCCCAGCTCAGCCTTGGGATGCACGATTGCCGTCGGATGAATCTGCACGTTCCCTCCCCTTCGTCGCCGATGAACCCTCATGCTCAGACCGTGGGGGCGACGATTCATGTTACCCGGCTTTCTCCTCTGTCACCATCGCCGTGATCTCCGCCTCGCACACCAGATCGGATTCCACGTAGGCTTTGCCCTGCATCTTCCAGAATGGAGGCCGCTGCTTGAGCACTTCCACCTCGAACCGCAATTGATCGCCCGGCACCACGGGTTTCCGAAATTTCGCCTTGTCCACTCCGGTGAGATAAACCACGGGGTTGCCGCACGGGGGCATCGACTTGAAGGCCAGCACCCCGCCCACTTGCGCCATGGCCTCCAGAATTAAGACGCCGGGCATAATGGGTCGATCCGGGAAGTGTCCCTGAAAAAACGGTTCGTTGAACGTGACATTCTTCATCCCCACGATCCGCCGGCCGGGTTCGAGCTCTCGGACTCGATCGACGAGGAGAAACGGGTACCGATGGGGAAGCGTTGCCCGGATTTCATTGTTTTCCATGGCCGACATGAGTCCCGCCTCCTTGTTCGCTTGCACGCTCGTGTTTCACCCGGCCGCCCCAGGCGTTCTTTCACCCGCCCACTTCACCCAGCCCCAGGCAGGGCGCGCCTTCTTCCAACGGCCCAAGCCTATCAAGACAGGCTCCAGTCCCAAGAGCATACCTTTCCCGGGCAACCGGTTTCCGTATTCTTCTGGTCCTTACCTCCCCAACCTTGCCGAGACGCGGCGTCTTCCCGTGGCCTGAGCCGGCCGAGACCGGCTCTTTGCCCAGGGCGGTTATTTGTTCTGACGATCGAATTCCTTGATCACTTGCTCCGTCAGGTCAATCGCTTGATTGTAGTAGATCACGATGCGAAGCGAGGCATTACTGCCTTTGTCCAGGACCGCCGCATAGCCGTTTTTTTCACCAACGCTGGCGGCTGCCTGATCGATTTTCTTTTGGTACTCATCGGCGAGCTGCTTCTGTTTGCCCTGGATCTCCCGATTGAATTCCTGGAGCCGGCGCTGATAGTTTTCGAACTTCGTCCGGAATCCCTCCTGCTTTTCTCGTTTCGCCGTTTCGCTCAGGGAGCTTTCTTGATCCTTCAATTCTTTTTCCAGACGCTTGAGTTCCTCGTCATCCGCCGAGACGATCCGCTGCCGACTGGCGGAAAATTCCTTGAGTCCTTCGAGCGCGCGTTTCCCGGCCACCGTCCGTTCCAATACCTGTTGTTGATCGATCACCCCGACCTTGAGCGCCTCTGCGGCTCCGCCCTCGCCCACCGATGCCAGGGTTGCGCCAACCGCTATCACCACCGTGAAAACCCGTTTCCTCATCCCCTCTCCTTTCGGCTCAGCTCTTAGGTTTCAGCCTTGCGCAATCTGCCTTCAGTTCCGAGCTGAACGCTGATTCCTATCGCGTCCTCATTGAGTGGCTTTGTTGAACTCCTCGATGACTTTCGCGGAAATATCCAAGGATGTGTCGGCGTAGACCGTTGGACCGCCGCGCCCTTTTTCCATCACCACCGCCAATCCCAGTTGCTGCGCTACCCTCCCGACCACCCGTTCGGCTCTCTCGCGGAAGTCTTCGAGCACCTCCTTCTGCTTCTCCTGAACTTCACGATTAAGATCGTTGGCGCGCTGCTGAAACTCCATGACCCGGCGACGCAACTGATCTTCTCGGTCTTTTTTCGCCGCGGCGCTGAGCACACTAGCTTGTTTCACGAGATCTTCTTCCATCCGTTTGAGCTCTTTCTCTTCAAGCTCGACGACGGCCTGGCGGTTCTTCATAAACGTGCTGAGTGATTCCCTGGCCTTTTTCCCGGCTTCGGTTTCGACGAGCACCTTCTGCAGATCCACGACGCCCATGCGTAACCCCGTCGATGGGACGGAGGGGGACACCGGCCGCTGCACGGGGACAGGGTCTGGCTGCTGATTCGTCTGCTGGGCCGAAGACGGCTGCGCCGGTGAGGCGGCGCACCCCCAGAAGATCAGCGATAGGCTGATTCCAGTGATCCGGATCCCCGATGCCGGGTCTCTTCGACCCTGGGACTCTTTCCTCCCTACCTTCATTGCTATTGTCTCTCCTTCAGCCGTCGGCTTTTCGCGGTCAGCGATGTGCTGAAAACAGAACACTGACGGCTGTGTCTAGAACAGAGACCCGACCGAGAATTCAAACACGCCCTTCCGTTCTCCCGGATTGGGGTCTAAATTGATTCCATACGCGACACGGAGCGGACCGAACGGTGAAATCCATCGAGCCTCGATTCCAGCCGCCGATCGAAGCTTCAGACTCAGCGGCTCTCCATCATCGAACCCCTTGCCGTAATCGAAGAAGATCACGCCGTTCAATTTGGCCTCGGCCGAAATGGGAAAAATAAGATCATTATTGATGATGATCTGGCTGACCGCGCCCTCCAGTGACCCACTCGCTGTGACCGGACCGGCCCGCCCGAACACGAATCCGCGCATGGTGTTGATTCCGCCGACGAAGAATCGCTCGGTAATGGGAAGGGGCTTTCCACGCACACCTTCGGCAAACCCGAAACGGCCGCGAATCGAATGGCGCAGGTCCCAGAAGCCAAGCGGTGTATATTTAATAGAATCCAGCGCGACCTTGTAGAAGTTGTTGGTCCCCCCCAGCGCCGGCGTCCCATAGTCGAAATTGATCGCATTCCGCATCCCGGTTCGCGGATCGAGATAGAAGTCCCGGGTATCCCTGGCAAGGCTGGTGCGAAAGCCGGTCGTCGATTGGTTGCCAACTTGATCGAGAATGAATTGAGGAGCATCAGGCTGCGGGTTGCTGATCTCGATCTGTTCCGCGACCAAGGCGAAGCTTCCGGAGACGTATTCCGAAAACCATCGGCCCAACGAGACGCTCGCACCGGCTTTATCTTCGAAGTAGGTGATGTAATTGGTCAGCGTTCTGAAAATGTCCGCCTGCAGGGAGGTCAGCGAATCATAGAGGTAAGGATTGCGGAACGAGATCAACCCTAATGATCGCCGCTGTCCCAACTGCCCTCGCACCCGGACCAGATACCCGAGCCCTAGCAGATTCCCTTCGGTGATATCCGCGATCGCCACGAAACGGTCTAGAGTGCTGAATCCGCCGCCGATGCTGAATGACCCGGTTGATTTTTCCTTCACCTTGACGTCCAGATCCACCTTGTCCGGCTCCACCTGCTTAGGCAGAATCTCAACGGTCTCGAAGAAGTTCAGATTGTTCAAGCGTTGGAAGCTTCGTTTCATGGCCACTGTGTCGATAACTTCCTGCTCATTCACGCGAAGCTCGCGGCGGATGACATTGTCCCTGGTCTTATCATTGCCGGTGATGTGGATCTCCCGAATCCGGATGAGTTCCCCTTCCTTGATATGAAAGACGATGGAGGCCGTCTTCGTCTGCGCATCCGGAGTCACGGCGGGATTGACGTCGGTAAACGCGTATCCCCTGGCCCCGTACATTTCGCTAAGACGCGTTATTTCATCCCGAATCTTGGCTCGTTGAAACGTATCCCCCGGCTTAATTTTCATGTTGGCCTGAAGCTCAGCGTCCTCAAAGATGGTGTTGCCTCGAAATCCGACTTCGCCGATGGTATAGGGCTCTCCTTCGACGATCGTGAAGGACACCGTGAACCACTGCTTATCCTCGGAGAGTTCGACTGTCGGCAGGCTCACCTGCACGTTGAGATACCCCTTATTCAGAAGGACTTCCCTGATCCGCTCGGCATCGTTGGCCAGCTCTTCCCGCTTGAGGATGCCGGCGTCCGTGAAAAGCGAAGGGAGTCCTTTCCCGATCAGCGTCCCCCAGATAGTGACCCACTCACGGGTGGCCATCACTTTGAACAACTCTTTCTTGGTCGCGACCGTCATCCCGTCGAAGTTGACCGTCTTGACCTTAGCCCTCTCCATTTCCTTGATGAAGAACGTCAGGCGCTTTCGATCCTCATCCAGGCTCAAAATGATCGGAATCACCTGGGCGTTATAGTAGCCGTCTTCCTGGTAGGCCAACCGGATTTTCTCGGCGCTCTCTTTGGCCTGCTGCTGGTCCAGGAAGGACTGGCTTCGGATCGTGATTTTTTCCTTCAGCTTGTCTTCAGTGAGATTGTCGTTCCCGTCGAACACGATCTCCGTGATGAATGGTTTCTCTCGAATGACGAAGATCACCGCGACACCGCCCGCAACCTGTTCGGTCTCGATGCGAACATCTTCGAAGAAACCCATTTCGTAGATCAACCGGATCTGGGCTCGGATCGCCTCGGCCGTGTAGGGATCACTGACCTTGAGCGTCAACCGGCCCCGAATCGCGGCATCTTCGATTCGCTTGATCCCGCGGAGTTCGATCGAGGCGACCCTCTGCCCTCCTTCCTGGGCATACAACGGGTCCCGGAGCGCACCGGATAGGGCCACAGCCATCATCGAGAAAAGAAGGACCGCTCGAATCCCCGGTCGGCTGGTCACCGCGGCCTTTCTTTCAAGAACCGCTGACCAGGCCGTCCGGAGATCGAATCCAAGGCTTGGAAAACCACGAGAGGAGCGCGTGCAACCAGGCCCGCATCAGGTTGACCGTGAATCATAGCACCTAAGACAGGCTCTCGACGCGGCGTCCACTCCCTGGGAGAGCGTCGCCTACGCGATGCAAGTCACCCGCGACCATTTTTTCATGAAACAATCGGAAAAAGCTGAGGAATTATATGAGTCGTTGCCATCAATGTAAAGAAAATTTCTTTAGATGAATTGCGACGCTCGGTCCTGTGGGAGGACTCGCGCGTTCTTGACTTTCCGTGCACCCATCACATAGTATCGGAAATATGTCGTCGGCGCCGCTTCGTAAAGCCATCATCCCTGCCGCCGGTCTCGGTACCCGTTTTCTCCCCGCCACCAAGGCGTCTCCGAAGGAAATGCTGCCGCTGGTGGACAAGCCATTGATCCAGTACGCGGTGGAAGAAGCCGTCGCTTCCGGCATTGAAGATATTATCATCATTACCGGTCGCGGGAAGCGAGCCATCGAGGATCACTTCGACCGTTCCTTCGAACTCGAAGAGAATCTCAAGGGCAATAAGAAAGACAGCATGTTGAAGGAGGTCAGGCGGATCTCCGAATTGGCGAATTTTTGCTACGTTCGCCAGTCCGAGGCGCTGGGCCTGGGGCACGCCGTGCTGTCGGCCCGGCATTTGATCGGTGATGAGCCGTTCGCGGTGATCCTAGGAGACGAAGTGATTGATGCCCGCGTCCCGGGCCTCGCACAGCTCATTCAGGTTTATGAAGCTCGGAATGGGCCCGTGGTCGGCGTCAAGAAAGTTCGGCGGAGTGAGGTCAGCCGATACGGAATCGTGGCCAATCGGCGAGTCGCTCCCGGCCTACATCGTGTCCGTGATCTTGTCGAAAAACCTGCGCCGGCCGATGCACCGTCCCTCTACGCCGTGATTGGCCGGTATGTGCTGTCTCCCGAGATCTTTCCGATTCTTCGCAAGATTCCCCCCGGGAAAAACGGAGAGATCCAACTGACCGATGCCCTTCGGCGCCTGGCTCGGAACACGCCAATGTTTGCTCTTGAAATCCAAGGACAGCGGCATGATGCCGGAGAGAAGCTCGGTTTTCTCAAAGCGACGGTCGAATTCGCGTTGAAAAACCCCTCGCTCGGTCCGCCCTTCTCGCACTACTTGAAACAGTTGTACCGACGCAATGGGTCGTTCGGCGCCTGACCATCGCCATCACTCATCGTGGAACGTGACGCGTCCATCTTCTCCCCACGATTCACGTCTCACGAATAACCTGTGACGAGGAACATCCCGAATGCCTTCAGAACCGAGTGAACGCGATATTCAGAACATGGAGATTCCGGACCAACTGCCCTTGTTGCCGGTTCGGGATATTGTCGTCTTTCCGTACATGGTCCTGCCTCTGTTCGTGGGCCGGGACATGTCGATTAAGGCCATTGAGGCGGCTCTGGCGGGCAATCGCATGATTTTCCTCTCCACCCAGAAAGCGCTGGATGTCGAAGCCCCTACCCCGAATGACATCCACACGGTCGGTACCATCGGAATCATCATGCGAATGCTGAAACTGCCGGACGAACGGATCAAGATTCTTGTCCAAGGCATCGCGAAGGGGAAGGTGGAGGAATACATCCAGACCGACCCCTACTACTCGGTTCGGATCACAAAGATTGTTGAGGCCAAACCGTCCGGTGCTTCCCTCGAAGCCGAGGCTGTGATGCGGACGGTCAAGGAACAACTCGAGAAGATCGTCGGCCTGGGGAAGGTCTTGATGCCGGACGTCATGGTGGTCATCGAGAATCTCGAGGATCCCGGGCGTCTGGCGGACATGATCGTCTCCAACCTGGGACTGAAGGTCGAGGCTTCTCAGGACGTTCTCGAGGTCGACGATCCCATCGTCCGCCTCAAACGCGTCAGCGAGATTCTGTCAAAAGAAGTCGATGTCCTATCCATGCAGCAAAAGATTCAGGCCCAGGCCAAGGGTGAGATGGACAAGACGCAACGGGAATATTTCTTGCGCGAGCAGCTCAAGCCGATTCAAAAGGAACTGGGAGAGCTGGACGAACGGGCCGAAGAGGTCGCCGAATTCCGCAAGCGGATCAAAGACGCCAAGATGCCGGAAAAGGTGCTGAAGGAGTGCGAGAAGCAGCTCAAACGACTTGAGAAGATGCATCCGGATACGGCCGAGTCGGCCACGGTGCGGACGTACTTGGAATGGATGGTTGAGCTGCCGTGGAGCAAGAAGTCGAAAGACAACCTGGACATCAAGGCCGCCGGCAAGGTGCTCGACGAAGACCATTATGACCTGGAAAAGGTCAAGGAACGGATTCTCGAATACCTGGCCGTTCGGAAGCTCAAAGAGAAAATGAAAGGGCCGATCCTTTGCTTTGTCGGCCCGCCCGGCGTGGGAAAGACCTCTTTGGGAAAGTCAATCGCCCGGGCCTTGGGACGGGAATTCGTGCGGATCAGCTTGGGCGGTGTGCGGGATGAAGCCGAGATCCGCGGGCACCGGCGCACATACGTGGGCGCGCTTCCCGGCCGAATCATTCAAGGCATCAAACAGGCCGGCACGAACAATCCCGTCTTCATGATGGATGAGGTCGACAAGGTCGGCCAGGATTTCCGAGGAGATCCGTCCGCCGCTCTGCTGGAAGTGCTGGACCCCGAGCAGAATCACATGTTCAGCGACCACTATCTGGGCGTGCCGTTCGACTTGACGGAGGTCATGTTCATCACCACCGCGAATCTCATGGACCCCATTCTTTCCGCCCTGCGAGACCGCATGGAGATCATCGAAATCCCCGGCTACACGGAAGAGGAGAAGTTGGGGATCGCTGAGCGATATTTGATTCCTCGGCAATTGAAGGAGCACGGGATCACGGACGATCACATTCGCATTACCGAGCCCGCCTTACGACAAACCGTCTCCCACTATACGAGAGAAGCTGGCGTCCGGAATCTGGAACGCGAGATCGCTAACATGATGCGGAAGGTGGCCAAGAAGGTGGCGGAAGGAAAGGTGCAGTGCTACGTCATCACACCCGCCAACCTGCACAAATTTCTCGGCGTCCCCAAGTTCTTGCCTGAGGCCGAGCAGGAAAAGGATGAGATCGGGGTGGCCACGGGGCTTGCGTGGACCGAGAGCGGAGGTGATGTCCTCCATATCGAAGCGACCACGATGAAGGGCAAGGGACAGCTCACGCTCACCGGACATCTCGGTGACGTGATGAAAGAATCGGCTCAGGCCGCTCTCAGCTACGTCCGCTCTCGTGAGAAACTCCTGGACATCAATCCGGACCTCTTTTCCAAGATGGATATTCATATCCATGTTCCGGCCGGGGCCATTCCCAAGGATGGGCCTTCGGCCGGTATTACCATGGCCACGGCCATCGCCTCCATTCTCTCCTCCGTGCCGGTCCGCAAGGATGTGGCGATGACCGGAGAGGTCACGCTGCGCGGCCGGGTGCTGCCGATCGGCGGTCTCAAAGAGAAAATCCTCGCGGCGAAACGGGCCAAGCTGTCAACGGTCATCCTGCCGAAACGAAACGCGAAAGATCTCGAGGAAATCCCCAAGCACCTACTGCGGGGGGTTCATCTCGTCTTCGCCGATACGATGGACGACGTGCTCAAGGCCGGTCTGCGGCGGAACCCGGTCGTTCGCGCTAGAGCCAAACCGGCCGCTCGTCGGCCACCTCGTCGAGTCAAGACGAGCCGGCAGAAGACCCGCTCGTTGGAGAAGATCAGACGAGCGCCTCGGTCTCATCCCCTGGCGCCGGCCCTCTCGGTCTCGCCCCCGTTCCCTCCCGGGCGCTGAGATGCCCCTTCGGTCTCAGCCTCGCTCCTTGCGCCGTGTTGACGAGTTTCGGTTCATCGAGGAACTGGGGCGCCGATTCGGCCGGACGGGGCGAGGAATTGCACGCGGCATCGGCGATGACGCCGCCATCATCAGATTCTCTCCCCGGCGCAGCTTGCTTGTCACCACGGACATCCTGATCGAACACATTCATTTTGATTTGGCCACGGCGACCTTCGAGGATGTAGGATACAAAGCTGCCGTCGCCAACCTGAGCGATATCGCCGCCATGGGCGGGACACCGGAATATCTGGTCGTTGCGATTGCGAGTCCGGCATCACGGACTCAGTCAGAGCTTGTGAGCATGTACCGCGGCCTCATGAAGGCGTGTCGAAAGTACGGGGTCGAATTGATCGGCGGGGATACCTCGGCCGCTCGGAGTGACCTCTTTCTCAGCATCGCCATGATGGGCAGCGTCCCGTCCGGCCGAGCGATTCGGCGGGACGGGGCCTGCGTCGGCGATCTTCTTTATGTGACCGGTACCTTGGGTGACTCGTTGGCGGGACTGAATTTGCTCGCCACGAGGCGAAGGAATCGATCAAGCATGAGGATGCGCCGAGACCATCTTCCGCCTCGTGACGTCCGCTACCTAACCGGCCGTCACCTGCGCCCCACTCCACGCGTCGAGGAGGCTCAGTGGCTGAGTCGCCGCCGCCTGGCCACTGCCGCGATTGACCTCTCCGATGGGCTCTCCGGCGATCTCGTCCACCTCTGTGATCAGAGCGGAGTCGGCGCCGAGATCGACCTCTCGTCATTGCCGCTGTCCTCGGCCTGCCGGCGGTACGCCGTGACCCGTGGCCTCGACGCCGAGGAATTCGCCTTAAAGGGTGGAGAGGATTACGAACTGCTCTTCACGGTCTCGCCGAAGCAGGAAGGCGCGCTGGATCGCCTGGCTCAACGGACGGGGTCTCGGTTTTCCCGCATCGGCATCATCCGGCCTCAATCGTTCGGGAGGCGAGTCCGCACTCGGACGGGCACAAGCCGGCCTCTACCCGTTCTCAGTTATCGACATTTTCAGAAGGCCTAGCCGGCTTCGAGGCGCGGTATGGTTTCGGTTGCGAATATTCGATCACACCTGAAGCAACTCCTGCATTTGAACGAATCGCCTCACCGGACCGCCCTAGCGTTTGCGGTCGGGGTCTTCATCGCGTTTTCGCCGACCTACGGCTTGCATACCCTGATGGTGTTCTTCTGCGCGTGGGCCTTTCGTTTGA
This sequence comes from Nitrospirota bacterium, assembly GCA_963703955.1. Classification (GTDB taxonomy): domain Bacteria; phylum Nitrospirota; class Nitrospiria; order Nitrospirales; family Nitrospiraceae; genus CAVPGK01. The sequence goes on along the minus strand of CAVPGK010000001.1, from coordinate 31,160 downwards.
ATGTGATCGCTCTGTTGGCCGGAGCCTTTCTCAATAATCCCTGGACGCTCGTCCCCATCCTGGGCGCGACGCTGTGGACGGGCTTTCAGCTTCCCGGGATGTCCGAGATGCCGCCCTTTCAGTGGGAACCGATCGACGCGACATCGCTCTACCAGCGCATCATGCCCTACCTCATTCCTTTTGTCGCCGGAGGCATTGTGCTGAGTGTGCTGGGCACGCTGATCAGCTATCCGATCGCCTATGTCCTGATCTCACAATATCGCAGACGGATCAGACACGAACCGGCGGCGGCGCGGTTGCCACACGAATCCTCCTAAGATAAGATGGACGACAAAGCCACCTTCGCGTTGCCGGATGTGAGGCGTCCCGGCAAAATGACGAAGCATTCGAGCCCGCGCGCATGCCCATGGTCGGTGATGAGGCCTCATCGTACCAATCGCCAAGCCGTCCTGCTTACCGCCGGCCCGACGTACGTCGTCACATGAAACCAACCCGTTTCCCCGGCACGGCGCTCTATGACGGATCGGCCCTGATCGCGGATCCGATTCACGGCTACGTTTCATTCACGGTTCCGTATTCCTCCCCCGATCGCTCTGAACAGACGGAAAAGGATCTCATCGACTCACCCTGGGTCCAACGGCTTCGATCCATCTACCAATTGCAAAGCGCGCGCTGGGTCTACCCATCGGCGGAGCACAGCCGGTTCGTCCACTCGGTGGGAGCTATGCACGTGGCCGGCCGTTTCGCGCGCCATCTTTACCCGTTTTTGCACAAGATCATCCGCGATCTTCCCTCGGCGCATTACGTCGAGGAATTGCTTCGGGTGACCGCGCTCGTTCATGACATCGGCCACGGCCCCTTCTGCCACTTCTTCGACGATAATTTCTTGAATGCCTACGGCCTTACCCATGAACGATTGGGCCAGATTATTATTCGCGAATATCTTGCCCCGATCATTCGCAAGATCCGGCGCAGCCCGTCGGGCCCATTCGCGAAAGGGGAAGAGCTCGACCCCAACCAGATTGCCCATCTCATCCTGAAAGATAAGGGGAAAGACAATTCACGGATGCCGCGATGGCTGAATTTCCTGCAGCCGGTCATCTCCGGAAGCTACACGGGGGACAACCTGGACTACGTGCTGCGCGACTCTTACATGTGCGGAGTGGCGGTCGGGCCGGTGGACCCCACGCGGCTGATCCATTACACTCTCGTGACCGACCGTGGCTTCACCATTCACAAGACCGGCTTGCCGGCCCTCCAAATGTTCCTGAACACGCGCATGTACCTGTACTCCAACGTGTATTATCATCGCACCACGCGGGCGATCGATATTCACTTACGAGAGATTTTCGGCGAGACGATGCGACTCGTCTTCCCGCACGATCCGCGAAAGAAGATGGACCGGTATATTGGCCTCACCGACTGGTCATTGCTGGAAGAGGTCCGGGGCTGGAAGCACTCCCGCCAGGCCGCCCGGCGGCGACTCGGGCAGGAATGGTCACGGATCCTCGGACGCGACGTCAAATGGAAGATGGCCTACACCACGGTGCTGAAAGAGAAAGGACAGGAGCGAGGGATGGATTTTCCGAGTCGCGAGCTGTTTGAAAAACAGATTCAGAAGGAACTCCCGGAGCGTATCCGAACGGTGCCCTTCACGGTGGATATGGCACCGTTGGACCCGCGCCCGGACCCGAAGGACACGCGCGCCATCCCGCTGTTTGTTTATGATCCGGGCACTCGCACCGTGTCCACCGAGTCGCTGGAAGAATTCTTGGACCTCTTGCCGACCCGCCTCATCCAATTCCGCATCTACGCCCTGAACCACGACACCGACGAAGCGCTTTCCCGCGCCACCGCCACGGTCCTGAACAAGGTGCCAACGAGCTGCGAGACAAACCTCTAGGCGCAGGATGCTGAAAAAGGCCCCCAGCGGCGTTCTCGGGTCGTCAAAATCCTCAACGTAGCCCAGAGGCTACGCCTCCGGTTTTGACTCCCCTGCGGCCTTAGTTCGAAAGACCGCGTTTTGGCGCGCTTGGGGTGGGAGGTTGTAATAAGGGGTGGAAGCCATTACTCCGCGGACAGTTGCACAGCAGTCTAACGTTCGAGGTAACCGGCCACCAACGGCGTGGTGCCCTGAAAGGGATCACGCCGTTGGCGGTCCGGTTGAGCGAGGGGTTATGCGTCACCGCGCTTTCTCGACTAGCGTTTCTTCGTCGGGCCGTTCCATCGCGGGTGGTGGCGGGAACGTGACCCGGCCTGTAGACGAAAGCATCGCTTGGCGGCAGGCTCGCGCATACTCAGCGTCAGCGTGGCTCACAAGGTATTGCACTGGCCAGAAGAGGTCAGGAGTAAAAACCAGTGCAGTGGAGGAAGTTGCTGCCGCGCTGAGGCACTTCTCGGTGAACGGGTCGCTCCGTTCGTTCAGGGCCTGAAGACGAAAGCCATTACCGAACAACACTGCCTTCGCGGGCTTCGTAACGCTCTCGCGCTGAAGGTCCTCATGAATGTTCATTGCCAGTTGCCGCAGCTTGTCTACTTTGACAGCTTTGCTATCCTTCCCTTCGGCCTCACCAATGAGGCGACCCTCATCGGACTCAAAGACGACATCGAACTCCGAGTCTGACTCCTTGAACGGGGCAGCAGTGAAGCCCAGCAATCGGAGCGCCTCAATTATTGCGTTCTCCAGTGGCTTGCCCTTCTCGAAAAGGAGGGCTCGATACGCTCCCGCGGACCGAAGTTGTTCTCCAAGCTGCTCCTTGTGCTTCTGCGCCTCCTCGACCTTCCGCTCGGCTTCGAGTAGCTGGACGCGTAGCGCACTCTCCGGTCCGAGTGCAAACTGTGACTCGGTAGCCCATGGCGGTTCCGGGGTGATCTCGCCAGCACTACGAAGCGCTTTATCTAGCGCGACCGCCGTTGCCAGCATTCGCCCCGCGAACTGCTCGGCGGCGGTGTCCAGCTCGCTTTCTCTCCGCGTTGTTTGATGAAGTTGTCAGGGTAGAACTACGATGTCAGGGAGAAGAAGCAGCGTGCCCGCCGATCACTTGCTCCGGTAGAGTGCGCCTACCGTTTCTCACCCGTGCGAGTGACGATGCATGCGGGGACCTTGGGGTCCGCGAGTAGAACTTTGTACTGCGAGTCGCTCTCAAACTCGGACCAATACGGAGCAAGCACCTCTGCGCCACGCGCAGACAGTTTCATGGTAGTGCCGGTGGCCGTCACCGGTGATAGAGCGGCTGGTATGGCCTGATAGTTGTCATACTCCGCGACGTGACGTGTGGTCTTTTGGTTGCGACCGGTACCGGAGTAGGACCGCTGGCCCGTGTCGACGAAGACCTCCTGAAGTTCCGGCAGAAGACGACTACCGTCTTCCCCGCTTCAACAGCCTGCTTGATCTCCCGGCGCCAGTGTTCACAGCACTCTTTAAGTTGGAATGAGGCACTATCGCTAAGGCTTTCCTTCCCCTGGTAATAGTCGCCGTAGCTGAAGAACTCGTCGATCCGCGGCTTGAAAAGTACGATGTCCCAATCGAGAAGCGATGTCTTTGAGCGAAAACTCGCATGCTGTGTATCAGGCGAGGCTACCTCAAGACCGATGGTGAGTATTCGCCTCGTGCTCATAGGGATGGGCGGCAATTTTTGACGCATAACTGTTAAGTCTGCTGCAGACTATCCGCGCAGCATAGCACGGCAGCTTAAGCGATCTGCTCAAGCAAAAGTCTACTTCGAAATCCAATACTTATTCAATTTGTCGTCCTGTTCCGTCCGCCGGGATATACAGCGAATCCTGCAGTCTATCCAGCTATCAGCCCGCAGTCTATCCCGGTCGACCACTCGGAGTCAGAAGATACGATACGGGGTCTTGCAATCACCATTGACTGGGAGGAAGGGAGACAATCGCGCCGCCAAGCGGTTCTTATTCCTTCTTCAGCACCGGTTTCGGCGCCGAGAGAATCGTGTTGGGAGGGTAGGTTGCCTCCCAACTGCTCTCGCGTAGGCCATAGCCACCCATCCCGGCGTCCCAGCCGTGGAGATACATCGCCATGAGGACCGGTCCCGATTCGACGATCGTCCCGGGATCCGCCGCTCGTTGATCGGTGACCCGGCCGACCACAGTCAGCCGCGCCCAGCTCGCATAGGTCTTGGGCAGGCCCTGCTGCGTGACGACGACCCAATAGTTTCCGTCTTCGGAACCTCCCAAGGAGGCGGCGATATGCGGGACGTAATCCGCGTCGAGGGGGCGGTTCCTGACCAGCAGCCAGATCTGCCCCTCATCTTCCCGCTTCTCGATAATGGCTCCACCTAAGATCACGACCTTGCCTGTGTACGCCTCGGGGTGCTTCGTGAGTTGGGTCAGCGTGACGCCTGGCTCCGCCTGCTTGACGAACTTGCTTGGAATTGCTGTACAAGCGGTGATTGCTGAGAGGATGAGGAGTCCGGCGATTGCGCCGCACGCACGCACGCGAGTCAATCCGACGATCAGACCCGACCCGGTACCCATAGGGCAACTGAGTTGAGGTACGTAGGAAGAATACGGAAAGAGGCTACACCGACAGGCAGGAAATGTCCAGTAACGAGCTTAGGATGAACTACTGGGTGGATAGGTTCTGATTGTTCAAGGACAGCTTGATCAAAGCCAGGGGGTCCACCCTCGCCCCGTTGAGGCGGACGCCCCAGTGCAGATGAGGACCGGACGCCCGGCCTGAGGCGCCGACCTTACCGATCACCTGCCCTCGCTTGACGGCCTCCCCATCCTCCACCGTGACTTCCGAGAGGTGAAAATACATGGAGTGCATGCCGAGGCCATGGTCTAGAAACACACCCTTGCCGGAAAAGAAGTGATCCACCGTGAGTCGCACCACGCCATCATTCATGGCCACGACGTTGGCTCCGAGAGGCGCGGCGATATCCTCGCCATTATGCGGGTTGCGGGACTGACCGTTGATGACCCGTAGCCGCCCGAAGGCTCCTGTCGTCGGTCCTTGCACCGGTTGTATGAAGTTGCCCTTCCAAAACCGTTCCTCGGAAATCGTTTCCAACGCCGTCCGGACCAGCTCCTGTTCCGCCTTGACCCGCACCAGGCTTTCTTCATCGAGATCGACCTTGTCTCTTGGAAGCGTCAAGTGCTGGACCGGATGCTTCTCTTTGATGACCAACACATTGTAGCTCAAGCGTCGCGGGTCGTTCGGTGATTCGACTTCCACGGTCAGCTCATGAGTCCCGGGAGCATCTTGCAGATCGATCCCCACCAGGCCGATGTACTCGGCCCGGTTGGAGGACGTCTCGCTTATGAAAAAGGGAATTCGGCGGTTCAGAAACCGGCCGACGACAGCCGTCGCCCGCTCCATGACGGGGATCTTGACGACCAACACCTGCCCTTGATTCCCGCTGAGCTGGCCGTCGTTTCCGGGGCGCTCCGGCGGCGCGCTGGTGAGCAGGTCGACCGGAAAGACACTGGTCACCAACACGACCGCCACAATGGCCAGCAAATCCTGTCGACCTTCATTCGCATAGGGAATCTGACTACAGGATACTCAAAAAGGCCATCCAACGCGGCCGCAGGGGAGAAAAAACCGGAGGCGTACCCTCTGGGGTACGTTGAAGATTTTTTCGACCCGAGAACAAAGTTGGGAGCCTTTTTCAGTACCTGAACCTTATCGATACAAGCGCGGGCCTGAAACCTGTGCAACCAACTCTTCCACCCGACGATTCACCGCGCTGAATGGGTCCATGCACAGGATCGTCTCTTCCCAGTACCCGTTGAGTTTCAGGTACGTCCAGTCCACGGTGTAGGAGCGGTTTTTCGCCCGCGCAAAGCGGATGAAGTCGCCGCGGACTTTAGCCCTGGTGGTTTGCGGCGGAACCGACATGGCGCGCTGGACCGCCTCTTCATCCACGATTCTTTCGATCATACCCTTGGACTCCATCAGATAATAAAGCCCTCGGGTACGCTTCACATCGTGGTACTGGAGATCCATCAAGAAAATTCTAGGATCGTCCCAGCCACACCCTTTCTTGTCGACGAAGGACTGGATGAGGAGCTTCTTGCTCACCCAATCGACCTCCCGGACCACCTGCATGGGGTCCTCTTCCAGACGGTCCAGGATGCTCGACCACTTGTCCAGCACGTCATCCAGGACCGGATCGTGGGATTGGGTACAGAGGTAGTCATGGGCTCGGTCCAAATAGGTCCGCTGGATTTCGATCGCGCTCAATTGCCGTCCGTCATCTAGCTTCACTTTTTTCTTCAGGGTCGGATCCCGCGACACCTCGCGAATGGCCTTGACTGGGTCTTCCAATTCCATGCCCGTCAGCGTGAACCCATCTTCAATCATCGACAAGACCAGAGCAGCCACCCCGACTTTCAGATAGGTGGCATACTCGGACATATTTGAGTCGCCGACGATGATGTGAAGCCGGCGGTATCTTTCGGCATCCGCGTGCGGCTCGTCCCTGGTATTGATGATGCTCCGCGAAGACGTAGTCGAGGAGGATGTCTTTTCATGGATATGCTGCGCCCGTTGCGAAATGAAAAACTGCGGCTTGCCCGAGACTTTCAGCACCTTGCCGGAACCTGAATAGATCTGCCGGGTCACGAAAAACGGGATGAGTTGCTCCGTGACCTTCCAAAAGTCCACATCCCGCCGCATGAGAAAGTTTTCATGGCACCCATAGGTGTTCCCCAAAGAATCGGTATTGTTCTTAAAAATATAGATCTCGCCCGAGAGGCCTTCTTCCCGCAGACGTTCTTCGGCAGCCGGCAAACACGCCTCCAGCAGGCGTTCGCCCGCCTTGTCGTGGATCACAAGGTCAAGAATATTGTCGCATTCTGGGGTGGAATACTCAGGATGACAGCCGGTGTCCTGGTAGAATCTCGCTCCATTGACCAGGAAGGCGTTGGATGGCCAGCTATTGGGAATGAGGCCTTCGAAGATGTAGCCAAGCACCTTCTCCATCGGAAGGTAAATTCGCCCGTTGGGCGAGAAAATCAGCCCGTACTCGTTCTCGAGGCCGAAAATACGGTGTTTCATGGAAAAACGGAATTCCAACCGCAATTGCTTTCAGCATACACCGGCCTCCCGCTTTCTTCAACCTGACACCTAGCGGCGCGGGTCCGATCGCAACGGAAGCGGCTCTCTTATGGAGATGTCGTGGAACGGCGGGGCTAGGTGAGGAGTTGGCGAGCCTCTGAGACCGCGATGCGACGGAATTTTCGGCCTGGACGCGTCCGATCCAGAGCGGCGACTTCAAGTCCCTCTAGGGGGAGCTTCTGGTTCGTCACATTCTCCAGGGCTCCCATGCAGAGAGCCAGCGCCGCCTTCAACGTCGGCGTCTCGCTCTTGTACCGCTCCTTCAAATAGACCTGCAGCGCCTCGGCCCGTCCGCCAATCGCCGCGAAGCCGCGTTCATCGAAGATACTGCCATCGAACGAAATACGATACATTTCGTTCGGCCGACCTAGCTCCCCAACTTCGACCACGAGAATCTCGACTTCCAACGGTTTGAGTTCCTGGCTGAAAATCGTGCCGACGCTCTGGGAATAGCCGTTAGCCAAGGAACGAGCGGTGACATCTTCTCTGCTGTACATGAACCCTTTCAAGTCCGCGTGCCGAATGCCCGCCTTCCGAAGGTTTTCAAACTCGCTGTATTTGCCCGCGCCCGAAAATGCGATGTTATCGTAGATTTCAGAAATCTTGTACAGGGATGCGCTGGGATTATCGGCGACGAGCAGGACGCCGTCCTGATACTCCATGGAGATGATCGACCTCCCCTTGGAGATGCCCTTCTTGGCATACTCTGCCTTATCCTGCATCATCTGTTCCGGAGAGACGTAGTAGGGCAACGGCATGACTAGATCTCCTTCCCGCGGGTTTCGATTAGAGCCGTATAGACCGCCTTGATTCTCGGGTCATCGACATTCGCAATCCCTGATTCGGTGACGATCTTTACGGTCGGATAAATGCCCCGGATCAGGTCGGGCCCTCCGGTTCCTACGTCCTCTTCGGCTGCGTTATAGAGTGCGAGCAAAGCGAGTTTTACCGCCTCCTCCTCCGACAGGTGTTTCCGGTAGTGCTCCCGAATGGTATTGCGCGCATCCTTTCCACCAGAGCCAATGGAATGATATTCGGATTCCTCATAGCGGCCTCCCGTGACGTCGTACTTAAAGATTCGCCCCTCCCCCCGCCGGTGATCGTACCCGACGAAGATGGGAATCACAATCAGCCCTTGAAAGACCATCGGTAGGTTGGCTTTCACCATCTGGCCCAGTTTGTTGGCCTTGCCTTCGCATGACAGCTGGATACCTTCCAGCTTTTCGTAGTGCTCGAGTTCCGTCTGAAAGAGCTTCGCCATCTCGATCGCGGGTCCCGCCGTTCCGGCTATCGCCATCGCAGAATAAGCATCGATTTTGAAGACCTTTTCCATTTCACGGCCGGCGATCTGAAAGCCTTCGGTCGCTCGCCGATCGCCGCTGATGACCACTCCCCCTTGATACTTGATCGCCAGCACGGTGGTACCGTGCGGGGGCGTCGGTATCTGAGACCAGCGTCGTTCCTCGCCTCCTTGGGATGTCGAGCGCGGCAGCCACTCGCGGGCCGATGGCATCAGATCAGGGCGTTGGCGTACCAAATAGTCGAAGAAACTCGATCCACCATCATCAGGAAACACTGAAAAGGTCGACACGTCGTCTCTCCCTTGGTCTTGGCTCCGCCGGTGAGGCAGATGCGCACCGTCCCAGGCTCTCGGCCCCAGAGGTCAGCAGCGGCGGGTAACGTTTAGGCGGTCAATTTGGCAAGCAATGATTCCGCCGAGTCGGATGCCTCCAACAGCTCACGCGTCAGAGATTCGGTGCCGCGTAGAGGATCCATCAAGGGGATCTTCTTGATCGTGGTGTTTCCCACGTCGAACAGCACTGACGTCCAACTGGCCCCGTACATGTTCCGTCCAAATTTCTTGAGACAATTCCCTCTAAAATACGCCCGAGTGCCCAGTGGAGCCGTATGCTCGGCCTTGCCAATTTCGGTGTCCTGCAGCAACCGATCGACCAAATTGCTCCGTTCCAAGGTGTAATACAGTCCCTTCTCCGGCCGAACATCGTGATACTGAAGGTCCAACAAGGATATACGAGGATCGTCCCACCCACACCCTTTCCGCTCCATGTAGGAGCAGATCATATGCCGTTTCGCCACCCAATCGAGGTCACGAACCAATAACATGGGGTCCCGCTCGAGCTTGTCCAAGACCTCCTCCCAGCGCACGAGAATATCCTTGGTGATCTGGTTCAACTCATGGCAGGCAAAGAAGTCCATCGCGGCTTTCAAATAGACCCGTTGGATACCGATCGCGGATGTGATGTTACCATCGGCTAGTTTCAGCGTTTTGTTGACGTCCAGGTCTCGAGACACATCCTTGATCGCTCTGACCGGATCTTCCAATTCGACGTTCGGTAATTCCACCCCGTCTTCGAGGAGGTCCAAGATGATCGCGGTGGCGCCCAGCTTGAGATAGGTTGAAAGCTCGGTCATATTGGCATCACCCACGATGACATGGAACCGTCGGTATTTTGCAGGATCGGCATGGGGTTCATCGCGAGTATTGATGATCGGTCGTTTGACCATCGTGTTCAGATCCACCAGGCATTCAAAAAAGTCGGCGCGCTGGGAGATCTGGTAGGCCGCTGGGGTGGTCTGATTTTCGGCCCCGACTTTACCCGACCCGGCGTAGATCTGGCGGGTCACCAAGAAAGGGGTCAGGACACGCACGATCCGGTCGAATGGAACGGAACGGCTCAGCAAATAATTCTCATGGTAGCCGTAGCTGTTGCCCTTCCCGTCGGTATTATTCTTGTAAAGAGAGAACTTTTCCCCGCCTCGCGCCCGATTCATGGCCCGCAAACATTCGGCAAGAATGCGCTCGCCGGCGCGTTCGAAGGCCACCAATTCTCGGGGGTTGGCGCACTCTGGCGTAGAATATTCAGGATGGGCCCCGTCGACGTAGAGACGGCCGCCGTTGGAGAGCACCTTGTTCAACAGTCGATTGTAGTCCGGGCCTGGACGCTCACGCTCGCCTTCTGCTTCAAAGCCGCGGATGTCGAGCAGCGGGTTTTCATTCTCGTAGTCCCAAATGGCTTGAGGAGACGGCAGTGAAGGGCAATGTCCGATCAGTTGGAGGGAATTGGAAACCGGATCGGTGGCTTCCGTATCGCGGGCGGCGATACCAAACTCCGTTTCCGTACCAAGAACGCGTTGTGTAATCACTGGACGTCCACCATCAGGCTGCTGAAAAAGACCTCCAGCGGCGTTCGGATTACCGCGTCGTAAACGGCTGCCTCACCGACTCGGCAACGCGAACTCACGTACTGCTCGCTATTCCTCGTAACACGCTCTTCGAGGGGAGTCGTGGTGAGAAGCCACCAGTTAATCGTGTCCTCCAGCTTCTTTCCGTCGTCAGAAATAATGACCGGTGGTGATCGTTTCGATCTGTCGGGATTCCGTCGATCCGGCAGTGATCGTTCTCACATGGACGATTTTTTCGCCCTTCTTGCCGGCGATCTTCGCCCAGTCATCCGGATTCGTCGTATTCGGCAGATCCTCGTGCTCTTTGAATTCCTCCCGGATCGCCCGAATGAAGTCCTCGCTCTTCAATCCCTTTGCTTCATTGGCAATTGTCCGTTTCACCGAATACTTCTTGGCCCGCGCCACGATGCCCTCGATCAACGCCCCGCTGGCGAAATCCTTGAAGTACAGAATTTCCTTTTCCCCGTTAGCATACGTCACTTCCAAGAACTTGTTTTCTTCGCTGTTCGCGTACATGGCATCCACGGTCAGCCCGACCAAGCGGTCGACCAATGCGCGGCGGTCACCCCCATGACGCTGCAGCTCTTCGTCCGCATACGGCAGGTCAGGCAACACGTACTTGGAGAAGATTTCCCGCGCCCCGATCATATCGGGCCGAGAAATCTTGATTTTGACGTCCAATCGACCGGCGCGAAGGACGGCCGGGTCGATGAGATCCTGGCGATTGCTGGCTCCAATCACAATCACATTGCGAAGCCGCTCGACGCCGTCGATTTCCGAGAGGAACTGAGGGACGATCGTCGATTCCACATCCGAGGAAATGCCGGATCCGCGCGTTCGAAACAAGGCGTCCATCTCATCGAAAAAGACAATGACCGGATACCCGTCGGCCGCGCGCTCCTTGGCCTTCTTGAACACCTCCCTGACCTGGCGCTCAGACTCCCCCACATACTTATTGAGCAGCTCCGGCCCTTTGACATGAAGGAAGAAGCTTCGCATCTCTTTCCCGGTGAGATGCCCGAGCTTCTTTGCGATGGAATTAGCCACGGCCTTGGCAATCAAGGTTTTCCCGCACCCGGGAGGACCGTACAGCAGCACCCCCTTGGGCGGGCTCAATCTATGGTCGGCAAAGAGCTGGGGATGCAGGAAGGGCAACTCGACGGCATCGCGAACCTGTTCGATCTCTTTGGCTAAACCGCCGATGTGGTCATAATCGACATCGGGAACTTCCTCCAAGACCAGTTCCTCGGCTTCCGACTTCGGCAGCTTCTCAACGACATATCCGGACCGCGGATCATACAGGAGGTGGTCTCCGACGCTGAGTCGTTGCTGCGTCAGCGGCTCCGCCAACTCAGCCACCTTTTCTTCGTCAAAATGCAGGGTGACCAGGGCGCGTTTTCCCTCGAGCGTATCCTTTAACCGAACGACTTCACCCTGCCCGTCAAATCCTCGACTCTCAATCACGTTGAAGGCTTCGTTGAGGATGACCTCCTGTCCCTTCCGAAGTTCCTTGGCCTTAATCGAGGGGTGGACATTCACTTTCATCTTGCGCCCGGCGACATACACATTCGCCGTCGCATCGCTGTTTAGACTGGAAAAAATCGCGTACGTAGACGGAGGAGCGGTGAGCTTATCCACTTCCGCCCGAAGCGCCTCGATCTGCGCTTTCGCTTCCTGCAAGGTCGCGGCAAGTTTTTCATTCTGCTTGGAGGCCTGCTCAAGCTGGTATCGCGAGTGATGCAGTTGGCGGATTTCTTCCTGCATCGATTGGATTTGGATGAGGAGCTTTTCATTCTCTCGGTTGTATTCGTCGTTTTTTTTCACGGCATCCGAATCTCCGTCTGACAAGCGTTCGGTAATTTTTTTGACAGAGTCACGGAGAGAGCTGAGTCGACTGGGATTCCGCTTTGAATCCGCCATCACACAATTCTCTTGAGGTACAAAGCTGAGAAGCGATCCCATGCACCCTGAGCAAATCTTATCACCGACTCTTCTGAGGGGTCAACTAGACGGCGACTCCCGACGTCCCAGCGACAACGTCACGCACATTGTTTTGGTCATTCCGAGCCGGCGAGCGCCTCCGCCAGGCGTCGAGTCGAGGATTCCACGTCACGCGCAGACAAGATCGACGATACCACCGCCACGCCGAAGGCTCCGGCTCGCCGAACTTCGCCGATGCGTGATAGTGTAATGCCCCCGATGGCTAAAATCGGAATCGTGGTTCGTCGACTCGCTTCTTCAAGCGGGCGAAGACCGATGGGCGGACCGTACGCGCGCTTTGACGGTGTATCGTAAATAGGACCCAGAACCGCAAAATCAGCGCCCTCTGAGCCGGCTGCCAGGACCTCATCAGCGGAATGCCCGGAGACTCCGATGAACCGGTCGGGCCCGAGCAGCCGACGAGCCACCGCCACCGGCATGCTGCCGGCAGGCAAGTGGACTCCGTCGGCCCCAAGCGCAAGCACGAGATCTACCCGATCATTGATGAGCAACAACGACTTGCCGGCACGCGTAAGGCAGAGCAGATCCTCGGCGAGCCGTAACACCGAACGAGTATCGAGGTCCTTCTCGCGAAGCTGAACGGCCCGAAGTCCCGCACGCAATGCCTGATCGATCACCTGAACCAGCGGTCGGTCAAGAGTCTGAGTCCGATCCGTCACCAGATACAGGGGAAAATCAACGCGCGGCATTCTTCAATGAGAGTCTTGAGTACTGAGTGTAACTCATAACTCAAAACTGACAACCGGGGAATTAGCGAACAGCTAGAGCATACCTTCGATCGGGCTGCTCGCCGTCGCATACAACTTTCTTGGAATGCGGCCGGCTTTGTAGGCTAACCGCCCGGCCTCGACCGCGTACTTCATCGCCTCGGCCATGGCGATCGGATCCTTGGCCCCTGCAATAGCCGTATTCATCAGGACCGCGTCACACCCGTACTCCATGGCAAGCGCTGCATCCGATGCGGTGCCGACTCCGGCATCGACGATCACAGGAACCTTGACGGTTTCCAAGATTATCTTGAGGTTATACGGATTGCGAATGCCCAGGCCTGAGCCGATCGGCGCAGCCAGTGGCATCACGGCTGGACACCCGATATCGACGAGCTTCTGCGCGACGATCGGATCGTCGTTCGTGTACGGCAGGACGACAAAGCCTTCCTTGACCAGGATCTTTGCCGCTTCGAGCAGACCGACGGTATCCGGAAATAACGTTCGTTCGTCGCCGAGCACTTCGAGCTTGATAAGGTCCGACACACCGGCGGCACGAGCCAGACGCGCATAGCGCAGGGCATCTTCGACCGAATAACACCCGGCCGTATTCGGCAAAATGATGTGCCGTTTCGGATCCAGATAGTCGAGGAGGTTTTCTTTCGATCGATCGATGATATTAACACGGCGGACCGCCACCGTGACCACATCCGCGCCTGACGCTTCGATAGCCTTCTTCGTCTCGACAAAATCCTTGTACTTACCGGTCCCGACCCACAATCGCGATTTGAACTCACGTCCCGCTATCGTCAACCGATCATTCTGTTCATTTTGATGCATATTTCACCTGTTCAACAACACATCAGACGATTTATTGACTCTTATTCACTATCACCTTCTTAGCGGGGTGGTGCGAGGCTGCCGCCACTGCGGCCATTTCACCCACCCACCCCAGGCGCGCCAAGACGCGCCCCTTCCCGAAGCGAGCACATTCTGCCCGGGAAGGGGCACGTCTTGGCGCGCCTGGGCGGGTGGGTGAAAATGTGCGCGCTCCGGAGCACACGCGGCAGCCTTGCGCCACCCCCCCTCCCCTCTACCCCGCCACCGATGAAACTGATGACTTCGACCCGATCTCCTTCTCGCAGCACGCGCCGGTCGAACTCCTGACGGTCCACAATCTCCAAATTGATCTCCACGGCAACACGGTCGGGACGAATCTCCAGCTCACGGAGCAGGTCAGCGACCGTGCCCTCACCGGTCATCATTCGAGGCTCACCGTTGAGCTGGATCTGCATTGGTGGGGCTCAACTTCCTTCGCCATCTCAGGCTCCTTGCCATTTCACTGCTCGAGTCATCCTAGGGGACGATTGAATCGCTTGTCAATAAACAGCTCAGGCACGCCTGGACCTCATCGGCTTCTCATTTTATAGTAGCATCGGAAGCGAGGAGTACATGCACTCTGATGGGCCGATCCACGGGAACCGATCCCTGGCTGCGCTGCTTCAATCGATCGCCGATCTTCTGGAAGCCAGAAGGGAGAATCCTCACCGGATTAAGGCCTATCGGCGCGGGGCGGATACCCTCCTCCGCCTCGACGAAGATGTGGGCGTGGTCGCCCACCGTGGAGCTCTACGGGAACTTCCCTGGATCGGCCGCGATCTTGCCGCCAAGATCGAAGAATTCCTCAAGACCGGAACGATCCAAGCCTTTGAAAGACTGAAGACTCCGCTTCCCCCCGAGATTGCAGCCTGGACGAAACTCCCGGGCCTGTCGGAAACCGTTGTCCAGCACCTGTACTTCAAACTCGGGATCCACACCGTGTCTGACCTTGAACTGCTGGTACGTTCTCACCTCTTGCGCACTCTACCAGGGGTGACCGCATCGGATGAGGAATTGCTCGCCGCCATTGACGCTATGAAATCCACGCCTTGATCCTGTAGCTGTCGCAATATCTCAGTTTTCCCTGATACAGGGGCGGTCGGACCTTCGAAGAAAGCAGAAGGATGGTCCAGCCGGCTCTGTGCACAACACACGGCACTCACCCGACCACCCTTCTCTATCTTCTGCGAAGCAGGATAGACTTACAACGGACGCAGTTCCTTGAAGATCTTCCACGTCTTCAGCAATTCCACCGCCTTCTGAAGTTGTGCATCCTCTTCAATCGGTCCTTCTCCGAGAGGTTCTATCATGGCACCATTGCTCTTAGGAGCGGGCTCATCGCCTGGCTTAGGCGGCGATGATTGCGGCGCGGTTTCTTTAGGTTTCGTCGCCCGACCTTCGCCCTCTTTGCCCTTGTCCTTTTCCTTCTCATCGGCCTTGGCGACTGCGACTTGCTGGGGCTTCACCACGATGTCAGGTGTAATCCCGGTCGATTGGATCGATCGCCCCTTGGGCGTGTAATATTTGGCGGTGGTCAGCCGCAGTCCAGACCCGTCGCCCAAAGGTAGGATCGTCTGGACCGACCCTTTTCCAAAGGTTGTCGTGCCGATGATGACGGCTCTTCCCCAATCTTGAAGAGCGCCAGCCACGATCTCCGACGCGCTCGCCGAGCCTTCATTCACCAACACGATCATCGGATGGTCTTCCAACTGATCCTTCGCCCGGGACATATACTCGTCCTTTTTTCCATCCCGGCTCTTGATCGAGACGATCAGCTTCCCGGACCCCACGAATTGCTCAGAGACCTCGACCGCGGACGTCAGAAGACCTCCCGGATTATTACGGAGGTCAAGGATCGTTGAGGTCGCTTTCTGTTCACGAAACTGTTTCAGGGCCTTACTCAGATCCTTACCCGTTGACTCCTGAAACTGCGTGAGTCGAATATATGCGATATTGTTGTCCATTGATTTGGAGCGCACGCTCTCGATGCGAATGGTATCGCGGATGAGGGTAAACACGAGCGGATCGGTGACGCCTTCTCGCTGAATCGTGAGGTTGACCTTGGTGCCCTTCGCCCCGCGCATCTTCTGGACGGCTTCCATGAGGGTGAGATCTTTGGTGGTCTCATCATTGACCTTGGTAATGAAGTCCCCCGCCCGAATCCCCGCTTTCTGCGCGGGTGTGCCTTCAATCGGCGCAATCACAGCGAGGCGATTGTCCTTGATACCGATCTGAATCCCTACCCCTCCAAACTCGCCCTTCGTCTCAACCTGAATCTCCTTGTACATTTCGGGCGTCATGTAGGCCGAGTGCGGGTCTAACGTCGACAGCATGCCCCGGATCGCCCCTTGGACGAGATCCTTGACCTTAGCCTCCTCTACGTAATGTTTCTGAATCTGAGTCAGGACCTCCGAGAACGTTTTCAATTCCTCGTAGGTCTCGGTCGCCTGCACCGTGCGTTCCCATCCCTTCCCGATCACGAAACCGACGATCAGGGTGATGACGATGAGGGATCCCAGATACCACGATCCGCGCCGCCGTTCCTGTTCCATAACCATTACATCCTTTCCACGAGAATTGTCGGGTCGAAGAGGTTCCAGTTCAACAGGATGCTCACAAAGGCCATCCAATGAGGCTGCAGCCGGAAAAAAACCGGAGGCGTAGCCTCTGGGCTAGGTTGAGGATTCTTTGAGGCGAGAACGAAGTTCGGGACCTTTTTCAGCATCCTGTAGCCTATCGGCGTTTCGCCAGCCACAAAAGCGGATCGACCGGCTCCGCTCCCTCGCGCAATTCAAAGTATAGAGTATTTTCGCCGGTCAGTCCCGTATCTCCTGTTTCGCCGATCACATGGCTCGTGGTCACATATTCTCCAACCTTCACCAGCAATGTGGACGCGTGAGCATAGAGGGAGAAAAACCCGTTGAGATGATCCAAGATCAGCACGAGCCCATACCCCTTCAACCAATCCGCGTAGACCACCGTCCCCGCCATCACCGCTCGGATCGCGCTGCCCTCTTCCGTCCGAATTTCGATGCCTTTGCGTTGCACATACGTTTCGAAGGTGGGATGCTTCTGCCTGCCGAAGAAGGACACCACCTCGCCGTTGGCCGGCCATTGCAACACGCCCTTGAACGGCTGGGGTCGCCCGACGCCGCCATCCCTTTTCGGTATCATGGCAGTGGCCCTTCGTCTCTGCTCGAGCTCCTTCAGCAAACCGTCGACGCGAGACGCCGAGCGTTCCAACTCCGCCACCGCCCGGTCATACGATTCTTTCTCCTGGATGATCCTGGTAAGATACACGTTTTTCTGCCGTTTAAGCCCCTGGATCTCTGCGAGTTTTTTCTCCGTGTTCAGCTTGAAGACCATCATCTCGTTCCGAACGTTGGCCCGCTGGCGCTCCATCTTTTCCAGTCGGCTCGCATCTTCTTGGTACGATTGGATTAAATCATACTCCCGTTCGGAGACCGCCGAAAGGTACTGAAAGCGTCGCTGAAGGCTTTCGTAGTTGCTCGATGCCAAGAGCGCCTTGAGATACCCGAACCGCCCTTCCATGTACTGCACCCGCATCCGAGCCAGAATCGACCGGCGGCGCTGGCCAATGCCCTGATAGAGCGCGCTTAACTGTGCATTGATCTCCTCAATTTCTCGGTCTTTTACCTTCAACTTGCGATTGATATTCTGCCGTTCCTGTCGACTCTGCATCAGGCGGCCATCGAGGTCCTGAATGGCCTGAAGCACCGACTCCTTTTTCTTCTCGGTCTCCTGAACATGTTTCTTTTTTTCTTCGATCTCATCCTTAATCCTCTCCAGCGCCCGACGCTCTTTTTCGATTTTCTTGGAAAGCGGATCGCTCCGGTCCTTCGTCGCCCACACGGAAGATGCCGATCCAGCGCCAAGCAGGATTCCGATTACGATCGCGCCGGCGAACAGACCCTGCGTCGCGGTCATCGCGATCGGGCCCTTTCGAACGCAAAGAGCGAGACAAAACTCCCGACTGAGCCCAGCACCAGGCCAGCGAGCACGATCAGAAACGACATATGGCCCGGGAAAAAGCTGAACCCGGTTCCGACTCCCAACAACCGCCCCGGCGACCCAAGCTGCAGTTTAAAGAATTCAAACCCAGCCTTCAGTAAAGACAGGGACAAGGCTCCCCCTACGGCCCCCAGGATCGCCCCCTCTAAGAGGTAGGGGATCTTGATGAAGGCGCCGGTCGCGCCGATCAGCCGCATGATTTCAATCTCCGCGCGCCGAGCATACAGGGCCAGGCGGATCGTATTCGCAATGATCGTGATCGAGGCCGCCGACAGCACCGTGCCGACCGCCACTGAGGCCAATTCAATATACCCGACGATCGCCCCCAAACTCTCGA
Organism: Nitrospirota bacterium; assembly: GCA_963703955.1. GTDB lineage: Bacteria > Nitrospirota > Nitrospiria > Nitrospirales > Nitrospiraceae > CAVPGK01. The sequence continues at coordinate 12,913 of CAVPGK010000001.1, read as the reverse complement.
TCCAATCCTGATTGTACTGGACCTGCGCCACACCTGGTACGGTTTTCAACCGTTCCGCCCACCGCCGGACCGATTCGGATGATCGGAATTGGGGGGCTACCGTGACCACGAGGGAGGCCGGCAAGGGATTTTCACCTAACCCCTGCAACAAATGATGCTCGGAAGGGAACTGCTCGCGAAAATCAGCCAGCGCTTGGTCCTTCGACAGATAAGAGATGGCTGCCACCTCTCGCTCGCCTTTCAGGCGCTGCTGGAGATCCGACAGCGCATCCGCCGACAGATCATCGCTCAGGTACACCATCACTTTAATGTCCTCCTGCAGCGATCGAGCGATCCCCCGCAGGTTCACATACAGCAGAAGGAACACACCGAAACACGCCAGGGTGAAGGCCGTCGTCGCGACCGCGATGATCGTAGTCGTCCGATTCAGACGGATGTTCGCCAACGCTTCTTTGACAAGATAAATGATCCGCCTCATTGCCCGGGCCCTTCATCAGAGACCAGCTTCCCTTGATACAGCGTGACCACCCGCCGCTTGACCTGATCGACGACCTGTCGGTTGTGGGTCGCGATCAGGACGGTCGTCCCTCGAGCGTTGATCACCTTGAACAGCGACATGATCTCTTCGGCCAACGCCGGATCCATGTTGCCGGTCGGCTCATCTGCCAGCAGCATGATCGGCCCGTTGACGATTGCCCGAGCAATGCAGACACGTTGCTGTTCCCCTGCCGACAGGGCTGCGGGGCGGCTTTCTTTTCGATGTTCAACCCCGACCGCCTTTAAGGCCTCCATCACCTTTCGGCGCGTGTCGTACCGGGATGCGCCTTGAACCAGAAGCGGCATTGCCACATTATCGAACACGGTTTTCTTGGGCAGCAACCGAAAATCTTGGAAGACAAATCCCATTCTCCGCCGGAGATAGGGAACCTCCGATGCCCGCAGCCGCGCGATATTCCGATTCTGGATCAGGATCTGGCCTTCATCCGGCGATTCCGAACAAAATAGCAATTTCAGCAAGGTGGTCTTGCCGGCCCCGCTGGGTCCCATGAGCAAGACAAACTCTCCCTTCTCGACCTGGAGGGTGACATCGATGAGAGCCGGCCGTCGGTCATAATACTTGGAGACATGGAAAAGCTGGATCATTACCCCAGTCGGCCCTGCGGTTTCCTCTCTCCTTCTCCACATTCAGTGTTACGAATTCGCTCCTGCAGCAACGGGCCGACCTGGCCCCTCCTCGAAATCTTCTCCCTCACCATTGTAACTCCTCTCCCGGTACTTCAAAGGCATGCTCGATATGCTCAATGTCCAACTGCCCCGTCGCGCCTTCCGTACAGAGCACGACGTCGAAACGACAGACCTGCTTCCTCAGGCCGTGTTGAGCAAGATAGTGCGCCGCGAGCTTGACTAGCTTGGCTTGCTTCCGTCCCGTGACGGCGTACGGCGCGCCGCCATAGGTGGCAGTCCGTCGGGCCTTGACCTCGACGAATACCAAGACGTGGTCCCGCTGCGCCACCAGATCCAATTCTCCGAAGGACGACCGGACATTGCGTTCGAGGATGCGATAGCCCTTTCGCCGCAGGTATCGCTCCGCTTCCGCTTCGCCGATCTGGCCGAACGTCCGGGTGACGAGATTCACGTCATCATCTCCCACTCGTCGTCTGTTCGGACGTCGAGCACAGGGCGAAAGGTCTGCCGGTGAATATCAGAAGGACCATACCGGGCGAGGAGACGCAGATGTTCAGGCGTCGCGTACCCTTTGTGGGACCGGAAATTATAGTGAGGATAGAGCCGGTGATACTCACACATCAGGCGGTCTCGGCTCACCTTGGCCAGAATGGACGCCGCTGCGATGGACACCGAGAACCCATCACCCTTGATGATCGGCCGTTGAGGGAGTCGAACCGACGGAAGGGTCAACGCATCGATCAACAAGATGTCCGGCGATCGGGGAAGCGCCTGGATTGCTCGACTCATGGCCAACCGAGTGGCCTGCACGATATTCAGAGTGTCGATCTCCCGCTCGGTGGCGTAAGCGATCCCGATGCCGAGAGCGCGTTTGGATATCTCGATATAGAGCCGCTCGCGTTCAGCCTCGGCGACCTGCTTTGAATCGTTGAGGCCCCGGAGCGTGCACCGGCGTGGAAGAACGACGACGGCCGCGACCACAGGACCAGCCAGCGGGCCCCGGCCGGCCTCATCCAGACCAGCCACGAACTGGTACCCGCACCTCTGGGCTTCTGTTTCAAAGAAGTCGGTCGGCTCCACGACCGTTTTCCAAGAGGCTAACGTTCAGGTGAAGGTCAAAGGGTGGGCACGACACGCTTAGCCTCAACTTTTCTACGTCAGGTCCCAGCCGGAACCGCTTCGGCAGCCTTGGCTTCGACCGGCTTAGCCTTGCGCGCGGAATCGCCTTGCGCCTTCAAATCGGGTGAAAACTCTCGCTCACCGACTTTCGCCATTTTGCCCTTCTTCTCGCGGAGATAGTACAGCTTCGCCCGACGGACCTTGCCCTGCCGAACGACATCGACGCGCGAGACGATCGGCGAATGAACCGGGAAGATACGCTCCACCCCGACGCCATACGAGACCTTTCTGACCGTGAAGGTTTCGCTGTTATGTCCGCCCTTGCGGCTGATCACCAGACCTTCGTACACCTGAATGCGTTCCTTTTCTCCCTCGACCACTTTGACGTGAACCCGGACGGTGTCGCCGATCTCGAATTTCGGCGGTGTTTTCTTGGTCAACGATCGTCGGATTCGCTCCAGCCGATTCATGTCAGTACCCCTCCTCCCCGCACAACACGGACGTCTGCCCTTTCAGTTCACGAACAACCTCATCCAACAACCGTCTATCCTCGTCGTTCAGGAGCCGATCCCGCAAGAGATCGGGACGCTTCAGGTAGGTGCTACGGAATGCTTCCTTCCGGCGCCACTGTCTAATCGCCTCGTGGTTTCCAGACAGCAGCACGTCCGGGACTGAGAGTCCCCGTACCTCCGGAGGTCGCGTATAGTGCGGATAGTCTAATAGGGTGTCCGCAAAGGAGTCCTGCCGGGCCGAGTCAGGATCCCCGAGGACGCCCGGGATCAGTCGGGCAGCCGCATCGATCATCACGAGAGCCGGTAGTTCTCCCCCCGTGACGACATAGTCGCCAATCGACACTTCTTCCGCGTGTAACCCCAGTCGAATGCGCTCGTCGAAACCTTCGTAATGCCCGCAGAGAAACACCAGCCTGCGACGGTCATTTTTAAACTCTTCAGCCATTTGCTGGCTAAAGGGACGGCCTTGCGGCGACGGGAGTACCATGCGAAGGTCCGACATACCAGAGTCTTCACGGCACGCCTCACGCAGAGCGTCCACGGCCCGGAACACCGGCTCGGCCTTCATCACCATCCCCGCGCCTCCCCCGTATGGGACATCATCCGCGACCTGATGGCGATCCCTCGTGTAGTCCCGGAGGTTATGGACGCGGATATCGACAAGTCCCTTCTCTTGCGCCGCCACCTCGAGGGAAACGCCGAAGAGCACCTGGGAGAGCCCGTAGAACGTGTGGATGTCCTCGATCGTCAGGATCGGCGTCGCCGTCACCGGTGGTCTCCCAGGTACACGCGCCGGACCTCCGGGATCCCGCCGCACCTCGCCGGGCGCGCCGTCGGCGATCACCCGGCCCTGGTGCAGCACGGTGATGCGGTGGGCGATCGAGAACACCACCTCCATGTCGTGCTCGGTGAAGAGCAACGTGAGCCCACGCTCCTCCGCGATGCGCTCGATGAGCCGGATGGACTCGCGTGTCTCCGTCGCGGACATGCCGGCCGTCGGCTCGTCCAGCAGCAGGATCTCGGGCTCGAGCGCCAGGGCCAGGCCCAGCTCGAGCTGCTTCTGGTTGCCGTGGGAGAGAAATCCCGAGACCTCCCCGGCCTTGTCGAGGAGCCCCACCGCTTCGAGCAGCGCCTCGGTCTCCTGGCGGTAGAGCGTCTCCACCGGCGTGAAGAGGTTCCAGCCGCGCCCCCGATGGCTCAGGAAGGCGGCCTGGATGTTCTGGTGAACGGTGAGCCGCGGGAAGATGTTGGTGCGCTGAAAGGAACGGCCCATGCCGATGCGGCAGAGGTCGTGGGGGGCGATGCCGGTGATCTCCCGCTCCTTGAAGATCACGCGGCCCGCGTCCGGTGCCAGATGCCCGGTGATCAGGTTGAAGAGCGTGGTCTTGCCGGCGCCGTTGGGGCCGATGATGGCGCTGATCGATCCTCGGGGCACCGTGAAGCTCACGCCACCGACGGCCTGGAAGCCGTCGAAGCTCTTCCGGAGGTCCTGGACGTCAAGCACGGGCGTGCCTTCGAGCTAGACGCCTCCAGAGGGTCGCCGCCGCGCCGGCGAGTCCCCCCGGGAACACGAAGAGCAGGAGGACCAGGATCGTCCCGAGGATCAGGGGCCAGTATTGCGTGTAGGAGACGATCTGCTGGTTGAGGCAGATGAGCGCCAGCGCGCCCACCGACGGCCCGTAGAAGGTCCCCATGCCGCCCAGCAGCGTCATGATGAGGACCTCGGACGACTTGGTCCAGTACGCGAAGTCGGGGAACACGCCGCGGTTGAAGATGCCGAACAGCCCACCCGCCAGCCCTGCGAACGACCCCGCGACGACGAATGCCGCCAGCTCGTAGCGGCGGACGTTGACCCCGATGAATTCCGCCCGCTCGGCGTTTTCGCGGATCGTCGTCAGCATCCGCCCGAACGGGGACCCGACGATGCGCCTCAAGACCCACAGGCACGCGCCCACCACGATCAGGCACGTGAAGTAGTAGTAGTCGGACGTGCGGTACCCGCCGATCGCGGGCAGCACGGCGGCCGCCCGCTCGACCCATTCGAAGCCCGGGTAGGGGATCTCGGGCATTCCCTGCTCGCCTCCCGTGACCTCGTTCCACTTGAAGCAGATCGCCCAGGTGATCTGGGCGAAGGCCAGCGTGAGCATCGCGAAGTAGATGCGCGTGAGCCGTACGCAGAAGAACCCGAAGAAGAGCGCGCAGAGCCCGGAGAAGACGCCGGCCGCCGGCAGGGCCAGGAGGAAGGACGCCCCGACGCTCTTCATGAGGATGCCGGTGGTGTAGGCGCCGATCCCGAAGTAGGCCGCGTGGCCGAAGGACACAAGGCCGGTATAGCCGACGAGCAAGTTCAAGCTGGTGGCGAAGAGCGCCCAGATGAGCACGTCGTTCGCGACGAAGGTGTAAAAGCGCGAGCCGAGCGACGGCACGAAAAAGCCGGCGAGGAACACGAGGAGCGCCCAGGGCACGCGACCGATCATCGGTGACCCCAGGACCATCCTGGCCGGCGGCGTTTGGCAGCGCTCTCGGCGCGAACGTTCGCGCTCACCGGAGCGGTCGCCCGAGCAGGCCCCAGGGCCGCAGGATGAGCACGGCCGCCATGAGGGCGAAGATGGCGAAGATCGAGAATCGGGGGAAGAACAGGATGCCGAAGGAGAGGACCTGGCCGTAGATCAGCGCGCCCAGGAAGGTGCCCCAGAAGGAGCCGAGCCCGCCGATCACCACCACGACGAACGCGTCGACGATCACGTCCGTGTCCATGCCGGGCACCACGGCGCGCATCGGGGTGATGAGGGCGCCCCCCAGGCCTCCGAGAAACGAGGCGACGACGAAGACGCCCGTGTAGAGGGCGTCCACGTTGACGCCGAGCGCGCCCAGCGTCTCGCGGTCGAGCGCGGCCGCGCGAATGAAGCGGCCCGCGCGCGTCCGCTGGAGCACGAACCAGAACGTGAGCGCGATCGCCGGTCCCAGCAGGAGGATGAACAGATTGTAGGAGGGGACGGTGGCGCCGAAGACGTTCACCGAACCGGTGAGGCCGCGCGGTCGGCTCACCGACTTCTGCTGCGTGCCCCACAGGATCTTCGCGACGTCGCTCAGGATGAGGACGAGCGCATAGGTGAACAGGAGCTGGTAGAGCTCCTCCGTGGCGTACAGGCGGTGAAAGAGCAATCGCTCCACGAGTCCGCCGAGCAGCGCGATGGCGAGCGCGGCCCCGAGCGCGGCGATCCAGAACGTTCCCGGTCCGGGCCCGAGCCACTGCACGAACTGGTAGGCGGTGTACGCGCCCAGCATGTAGAAGGACCCGTGGGCGAAGTTGAGCACCCGGAGCACGCCGAAGATCAAGGACAGCCCGGAGGCGATCAGGAACAGGAACATCGCGGCCGTGAGGCCGCTGAGCGCCTGGGCGAAGAGGAAGGCGGGATCGGGCATCGAGTCGGGCCGGAGTGATCACACCTGGATGTCGGGACCCGGTCGAGGGAAGGCGGCAGCCATCATCCTCACCTCGGGTCCCGCGTGAAATGCCGAGGCCGCCGCGCTTCCACCGTCCCGCGCCGCCGGTCCGACGGCTGGCTGCCGTAGCCGCGCGTCGCTAGGAGCCTGTCGGAGAAATCAGGCTGAAGCCCTTGAACGATCGCCGACCTTCCGATGTTCCGCTTCGAGCGCGGGCTTTGCCCGCGCAATCGAATCCTGGGGGGAGGTATCGGAAGGGGGGCGAAGCCCCCCTCCGAGTTGTCTAGTCCATGAATCTCGTGGGGTCCACGTACTCGGCCGGCTTCATGATGGCGAACGGATACTTCGGGTCCATCGCCGTCTTGCCGTAGAGCTGGCCGCGATTGGCCTGGTGATCCTTCTCCCGGATCGTCAGCTTGCCCACCGGCGTGTCGACCGACAGTCCGATCAGCGCCTTCGACACCTTGTCCGCGTCCGTGCTGCCGGCCTTCTTGATGGCCTCGGCGAGGAACTGCATCCCGATGTAGCCCTGGATGGCCCAGGAGGACGGGTACTCCTCCTTGAGGAACTTCGACAGCCGCGCGGTGTAGTCGCGGTGCGCGGGAGACGCGGTGTCCCAGTAGAAGGCGTCGTAGGAATTGCCCCAGATCCCGACCGGGTAGTCCGCGCCCATGGATTTGGTGGTCTCTGGCGTTGCCGCCTCGCCCACGCCGATGAAGTTGTACTTGATGGCGTCGAAGAACCCGAGCGCCTTGGCCTGCTTCGAGTAGGTGACGAAGAACCCGCCCCAGATCGAGGAGAACACGGCCTCGGGCTTCTTCCCCATCTGGGCGTTGATGAACGGGTTGTAGTCCTGCTCGCCCAGCTTCGGCCACTGCTGGTCCACGATCACGACGCTCGGCTTGATCTTCTTGAGGTGCTCGACGAACGCCTTGGTGACGTCCTGGCCGTAGGCGTAGTCGAAGCTGACCGTGGCGACCTTCGTCACCGGCCACTTGGCCACGATCTCCGCCGCGCTGCGCCCCTCGATGGTGGTGGTGGAGGCGACCCGGAAGACGTAGGGGTGGAGCTTGTCGGGGGCGGTGAGCTGGTCGGTCTTCGGGATCGGCGCGATGAAGACGATCTTGTTCTCCTTGGCGACGACGGACACCGCCGGCCCCTCGGCCGAGGTCAAGGTCCCCACGAGGAAGTCCACATTGTCCTTGAGGATCATCTCGCGAGCGACGCGGACGGCCTCGTTCGCGTCGGCCTTGGAGTCGCGGACGATCAGCTCGAACTTCCGGCCGAGCACGCCGCCCTTGGCGTTGATCTCCTCCACGAACATCTGGGCGCCCTTCGAGGCGGGGTCGCCGAAGAGGGCGGCGGGACCCGACAACGGCATGGGCATGCCCACCTTGATCGACTTCTGGGCGAGGGCCGCGGACGGGACCGCCGCCACCAGCGCGAGCAGCACGGTCAGGATTCGAATGATCATGGACTCCTCCTTGAATCCGGTGAGCGTCTCAGAGCGCCGGCAGGCCGGGGACGACCACGCGAATGCGGTAGACCGACGTCGACGCCGTGATGTAGAGACTCCGGTAGTCGGCGTCACCCCAGGCGAAGTTGGCGGTGTGCTCGGGCACGTGGATGACACCGAGGCAGACGGCCTCGGGGTCGAAGACATGAATCCCTCCGGGGCCGCAGCAGTACACGTTGCCCGTCGAGTCGATCTTCATGCCGTCGGGCGCCCCCGCGCCTTCGCCCACCGTCTCGGCCCACACGCGGCCGCCCGAGAGCGCGCCGTTCGCCCCGACGTCGAAGACGCGGATGTGCTTCTTCGCGGTGTCGTTCACGAAGAGGCGACGGCCGTCCAGGGAGAAGCAGAGACCGTTGGGGCGATCGAAATCATCGACGAGGAGCGTCGGGCTCTTCGGGTCGTGACCCGCACGGTACACGCCCTGAAACGGCAACTCCTGCTCCCGCGGAACCCCGTAGAACTTCGCGCGGCCGTACGGTGGATCGGAGAAGTAGATGCCGCCGTCGGCGGCACAGACGATGTCGTTGGGACTGTTGAGCTGCTTGCCTTGATAGTGCGTGGCGATCGGCGTGAGGCGGCCGTCGGGCTCGGTGCGGCTCACCTGGCTCGACGCGTGCTCGCAGGCGAGGAGGCGCCCCTGCCGGTCCCAGGTGAGCCCGTTCGACATGTTGCAAGGCTTGCGAAACGTGCTGACGCCGTCTCTCGGCGACCAGCGCCGGAGATGATCGCCGGGCATGTCGCTCCACAGGAGGTAGTGCTCGCTCGGATGCCAGAGCGGCCCCTCCGTGAACAGGCATCCGCTCGCGATCTGCTCGAACTGCACGTCGGGCCCGACGATCTTGGCGAACCGCGGGTCCCGGATCGAGACGGTCACTTCTTCATCCGCTCCCCGGGCTTCCCGGCCACGTACCAGTCAGGGGGATCGACCTCCTCGACCACGACCCAGACCGCCTCCTTCGGGAGCTTGGTGACGTCCGTGATCGCCTCCGTCACGCGCCTGGCGATCTCGTCCTTCCGCTCCTTGCCCCAGCCCTCGTAGATCCGGATGTTCACGAACGGCATCGCCCTGGCCTCCTTGTCGCGAAGTTCTCGTCAGGCCTTGAGCCACTTGTCGAAGAAGGCGGTGCAGCGCTTCCAGGCGTCGGCGGCCGCGGTGGCGTTGTACGAGGGACGGTAGTCGGCGAAGAAGCCGTGGCTCGGCATCGGGGTAGATCACGACCTCGACGTTCTTGTTCGTCTGCTTGAGCAGATCGCCGAACTTGGTCGCGTCGGCCGGGCGAGGGGTTCTGATCCTTCTCTCCGTACAGGCCGAGGAACGGCGCCTTGATGTCCTTGGCGACGTCGAACCCCGTCACCGGGTTCGGCGAGTCGGGATACGGGCGCGCGGGCGGTCCGTACCACGCGACGGAGGCCTTGATGTCCGGATTGGTGGCGGCCACCTGGTACACGGTCGAGCCGCCCCAGCACCAGCCCGGTCACGCCGACCCGGTCGGCCTTCACGCCGGGCTGCTTCTTCGCCCAGTCGCCCGCTGCCGCGACGTCGCCGAGCACCTGCTTGCGCGGCACCGCGAGCACGATCTTGAGGATGGCCTGGATGTCCGGGATGTGGCCGACGCCGCCCTCGCGCTGGAACAGCTCCGGCGCCACCGCGCAGTAGCCCTGCTTGGCGAACCGCCGCGTGCAGTCCTTGACCCATTCGTGGACGCCCCAGATCTCGGAGAGCACGAGGATGATCGGGAAATTGCTGCCCGAAGACGGACGCGCCTGGTAGACGGGCATGTTGTAGTCGCCGATCTTGACTTGAGCGTCGCCGGCGGTCAGCCCATCGGTATCCGTCTTGACGACCTGGGCGAGGACCGTATCGGCAGCCAGGGCGTAGCCGGCGAAGGTGGCGCCGCCGACCTGGAGAATCTCGCGTCGCGTCAAACCCGTGGTGGTGGGCCGAGTCATGCGCTCTCCTCCTGATTCGTGGTGGAATGTCGAACCGCTGAACGCGCGGAGCCTATCACACCCGACTCGGAGCCGCAAAGGGCCGTGTCGCACCGTGACATGCGCGGCGGCTTTGCTGCTATGCTCTACCGGTGGCCGATCACGCGAACGAGTTTTCCTGGTCGCGCACGCGCGACAACGTCTTCCAGGAATGCCGGCGCCGGTACTTCTACCACTACTACGGGGCGTGGGGCGGATGGGACGCCAGCGCCGACGAGCGAGCGCGGGCGTGCTACGTGCTGAAGCAGCTCGGCACCCGCCAGATGTGGGCCGGGCGGCTGGTCCACGAAGCCGTCGAGCGATCGCTGCTGGCGCTCCGCGCGGGGCACGCGCTTTCGGCGGCGTCGCTCATCGAGGACACGGTGCGCCAGATGCGCGAGGAGTGGAAGGGCTCTCGCGACCGCGTCTACCGCGAGAGTCCGAAGCGGACAGGCCTCTTCGAGCACGAGTACGGCGTCCCGGTGCGCGGTAGCGAGTGGCAGGCCCTCCGGGATCACGTCATCCGCTGTCTCCGGAATTTCCACCGGCTGCCGCTCCTGGCGGACATCAAGCGCGTGTCCACGGATCGCTTCATCCTGCTCGAGGACATCGGCTCCTTCCCCTGGGAGGGGACCACGGTCTTCACGGCGCCCGACTTCGGCTACTGGAACCAGCAGGATCGCCTGCAGCTCATCGACTGGAAGACGGGTGGCAATGGCGACGGCGCCTCCCTCCAGCTCGGCGGCTACGCCCTGTACGCTCTCGAGGTGCTGCGGGTCGATCTGCCCCGCGTGGATCTGCTCGAAGTGAACCTTCGCGAGGGAACGGTCGCGAGTCATCCCTGGGACGAGGCCAGCCTGGAGCGCGTGAGACAGCATATCCGGTTGTCCGTGAGGTCCATGAAGGCCTACTTGAAGGACCCCGAGCGAAACCGCGCGGAGGAGGGGGACTTCGAGAAGACCGAGGATCTCAGGATCTGTCGGTGGTGCAACTTCCGCGGACTGTGCCGCCCCGAGCTTCCCCCCTTCGCCGAGAGCGCCACGCCTCAGGAAGCCGCAGCCGGATGAGAGCCTCGCCGCCGACGCCAGGAAGCCGAGGCCAGATGAGAGCCTCGCCGTCGACGCCGACCGGGCCGTGAAGACCCTGCTGGTCGATCTCGACGACACGCTGCTCGACTACACGGGCGGCGTGGACGAATCCTGGCGCGAGGCGTGCTCCGCCGTGGCCGGTCCCGCTGGCGTCGACGCGGCGTCGCTCTTCTCCGCCGTTCTCGAGGCGCGGCGCTGGTTCTGGAGCAATCCGGGGCGGCATGCGCGCGAGCGCATCGACATGCTCGGCGCCTGGCGAAAGATCGCGGAGCGGGCGCTCACGGACGTCGGAGCGCCGGATGCGCTGGGTCGGGACATCGCCGACGACTACGCCGCGCGGCGCTGGCGACGCATGGCGCTCTTCCCGGGCGTGCTGGAGACGCTGGACCGGCTCCGGAGGCGCGGCCTCTCGCTCGCTCTCGTGACCAATGGTGACCGGACGCAGCAGCGCCGGAAGGTCGAGCAATACGATCTCGCCCGGTTCTTCGACGTGATCTTGATCGAAGGGGAGTTCGGCGTGGGCAAGCCGGACGAGTCCGTGTACCGGCACGTCCTCGACGCCCTCGGATCCCGTCCGTCCGAGGCCTGGATGGTCGGCGACAACCTCGAATGGGACGTGACCGCGCCCCAGCGGCTAGGGCTACGCGGGGTGTGGGTCGATGCCAGGGGCAGGGGTTGCCGGAGCCCGCCTCTGCCCGTCCAGACCTTATCCTCCGCGCATTTACCGAGCTTCTCGGCGCCCTCGATGGGCACGGAGACGGCGCCGAGATCAGGCGCCGGCTCTCGCACTGACCCGGGCCGGCTAACGGCCACGAATAGCCCTCTTCCGGCCACTGCGATGGCAATATGATGGCAACGGGCCGTTTAAGGGGTGAACGGCCCATCCCGGTAGGCTGATTCATCGCGGGCTCGAACGGCCGGCCTCGCCGGCCCGCGATGTCCTGCCCCCGCCTCCACGGCGATGATCTCGCTCCTCGGCCTCACCCTCGCTTTGTCCGCCTCCGCCGAGGGCGCGTGCGTGCTGTGGCTGCATTCAGAAAAGTGTGCCTGCGGCTCCAGCGACGGTCCAGCGCGCGGAGGTTGGGGGTGGACGGCAAGGGGAGGGGCGCACGCAGTGGCGTCGGTGGGAGGCGCGCTCGCGGCCCGCTCATGACCGTTTTCGAGGGCCGGCGGCCTTGGACACGTCCGACGTTGGGGGCTCCGGCACGCCTCCGCTGGGGCCGCTCTGCTGCGCCCGGGCGCGCGTTTCTCGCAGCGAGGGTCCCTGGAGCTCGATGACGTACGCGGTATGGATGAGGCGATCGCAGATGGCATCGGCATGGGTGAGCTCGCCGATGAGGTCGTGCCAGCCTTTAATGACTGCGGCTTGCGGCGCGGTGGCAGGAGCACGGACCGCTAAGCCCGGCGCCATCGTGAGTCCGCTCGTCGGAGCCGCGTCGAGGGGCCTGGGGTGTGGTTCCTTGCTCGGAATATTCCCCAGGCCGGAAGGTAGTGCGAACGGAGCGCCGAAACGACGGCCCACCGCGCGTCTCGCTGGCGTACCATGTCGGCAGTCATGAGCGGCCGGTCGTTCGCCGACTACCGCATCGCCCCCGTTCGTCGGCGCACACCGCGCATCAAGGCGACGATGAGCTGGCTGTCGCGGACGGCGCGGATCCTGGGCGAAGAGCTGCGGCCGGGCGTGCCCCTGCCACTCGCCAAGCGCTTGCGGGCCTGGCGGAGCGGCTTCGGCGCCAGGTCGTACATCGTCTACGACCTCGACGCCCACGTGCCGGCGCTGTACCTGTCAGACGTCGCGGTCCACTTCAGGATCGACCGGGTGAATGGCACCTTCAACGCCATCATCGGCAACAAGCTCGCCTTCGCGCGCGTGATGGCGCTGCACGGCTTCCGCTGCCCGGCGGTCCATGCGCTCCTCGATCGCGGGACGGTGCACTATCTGGACGGAGTGCGACCCCCGTCGAGCGCGCGGGAGTGGCTGGCCCGGGAGCAGGCGGCGGCCCGACGGCTCGTCCTCAAGCCGGTCGACAGCGGACAGGGGCAGGGCATCGTCTTCCTCGATGCGGCCCCGGCGGGGT